>NZ_CP120695.1:4800000-6030000 GCF_045571455.1 Bradyrhizobium sp. STM 3561
GGCGAGACGATCCGAGGTGAACTCGGTCTGCGGGATCCGGACGGCACCGTCGACCTTGGCCAGCACGCCGGCATTGGCGAACTGATCCTGGTCGATCGAGCCGGGCAGCGGCACCAGGATCGACGGCCGGCCGATCGCCGCGAGTTCGGCGACGGTGCCCGCGCCGGAGCGCGACACGACCAGATGATTGGAGGCGAGTCGCGCCGGCAAATCGGTGAAGAACGGCGCGAGCTCCACCTTGATCCTGAGCTTGTCATAGACCGCGCGCACGCGGGCCATATCCTCTTCGCGCACCTGCTGGGTGAGGGCGAGGCGGCTCCATAGCGCAGGCTCGAGCCGCTCGATCGCGCCCGGCACGATATCGGCCATGATGCGGGCACCCTGGCTGCCGCCGACGACGAGCACGCGCAGCGGCCCGTTCACCTCGGGCGCGGCATATTTCACCGCAGCCGCCGCGAGGATCGCCGGGCGCATCGGCGTGCCGACGGTCGTGGTCTTGCCTGCCAGCGCCGGATCGCGATCGAGCACGCCGGGCAAGGACGTCGCGATCGCGCGCACGCGGCTCGACAGGAACCGGTTGGCGCGGCCGAGTACCGCGTTGGCATCATGGATGATGCTGGGAACGCCGGCGAATTTCGCCGCGACCAGCGGCGGCAGCGTCGGATAGCCGCCAAAGCCGACGACGGCAGCCGGCTTCAATCGCTTGATCAGGCCAAAGGCGGAGAGCGTGCCGACGGCGAGCGTGAGGCCGGCATAGGCGAGCTGGAATGGATTGCGGCCGCGCGCAGTCTCGCTTCTGACGACGTCGATCATGTCCTTGCTGAACAGCCCGCTATAGCGCAGCGCGCGCTCGTCGGTGACGAGGCGAACGCGAAAGCCGCGCCGGATCAGCTCGACGCCAAGCGCCTCGGCCGGGAACAGATGGCCGCCAGTGCCGCCCGCGGCGAGGAGAATCAAGGGGGAAGATGTGTCCATAAGCGCCCTTTTACAGGGTCCCTCACGTCATTGCGAGCGAAGCGAAGATTCCATGGGGAGTGGATAGCGACCAGGTCTGAGGCCAGACTGAGGGTTGCTGAATCCATTCAACCTGGAGACGACGATGTTGCTCGATCATCCTTCCGACGGACTGGCCGCTATCCGCACGCAGTTTGGCGCAATTTTTGTGTCATTGGAACTAAGCCGTTCGACATGGCTGGTCACTTCGCTGTCGCCCTGCAAGGGCGAGAAGATGTCCAAACGCAGCATGAAGGCCGGCGACCTTTCGGAACTGTTGAAGCTGTTTGCGGAGCTGAAGCGCAAGCGCAGGCGCGAACGGGTGAGAGCTATCCGATCATCGCGATCCAGGAGGCGGGGCTGGACGGGTTCTGGCTTCACCGCGCCCTGCAGCAGGAAGGCATCGAGAGCCACGTAGTCGATCCGGCCTCGATTGCGACGCCGCGCCGGCGCCGGCGGGCCAAGACGGACCGGCTGGATGGCGAGACGCTGTTGCGGACGCTGCTGGCCTACAAGCGCGGCGAGGTACGGGTCTGCGCCATGGTCGTTGCGCCCTCTCCGGCAGAGGAGGACCGCCGTAGGCTGTGCCGCGAGCGAGAGACCTTGATCGCGGAGCGGATCGAGCATGTGAACCGGATCAAGGGTCTTCTGTTCGCGCAAGGGATCTTCGACTACGCGCCGCTGCGGCGAGACCGGCGGAAGCGGCTGGAGGCCTTGCGGACGGGCGACGGGCGCGCCTTGCTGGCGCATCTGAAGGCGCAGATCAGCCGCGAACTCGACCGGCTCGAACTGCTGCTCGACCAGATCACGGCGGTGGAGCGCGAGCAGGATGCGTTGCTGGCCGCGAGCAAGGCGGCGGGGGAGAAGACCGTATCGAACCCGGTGGCAATGCTGCTCGAACTGAAGAGCCTGGGCCCGAACTTCACGGCCGTTCTCTGGTCGGAGGCCTTTTACCGGCAGTTCGCCAACCGCCGCCAGATTGCATCCTATGCCGGCCTTGCAGCCACGCCATGGCGCAGTGGCGGCATCGAGCGCGAGCAAGGCGTGTCGAAGGCTGGCAATCCGCGCCTGAGAACCACGATGATCCAGCTCGCCTGGCTCTGGGTACGCCACCAGCCTCAATCGGCTTTGACCCAGTGGTTCAAGGTGCACAGCCAACGCGGCCGCAAGCGCGCGATCGTGGCGCTCGCGCGCAAGCTGCTCGTGGCCCTCTGGAAGTACGTGACCGCGGGCGTGGTGATCGAGGGAGCCGAGATAAAGGCCGCCGCCTGACACCACGCTCCTCAGCCTCAAAGCCAATCCGCCGAGATTGATCAGCCTCGGCCGATCCGGGTGGACGAACCGATGGATTGCATGGCTTCAAACGCCGTAACGAAGAATGGTCTCGTCCTCTCGAGCCTGCCCGCCGCAAGCGGAATGTTGGTGCAGCCGCCGCCGCGCGGCGACCGAATGTGAGTTTGATCTGGCAAGCAAACCAGATTGCAAAAACCGGCTCGACCCTTGGATCGCCTGACGAAAAGGAGTTATCCGCCCGCTGCCCCGACTGCCAAAGCCTGATGGCGTGCTCGCTCGAGTCAAGGCCAAGTCGCTTCGCGACGGCCCTACGGGCCGACCTTGACTCGATCTGCGCGCGCCATCCTACGTGCTCCACGGTCGGGACGAAGAGCTGGCCTGCAATCGAACAAAGAGCTGAACAAACCGCCTTGACACACCAAATCCCCATGTGAGCAATCCAGACTACCTCCGTTGCTTCGTCGCTTCGCTCCTCGCAATGACGGCTTACGCGTAACTGCGCATCGCTTCGGCGTGGCCGCTCGCCTCGACTTCGGTGCGCGGGCGCAGCCGCGTCAGCGCCAGCATCATGCCGACGCCATAGGCGAGCGAGACGATCGAGGAGCCGCCATAGGAGATGAACGGCAGCGTCATGCCCTTGGCGGGGACGAGCTGCAGGTTCACCGACATGTTGATCGCCGCCTGCACGCCGAACAGGATCGCCAGCCCGGAGGCCGCGAAGCGCGAGAACATGTCCTCATTGGCGTAGGCGCGCGACAGCGTGCGGATGACGACGAAGGCGAACAGCGCCAGCATGGCGAGGCACAGGATGATGCCGAACTCTTCGGCGGCGACCGCGAACACGAAGTCGGTATGGCTGTCCGGCAGGCTGCGTTTTGCAATTCCCTCGCCTGGTCCGAGGCCGAACCAGCCGCCGTTGTAGAAAGCCTCCATGGCGGTATCGACCTGGAAGGTGTCGCCCGACGCCGGGTTCATGAAGCGCTTGATACGGCCGGCGACATGCGGGACGAACAGATAGGCGCTGAACAGGCCCGCGGCGGCGGCGCCGGCAAGACCGAACACCCAGATCATGCGCATGCCCGCGATGAAGAACAGCGAGCCCCACACCATCAGGATCAGCATGGTCTGGCCGAAATCCGGCTCCATCACCAGCAGCGACACCAGCATCAAGAGCAGAACAAGCGCCATCGACGTCGCCGGCATCTCCGGCCGCCTGGTCGATTCCGCAAACAGCCATGCCGCGATGACGACGAACGATGGTTTTGCGATTTCGGAGGCCTGGATGTTGACGCCGAGCAGCGTGATCCAGCGCCGCGAGCCTTTCACTTCGGGACCGATGGCGAGCGTCACCGCGATCAGGACGATGCTCATCGCAAAGATGATCAGCGCGCTGCGCCGGATCGATCGCGGCGACAGGAAGGACACGCCGAGCAGCACCAGGCAGGACGGCAGGAGGAACAGCACGTGCCGGCTGAAAAAATGGAAGGGATCAAGCCCGATGCGGGTCGCCACTGGCGGACTCGCCGCCAGCGACAGGATGACGCCGGTCAGCATCAGCACCAGAATCGCCCCGAGCAGCGGCTTGTCGACGGTCCACCACCACTCGGAAAAGGGGGTGCGTTCTTCACGGGAGAGCATGGGCGGCCGCTTTCAGACAGAGGTCCGTCCATTGGTCGCCGAGGTTGGTTACCGCAGGGTTAAGGAAATCCGGATGTGTGGAGATGATCTCCGCCGCCGCCACACAACTAACTGTCATGCCCCGGCTCGACCGGGGCATCCAGTACGCCGCGGCCTCTCGGCTCAAGCGCCGCCCCTGGGATACTGGGTCGCCCGGTCACGCCGGGCGAGGACAACGGAGATTGTGGAGAGGGGATGCCTCAGACCACCGGCTTCACACCCGGCAGCGCCTGCACCAGTTCGCGGAACTTGGTGCCGCGGATCTCGAAGTTGCGGTACTGGTCGAAGGATGCGCAGGCTGGCGAGAGCAGCACGACTGCGTCGGTGAGGCCCGACGCTTCCGCGTCGCGCGCGGCGTGCTCGACCGCGACATCGAGGGTTTGGCTGATCTCGTGCGGCACTTGTCCCAGCGTGCCCGAAAACTCCTGCGCGGCCTCGCCGATCAGATAGGCTTTTCGGATGCGCGGGAAGAAGCCCGTCAAGCTGGTGATGCCGCCCGCCTTCGGCTTGCCGCCGGCGATCCAGAAGATGTCGACGAAGGACGAGAGCGCATGTGCGGTGGCATCCGCGTTGGTGCCCTTGGAATCGTTGACGAACAGCACATTGCCGCGGCGCCCGACCTGCTCCATGCGGTGCGCAAGGCCCGGAAAGCTGCGCAGGCCATTCTGCAGCACGTCCAGGCTGATGCCCATCGCGAGCGCGGCCGCCGCCGCGCAGGCCGCATTCTGTGCGTTGTGCAGGCCGCGCAGCGAGCCGATACCGCCGAGCGCGGCGACTTCGCTGCGGGCGCCGCCCGACGCGCGCACGATGTTGCCGTGCTCGACGTAAAGGCCTGACGCGAGCGGATTCTTGACCGAGATCCGCACCACGTTCTTGCCGGCGCGATCGAGCCGGTCGGCGACATCGCGGCAATAACCGTCGTCGACACCGACGATCGCGGTGCCGCCTTCTTGCACGGCCGCGACGAGGCGCTCCTTCACCGCGGCGTAGTGCGCGAGCGTGCCGTGGCGATCGATATGGTCCTCGCTGACGTTGAGCAAAATGCCGACGGAGGGATCGAGCGAGGGCGTGAGGTCGATCTGATAGGACGACATCTCGATGACGTGGACGCGGCCCATGCGTGGCGGCTCCAGCGACAGGATCGCGGTGCCGATATTGCCGCCCATCTGGGTGTCGTAGCCGGCAACCTTTGTCAGATGCGCGATCAGCGCCGTCGTGGTCGACTTGCCGTTGGTGCCGGTGATGGCAACGAACGGCGCGTTCGGCGCATGCCGGCGCCGTTCGCGGCAGAACAGCTCGATATCGCCGATCACCTCGACGCCGGCTTCGCGCGCCTTCAGCACGCTCCAGTGCGGCACCGGATGGGTCAGCGGCACGCCGGGCGCGAGCACGAGCGCTGCAAACTTCGCCCAGGAGACGTTGCGCAGGTCCGCAGTGATGAAGCCGGCCTGCGCGGCCTTGGCGACATTCTCGGCACTATCGTCGGCGGCGACCACCTCGGCGCCGCCGGCCTTCAGCGCGTGGCACGAGGCGAGCCCCGAGCCGCCGAGGCCGAACACCGCGACCGTCTTGCCGGCGAAGGATGTGACCGGGATCATCGCGGGGACCGTCAGCGCAGCTTCAGCGTCGAGAGACCGGCGAGCGCCAGCATCACCGAGATGATCCAGAAGCGGATCACGATCTGCGGCTCGGTCCAGCCGAGCTGCTCGAAATGATGATGGATCGGCGCCATCCGGAAGATGCGCTTTCCGGTGAGCTTGAACGACACCACCTGCACGATGACGGAGACCGCCTCCAGCACGAACAGGCCGCCGATCACCGCAAGCACGATCTCGTGCTTCACCGCGACCGCGATGGCACCGAGCATTCCGCCGAGCGCGAGCGAGCCGGTGTCGCCCATGAAGATCGAGGCCGGCGGCGCGTTGAACCAGAGGAAGCCGAGGCCCGCCCCTAGCAGCGCGCCGCAGAGCACCGCGAGTTCGCCGGTGCCCGCGACATATTTGATCTGGAGATATTCGGCGAACACGGCGTTGCCGGCGAGATAAGCGATCATCGCAAAGCTCGCGGTCGCAATCATCACCGGCACGATGGCGAGGCCGTCGAGACCGTCGGTGAGGTTCACCGCGTTGCCGGAGCCGACGATGACGAAGGCGCCGAAGATGACGAAGAACCAGCCGAAATGCAGCACCGTGTCCTTCAGGAAGGGAATCGTCAGCGCAGTCGATGCGGGATCGCGGTTCAGCCGCACCAGCGCATAGCAGGCGACCAGCGCGATCGCCGCCTCGATCAGCAGGCGAAGCTTGCTGCCAAACCCGGTCGTGGTCTGCTTGGTGACCTTGAGGTAATCGTCGTAGAAGCCGACGAAGCCGAAGCCGAGCGTCACTGCGAGCACGATCCAGACATAGGGGTTGAGCGGATTGGCCCACAGCACCGTGCCGACCGTGAGCCCGGATAGGATCATCAGCCCGCCCATGGTGGGCGTGCCCTTCTTGGCGAGATGCGATTGCGGACCGTCGGTGCGGATCGGCTGGCCCTTGCCCTGGCGGATGCGCAAATGATCGATGATCCAGGGTCCGAACAGGAACACGAACAGCGCGCCGGTCACGACGGCGCCGCCGGTGCGGAAGGTGATGTAGCGGAAGACGTTCAGGACCGTGCGGATTGCACCGAAGCCCGGAAATGTATTGGAGAGCTCGATCAGCCAGTAAAACATTCAGACGGTCCTATGGCGCCTTCGCACGCGCAGCCTTGGCCTGGTTCTCGGCCTTCATTTTGGCCTCAACGTGCCTCACGCGCATTCGCTGGTCTTCATCATCGGGTCGGACGCGACCTCAGGGGAAACGGACGGCTTCGTGCCGCAAAAGAGGGATTCGGGAACAGCGCCTTCCAAGCAGTTTACGCCTTTGCCTGCAAGGCGGCCACCAGCCCCGGCACAAACTTGTTGACCCAGAACATCTTCTTGCTGCCCTTGACAACCACGACGTCGCCTGCCTTCAGCAGGCGCGCAACCTCGCTCGGCTTCAGCGTGGCGGGATCGTCGTGCCAGCCGAGGCCCTTGCCCGCTGGCAGCACGTCGTAGAGATGACGCATCAGCGGGCCGACGCAGTAGACCGCGTCGATGCCTTCGAGATGCCTGGCGAGGCCGGTGTGATAGCTCGGTGCGTCCTCGCCCAGCTCGAGCATGTCGCCGAGCACCGCGATGCGGCGACCGCCGCTGATGTTGCGCGCCTCAAGGCTTTGCAGCGCAGCCGCCACGCTGGCCGGATTGCCGTTGAAGCTGTCGTCGATCACGGTGATGTCGCCGATTGCCTGCTCGACGCCGCGGCCGGTCATGATGCCGACGCGGTCGAGCTTGATCGCGAGCGTCGCGACGTCGAGATGCGCAGCATGAATCGAGGCCAGCGCAGCCAGCGCATTGTGCACCCGGTGCGGCGCGCCGGGGGTGAGGCTGAAGGCGATCTCCTTCTTGCCGATCGCGGCCACGACCTGCCACCTCTCGCCGTGAGGCGCATGCGCGACCTCGTGCACCTCGGTGTGCTCGCCTCCGAAGCGCACGACCCTGCCTTTCCACTCGGGCGCCTTGATCCCGGCGGGCAGCACCAGCACGCCATCTTCGGGCAGGCCGAGCGCGATCGACACCTTTTCGCGCCGGATAGCGTCGAGCGAGCCGAGCTTCTCCAGATGCACCGGCTGGACGTTGACGACGAGCGCGACGGTCGGCCGCGTCAATTCGCTGAGCCGCGCGATCTCGCCTTGCTGGTTCATGCCCATCTCGACGACCCAGAGGCTGGCGTCCGGCTTGGCATTGCACAGCGTCAGCGGCACGCCCCAGAAATTGTTGAAGCTCGAGGGGCTGGCATAGGCGTTCGGATAAGCCGCCAGAAACTCCTTGGTGCTGGTCTTGCCGGCGCTGCCGGTGAGCCCGATCACCGGCCCGTGGAAGCGGGCGCGGGCAGCGCGCGCGAGGCCCCAGAGGCCGTCGATCAGCGTATCCTTCACGACGATCTGGGGGATGCGGATGCCCGCGATCTCGTGCGGCACGATCATCGCGACCGCGCCTGCGGCTTCCGCCTTGTCCGCGAACTCCCAGCCGTCGCGCGCGCTGGCGAAGGCCGAGATGAAGCCGCCGCTCGGCGTGCCGCTGAGCGCGACGAACAGGCTGCCCGGCTTCACCAGTCGGCTGTCCTGGGTGACGAAATCGATCGGCGTATCCGGGAAAGATCCGGCGGCGCCCAGCGCACGCGCGACCTCGGCAACCGTCCATATCGGCGCGCTCATGCAATCCTCGACGCTAGTGCGGCGGCAACCGCCTCGTGATCACTGAAGGGCAGCACCTCTCCACCGACGATCTGCCCGGTCTCGTGGCCCTTGCCGGCGATGAGCAGTGCATCGCCGTCTTCCAGCTCCTCGATCGCGGCGCGGATCGCGGCAGCGCGGTCGCCGATCTCGCGTGCGCCCTTCGCAGCGGCGAGGATCGCGGCGCGGATGGCATCCGGCTTCTCGCTGCGCGGATTGTCGTCGGTGATGATGACGCCGTCGGCATTCTCCGCCGCGATCGCGCCCATGATCGGACGCTTGCCGGCATCGCGGTCGCCGCCGGCACCGAACACGACGACCAGCCTGCGCTTGGCATAGGGCCGCAGCGCCTGCAGCGCTTTCGCCAGCGCGTCGGGCTTGTGCGCATAGTCGACGAAGATCGGCGCGCCGTTGCGCTCGCCGACGCGCTCGAGCCGGCCCTTGGCGCCTTCGAGATGTTCGAGGCTTGCGAACACGTTTGCAGCATCGCTGCCGGTGCCGATGGCAAGGCCGGCCGACACCAGCGCGTTCTCGATCTGGAATTCGCCGACCAGCGGCAGCCGGATCGCGTAGCCCCTGCCGCGATGTTCGACCGTGAGCTTCTGCGCAAAGCCTTCGACCACGGCCTCGGTGAGGCGGATGCCCTCGCCTGCGCCATCACCGTTGCGGCCCACCGCCATGATGCGCAGGCCGCGCGCCTTCGCCGCATCGATCGCTTCCGCCGAGCAATCATGATCGGCCGAGATCACGGCGGCGCCGCCCGGCGGGATCAGCTCGCGGAACAGGCGAAGCTTTGCCGCGAGATAATGCGCGACCGTCGGATGGTAATCCATATGGTCGCGCGAGAGATTGGTGAATCCGCCGGCCGAGATATGCACGCCATCGAGGCGGTACTGGTCGAGCCCGTGCGAGGACGCCTCGAAGGCGAGATGCGTGACGCCTTCGCGCGCGATCTCGTCCAACTGCCGGTGCAGCGCGATCGGATCCGGCGTCGTCAGCGAGCCGTAGACCGTGCGCTTCGGCGAAACGAGACCGATGGTGCCGATGCTGGCGGAGGCATGTCCGAGCCGCTCCCAGATCTGACGCGTGAAGGCGGCAACCGAGGTCTTGCCGCTGGTTCCGGTCACCGCCGCAATCGTTGCAGGCTGCGCGGGGAAGAATCTTGCGGCGGCGAGCGCCAGCGCGCGGCGCGGATTGGTGGCGGCGATGAACGGCACCTTGCATGCTGCCGGCGCATGATCGCCGACGATTGCGATCGCGCCCGCAGCAACCGCAGCATCGATGAAGCGAGCGCCATCGGTCTTGCTGCCCGCGAGCGCGAAGAACAGATCGCCCGGCTTGACCACGCGGCTGTCGAGCGCAACGCCGCTCACGTCGAGCGCCGCAACGGCGGGCTCGATCGCGGCATCATTGCCCAGAACGTCTTGACCTAAGAGGTCGCGCAGCTTCATGGTCTTCCAGTCGACATGCCCGGCCGGAAAGCCGAATCCTTGGGAAAATCCCGACTCAGCACCGGCGACGGCCCACCCGGTTGATTACTGGGTTGTCCTGGATGCTGCAAGAATAAGGCGCTCGGACGGCGGCAGGTCAAACCGCGGCTCGACGCCCAGAAGCGGCGCGATCCGCTCGATCACCTTGCCGCCGGTCGGCACCGCGTTCCAGCCGGAGGTGATGAAACCCTTCGTCTCGGGAATCGCCTGCGGCTCGTCCAGCATCACCAGGATCTGATATTTCGGATCGTCGCAGGGCATGATGGCGGTGAACGAGTTGAGCACGCGCTTCTTGGCGTAGCGGCCGTTGATGACCTTTTCCGACGTTCCGGTCTTGCCGCCGACATAGTAGCCCTTGATGTCGGCGGTCTTGGCGGTGCCGATTTCGGCGTTGAGCCGCATCAGGAACCGCATCTTGTCGCTGGTCTCCGGCTTGATGACGCGCTTGGCCATCGCCATGGCTTCGGATTCGCTTCGTTTCATGAATGTCGGCGGAATCAGGTAGCCGCCGTTCACCAGCGCGTTGATACCCATCACGGCTTGCAGCGGCGCCACGGAGAGGCCCTGGCCGAACGCGGCAGTCACCGTGTTCAGCTCGCTCCAGCGCCGCGGGATCAGCGGCGCCGCGCTCTCCGGCAATTCGGTGCGCAGCCGCGTCAACTGCCCCATCTTGGCGAGGAAGGCCTTGTGCGCCTCGACGCCCTGGCCGAGTGCGATCCGTGCGGCACCGATGTTGGACGAGTAGGTGAACACTTCCTTGGTGTTGATGAAACGTCCGAGCGGATGGCTGTCGTGGATCGTGAACTTGCCGTAGTGCAGGTTTCCGCGCGCATCCCACATCGAGTTCAAGTTGATCTTGCCGGAATCGAGCGCCATCGCCAGCGTGAACGCCTTGAAGGTCGAGCCCATCTCGTAGACGCCGGTGGTCAGGCGGTTGATGCGGTCGGGGTCGTGCGCTTCCTTCGGATTGTTGGGATCGAAGTCCGGCAGCGAGACCATCGCCACGATCTCGCCGGTCTTGACGTTGGAGACGATGCCGGAGGCGGCCTTGGCGTGGAACTTGTCCTTGGCCTTCAACAGCTCGTCGCGCAGCGCATGCTCGACGCGCAGGTCGACCGAGAGCTCGATCGGCTTCTGCAGCCGGTCGGTGGCAAAGCCGGCGCGGTGGAGATCGGCCAGCCCTTGGTTGTCGAGCCACTTCTCGAGGCCAGCGATGCCCTGGTTGTCGATGTTGACGAGACCGATGAGATGGGCGACCTCGTTTCCGGTGGGATAGACGCGCTTGTTCTCGCGCAGGAAGCCGATGCCGGGAATTCCGAGCTTGTGGACGGCCTGCTGCTGCGCCGGCGTGACCTCGCGCTTGAGCCAGACGAAGCCCTTGCGCGTCCTGAGGCGCTCGCGCACCTCGACCTCGTCGAGGTCGGGAATGGTCGCGGTCAAGAGCTCGATCGCCTCGTCCTTGTCGATGATGCGGCGCGGCTCGCCGAACAGGCTCGCCGCCTTGACGTCGGTCGCAAGGATTGCGCCGTTGCGGTCGACGATGTCGGGCCGTGCGGTCGCAACCACCTCCTGCGCCGCAGCGCGGCGCGCGCTGTGGGCGTCGGCGCCGATCGCGAACATCACGAGCCGGCCGCCGATCAAAGCGTAGACCGAGGCGAAGGCGAGCATTGCGAGGCCCACGCGCGCGCGCGCCTTCGCGGCGCGATCGACATTGCGCCCGTAGAGCAGGCTTCGGATCAGCCGCTGCCGCCAAGGCTCGGCCGACTTTTCGGTTGGTCTTGCAGGCGTTGCCGGGCTCATTGCTTGTCCTCGGGCTGAGGAACGGAACCCGTCACCGTGTCAGGGTCGCTCGCGGCTTCGATGGTCTTGAGCATGGCCCCGATCGGATCGGGCTCGCCCGGCCTGAACATCCGCGGCGGACGCTCCGGCAGGTACTTCAGCGAATCATATTGCGTGCCGTTGATCGGCTTCAGCGACAGATGCCGGTCGGACAGGCCTTGCAGTCGCAATGGCGCATCGAGCTTGGCCCATTCTGCGCGCAGCGAGGCGATCGCATCGCGCTGTTCGCGGATCTCCGCATGCAGCCGCAGCACCTTCTCGGTGCGCGCCGTGGAGTCCATCTTGATCCGGTAGACATGGGCGGCTGCGAAGATCAGCGCACCGATGACGAGGAGGTGGATGATGCGCATGCGCTAGCCGCCCCTCATCACGTCCGAGAGCTTTGGCCAGGACGATGCCTCGTCGGTCTCGTGCGCCGGCGCCAAGGTGCGCTCGGCGGCGCGCAGCTTTGCCGAGCGCGCGCGCGGATTATGCGCGACTTCGTCCTCGCCGGCGACGACCGGCCGCCGCGTCAGCAGCTGGAAGCTCGGCGCACTTTGCGCGACTTCCGGCAGATGCCGCGAACCGCCGCCCGTCTTGGAACGCTCGGAGAGGAAATTCTTGACGATACGGTCTTCCAGCGAATGGAACGAGACGACGACGAGGCGGCCGCCGGGCTTGAGCACGCGCTCGGCCGCAGCGAGCGCGCTCTGGAGTTCCTCGAGCTCTTCGTTGACGAAGATGCGCAGCGCCTGGAACGTCCGCGTCGCCGGGTGAATGTCCCCGGGCTTCGATCGCACCACCCTGCCGACGAGATCGGCGAGCGCGCGCGTGGTGGTGAACGGCGTTTCCTGCCGGTCCGCCACGATGGCGCGGGCGATGCGGCGGGAATGCCGCTCCTCGCCGAAGAGATAGATGATGTCGGCAAGATCGCCTTCGGAGGCGCGCGCGACGACGTCGGCCGCGGTCGGGCCTGTCTGCCCCATCCGCATGTCGAGCGGACCGTCGAGGCGGAAGGAGAAGCCGCGGCCGGCCTGGTCGAGCTGCATCGAGGACACGCCGACGTCCATCACGACGCCGTCGATCGCCTCGACGCCTTGCGCGGCGCAGACCTCGGCAAGGTTGGAGAAGCGGTCCTCGACCAGCGTCAGCCGGCCCGCGGAGCGTTCGACCAGCTCGGCACCGCCGGCAATCGCGGTGCGGTCGCGATCAATGGCGATCAGTCGGGTTCCCGGCACCTCCAGGATCGCGCGGCTATAGCCGCCGGCACCGAAAGTGGCGTCGACATAGACGCCGCCCTCGCGCGGAGCGAGATGCGCGATGGCCTCACGGCCAAGAACAGGGATATGCGGCGCCGAGCTCATGCGCGACGCCTGCCGACCATCCAGCCTGACCAAGCGAGATCGGGGTCGAACAAGCCCATAACGCCTCGAATCATTGCGCGTCGCGGCGGTTCCACGACAAAGCCCCCGTCCTGCATGGTAACCAAGCCCGGTCGTCCCGGGCCACCAACCCAGTGTTCCCAGTGGAATTTGTCGGGCAGCCATGGGATTTCGAGCCAAAATACGCTTTGGCCGCCTCCGGACGCGGGTCGGCTCTTCATCTCTCAGTAACGGCCCTTAGCGTTAAGAAAGCGTTGCTCGGCTCGTGACAAGTGGAAAAGGTGACGTGGGGGTGATGCTTCATCCACACACATCGCCAAAATGCATCCGTTAACCGCGTCGCGTGATTGCGCACGGTGCAGGGTAAAGGAATAGTAAAGAGAAGGGCTTGCCCCACTCTCCGTCCGTTTGAGCTGCTCATGCCCTCCGGTTCGTCCACGCCGTCTGGATCCGATTCGAAGCGACAACGTGTTCTCCCGGTTCCCAAGACCGTGGCGGGCCTGCGGACGTTCGAGCCCGATTCCTCGATCGTGTCCGACATCATCCCCTCGCCCAATTATGGCGAGCGCAACAAGGGACGGCAGCCGGACATGATCGTGCTGCACTACACCGGCATGCCCGATGTCGAGGGCGCGCTGGCGCGGCTCTGCACGGCCGGCACCGAGGTCTCGGCGCATTATGTCGTGCTGGAGGACGGCCGCATCGTGCAATGCGTGCCCGAGACCAAGCGCGCCTGGCACGCGGGCGTCTCTTCCTGGGCCGGCGAGGACGATATCAACTCCTGCTCGATCGGCATCGAGATCATCAATCGCGGCCATGACTGGGGCTATCCGGAGTATCCGCTGCGCCAGATCGCCGCCGTGATCGCGCTGTGCCGCGGTATCATGCTCCGCCGCAAGGTGCCGGCGCACCGGGTGCTCGGCCATTCCGACGTCGCGCCCGCCCGCAAGAAGGACCCCGGCGAAAAATTTCCGTGGCATTCGCTGGCTAATTCCGGCGTCGGTCACTGGGTAACACCCGCGCCGATCGTTCGGGGCGAGAAGCTGATGCTCGGCACCATCAGCGACGCGGTACTGAGCATGCAGCAGGCACTCGCACGGTACGGCTATGGCGTGCCCCTGAACGGCAAATACGACGCCGCGACCATGGAGGTCGTCACCGCCTTCCAGCGCCATTTCCGTCCGGCCCGGCTCGACGGTGTCGCGGATCATTCGACGCTCTCGACATTGCAGGCGCTGCTGGCGAGCTTGCCGTCGGACGCGACGACGGTTGCGAAGTGAGGGCGACAGCTACATCCTCCGTCATTGCGAGGAGCTCGCGACAAAGTTGCGAAGCAATTTTGCGCTGATGCGACGAAGCAAATCCAGACTGTTTCCCCCGAGGCAGTCTGGATTGCTCACATGGGGATTTGGTGTGTCAAGGCGGTTTGTTCAGCTCTTTGTTCGATTGCAGGCCAGCTCTTCGTCCCGACCGTGGAGCACGTAGGATGGCGCGCGCAGATCGAGTCAAGGTCGGCCCGTAGGGCCGTCGCGAAGCGACTTGGCCTTGACTCGAGCGAGCACGCCATCAGGCTTTGGCAGTCGGGGCAGCGGGCGGATAACTCCTTTTCGTCAGGCGATCCAAGGGTCGAGCCGGTTTTTGCAATCTGGTTTGCTTGCCAGATCAAACTCACATTCGGTCGCCGCGCGGCGGCGGCTGCACCAACATTCCGCTTGCGGCGGGCAGGCTCGAGAGGACGAGACCATTCTTCGTTACGGCGTTTGAAGCCATGCAATCCATCGGTTCGTCCACCCGGATCGGCCGAGGCTGATCAATCTCGGCGGATTGGCTTTGAGGCTGAGGAGCGTGGTGTCAGGCGGCGGCCTTTATCTCGGCTCCCTCGATCACCACGCCCGCGGTCACGTACTTCCAGAGGGCCACGAGCAGCTTGCGCGCGAGCGCCACGATCGCGCGCTTGCGGCCGCGTTGGCTGTGCACCTTGAACCACTGGGTCAAAGCCGATTGAGGCTGGTGGCGTACCCAGAGCCAGGCGAGCTGGATCATCGTGGTTCTCAGGCGCGGATTGCCAGCCTTCGACACGCCTTGCTCGCGCTCGATGCCGCCACTGCGCCATGGCGTGGCTGCAAGGCCGGCATAGGATGCAATCTGGCGGCGGTTGGCGAACTGCCGGTAAAAGGCCTCCGACCAGAGAACGGCCGTGAAGTTCGGGCCCAGGCTCTTCAGTTCGAGCAGCATTGCCACCGGGTTCGATACGGTCTTCTCCCCCGCCGCCTTGCTCGCGGCCAGCAACGCATCCTGCTCGCGCTCCACCGCCGTGATCTGGTCGAGCAGCAGTTCGAGCCGGTCGAGTTCGCGGCTGATCTGCGCCTTCAGATGCGCCAGCAAGGCGCGCCCGTCGCCCGTCCGCAAGGCCTCCAGCCGCTTCCGCCGGTCTCGCCGCAGCGGCGCGTAGTCGAAGATCCCTTGCGCGAACAGAAGACCCTTGATCCGGTTCACATGCTCGATCCGCTCCGCGATCAAGGTCTCTCGCTCGCGGCACAGCCTACGGCGGTCCTCCTCTGCCGGAGAGGGCGCAACGACCATGGCGCAGACCCGTACCTCGCCGCGCTTGTAGGCCAGCAGCGTCCGCAACAGCGTCTCGCCATCCAGCCGGTCCGTCTTGGCCCGCCGGCGCCGGCGCGGCGTCGCAATCGAGGCCGGATCGACTACGTGGCTCTCGATGCCTTCCTGCTGCAGGGCGCGGTGAAGCCAGAACCCGTCCAGCCCCGCCTCCTGGATCGCGATGATCGGATAGCTCTCACCCGTTCGCGCCTGCGCCTTGCGCTTCAGCTCCGCAAACAGCTTCAACAGTTCCGAAAGGTCGCCGGCCTTCATGCTGCGTTTGGACATCTTCTCGCCCTTGCAGGGCGACAGCGAAGTGACCAGCCATGTCGAACGGCTCAGTTCCAATGACACAAAAATTGCGCCAAACTGCGTGCGGATAGCGGCCAGTCCGTCGGAAGGATGATCGAGCAACATCGTCGTCTCCAGGTTGAATGGATTCAGCAACCCTCAGTCTGGCCTCAGACCTGGTCGCTATCCACTCCCCATGGAATCTTCGCGGAGCCTGTCATCGGGCCGCGCTTCGCGCGGACCCGTTGGCTCGCATGATGACGTTGATACAGCCCTACCCCATCTCCCTCACCCTTCGCGCATAGAGCCGCCGCAACGGCTCGAGTTGCGTTGCCTCGGTCGCCGCACGATACGCCTCGCGCGCCTCCTCCGTCCTGCCGAGCCGCCGCAACAAATCCGCGCGCACCGCGGGCAACAGCTCATAGCCGCGAAGCCCGCCGCGCGCGGTGATGGCATCGACGAGATCGAGCGCTCGTGCCGGCCCATCGACCATCGACACCGCCGCCGCATGGTTCAACTCGATCACCGGCGAAGGACTGATGCGCAGCAGCACCTGGTAGAGCCCCGCAATCTGCGGCCAATCGGTCTCCTCGAAGCTCGGCGCACGCGCATGCAGCGCGGCGATCGCGGCCTGCACCGCATAGGGCTGCGGCCGGCCCGGCACGCGCAGCGCGTCCTCCACCAGCCGCAGGCCCTCATCGATCTGCGCGCGACCCCACAGCGCGCGGTCCTGCTCTTCGAGCAGCACGATGTCGCCGGCCGGCGTCTCGCGCCCGGCGCGGCGCGCGTCGTGCAGCAGCATCAACGCCAACAGGCCCTTGATCCCGGCGCGATCGGGCAGCAAGCGGTCCAGCAGGCGACCAAGCCTGATGGCCTCGACGGCGAGATCGGGCCGCATCAGGTCCGTGCCCTCGGTCGCGACATAGCCCTCGGTGAAGACGAGATAGATCACGGCCAGCACGCCATCGAGCCGCGGCGCCAGCGCCTCGCGCTCCGGCACTTCGTAGGGGATGCCGGCAAGCCTGATCTTCTGCTTGGCGCGGACGAGCCGCTGCGCCATCGCCTCCTCGCTGACGAGAAAGGCGCGCGCCACCTGCGCCGTCGACAGCCCACAGACCGTACGCAGCGTCAGCGCGACCTGCACCTCGGGCGCGAAGGCGGGATGGCAGCAGGTGAAGATCAGCCGCAGCATGTCGTCATCGAGCGTTGCCGGCGGCTCGTCGGGGCCCAGCGCGTTGAGCTCGAGCTCATGCACCAGCGCCTGCTGCTTGCCGCGGAAGACCACCTGGCGGCGGATGCGGTCGATCACCTTGTGCTTGGCGACGTTGACCAGCCAGGCGCGCGGATTGTCAGGGGCCTCACACCCCGCCCAGCGTTCCAGGGCAACGGCGAAAGCATCCTGGAGTGCGTCCTCGGCGAGATCGAAATCGCCGACGAGGCGGATCAGCGTGGCCAGCGCCCGCCCCGCCTCGTCACGGAATATCCTGTCGATCTCGCCAGGGGTCATGCGGCGACGCGCGGCTCGGCCGTCACTTGTCGTAGACCCAGATCGGCCGCACCTCGATCGAGCCGATGCGCGCGCTGGGAATCCGCGCCGCGATCTCGATCGCCGCGTTGAGATCCTTCGCCTCGACCAGGTAGTAACCGCCGAGCTGCTCGCGTGTTTCCGCGAACGGACCATCGGTCGTCAGCGTCTTGCCCTCGCGCACACGCACGGTCGTTGCAGTCGTGGTCGGCTGCAGGCGGTCGCCGGCCTTGAAGTTGCCGCTCTGGATGATGGATTGCGTGAAGGCCTGGTATTCGGCCAGCATCTTCTGGCTGGTCGCCGCGTCGTTCTTCGCGTACTCGACCTCGTTCTGATAGATCATCAGCAGATATTGCATGGCTTCACTCCTGTTGTTCGGCTCACTCGCCGACATCCAGTCGAACGGGGTACGGTCCAAACGACATCTTCAGGATAAATTATTTCGGGCGGATCGTACGTCGCGATATCGGCTTGACGGAACCGTCACAAATGCCCATGCGTAGTCCCGTCAGTCGGCCGGACGGCCGCTCCGGCAGGTGCCGAAAGGCCGCCGGGGAGGAAAGTCCGGGCTCCCTTGACATGCGGTGCCGGATAACGTCCGGCGGGGGTGACCCCAGGGAAAGTGCCACAGAGAACGAACCGCCCGCCGTCGCCCCTTCGGGGCTATGGCGCGACAAGCCCTCAAGGCTCGCCGCGCCGAAGCTGCGCAAGCAGCGTAGGCGGGTAAGGGTGAAAAGGTGCGGTAAGAGCGCACCGCGGTTCCGGCAACGGAGCCGGCATGGCAAACCCCACCGGGAGCAAAACCGAATAGGGACGGCATAGCGGGCTGTTCGCGAAAGCGATAACGCCGCGGGGCGATGTCAGGCCCGCCGTCCGGGTAGGTTGCTCGAGGCCATGTGCAAACATGGTTCCAGAGGAATGGCCGTCGCGTATCGTTCGCGCAAGCGGGCGGTGCCCTACAGAACCCGGCTTACAGGCCGGCTGATACTCTGAAGCGTTTTCGAGCGAAGTGGTTTTCCGGTTCGCGTGAAGAAAACGCGTCCTGCTGAGGAAGCAACGAGGGGTTCGATGCTAGCGCATCGGACCCCTCACCATTTGGACCACCATCGTGATTCCGGGGCGTGCGCAGCACGAATCCGGAATCCATCGGGCCGCAGTGTTGGTGAAATGAATGGATTCCGGGCTCTCGCTGCGCGAGCCCCGGAACGACGACAAGAGTTACACCACGATCTCGCAACACCGCCATCGGCGCGCTCGATTCAGGCGGCGCGCGTGTCCACCTTCACCGGCACCGGCGCAAGCCCGCCCGTCTCCCGCCGCAGCTTGCTCGCCTCGAAGCCGTGCATGCCAAGCTGCCATTGCAGCCCGACGATGCAGCCCTTGGTTGGTTGCAGCAGCGCGAGCGAAGCGAACAGCGTCACGGGCAGCCACACCGCAAGCTGCAGCCACTCGGGCGGCGCGTAAGCGGTCTCGATCGCAAGAATTGCCGGCACCACGAGATGGCCGACCACGACCATCACGAGATAGGCGGGAAAGTCGTCGGCGCGCTGGTGAAACAGCTCCTCGCCACAATGATCGCAAGCCTCGGTCACTTTCAGGAAACGGCCGAACATATGCCCTTCCCCGCAATTGGGACATTTGCCGCTGAAACCGCGCCACATCGCCTTTGCCAGAGAGACCGTCGCCATGACCACACCTCTTCCTTTTCGACGATCCATACAATAATATCATGCCTCCATACATTCAAAGCTTATAGGCCTAAATTGCATGGGCTGGATCCCTACAATCTCGGAGCTCTCGGGGCCGCGCTACCAGCGCATCGTCGAGGCCATGGAGGCCGACATCGCCGCCGGGCGGTTGGTGCGCGGCCAGCAATTGCCGACGCAGCGGGCGCTGGCAAAAGCACTCGGCATCGACCTCACCACGGTGACGCGCGCCTACACTGAAGCCCGGCGCCGCGGCATCATGGAAGCCCGCGTCGGACAGGGCTCGTTCGTGTCGGAGACCAGCGCGCGGCGCGCGGTCGACCTGCCGCATCCGGTCGCGATCGACCTCTCGATGAACGTGCCGCCGCATCCGCTCGAGGCGCAGCTCGACGAGCGCATCGTCGCCGGAATGGAAGCCATCCGCACGCAATCGGGCCTGACGGCGTATCTCAATTATCAGCCGCCCGGCGGCAGCGCGCATGAACGCGAGGTCGCCGCGCGCTGGATGCGCGCACGCGCTCCGCATGCGCAGGCCGAAAGGCTCGTGATCTTTCCGGGCGCACAGACGATCCTCTTCAACCTGCTCGCTCATCTTGCGCGGCCCGGCGAAACCGTGCTGACCGAAGGCCTCACCTTCCCCGGCATCAAGGCCGCCGCAGCACAGCTCGGCGTCAAGCTCGTCGGCGTCCCGATGGACGAGGACGGCATCCTGCCCGATGCGCTGGTAAAGGCGTGCCGCGCGCACCGGCCAAAGGCCGTTTATCTCATTCCGACGCTGCACAATCCGACCACCGCAACGCTTTCGGCTGAGCGGCGCAGCGCCGTCGCAAAGATCGTTCGCGATGCCGGCACGATCCTGATCGAGGACGACGCCTACGGGCTGCTTGATCGCTCGGCGTCGCCGATCGCGAACCTCATTCCGGAGCGGACTTATCTCGCAACCACGCTGTCAAAATGCATTGCGCCGGCGCTACGCGTTGCCTATCTGGTGACGCCCGATGCCGACGCGCAGCTTCAGATGCGCGGCCACTTGCAGGCCACCGTCCAGATGCCGGCGCCACTGATGGTCGCTCTGGTGACGCACTGGATCGAGGCCGGTATCGCCGACCGCATCATCACGGCCATCCGCAACGAGGCAGTCGGGCGCCAACAGATTGCGCAACGCGCCCTAAAGGGTTTTCAGTTCCTGGCCAAGCCTGCCGCTCATCATCTTTGGCTGCGGCTGCCGGAGGGCCGGCGCGATGTCGCGGCACATATGCTGCGCAATGGACTCGCGATCGTGGGAGGCGATGCCTTCACCGTGGATGGAACACCGCCGCATGCGGCGCGTGTCTCGCTGGGGGCGGCACGCAACAGGGCGGAATTGACGCAAGCGCTGCGCATCCTGATCGGCGCGCTACACGAGCCCGCCGACACCAGACAGATCGTCTAGACTCTTCTTATCGATGATGACGACGGTGGCGTGGGCGAACGACTGGCGCAACGGCTGCAGGATAGGCCGCATAGGCCTCGCTCGGGGCCAACGCCTCGCCGCGGGCTGCGCGCCCCGCGGGCGTGAGCTGGCCGCCATTGAGCACATCGCGGTCGGGATGTGCGGCCTGATAGGCTGCAGGCTCGGAAAACTGCGCCTGCGCCAATGTCGGCGTCAGGCCGGCGACCGATAACAGCGCGGCCGCAACGGCAATGTTCATGCGGGTCATGATCATGCTCCATCATCTCATCAGGGACGGTGCGGCGTGACGCCCGGCAGGCCCCAAGATTAAAGTGCGAGCATCATGTAGGCGCGTCTTCCGCGAATGCCCCGCCCTCCGGCATCACGCTTGCGTGCGGTTTTGAAATTGACCTTCCCGGCCGCATCTGTGCTATGCGCCAGATGACGTTCAAAAGCAGCGATCGAAGTTCGGCATCGCCGCTAACGACAGGAAATGACAGGTGGAAACGTCCACTTACGCGCTGCTGCTGTTCGGCGCGCTGGCCGGCGGCTTCGTCTCGGGACTGGCCGGATTCGGCACGGCGCTGATGGCGCTCGGCATCTGGCTCTACGTCCTGCCGCCCACGCTCGCGGTCCCGCTGGTGCTGATCTGCTCGGTGATCGCGCAGACCTCGACGCTGCCCTCGATGTGGAAGAGTTTTGATCTCTCGCTGGTCTGGCCGTTCCTGATCGGCGGGCTGATCGGCGTGCCGCTCGGGACCATGATGGTCGCGTCGGCCGATCCAAAAGTGTTCAAGCTGAGCGTCGGCGTGCTGATCCTGATCTTCTCGAGCGCGCTGTACCTCAACAAGAGGCCGCTCGCCTTCAAGGCCGGCGGCCGGATTGCCGACGGCGCGATCGGCTTTGCCGGCGGCATTCTCGGCGGCCTCGCCGGACTCTCGGGGCCGCTGCCGATCCTGTGGGCCAACATCCGCGGCTGGAACAAGCACGAGCGGCGCGGCATCTTCCAGCTCTTCAACTTCACGGTGCTCGCCACCGCGCTGGTGCTGCAGACGGCATCGGGCCTCGTCGCCTTCAAGGTGGTGTGGCTCGCGGCTGTCGCCTTTCCCGGCACGCTGATCGGCGCATGGGCGGGCGCGCGCGTCTATCACGCGCTGAACGACAAGCATTTCGGCGATGTCGTGCTCGGCCTCTTGTTCCTGTCGGGCCTCACCCTGGTCTGGAATAGCGTTGGCGCGCACTGACGTGTGCGCCAACGAAGATGCGTCCTTGTCGCGACACGACCAGGCTGTCGCTATGCCGGCGCGCGCGCAGGAGGCGCTTCAGGCTCAGTCTCCACCTCCTCCGGAACCTCGGCGTGCCGCAGCGGAGCCAGGCGCTTGCCGAATTCGCGGTACAGCAACCACACGCTCAACGCAGCCTGAAGCGTCGTTGTCACAATCGACAAATACCAGACGTGCTCCATCCGAAAGCCCGGCCACGTCGAGAGCCAGATCGACGGCAGGGAATAGGTGAGGACCCGCATTGCCGAGCTCACCAGCACGGGCTTGGTGTTGCCGAGTCCCTGGAACATGCTGGAGGTGGTGAAGATCAGCCCCTGCGCCACCATGTTGAACGAGACGATGCGCAGGAAGAGCGACGCAACCGCCAACGTTTCCCGATCACTCGAGAAGCCGGCAAGCAACAGACCCGGCGCGAGTTGCGCGAGGGCCAGGAACACGATCATCACGGCGGTCGCGACAAGCGCCGCCTTGACAAAGGTCTCCCGCACGCGCGCGCCGTTGCCGGCGCCGAAGTTCTGGCCGGCGATGGGCCCCGCAGCCAGCGCAATGGCGAGCGCCGGCATCTGGATCAGGCCGAGGAGACGCGTGCCGATACCAAATCCGGCCTGCGCCGCCGGGCCGAAAACGCTCAGTACATAATAGCCCACGGCCATGATGATGAAGACCATCACGAACTCACCGCCGGCAGGCAGGCCAACATTGAGGATTCTCTTCCACTGCCAAAGCTGAGGCCGCCATTGCGCAGGATGAAAGGCGACGTAGCGCTCCAGCTTCAGGAAATACGCGAGCAGCATCAGCACGCCGATACAGACGGCGATCGAGCTTGCGAGGCCAGCTCCAGCGACACCGAGCGGATGCCCGGTGCCCCAGCCCGAGATCAGGACCGGCGCCAGCGCGATGTTGATGCCCACCGCGAGCGCCTGCACCAGCATGCTCGGCCGCACGATGCCGGTCGCCCGCAATGCGGACGCCATCACTTGCGTCGCGAATTGCAGCGCCAGCGCCGGCATGAACCAGAGCAGATAGAGGGTGCCCGCTTCGATCGTTGCGTCGTCGGCCGCGACCGCGCGCATATAGGGACGCGACAGCGCGAAACCCGCAACCAGCGTCAGCAGCCCGAACAGCACCGACAGGACGACCGATTGGTTGAACACCAGATTGGCATCGTCACGGTCCTTGCGGCCAACGGCATGCGCCATCAACGCAACCGTGCCGACGCCGAGCACCTGCATCAAGGCGTTGACGAGAAAGCCGGCGTTGCCGGCCGCGGCGACGCCCGCGATCGCGGCCTCGCCGAGGCTCGAGACGAAGTAGAGGTCGACGAGCTGGCAGATCATGATCGTGATCATGCCGACCACGATCGGTGGCGCCATGTGCAGGATGTGGCTCACGATGGAGCCGCGCGTCAGGTCTTTCATGTCAATCCATCCCTGCCCTGATCCTTCGCGGCTTGCGGACGTTCTCCTCCGTCCGCAGGCCGCGCCTCATTCCGCTGCTGCGATCTGCCCGAGCTCCACCACCTGGCGCTCGAACAGGCCGCGATAAATGCCCGCCGGCTTGGCCGCGAGCAGAGCATGCGTGCCTTGCTCGACGATCTCGCCGCGGTCGAACACCAGGATGCGATCGAGGCTCCTCACCGTCGACAGCCGGTGCGCGATCACGATCGACGTGCGGCCCTTCATCAGCCGCTCCATCGCCTCCTGGATCAGCGCCTCCGATTCCGAATCGAGGCTCGAGGTCGCCTCGTCCAGGATCAGCACCGGCGCATCCGCCAGGAACGCCCGCGCCAGCGCCACGCGCTGCCGCTCGCCGCCCGACAGTTTGACGCCGCGCTCGCCGACCAGCGTGCCGTAACCCTTCGGCAGACGCAGGATGAAGTCGTGCGCATTCGCGAGCCGCGCCGCCTGCTCGATCGCATCAAAGCTGGCGCCGGGCCGGCCATAGGCGATGTTCTCGGCGAGCGAGCGGTGAAACAGGATCGGCTCCTGCTGCACGATCGCAATCTGGCTGCGCAGCGATTGCTGCGTGGCGAGCGCGATGTCCTGCCCGTCGATCAGCACGCGACCGCCGGTGACGTCGTAGAGCCGTTGCACCAGCTTGACGAAGGTCGTCTTGCCGGAGCCGGAGCGGCCGACGAGACCGACGCGTTCGCCGGCGCGGATCCTGACCGACAAGCCGTCGTATAGCGGCGCGCGATGGCCGCCATAATGGAAGGTGACGTCGTCGAACACGATCTCGCCGCCCTCGATCGCGATCGGCCGCGCATAGACCGCATCCGCAATCCCGATCGGCTCGTCATGGATCGCCACCAATTCCTCCATGTCGTTGACCGAGCGCTGCAGGTTGTTGATGTGCATGCCGACGTCACGCAGATAGGCGTGGATGACGTAGTAGCTCGTCAGCACGTAGGTGACGTCGCCCGGCGAGGCATATCCCGAGATCCACAGCAGCACGGAGCCGCCGATCACCGAGGCACGCAAGGCCAGCAGCAGCGAGAGCTGCGCCATGGCGGTGTAGTTGTAGCGGAACCAGGTCCGCCGCACGCGCACGCGCCAGCGTTTGATGACGCGGGCGAGCCGCGCGTCTTCGCGCAGCTCCGCGCCGAAGGATTTCACCACCGCGTTGCAGGTCAGCGCATCCGCCAAGGTGCCTCCGACCTTGGTGTCCCAGGCATTGGAGACGCGCGCGGCCGGCGCGATGTAGCGGGTCGAGAACAGCACCGTCATGGTGACATAGGCCAGCGCGCCGAGCGCAATCACCGCGCCGAGCGAGGCCCAGTGCACGCCGAGCAGGATCATCGACCCGATCAGAACGACAAACGAGGGCAAGAGCGCCAACATAAGTGTGTCGTTGAGCAGGTCGAGCGCCCACATGCCGCGGGTGATCTTGCGTACCGTGGAGCCGGCAAAAGAGTTCGCATGCCAGTCGGTCGAGAAGCGCTGCACGCGCGTGAACGCGTCCTGCGCGACGTCCGACATGATCTTGAGCGTGAACGGCACGATCGCCTGGAGCCCTGCGAGCCGCAGCACCATCGAGGCCGCGCCGAGCGCCACGATGGCGCCGAACGCGACCAATGCCGCGTGGCGCGCATCGGGATCGGACGGACCGCGGGTCAGCGCATCGATCAGGTGTCCGGAGAACACCGGCATGAACAAATCGGCGACGGTCGCGCCGAGCAGGCCGCCGGCCACGACGAGGCCGCGCCCCGGCTGCTTCAGCCAGTGCCGGAACACGAAGGGCAGCACGACGCGAATCGCCGCGGGCTTCTTTGACAGAGCGGTCATGGCATCATCCGGCCGCTTTCGCGCGGGCCGGCTCCATCGATGGACGCAAGTCGGCCCGAAGGCCGCAACGGCGTCACGTAGAACTGATTTTGACTTGGGAAGCGAAGCGATCGGGACGCTTGGCCAAAACCTTGGCCCAATCGAAGCTGGCGGAAGAGGCCTCTAACGGGCCGCGTACATACCGAGCCAGGAGATCATCGAGCGCGGGCGTACGATCTGCGATTGCGACGAAATCATGCAAATCCCTCCCGGTTCGATTGAATGAGGTGCGCTTTATAGATGTGTCGCTCGTGAATTGCAACGGGGCTCGCGCGAGATCACGCACGAGTGTTGCAAATTAGTGCGCATCGCCGCCGGCGCCGAACGGCGAAGCCGGCTTGTTCAGCAGCGCGACCAGCAAGCTGAGACCGAGATAGAACAGCGTCAGCATGAGGAAGGCGTCGCCAAAACTCATCACCACGGCCTGGCGATGCACGAGCTGGGAGAGCTGCTTCATCGCCATCAGCGTGGAATCGCCGAGACCCTGGAACTTCTGCATGAACATGGTGAGGGTTTCGGTCGCAGTGGCGTTGCCCCAGGTCACGCGCTCCTGCAGGCGGGTGATGTGCAGGTCGGTGCGGTCGTTGAGCACGGTGTTGATGACGGCAAGGCCGACCGCGCCGCCGAGATTGCGCATCAGATTGAACAGGCCGCTCGCATTCTTCACCCGGTCAGGCGCCAGCGTGCCGAGCGCGATGTTGTTGGTCGGCACCATCGCGAACATCATGCCGATGCCGCGCAGGATCTGCGGCACCAGCAGCTCGTAGAAATCGTAATCGCGGGTGATCCAGGTCATCTGGTAGGAGCCGATCGCGAACACGATGAGGCCGAACGCGATCATGTAGCGCATGTCGAGCTTCGCCATGAGCCGCCCGACCAGCGGGGCGACCAGGAACATGGTGATGCCGGAGACGAACATGGTCTCGCCGATCATCAGCGCGCTGTAGCCGCGCACTTCGGCGAGATAGCGCGGATAGATGTAGGTCAGGCCGTAGAGGCCGATGCCAATGCAGAATTGCAGCGTGCACCCGACGGCGAAATTGCGATTGGAGAAGGTGCGCAGATTGACGATCGGCTCGGCCGCCGTGAACACGCGCCAGAAGAAGGCGATCGCCGAGATCGCGCAGATCCAGGCGCAGATCGCGACCGAGGGGTCCTGCATCCATTCATATTGCGGGCCCTCCTCCAGCACATATTCCAGCGTGCCGAGGAAGCCGGCCATGAACAGCAGGCCCCACCAGTCGAAGCGGTCGAGCAGCTCGAAATGCGGCTCGTCGAAATCGACCAGCGCCAGCACGCCGAGGGTGATGCCGATCCCGGGCACGACGTTGATGAAGAACAGCCAGTTCCACGACATCAGGTCGGTGATGTAGCCGCCGACCGTCGGCCCGACCGTCGGAGCCAGCGTCGCGACGAGGCCGATGATGGGACCGACGATGTGGAACTTCGTGCGCGGGAACACTGTGTAGGCCGACGCGAACACCGTCGGGATCATGCCGGCGCCGAGAAAACCCTGCAGCGCGCGCCAGAGGATCATCTCCTCGATCGTCGTTGCGAAGCCGCAGAGCAGGCTCGAGAAGGTGAAGCCGGCCGCCGAGATCGCGAACAACAGCCGCGTGCCGAAGGCGCGCGACAAAAATCCCGACAGCGGGATCGCGATCACCTCGGCGATCAGATAGGCGGTCTGAACCCAGGAGACCTCGCTGGAGCTCGCCGACAATCCGGCCTGGATTTCGCTGAGCGACGCCGAGACGATCTGGATGTCCAGGATGGACATGAACATCCCGAACACCATGATGATGAACGCAAACAGCCGCTTCGGCGCGATGCGCTCGGAAGCGGAAGCTGCCATCATGGCAGGCGAAGCGGTGGTGGCGGTGGCCATTCTCTCACTCGACTCGCGCGAGGCGGCACGATCCACCTCTCCCTTCGGGGGAGGTGGAAGACGAAGCGGCGCTCGTCTCGAACATCATAGCGCCCCTACTGCGGATGAATCGCGGTGGGATCGTCGAGATCGACCTCGCTGTCGGCGTCGGCGGCGCCCTTGTTGGTGTCGACGGTCGCGTAGACCGACATGCCGGCGCGGAGCAGGTTCTGCTTCGCCACCGACTTCGGCACGCGGATGCGCACCGGCACGCGCTGCACGATCTTGGTGAAATTGCCGGTGGCGTTGTCCGGCGGCAGCAGCGTGAACACCGAGCCCGCGCCCGCCGCGATGCTGTCGACCACGCCGGAGAACTTGCGCATGCCGTAGGCGTCGACCTTGATCGTCACCGGCTGGCCGGGACGGATGCGCTTGAGCTGCGTCTCCTTGAAGTTCGCGTCGATGTAGACCTCGTCCAGCGGCACGACGTTGCCGAGGCGTTGGCCGACCGCGACGAAGTCGCCGGTGTTGACCAGGCGGTTCGAGAACGTGCCGTTGACCGGCGCGCGCACCGCGGTGAAGCCGAGGTCGCGCTCGGCCTTGGCCAGCGTGGTCTTGAGCTCGGCAAGCTGAGCCTGTGCTTCGGCCTGCTGCGCCTTGGCGACGTCCACATTGCTGACCGCGACGTCGTAGGCAGCCTGCGCGGCCTTGACCGCGGCGGCGCCCTGATCGCGTCCGGCTTCCGAGCTCTCGAAGGTGGCGCGCGAGGCGAAGCCCTTGCTGCTCAGCGCCTGCTGGCGCTCATAATCGAGGTCGGCGCGCTTGAGGCCCGCTTCGGCGGAGACGAGCTGCGCCTTGGCCTGCGCGACCTGGCTGTCGAGCGCGGCGACCTGGCGGCCGATGCGATCGATGGTGGCCTGCTGGGTCGCGATCTTGGTCGCGGCGGCTTCGACCGCGATCTTGTAGTCGCCGTCGTCGATGCGGAAGACGATGTCGCCGGCACGCACCGCCGTGTTGTCGCCGGCGAGGATCGAGGAGATATGGCCGGCAACGCGCGCGCCGAGCATGGTGTTGTTGGCGCGGACATAGGCGTCGTCCGTGGAGATGTAGAAGCGGCCGACCAGAGTGTAATAGCCTGCATAACCTGCAACAGCGAGTGCGAGGACGAGGCCGACGCCCATCAGGACGAATTTGCGCTTGCCGGACCTGGGCGCAGCGGCAGCGGGTGCGGCCGGCTTGTCGATCACGGGCTTCTCTGGCGCCTCGCGGGTCGGACGCTTCGTTTCCTCGGCTACATGAGCGCGCAACTGCTCGGCAGGGGGTGCCGATGTCTCGGACGCAGCATCACCGCCGGCCCGGTCCTCCGCCGCTTCCTGGCGAAGGACGCGAGCAGCCTGGTCTCTCGATACGGCCATAAAGGCCTCCCCAATAAGCGCGACCGAGGGCGGCCGCTGCGCAGCCGGTTTCCTCTCGCCGATCCCAGATATCATTGACCGAACGGTTCGGTCAATATACAATAATGTTCCCGGCCAAGACTGTACCGCCGTGAATCCTTTTATTCGGGTTTCATGGCCCTGAGCCGGCCCAAAAACCTTTCGAGACGCTGAACCAATGGTTGTAACTGCCAGCGAACATCTGCACGTCATCCAGGAGGACGACGGCTCCAAGCGCCGCCAGATCCTCGACGGTGCCCGCAAGGTGTTCATGGATCTTGGTTTCGACGGCGCCAGCATGGGCGAGATCGCGCGCGCCGCGCAGGTCTCCAAGGGCACGCTCTACGTCTACTTCGCCGACAAATCCGCGCTGTTCGAAGCCATCCTCGAGCAGGAAGCGCTCCAGCACGGCCAGGTCGTGTTTAATTTCGATCCCGCGCGCGATGCCGAGACCACGCTGAAGGAGTTCGGTCGGGCCTATATCCATCTGCTCTGCCGGCCCGGCGGCGGATCGGCGATCCGCACCGTGATGGCGATCGCCGAGCGCATGCCCGATGTCGGCCGCCGCTATTATGCGCGCGTGCTGGACAAGAGCATCAATCGCCTCTCCGACTATCTCAAAGCCCAGGTCGCCTCCGGCGATCTCGAGATCGACGATTGCAATCTCGCCGCCTCGCAATTCATGGAGCTGTGCAAAGCCTCGCTCTTCCTGCCCTTCGTGTTCCAGGCCGCACCAGCGCCGTCGGAAGAGCGCATGACCACGGTGGTCGACAGCGCAACACGGATGTTCCTGGCGGCATACAAGACGAAGTAGCTGCGCGTTGCACCTGCGGGCCGGGCAGCACTATATTGCGGCCATGTCTCGTGATCTTCGCCCGCCGGTCGATATCCTCCACTACGAGATCGTCCAGGAACAGGCCTCGGCACTTGGACGGATGGGCCGCGCACTCGAACAGGCGCTGGCGCGCTTGCGTGAGTTCGACGCTGCCCACGCAGCCTCGGAGGTGCCGACCTCGATGCAACCGGCCAGGCGCAAGCTGGTGATGGAAGCCGGCTACGCGCTTTGGATGTTCGTGGTGCAACGTGAGGCGTCCGGCTTGCGCGACAGCCGCCATATCATGCGCACCTACAACGTTCCGGGCGAGGTGCAGCTATGCATGGGGGTGGCGCCGTCGAAGCCGGCGAGATCGTAGCCCGCATGGGGCGAAGCGGAATGCGGGGACTTTCCCGGATTGCGCGCAGCGTCATCCGGGCGACAGGCAAGAGCGCCGCTAATCGTCGGCGTACTCGTCTTCTTCCCGCTTGCGTGTCGCGCTCTTGCGTGCACCGAGCGAGCCGGTCACTGACGGTTCGCGCGCATTCGCATAGGGACTGCGCGATTGCGCGCGCGCGGCGACCTCTTCGCCGGAGACGGCGGCGGGCTGGCAGATCAGGCGGCGGCTGGCGCGACGCATCAGATCGACGTGGATGTGATCGTAGTGATAGACGTTCGAGCCCGGCGCGAGCACGGTGGTGAAATGCGCGCACGCACCCGACTGCACATCGCGCAAGAATCCCTGCTCTTCCGGCATGCCGCGCCAGCCGTCCTTCACGGTGATGCGGCGGCCGTCGGCCAGCACGAAGGCGGAGATGTCCAGTGCATTGCCGAAGGCGTGTTCGGAAATATGAGCATGGGGATTGCCGTTCATGCCGCGGCAGGAATAGGCGGAGATCTGCTTGATCTCGGCGACGCGGACGCCGAACCAGCGCATCGCCGAAGGCTGCACCGTGTCGGCGAGCCAGCGGTCGAGCTCGGATACGATCGGACAGGCGAGCGTCGCGGTCGGCTTGATCGCGACAGGACCGACGGCCGTGACGGAATTGCCCTGCGCCGGGCCAAGACGCGGCAGCGGCTGCTGCGCAGGCGCCTGCGAGTAAGGCGCAGGACGAGCCGGATAGCTCGGTGCATTCATGTAGCGCGCTGCGCCCGCGGCATCGGTGCCCTCGGGGGGCAGATCGATCTCGTCCTCCTGCGGCGCTACGCCCGGTGCGTTCAGCGACATCGGCCCGGTCGAGGCGCCATAGCCCGCGGGCTGGTGTACCGCGCTCTCGGGATAGGTCGAGCGTTGCGGATAGGACGATGCCGGATAATTCTGGCCCTGCGGATAGTTCGACTGCGGCTGCACCGGCCACCGCGGCTGGTTGCCGATGTTGCCGGGCGGGCGCAACGTCTCGTCGGTAAAGCCATAGGTGCTCGAGGCCTCGCCGATCGCGGCAACCTTCAGCGGATACTCGGCGCCGCACATGCCGGGCCCCGAGATCGGATCGATGCGGACGATGTCGGCGCTCTCCTTGACCGCGCCCGATTTCAGGCACGCCGCTTCCGCCTCGGCCCGCCATGGCTCACGTTCGGCCTGGAAGAAGCCGCGACCGCAACCCGCTAGCGAAACAAGGACGATGGAGCCGACGAGATACAAACGAACTCCGCGCGTCATGCACGCACGTTCGATGAATTTACTTAAGGACTCTTCAACGTGTTGACTTCAGCCTTCCTTAACCATGACGGCCTGCGCTGGCTCGAACGCTGCCGCCGATGAGCGACAGCGAGCCTGACTTTTTCGAGAAGGAACTTTCTGTTAACCATAAGGCTGCGCGCCAAGCGGCGCGCATGGAGGGAGCGACATGACGTTCGCCGGGAGACTGAGCGTTATCACCGCCTACCTCGCCATGGCCTTCGTCGGCGCCATCGTGCTCGGCATGATTTAGAGGCTCAGCACACGGTATCTCTCTTCCCTTCTCCCCTTGTGGAGAAGGTGGCGCGCGAAGCGCGACGGATGAGGGGTTCTAGGAGACAGGAGCGGTCGGCTGCACGGGCTTCCAGCTAGAGCCCCGGCCAGGCGCCGTTGTGACGTCCATCACAGAACGCCTGACCACCTCGGCGTAGGGTCGAGCCACGCTTCAACCGCCAGCGACTTCAGTCCATCTCGGGACCGCGCAATTTCGGAGATTGTCATGAACAAGCTCACCATCGCCGCTGCCGCGCTCTTCCTCGTTTCGACCGCCGCCGCGCATGCCGGCAATTCGATCTCGTTTCAGATCGAGGGCCAGCACATCCGCATCGAGACGCCGCGCAACTGCGCCTCACTGAATTGCGTGACCATCATTGCGCCGGGCCTGTCGGACAAGCCGATCAAGCTGGACAGCATCAACCTCAAGGGCCTTGGCGGCTCCAAGGACGATGACGTCGACACAACGCCGGCTCCCGCGACCACAACGGCGCAGCCCGCGCCGGCTCCGGCGCCGCAGCAGCCGGTGCCGCAGTCGCCAGTGCAGGCGACCGCGCCCACCGCGTCGGCCGTCACCACGCCTGCAGCTTCCGCCCCGTCCGCCAGCTTCGACAACACGCAGCCCGCACCTGTTGCGGCTCCTGCTCCCGTTGCCGCGCCCGCGGCCGTCGCTGCTGCTCCCGTGCCGGCTCCGGTTGCCGCCGCGCCCGTCGCGGTACCGAATTCGCCGATCGGCGTGTGGGCGACCGAAGAGAACAAGGGTAATGTCCGCGTCGAACAATGTGGCCCCAATCTCTGCGGCTATGCCGAGAAGACCAACGAGCGCATCCTGATCAACATGAAGCCCGAGGGCTCGAAGTGGAGCGGCCGCATTCGCGATCCGAACTCCGGCCGCAACTACGACTCGACGATCTCGATGAAGAGCCCGAATGCGATGCGCGTGCAGGGCTGCGCCTTCGGCGGCATGTTCTGCGGCGGTCAGACCTGGAAGCGCGTGAGCTGATGCGCGGAGCGCGTGGTCCCTGAGAGATTCGCGATCTTCGTCATGCCCGGGCTTGTCCCGGGCATCCACGTTCTTGGTGTCGCCAAACAAGGCGTGGATGGCCGGGACAAGCCCGGCCATGACGTTGTCGAGAGAGCCAACCCACGCCGGAGCCGCGCACCGCTCGAACGCTCGTCCCTTCCCGTGCGACAGACGTTCATCCGCCATTCAGATGCGCCCGGCTGAAATCCGCGGCTCTCGCCTCGCCTTCTCTCCGGGACCTCCTCGTGACTTCATTGGTAGCTTGGCGCTGCTCCATGTTCGCGCTCGCCCTGCTGGCCTTGCCGCTGGCAGGCACAGGTGTGGCGTTCGCGTCCGATGCCATCGAGCTTGCGCAGGCCCAGCCACAAGTGCAGCCGACGCCCGCGCCTTCACCGACGCCATCAGCCTCGCCGACACCGTCCCCGGACGCACAGCCCGCCGCCGTCGAGCCGATCGGCAACGTCGCGACGGTGACGGGGATCGCGACCGTGATCCGCGACAGGAATTCCTATCCGCTGCGGGTGCGCGACGATATCTATCTCAACGATGTCGTGCAGACCTCGTCGAACTCCTCACTCGGCATCACCTTCAACGATGCGACGACGTTCAACCTTTCGGCCAGCGCGAAGATCACCATCGACGATTACGTCTATGAAGATAGTGGCAAGCAGAATTCGGCGATCTTCGACGTCGGTAAGGGCACGGTGGCCTTCGTCGCAGCGGCCGTGGCGAAGACCGGCGACATGAAGATCACGACGCCGACGGCAACGCTCGGCATCCGCGGCACAACGGGGGTTATCGATGTTCCCGAAGGTGCGGCGGCGAACAGGGCGAGCAACGTCAACATCAAACTCTATCCTGACGCCGACGGCCGGGTCGGCCACATCGATGTCGACGACCGCAGCAGCGGGGCGCGGCTCGGCGCGCTGACGCAGGCCGCGAGCGGCTTTGCGATCCGGCCTGGCGCGAGCGGCACCGGCGGCGTCATGCGCTTTACCGCGGTACCGATCACGATTCCCGCGCAGCAGATCGCGCGCGACCGTAGCTTCGTCAGCCAGGTACATCTCGCCCAGACCGCGGGCCGGCAAATCGTCATCGAGCAGCGCGACTTCCGCCGCGCCAATCCGGCCGCGATCAGCCGCATTCCGCGGCCGGCGCAACCGCCGCAGCAGCAACAATTGCGACCGACGACGGCGCCGGGCCAGCAACCGCAGCGGCCGAACGGACAGCCCGGTCAGAACAATCGTCCAGGTCAGCAACAGCCGGGCACGCCGGGCCGGCAAGGAACGCAGCAAGGCGCGCAACCGCCGCAGCGACAGGGACAAGGACAACAAGGTGGCGCGGTGCAGCCGGGTACGCCGCGTACCGGCCAAGGGCCGCAACAAGGGCAGCAGCAAGGGCAGCAGCAAGGGCCGCGGCAACAGGGCGCTGGTCGCCCGATGGGCGCGCCTCGCGCCGGACAAGGCGCTCAGCAAGGCATCCAGCCGGGCGGCACGCCGCGAGCCCAGCCGCAGCGCAGTGGACAAGCTCCGGTGCAGCCCGGAGTCATCGCGCCGCCACAGCCGGGGCTCACCCCGCAGCCGCAAATGCCGCGCACAGGATTGCAGCCAGGCCAGCCGCCGGCGATCCAACAGCCGGGCATGCAGCGTTCCGGCGGAGTCCAGCAACGCCTGCCGGGCGCTCAACGCCCCGCCGCGCCGCGCAAGCCGGCTCCCAAAGAGAAGGAGCGGCGGTGACATTTCACTTTCGCCCGTCGCGCCCGCATGTGCATCTTCGGCCCGGCGGTGGCCTCTGAGCAAAGAGTGCGAGAGAGGCGCACTCCGCCATCTCCACGTCATTGCGAGGAGCGAAACGACGAAGCAATCCAGAATCTTTTCGCGGAGAGATTCTGGATTGCTTCGCGGCGCTCGCAATGACGATGTGGAGGAAGTTGACGCTCACCTGATCGCATCAACCTGCGGATGCCGTCTCACCTGCGAGCAGCGCGGCTCGAGACTTCACGCTTCGCCGCGCAACCAGGCCTTCACCTTCTGCAACAGGCCGTGCCGCAGTTCATCCACGGACGCAGCTTCCGCCGGTGTCAGCGTTTGCAGGGCTGACTCGATATCGTCGGTGGCCAATGGCGATACCGGCTCGGAATCCTGCTTCGACTCCGGCGCGGACAGAGGCGCCAACCCCGCCGCCGCGAGCGCGATCGGGCCAACTTCGTTGAGGAACGCACGCTCATATTCGCGCGAAAGGCGGGCGATCGCATCGTCCAGCGTCAGCCAGTCGACCGCCTTGATGTCGTTCATCAGCTTGCGGACCGGCGCTCCGTCAGCCTGCATCCGCCAGAAATGCACGATCTTGGAGCGCCCGCCGGACTGATAAGCGAGCGTGCCCAGAAATTCGTGCACGGCAACGTCGTGGCCGGTCTCCTCCAGCACCTCACGGTGTGCGGCTTGCTTCGGCGTCTCGCCGTCATCGAGCTTGCCCTTGGGCAGGACCCATTCGTTGCGCTTGCGCTGGCGCACGACCGCGATCCGTGGCGCAGGTCCACGCCGCAGCACAATTCCACCCGCTGCCATCACCGGCGCCCGCGCCATCGCTCAAATCCGTGTCGATCGAATCGTCCCGAACGACGATATAGGCAGCGGGAACGGCGGATTGAAGGCTACTTTCTTCTGAGCAGCGCTTGACCGGCGCGAATGCGCGTACCCTCGGCAATGCCATCGCAGAAGATGAAATCGCCGGGCGCCAGGATGATGATGGTCGAGCCGTGCTCGAACCAGCCGAGTTCCTCCCCCTTCGCCACATTGACGTCGCAGGGGAAATTGACCAGGCCGCGGGTCTGCGCGTTCAGCACCATGTCGAGGAAGTGCAGGCGGATGCTCGCGACCAGGATCGCCGCAACGGGCACCAGTGTCACCGCTTCGCCGGTCGCTAGGTGCGTCCGGATCACCGCGCGCTCGTTCTTGCAGAAGAGACGCTCGACGCGCTTGAGCGCGATCGGGTTGACGTTCCAGACATCGCCATGAATCAGCGTGACGCGTTCGATATGGGCGTCATAGGGCGCGTGGAAGCGGTGATACATGCTCGAGGTCAGCCGCAGCGTGACGAAGGAGCCGTTGCGGTGCTGATCGACCAGCGCGGAATCGCCGAGGAGATCGAGTAGCGAATAGGGCGCGCCCTTGACCTGGAACAGCTCGGTGTCCGCGATCTTGCCGTGAGCGCCGACAATGCCGTCCGAAGGGCTGGCAACAATCGAGGGGTCCGGATCGAACGGCCGCAGGCCCGGCTTCAGCTCGCGGGTGAAGCAGTCGTGCAGGCTGTTGAAGTGGGTCTTGCGCGCCTCCGACAGATCGAGGTCGGAGAACAGCTTCCACAGCGCGATCGAGAAGTCCCGCACGAAGGGATTCTCGATCTTTGAGAACCAGCCCATGAAGCGGGTCAAGGCCGCGCGGGGGATGCGGTTGGTCAACAGGAAGTTGAGGTCTTCCTGCTGGGTGAAAGAGGCGATGAGGGCTTTGACTGTCATGAATCTGTCAGCTCGCAGGTTTAGCGCTTGTTGTCATGGAAACGACACTCCCGATTCTCTCGATGTCCGTGGCCGCCGCAGCCTCCGCTGCCGCCGTCCTCCCGAAGATCAAGGCGCGGGTCGAACTGTCCCGCGCCAAGCACCGCTCGCTCGCCGGGCACTCCAAGATGTCGCGGCGGGTGGCGCGGCTGCTCCCATTCTACGAGTTCGAGGGTGACAGGTACTTCGGATGCGACGGTGCGCCCGCCAACATCGTGGCCCAGCGCAAGGACGCCTTCTTCCGCCTCGCCAGGCTTTACGCCGAGCGCTACCCGAAGGGCCGCGCCCTGACGAAGGAGGCGGCGGAGGCGATCTCCGACCTGAACTTCACCGAGAGCTACCGCGTGCCATTCCAGTTCTCGCGTCTCCTGCGCGAGCACCTGGGCACCTCGACCTTCATGGAATCCTCGCGCGGCGTCACCGTCACCGATGTCGACGGTAACACTTCCTACGACCTCACCGGATCCTACGGCGTCAACATCTTCGGCAACGACTTCTACAAGGAGTGCATCGAGGGCGCCGAGAAGCGCGCGCATGCGCTGGGTCCCGTGCTCGGCCCCTACCACCCGGTCATCCTCGAGAACGTGAGCCGGCTCCGCCATATCTCCGGCCTCGACGAAGTCTCGTTCCACATGTCCGGCACCGAGGCCGTGATGCAGGCGGTGCGGCTGGCGCGCTATCACACCAAGCGCACGCATCTGGTCCGCTTCGCCGGCGCCTATCACGGCTGGTGGGGCGACGTGCAGCCCGGCGTCGGCAACCCCATTCCTGCGCACGAGACCTACACCCTCGCCGAGATGTCGGAGAGGACGCTGCATGTGCTGAAGACGCGCAAAGACATCGCCTGCGTGCTGGTCAATCCGCTGCAGGGCCTGCATCCCAACGTCAACGCGCCCGGCGATTCCTCGCTGGTCGATTCCTCCCGCGGCGGCGACTTTGATCGCGCGGCCTATACAGAATGGCTGAAGAAGCTGCGCGAGGTCTGCGACCAACGCGGCATCGTCTTGATCTTCGACGAGGTCTTCGTGGGCTTCCGTCTCGCCGCCGGCGGCGCCCAGGAATATTTTGGCGTCAAGGCCGACATGGTGACCTACGGCAAGAGCCTTGCCGGCGGCCTGCCGGTCGGCGTCGTCTGCGGCAAGCGCGAATTGATGCGCCGCTTCCGCGATGATCGCCCCGCCGACATCTGCTTCGCCCGCGGCACCTTCAACTCGCACCCCTACGTCATGACGGCGATGGACGAGTTCTTGAGCCGGCTCGCCAGCCCCAACTTCCGCGCCGTCTATGACGGGCTGGAAGAGACCTGGAATGGCCGTGTCCAAAAGCTCAACCAAATGATGACAGATGCCGACCTGCCGGTGCGCTTCGCCAACTTCTCCTCGATCTGGACGGTGAAATACACCACCCCGTCCCGCTACAACTGGATGCTGCAATATTACCTGCGCGCCGAGGGCCTGGCGCTGAGCTGGATCGGCACCGGAAGGCTGATCTTCAGCCTCAACTACACCGATGCCGACTTCACCGAGGTCGCCGAACGCTTCGTCCGCGCCGCGCAGAAGATGAAGGCCGACGGCTTCTGGTGGCACGATGGCGCCCTTACCAACAAGCAGATCAAGCGGCAGATCCTGAAAGAGATGCTGGCCAAGCGGTTCGGGCGCTGAGGCTTTATCGCGCGGGCTTGCTCCGCCTCTCCCGCTTGCGGGAGAGGCCGCCGCGCTCGCAGAGCGCGGCGGGTGAGGGTTCTCGCCACACGGGGACGCCCTCAGCAATCCCCGACAATCCCGACGCGGAGACACCCCCACCCCAGCCCTCCCCCGCAAGCGGGAGAGGGAGCCTACTTTCAATGCCGCTGCATTGGCACCATGTGCGATTGCCCCACCGCGCGCGGAGAGAGGCGAAGATGCAGCCCCCAAGACGTGGATGCCCGGCACGAGGCCGGGCATGACGTAACCAGCAGACATAGGAGTGCGTTGTGTCCGCCGCGCGCTCAGGCGTGCTGCTCTTCGAGCGTGGGCTCGCCGATCAGGCCGAGGGTGTGCTCGGGGTTGAGATGCAGGCCGGGGTCCATGAGCTCGCCGCGCATCAGGGCCAGCGGCGCCTTGCGATAGAGCATCAGGTCGTGGAACGGATCGGTCAGGATCTTGGTCATCCAGACGAGACCGGTCTCGACGTCGCGGATGAAGAACAGGTGCACGGTGCGGAACAGCAGGCCGCCGCCGCCGACCACGAGCCAGATCTTGGCGACCTGACGCATGAAGTCGGTCGCGCTTTGCCACGGCGTGAACAGGCCGAACAGGGTGGGATCGGCAACCAGCACCAGCGGCGAGAGCGCCCAGATCGCCATCAGCACCACCTTGCGCTGCAGGTTGTAGCCGACCTTGATCTCTTCCTTGTACTCGTGCGTCGCCTGGTTGATGTGGTCGTAAGTGTGCGGCTCGAAGAAGAAGTGACCGGCCTGGCGCGAGGTCATCGAGACCAGCCAACCGACCAGCGCGGAGACCACAGGATCGATGAACAGCCAGACATAGGCGAAGAGGAAGCTCAGCGCGCTGACGAAATGCAGGCTCTGATTGATGCGGCTGTGGTGATAGTAGCGATGGTCGTCCCAGCGCTGGATCCGCAGCTGCTCGAGATAGTTCTTGATCATGCTCTCCCCCAAAATGCTTTCGGGTCCGGGATTACAGGGATTCGATGTAGGCCGTGTGACATCATCATTTCGTCATGTGACGATGTGCAGCGGCGCGATGACGCACGCGACGCGTGAGCTCACGCCGCCTTTCAAGCCGCCTTGGCGACGTCGACCTTGCGGAAGCGCACCAGCGAGAAATGGCCGAGCGGCGGAATCAAACGGCGCTCGGCGAGCTCCATGCCATGCGCACCAGCCAGCCACTTCGCGTAACGCGACCAGGCGAACTCCGCCGTGCGGAAGCCGAGCGGACGCACCACCGGCTGCAGCTTCTGCTCGATGAAGCGGCGCATGCCGGTGTCGGCGCTGACGCGGGTGAGGATGATCAGCTCGCCGCCGGGACGCAGCACGCGGGCGAATTCGTCGAGCGCCTTCTCCGGGTTCGGCACGGCGGTGACGACGTATTGCGCCATCACGACGTCGAAGGAATTGTCGGGGAATTCGAGCTTCTCGGCGTCCATCACGGCGAGGCCCTCGACGTTCTTCAGCTTCTGCTCTTTCACGCGCCGCCGCGCCTTGTCGAGCATCGCTTCCGAGATGTCGGTGCCGAAGATGCGCAGGTTCGGCGCGTAGAGCGGCAGCGAGATGCCGGTGCCGACGCCGACCTCGAGCACGCGGCCGCCGATCTTGTTGGTTGCCGCGATCGCGGCCTGTCGACCCTTGGCGAACACGCCGCCGAACACGAGATCGTAGACCGGCGCCCAGCGGTCATAGGCCTGCTCGACCGTGCCGCGGGTGAGGTCGAGCTGCTGGGTGCCGTCAAGGTTCATGATCTTGGCCATCGATGAGGTTCTCGCTGTGGGTTCGAATTGACGATCAGCTGCGCACCGGCCGCCGCGCCATGCGAGGCGAGGCGCGCAGGACACGGCTGGGCTGAAGTGAGGTGAGATTGCCGACGAACTGGCGCGCGCTGTTCTCCCAGGAGCGCTCAAGCGCGAAATTGCGGCAGGTCTCGCGCGACATGGTGAGTGCGCGCAGGCACGCGGTGCGCAGATCGTGGTCGATCGCGCCGATCGGGTGATCGGCGATGACGTCCTTCGGACCCGTGACCGGAAAGGCCGCAACCGGCGTGCCGCAGGCGAGCGCCTCGAGCTGCACCACGCCGAAGGTGTCGGTCAGGCTCGGAAACACGAAGACGTCGGCCGCGGCGAGATGCGCGGTGAGATCCGCACCCTTCTTCTCGCCGAGGAAAACCGCGTCCGGATACTTCTTTTCGAGCGCAGCCTTCTGCGGGCCGTCGCCGACGACGACCTTGGTGCCGGGCAGGTCGAGTGAGAGGAACGCTTCGAGATTCTTCTCCACGGCCACGCGCCCCATGGTCATGAAGATCGGGCGCGGCAGATCGAGGCTCGCGGGAGCGTCGGGATGGAACAGCTCGGTGTCGACGCCGCGCGTCCAGAAGCCGAGCCGCTTGAAGCCGCGCTCGGACAGCTCCTGCCGCAGCGAGGGTGTCGCCACCATGGTCATGGCGGCGGCATCGTGGAAATGGCGCAGCACGGCATAGCCGACCGCGGCCGGAATGCCGGTCCGCACCGAGACATATTCCGGAAAGCGCGTGGTGTAGGAGGTGGTGAAGGCGAGCCGGTTGCGGCGGCAATAGGCCCGCGCGGCCCAGCCGATCGGGCCCTCGGTCGCGATGTGCAGCGCCTCGGGCGTCGCCCTCTCGATCCGCCGTGCGATCTCCTTCCCGCTCGGCAGCGCAATGCGCAGGCCCGGATAGGTCGGCAGCGGCCAGGACGGAAAGCCGTCGGGGGTGAGGAAGTCGATCTCGACATCGAGGGCCTTGGCCGCATTCGCCAGCGAGGTCAGGGTGCGGACCACACCGTTGACCTGCGGATGCCAGGCGTCGGTCGCAATTAATACCCGCATGGGAAAGTCCCGAGAGTTTGATGATTCTCAGGTACCGACCATCAACGAAGGATATTTCAGGCGTGTGACGTCACAGAAGTGTCGGCCCACTGTTTTGTTCGTTAATGGCCTCGCGGAGCCACGAAACTGTCATGAAACAATCCTTGCCGCCATGAAACCGTTTTCGGTTTTCCGCGCAAATGTCCCGAAACGTTTTGCAGTTAATGATCCACGCAACGGAGCACCGAAACGGTGCCGCGGTGAGCAGAACACCGAGCAAACAGGGGCGATCACATGTTCAATCTGGACACGTTCAAGACGTTTTCGCGCGCCGTTGCATTCGGCGCAGTCGCGGTCTCCGCAATCGCATTCGCTGGTGCAGCCAAGGCCGCGCCGGTGCAGCTCTTCCCCTTCTTCCAGCCGCTGCCGCCAATGGCCGCGCCGCAGCCGATCCAGCCTTATCAGCCCTATCAGGCAGCGCCTTACCAGGCCGCGCCGTCCGAGGATCAGGACACCGTCGAGATGCCGGCCCGCTTCCGCCGCCAGACGGTTTCCTACGCGACGCGCGAGGCGCCGGGCACGATCATCATCGATACGCCCAACACCTATCTCTATTACGTGCTCGGTAACGGCCAGGCGCTGCGCTACGGCATCGGTGTCGGCCGCGACGGCTTCATCTGGTCCGGCATCCAGTCGGTGAGCAAGAAGGCCGAGTGGCCGGATTGGACCCCGCCGCCGGAGATGATCGCCCGCCAGCCCTATCTGCCGCGTCACACGGCCGGCGGCCCCGGCAATCCGCTCGGCGCGCGCGCCATGTATCTCGGCAGCACCATCTACCGCATCCACGGCACCAACGCGCCCGAGACCATCGGCAAGCACGTCTCCTCCGGCTGCATCCGCATGACCAACGACGACGTCACCGACCTCTATTCCCGCGTCAACGTGGGCACCAAGGTGATCGTGCTGCCGATGACCGAGCGGCGCGCGGATCTCGGCACCGCGACGCGCTAAAGCGACCGGACATTGTGACGCAAACGGCCCCGGAACCCACCGGGGCCGTTTTCGTTTGCCCTCGAGATCCCGACGCGCGCTCGCTGCGGTGCGGTCTCCGACGGAGGCGCATATGCAATCACGCCAGCAACCATCGTCAGGCACGCGGCTGCGCTCGATTGCAGGCGCGGGCGCATTGACGCTGCTCCTGTCGGCACCCTCCTCGCTGGCGCAGCAGCCGGCGAGCGATGACAGCGGCCAGCAGGCCTTCAACAATTCCTGCCGCACCTGCCACTCCGTGAAGGAGGGCGACAATCGCCTCGGTCCCAACCTCAACAAGATCGTCGGACGCAAGGCCGGCTCGCTGCCGGACTACAATTACTCCTCCTCGATGAAGGAAGCCGGATTCGTCTGGGATCAGGACAAGCTGACCCGCTTCATGGTCAAGCCGGACGAGGTCGTCTCCGGCAACAAAGATGCAGCCCTATGGCGGCATCTCGGTGGATGAAGCGGGCAAGATCGTTGCGTATCTGCGGGCGGCGGGAGCGCAATAGCGGCGCAGGCGCCGCGTGTTGAGGCTTGCATCGAAAATCGCGGCGCATCCTTCGAGACGCCCGCCGGCGGCGGACCCTCAGGATGAGGGTTGAGTTTGCGGCTGCATTTTCGCCGCCGGGCCGCGGCCAGTCAGCCTCATCCTGAGGAGCGCGCCCTTGCGCGCCTCTCGAAGGACGAGGCGTTCACACCGGCGGAAGTCGACCGGTTCGAGATCAACCTCAGCCACGCCGCCGAATGAAACGCGCTCATCAAGAGATACATCGGCACCATCCCGCCGAGCAGCGACCCCTGCCCGGCGCCGCACAGCATGTTTGCCGCTCCGTCGCCGAGCACGACCGTCAGCAGCGCCATGACCGCGAAGGTCGGCGTGGCCGCAAGGCCAAGCCATCTGGCGAGGTGGCGCGCGGCCACCATGCCATCGCGACGGGCGGGCGCGGTTGGGCTCAGCGGACTAGTCACGACCTTCCGCGGCCTCCTTGCGAAACGCCTTCTCGCCGGCGTCCGAGATCTCGACCCACTTCTGATCGGGCGCCGCGCCTTCCGTGTAGCTGTCGTGCCAGTTCCACCATTTGTAGGTCGGCGTCTGCGGATAGCCTGCCGGCGAATCCTCCCACACCTCCTGGCGGCCGAGCGGGGTGATGTCGAGATAGTTCCAGGTGCCGCCCATCTGCTCGTCGCCGCGGCTCTTGACGAAATAGGTGCGGAAGATGCGCGTTCCGTCGCGGTAGAACACGTTGGTGCCATGCCATTCGCCGACGCCGAAATCGGCGTCGAAACTGTCGGTGATGGTGACCCATGGCATGATCCAGCCCATCCGCTTCTTCAGCCTGATGATGTCGGCCTGCGGCGCGCGCGAGGCGAACACGAGCGTGGTGTCGCGTGCGTTGAGGTGGGCGACATGGGCGACCTGGTCCGCGACCATGGAGCAGCCACGGCAGGCGTGATCGGGCCAGCCGAACACGCCTGGCTCGAAGAAGGCGCGGTAGACGATCAGCTGCCGCCGGCCCTGGAACAGGTCGAGCAGACTGAGCTTGCCGCCGGGGCCCTCGAACGCATAGGTTTTGCTGACTTCCATCCACGGCATGCGCCGGCGCTCGGCGGCCAGGGCGTCGCGGGCACGGGTATGCGCCTTTTCCTTCACGAGCAGTTGCTGGCGGGCGGCCTCCCAATCCTGCGGCGACACCACCGGTGGGGTCTGCATGGCGGTCTGTCCGTTCGTCCCTGCTTTGTCTGCTGAAGTCATCATGGTTCTCCAAACTCCTTGCCTGACGTCTCGTCCGGGCGACCTTCCCGCGTGTCGCGGAACCGATCGTCCCTCGCCGCACATTGTCGGCCGTCAGCGATGTCTGGCACCAAGCGGCTGGGCGGTGGGAGTAACAAGTGTGGCGGGATTGACATGGAGTCGCTGATCACCGCCGCCGCGCGCGCGCTCGAAGCCGGCGATCCGCTCGGTGCCCTGAACCGCGTTGCGCTGCGCAACGATGCGCCGTCGCTGGCGTTGCGCGGCATCGCGATGGCACAGCTCGGCGAGTTCGCCAAAGCCAAGTCGCTGCTGCGCACTGCCGCGCGCGCCTTCGGTCCGCGCGAGGCCGTGGCACGCGCGAGGTGCATCGTCGCCGAAGCCGAGATCGCGCTGGTCTCGCGCGATCTGAGCTGGCCGGTGAAGACGCTCGCGGCGGCGCGCGCGACGCTCGAAAACCACGGCGATCTCGTCAATGCCGCCCATGCAGGCCATGTCGAGGCGCGTCGCTTGCTTCTGGTCGGGCGCCTTGATGAGGCCGAGCGCACGCTGGCCGAAGTCCGCCCTGCGCCGCTCCCGCCTGCCTCCCAGGTCGTCCGCGAGCTCGTGGTCGGCGGCATCGCAATCAGGCGGCTCAGGACGAAAGAGGCACGCGCGGCCCTCAGCCGCGCGGCTCACGCGGCGCGCCTTGCGAGAATCCCGGCGCTCGTGGCCGAGGTCGAGAGCGCGAACATCATACTCGACACGCCGGCAGCGCGCCTGATCGCGCGCGGCAGCGAACACCCGTTGTTGCTTGGAGAAATCGAACGACTGGCGACCTCGACGGCGCTCGTCGTGGACACCTTCCATCATGTGGTGCGCAGGCAAGGCGTCGTGGTGTCGCTGGGAACGCGCCCCGTGCTGTTCGCGCTCGCTCGTCTGCTGGCGCAGGCATGGCCGGCGGATGTCTCGCGAGAGACGTTGATATCAGGCGCGTTTCAAGCCAAGCACGCGGACGAGTCGCACCGCGCGCGATTGCGCGTCGAGATCGGACGGCTCCGCACCCAGCTCAGGCCTTTGGCCGATGTCAGCGCGACCAAGCAGGGCTTTGTGCTGGCGCCGCGGAAGATTCGCGACGTCCTCGTGCTGGCGCGGCCCAATGAGGAGAAGCACGCCGCTGTCCTCGCTTTTCTCGCCGACGGCGAGCCATGGTCGAGCTCGGCGCTCGCACTTGCGCTTGGGATCAGTCCGCGCACCGTGCAGCGCGCCCTCGAGGAGCTGGCGCGCTCGGGCAAGGTGCAGTCCTTCGGACACGGACGCGGGCGCCGCTGGATGACGCCTCCCGTTCCGGGTTTCCCGACAGGCTTGTTACTCCCCACGCCCCTCCTGAAGACATAAGGTGTGCACCAGTTCACAGGGATCGAGCACATGAAACGTTCAGCCGCCGAGATCGTCACGGAGTATGGACCGTTTCCGGGTGTCGAGGCCGTGCACGGCGTGACCTATGACGGCAAGCGTGTCTGGTTCGCATCCGGCGACAAGTTGAACGCTGTCGATCCGGCCAGCGGCAAAATCGTGCGCTCCATCGACGTCGCGGCGCATGCGGGAACGGCGTTCGACGGCCGGCACCTGTTCCAGATCGCCGAAGATCGCATCCAGAAGATCGATGCGGCCTCGGGCAAGGTGCTCGGCACCATCCCGGCGCCCGGCGGCGGCGGCGATTCCGGCCTGGCCTGGGCCGAAGGGTCGCTTTGGGTCGGACAATATCGTGAGCGCAAGATCCATCAGGTCGATCCCGAAACGGGAAAGGTTCTCCGCACCATAGAGAGCAAGCGCTTCGTCACCGGCGTGACCTGGGTCGACGGCGAGCTCTGGCATGGCACCTGGGAGGGCGAGGAGAGCGATTTGCGGCGGATCGACCCTGAAACGGGCAAAGTGATCGAGCAACTCGACCTGCCCGCCGGGGCAATCGTGTCAGGGTTGGAGTCAGATGGCGGCGATCGCTTCTTCTGCGGCGGCGGTGGTAGCGGCAACGTGAGAGCGGTCCGCCGTCCTCGGCGCAGCTAGCCCCCGTCGTGATGACTTGAAGCGCGGCGACGGCGCGTTCGCAGCCGTTAACCTGTTCGCCCCAATTCCACCCAACCGGTGCGCTCTAGCGCCCTCCTCGCCCGCCCTGTAAAATCTCCGCCGGGGCGGCTTGGGGGATCGATGCGACTCACGTTGAATTTGAAGACCATCCTGATCGGCGTCGCAGTGCTCGCGGGATCGTTCTTCATCAGCCTGAAGGTGATGGACGTCCTGTCGCCGCGCGCGACGAATTCGGCGCCGCCGGTCGTCGCGCAACTGCCGCCGCTGCCGCCCGCCTCGAAGAGCTCCATCGTCGTCGCGCCGGTCGCCATCGCGATATCTGCGATCCGCGAGCAGGCCGAGAAGGCCGCGCCGCGCAATTTCGCCGGTAAGGCCGACAACCCGATCTCGCAGATCCTGGAGAACGCCGATATCGGCTGGTCCGCCGCGCGCGGGCCGATGGCAGCGAGCGGCGACAAGGACGTGCTGACGATCTCGACGCCGCTCACCGGAAAGCTCAACGTGACGGGCTCGCTGTCGTCGAAAGCCACAGGCGCGCTTGGCGACGCACTCGGCAGCGTACTCGGCGGTGACGCAGCGAAGCGGATCGGCGCGGTCAACATCAAGAACCTGAACGCCAGCGCCGAGATCAAGGGCAACGTCGTCGTCACCTCGCGCCCGAAGCTCGCCGCTGCCTGGCATCTCGAGCCCAATCTCGGAGCCCAGGTCAATCTCGGCGACACCAACCTCAACGTCGCCGGCGCGAAGGTCAACGTGCCGGCGCAGGTGAAGCCGCTGATCGACAAGAATGTCGGCGAGCAGATCAACGCCGTCTCCGAGCGCATCCGCAACGATCCATCGCTGCGCGAGAACGCGAAGGCGCAATGGGTCAAGGCCTGCCGCTCGATCCCGCTGCAAGGCTCGGGTTCATCGGCCGCGCTGCCGCCGCTCTGGCTCGAGATGAAGCCGGTGCGGGCGATCGCGGCGCAGCCGCGCGTCGATGCGCAAGCCGTGACGCTGCTGCTCGGCCTCGAGGCCGAGACGCGCGTCACCTCGACGCAGACCAAGCCGGAGTGTCCGTTCCCCGACAAGATCTCGATCGTGCCGCCGACCGGCACCGGCGTGAACATCGGCGTGCCGATCGACGTGCCCTTCACCGAGATCAACAAGCTGATCGCAGCGCAGATGGTCGGCCACACCTATCCCGAGGACGGCTCCGGCCCGGTCGACGTCACCGTCAAGAGCGCCAACGTCATCCCCTCGGGTGACCGGCTGCTGATCTCGCTCTTGGTGCGCGCCAAGGAGAAGAAGAGCTGGTTCGGCTTCGGTGCCGAGGCGACGGTGCACATCTGGGGCCGGCCGGTGCTCGACCAGGCGCGGCAGACGCTGCGCCTCGCCGACATCCAGCTCGCGGTGGAGTCCGAGGCCGCCTTCGGCCTTCTGGGCGCCGCCGCGCGCGCGGTGGTGCCGCAGATGCAGCAGGCGCTGCTCCAGAAGGCAACCCTCGACCTGAAGCCGATCGCCGCCAACGCGCGCGAGAAGATCGCGGCCGCCATCGCCGACTACCAGAAGAGCGAGGACGGCCTCAAGGTCGAGGCCAGGATCGAAAGCCTCACTCTCGCCGACATCGCGTTCGATTCCAAGACCCTGCGCGTGGTCGCGGAAGCCGGCGGCTCGCTGAATGTGTATGTGACGAAGCTGCCCGGAATGTAGCGCGCCCCCACTCACCGCGAGGCTATCGCATTTGAGAGCTTCTCCCTGCTGCCATCCTACGAGACGCCCGCTTTAGGCGGGCTCCTCAGGATGAGGACGGAGTGCGCGGCTGCAGTCTCAACGAGCCCTGCCGCCGATTTGCCTCATCCCGAGGAGGCGCGTAAGCGCCGTCTCGAAGGACGAGGCGTGCGCGCAGGCCTCCGCGACGAGTCGCATGCGATGCCTTGCCCACTCACCAGGCCTCGCACGCCTCTTCGTCGCTTGCGCCGCTGGCATTCTCGCTGGAGGATGCTAATCTCGCACGGCACGGTAGGGGACAACGCGAGGACAACATGGAAGCCGGCATGGTCACACCCGCGCCGGCGCTGGTGCGCTTTTCCGGCATTCAGAAGACCTATGATGGCGAGCATCTCGTGGTGAAGAACCTCGATCTCGACATCAGGAAGGGCGAGTTCATCACCCTGCTCGGCCCGTCGGGCTCGGGCAAGACCACCACGCTGATGATGCTGGCCGGCTTCGAGGTGCCGACCCATGGCGAGATCTACCTCGCGGACCGCCCGATCAAGAACGTGCCGCCGCACAAGCGCGACATCGGCATGGTGTTCCAGAACTACGCCCTGTTTCCGCACCTGACCATCGCGGAGAACATCGCCTTTCCACTATCCGTTCGCAACACGAGCAAGGCGGACGTGCAGGAGCGCGTCAGCGCGGCGCTGCGCATGATCAAGATGGAAAGCCTGGCGCAGCGGCGGCCCGGGCAGTTGTCCGGCGGCCAGCAACAGCGCGTGGCGCTGGCCCGCGCGCTGGTCTTCAATCCGCAGCTCGTGCTGATGGACGAGCCGCTCGGCGCCCTGGACAAGCGCCTGCGGGAGCAGATGCAGCTGGAGATCAAGCAGCTGCACGAGACGATGGGCATCACCATCGTCTACGTCACCCACGATCAGAGTGAAGCGCTCACGATGTCGGATCGCATCGCCGTGTTCAACGACGGCATCGTGCAGCAGATCGACAGGCCCGACGCGCTGTATGAGCATCCGGTGAACAGCTTCGTCGCTCACTTCATCGGCGAGAACAATGTGCTGGCCGGCACCGTCGAGACGATCGACAAGGAGTTTTGCCGGGTTGTGCTGGCCGGAGGCGGCGCCGTGACCGCGCGGGCTGTCAACATCTCAGGCGCGGGTGCGTCGACCTCGCTGTCAGTGCGGCCGGAGCGGATCGCCATCGTCCCGGACGGCAGCACCAGCGACGGGGTCAATCGCCTGCCGGCAAAAGTCCAGAACACGATCTATCTCGGCGACCACGCGCTGGCCGTACTCGAGGTTGCCGGCAACGGCGAGTTCATGGTCAAGCTTCAACCGGGAGCGCATCACAGCCTCACACAAGGGGAAAGCGTCTTCATCACCTTCCGCCCCGAGGATTGCCTGGCTCTCGACCCCGTCTGATCCAACGCAAAGCGGACATGAAACAATCAATCTCGACGCAACTCACACAAGAAGGAACGAAGACCATGCTGAATCGCAAGATCGCTCTGGGGTTCGCCGCGGCACTGAGCGCCAGTGCTGCGCTGGCGACAGTTGCGCAAGCGCGCGACCTCACCGTCGTATCGTGGGGCGGCGCGTATCAGGATGCTCAGAAGAAAGTCTATTTCGAGCCGTTCAAGAAGGTAACAGGCGTTGCGATGAACGACGAGGCCTGGGACGGCGGCGTCGGCGTATTGCGCGCCAAGGTGCAGGGTGGTGCCGCCACCTGGGATGTCGTCCAGGTCGAAAGCGACGAGCTCGCAGTCGGCTGCGAGGAAGGCCTGTTCGAGAAGCTGGACTATTCCAAGATCGGCGGCGAGGCCGCCTACATCCCGCCGGCGGTCAATCCTTGCGGCGTCGGCGCCATCCTCTACGATTTCGTTCTCGGCTACGACAAGGACAAGCTGAAGGAGGCACCCCAAGGCTGGGCCGACTTCTTCGATACCAAGAAGATTCCCGGCAAGCGCGCCTTGCGCCAGGGCCCGAAGACCACGCTGGAGATCGCCCTCATGGCCGACGGCGTCGCACCAAAGGACGTCTACAAGGTGCTGGCGACCGACGAAGGCGTCGATCGCGCCTTCAAGAAGCTGGATACCATCAAGGGCGACATCGTGTGGTGGAAGGCCGGCGCCCAGCCGCCGCAATTGCTCGCCTCCGGGGAGGTGGCGATGACCTCGGTCTATAATGGCCGCATCGACACCGCGAACAAGAACGAGAAGAAGAACTTCGGCATGGTGTGGGACGGCGCGCTGTTCACCCTCGACAGCTGGGTGATCCTGAAGGGCAGCCCGAACAAGGACGCGGCCTACAAATTCCTGGACTTCGTCGGCAAGGCGGAGAACCAGTCCAAGCTCTCGGAGAACATCGCCTATGGAACTTCGAACAAGGATGCCGCCAGCCGGCTCGCGCCCGCCGTCCTGAAGGACCTGCCGACAGCGCCTGACAACATCAAGAACGCGGTCGAGATCAACGTTGGCTTCTGGCTCGAGAACATCGACCGCCTGACCGAGCGCTTCAACAAATGGGCAGCGAAGTAGGTCCCGACAGCACCGGCGTGCGGCGCAGGCGGAGGGAAAAACGTGGCGGATAGCTCGCCCGCGGTGCATCCTTCGAGACGCCCGCCCATGGCGGGCCCTCAGGATGAGGTCTGAGTCTGTGGCAGCGACTTTACAGACACCGATGTCGAGGAGCCTCATCCTGAGGAGGCCGCGAAGCGGTCGTCTCGAAGGACGAGGCGCGCGCTCAGACCGGCCCGAAATGCCATATGCGATTGCCCGCCCGGAAATGGCGAGGGACGTCCGGTCAAAGAGGTTCGCGCCATGACAGCGGCGTCCCTGACCGAGACCGAAGTGCCGCTCAAGCGCCAGTTGAGGCGAGCGGAGCGGGCACGCCAAGTCAAGGCATTGGCGCTGGTCCTGCCGCTTCTTGTCTTCCTGCTCTTCACCTTCGCCGGCCCCATCGCCGGCATGCTCTGGCGCGCGGTCGATGACCGCGAGGTGCGCCAGGTTCTGCCGCAAACCATAGCTGTTCTCGCGGACTGGGACGGCAAGGACCTCCCCAACGAAAAGGCCTATGCCGCGCTGGCAAGCGACATCATGGCGGCGCGTGCCGCCGGCAGCATCGCCATCGCGGCCAAGCGGCTGAACTACGCACTCAACGGCTTCCGCACGATCCTGACCAGCACGGCGCGCAATCTGAAGGCGGCTCCGGAGCCGGGCACGGCCAAGGAAACGTTGGGCAAGATCAACCCGGCCTGGCGCGAACGCGCCACCTGGGCGACGATCAAGGACGCCGGTGGTCCCATCACCGGATTCTACCTTCTCGCCGCGCTCGACCTGACGCGGAACGCGGACGGCGCGATCGTCGCAGCCCCGAAGGATCAGGCCATCTACCGCGAGGTTTTCGCCCGCACCTTCCTCATCAGCCTCGGTGTCACGGCACTCTGCCTGATCCTCGGCTTCCCGGTCGCCTACTTGCTGGCGACGCTGCCGCCGGTCCGGTCGAACCTCTTGATGATCTTCGTCCTGCTGCCGTTCTGGACGTCTCTGCTGGTCCGCACCTGCGCCTGGATCGTGCTGTTGCAGAGCAAGGGAATCGTGAACGACAGCCTGCACTGGCTTGGCATCATCGACGAACCGTTGCGCCTGATCTACAATCGCTTCGGCGTCTGCGTGGCCATGACCCACGTTCTCCTGCCGTTCATGATCCTGCCGCTGTACAGCAGCATGAAGGCGATCTCGCCTGCATACATGCGTGCCGCCGCCTCGCTCGGCGCGCCTCCCCTCACCGCCTTTCTGCGGATTTACCTGCCTCAGACCTTGCCCGGCATCGGCGCGGGAAGTCTGCTCGTCTTCATCCTCGCGCTCGGCTATTACATCACGCCGGCCCTGGTCGGCGGCGCCGCAGACCAGATGATCAGCTACTTCATCGCACTCTACACCACCGAGACGGCCAATTGGGGCCTTGCTTCGGCATTGGGGGCGGTGCTGCTCTTGGCCACCGTTCTGCTCGCTCTCGTCTACGGCAAGCTGGTGCAGGGACAGCAGGTCACGGGAGGCATGAAGAATTGAGCGACAATTCCTCCCTCCGCACGCCCAGCCAGCGCATCGCGTGGACCGCGACCATCGTCGTCTCGACGCTGGTGTTCATCTTCCTGATCGCGCCCATCCTTGCGATCATGCCGCTGTCCTTCAGCTCGGGCTCGTACCTGACCTATCCGTTGCCGGGCCTGTCCTTGCGTTGGTACGACGACTTCATCACTTCGCCGCGCTGGATGCATTCGTTGAAGAACAGCATGATCATCGGCGTCGCCTCGACGGCGCTGTCGATGGTGCTTGGCACGCTGGCCGCGCTGGGCCTGGCGCAGTGGAAGAGCCGGTTCAAGCCGCTCGTGCTGGCTTTCGTGCTGTCGCCGGTGGTCGTGCCCGGGGTCATCACCGCGGTGGGCCTGTATTTCTTCTTCGCGCCGATCGGACTGACCGGCAGTTATCTCGGCCTGATCCTGGCCCACACCGCGCTGGCGACGCCGTTCGTGGTGATCACGGTCGGCGCGACGCTGCAAAGCTTCGACACCAATCTGTCCCGCGCCGCCGCCTCGCTCGGCGCTTCGCCAATCTACGCGTTCCGCCGCGTGATCCTGCCGCTGATCCTGCCTGGCCTCGCTTCAGGCGCGCTGTTCGCCTTCGCGACCAGCTTCGACGAGGTGGTGATCGTGCTGTTCATGGCAGGTCCCGAGCAGCGCACCCTGCCGCGCGAGATGTTCAGCGGCATCCGCGAGAACATCAGCCCGACCATCACGGCAGCGGCGGTGATCTTGACGACGGTCTCGGTCATCCTCCTCGCCACCCTGGAAGGCTTGCGCCGGCGTAACGAACGGCTCAAGGGCGGCGGCTGAAAGGCGGCGCTCCTCCTTCTCCCCGCGCGCGGAATGGCAATCACACATGGCATTCTGCGCAACCTAAGCGCGCGCCTCGTCCTTGACGACCGCTCCGCGGTCTCCTCAGGATGAGGCTAAGCGGCATCGGTGCTTGTTGAAACGACTGCCGCACACTCGGTCCTCATCCTGAGGGCCCGCCAACGGCGGGCGTCTCGAAGGATGCCACAGGGGGCTCTCTCCCATATGCGGTTATCCTGCCGCAGGCGGGGGAGCGGCGAAGGGAACACCCCGCCCCTTCTGATTTTGCATTCCGCTATGACGCGCGCCGCTTAGCTGCCGCGACCGATTGCCGCTACAACGGTCCCCGCAACAACGTCCGAACAACAACACACAGGGAGAAACACGATGCAAAAGCTATTCGCCGCCGTCGCGGCCGGCCTCGCGCTCGCCGCGACTTCCGGCGCCGCGCACGCCCAGATCTCCGACGACGTCGTCAAGATCGGCGTGCTCACGGACATGTCGAGCCTCTATGCGGACGCGACCGGCAAGGGCTCGCTCGCCGCGGTCGAAATGGCGGTCGCCGATTACGGCGCCAAGGTCGCGGGCAAACCGGTGCAGGTGGTCGCTGCCGATCACCAGAACAAGCCCGACGTCGGCGTCAACATTGCCCGCAACTGGTACGACAACGACAAGGTCGACGCGATCTTCGACGTGCCGACGTCATCGGTAGCGCTGCCGGTCTCGGCGTTGACGCGCGAGAAGAACAGGATCCACATCAATTCCGGCGGTGGCTCGTCCGACATCACCGGCACCGCCTGCTCACCCAATACCGTGCACTGGACCTACGACACCTATGCGCTGTCGAACGTCGCCGGCAAGGCAATGGTCAAGCGCGGCGAGGACACCTGGTTCTTCGTCACCGCCGACTACGCCTTCGGCATGGCGCTGGAGCGCGACGCCGCCAACGTGGTCAAGGAGAGTGGCGGCAAGGTGCTCGGCGACGTCCGCCATCCGCTCAACTCGTCGGACTTCTCCTCATTCCTGCTGCAGGCCCAGGCCTCCAAGGCCAAGGTCGTCGCGCTGGCGAATGCCGGCGGCGATACCACCAATGCCCTAAAGCAGGCTTCCGAATTCGGTCTGACCCAGGGCGGCCAGAAGATGATCGCGCTCTTGCAGGAGATCACCGACACGCATTCGCTAGGCATCAAGTCGACGCAAGGCCTGATCGTCACCGACGCCTTCTACTGGGACATGAACGAGGAGACGCGCGCGTTCTCGAAGCGCTTCAACGAGAAGGTCGGGCACATGCCGACCATGATCCAGGCCGGCCTTTATTCGGCAACGATGCACTATTTGAAGGCGATCGACGCGATCAAGACCGACGCGGCGCCGAAGGTGATGGAGCAAATGCGCGCGACACCGGTCAACGACTTCTTTGCGAAGAACGGCAAGATCCGCATCGACGGCCGCATGGTCCACGACATGTATTTGTTCGAGGTCAAGAAGCCCGAGGAATCCAAGGGCGAGTGGGACCTCTACAAGCTGATCGCCACCGTGCCCGGCGACGAGGCCTTCCGCCCGCTCGACAAGGGCGGCTGCCCGCTGGTGACGCATTAGCCTCCGCAACTTCCGTCATTGCGAACGAAGCGAAGCAATCCAGAATCCCTCCGCGGCGACAGTCTGGATTGCTTCGTCGCAAGAACTCCTCGCAATGACGAAGAGACGACAGCGCGCCCGGTGGAAACCAGGCGCGCTTCGTTCAGCCGACTAGAAGTCCATTACTCCGAGTACTTGAACTCGGGCATGTTCTTCAGCTCGTCCTTGCTCGCATTGAACACGGCGTGGTCGGGGTACCACTTCGACGCGGACGTCGTGGTCGTCGCGGTCTTGTCGGTTCCGGTCGCTGCGCCGGTCGTCGTGGTCGAGGCCGGCCGGCCGGGCGGGTTGGTGGCGGCCGTGCCGGTGTAGGCGACGGGCTCGTTGACGAACTTCAGTTTCTCGTAAGGCACCGCAACGAGGTGCTCGCCCATGCCGAGGAATCCGCCGACGCCGATCACGGCCATCTTGACGTTACCGCTCTTGTCCATCAAGAGGTCGTTGATCGAGCCGATGTTCTCGTTGGCCTCGTTATAGACCTTCACGCCCGACATTTTCGACACGCGCCACTGGTCGGACGCGCTCGTCGTCGTGGCGGTGGCCGCCGGTGCCGCCTTGTCGGTGGTCGCGGTCGGCGCTTGCGCGAACGCAGCGGTCGCCAGCAGTGCTGTGCCGGCAAGGCCGGCAACGATCGATTTCATCATGTTGTCCTCTCCTTCAACGAAAACCTTGTGTGGAGAGAACAGCGCTGATCACGCGCAGTTCCGTGCGCACCGCAATTTCGTTGCGCGATGCGCGAGCGGAGAATTCACGAGACTTGTTCCTGCGTCACTCAGGAACATTTTGCGACGCACGGTTCCCCGCCGATTGATCATGCGCCCTGGGTGAAGCATGACCGCGGCGAGGACCGCGCCGACCTGGAAGCTGTCGCTGCACGACCGCAAGCCGCACGGCTTGATCGTGCGCATGCAATTGCGGGTCTGTCGGGAGCCGCGGCTGGCGGCTTAGGCACTTCTTTTTTCACCTCTCCCAAGCGGGGAGACGTCGATTTGCGTAGCAAATCGGGTGAGGGGTGCAGATCCCACGAGAGAACGCACCCCCCACCCGGCGCTACGCGCCGACCTCTCCCCATGGAAGAGGTGAAGAGATCGCGATGTGTGGCAAAGCCTCAGGCGGCGAGCGGCGGATGCTCGATCGCGTGCTCATCGAAGATCGCGACCGCCTCGAAGCGGTAGCCGCAGGCCTGGCACTTCCAGAGATAGGAAACGCGCCCCTCGCCCGGCTCGATCCAGTCCGGGAACGGGATCGGTGTGCCACATTGTGCACAAGGGTTCTGCCTGGGAATGTCGTCGATGTCTGCTGGGGTCATGGACGTCCTCCCGAGTGCTGGTTTGGATCAGCGATTTTGGGCGAATGCGCCAATGGACAGACCCGCTGTCGCGTAAGGGCGCGCCGCCAGCTCCAAGCTTAACCCAGGTTTAAGTCGTAAAAGCGACGAGCCGGCGAAAATCGCCGCTGGTGACGTTTCGCCACATCATCGCCGTGTTCCCACTGCCTAACGCGCGAGGGTGCAGGTCCGTTCTGCCGAGGAATATTTCGATGAAAATTTTGCGTATTGCCGTGCTTGCGGCGGCAGGGCTGATGATGCCGCAGGCTGCATTCGCCGGCGAAGCCGAATACGCCGAGATGGTTGCAGCCCATGCCCGCGCCAACGGCGTGCCGGAGGCGCTGGTGCATCGTGTCATCATGCGCGAAAGCCGCTATCAGCCGCACCTCGTCGGCCGTGGCGGCACCATCGGGCTGATGCAGATCAAGCTCGCGACCGCCCGCGGGGTCGGCTACACCGGCGATGCCGCCGGCCTGCGCGATCCCAACACCAACCTCACTTATGCGGTCAAGTACCTCGCCGGCGCCTATCGCGCCGCCAACGGCGACCACGCCCGAGCCGTGCGTTATTTCGCGGGCGGCTATTACTACGCTGCAAAGCGCCAGCGCCAGGAGGCGATGCAGGTCGCCAATGCGGGCGAGACCTTGCTCGAGCCGAACGGCAATCCGCAGCCGATGTTCGGCACGCCGCCGCATCGCAAGCTGGCACAGGGCGTCCGTAACGCGCGGGCGCAGGCGCCGAAGTAACTTCCGTGTCCCGGACGCGCTGCAACGTGTAGCGTTGCTGCGCAGAGCCGGGACCCAGCATCTCCACGAAGATGGGCCCCCGCTCAGCAGCGCACCACGGCCGCAAAAGGCGCGTGCGTCCGGGGCACGGCTGCACTGCAGTTCCGTGCCAACACGCGTTGACCACTCCGCCCCACTGGCATACATTGACGCCGTTCCGAGGGGTGCTCCGAGGAGGAGCTGAGATACCGCTAAATGGGCAATTCGGCCAACACCGGCTGCTCAAGACCGCGGTGACCCTTTGAACCTGATCCGGGTCATGCCGGCGAAGGGACAGGGATGTACCAGACCACCAAGCGGCCGGATTCACCGGTATCCATCATCGGCGCAGGCATTGCGGGCGCCTGGCACGCCCTGCTGTTCGCACAGGCCGGTCACGCCGTCACCTTGCACGAGCGCGGTGACGAGGCGATGACGGACTCGACCAGCCATTGGGCCGGCGGCATGCTCGCGCCCTATTGCGAGGCCGAGGTCGCAGAACCCATCATCAGCCGATTGGGGCTTCGCTCCCTGGACATCTGGCGGCGCGAGCTGCCCGACACGCCTTTCAACGGCTCGCTCGTGGTCGCCCATCCGCGCGAGCGCAACGATTTCGAGCGCTTTGCGCGCATGACCGAGAATCACCGCCGGCTCGATGCCGCGGGCCTCGCCGAGCTCGAGCCGTCGCTGGAGGGCCGCTTCCGCGACGCGCTGTTCTTCCCCGCCGAGGGCCATGTCGAGCCGCGGCGCGTGCTGCCGAAGCTGCACGAGCGCATCCGCGCCGCCGGCGGCACCATCAAGTTTTGCAGCGACGTCAGCGCAAACGACCTCGACGGCATCGTGATCGACTGCCGCGGGATCAGTGCGCGCGACGAGCAGGGCGAGCTTCGCGGCGTCAAGGGCGAGATGATCCTGATCGAGACCCGTGAGGTGCAGCTGGCGCGCCCGGTGCGGCTGATCCATCCGCGCTGGCCGCTCTACGTGATCCCGCGCGAGAACGGCCTGTTCATGCTGGGCGCGACCTCGATCGAGGCGGAGGACACCGGCGTCAGCGTGCGCTCGGCGCTGGAGCTTTTGGGCGCGGCCTATACGGTGCATCCGGCCTTCGGCGAGGCGCGCATCGTCGAATTCGGCTCAGGGCTTCGGCCTGCTTTTCCCGACAACCTGCCGCGCATCGGCATTCGCGACAGCAGGATCAGCGTCAACGGGCTCTACCGCCACGGCTTCCTGCTCGCGCCGGCCCTCGCCGAGCTGACGCTCGCCTATGTCCATCGCGGCCAGATTGACAACGAGGTGATGCAGTGCTTGTGATCGTCAACGGCGAGCAGCGCGAGGTGAGCGCGGCCAGCGTTGGCGCGTTGCTCACCGAGCTCGACTACGAAGGCACCCATTTCGCCATCGCACTCAACTACGACGTCGTACCGAAAAGCCGCTGGGCCGAGACCGCGCTGAAGGCCGGCGACGAGATCGAGATCATCACGCCGCGGCAGGGAGGGTGAGGATGGCGGCTGTCCATTCGTCGCCCCGGCGCGCACCAAACACTCCGCTGTCATCGCCCGGCTTGACCGCGCGATCCAGTACGCCGCGGCTTCTCCGCATTGCGGCACGGCCTCGGGAATACTGGACCCCCGCTTTCGCGGGGATGACACCGTCATTCAAGGAGACACCTTCAACATGGTGACCTTCTACGGCAAGACCTTCCCTTCCCGCCTCCTGATCGGCAGCGCGCTCTATCCCTCGCCGGCGATCATGCAAAGCGCGATCCGCGCCTCCGGCGCCAACATCGTCACGGTGTCGCTGCGGCGCGAATCCGCCGGCGGCAAGACCGGCGATGCGTTCTGGAAGCTGATCCGCGAGCTCGACGTCACCGTGCTGCCGAACACCGCCGGCTGCCGCACCGTGCGCGAGGCGGTGACGACGGCCAAGCTCGCCCGCGAGCTGTTCGGCACCAGCTGGATCAAGCTGGAGGTCATCGCCGACAACGACACGCTGCAGCCCGATGTCGTCGGCCTGGTCGAAGCAGCAGGCCTCCTGATCAAGGACGGTTTTGAAGTCTTCCCCTATTGCACCGAAGACCTCTCGGTCGCCAATCGCCTGGTCGACGCTGGCTGCAAGGTGGTGATGCCCTGGGCCGCGCCGATCGGCAGCGCGAAAGGCATCATCAACCGCGATGCGCTGAAGCTGTTGCGCGAGCGGCTGCCCGACATCACGCTGGTGGTCGACGCCGGCTTAGGGGCGCCTAGTCACGCCGCGCAGGCGCTCGAGCTCGGCTATGACGCCGTGCTGCTCAACACCGCCATCGCCAAGGCCGCCGATCCCGTCGCGATGGCGAATGCCTTCCGCCTCGGCTGCGATGCCGGCCGCACCGCCTATGAGGCCGGGCTGATGAACGCCCGCGACTTCGCCTCCCCCTCCACCCCCGTCGTTGGGACCCCGTTCTGGCATGCCGTATCCTGATCGCCACGCGTATCCTGATCGCTTTTATCCCGTCGTCGACAGCCTCAAATGGGTCGAGCGCCTGACCAAGCTCGGCGTCGGCACCATCCAGCTGCGCGCCAAGGAGCTGAACGACGCCGACGCGCTGCAGATCGTCACCGACGCGCTGGCGATCACCGAGGGCACGCAAGCCAAGCTGGTGGTGAACGACTACTGGCGCGCCGCGATCGTCGCCGGCGCGAAGTACTTGCATCTTGGCCAGGAGGACCTCGCCGAGGCCGACCTCAAGGCCATCCGCGAGGCGGGCCTCAATCTCGGCATCTCCACCCATGACGACGAGGAGCTTGCGACCGCGCTCGCGGCAAAACCCGACTACGTCGCGCTCGGCCCGATCTTCTTCACCACCTTGAAGTCGATGCGTTTCGAGCCGCAGGGCATTCCCAAGATCACGGAATGGAAAAAGCGCATCGGCACCATCCCGCTGGTCGCGATCGGCGGCATCAAGTTCGAGCACGCCGCGGAGATCTTTGCGGCGGGGGCGGATTCCATCGCCGTCGTCAGCGACGTCACCCAGAATGCCGACCCCGATGCGCGCGTGCGGCAGTGGCTCGGCCTGTCAAAGGAGGCGGCATGACCGAAACTCTCTCCGCTCGTCATTGCGAGCGAAGCGAAGCAATCCAGAATCCCTCCGCGGAGACAGTCTGGATTGCTTCGTCGCAAGAGCTCCTCGCAATGACGGAGCAAGAATTCACCGCCGTCGCTCAAACGCACGCACACCAGAATTAAACCGGAGGATCCCATGAACATCCGCTCCAACCCGGAGAAGACCGTCCCCGCCGTTACTACCGGCCCGCTGCCCTCCTCGCGCAAGATCTTCGCGACACCGGACGCCGCGCCCGATCTGCGCGTGCCCTTGCGCGAGATCATCCTCTCCGAAGGCGCCGGCGAGCCCAACCTGCCGGTGTACGACACCTCCGGCTCCTACACCGATCCTGATGTCACCATCGACGTCAACGCCGGCCTGCCCCGCAACCGCAAGCAATGGGTGCTGGAGCGCGGCGGCGTCGAGGAATATGAGGGCCGGCAGATCAAGCCGGAGGACAATGGCAGCGTCTCCACCGACAAGGCCGCCCGCGCCTTCTCGGCCTATCACAAGCCGCTGCGCGGCCTCGACGGCCACAAGGTGACCCAGCTCGAATTCGCCCGTGCCGGCATCATCACCAAGGAGATGATCTACGTCGCCGAGCGTGAGAACCTCGGCCGCAAGGCCCAGCTCGAACGCGCGGAAGCGGCGCTTGCCGACGGCGAAAGCTTCGGCGCATCGGTGCCCGCCTTCATCACTCCGGAGTTCGTGCGCTCGGAGATCGCGCGCGGCCGCGCCATCATCCCCTCCAACATCAACCACAGCGAGCTCGAGCCGATGATCATCGGCCGCAACTTCCTGACCAAGATCAACGCCAATATCGGCAACTCGGCGGTGACCTCGTCGGTCGAGGAAGAGGTCGAGAAGATGGTGTGGGCGATCCGCTGGGGTGCCGACACCGTGATGGACCTCTCGACGGGACGCAACATCCACACCACGCGTGAGTGGATCCTGCGCAACTCGCCGGTGCCGATCGGCACCGTTCCGATCTACCAGGCGCTGGAGAAGTGCAACGGCGATCCGGTCAAGCTGACCTGGGAGCTCTACAAGGACACCCTGATCGAGCAGTGCGAGCAGGGCGTCGACTATTTCACCATCCACGCCGGCGTGCGCCTGCAATACATCCACCTCACCGCCAATCGCGTCACCGGCATCGTCAGCCGCGGCGGCTCGATCATGGCGAAGTGGTGCCTGGCGCATCACAAGGAAAGCTTCCTCTACACGCATTTCGACGAGATCTGCGACCTCATGCGCAAGTACGACGTCTCGTTCTCGCTCGGCGACGGCCTCCGCCCGGGCTCGATTGCCGACGCCAACGACCGCGCGCAGTTCGCCGAGCTGGAGACGCTCGGCGAGCTCACCAAGATTGCGTGGGACAAGGGCTGCCAGGTCATGATCGAGGGCCCCGGCCACGTGCCGATGCACAAGATCAAGATCAACATGGACAAGCAGCTTAGGGAATGCGGCGAGGCGCCGTTCTACACGCTCGGGCCGCTGACCACCGACATCGCGCCGGGCTATGACCACATCACCTCGGGCATCGGTGCCGCCATGATCGGCTGGTTCGGCTGCGCCATGCTCTGCTACGTCACGCCGAAGGAGCATCTCGGCCTGCCCGACCGCAACGACGTCAAGACCGGCGTCATCACCTACAAGATCGCCGCCCACGCCGCCGATCTCGCCAAGGGCCACCCCGCAGCCCAACTGCGCGACGACGCGCTCTCCCGCGCGCGGTTCGAATTCCGCTGGACCGACCAGTTCAACCTCGGCCTCGACCCGGACACCGCAAAGAGCTTCCACGACGAGACCCTGCCGAAGGAAGCCCACAAGGTCGCCCATTTCTGCTCGATGTGCGGCCCAAAATTCTGCTCGATGAAGATCACCCAGGACGTCCGGGACTACGCGGCGACGCTGAACGATCCGAACAGCGTGGGGATGTCGATGCAGGGCACCGCCGAGGACGGCATGGCGAAGATGAGCGCGAAGTTCAAGGAGATGGGCGAGAGCCTGTATCTGGATGCGGAGAAGGTGAAGGAGAGTAATCGGGTGTTGTGAGGGGCTGGTGCTCAGCTCGTCATGCCCGGGCTTGACCCGGGCATCCATCTGAAAATTGAGAGGCCGGGCAAAAAGCCCGGCTTTTTTGCGAGGCATCCCTTCAAGAAACCATTTTCTTCAACAGCGGCTGATCCTTTTTGACAGTGGGTGAGCATTCCTTTTCCCAGGGGAAACGCCTATTGGCGTCTTGCCAGATGACTTGGAGACACGGGAACGCGAACCGCGACTTCTGGTAAAACCAGATCGCCGTGCCAAGATATTCGCGATAGACACCGAGCGGCACCTGCCAGAAGCCGAGCTTGTAGCCGTTCTCCAGCATGTCGTCGGCGACATCGCCATCGACGAATTGATGCCCTGCTGCAACGCGGTCGCGGATAAGGTTGATGATGGCCTGCGCCGTTTCGGCTCTCTGTCCGAAAATGATGAGTTCGGGATGCCCATAGTTCAGATGCAGACCGATCGAAAATGAAAACGATGGATTCGCATCTGGTATGCCCGTGATATGGCAGCCGTGATTGCGGACGTTACGCAAGATTATCTTGTCGGCTTCGTGCTCGGGCTCGGGCCATTCGAACTGATCTTGCATTTTCTCCTCAGATGAAACAAGCGTAGCCCGGATGAGCGTAGCGACATTCGGGGTCTTTGTCGCCTCGCATTCGCTGACGCTCATGCGGGCTACAACTCCACGGATAACTGATTTTGTCCGATAGCAAGCTCCACCGCCTCCCCGACCAGCTCCGTCCCAACCTCCACCTCGTCTTCGTCGGCACCGCCGCCTCGACGCGATCGGCCGAGCTCGGGCACTATTACGCCCATCCCGGCAACCGCTTCTGGCGCGCGATCCATGAGGCCGGGATCACGCCGCGGCGCTATCAGCCAGGCGAGTTCGCGTCGCTGATCAAGCTCGGGATCGGCTTCACCGATCTCTGCAAGACGGGCGCCGGGATGGATCACCAGATCGCGGCGAAGGCGATCGACGTGCCGGGCTTCAGGGCGAAGATCGAGACGTACCGGCCGCGAACAATTGCGTTCACGAGCAAGAAGGCGGCGAGCTTGTTTTACGGCAGGCCGTCGGCTGCGATTGTGCTGGGGCGGCAGCCGCCCGATGCAAGCTGGCCGGAGACATTCGTGCTGCCCTCGCCGTCGGGTGCAGCATCCGGGCATTGGACGCTGGAGCCGTGGCGTGAGTTAGCCAAGTGGATCGCTGCGTAAGGTGGGCAAAGGCGCTCTTGCGCCGTGCCCACGATCTTTCCGTGGGTCCCGCAAGACGTGGGCACGGCGCGCGAAGAGCGCGCCTTTGCCCACCCTTGTTTTAGCGCACCGGACTAGAATGGCCTCGTTCCGTGAGGAATGGCCCAGCTCGGGTGGCCGCCCGAGCTGGGCTGCCGATCGATCGGATCGATGCCCACCGAAGCCTTGAGGGCTGCCTTTCGTAGCAGGATCGCGATCGGTACTTCATCGGGACCCGGATGGTTGAACGAACTTTAGGTTCGCACACACAAGGGAGGGTCGACGAAGATGGCCAAGCGTATCACGATCTGTGCCGGGATCGATACCGGTAAAGGTAAGCTCGATGTGGCACTTGATGGCAGTTTGGAGCGGCTTCAGGCCGATAACACGCCGGATGGCTATAAAGTGCTGGTGGAATGGTTGCAGCGCCACAAGGTCAAACGGGTCGGGATCGAGGCGAGCGGCGGCTATGAGCAGGCTGTCGTCGCCGAGTTGCGGCGCCAGCGGTTTGTGGTCGTCGTATTTCAGCCGGCCCAGGTGCGCGCTTATGCCGTGTTCCAGCTGCAGCGCGCCAAGAACGACAAGATCGATGCCGCGCTGATTGCGGCCTGCACCGCCGCGGTCAAGAAGATCCACGCAGCTCCGGATCCCCGCTTGCTGCCATTTGCCGAGCACCTGACGATGATCGACCAGATCACCGAGGACATTGCTCGGCTGAAGAACCGGATCGAGAGCTGCCGCAATATGCGGCTCCAGAAGCTGTGGAAGGAGGATATCGCTCGCCTGGCCAAGCGCGAGAAGGTCGAACTGAAGGCACTGGCCGCCGCAATCCGTGAGCATCGCGATCTTGCCGAGCGGCTCGACTTGATCAACAGCATCGATGGTATCGGGCTAAAGACCGCCATGGTCATTCTGGTGCGGATGCCCGAGATCGGTCAGATCACGCGCGAGCAAGCGGCCGCGCTGGCTGGCATTGCCCCTTACGATGACGACAGCGGCGATCGCACCGGCGTTCGTCACATCGCCGGCGGGCGTGAACGGCTGCGACGTGCGCTCTTTACTGCGGCGCTGCCGGCGTCATTTCGCTGGAATCCGCAGCTCATCACGCTCTATGGAAGGCTGATGGGAGCAGGCAAGGAACACAAGCGCGCATTGATCGCTTGCGCCAGAAAGCTATTAATCTTCGCCAACACAGTGGTCGCCCGCGGCACGCCTTGGCAGACAAAACCGCCCGAGATCGCGAGGGCTCCGGCTACCTGATGGCGTTTCTTTGTTCGGCCGAAGCACCGTTTCTTCGTGCCGACCTGCCGTCACAAAGACGCCGCGCGCCGCGGCCGTCAAAGGCTGGCCGTCGCCCTGGCCTCAACTCCATCTCCGCTGCCGCCAGGCCACGCCTTGACGGCCGCAAGCACGGCGTCATGCTACCCTCAGCGATCGGGCGAATCTAATGGTTGCTACGGCGCTGCCGGATTGCATCAGCTCTCGTGTCCCGGGCAAGCGCAGCGCAGACCCGGGACCCAGAACTTCCGCTGCTGATCATGGGCCCCGGCTCTGCAGCGCATCACGCCGCACTGGACGATGCTTCGCATCGCCAGGGGCGCGCTGCACTGCGTCCGGGGCACGCCACCGCCGATATTTCGCACGTAGTCTGTCGGAAGCCGCATCCGTCGTTCGTCCTCCGAACCAAAGCACGATCCCCCGGAGTCCCCCCATGCCCACCATCACCGCCTTCGAAAACTCCCCCGACCGCGGCAAGGGCCACGCCCGCGACATGCGCGTCCGTTGGGCATTCGAAGAGGTCGGCCAGCCCTACGACGTTCGCCTCCTCTCGTTCGCGGCGATGAAGCAGCCGGCGCATCTTGCGCTGCATCCGTTCGGGCAGATCCCGACCTATGAGGATGGCGATCTCACGCTGTTCGAGTCCGGGGCAATCGTCCTCCACATCGCCGAGCGCCAAGATGGCTTGCTGCCGAAGGATGCCAACGCGCGCGCTCGCGCGATCGCGTGGATGTTCGCCGCGCTTGCCACGGTGGAGCCGCCGATCGTCGAGCTCACCATGGCCATGCTGTTCGAGCGCGACAAGGGCTGGTACGCCGAGCGCCTGCCGATGTTGCACGACCGCGTCCGTGTCCGGCTCGGCGAATTGTCCCGCCACATCAGTGAGGCCGATTGGCTCGACGGCGCCTTCAGCGCCGGCGATCTCATGATGGTGACCGTGTTGCGGCGATTGAACACGTCGGGCCTGCTCGACGAATTCCCTGATATCGCCGCCTATGTCGCCCGCGGCGAGGCGCGGCCGGCGTTCAGGCGCGCGTTCGATGCGCAGCTGGCGGTGTTCAACGCGGCGTCGCGTCCGTAATTCGTAGGGTGGGTTAGACGCGCGGCTGCGTGAAGCGCAGGCCGTGCGGCGTAACCCACCACTTCTGTCGCCGTGGATGGAGAAGTGGTGGGTTACGCCTTGCGCCTTCGCGTGTTGAACCACCGCGCGCGTGAGCGGCTAACCCACCCTACGAACGCGGCACCCATTGCGTCCGCCGCCACACCCCTGCATGCTGGTCCCCACCCCAGAGGAGCCCGCCCATGCTGACCCTCTACTCCTACCCAGACCTCTTCGGTGTCGCCGACAACAACGGCTACGGCCTCAAGGTTTACGCCTTCCTCAAGCTTGCGGGCGTGCCGTTCGTGCATGAGCACGTGTTCGATGCCTCCGCCGCGCCGCGCGGGCAGCTGCCTTACGTCGTTGACGACGGTGAGACCATCGGCGACAGCGAGACCATCATCGCGCATGCGATCGCGAAGTATCGCCTGACGATCGATGCCGGCCTGTCGCAGGCCGCATGCCGCACCAATCATTTCGTGACGCGCATGCTGGACGATCTCTACTGGGTGATGTCCTATTCGCGCTGGAAGGACGAGCGCTTCTATCCGGCGTTCCGCGACGCCTTCATCGCGCAGCATCCGCAGATCGACGTAGCCGGCTTCGAGAAGGCCAAGGCCTACAACGCGCAGCGCTATCACTTCCAGGGCATCGGCCGCTACACGCCCGAGCAGGCCTATGCGCGGGGGCTCGCCGACTTGCAGGTGCTGGCGGAGATCGTCCCAGTGCAAGGCTTCGTGCACGGCGCGGCGCCGACGAGCGTTGATGCCGGCATCTACGGCTTCATCGCCAACATCTATTTCTTCCCGATCCCGACGCCGCTGAAGGCCTTCGTCGATGCGCGTGAGAATCTCGTTCGGCATTGCGATCGGATTCATGCGATGGTGAGTGCGTAGTCCACGCTCTCGTAGGGTGGGCAAAGCGGAGCGTGCCCACCAACTTCGTCACCGCGAACACAGGAGAGGAATGGTGGGCACGGCGCTTGCGCGCCTTTGCCACCGTACGACACCGTCTTTTACCGCATCGTGATCGCAAGCCCGCTCAAATCCGCATTCGCCATCAGCCCAACCTGCGTGCCCGTCAGCTCCAGCACCGCGCCCTTCTGGTTGGTCAGCACGATGGCGCGGGCGCCGGAGCCGACCGCAAGGCCCGCACCGGCGGCGCCGTAGACGCCGGCGACGTCGGAGGGGCGGTTGATGTTGGAGACGCGGCCGCGCAGCACGGTCTTGGATCCCCCGAACACGAGGCCGTAGTCGAGGCCGCCGGTGGAAAGCCCGTAGGTGCGGCCGCGGAAGTTGAGCACGCCCGAGCCGCCAGACCCGCCGATGATCCAGCCCGCCTTGTAGATCGTCAGCGTCACGAAGCCGCTGTCGGCCTGCGCCGCGGTCGAGAGGCCGGCCAGGGCGGCAATGGCGACGCACGCGGCGCGAAAGGTGGATGCGAGCTTCATGGGGTCTCCGGGGACTGTTTTTCAAGGGGGAATCGAATCAGACGCAGCGAATCTATCCGATCGATCGCGGCGGCAACATGATGGGGTGCGGCTGCGCGCCCCGCATAGCCTCGTTCTCCGTCATTGCGAGCGCAGCGAGCAATCCAGAATGTTCGCCGCGGAGCCAGCCTGGATTGCTTCGTCGCAAGAGCTCCTCGCAATGACGGGGTCAATGGCCCGTCCTCTCACCGCGGGCGGGCCGCGCGGGGAGAGGCGAAGCACTGCACAGCACGCCAACCGCCACGATGCCATCTTGCTCCTGTTTTGCCCGACGGAGCAAGTTGATATTTCGCTCTGCCGAATTTTAAAAATCCTAATGATCTCCGCACGATCGCTACTGTGCATGGGGTTGTTTTCGTACTTTTTGTTTGGAGCGCGCCGCTCCTGCCGTTACGCTCATAGGTCTTAGCCCTTCCTGAGGTGAGCCCATGCCGATCCAGCATTTCGCGCCCCCGCCGCACGTCAAGGCGCCGCCGCTGTCGTTTGCGACGCGCGTCGGCGACCTCCTGTTCGTCTCCGGCATTCCCGGCTTCGATGCCAATGGCGCGCTGCCCGACGGTTTCGAGGCGCAGTTCGCCAACGTCGTGGTCAACATCAAGCGCGTGCTGGGCGAGGCCGGCGCCGGCACGCACGATCTCGTCAAGGTCAACGTGCTCCTGACCCGCGCCTCGGATGTCGCCGCCATGAACGCGCTCTATGCCGGCGCCTTCGGCCCGCCGCCCTACCCGGCGCGGACAACGTGCGTGGTGCACGCGCTGCCCGATCCGAAGATGCTGATCGAGATCGAGGCAGTCGCGTCACTGGCGCGGTGAGCGCGTTGCTTGTCGGGCACGCGGCCAAACCAAATGCTTGGGGAGCAGCTGACATGTCCGTGAACGGCGGCTCCCCGGCTTGCAAAGGACCTGCTTTTACCGCACGAATTTTCAGATCCCACTTCCCCACAAGGAGATACTTCATGCGTCGCGTTTTCGCGCTCTGTGCCGTTGCCGGCATTGCTAGTTCCGTGTTCGCCGTGCCCGCATCCGCGAAGGTCGGCTATTACGTGATCCGTTGGGACAACACCGGCATCTGCCAGGTCTGGAACGAGGACCTGCAGTACAAGCCGTTCCAGATTGGGGTGTCGACCTACAAGGTCGTCAGCAAGCCGCTCCCGACCTTCCAGCAGGCCTCCGACCTCCAGATCCAGATGCGCACCGAGCGCCGCTGCACGCTCTGAACTCAGGCAGGAGATCGCATTTCAAGGGCGGGTCGCGCGAGCGATCCGCCCTCGTCTTTTCCTGCCCGCCTTGTTTGAACCCGATCAGCGCGAGCCGCTACTCACATCTTGTCCGGGGCGCATCCCCCAAAGGCGTCCCGCATCCTCCTCCCGTCATTGTCGGGAGGCGCATCACATCATTCATTTTGAGGAGCTGATCATGCGTCGTCTTTCCATGCTGTGCGCTGCCGCCGGTCTTGCCGTCACTGCGTTCGTCGCTGCGAGCCCTGCCGAAGCCAGCTATCATCTGATCCGCTGGCACGACACCGGCTTCTGCCAGATCTGGGACGAGAGCATCCCGACCACGCCGTGGCCGGCCGGCTATCACCGCGCCAGCGTGACCGTGCCGACCTTCATCGACGCGCTCGCGGTGAAGGATTCCGCGCTGAAGAACGGCCACTGCAGCTGGTAACCATTCGATCGGCGGACGAAGAGCCGGGCAAGGACTCGCATCCTCGCCCGGTTTTTTTGTGTTGCGCAAGCGGGAGCTGACGCGCGCTCACGCGTCCTTGTGCGCGCCGGGATGAATCAGGATGTCGCGCGCGTCGGCGAGGTCGATGAAGGCGTCCGCGCTGCCGCCCTGGTCGGGATGCAGGCCCTTGGCGGCGCGGCGATAGGCCCGGTTGATTTCCTCGCAGGTGAGCTGCACGGCGAGCGGCAGGCCGAGCATCTTGCGGGCGCGATCCTCGCTGGACAGCTGTTTCGGCATGGCGTTGCGGCGGCCGAAGCGCGGGACACTCAGATCGTGCACGACATCGAGCACCACACCGAGACGGCGCTGGGCCGCCAGCATCACGCCGTGCTCGTGATTGTCCACGGCCTGGCGCAGCACCGGAAGCGCCTGCTCGGCGGCCTGGCGCAGCGTGAGGTCGCTGCTCATCCGCGCGATCTCCGCCAGCAGCCGGCCGGCCTCGGCCCAATCGGGCGAGTGCGCCGACCGAAGGCGTCCCAGAGCGAGTTTCCAGGAGTCGAGCCGTTCCATCATGCGCGCAACGTGTAGCAATGAAGATCAGTATGCCAAGGCCGCCGTTTCCGACCCCTTAATTTCGAGTTAGCTTTTCGTGAAACTTCGAAAAGAAATCGGGAGGAATATGTCATGGCCTTGCTCGCAAACCACATCGCCGTCGTCACGGGTGCCGGCTCCGGCATCGGCCGGGCGATCGCCGCCGGATATGCGCGCGAGGGCGCCGAGGTCGTGCTGCTCGACGTCAACGCCGAGACGGTGGCAGACGCCGCGCAGGAGATCCGAACATCGGGCGGCAAGGCCGAAAGCTTTGCGCTCGACGTGACCCGGCGCGAGGATTGCTTCGCGCTGGCGAAGCAGGTCGAAGGCAAGGTCGGGCAGGTGTCGATCCTCGTCAACAATGCCGGCATCACCCGCCGCAACGCCTTCACCGCGGAGACCGAGACGGTGGCGAAGGACTGGAACGACATCATCTCGCTCAACCTCAACGGCGTCTTCAACATGACGCAGGCGTTCCTCGCCCCCTTGCGCGCCAGCAAGGGCCGCATCGTCAATATCGGCTCGATCCAGTCCTTCGTGCATCTGCGCACGCCGAGCTCGGCGGCCTACACCACCTCGAAACACGGCGTGCTCGGCTTCACCAAGGCGCTCGCGGTCGAGCTCGGCAAGGAGGGCGTGCGCGTCAACGCGATCGGGCCGGGCTTCATCGAGACCAACATCAACGCCAATGTGCGCGCGACCAATCCGGCGCTGGTGCAGGCCTTCGTCGATCACACCCCGCTGGCGCGCACCGGCAAGGCGGAGGACATCGTGGGACCTGCGATCTTCCTCGCCTCGGATATGTCGGCCTATGTCACCGGAACGATCGTGATGGTGGACGGCGGGTATCGCACGGTGTGAGGCACGACTCACCATCCGCATCTGCTGTGATGCCCGTTTGCGCGGGCATCACACGCGTGATCGGCACGAGATAGGTCCGCATCGCGATGCATCTCCCACCAATCGCGGCGGCTTCGCGGCATTCCTGAGGTCAATTGGTGCGATCGTCCCCGGTTAACCCTTCATTAACCAAACCCGACCACCGTGGATCTACGGCTTGGGGGTCGTTGGTTCTCGATCCGCTTCCAATGATGGAAGCGGGCGTTGGTCGGGAGGTGTTGATGACCACTGTTCACGTCGCTGCGTCCGAGCCGGACGCACAGTTCCTTGCTCCAAACCAGATCGTTCCGCTTCTGATCGGCGCCACCGTCGACGAGGTCGAACGTGAGCTCGTGCTCCAGACGCTGGCGCGCTGCGACGGCAACCGCACGCGCGCCTCGCGCGTGCTCGGCCTGTCGGTGCGCACGCTGCGCAACAAGATCAGGCTCTATGCCGCCTCCGGCATCGACGTGCCAGCCTATCAAGACTAGCACGTGCGACGGCGTGCCGATTGATGTTGACCGATCTCACGCGCGCAGAATTGCTGCTGTCGTCAAACGCCGCTAAGTAGCTTGCTTCGGGTGCAGGGAGCAGTGGCGTGGCAGACGATCAGGGACGACGGCAGGGACCTCCGGGCCCGCGCGGGCGGCAAGGCGAGCCGGGACGGCCTGGACCGCAGGGTCATCCGGGCCGGCGCGGCCCCGACGGGGCGCGCGGCAAGCCGGGGGCCGCAGGGCAAGCCGGGACCGATCGGCAAGGCCGGCCCGCCTGGCAAGCCCGGTCCGCAAGGCAAGCTGGGCGAAGCCGGCCCACGCGGAGCCGCCGGACCACAGGGACCTCTCGGACCGCAGGGGCCGGCGGGGCCGCAAGGCCCGCGCGTCGAGCCGGGTCCGCCCGGCCAATTGCCATCGATCGAGCAAGTGCTGCCGTGGCTCGACCAGCTCTTCGACGCCTGGGACGAACGCCGCCGCCAGCGCGAACGCGAAGCCGCCGAGCGCGATGCGCTCGAGGCCGCCGTCCAGGAAACCGGCGAGGCAATCGTCGATGACGAGAGCGATGACGGCGAAGATCACAAGAAGACGAAGAAGAAGAAAAAGAAGAAGCACGCTCCCAAGGGCTAGCGGGCGAGGCTATTTCGACCGGTTCTCAGGCCGCGGCAGCATGCCCATGCGCTCGAACTGCCAGCGCATGGCGCGATACCAGAGATAGCCCACCGCCGCGCCGCACAGGCCGAGGATGATCACGTGTGCGCTCGAGAACGAGCCGCTCCACCACATCATCCACGCGGTCCATAGCATCGTGAAGACGATGGCACCTGCTTTCAAAGGAAGAAGGGGGCGGCTCATGGTCGTGCTCCGGGCGATCAAAACCCCGGCCGCCAGCATCGCAAGTTGACGCAGCAGATACCGTGAGCCAGATCACGGAACGCGTTGCTGGCGCTCACGAGCCGAAGCGCAGCCGCGAGCGCTCCTTCGCCTTTTCCGCCTCAACCTCGCGGTCGCGCGCCGGCGTATGCGTATGCAGCGACGTCAGGAGTTTTCGTGCGGCCTCAGAGACCTCGGCCACCGCACGCTCGAACGCCACCTCGTTCACCTGCGACGGCTTGTTGAACCCCGACAGCTTTCGCACGAACTGCAGCGCGCTGGCATGGATCTCATCCTCCGTCGCGGGCGGCTCGAAGTTGAATAGTGTCTTGATGTTGCGGCACATGCAGGATCTCCCGGTGTCAGCCTGAAAGACGATCGGCCGAGCCGAAATCCTACATCCCTCCCCAGACTTCTGCTAAATTCCACCGCAACGCGGCCGCCGACCATGAGCCGCATGGGGGAAATGAACATGAGAGCTTGTCGCGCGGCGCTGTCTGCCATCCTGCTGTCCCTTTCGACGCTGGCTATCTCCACACCGGTCTTGTCCGCCGATTACCCGCCCCCAAAGCAGGGAGACTGGATCGCCAGGGATTTCAAGTTCCACACCGGCGAGATCATGCCGGAACTGAAGCTGCACTACACCACTGTCGGCGAGCCCTCAGGCCAACCGGTGCTGGTGCTGCACGGAACAGGCGGCTCGGGTGCGGGCATGCTGACTCCCTCCTTTGCCGGCGAGCTGTTCGGCGCGGGGCAGCCGCTCGACGCTTCCAAATATTACATCATCATTCCCGACAATGTCGGCCACGGCAAATCGTCGAAGCCGTCCGACGGACTGAAGACGAGCTTCCCGAAATACAACTACGACGACATGGTCGAGGCGCAATATCGCCTGGTGACGGAAGGCCTCGGCATCAAGCATTTGCGGCTCGTGATCGGCAATTCGATGGGCGGCATGCACACCTGGCTGTGGGGCGAGAAATATCCGGACGCGATGGACGCACTGATCCCGATGGCCTCGCAGCCGACCGAGATGGCGTCGCGCAACTGGATGCTGCGGCGGATCATGCTCGACACCATCCGCAACGATCCCGACTACAATGGCGGCAATTACACCAGCCAGCCGCGCATGATGAAATACGCCATCACGGCGTACGGCATCGCGAGCATCGGCGGGACGCTCGCCTATCAATCGCAGGCGCCGACCGCGGCCAAGGCCGACAAGATGGTCGACGAGCGTCTTGCAGCGCCGATCACGGCGGATGCCAACGACTTCGTCTATCAGTGGGAGTCCTCGCACGACTACAATGCCTCAGAGAAGCTGGAGGCAATCGAAGCGTCGCTGCTGCTGATCAATTCCGCCGACGACGAACGCAACCCGCCGGAGACCGGAATCACGGATGCCGCCATGAAGCGGGTCAAGAACGGGCGCCTGTACCTGATCCCGGCGAGCACCGAGACGCGCGGCCACGGCACCACGAGCAACGCCAAATTCTACGCCGAGCATGTCAGGCAATTGCTGCAATCCGCGCCGCAGCGCGCGATGTAGGGATCACCAAGAACACGCCCATATCGCAATGCATCATATGCGGCGCTCCGCCGCCGCATATTATTTGAGCATGCAATGCGCTGACAGCTCGGGCTTAATCGTCTTAACAGTCGAATCGGCGCGCGGACGAATCATGCGCGAATGGCAAGACGCGACGAGGAGGATCATGCACAGGCTGGCACTGTGCATTTGGCTGGCTGCAATGACGGCGCTGACGAGCGCCGCGTTCGCATTCGACAACGGGCAATATGATCACGTTCCGCCGGATATCCGCGCCTGGTTCAAGAGCGTGATCGCGCCGAATGGCGTGCCCTGCTGCGACATCTCCGACGGCCATCGCACCGACTACGACGTGCGCGGCGGCGCCTATTGGGTACCGATCGATGGACAATGGATCGAGGTGCCTGAGCGCGCCATCATTCGCGATCGCGGCAACCCGGTCGGGCAGGCCGTGGTGTGGTACGTCCATCACCGCGGTGCCGTCATTATCAGCTGCTTCGTGCCGGCGGACGCAGTTTAGCGCGTTTGATCTCGTTGGCTGAACGCGCCTGATCGGATAGCTTCGGCCAAACTGAAGCGGAGGCACGCCGTTGAACGATCTGAGCGCCGAAGACCTCGCCACCATCTATGCCAAGCCGAGCCCGCGCGTGATCGCGAAGGCACGGCCCGCGATCGATGCGCATGCGAAGAAATTCATCGAGATGTCGCCGTTCTGCGTGCTCGCGACATCGGGAGCGGACGGGAGCGTCGACGCTTCGCCGCGCGGCGGCGGCATCGGCTTCGTCCGCGTCGCCGGCCCCAACCAGCTGCTGATGCCCGACCGCTCCGGCAACAACCGCATCGACAGTTTCCGCAACGTGGTCGAAGGCTCGGGCTTCGTGCACCTCTTGTTCTTCGTGCCGGGCATCGACGAGACGCTGCGCGTCGGCGGACGCGGCACGCTGTCGGCTGACCCGGAACTGCTCGCCTCGATGGTGGAATTCGGCAAGCCTCCGCGCGCGGTGTTGAATGTCGCGGTCAGCGAGGTCTATTTCCATTGCGGCAAGGCGCTGATGCGCTCGAAGCTGTGGTCGTCGGAGAAGGTGCAGCGCTCGGTGATGCCGAGCATCGTCACCGTCATTCACGATCAGACCGGCCTCGGCGAACCGGCGAGCCAGGAGACCGTTGAAGAAATCTACAAGACGCAGCTGTAGCTAAGGCATGATCCGGAAAAGTGCGAAGCGGTTTTCCGGAAAGATCATGCGTAAACACAAGCTAAAGCGCGATGACGATCCATCCAAATCTCATCGCGCTTTAGAAGTCCGTCATTCCCGGGCTTGTCCCGGGCATCCACGTCTTCGTCGTGCGGCAATACCTGGATGGCCGGGTCAAGGCCCCGGCCATGACGAATGGAGGGAGCCGGGCCGGAGCTTAATGCCCGTCGCCCTCGAGCCCGCCGACGTGCTTCTGGGTGTAGAGCTCGAGGCCGATGCGACCGATCAGATCGAGCTGGGTTTCGAGGAAGTCGATGTGGTGCTCCTCGTCGCTCATCAGCTTCTCGAACAGGTCGCGCGTGACGTAGTCCTTGACGCTGTGGCAGTAGGTCGCCGCTTCTTGATAGAGCGCCCGGGCGCTCATCTCGGCGGCGAGGTCGCACTCGATGATCTCCTTGACATTCTGGCCGATGCGCAGGGGATCGAGCACCTGCATGTTCGGAAAGCCGTCGAAGAACAGGATACGCTCAGTGAGCTTGTCGGCGTGCTCCATCTCCTCGATGGACTCCTTGCGCCAGACCTTGGCCATGTCGAGCAGGCCCCAATTGTCGAGGAAGCGGTAGTGCAGCCAGTACTGATTGATCGCAGTCAACTCGTGACGCAGCGCCTTGTTGAGATAGTCGATGACCTTTGCGTCGCCCTGCATGGTTCACTCCAGCTTTCGCAGTCCAAATCGGCCCTAACCGAATTTAGAATGCTTCTAAATGACTTCGCGGACGAGAGCAACCAGCTACGCGGACGCAGCCGGGGGAAAGCTCAGCGGTGTTGTGGAAGTTTTTAGCAGGCTGCGAGGGCGAACTGCGCGGGTTCGGCCGTCTCGTCATTGGCAGGCACGGTGTGGCTATGAGGACAGCCGGCGCAGCAGGACTGGGCGCAGGGGCCGAGGGCTTCGTCGATGATCGTCTTGATGGTCCGGGCACAGCGACCGCATTCGGCGCTACAGCCGAGGCATCCGTAGACCTGCTTGGCATGGCGCACGGCGTCCTCGGACTCGGCGACGGCGGCGCGGATATCATCATCGCTCAGCACGTTACAGGAACAAACGATCATGGAAGCGGAAGGCCCTTCGGTGATGCGCCATCATCGATATTTAACAGGCTGGCCGGATGCAAAAGGAAAAACTGGTATTTGAAGCTATTCCAAACTGGCCCGGCGACAGCCTAGAACGGCTCTAAAACAAGCTGTTGCGCTGGATCAAGATTGCGGGGGTTCTAATCGCCACCTCCGCCTCCTCCACCATCGCCGCCACCTCCGCAATCCCCGCCGCTGCTGCCGCCATCGCTGCTGGAACAACTGCCGCCGTCAGTCGCGCTCCCCAAGTTGTCGCTGGAGAACCAGCTTCCCAGCGAGAAGCCGTCACTCGTCCCGGAATAACTGTCGCTGCCGCTGCTCCCTCCATCGCTACCGGCCGCTGCGCGGGAGCGCCGTCCGCGATTCTGGAGGTGGATGAACCAGCCGTAGCCGATCGCGAAGACGATTCCGGCAGCAATCAATGCATTGACCATCGCGTTGCCCATCATCGTCTCCTTGGCGGAGTTGCGTCCATGTCAATTGGTCGTCGCCGGCGAAGGCGCCGTTCATTGATCATTCAAGCGAATTGTGGAACTCTGCTCCCAATTGTGGAACTCTGCTCCCAAAGAGTTCCCGCGTGATTGTGCGAAAAGGTCAAGCCGATGAAGAAGTCGCTCCTGGCAGTTGCCGCCGTCGCCACCCTGGCGCTGACGGCCGGAACACCCGCCCATGCCCAGCGCGGCGTCGCCGCTGGCGTGGCCGCCGGGATCATCGGCGGCGCGATTGTCGGTGGCGCGCTTGCCTCTCCGTATTACTACGGACCCGGCTATGGCTATTATGAACCCGGCTACTACCCGCCGCGCTACTACGCACCGGGCCCGGGCTATGTTGCCGACGACTATTACGGCGGCTGCGTCTGGCAGAAGCAGCGCTTCTGGGACGGCTATGCCTGGCGCGTCCGCCGTGTCAGAGTCTGTGGCTAAGTCGCCAGGACCGGCTCACTACGGATGGGCCGTTCATCTCGGAGCCCGAAAAAGACCGCTTTTTCTCGTCACAGCTCCGTGTGCGTTTACCGTGGATTGACCATTTGCGCGCTTGCTAGCCCAACGGCCAATTCCATCAGAGTGTGCGTGAACCTTTGAAACCCGGGCACCTCTAACAAGGGGAGCCCATCTCCCAGGAGAGCCCTGAGCATGAAGAAGACTTTAGTTGCCGCCCTCACGGTTGCGACGGTCGCCGGTTCGCTGGTGACCGCCACCCCGCCTGCCAAAGCCGGTGACGTCGGTGCCGGCATCGCGGCTGGCCTGATCGGCGGCGCGATCGTCGGCGGCGCCATTGCGTCGAGCCGTCCCGCCTATGGCGGCCCCGTCTATGTCGCCGAGCCCGGCCCGCCGCCCCCGCCCTGCTACTGGCGTCGTGAGCGGTATTGGGACGGTTACGGCTGGGTCGTCCGCCCGGTCCGCGTTTGCTACTGATCTGATCGTTACGCGCGCGCCGCGATCGAAGCCCGGCCGAGCATCTCGGCCGGGCTTTTTCTTTTGCTGCTCTGCTATCGCGCAGCCTGGATCGAGCGCAGCACCTCTTCGCTGGGCCAGCAATCGACCTTCAAACCCGCCGACTTCTGATAGGCGCCGAGCGCTGCGCGTGTCTGCATGCCGGCCTTGCCGTCGATCTTGTCCCTGTAGAGCCCGATACGCGTCAGCCCGCGCTGCATGGTCTCGACATCCTTGGTGCGCAACTGCTTGGAGGCCGACCAGGGCGTTGCAAACGGCAGCGGGCTCATCATGCGGTCGCTGAGATGGCCGACGAACAGCACGTAGAGATCGGAGAAATTGTATTCCTTGATGACGAAGTAGTTCTTCGTGGTCAGGAACGACGGGCCGTAGATGCCCTCCGGCTGGAGCAGCGAGGCTGGCTGAGCCTGCTCGGCCGCGCTGAGCTTTTGCCCACGCACCGGCACAAAACCTTCGCGCAGCCACTGGCCGATCGGCTTCGTCACCTCCGGCACGCCAACCGTGCAATCGACGTTCGCCGGCGCCTGCACCTCATAGGCCCAGCGCAAGCCGCTTTGCCAGCCCTTGTTGACGAGCTGCTGCGCGGCCGAGGCCAGCGCATCCGGCACGGAGTGCCAGATATCGATACGGCCGTCGCCGTCGAAGTCGACGCCATGCTTGTAGTATTCCGAGGGCAGGAACTGCGTCAGCCCGGTGGCACCGGCCCAGGACGAACGCATGTCCTTGCGCGTCACCACGCCTTCTCCCAGGATCTTCAGCGCGAGGACGAATTCGTTGCGATACTGGTCCTTGCGGCGGCCGACATAAGCCTGCGTCGCCAGCACGCGGACGAGATCGTAGGGCAGCGTGTAGCGGCCATAATCGGTCTCACGGCCCCAGATCGCGAGCATGACGGTGGCAGGCACGCCGGAGCTTCTCTCGATCCCGGTCAGTGCCGTGCCATATTTCTGCAGCAGTCGCTGTCCCTCGCCGGCCAGCCGCGCGATCGAAGCTTCCTTGACGTAGTCGGCCGGGACCTGCACGAACTCGGCCTGCGAGGGCGCGCCGGTCGCGGGCCGTCCGGGCAGGATCAGATCGGGCAGCTTGTAGTCGGGCTCGAGCCCGCGCGTCTCACGCTCGAATGTCGCGCGCGAGACGCCGGCCGCCTGCGCCTCCGGCCAGAGCGAATCAACGAACTGCGTGAAGGCCGCGTCGGCAGCGTGGGCGGACGACCAGCCGCAGGTGACGACGATCGCGGCCGCGATGAGCGCCCGCCGCATCATGCCGGGATCACCGCGTCAGCTTTTTGTACTTCACGCGATGCGGGATGATGCTGTCCTGGCCGAGCCGGCGCATCTTGTCCTTCTCGTAGTCCTGGAAGTTGCCCTCGAACCATTCGACATGGCTGTCGCCTTCGAAGGCCAGGATGTGGGTCGCGATGCGGTCGAGGAACCAGCGATCGTGGCTGATGATGACGGCGCAGCCGGCGAAGTCCTCCAGTGCCTCCTCGAGCGCGCGCAGCGTGTCGACGTCGAGATCGTTCGTCGGCTCGTCGAGCAGCAGTACGTTGGCACCGGACTTCAGCATCTTGGCGAGATGCACGCGGTTGCGTTCACCGCCGGAGAGCGCGCCGACCTTCTTCTGCTGGTCCGCGCCCTTGAAGTTGAACGCCGAGCAATAGCCGCGCGAGTTCACTTCCTTCTTGCCGAGCAGGATCAGCTCGTTGCCGCCGGAAATTTCTTCCCACACGGTCTTCTTGCCGTCGAGTGCGTCGCGCGACTGGTCGACATAGCCGAGATGCACGGTCTCACCGATCGTGATTGTGCCGGAGTCCGGCTGCTCCTGGCCGGTGATCATCCTGAACAGCGTGGTCTTACCGGCACCGTTGGCACCGATCACGCCGACGATGCCGCCCGGCGGCAGCTTGAACGTGAGATTGTCGATCAGGAGACGATCGCCAAAACCTTTGCTGAGCCCTTCGAAGTCCACCACGTTGGTGCCGAGCCGCTCGGCGACCGGGATGATGATCTGCGCGGTCTGGGTCTGCTTCTCGCTCGCCTTCTTGAGCAGCTCCTCATAGCGCTGATAACGCGCCTTCGACTTGGCCTGGCGCGCCTTCGGCGAGGACGCCACCCATTCCTGCTCGCGGGCCAGCGTCTTCTGGTGCGCAGCGTCCTCGCGGCCCTCCTGTTCAAGCCGCTTCTGCTTCTGCACCAGCCAGGAGGAGTAGTTGCCCTCATAGGGGATGCCGCGACCGCGGTCGAGCTCGAGGATCCAGCCCGTGACGTTGTCGAGGAAGTAGCGATCGTGGGTGACGATCAGGATCGCACCGGGATAGTTGCGCAGGTGCCCTTCCAGCCACGATACGGATTCCGCGTCGAGATGGTTGGTCGGCTCGTCCAGCAGCAGGAGCTCGGGCTGGTCGAGCAAGAGGCGGCACAGCGCGACGCGGCGGCGCTCACCGCCGGAGAGTTTGGTCACGTCGGCGTCGTCGGGTGGACAGCGCAGCGCGTCCATGGCCTGGTCGACCTTGCTGTCGAGATCCCACAGGCCCTGCGCCTCGATCTCGTCCTGAAGCTTGGTCATCTCCTCGGCGGTCTCGTCCGAATAGTTGACGGCGAGCTCGTTATAGCGGTCGAGGATCGCCTTCTGCTTGGCGACACCCTGCATGACATTCTCGCGCACGGTCAGCTTGGGATCGAGCTGCGGCTCCTGCTCGAGATAGCCGACGCGGGCACCCTCGGCGACCCAGGCCTCGCCGGTGTATTCCTTGTCGAGGCCAGCCATGATCTTGAGCAGGGTCGACTTACCCGACCCGTTGACGCCGAGCACGCCGATCTTGGCGTCCGGATAGAAGCTCAGGTGAATATTGTCGAGCACCTTCCGGGTCGGGTAGCTCTTGGTCAGGCCCTGCATGAAATAGATGAACTGGCGCGCCATCGGTCCCGTGAAACCTTCGATTTGAGGAAATTTGCTTGCCGCCGATGTAACGATCCCGCCCCCAAAGGGCAACGTTTTCCGTCCGTTCACCACGGATGAATACGGGACGGACACCATCCGGCCACCGATCCGGACAATTGAAACCATTTTTTAATAAAGCAGGCCAAAGCTCGGTTTCGCGCGGAAACAGCGCCACCCGCTCAGAACGAACGGGCAGCACAGCGAGGCCGCATCATGGCTCTGATCGAGACCAACTCTCTTCCTGTTCCGGCGGCAGCCGGGCACGTCTCCGGGTTCGCCTCGGAGATCAAGGCCTTCTGGAAGCGTTTCGTCACCACCGCCTTCAACCCGTATCGGCCCGAGCTGCACTACATGCGCGGCCCCGGCCCGGCCTGGCGCGCCAAGCACGGCATGGATGCGCCGTTCCGCCTGAAGCCCCGCGACCGTTGATCCCCTCTTTCCTGTCGGACTTTTGAAGACCTCGGCGGCTTGCGCGCCGTCCTCATTACGCGCAACCATGGTCCGGTTCCGACGAAGGCGCCCCGCTCGCGCCGTCACCTCTCGCCATGGATGAACGCTGATGACGCGGCTGCGCTGTGCAATTCTCGACGACTATTTCAACCTCGCTCTCGATGTCGCCGACTGGCCGAAACTATCCGACCGCCTTGACGTCACCGTGTTCAGCCACCCCTTCGCCTCCGAGCAGGCGGCAGCCAGCGCACTGGCCGATTTCGAGATCGTCTGCGCGATGCGCGAGCGCACCGCGTTTCCCAAGAGCCTGTTTGAGAGCCTGCCGAAGCTGAAGCTGCTGCTGACCTCAGGCATGCGCAACGCTTCCATCGATATGGAGGCTGCGAAAACGCGCAATGTGGCCGTGGGCGGCACCCAATATTCCCGCGATCCGACCGCGCCGCTCGCCATGGGCCTGATCCTGGAGCTGACCCGCGGCATCGGCCGCGAGAATGCACGCATGCATGCCGGCGAGCCCTGGCAGAGCTTTGCCGGCGTCGAGATCGAGGGGATGACGCTCGGCATCGTCGGGCTCGGCAAGCTCGGCAGCAAGATGGCTGGGATCGCGAAGGCGTTCGGCATGAACGTGATCGCCTGGAGCCCGAATCTCACGCCCGAGAAGTGCAGGGAAGTCGGCGTCGGCTACGCTACCAAGGAGGAGCTGTTCGCCAAGGCCGACATCGTCACCATCCACGTGGTGCTGAGCGAGCGTTCGCGTGGCCTCGTCAGCCGCGCCGATCTCGCGCGGATGAAGCCGACGGCCTTCCTCGTCAACACCGCGCGTGGGCCGATCGTGGACGAGCAAGCGCTGCTCGAGGCGCTGCAGCAGCGCCAGATCGCGGGCGCCGGCTTGGACGTGTTCTCGATCGAACCGCTGCCGGCCGGCCATCCCTTTCGCAAGCTCGACAATCTCGTGCTGACGCCGCATCTCGGCTACGCCACCACCGATGGATTGCGCATCCATTACGGCCAGATGGTCGAGGCGATCGACGCCTGGACCAGGGGCAGCGAGCTGCCGCGGCGGCTTGCCTGAAACGCGATGAGGCCGGGGATCAACCGTCATCGCTCCCTCACATAGAAGCTCAAGCCGCCGTGCGATGGACCGCGGAATGCCTCGCAGCGTCGACGAAGCCGTCTCGCCAGGAGGGATGGGCCGGCAGCCAACCGAGCTCGCGCTTGGCCTTGGCATTGGAGGCCCCGCGCACCTCGGTCATCATCGCAACCATGTGTTCGCCCGCAAGCAGTCGCCCGAGCCACGCCGGAACGTGAAGCGGGGGTTTGGCGTCAAGGAACTCGGCGAGCGCCGGCAGCCAATCCCTGACCAGTGCCGGATGGTCGTCGACGATGTTGTAGATGTTGCCAGCGCGTCCGCGCTCGACCGCAGCCACGGTCGCTGACGCAGCGTCTTCGGTGTGAATGAACGACCAATGTCCGCCGCCATCGCCGATAACCGGCACTCGCCGCCGGCGAAGCTGATCTTGCATCGCCGGCGACAGCGTGCCGGTTTCCGGGCCATAGAAGAATCCGTAGCGCAACACGATGCCTTCGGGTGCAGACGATGCCGTAACGGTTCGCTCCAGATACCGGATCGCCTCGAGTGTACGCCGCAATTCTTCCGGAGGATTCGGCTCAAGTTCGTCCGCTTCCGTCTTGATCGCTCCGCCATCGCGGCTGAAGGTCCAGCCACAGAAGCTCTGTGCAATGAAGCGCTTGGCACCGGCCTCTCGCGCGGCCGCGAGCAGAATGTCGATTCCGCGGGTCCGCAACTCGTTGGTCCGCGCGAACGCGCGATCGAAATGCCGCAGATCCGTGGCGGCGGCTAGATCGGTCATCTGATGGATGACCACATCAGGCCTTGCCGCGATTACGGCCGCGCGCATGTCCGCCGCGTCGAGGCCGTCGGCAATGACGGGTTCGGCGCCGAAATTCTCGAGCATGCCCGTTTTCGCCGCGCTCCGCGTCGAAGCGACGACCGAGTGGCCGCTGGCAAGAAGGAGAGGGACGAGCTGACGGCCCACGGCGCCAGTGGCGCCCGCAACAAAGATTCGCATCCTGTGCTCCTCGCATTCGCTGCAATCAGCCGGGACGTAGTCGGGCCGGGCGTGGATTCAAGCGAGCGGAGGCGCGAACGAGCATGCGTCAAATGAGTGCGGCGCGTGGCCAAAGCACACGCGCCGCCGATTGGTCGGTTCTGCGAGCCGGTTCAGCGCACCGTCACCGGCGCGGGGAGCGGCGGCACCACCGTCGGCTGGGTGCCGGGCACCGGACCGGCCTGAGCGGCCATCGGAGCCGGACCGGCGGCACCGGGGGTCGGCGCAGCGGAGGCAGTCGCCGTTCCCGGCGACGGGCCGCCCGGCAGCACCACTACGCGGGTGCCGACCTTGACGCGGTCGAACAGGTCCGAGACGTCCTCGTTCAGCATGCCGATGCAGCCGGAGGACACGAATTTGCCGATCGTCGAAGGCTGGTTGGTGCCGTGGATGCGATAGACGGTCGAGCCGAGATACATCGCGCGGGCGCCAAGCGGATTGCCGGGGCCGCCGGCCATGAAGCGCGGCAGGTAGGGCTGACGCTCAATCATCTCGGTCGGCGGATGCCAATCCGGCCACTCGGCCTTGCGGGTGATCTTCTGCACGCCAGTCCAGGTGAAGCCGTCGCGCCCGACGCGGACGCCGTAGCGGACCGCGCGGCCGTTGCCGAGCACGTAATAGAGGTAGGTGTTGGGCGTATCGACCACGATGGTGCCGGCCGGCTCCTTGGTCTGGAACGCAACTTCCTGGCGGCGCAGATTCGGGGGCAGCTGCGCCGGCGCAGCATCCGGCTGCTCCTCGGGTGGCAGCGAGGCAACCGTCATCGGCCGGCCGTCGGCGCCAACAGGCGGCTGGCCGGACTGCACCGCTCCGGTCGCGGCCGGACCACCGACTGCCTCCGGCGGACGCAGGCCATCGTTGGCCGGCGCCTGGGCCGGACGGTCGGCGTAGATCACCGGCGGCGGACCGGCGGGCCGGCCATAGCGGGGATCATCGGGCGACATCACGGGGCCCTGGGGCGGCGCCGCCGAATAGACCGGCGGAGCGCCAGCCGGACGGCCATAACGCGGATCATCCGGCGACATCACCGGCCCCTGCGGCGGGGCGGCCGAATAGACCGGAGGCGCGCCGGCCGGGCGGCCGTAGCGCGGATCGTCAGCCGGACCGGGCGGCGGCAGCGAAGCCTGCGGCATCGCCTCGTCGTCTTCGTCCAGCGCGTCGAAATTCGGCATGCGGTCGCCGGGCCGATATTCGGCCGGGGCACCATAACCTGGCGCCTGCTGGACCGGATAGCTCTGAGCCTGAGCGAGCGAGGTCCCCGCCGCAGCGACTGTCGCGGCAGCGCATATCGTCAGAAAGTGTTTGATCATCATCGCTCTTGTATAGTCCCCAAGCCCGATCGGACCGTTAACGGCCAGATGACGGAAGATAGCGGCACATTCAAGACATATCAGGCTTATTTGCGCCGGATTGGCCGATTTGTGATCCGCAAGACTACCGTTGCCCCGTTGCATCACCGGGCTGAAATCGTATCGCGGCATCAATTGCCGCGATGTTCGGTCGCGATTTTAACAGAACGATGCCGAAGCGTTGCGATATGGTCGAATCAGCCTGATTCGCCACCTTTTGAGCTCGGATCCGCGTGGCGAACGCGGCAAGCAGTACCGTCACCGCGTTCAGATGGCTCTTTGGCCCCGGCCCAGTCGCCGCCGGGGCGGAAATTCGCAATCGCTCGATGCTTCCCGGCTTTCGCTTCCTGTTTGCCGCGATCCTGCTGTCAACCTCCATCCTGGTGTTCGGCCTAGGTGCCGCCGCGCTGCTGCGGGCGACCCATCAGCAGTATGTCAGCAACCCCTCCTGGCGGAACGGCCCGCAGGAGCAGGTGTTTGCGCAGAGCCCCGAACCGGCCCAGCCGGTGCTCGCGGTATTGCGGGCGGAGCCGGAGGTGCCCGCCGAGACCACGCTATCGCTGCGTGACCAGGTGCCGACGATTGGATTGCCGGCGAGCGAGCCCGAACAGGTGGCCGCGTTGGCCACCGAGACCGCCGTTCAGCCGCAGGCCACCGCGCCTCAGGCTGAAGTCCCGGCTGTCGAACCAGCCAAGCCCGAAGCGACGGTAGAGGCTGCACCGCCAACGGCCACCGACACGCTCACCCCGGCCGACACCACGGCGTCGATTGCAGCGGCCCAGCCCGCCGCAACGAACAGCGAGCCGGCGCCGCCCGAGCCCACTGCCGCCCTCGCCTCCCCGGCGGTTGATACCGCCTCCGCGAAGCTGGCCGTGCTGAACGATCCGGCGACGACGGCGGTGAAGGCTGCGCCGGCGAAGGCCAAAGCCGAGAGCAAGAAGCCGGACAGCAGCGCATCGGACAGCAAGGCGGCCAAGCGCAAGGCGAAGGCGAAGAAGCGGCACCGCGTGGTGCGCCGCCCACCGCCTCAGCAGGTGCAGCAGCAGCTCGATCCATTCGGTCAGCCGCAGGCGTTCACGGCGACGGCGCGCACGCGCTGATCCTCACCTCTCCCCGTAAGAACGGGGCGAGGGAGCGCACTGTCATCGTGGCGACTACGCCGGCCCGGTCGCGATCGGCGGGCCGTCGGCCTGACCCCATTCCGACCAGGAGCCGTCATAGAGCGCGGTGTCGGTGATCCCCAGGCGATAGAGGGCGAGCGTGAGCACGCCCGCGGACACACCGGAGCCGCAGCTCGTCACGATGGGCGCGTCGAGCTTGACGCCGGCATTCGTGAAGGCGGCGCGGAGATCGTCGAGCGGCTTCATCTCACCGGTCGCGGCATCGAACAGCAGATTGTAGGGCACGTTGCGGGCGCCGGGGATGTGGCCGGAGCGGATGCCCGGCCGCGGCTCCGGCGCGCGCCCCTCGAAACGGTCGGCGGCGCGCGCGTCGATCACCTGCTCCTTGCTGCTTTCGAGATTGGCGATGAGCTGCTGCATGCTGCGCACGCGTTTTGAATCATAACTCGCCTTGAACGTCGTAGGCTTGGGCTTCACCTCGCCGCTCTCGACCGGACGCCCTTCGGCGCGCCACTTCTTCAGGCCGCCATTGAGGATGCGCACATTGCCGTGGCCGAAGGCCAGGAACATCCACCACGCGCGGGGCGCTGCAACCCAGCCGCCGGCATCGTAGAGCACGACCGTGTCGCTGTTTCCGATGCCGAGATTGCCGACGTCGCGGCCGAACTGCTCGGCACTCGGATACATGTGCGGCAGCGGGTTGGAATGATCCGACACCGCATCGACGTCGAAGAACACCGCGCCCGGCAGATGCGCGGCGAGATAGTCGTCCTTCGGCAGCGGCAGCACGCCCGGCAGCTTGAAGCTGGCATCGAGAATCTTGATGTTGGCATCGCCCATGTGGGCGGCGAGCCATTCGGTGGAGACGAGGGGGTCGGTGGCGGTCATATGATGTCTTTCTTGTCGTTCCGAAGTTGAGGCAATGCGCATCGAACTCCGCTGTCATCGCCCGGCTTGATGTTCAGCCCGGGGACATGACCGACGGGTGTTCGGGGACATAGCCGACACATTCTCCGCTCGCCAAGTCGATGATAGCGACTTGGTGGGCGGCAAAGAAGATCCCGTATTGCGCATCGTTTGCCGAGGGGCGGATGGCGAGGCGCTCGCCACGGAAGGCCTGTGGCACTTTCCAAAGACGTCCCTTGAAGCTGACATAGGCTTTGGTCGTGGAGACGCGGCGCACGATCTCATGGCTGTCGTATTCGACCTGTGGCAATCGATCGGGCATTGCTCGCTGGCTGGGCCGATATCGACTGGCCGGGACCTGTTGTCCGAGCGCCTCGTGTGGCCGTTCGAAGTTGTAGACTTCCCGCCAGGCGTCGAAGGCACGCTGCGTCTCTGCGAGATCGCGGAACTGTCGCAGTGCGAACACCTCAGCCGCGAGGGTGCGGTGGAATCGTTCATTCTTGCCGCGGCTTTGCGGGTGATATGGGCGGCTGTGGATGACGGCGACGCCAAGCTTGAGCAGCCACACCGAGAACCGTGTCCATCGCTCGCCGGAAGGATCACCCCAGGGCGAACCATTGTCGACGAAGAAAGCCTCCGGGAGCCCGTAGTGGCGAAAGGTCTTCTCCAAGCGGCTGCGCACGGTATCTGTGCGTTGATCGGCACAGGCCTGCAGGCACAGATCATAGCGGGAGTGGTCATCCACCACCGTCAGAGGATGGCACTGGGTATCATTGCCGAGCCGAACCCAGCCTTTGAAGTCCATCTGCCACAACAGATTGGGGGCCGGCATCTCGAAACGCTGGCTTGCCGTCGGGCCGCCGATCGGAGGCTTGATGCGGCCAGACCGACGCAAGATCTGATGAACTGTTGAGACTGCTGGCGAACGCAAGCCATTGCGCTCCAGGCAGTGAGCTATCTTGCGAGCTCCCCATGCCGGATGGGCATCGCGTACCGCGAGAATACGTGCCTCAAGCTCGCAATCGGTCTGTCCCGGGCTCGCATGCGGTCGGCGCGAGCGGTCGTCGACATTCTGATCCGCTTGCCATCGTGCAAGCCATTTGTAGCCCGTGTCGGGATGGATATTGAACCGCCGGCAGAGCTCCCGCCGGTTCGCTCCCTCCTGCATCGCAAGCCGCACGAACTCCCGCCGCTGATCCATCACCGACACCTCTCGCCAGGGCATGGACTTGGCCTCCTTTACTGCCAAATCCCTGCACTATGATGTGTCGGCTATGTCCCCGAACACCCGTCGGTCATGTCCCCGGGCTGAACACTTGACCGGGCGATCCAGTATTCCAGAGGCGGTTGTGATTGAGTCGAGAGGCCGCGGCGTACTCGATTCCCCGCTTTCGCGGGGAATGACAGCGGAGAATGGCGCAACAGCGCAGCACCTTCTCACCCCTTCTTCTTCGGCTCCCATTGCTCGGTCGGGCCACCTGCGTCACGCCAGGCGGCGTAGCCGCCGGCGATGTGGGCGACGGGCTTCAACCCCATATCCTGCGCGGTCTTGGCCGCGAGCGCGGAGCGCAGGCCGCCAGCGCAGTGGAAGACGAACTTCTTGTCCTCCTGGAAGATCGGCTTGGCGTAGGGGCTCTGCGGGTCAATCCAGAATTCGAGCATACCGCGGGTGCAGGCGAAGGCGCCGGGGATGCGGCCGTCGCGTTCGATCTCGCGGGGGTCGCGGATGTCGACGATGACGACATCGCCGTTCTTGGAGATCTCGATGGCGTCCTTGGCGGTCAGCGTCTCGATCTCGGCATTGGCCTCGTCGATCAGCGCCTTGATGCCGCGGGTAATGGTCTGGGGCATGGGGTCTTCCCTTCTTCTTCCGTCGTTCCGGGGCGATCGCGAAGCGAGCGAACCCGGAACCTCGAGATTCCGGAATTCGCGCTGCGCGCGCCCCGGAATGACGGCAGCGCTAATGCGTCAATTCCTTCATCGCACTTTCCAGGCCTTCGATCGTGATCGGGTACATGCGGCCCGCGAAGATGCGTTTGATGATGGTGGTGGATTCCGAATAGTCCCAGTGCTTCTGCTGCACCGGGTTCAGCCACACCGCGTGCGGATAGGTGCGGATGATGCGGTCGAGCCAGACCGAGCCCGGCTCCTCGTTGACGTGCTCGACCGAGCCGCCCGGCACCATGATCTCGTAAGGCGACATCGAGGCGTCGCCGACGAACACGACCTTGTAGTCGTGCGGGTATTTGTGCAGCACATCCCAGGTCGGCGTGCGGTCGGTGAAGCGGCGCTTGTTCTGCTTCCACACGCCTTCATAGAGGCAGTTGTGGAAGTAGAAATACTCCATGTGCTTGAACTCGCTCTTGGCCGCCGAAAACAGCTCCTCGACCTGCTCGATATGTGCGTCCATGGAGCCGCCGATGTCGAAGAACACCAAGAGCTTCACCGCATTGCGGCGCTCGGGGCGCATGTGCACGTCGAGATAGCCGTGATTGGCGGTCTCGCGAATGGTGGTGTCGAGATCGAGCTCGTCGGGCGCGCCGGTGCGCGCGAATTTGCGCAGGCGCCGCAGCGCCACCTTGATGTTGCGGATGCCGAGCTCGACATTGCCGTCGAGATCCTTGAACTCGCGCCTGTCCCACACCTTCACGGCGCGATTGTTGCGGTTCTTCTCCTGGCCGATGCGGACGCCCTCGGGGTTGTAGCCGTAGGCCCCAAAGGGTGAAGTGCCGGCGGTGCCGATCCACTTCGAGCCGCCCTGGTGGCGGCCCTTCTGCTCCTCGAGGCGCTTTTTCAGCGTCTCCATGAGCTTGTCCCAGCCCATGGCCTCGATCTGCTTCTTCTCTTCCTCGGTGAGGTATTTCTCGGCGAGCTTCTTCAGCCATTCCTCGGGGATCTCGGCCTTCTCCATGGCGTCGAGCAGGCTTTCCAGCCCCTTGAAAACGGTGCCGAAGATGCGGTCGAACTTGTCGAGATTTCGCTCGTCCTTCACGAGCGAAGCGCGCGACAGATAGTAGAAATTCTCGACCGTGTAGTCCGCGAGGTCAGCGTCGAGCGCCTCCATCAGCGTGAGGTATTCGCGCAGCGTTACGGGGACCTGCGCATCGCGCAGAGAGGTGAAGAATTGCAGGAACATGGGTGACAGATTGCCCGTCGGGTGGCTGGCGTCAAGGGGCGGCGCTTCACCTCTCCCATAGGGGCCCATAGGGAGAGACGAAGCAGGATCACGACCGCGGTGATTCAGCGTGGACCCAAGGGCTTTTTGCTCTAGAATTGCCGGCCTCAAGGGGTTGTTTTGGGGACGTTTGCAATGGGAATTGTCGCGGCGCTGATCATCGGCGCGATCGCAGGCTGGCTCGCGGGCAAGATTGTCCACGGGGCGGGATTTGGGCTGATCGGCAACATCGTCGTCGGCATCATCGGCGCGCTGGTCGCGAGCTGGGTGCTGCCGCAGCTGCATATCGCGCTCGCCACCGGCACGGTTGGCGCCATCGTGGACGCCACGATCGGCGCGGTGATTGTGCTGGTGATCCTTTCGCTGATAAGACGGGTCTGAAAGCCTGACCGAACCAGGAACGGCCGCGCTACGCGGCCGTTCCCATGTCGCGACCGGGGCGATGAAAGTGGCGATGCCTCGGACGACGACCAACAAGGACGCGCGATGAAATTTACCGGCACCAAGGACTATGTTGCGACCGACGATCTCAAGGTCGCCGTCAATGCCTCGATCGTGCTCGAGCGCCCGCTCCTGGTGAAGGGCGAGCCCGGCACCGGCAAGACGGTGCTGGCGGAGGAAGTGGCGAAGGCGCTGAACGCCCCGCTGCTGACCTGGCACATCAAGTCCACCACCAAGGCGCAGCAGGGCCTGTACGAGTACGACGCGGTGTCGCGTCTGCGCGACAGCCAGCTCGGCGATGCCCGCGTCTCCGACATCAGGAACTACATCAAGCGCGGCAAGCTGTGGGAAGCCTTCACCAGCGAGCAGCGCCCGGTGCTCTTGATCGACGAGATCGACAAGGCCGACATCGAATTCCCGAACGACCTCCTGCTCGAGCTCGACCGCATGGAATTCCATGTCTACGAGACCGGCGAGACGATCAAGGCCAAGCAGCGCCCGATCATGATGATCACCTCCAACAACGAGAAGGAGCTGCCGGACGCCTTCCTGCGCCGCTGCTTCTTCCACTACATCAAGTTCCCCGATGCCGACACGATGCATCGCATCGTCGATGTCCACTTCCCCGGCATCAAGAAGCGCCTCGTTGAAGAGGCGCTGCGCATCTTCTTCGAGGTGCGCGAGGTGCCCGGCCTGAAGAAGAAGCCGTCGACCTCGGAGCTGCTCGACTGGCTCAAGCTGCTGCTCAACGAGGACATGAGCGCCGAGCAGCTGCGGGAGCGGGATCCGCGCAAACTGATCCCACCGCTGCATGGCGCGCTGCTCAAGAACGAGCAGGACGTGCATTTGTTCGAGCGGCTGGCGTTTTTGAGCCGACGGGAAGTCTGAGCTCGTTGCAGCTCCCGTCATCCTGAGGTGCGAGGCATGGGACGCAAAACGTCCCATGGGGAGCCTCGAAGGATGAACGGCCGAGATGCAGCCGGGCCGTCGCCCTTCGCGGGCCGCTGAAGAAGCGGCCACCTCAGAGTGATGGTGAGAGATTTGTGCACGCTGCCTCACATCGTCATTGCGAGCGCAGCGAAGCAATCCAGAATCCCTCCACCGCAGCAGTCTGGATTGCTCACATGGGGATTTGGTGTGTCAAGGCGGTTTGTTCAGCTCTTTGTTCGATTGCAGGCCAGCTCTTCGTCCCGACCGTGGAGCACGTAGGATGGCGCGCGCAGATCGAGTCAAGGTCGGCCCGTAGGGCCGTCGCGAAGCGACTTGGCCTTGACTCGAGCGAGCACGCCATCAGGCTTTGGCAGTCGGGGCAGTGGGCGGATAACTCCTTTTCGTCAGGCGATCCAAGGGTCGAGCCGGTTTTTGCAATCTGGTTTGCTTGCCAGATCAAACTCACATTCGGTCGCCGCGCGGCGGCGGCTGCACCAACATTCAGGCTCGAGAGGACGAGACCATTCTTCGTTACGGCGTTTGAAGCCATGCAATCCATCGGTTCGTCCACCCGGATCGGCCGAGGCTGATCAATCTCGGCGGATTGGCTTTGAGGCTGAGGAGCGTGGTGTCAGGCGGCGGCCTTTATCTCGGCTCCCTCGATCACCACGCCCGCGGTCACGTACTTCCAGAGGGCCACGAGCAGCTTGCGCGCGAGCGCCACGATCGCGCGCTTGCGGCCGCGTTGGCTGTGCACCTTGAACCACTGGGTCAAAGCCGATTGAGGCTGGTGGCGTACCCAGAGCCAGGCGAGCTGGATCATCGTGGTTCTCAGGCGCGGATTGCCAGCCTTCGACACGCCTTGCTCGCGCTCGATGCCGCCACTGCGCCATGGCGTGGCTGCAAGGCCGGCATAGGATGCAATCTGGCGGCGGTTGGCGAACTGCCGGTAAAAGGCCTCCGACCAGAGAACGGCCGTGAAGTTCGGGCCCAGGCTCTTCAGTTCGAGCAGCATTGCCACCGGGTTCGATACGGTCTTCTCCCCCGCCGCCTTGCTCGCGGCCAGCAACGCATCCTGCTCGCGCTCCACCGCCGTGATCTGGTCGAGCAGCAGTTCGAGCCGGTCGAGTTCGCGGCTGATCTGCGCCTTCAGATGCGCCAGCAAGGCGCGCCCGTCGCCCGTCCGCAAGGCCTCCAGCCGCTTCCGCCGGTCTCGCCGCAGCGGCGCGTAGTCGAAGATCCCTTGCGCGAACAGAAGACCCTTGATCCGGTTCACATGCTCGATCCGCTCCGCGATCAAGGTCTCTCGCTCGCGGCACAGCCTACGGCGGTCCTCCTCTGCCGGAGAGGGCGCAACGACCATGGCGCAGACCCGTACCTCGCCGCGCTTGTAGGCCAGCAGCGTCCGCAACAGCGTCTCGCCATCCAGCCGGTCCGTCTTGGCCCGCCGGCGCCGGCGCGGCGTCGCAATCGAGGCCGGATCGACTATGTGGCTCTCGATGCCTTCCTGCTGCAGGGCGCGGTGAAGCCAGAACCCGTCCAGCCCCGCCTCCTGGATCGTGATGAGCGGATAGCTCTCACCCGTTCGCGCCTGCGCCTTGCGCTTCAGCTCCGCAAACAGCTTCAACAGTTCCGAAAGGTCGCCGGCCTTCATGCTGCGTTTGGACATCTTCTCGCCCTTGCAGGGCGACAGCGAAGTGACCAGCCATGTCGAACGGCTCAGTTCCAATGACACAAAAATTGCGCCAAACTGCGTGCGGATAGCGGCCAGTCCGTCGGAAGGATGATCGAGCAACATCGTCGTCTCCAGGTTGAATGGATTCAGCAACCCTCAGTCTGGCCTCAGACCTGGTCGCTATCCACTCCCCATGGAATCTTCGTCGCAAGAGCTCCTCGCAATGACGGAGCAAGACGCATGGCGTCGCTCTCTGACTCACGTTTTGACCAGCAGACACAGCTTCGCAGCCTCGCGGCTCATCTCGCCCGAGCTTTGCTTCATTCCATCGCCTCTTCCGAAGAAAGAGCAACTGTGGCGAAGTAGCCCGGCGATCGGCCGGCCTCAAGGCTGGCGCTGGCGCGCCCCCGCCTGCGGCGGCTGACGGCCTTGACCCCGTCCGCTCACCGGTCTGTTGGCTTTGCATGCGCTCGGCCGAGGTCCGAGCGCGAGATAGGCGCGCTCGTCAGGCCACCCTGTATTTCTTCGGATCCCACGTCTCGCCGCGCGCGATCATGGTGTTGAGGATGATGATCAGCTTGCGCATACAGGCGACGATCGCGACCTTTGGCGGCTTGCCCTTGGCAATCAGCCGTTCGTAGAAGGCCTTGAACACCGGATTGTTCAGCGTTGCGGCACCGACACAGGGCATGTAGAGGGCATTTCGCACCCAGCGGCGGCCACCCTTGATGCAGCGTTCACCTCGACGTTTGCCGCTATCATCGTCATAAGGAGCAACGCCCATCAACGCGGCGGCAACTTCGTCGCTCACCTGCCCCAGCTCCGGTAGTCCTCCAAGCAGCGCCATTGCGGTCCCCTCAGCAAAGCCTGGTACGCTCTGGATGATCTCGGCGCGTTTGGCAAAGTCCGGCGTTGTCTTGATCGTCGCCGCGATCGCGGTCTCGAGCGCGGCGATTTCGTCAGCCAGCTTCTTAAGAAGACGCGCGCGAGCCTTCTGAACAAGGGCCGGCGCCTCATGCTCCTTCTGCATTTCCAGGCGAGCCCTGACGTCAAGCAGGCCTTGGCGTCCCTTCACCAGTGCCTTCATCTCCTCGTGAGCGGGATTGTCGACTTGGCTGGGAGCCTCGCCGAATGTCTCGGCGAACCAGGAGATCATCTCCGCGTCGATCTTGTCATTTTTCGCAAGGCGTCCCGCCGATTCCGCAAAGTGGCGAACCCGTTTGGGATCGACGATCCGTACTTCCAGCCCTGCTTGGCGCAACGCCTTGGCCCATACCCGCTCGTAGCCGCCGCTTGCCTCCATCACTGCCTTGCCGACCTGATGCTTGCGAAGCCATGCAATCAAGCTCCGTCGCCCCGTCGCGGTTGTTGGGCAAGTCTTCCGCTCCGTTACGGTCCGAATGCACGCATCAATCTTGTCTTTAGCGACATCGATGCCGACGACAACCAGATCGTCTTGTGTCATCATCCACTCCCTTCCTTGCCTGGTACGGGCTCGCAGCCCTTGCAACTGTTCGGGTTCAGGAAGACACCGGAGCTGTCCCTTGCTCTTTAGCAGGCTCTGTCGCCTTTGGGCGCAACGGGCTCAGTTCCGGCAACGGGCGGTTCTGATCCAACCGCCCGTTGCCACATTCTGGCAGATTTCGGGGACACAAGGGCGCAGGGAAGGCCGCATAGGCGTTAAGGTAGCGCGAGCATCGATTGATACGGACGTTTTCGAGGAGGCTCGCGCAGGTGCCGCCCAAGCGCTCGCTTTCTGCGGCGAAAGCAACGGATGGTTGGTTGTGGAATGATCGCTTGTAGCAAGGATGCAACGAGTTGTTGCAAAACACGCCAAGCGCCAGGTGCCGTCAGGCGGCCTGCGTCCAGCGGGGAGAGTCCTCGAAGTCGCGGGCAAGCGGCTCGAGCAGCAGGATGATCAAGAGGTGTGCCAGCAAGTAGGGCTTGGCGGAGCGCGGATCGGTTCCAGGTGGCGTCTTGAGACCAATCAGACTCTTCAGTCGCTTGAAGCCAAGTTCGATGCGCCATCGCAGTCGATAGAGCGCGAGTACATCCTTGGTGGAGAACTCGTCCCGCGCGAGCGACGTGACCAGAATGACCCAATCCGCGGCTTCCAGAGTTTCTTTGGAGATGACGCGGTTTTCGTCTTGTGCGTCGCGCCGGGCTTTACGGCGCGAAGCCGCGACTGCACCGGCGGGCTTCTTGACTGCGACCAGACGCATAGCCAGAGGCGCACCGTCCTTGCGTTTGATCCAAATCCTCCGATCGATCAGTCCGTGCGCCTTCGCCGCACGCAATTGGGCCATCAGATCGAACGGAAGGCCTTTGGCATCAAGCCAACGTGCGTTCTTCCAGCCCGCTCGGATCAAAACGTCTGCCCCGGCGTCGCGCACAGCGGCGATGCGGTCAGGTTGTAGATAAGCGCGGTCAGCAATGCGGATCTCGTTCTTGACCACCGGTATCCGGTCAAACGTTTCGCCTTCTTGCTGATCTGTCAGCTCGAAGTGACCAAAGCGCTCATATGGCAGATCGAATGCACTATGAACGCGCCAAAGCTCACTGTTCCTGCGCGCAGCCGGTCCTGCCTGAGGCACTGTCGTCGCATCGATAATGCGGATCAGGCGGCCTCGGCTCGCTTTCGGGGCTGCCGCAGCGAGCAAGCCCTCCACCAGCACTGCAAACCAATCGCCACATTGACGCAGGCGATAGAACAACGCCACGCTGCTGAGGTCGGCAAGGCCAACAGAAGCCGCCCACGCGGCTGTCGATCTCAACCCTCTTTCACCCAGACAATAGGCCAGCATCAGCCGAAGTAACGACACCGCATCTGGAATTTGGCGCCGCCGCACGAAAGCCTTCGTCTGGCGCGCACTTATTTCAAGCTGCGCAGCCCCGCCGAGCTGCGTAACCACTCTCGTCCAGTCCTCGTTCAGAAGCGATTCGTCTGCCATCCCGCCTTGGAATCACGTGTGATTCCAACACTCAAGAACAAACTTAACGCCTATGGGGAAGGCCGGGTGCTGACCTCGCACCCGCGGTCTGCTGCGCAAAAGGCACACGCAGAAAACCGCACAGCAGCATACAGGTGGTGCCGAACACACGGCCTTCCCTGCGCGATGGTCGGACGGCTTATGCCGCGCTCTCCTGGGAGCCGAATTCGTTCTGGCCTCCCTAACTCCCGCGAAAGTCACCGGCCATCGCGCCGGTTGACGCGACTGCCGCATCCGCAAGAGCTTGACCGTAGCAACGACGGCCAGGACCACACGGTTTTGCCGTACGCACACAGCGCCGCTCGTCCGCACGAAGCCTCGGGCTCACGGAGAGCAATCCGCCCTGCCCTTGACATCTCGCGCACGACGCTGCCGCGTCCACCGCAACCCGGCCCGCGCTTCGAACGACTCGCGAACCGCCCCTCTTCCGTGAGCCGGGCTGTTTCGGCTTATGCCCCATTTCCGAATTTCGGTAAAGAAGAATATTTTCGCGCGCAGGGGTTGACGGGCGGCAAGGTGTTTTGCCCGACGAGACAGTCACAGGTCGCTACACCTCGTCGCCCGGCTGAAGCGAAAGCGTAATCCGGGCAAAACGTCGGACCCGGGGCCAACGCCTCCGGATTGCGCTTGCGCTCCATCCGGCTACGGACCTCCATATCGGCAGAAGTGGCGCCTCATGCCACCGCAGCGTCCGGAATCCTCGCGGCTTCCATTGGCTGCTTGCCGCGGATCAGGTCCGAGGCGCGGTCGGCGATCATCATGGTGGAGGCGTTGAGGTTTGCCGAGATCATGCGCGGCATCACCGAGGCGTCGATGACGCGCAGGCCCTCGAGGCCGTGGACGCGGAGGTGGTCGTCAACCACGGCCCAGGTTGAGTCCGCCGGGCCCATGCGGCAGGTGCAGCCGGGGTGGAAGGTGGTGGTGCCGCGTTGGGTGGCGGCGTGCAGAAATTCGTCGTCGGTGTTGACGTTGGGGCCGGGGAAATCCTCGTAGGCGTAGTAGGGCGACAGCGGGGCACTCTTCAAAAGCTTGCGCGCGAGCTTCATGCCGCCGACGATGACGCGGCGGTCGAGCTCGGCGTCGAGATAATTGGTCTGGATGATCGGCGGCGCGAACGGATCAGCCGAGCGAATGCGGACATAGCCGCGGCTCTCGGGGCGCTGCTGCCAGGACGCCACGGTCATGCCGGGCTCGTCCTCGAGCTGGCCCTGCACGCCTTCCTTGTAGGAAGCCGGCGTGAAGGTGAGCTGAAGGTCGGAGCTCTCCGCGCTCTCGCCGGAGTGCCAGAAGCAATAGACCATGGTCGGCGACAGCGACAGCAGCCCGCGCCGCGCGGTGGCCCATTTCATCGCCTCGATCCACAGCGAGAGGCCGCGGCGAAGCTCGTTGATGGTCTTGATGTGCTTGACGCGCGCGACCGTACGCGGGGCGTAATGGTCCTGAAGGCCTTCGCCGACGGGGAGCGCGTGACGCACCGCGATGCCGTGCTGCTGCAACAGATCGGGCGAGCCGACGCCGGAGAGCTGCAGGAGCTGCGGCGAATTATAGGTGCCGCCGGAGAGGATGACTTCCTTGTTGGCGCGCACTTCGACAGGATGGCCGCCGCGGCCGCCCTTCATGTAGCGCACGCCGACGGCGCGCTTGCCTTCGAAAATGATCTCGGTCGCGTGCGCATGCGTGTGCACGTGCACGTTCGGCCGCTTCATCGCGGGCTTGAGGAATGCGGTGGCGCCGGAGACGCGCAGGCCGTTGTTGATGGTGCGCTGGCAGTAGGAGACACCCTCCTGGGTCTTGCCGTTATAATCGGGGTTGCGGGGGATGCCGAGCGAGACCGCGCCTTCCATGAAGGCTTCGCAGAGCGGATCGCGCCAGTTCATGGTGGTGACGATGAGATTGCCGTCGCGGCCGCGATAGGTGTCCTCACCCTCGCCGACCCGCCTCTCCAATCGCCGGAAGTACGGCAGCACGTCGGCATAGCCCCAGCCGCGGTTGCCCATCTGCGCCCAGGTGTCGAAATCCATGCGTTGGCCGCGGTTGTAGATGTGGCCGTTGATCGAGGACGAGCCGCCGAGCGTCTTGCCGCGCGGCGCATAGATGCTGCGCCCGCCGGTCCAGGGCCCCGGCTCCTGCTGGTAGGCCCAATTGATGCTCTTCATGTGGAAGGTCTTGATGAAACCCGCCGGCAGATGGATGTACGGGTGCCAGTCGGAAGGGCCCGCCTCGAGCACGCAGACGGTCGTATTGGGATCCTCGCTGAGCCGGCTGGTGAGCACGCAACCGGCGGAACCCGCGCCGACGATCACATAATCAAATCTGTCCATTCGGCTACTCCCAGCATGTCGTGAATTCGAGTGAACTGCAGCTGCGGGTTTCCGACACCTCTCCCCATGGGAGAGGTGATCGAGAGCGCGGCCGATGCGGTGCACATCTGTCTAGCGCGGCTTGTCGTTGAGTTGGAATTCCAAATGCGCCTGTACCGTCGGCCATTCGGCGGCGGTGATGCTGTAAACAACCGTATCGCGCAGCGTGCCGTTCGGCGCGATCTGGTGGCTGCGCAGAATGCCGTCCTGCTTGGCGCCCAGGCGCTCGATGGCGCGGCGACTCTGGTGGTTGAAGAAATGCGTACGGAACTCGACCGCGATGCAGTTCAGCGTCTCGAAGGCATGGCGCAGCAGCAACAGCTTACACTGCGTGTTGAGCGGACCGCGCTGAGCGCTCTTGCCATACCAGGTCGAGCCGATCTCGACGCGGCGGTTGGTGGCATCGATGTTCATGTAGGTGGTCATGCCGACGATCCTGCCCCCGGCATCGAACACGGTGAACGGCAGCATCGACCCTGCGGCCTGCAAGCCGAGGCGGCGGTCGATCTCCTTGCCCATGTTCTCCGGCAGCGGGATCGCCGTGTACCAGAGTTTTGACAGCTCGCCGTCCTTGACCGCCTCGACCAGACCCTCGCGATGCTGATGCGACAGCGGCTCGAGACGGGCGTGCTGTCCGCGCAGGGTGATGGGATCGGGCCAGGGCATTTGAGTTACTCTCCGTTGTCATTGCGAGGAGTGAAGGCGAGGAGTGAAGCGACGAAGCAAATCCAGACTGTCACCGTGGACGCATTCCGGTTGCTTCGCTTCGCTCGCAATGACGGTCACTAGCACCGTTTACTTGTTTAGGAAATTGAGCGGCAAACCGCCGCGCGGCCAGTCCATGGCGATCAGCTCGCCCTTACCTGACAGCGTGATGTAGGCGGTCCTCAGCTCGGGGCCGCCGAAGGCGATGTTGGTGGTGACGCGGTCGCCGGTCGGAACCTGCTCGACCAGGGTGCCGTCGGGCGCGATCACGGAGATGCAGCCGGAGACGAGGGTGGCGACGCAGACATTGCCGTTCGCCTCCACTGCGAGCGAGTCGAACATCTGGTAGCCGCCGAGGCCGCAGATCGGCTTGCCGCGCTCGCCGCGATAGATCGCATCGCGCGGCTTGAGCGTGCCCGGCGCCGAGAGCTCATAGGCCCAAAGCCGGCCGGTCGGCGTCTCCGCGATGTAGACCGTGTTCTCGTCCGGCGACAGCCCGATGCCGTTGGCCGGCAGCACGCCGTGCACGACTTCCACGATCTCGGTCATGCCGGGCTTGAGGTAATACATGCCGCCGACATCCATCTCGCGGGCGCGGCGCTTGCCGAGATCGGAGAACCAGAGGCCGCCCTGTCTGTCGAACACCAGGTCGTTCGGCCCGCGCAGATCGTGCGCGCCGCATTTGGTGACGACGGTCTCGACCTTGCCGGATTGCAGATCGACGCGCTGGATCGAGCCGCCGAGATAATCGTCCGGCTGCTGACCCGGCATGATCATGTTGCGGGTCGGAATCCAGGAGAAGCCGCCATTGTTGCAGATGTAGATCTTCCCGTCGGGGCCGAGGGCGGCGCCATTCGGGCCACCGGGCACCTTGGCGACGATCTCCTTGCGGCCGTCGGGATAAACGCGCGTCAGGCGCTGGCCGCGGATCTCCACCAGCACCACCGAGCCGTCCGGCATCACGACCGGCCCTTCGGGAAATTCGAGGTCGGTGGCGAGAACGCGGACGTCAGGCATTTTGGGACCCTCCCGGCTGCTTGTTATGGCTTGCACGGGATGTCCAGCACGGGCCCCGCAGGCAAGATTTGCCTGCGGTTATGGCAAAGTCGCCAAGGCTTGCCAAGCAAGCGGGACGGTATGCCAGCGTTGCGCGCTACTCCTTCACCGGCACCCAGATCTCGAAGCCGCCATTGCCGGTGGCGGGGTCGAATTTCTCGTCATAGCGCTCGAAGTTCGGCGCGTCCGCGGCTTTGAAACCCGACGCCGGCAACCACTGATTCCAGATGGTATTCACTGTGCGCCGGATCGAGGCGACGTGGTCCTTGTGGGAGAACACCGCGTAGCGCTGCTCGGGGATGCGGATGCGGGCGAAGCGGCGCGGCAGGTCGGAGAAGTCGGCGACCTCGACGCCGGCGATGTAGTCGAAATTGCCGGCATCATCGGCGTTGCAGCAAACGCCGTAGGCGACGTTCCCGACGCGGGCGGGGATGTCGGCGACCTCCTGGTGGAAACGTTGCCACAGACCGGGGATCACGGCGCCGTTGTCGCAGGAGATGCGCTCGGCGGGACCGGCGATGAGAAAGGCCTTGGCGGTCTCGAAACGCGGTGGGGCGAGAGTATCTAGCATCGTGGAATCCATGAGGATCGGCTCCTGAAGATTGAGGTGGCTGACGCACGTTGCCGCCCTGACCGCTTCGGGCGTGGTGCCGAACTGGTCGCGGAACGCGCGGGTGAAAGCTTCGTGGGAGCCGTAATCCGCCTCCAGCGCCAGCGACAGGATGTCGGGCGTGCCCTTTGCCAGACTGCGCGCCGCTTGCGTCAGCCGCCGCGCCCGTACGTAGCGCATCACCGGAAGACCGACCGCTACGGCGAAGGCACGCACAAGGTGGAACCGCGACACGCCGGCGATCTCCGCGATCTCGTCGAGCGTCATCGGCTCGGCCAGATGGCTCTCGATATACCAGAGAGCGCGCTGGGCTGGATTCATGGCGTTCAGGCCCTCGTTCGAAGCGCGGCGATGATGCGCCTTTCTCGACCGCTCCGCTTGATCGGCATTGCTGTGCTTCGCCTAAGGATAATCCGGCAATCGCCACTGGCAACTCCCTGCCGTTCGTGGCTACATTCGTCGAAACCGCTCACCAGAAAGAGGAACCGGATCATGGAAATCACCGATGTGCGGGCGCACCATATCCGCGTTCCCTATGAGGCCGGTGTCGCGAGCTTTCGCCAGGGCGCTTCCGCCATCACGGCGCTCGACATGGTCCTCGTCGAGGTCACGACCGATTCCGGGCTGACCGGCTGGGGCGATGCCTTCGCCTATGTCTGCCCGCGCACGACGCGCAGCGCCGTCGAGGAGATGATCGCGCCGCAGGCCCGCGGGCTGAAGGTGCCCGATGCCGCGGGCATTCCCGCGGTGATGGAACAGATCCAGCGCAATCTGCATCTGTTCGGCCGCTACGGCATCACCATGTTCGCGATATCAGGGCTCGATATCGCATTGTGGGACCTGGCCGCGAAGGTCAAAGGCGTGCCGGTGCATCGCCTGCTGGGCGAGATCAGGCGCACGGCCATTCCGGCTTACGCGAGCCTGCTGCGGATCGGCTCGCCCGACAACATCGCCGCCGAATGCAGGAAGGCGCTCGCGCTCGGCTATGGCGCGATCAAGCTGCACGAAACCACGCAGCCGGCGGTATTCGCCGCACGCGAGGCGATCGGGCCGACCGTTCCGCTGATGGTGGACATGAACTGCCCGCTCACGGCCGAGCAGGCGATCGCATTCGCGGCGACGTGCCGGGACGCGCAACCGATGTTTCTGGAGGAGCCGGTCTGGCCGCCCGAGGATTTCACCGCGCTCGCCGACGTGCGCCGCAAGGGTGGAATCGGCATCGCTGCCGGCGAGAATGCCTGCACTGAATATCAATTCCGCCAGATGATGGAGGCCGGCGCGGTGAGCCACGCCCAGCCCTCGGTGATCAAGGTCGGCGGCATCACGGAATTTTTGAAGGTCGCGGCGCTGGCCGATCGGTCCGGCGTCAAGATCGTTCCGCACTCTCCTTATTTTGGCCCGGGCCTCTTGGCGACGCTGCATCTGCTCGCGACGCGCGACGACGGGCCGGTCGAGATGTTCTATTTGAAGCGCGAGGCCTGCCTCTGGAACGGCCGCGCCGATGTCGATGCCACCGGCCATGTCGCGGTGCCCTCAGGCCCCGGGCTCGGTTACGAGCCGGATCGTGGCGTGATGGAGCGATATCGCGTCGCGTGAACGGCGGTTATTTCGCCGCGTCCTTGGGCGGCGGCGCGTCCTGCTTCTTTTTCAGATCCTCGGCCGTCTTCGCCTGCGCAGCCTGCAGGTCGCCGAGCGTCTTCTGCAAGCCGGCGAGGCTGGTCTTCAGCGCGTCGATCTGGCGGTTGGCCGCATCCAGCTTCTGCTGGTGGTCGAGATTGAGCTTGGTGATGGTCTTCTGCAGGAAATCAACATTGCTCTGCAGACAGCTGGTGCGCCGCTCCATCGTCTTCTCGACGGTGCAGATCTCGATGCCGGGCACGTCCTGCGCGTGCACCGGCAGAGGCGCCAGCGCTGCGAGCAGCAACATCGCGAAACGAATGCCAGCGTTTCGAAGCAGCATGAAAGTTCCTCGGCCAGTCGATCACGGCAATGTGCGCTGTTTGCGCACAGCCGCGTGAAGCTACCACACTCGCACCGCATTCTCGCGTTGAGCTTGGCTCGTTGCCCCGGGACGGGGAGCAGTGAACCGCACGCGGAAGAAGTGGGCGCTCTTCCCGCGCTTTGATTAGGGGAGATTTTTGGAATGGCAACGCGCGATAGACGTTTGGCGGAGTTCGATGGCGCCGGAGAACCACCGCCGGGCCTGCCACTCGAAGTGCTGTGCGAGGATCACAGCGGAACGTATCAACTGCCGTTCGCCTGCCGCTATGTCGAGGGACGCTGGCAGAATCACGAAGCCGGCATCGCGGTCGAAGCAACCGTGATCGGCTGGCGCCTGCCACGCGTGAAGCAGCGCGGTGCCGCCTGAAGGCGGTCTCTGTTTCAAAATGCGACGGGGCCGCGCTTCGCTTTAACCTTCGGAACGCGGCCCGAACGAATCACGTCCGAATCAGCTGAAAGGCCGTGTACGCACCTGTTCACGGCTAGATGTCGATGCAACTTTAGGGACGTGTACAATATCTCGGCGGCGCGCTGGATGGGCCGGGCCTGGCACCGGCGCTAAAGGTTAATCGTGGCAAAGGCATCGCCGTGACGCCGCCGCGGCAGGGGCCCCGCCGCCGAAACAGGCAGGGCTGCGCAATACCTGCCTAATATTCGACCTCGAGTTCCTCGATCTCGGCTGGCTCCTCCCTCGCCGCCGCGATCCATTCCTGCATCTCGGGCATGGCCATGATAGTTTCGGCATAGGCCTTCAGCGGCGGCGCCAGCTTGACGTCATAGGTCATGAAGCGCGTCACCACCGGGGCATACATCGCATCCGCCATGGTGCGCTGCGCGCCGAACAGGAAGGGCCCGCCCGATTTCTCCAGGCAGTCGCGCCAGATGAACCAGACGCGGTCGATGTCGGCCTGCGCCCGCGACCAGATCTTGAAGCCGGGAAAGTGCCCCTTCAGGTTGACCGGCAACGAGGCGCGCAGCGTGGTGAAGCCGGAATGGATTTCGCCTGAGATCGAGCGGCAATGCGCGCGCTGGATGCGGTCGGCCGGCAACAGGCCGGCGTCCGGCATCACCTCGTTGAGATATTCGGCAATCGCCAGCGTATCCCAGACCACGGCGCCCTCGTGTCGCAGGCACGGCACCAGGATCGACGACGAGAGCAGCAGGATTTCGGCGCGCGCCGACGGATCGTCGGGCGCGGTGACGATCTCCTCGAAATCGAGCCCAGAGAATTTCGTCAGCAGCCAGCCACGCAGCGACCAGGACGAGTAGTTCTTGCTGCTGATGGTCAGTGTCGCCTTCGCCATAGAGCCCTTCCCTCACGCCTGGGGCAACGCACCGCCAGGCGTGCGGGCCCGTGGCCGGTGCTTCCCGCCCAGAGAGCAGCAAGCGACGTGCCAATTTTCCGGGCGGTCCGGCTCCCGTCTGGCTTCGATATTGCATCACGACGGGGGACAGACGGGCATTTCGGTATGATGTCGATGTACTATCAGGCGTTTCAGAACCACATGGACCTGACGGCGCCGTGGCGCGCGGGGGCTTCGTCCGCGCTCAAACTCCTCAATCTGGTGCCGCAGGGCCTGTCGGACCAGGTCGTCGGCCGGCTCTCGGCCGCGCTGGAGCTGATCTCGCGCTCCACCCTGACCTATGACCGACCGGCCTACGGCATCGACAGCGTCATGGTGGGCAATCGCGAAATCGCCGTCACCGAGGAGATCTCCTACGCGACGCCGTTCGGCTCGCTGCTGCACTTCAAGAAGGATGGCGCCCCCGAGCAGCCGCGCATGCTGCTGGTGGCGCCGATGTCCGGACACTTCGCCACGCTGCTGCGCGGCACAGTTAAGACGCTGCTCCAGGACCACGACGTCTATATCACCGACTGGCACAATCCGCGCGACATTCCGCGCAGCGAAGGCCGCTTCGGGCTCGACGACTACACCGAGCACCTGATCGATTTCCTCGGACAACTCGGCCCGCGGCCGCATATGGTGGCGATCTGCCAGCCGTCGGTGTCGGCGCTCGCGGCCGCCGCGATCATGTGCGAGGACAACCATCCCTCGCGCCCGGCGACGCTGACGCTGATGGCGGGCCCGATCGATACGCGGATCCAGCCGACCAGGGTCAACGAGTTCGCCAAGAGCAAGCCGATCGAGTGGTTCGAGCGCAACCTCATCAACTACGTGCCGATGCAGTGCCGCGGCGCCTTGCGCAAGGTCTATCCCGGCTTCGTGCAGCTGACCGCCTTCGTATCGATGAATCTCGAGCGCCATATCAAGCAGCATCTCGATCTCGCCAACCACATCGCCAAGGGCGAGAAGGAGAAGGCCGCGACGATCAAGACGTTCTACGACGAGTATTTCGCCGTGATGGATCTTCCGGCGGAATTCTACATCGAGACCGTGCGCGACGTATTCCAGGAGCATCTCCTTCCGCAGGGCAAGCTGATGCATCGCGGACGGCCGGTGAACACCAAAGCCGTCAGCCGCATGGGCCTGATGACGGTCGAGGGCGAGAAGGACGACATCTGCTCGATCGGCCAGACCCTCGCAGCACAAGACCTCTGCACCGGCGTGCGCGCCTATCGCCGCGTCCACCACATGCAGGCCGGCGTCGGCCATTACGGCGTGTTCTCGGGCAAGCGCTGGAACAACGAGATCTACCCGCTGCTGCGGGATTTCGTGCACGTCAATTCGTGACCGTCACGCCTGGCCCCCAAGGCGCCAGCAAGAGTTGACGGGACATGCCTCAATGCTCTTGCTTGAGCAGCTCCTTCGCCTGTTCGACTTCGGGAAGATTTCCCTCGGCATCGAATTCGGCGAGCGTGGGAGCGAGCACATCGAATGCCGCGCCCGCTCGACCGTGCATCTTGTGCAGGCGCGCAAGTCCAAGGGCACTGCGCAATTCGAAGGTCTTCGTCTGTTGGTGTCGGGCGATCTCCAACGCTCGCTTGAGGGCGTCCTCGGCACCGTTCGAAGGATCATGGCGCGACAGGAGTTCTCCCCGCACGCGGTGCAGCTCGGCATCAAGCCAATGCTGGCCGGATTGTCCCGTCGAGGCGATCAACTCGTTCAAGAGTTCGAGCCCGGTGTCGACCTGGCCCACCTCTGCTTCCGCCATGGCGATATGCATTCCCCAAAACGGTTCGCAGAGGTAGCAGTCGTTCTCGTGCAGCAAGGTCCAGCCGTGACGCATATCCGCCAGACCGGCGATTCGGTCGCCGGCACGCCACTTGGCGAGGCCATTCAGGTAGGTGCCGGCGGCCACGTACAGCGGCATCGTATGGTCGCGCGCGAGACCGAGCGCCAGGATCGTCTCTGTCTGCTGCAACATGCCCCCGCATAGTCCATCGAACACGGCGCGATGAACAAGCGCGTTGGCCTGGGAAAGCGCCCGCTTTTCTCCTGAAGCACTCACCGCGTCGGCGGCAAGCCTGCGCGCGCGAGCGACTGCGCCAAGCGGCCAGAGCACCAGGGCGAGAAACCTCATGATCACGAACGGAAGATCCAGCGCCGAAGCCCTGAATGTCGCGGGATCCGGTTCGGCCCCATAGATCGCCAGCGCCCGCTCAAGATGCGTTCGCGCGTTCAAATAGTCGCCTCCGAACCAGCAGGTGACGCCACTCGTCCAATGGGCAACGACGGCGGCCACCGGCGAGTCTGGCCGTCGGTCGGCGACGCTCCAGATGGCATCCGCCAGCTCCCGCATCGGAGCGAGTTCGCCGTGTGTCAGGCAAGCATTGAAGAGACCCGAATGGACCGGCGCAAGTTCAACGGGATCATCGATATCGGCCGCGAACTGTCGCGCGCGCGTCCATGCCGCTACCGTTTCGGGAGCGTTGTGCCCGAGGCCGCCCCGTAATGCGCGGCCATATGCGATTTGAAGATGAAGCCGGCCCATCATCCGGCCGGGATCATCGGGCAACTGATCGGCGGCGGCGATCGCCTTGCCGAGATGTGCGATCGCCTCGGAATAGGCCGAGCGTTTGAGCGCCTGCTGGCCCGCCTTGCGCCACCATTCGAGAGCGATCTCGTTCAGTCCCGCCTCGGTGAAGTGGTACGCCAGAACTTCCGGCTCAGTCTCGGCAACGACGGGGAAACTTGTCGCGCAGGACATCGCCGATGCGCTTGTGAAGCACCTGCCGTTTGCTCCTGAGCAGGCCCCCATAGGCTGCCTCCTGAACGAGAGCGTGCCTGAAGCTATAATTTGCTTCAGGCGGAGTGCCGCGACGGACCAGCAGTTCGGCCTCTTCCAGTTGTCCCAGCGCATTGCTCAGCGTCAGATCGTCGCGTCCCGTCACATATCTCAGCAGAGCGTATGAAAAGTCGCGGCCGATGGCGGCGCCTATCTGTGCCACCTCCTTGACTGGAGCCAGCCGGTCGAGCCGCGCCATCAGCGAGTCCTGCAGCGTCGCTGGAATGGCGAGCGGCGGGAGCGGACTGTCGAGGCGATAGCGTCCGGACTCTTCGACGAGCAATCCGGACTCCAGCACCATCTTGGTCAGTTCCTCGACGAACAATGGAATGCCGTCCGTCCTGTCGATGATTTGCTCCATCATCTCGCGCGGCAGCTGGCGGCCGACCGCCACCTGCTCGACCAGCGCGCGCGTATCCTGTCGGTCGAGCCGATCGAGCCGCAACAGACTGACGTTGGCAAGGCCCGACCAGGAGGGCTCGAACTCCGGCCGGGAGGTCATGAGCACGAGGATCGGCAGCCCCCTGATCCGGTCGACTCCGAGATCGAACAGTTCAAGCGTGGTGGCATCGGCCCAATGCATATCCTCGCAAACGATCAGCAGCGGCTGCTCTCGCGCCAAGCCCTCGAGCTGGTCGAGAAGCGCGGTAAACGTCTGTCGCCGCTGCTGCGCCGGGCTCAATCCGAGCGACGGATAACGGTCGCCGGTGGGAATAGAAAGGAGAGCCGCGATGAGCGGTGTCGCTTGAACGACCTGCTGTGTTCCGAGCGCCAGCATAGCCTCGAGTTTATCGAGCTTTTGCCCGGGCGTGTCATGCGGGCGGATGCCGGCGCCGCGCTCGAGCTGCGCGACAAAGGGATGAAGCGCACTGTTGGTGTGGTAAGGCGAGCACTGATACCGCACGCGGCGGTGCACCCCCAGCGAGGGGCTTTCGGAGAGCGTTGCGACAATACGCGACTTGCCGATGCCCGCTTCACCAGAAATCAATACGATCCGGCCCTGACCCTGCCATGCCTCTTGCTGCCGCGAGAGGATGAATTCGATCTCGTTCTTGCGGCCGACAAACCCGATCGAGCGCGCCGGGCGGACCGCTTCGAAACGGCTCTCCGATGCGGTCGCTCCCTCGACCGCCCAGACCGCGATGGGTTCGGCTATTCCCTTGACCTCGCGGCGGCCCAGATTGCGAAAAGTGAAGAGATCTCCCAGCAGCCTGCGCGTGGACGAGGCAACGACGACCGCCCCCGGCTCCGCAAGGCTCTGGAGCCGGGCGGCGAGGTTTGGTGTATCGCCGATCGTTCCGTGCTCCTCTGACGCCTCTCCGCTGATGAGGTCGCCAACCACCACAAGCCCTGTCGCGATTGCGATTCGCAGTTCGACCCGTTCGCCATCGGCTGTATTGAGTTGCCCAACCGCAGAGATCGCCTCGAGACCCGCCCGCACTGCCCGTTCCGCATCATCCTCGTGACCGCGGGGATAGCCGAAATAGACGAGTATTCCGTCACCGACGAACCGGGCTATCCTGCCATCATAGGCCGCAACAACGCTCGCGCAGGCCGCGCGGTAGGCCCGGATCACTTCCCACATATCCTCGGGATCGAGACGCGCCGAGAGCGCAGTCGAGCCGACCAGATCGCAGAACATGACAGTGAGGTGACGGCGCTCGGCGTCATGAGGATGAACCGGCGATGCGATCGACGCGGCTGGATCGAGGTCGGCGATCGCACGCAACATTTTGCGGCGATGGCCGAGCAGGACTCCGAGCTTATCGAAGTCCTCGTCCATCAGTTCGGGAAGGACGCCTATGTCGATCCCATTTTGCGCAAAGCGCTCTGCGTATTGCGCTAGCCCCAGCTTTTCGAGCCACTCCGCAATCTGCATTGGCTCCACCGATCGTGTGGTTGGCAATTAGCAGAATTTTGGATCACGGCGCGGGGGACAATATACCAACGCCACCATGATGGCACGTCTTGTTTGTTCGCGACAGCTTAGGTTACCGATACCGCTTTCAAGCAACGGCACCACTCGATGCGAACGGCCTTGCCGTTACACATCGTTGCAATACTGCGGCTTGTGCTCACCTACAGTACCAGGCGGGCTTTTTCCGTCACCGCAGTTCACTTCATTGCTCGCTGATCGGCGCTTCATAGCTGCGAGCCATCGTGCCCGCCGCAACTTGAAGCGAAGAACCAACCACCCAACAGCCGGCAACAAAGCCTATCAGGCCGTTAGGCAGGTTTTGGTCAAGGACAAGGATGCTGACGGACATGGTTGCGGCGATCGCCGCGCTGAACGTTCCGGCCGCACTCATGATCTCGACCGGCTCGGAACCGTTCCATTCTTCCGAGATGCTCGACGTCGGCCTCCTTGCAACATTGCCGGACAAATCAATTCCGACGTAATAGCCGAGAGCCCCATAGAGCATCGTTATCAGCACGATCCAGCCGCTTTCAAACAGTCCACCTTTCTGACGTAACAGGGTCGCACCAACATACAGGCCGCAAGAGCCCCCAACGGCTGCCAGTCCGATCCTTTCAAGAAGATGAGCCGTTTTGATCAGACTGGAACGGGCGATCCGGAGATTGCTGACGCGCCTGGTCAAAGAGAAGGCGCTGGAAATTGCGCTGCTTATCTTCATAGGGAGCTCCTTCTGAGCTAGTAGCAGCCTACCGGCGACCCCGAACAGAAGCTGCGTGAGTTGCGCGATGCCCTTCCATTCCAATTTCTGAAAAGATGCTGAGTGATGGGATTGGCCTGCTCGTGAGCAAAACGGAGCCAATCCAAAGCTGCGAGCATGCGGCTGCGCAGGCATTGCATCTCACCCGAGTTTGGCAAATGTGCGGGTGCGGCAATTTCTTGCGGGAGTGGTAGTTCAGAAACCGAGCGATCGAGTATGAAGCGGTTCACACACTGCTCTTCGCTGTCGCTCCATTCGGTCACATTTTCCGGAGGACGCGTCTGCACCGTCGCGCTAACCGGACCGCGAACACGCTGGATCTGCAACGCGCGGTTGGTCAGGAGCGCCCCGGTCTTGCCGAAAATCGAAGATCCGCGCTTGGCATCGTGAAGTTCGCAGTGTCAGCCCGACCACTCCTCGCCCCAGACCTGGACGACGTGGCCGGGCGACACTTCTCGATATTGACGCACTGGCGGCTGATAATCCGGCGCGCGCACCGGGCTTCTGATCTCGTCGTTGGATGCTTCCCGGCGCATACCGCGGCGCAACGGGTCGGGCACCGGCACGGCGGCCATCAGCCTCCTGGTATAGGGATGCTGGGGATTGCCGAACACCGAAGCGCGCGTGCCGATTTCGACGATCTCGCCGAGATACATCACGGCGACGCGGTGGCTCATGCGCTCGACCACGGCGATGTCGTGGGAGATGAAGAGGTAGGCAAGGCCCATGCTGGCCTGGAGGTCGAGCATCAAATTGACGACCTGCGCCTTGACCGAGACGTCGAGCGCCGAGACGGCTTCGTCCGCGACGATCAGCTTCGGTCCGAGCGCGAGTGCGCGCGCGATGCAGATGCGCTGGCGCTGGCCGCCGGAGAATTCGTGCGGGAAGCGCGCGGCCATGTCGGCGACGAGGCCGACGCGGACGAGGAGGTCGGCGACCTTGTCGCGGGCCTGCGACGCCGAGGCGAGTCCGTTGGCGAGCAATGGTGCTGCGATCGCCGTTCCCACCGACATGCGCGGATTGAGGCTCGCGAACGGATCCTGAAACACGATCTGCATGTTCTTGCGGAAATCGCGTAGAGCTCGGCCGTTCATGGCCAGTACATCCTGGCCATCGATCAGGACCGTTCCGCTGTCCGGCTCCGTCAGCTTCAGAATGGATCGGCCCGTCGTCGACTTGCCGCAACCGGATTCGCCGACCAGCGCCAGCGTCTCGCCGGCGCGCAGGGTGAAGGAGACGTTCTCGACCGCATGGACGCGGCCCGAGACTTTGCCGAACAGGCCCGAGCGGATCGGAAAGCGCGTGGTGAGGCCTGAGACTTCGAGCAGCGGCCGCTCGGCGGTCGAGACCGTGTCTGGCGTCTCCGCCGGCTCGTCCAAAGTCCCCGTCACCTTGTCGACGATCGGAAACCGCATCGGCCGCGCTCGCCCGTCCATCGAGCCGAGGCGCGGCACCGCCGCGAGCAGTGCCCTTGTGTAGGGATGCGAGGGCGCGGCGAAGATGCGCGAGGTGGCATCGAGCTCGACCGCCTGCCCGCCATACATGACCACGGTGCGATCCGCGATTTCGGCGACCACGCCCATGTCGTGGGTGATGAAGAGGATCGACATCGCCTCCTCGCGCTGGAGCTCCTTCAACAGCTCGAGGATCTGGGCCTGAATGGTGACGTCGAGCGCGGTCGTCGGCTCGTCCGCGATCAAGAGCTTCGGCTTGCAGGCCAGCGCCATCGCGATCATCACGCGCTGGCGCATGCCGCCGGAGAAGCGATGCGGATGCTCGTGGAAGCGCGATGTCGCCGCCGGGATGCGGACGCGATCGAGCAGACGGATGGTTTCGGCTTCCGCCGCCGCGCGCGACAGGCCGCGATGCTGGATCAGCGCCTCCGCTATCTGGAAGCCGATGGTGAGCACCGGGTTGAGGCTCGTCATCGGCTCCTGGAAGATCATGGCGACGTCATTGCCGCGGATGTCTTTCATGCTCGCTTCGGGCAGCCCGAGCAAATCGCGCCCCGCAAGCATGATGCGGCCCTCGACGCGGCCGACCTCCTGCGGAATCAGCCGCATGATCGAGAGCGCGGTGACGCTCTTGCCCGAGCCCGACTCGCCGACGATCGCGACGGTCTCGCGCGGCGCGATATCGAACGAGACGTCGCGGACGACAGGGATCCATCTCCGGTCGAGCATGAAGGAGGTGGTGAGGCCGGCGACCGAGAGCACGGGGGCTTCGGCAACGACGGGTTTGGTCGCGGCGCCGCTCACAGATGGACCTCGGGGCCCGCCGCGGAGAAAGTGCCCTCCCTCCCCCGCTTGCGGAGGGTTGGGGAGAGGGTGTCTCCGCAAGCGGGAGAGGTGAACTGCGCTCGTGGCTGCACCGATGCTCGCATCATCACCTCAATAACCGCGCGTGCGATCGACACGCCCCGGCAGCTCCTCGCCGCGGCGGTGACGGGCGATGACGTCGAGCACGAAATCGACGGCCGTATCGGGCGTCGTCATGCTGGCATTGTGCGGGGTCAGCAGGATACGCGGATGGCTCCAGAACGGATGTCCTGCAGCCAGCGGCTCGGGATCGGTGACGTCGAGCACCGCGCCTGACAGCGCGCCGCTGTCGAGGGCCGCAAGGAAGTCGGACTCGACGAGATGCGGGCCACGCCCGACATTGACGAGCCCTGCCCCGCGCGGCAGGCACGCGAACAGATCGGCATTGAGAATGCCGCGCGTCTGATCCGTCAGCGGCAGCAGGCAGACGAGAATGTCGACCTGCGCCAGAAAGTCCGGCAAGGCGTCGGCACCCGCGTAGCAGGTGACGCCCTCGATCTGGCGCGGCGAGCGATTCCACCCCGATAGCGGAAAGCCGAACGCCTTGAGACGTGCGAGCACGGCCTGACCGAGCTGGCCGAGCCCCATCACGCCGACATGCCGGCGCTTGGCCGGCGTGATCCGGATTTCGCGCCAGACCTGCTGCTTCTGCTGATTGATGAAGTGCAGAAGGTCGCGATGCAGCGCGAGCACGGCCATGGTGACGTATTCGACCATGGTCTCGGCGATGCCGGGCTCCAGCATGCGGACCAGCGGAATGTGCGCTGGGACTTTCGAGGTATCGAACTGATCGACGCCTGCACCAACCGAGAAGACCAGCTCGAGATTGGGAAAGGTCGTCGCGATGTCATCCGGCGGCACCCATGCCACGAGATGGCGGACGTCGGCGGGATTGCCGATGTCGGGCCAGAGCCGGAACGGGATGTCGGGCGCGCGCTCCGCGAACAAGCGCGCCCACTCGGCGCCGCGCACCATGTTGGCCTTGTAGAGAACCGTCATACCGGCCCTCAGAACGGGCTGACCGGCGCGAGCCGCCGACCGTCGATCATGCGCTTGTGGCTGTAGGCGGCGGGATCGACCAGCGGCGTCGAACCCGTCACGATGTCGGCGGCGAGCTTGCCGGCCGCGGGGCCGATGCCAAAACCGTGGCCGGAGAAGCCGGTCGCGAGGAAGAAACCGGGCAGCGCATCGACCGGCGAGATCACCGGAATCGTATCCGGCGTGCAGTCGATCGTGCCGCCCCAGGCTTCCGCGATCTCGATGTCCTTCAATTCCGGATTCGACTTGATCAGCGCTGCGAGCGCCGAATTGACCAGCGACATGTCAGGCGCGGGATCACGCACGCGCTCGGCCTCGAACGGCGACGGCTTGTCGAAGCTCCAGCCCGTGCCGCGCATGAGCTGGTCGAAGAACGACTTGCCGAACGACAGTTTCAGGCCGTTCTTACGATGCTGATAGGTCGGCCAGAAGGTGCGCGCGTAGCGGAACAGGTCCGGCGACAGCTCCACCGTGCCGCGGTTGCGCAGCGCCAGCGTGAAGCCGCCGTCGAGGCGGCGGCGGATGCAGTAGAAATCGGTGCCGAGCGCGCCGGAGGTGATCTCCGGCCCCGGCGTGGTCCGGCACGCGGTGGCGTTGACGAGACCGATCGGCAGCTCGATACCGTGGCGGCGGCAGAACAACGAGGACCACGCGCCGCCCGCCAGCAGCACCGCTTGCGTGCGGATGGTGCCCTTCTCGGTGACGACCGCGCTGACCTTCCCGCCTCGCGTCTCCAGGCCGCGCGCGGCGCAGCCCTGATGGATGGTGACGCCGTGTTTTCGCGCGGCGGTGGCGAGCGCGGGCACGGCCATCGATGGCTCTGCGCGGCCGTCGCTGGGCGTGTGCAGGCCGCCGACCCATTGGTCCGCATTCCCAGGCATGCGCTCGGCAACCTCCGCCGGAGTCAGCACGGTGGAGTGGACCTGCTGCTCGCGCGCGATCGCCGCCCAGCGCTCCCAGCTTGCGAGTTCATCCTTGCTCTTGGTGAGGAAGAGGACGCCGGTGCGGCGGAAGCCGGCATCGACGCCGGCATCGTTCTGCATGTCCTCCCAAAGCCGCAGCGCCTCGCGGGCGAGCGGAATCTCCTCGCGCGCGCGGCCCTGCTGGCGGCACCAGCCCCAATTGCGGCTGGACTGCTCGCCGCCGACATGGCCCTTTTCGACCAGCGCGACAGAATGGCCCTTCTTGGCCAGATGATAGGCCGCGGAAACGCCGATGACGCCGCCGCCGATGACGACGACATCCACCTGCGTCGGCAGGCGTTCGTCGCTATTTATACGGTTGAGCGGCGGGGACATGGGGCACTCCTGGAGGTCAGTTCGATCGAGATCTTGCTCGTCATGGGATGTTCATTCGCGGATCCAGCGCATCGCGGAGGCCGTCACCGAGAAAGTTGAAGCTGGTCACGGCGAGCGTGATGGCGATGCCCGGCGCGATCGCGAGCCAGGGCGCGCTGGTGAGATAGATCTGCGCGTTGTTGAGCATGTTGCCCCAGCTCGCCGCCGGCGGCTGGATGCCGTAGCCGAGATAGCTGACATAGGATTCGAGCAGGATCGCCTTGGCGACGTTGAGCGTCGCAGCGACCACGATCGGTGCGATCGCATTGGGCACCAGCTCGCGAAACATGATCCGTAAGTTCGACGAGCCGAAGGCGAGCGCGGCCACCGCAAACTCACGCTCGCGCAACGACCGCACCTGGGCTTCGACGACGCGGGCAACCGCCATCCAGGCGGTGGCCGCAATCAGCACGGTGGTTGTGACGAGGCCCGGCTCGGTGAGCGCCGCCAGCGCAAGCAGCAGGAAGATCGTCGGAAAGCACAAGACGGCATCGACCAGCCGCATCAGCACCGCGCCGACCACGCCGCCATAGAATCCGGCGAACGCGCCGACCACGATGCCGGCCGCCATCGCGATCACCATCGCGACGATGCCGATCGAGAGCGAGACGCGCCCGCCCATCATCAGCCGCGCCAGCACGTCGCGGCCGAGCTCGTCGGTGCCGAGGATGTGCGCGCCGGAGAGCGGCGGCGCGAACCGTTTCATGATGTCGATATAGGTGTCATCGAACGGCAGCAGATACGGACCGAAGGCCGAGCCGAGCACGAGCACCAGGATGATCACGGCGCCCGCGAGCGCCAGCCGGTGCCGACGGAAGCGCCGCCATGCGGCCTGGCCGGGCGCGAGCTGGGCGGTGGAGAGGACTGCGGTCGCCATCGCCTAGCCCACCCGAATGCGCGGATCGACCACGGCGTAGAGGATGTCGGCGAGCAGCGAGCCGATCAGCACCATCGTTGCCGAGAACATCAGGATGCCCATCACCACGGGATAGTCGCGATAGCCGATGGAGTCGAGGAACAGCCGGCCCATGCCGGGCCAGGTGAACACGGTCTCGGCGACCAGCGCGCCGCCGAGCAGCGTCGGAAACTGAAGGCCCGCCACCGTGATCATCGGCAGCAGCGCGTTGCGCAAGGCATGCACGGTGAGGATGCGCCATTCCGGCATGCCCTTGGCGCGCGCAGTGCGGATGTAGTCCTGGTTGATGACCTCGAGCATCGAGGAGCGCATGAAGCGGCCCCACATCGCGGTCTCGACCAGCGCCAGCACCATGGCCGGCGCGATCAGATGATGCAGCAGGTCGAGAAAGGAGCCGTCGCCAACGGTCTCGCGGTTGCCGGACGGCAACCAGCCGAGCTTCACCGAGAAGACGTAGATGGTGACGAGGCCGAACCAGAAGGTCGGAATCGACAGCGCGATCATGGCGCCGACGGTGGCGAGCGCATCGAACAGCGAATAGCGGCGCAGCGCGCCGAGGATGCCGATCCAGCAGCCGAGCAGCACCGCGATGATCGTCGCCGTCGCCATCAGCTCCAGCGTGGCGCCGAGATGCGAGGAGATCACCGACAGCACCGCCTCGCCGTCACGATAGGAGCGGCCCCAATCGCCTTTGAGCATGCGGCCGAACCAGTCGAGATACTGGATCGGGAGCGGCCGATCCAGCCCGAGCTGCCTGGTGACGCGATCGAGATCCTCCTGCGTCATCTGCGCGGAGGCCGCGAATTGCGACAGCGGACCGCCGGGCGCCATATGCAGGACGGCAAAGCCGATTCCCGAGACGATCACCAGCAGCATGATTGCCTGCGCCAGGCGATTGAGGCGTGGCCAGGACATCAGGCCCAATACCATTCGCGGATATTCCAGCAGTTGATCGAGGTGTTGATGTTGGGACGGAAGCCCTGCAGGCCCTCCTTGACGCCCTCGGCAATGAACCCCTGAAACAGCGGCAGGATGGCGAGATCGTTACGGATCAGCTTCTGCAGCTCGCCATAGGTCGCCTTGCGCTGTGACAGATCGAACTGCTTGGCGCCTTCGGCGAGCAGCCGATCGGCCTCCGCGCTCCGGTACTGATAGGTGTTGTAGCCGCGCCCGCCTTTGGCGGGAATGGAGCCCGAGCCGAAGCGCGGCGTCACGTCGGGGTCGCTGCCCAACATGAAATTCACGCCCACGATCACCGAGTTGAACTTCGACTGCTGCCAGAAGTCGCCCCAGATCACGGCCGCCGGCATGTTGTTGACGCGCATCGCAGCGCCGATCGCACGCCAGTCCTGGATCAGAAGCTGCTGGGTCTGCTCGCGCACCGCGTTGCCTGACGTCGTGGAGTTGGCGAATTCGAGCTTGACGCCGCCCTTCTCGCGAATGCCACCCGCGCCGCGTACCCATCCGGCGGCATCGAGCAGCGCGTTGGCCTTGGCCGGATCGTATTTATGCTGCGGCAGTCCCTGCTGGAACGACCAGGCCTGCTGCGGCACGAAGCTCTCGGTCTGCTTGGGCAATCCGTAATTGAGCGCATCGATGATCGCTTGCTTGTTGATGGCGAGATAGAGCGCCTCGCGCACCGCGCGATCAGCGAAGGGACCGAACTCCAGATTGGGCGCGATATGCTCCACCGAGGAGGTCGAGGAGACGACGATATTGCGCCCCTTCAGCGTCTTCGCCTCCTGCACGAAGTTCGGCAAGATGCCTTGCAGGCCGGTGTAGTCGACCTGGCCGGTGCGGAACTGGGTGTAGAGCACGGTGAGATCGGGGATGTACTTGAAGACCACGCGTTCGACGTAAGGCCCCTTGCCGTGATAGCCGATGTGGGCGTTGAGCAGGATGTGGTCCCCGGGCACGCGTTCGCCCCAGCGGAACGGCCCGGTGCCGATAGGCGCATTGTGGAACGGCGAGGCGTTCGGATCGGACACCTTCTCCAGGATGTGTTTTGGCACGATGAAGGTCAGCGATCCCAGGATCGACATGTAGGGCGAATAGGGCGCTTCCATGCGCCAATGGATCTCGTCGGGCGCGACGACCTTGATGTCCTTGACGAGGCTGTGGCCGACGCGACTGCGGGCGCGGAAATTGGGGTCGTTGATCAATTCGAGCGAGAACTTCACGTCCTCGGCCGTGAAAGGCGTGCCGTCGTGCCATTTCACGTCATTGCGCAGCTTGATCTTCCAGGTCAGACCGTCGGCCGATAGACCGCCATTCTCGAGGGTCGGGACTTCGCGCGCGAGATCTGGAACGAAATTGCCGGCGGGATCGATGTACCAGAGCAGCGAGAACACCTGCCACCAGATGCCCTGGTCGACCTCGATGCCCGGCATCAAGGGATGAAAGACGGTCGGCTCCTGCGACAGCGCCGCGATCACCTGGCCGCGCGGCTTGTCCGGCGGATTGGTGGGACGTTCGGTCTGGGCGAAGGCGTTGCCTGAAAGCGTCCATCCCGCTGCGGCGCCCGCGCCGAGCTGGACGAATTGACGGCGATTCGGAATGCCGAGATGCAGTGCCCCAACGCCACGCTTGCCAGTGTCGTGTGCCATCACCCACTCTCCGTTTCCGCACGCGGCACCGTCTCCCGCGCCCCGAGACCCCGGCAGAGGGACAGGAGTGGGCTTTAGTGCTTCTAAATTTTCCGATCAAAAGTTCATCATGACTAAATACAGCTGTCAATCACATTGCTAGTATGCGCAATCTTTTCACTCTGACTAAAGTCACGGAGCCGATGCCCGAGGCTGAGATGATGCATGGGAGAGCGACATGGATGGTCGCGGCGACACGAACGGCACCAAGGACGCTCCGGCGATCGAAGCTGACGATGCGGTCGACCAGCGCCTGGGTGAAACGGTGCGGCTGCTGCGTCAGCGCGCCGGCCTCTCGATCCAGGACGTCGCCAACAAGACCGGCCTGTCCACCGGCATGATCAGCCAGCTCGAGCGCGCGCGCGCCATGCCGTCGGTCCGTACGCTGCGCCTGCTCAGCATCGCGCTCGACGTTCCCATCTCCTACTTCTTCGAAAGCAGCGATCCCGCCGACGGGCAACGCTACATCGTGCGCAAGAACAGCCGGCGGCTGCTGCGGCTCACTGCCAGCGGCGTCGTCAAGGAAGCGCTGACTCCTGCAGGCAAAGGCCAGCTCGAGCTCTACGAGCTCACGCTCAATCCCGGAGCCTCGTCCGGCACCGACTTCCTGCAGCACACCGGCGAGAAGGCGGGCTACATCCTCTCAGGCAGCCTGCGGCTGTGGCTCGACAACCAGGCTCACCTGCTGGAAGCCGGCGACAGCTTTCGTTTCCCGAGCATCGTGCCGCACATGTTCGACAACCCGACGCAGCAGGTGGCGCGCGCGATCTGGGTGACGACGCTGCTCCAGACCGATTCGCCGTCGAGTTGAGGCGGCACGGAAGCAGAGTTGGATGAGTTTTGGTTGAGTTGACGGCGCCCAGAACTCGGAACACCTCTCCTGTAGGGCTCCTGTAGGAGAGGCAAACCGCGAACAGCTGCCCGAGTTCACTTCATCTAGCTCATCCGTCGCCGCAGCGTGGCCGACGGTGTCTCGCCGAATTTATCGCGGTAGGCGCCGGCCATGCGGCCGAGATGGGTGAAGCCGAGATCGAAGGCGATCTCGGTGATGCAGGTATCGGGTGCCGCCTGCGCGAGGCGCGCGTGCAGGCCAGCAAGGCGCATGTCGAGCAGCATCTGCGAGATGGACCCGCCGAAGTGACGGCGGAAGCCGAGCTGAAGCGCGCGAATGCCGATGCCGGACACGCAGGCGAGCTGCGCGAGATCGAGCGGCTCGCCGGCATTGTCCGCCAGATGGTCGCGCGCGGCGCGGAGCGCGCGCGGCAAGCGCTCGGCCTGTCCTGAGAACGTTCGAATCGCGTCCGACAGGCCATGCCTCTGCCCGTTGAGGAGATGATCGAGCAGCGCTTCGCGCCAATCGGCCATCGCGACCGGCGACAGCCTGCCGGAGGGACCGACACGCTCGGCGAGCGTCATCAACTCGGCAAGACTGGTCTGCAGGGCCCGTCCGGAGGGCGCGTCGAGTTCGATCACGGGATCGAATTCGACCGTGCCGACCGCCCTGCCCGCCAGCGCCGCGGCTCGCTGCTCGACCATGCGGCGCTCGAGCAGCAGGATCGCTTGGGCGCAGTCGGTCCAGATCATCCGCGTCGGGATCGTCGGCGACAGCAGTGACGCCGTCCGGTCCGGCGCGGAATCGAGTTCACAGCCGCCGGCACGAATGCGGGCGGCGCCAGCCAGCGGGACCTGCACCAGGAAGAAGCGCTCGAGGCAGCCGGGATCGATACTGACCGATCCGCCATAGGCGACATAGTTGATGGAGAAGCCGGCGAAATCAGCGCAATTGTGCCGGGCGGAGAAGCCGGCCGCCCGCGCCTCTCCCGGCTCGAGATCGTGCGGGCAGAAGATGCGCCCGATCTGCTCGGCGGCTTCGTCGACATTGTCGGTGGTGACGCGCGCGAAGGCCGCAAGCCGCTCGGCTGCAGGCGCCCTTGCGTTCATTTCCAGCACGGCTGCGGACATCATCGACCACGCTTCGCGTCACGGAATTGCTTTAAGCCTATAATAGTTCCGCGGATGCGAAAAGAGCGGCTCCTGCAAAATCCTCTTGCTGCATGGCAATGGCGGCGTTCGGATTCGTTTAGCGGATAGACAGGCGCCTATCGCTGGCGAAAGCTCCGTCCCCGCCGGAATCCATGAGGAGCAAGCCATGACTGCACTCGAAAAGGGCATTACCGCTAACGGCACGGGCTATGGCGGCAAGAGCTGGAACATCCTTGGCCAGGTCTATTTCCCCAAAGCCGTGACCGACTCCACCTTCGCGTTCGAGACCAACAGCGATCCCGGCCAGTTCGTGCCGGTGCACATCCATCCGACCCAGGACGAGTTCATCCTGGTGCAGGAAGGCACGCTCGACCTCAAGCTGGATGGCCAATGGATCAAGGCCCATGCCGGCGACCTCGTGCGCATGCCGCGCGGCATTCCGCACGGCTATTTCAACAAGTCCGACAAGCCGTGCCGCGCGCTGTTCTGGGTCTCACCGATGCAGAAGCTGGAGGCGCTGTTCAACCAGCTGCACAATCTGACCGACCCTGCCGAAGTGGTGCGTATCTCGGCGCTGCATGAGGTCGATTTCCTGCCGCCCGAGGCCAACGACTAGGCTCCCTCGTCCACTGTCATCTGCTTGCAGGCCTACCGGCCGCGCCTTGCGGCCGAACGTGGCCGCTTGCCCGGAAAACACATCGATAGCGAGCAAATCCCATGGTCAGCCCCAAACATGTCTGCGTGATCGGCGCCGGCGTCTCCGGCCTTGCCGCCGCCAAGGCGTTCTCCGGCCGCGGCCACCGCGTCACCATCGTCGAGCGCAGCTCGGATCTCGGCGGCGTCTGGGAGCCGGCGCGCTCCTATCCTGAGGTGCAGACGCAGAGCCCGAAGGAACTCTATCGCTACACCGACCGCGCCATGCCGGATGCCTATCCGGAATGGCCGACCGGGCCGCAGGTCCATGCCTATCTCGCCGACTACGCCAGGAGTTTTGGCCTCGACCGCATGCTGCGCCTCGACACCGAAGTTGCCGGCATGGCGCGTCGCGCGGACGGCAGACCGGGCTGGACGCTGACCCTGACGAGCAAAGACGGCACGACGAACGAAGACTTCGATTTCGTCGCCGTCTGCACCGGCCAATTCAATGAGCCGCGCGAGCTGCATTGCCCCGGCGAGGACGGTTTTCTGGCGCAGGGCGGCCAGATCCGGCACTCGTCGAAATACGGCGACCCGGCACTTGCAAAGGGACGCCGCGTCGTCGTGCTCGGCGGCTCGAAGTCCGCGACCGACATCGCCGTGAACGCGGTGAAGTCAGGCGCTCGCGAGGTCACGATCGTGATGCGCGAGCCGGTCTGGCGCATCCCTTACTTCATCGGCGGACTCGTGAACTTCAAACGCATCCTCTACATCCGCGCGCAAGAGGAGATGTTTCTGGGCTGGGGCGCGAGCGCGATGGCGAGACTTGCACATCGCATAGCCGCGCCGCTGGTCTGGGCGAACTGGCGTGGGCTCGAGAGCCTGCTCAAGGCGCAACTCAAGCTCGGCCGCTGCAAGATGGTCCCGAAGGAGCGGATCGAAGACGGCGTCAACTGCTCGGTGCCGATCGCAACGCCGGGCTTCTATCCCATGGTCGCCGACGGCCGCATCAAGGCGGTGTTCGGCACGTTCGACCGTTATGAAGGCGACAGCATCGTGATGAGCGGCGGCGAGCGCATCAAGGTCGACCTCGCGGTGCTCGCGATCGGCTACAAGCTCGGCGTGCCGTTCCTGCCCGAGGCCTACCGGCAGAAACTGGTCGATGCCGACGGCCAGTACCGGCTCTATCGTCTGATCGCCAACCCCGATCTGCCGGAGCTCGGGTTCGTCGGCTTCAACTCGTCGTTCTGCACCGTGCTCTGCGCCGATCTCGCCGCCAACTGGCTGGTGCGCTACGCCGACGGCCAGCTCGCCAACCAGCCGTCGACCAAGCAGATGCGCGACAACATCGAGATAATGCTGCACTTCAAGCGCGTCGAGCGGCCGGCGGCAGGCGTCTATGGCGGGCTCTGCGTCGCGCCCTATCACTACCGTCATTTCGACGAGCTGATGGCCGACATCGGCGCGAAGAACTGGAAGCGCGGCGGGTTCGCCGGGCGCTTCTCTCCGCCGGACGCGGATATCTACGCGAAGTTCCTGGCGACCGCGCCGGACTACCGGGCGGCGTGAGAGGAAGAATTGCGGCAGCTCGCGTCTGATGCTTACGATCTCCCTGGCCATCGAATCGACGGGAACCAACCATGGGATCGAGACGACTTGCCGCCGCGGTCTTTGCGGCCGCTGCCTTCTTCGTCGCGGCGCCCGTCGTTGCACAGAAAGGCGCGCCAACGCCAAGGCAATCCGAGGCGCTCGCCACCTACGAGCGGGCGCTCGCCGATTTCAAATCCATCCTCGCCGAGCGACGACGCCAGATCGAGGCGAAGGAGCCGCTGCCCAATCTGCCGGGACAGGCGCTCTATCTCGCGCGCGTCGCGGTGATCAGCAGCTACAAGGACCTGACGGACGCCATGCCAGCGCGGATCGGGAGGCCCAACAAGTTCGAGATTCCTCCGGCCTATTTCGACGCCGACATCGAGCCTTTGATCGACGAATATTCGAAGCTGTTCGACATCATGGAGGCGCCGCCTGCCAGCGCGCAGAATTCGCCAACGCCGTTCAAGGACGTCGTCGATCTCGCGGTCGCCATTGCGAGCGCCAAGGGGCTTGCGCCTGAGCATGCGGAGGCCGCAGGGCGCATCAGCCTCGGGCTGTTCTTCGCCGAGACCAACGGCAAGCAGAATGTCCGCAATGCGCGCTCGAACACCTACATGGGCAGCTTCCAGACCGGCCCCTCCGAAGACCGCAACGGCCGCCGGAAATGGGAGGCCGTCAAGGGCGACATCGCCGCGATCGATCCGGCGCTGAGCGCGCGCGACGACAAGGAGGAGGCACGCGCCCGCGGCACAGATCACCGCTTCAACCACTGGACCAACGTGCGGGACGGGCTGATGAACGCGCATGCCGACCTGTTCCGTGAGATCCCCGGAATCGTGAAGACGCTGCCTGATCCGATCGACCAGATGAAGCTGTTCGAACTGATCCAGATCGTTCCCACGCCGACGCGGGCTGCGCTCAAATCGGGCGATCTCCTGAACTACAGGGTGTCCAGCCCCATGATCATGAAGCACCTGCGCAACAACAGCATTTTTGCTTTCGGACAGACCGACCGGGCGCGCACCTCGGCGAGCTACCGCGAGATGCTCGCTGCGATGTGGCTGTTCAACCGGAAGTTCGAGCGCGCGATGGCGAAGTATGAGGAGATCAAGAGGCGGTAGACGATCACGAAGCTATCACCAGGGACAATCGCATGCGCATCCTCCTCTCGGCAGAGCCAGTTTTCACCTCAGAGCCGCTTGATGAAATGGTAGCGGCGAATGCCGCCGCCTAGCGTCTTGTTGGTGGCGGCATCGGCGATCTCTTCGCCCGCGTTCTCGTATCCGGCGTTACGGTACAGCGCCAGCGCATCCTGCTGAAGCTCAGACGTACTCAGCTGCAATTGTAACCGCTTCCGGCGGCGGCATTCCTGCTCCGCAAACGCCAGCATGTTCCGCGCAATTCCCCGGCGTCGCGCGCCGGGAGCGACGTACATGCGCCGCAGCTCCATCGCTTCCCCGCCAACGCTCTCCAGCCCAAACATGCCAACAATCTCGTCGTCGTCGACAGCGACCCAAAAACCGCCGTCCCGGCTCGAATAGTAATCGGCGATTCGATCTATCTCCTCCACGAGCGAGCGAGTGATGTATTTTTCGAACGCCTCCGCCAAATGCGCGGGTGCCAACAGACGATTTGCCCGGATGAACAGCTCGCGCACAGGAACCGCATCGAGCGGCGCGAAGGCGCGAATCTGAATTTCAGTTGTCATGCAGCCGCTGCCGCTACTCCGTCCGGATCGGCGAATCCTTCCGGCGCATCAATCACACCGCCTTCTCCAATTCTGGTCGATCATGCGCTCAGTGAAAAGCGATTTGTTATGATGAACCTGCCAAAGGGCACGCCGCCGTTTGCAGTGCAAGGCCTCTGACTGCCATGGCTATGGTGTTCCGCGGCCGGGCATTTGTTGGTAGCCTGCCGCACCGACAGACAGCAACCCGGGAGCCACCGAATGACGCGCGCGAATCTCGCATCTCCCGCACGAACTAGGCAAGCAGGGAAACATGTCGGGCGGGCCTTGGCAACGGCAACCGCGGTCATCGCGCTCGCCGGCTGCGAGGACAAGAACACCTTCGTGGCGCCGCCGCCGCCCAAGGTGGACGTCGCGACGCCGGTGCAGCGCGCAGTGACGCGCTACGTCGAGGCGACCGGCAACACCGCGCCGATCAAGAGCGTCGATCTGGTCGCGCGCGTGCAGGGCTTCCTGCAATCGATCGACTACCAGGACGGCACCTTCGTCAAGCAGGGCACCCAGCTGTTCACAATCGAGCCGGAGACCTACAAGCTCAAGCTCGAGCAGGCACAGGCAGCCGAGGCCGGCGCGCAGGCCACGCTGAAGCAGGCAGAGGCCGATTTCAAGCGGCAGACCGAGTTGGTGCAGCGCCAGGCGGTCTCGCAGTCCACCCTCGACACCTCGACCTCGAACCGCGAAAACGCGCAGGCCAGTCTCCAACAGGCGCAGGTCAATACCAGGCTCGCCGAGGTCAATTACGGCTACACCAAGGTGACGGCGCCGTTCGACGGCATCGTCAGCGCGCACCTGGTCTCGATCGGCGAGCTCGTCGGCGTCTCCTCCCCGACCCAGCTCGCGACCATCGTCGCGCTGGACCCGATCTGGGTGAACTTCACCGTCAACGAGCAGGACGTCCTTCGCATCCGCGCCGAAGCGGCCCGCCGCGGGCTGACGGTCGCCGATCTCAGACAGTTGCCGGTCCAGGTGGGCCTCCAGACCGAGACCGGATACCCGCATGAAGGCCACCTCGACTACGTCTCGCCGACCCTCAGTACATCGACCGGCACGCTCGCCGTGCGCGGCGTCATACCCAACGACAAGCGGGTGCTGCTGCCCGGCTATTTCGTCCGCGTCCGCGTACCCTTCACCCAGGAGAAGGAAGCCCTGCTCGTCCCCGACACCGCGCTCGGCAGCGACCAGGGCGGCCGCTATCTCCTCGTCGTCAACAACGACAATGTCGTCGAGCAGCGCAAGGTGCAGATCGGGCCGACCGACAACGGCCTGCGCGTGATTGAAAGCGGCCTCAAGCCGGACGACCGCGTCGTGATCGCGGGACTGCTGCGGGTGATCCCGGGGCAGAAGATCGACCCGCAGGTGACGAAGATCGACCAGTCCCAGGCGTCCACCAAGTAGGAGCCGCCAGCCATGATCTCAAAATTCTTCATCGAGCGGCCGGTCCTCTCCAACGTCATCGCACTCCTGATGATCCTGATCGGCGGCGTCGCGCTGTTCAACCTTGCGATCGCGCAATACCCCGACGTGGTGCCGCCGACGGTGCAGGTCACCACGCGCTATCCCGGCGCCAGCGCCAAGACCGTGATCGACACCGTGGCGCTGCCGATCGAGCAGCAGGTCAACGGCGTCGAGGACATGCTGTACATGCAGTCCTACAGCGGCTCGGACGGCACCTACACGCTGACCGTGACCTTCAAGATCGGCACCGACCTCAACTTCGCACAGGTGCTGGTGCAGAACCGTGTCTCCAGTGCGCTGGCGCAGCTGCCGCAGGCGGTGCAGAACCAGGGCGTCACCGTCCAGAAGAAATCGACCGCTATCCTGCTGTTCGTGACGCTGACCTCGCCCGAGGCGAAGTATGACAGCCTCTATTTGAGCAACTACGCCACCATCAACATCCGCGACGAGCTCTCCCGCCTGCCCGGCGTCGGCAACGTCACGGTGTTCGGCGCCGGCCAGTATTCGATGCGGGTGTGGCTCGACCCGAGCAAACTGCAGGCCCGGGGCCTGGTACCGCAGGACGTCATCAACGCGATCCAGCAGCAGAGCCAGCAGGTCTCCGCCGGCCAGGTCGGCGCACCGCCGACGCCGCCGGGCCAGGCGTTCCAGTACACGCTCAACGTCAACGGACGGCTCGACGACACCACCCAGTTCGAGAACATCATCGTCAAGACAGGGACCAGCGGCGACGTCACGCGGGTGCGCGACGTCGGCTGGGTCGAGCTTGGCGCACAGACCTACAGCCAGATCTTCTCGCTCAACAAGCAGCCCGCCACCGGCATCGGCGTGTTCCAGTCGCCCGGCGCCAACGCGCTCCAGGTCGAGCAGGCCGTCGAGAAGAAGATGGCCGAGCTCGCCCAGCGCTTCCCCGAAGGCATCAAATACGACACGCCGTTCGACACCACCAAGTTCGTGCAAGCCTCGGTGCACGAGGTCTACATGACGCTGATCGAGGCCGGCCTTCTGGTGCTGGTCGTGATCCTCGTGTTCCTGCAGGACTGGCGCGCGATGCTGGTGCCGGCGACGACCGTGCCCGTCACCATCATCGGCGCCTTCGCCGCGATGGCGGCGCTCGGCTTCACCATCAACATGTCGACGCTGTTCGCGATCGTGCTCGCGATCGGCATCGTGGTCGACGACGCCATCGTGGTGGTGGAAGGCGCGGCGCACAACATCGAGCAGGGCATGAACGGCCACGACGCCGCGATCAGGGCGATGGACCAGCTGTTCGCGCCGATAGTCGGCATCACCCTGGTGCTGATCTCGGTGTTCCTGCCGGCCTCGTTCCTTGCCGGCCTCACCGGGCGCATCTACTCGCAATTCGCGCTGGTGATCGCGGCGACCGCGCTGCTCTCCGCGATCAACGCGGCGACCTTGAAGCCGACGCAGTGTGCGCTATGGCTGCGGCCGGCGGTGCCGCCGGAGCAGCGCAATTTCTTCTATCGAGGCTTCAACGCCGTCTATGACCGCGTCGAGCGCGGCTACACCAGGCTGATCACGTTCCTGGTGAAGAACGCCACCATCTCGGTCGCGTTCGCGCTGCTGGTCATCGGAGCCAGCGGCTACGGCCTGTCGCGGGTGCCGACGGGCTTCCTGCCCATCGAGGACCAGGGCTATCTGATCGCCGCGATCCAGCTGCCCGACGGCGCAGCGTTGGAGCGGACCCAGAACGTGCTCGACAGGGCCAGCGAGATCATCAAGGATACGCCCGGCGTCCAGCAGGTCATCACCATCGCCGGCATCTCCGCGCTCGACAACAGCGCCAGCCTCGCCAATGCCGGCGTCGCCTACATCATCCTGAAGGATTGGGACGCGCGCAAAGGACCCGGCGAGGATTTGCGCTCGCTGGTCTTCGGGCTGAACGACAAGCTCGCAACCATCATGGAGGCGCGCACCATTGTGCTGCCGCCGCCGCCGATCCAGGGCATCGGCAACGCCGCCGGTTTCTCGATGCAGGTCGAGCTGCGCGACGGCAACAGCGATTTCGCCAAGCTGCAGGCCATCACCGGTGCGATGGTCAGCAACGCGCAGAGCCAGAGCGCGCTGCAGCGCGTGCAGACCTCGTTCCGCTCGTCGGTGCCGCAGTTCAACGTCGAGATCGACCGCATCAAGACCCAGACGCTGCACGTCACGACGGACCAGGTGTTCTCGGCATTATCGACCTATCTCGGCTCGTCCTACGTCAACCAGTTCAACAAGTTCGGCCGCGTCTTCCAGGTCTACACCCAGGCCGATCCGGCCTTCCGCGTCACCGAGCGCGACATCGCCAACATGCAGGTGCGCAACTCCAACGGCGACATGATCCCGATCGGCACCGTCGCCAAGATCACGCCGGCCACCGGTCCGTCGCTGATCAGCCTCTACAACCTCTATCCGTCCTCGACGGTGATCGGCCTGCCGGCGCAGGGCTATTCATCGGGCCAATCGCTGAAGCTGATGGAGGAGATCGCGGACAAGACGCTGCCGCCCGGCACCGGCTATGAATGGACCGCGATGTCATATCAGGAGAAGGCGGTCTCGAACCAGATCTACTGGGTGTTCGGCCTCGCCATGCTGCTGGTCTATCTCGTGCTCGCCGGCCAGTATGAGAGCTGGTACGCGCCGATCTCGGTGATCCTCGCGGTGCCGCTGTCGCTGCTCGGGCCGATGCTGATCCTCTCCGGGCTCAAGATCGACAACAACCTCTATTGCCAGATCGGATTGATCCTGCTCATCGCGCTGTCGGCCAAGAACGCGATCCTGATCGTCGAGGTGGGCCTCGAGCTGCACGGCCGCGACGGCAAGCCGATCCTGGAGTCCGCGATCGAAGCCGCGCGTGCCCGTTTCCGCCCGATCCTGATGACCTCCTTCGCCTTCATCCTCGGCGTCGTGCCGCTGGTGCTCGCGACCGGCGCCGGCGCCAGCGCGCGCAAGTCGATCGGCATCACCGTGTTCTCGGGCATGCTGGCCTCGACCTGCCTTGCGGTGCTGTTCGTGCCGGCCTTCTTCGTGGTGGTGCAGCGGTTTGAGAACTGGCGCGCCTCGAAGAAGGCGCCGAAGGCGGTGGCGGTGAAGACTTAAGGCGCCGAGGCATCCACATCGTCATTGCGGGCGCAGCGAACCAATCCAGAATCTTTCCGCGGTGACAGTCTGGATTTGCTTCGCTGCGCTCGCAATGACGGAGGAGAGGGATCGGCGCTAAGGGGAGTGTCTCAATGAGGAGACAGCCCTCTCCCCAAACCTCTCCCGCAAGCGCAAGAGGGAGCGCACCTCCTGCGCAGGTGCAGCCGGACTGAACTCGATGTAGCCTAAGCCTTCTCCGGCGGCGCCTGCCGCGCCTCGCCGCTCGACACCAGCAGCACCGAGACCTTCGATTGCCTGAGCACCGCGTCGGCGACGCCGCCGAAGGAAAGGTGATCGGCCTGGATGCGGTCGACACCCATGACGACGAGGTCGACGTCGGTGGTATCGATCTCGCGCAGAATCGCGGCCTCCGGCGCCCGGTTCAGCCGCAGCGTGGTGGTGATGTCGACGTCGTAGCGGGCCGCGAGATCGCTGGTGTCCTTGAGGATGCCCGTCTCCTGGCTCAGCCCGCGCGAAGTGCCGCGCTGTGCGCCCTTGTCGCGCGTCGTCGCCACATAGATCACCCGGAGCGAGCCTGAGCCGGCCAGCGCCACCGCGATCTCCGCACCGCGCTTGGAAATGGCGCTGCCGGAAACGGGAACGAGGATGTTGAGCGCATCGGGCATTGGCTGCTTCAGATGCTTGCCTTTGGCGGCCACGATGGCGAGCGGTCCGTCGAACGTTGCGGCGATATCCTCGATCTTGCGATCGAAACGGTCCTTGGCGGCGGCCACCTTGGCGACGCCGACGACCAGGAGGTCGAAGCCCTTGCGCGCTTCGTCGGCAATGGTCTCGCCGAGCTCCGCGCGCCCGGTGCGGGTGACGACGTCGATGCTGCCGGCATTGCCATCGCCGTTGGCGGAGACGGTTTCGGCGGCCTTCTTGACCACGGCTTCGTGACTCTCATGGCGGCCCTTCTCCTGCTCCTCGGCGTGCTTGCCGATATGCAGCACCGTGATCGGCAGGCCGCGCATGCCGGCGATCAGGCCGGCGACGTGGGCGGCGAAGGTGGCGTTGGGGCTCTCGTCCACCGCCAGCAGGGGACGCTCGAGATTGGCGATGAAGCCGCGCTTCTCGAATTCTTCCCGCTCGAGCCGCTCCTTCTCCTCCTCGTTCATCGGCAGCCTGGCCAGCGCCGCGCGCAGCATCGGCGGCATCGCCATCGTCGTCACGATTGCCATGGTCACGATCATCGTGAACAGGTTCTGACTGAGCACGCCGATGGAGAGGCCGATGGTTGCGATGATCACCTCGGTCGAGCCGCGCGCATTCATGCCGCTGGCGAGCGCCAGCGACTCCCTGGCATTCAGCCCTCCCAAGGTACCGCCGACGAAGGCACCGCCGAACTTGCCGACGCTGGCGATCACGACCAGGAGTCCGGTGAGCATCAGGAGGCTGGGATCGCGCAGCACCGAGAGGTCGGCGCTGAGCCCGGCCAGGCCGAAGAACACCGGCATGAAGAAGCTCGAGATCAGGCCGCGCAGGCGCTCGTCGATCTGCCGCGTCAGGATCGGCGACTCGCCGACGAGAATGCCGGCGACGAAGGCCCCGAGCACGGTGTGGACGCCGATCAGGTGCGTGATCAGCGCCATGACGCCCATCAACACCAGGATCACCGTGATGACAGGCGCGGCGCTGACCAGGTTGTCGTTGGCCCAGCGGATCAGCTGGAACACCAGGCGGCGGCCGATCGTGAAGCTGATGGCGAGGAAGGCGAGCGTCCCCAGCACGGCTTTGGCCACCGAGGCGATGTCGAGCGTGCCGTGCGAGGCCAGGCTGAAGACGGCGATGATGATCCAGCCGATGGTGTCATCGATGACGGCGGTCGCGACGATGATCTGCCCGACATTGCGGCGCATGAAATTCATCTCGCGCACCACCACGGCGACGATCTTCACGGAGGAGATCGACAGCGCCGTGCCCATGAACAACGACGCCACCAGGCGCTCCTGCGGATTGGGCAGCAGTGCATCCGGCAGGAACTCGCCGAGTGCGAAGCCGCAGGCGAAGGGCACCAGGATGCCGGCAATCGAGATCGCGATCGCGGCCTTGCCGACCTTCCGGACCAGCTTGAGATCGGTCTCCATGCCGGTCAGCAAGAGCAGCAGCAGAATGCCCACTTGCGCGATGCCGTCGATCATCGCCTTCTGCTCGGGCGTCTTGGGGAAGATCGCGGCTTGCGCCTCCGGCCAGATCCAGCCGAACAGCGACGGCCCGAGGATGATGCCGGCGAGCAGTTCGCCCATCACCGAGGGCTGGCCGATCCGCTGCATGATCTCGCCGAGGCCGCGGCCGAGCGCCATCAGCAGCGCGATCTGCAGGATCAGGAGCGGCTCGGAGGGTCCGGCCGATTTGCCGCGTTCGGCGGCGACTGCAATGGTGGTGAGGATAAGCGCCGCGGGGACAAGGCCGACCGTTCGGAGCAGGCGCCATGGCATGCAGGTATCTTTCCCCCTTGATCTATCCCGGGCGTCGGGGCCACAGGGGATAGAACCCGCGGAAGGCAGAGCGGGTTCCGCCGCACCGGCGGGTTCAGGGGGCGAAAACAAAAAGTGCGAAAACGACCCCATGCACAGTAGAGATGGGGTTGAAAAACCTCACGAAATTTCGGACTTGCCGAAACGACTTGCTCCGTCGGGCAAAACACTGGCAGAATGGGATAATGGGCAGGCAGCGGGGGAAGTACCGCCGCAGATCCCGCCGCCCGCCACATTCCCCGTCATTGCGGGCGCAGCGCAGCGTCTCTTCGACGGTGCGCTGCTGAGGCGGGGCCCATGCCGCCGAGACACTCGCCTGTAATTTTTTTCTGGGTCCCGGCTCTGCGCAGCAACGCCAATGCGTTACAGCTTGTCCGGGACACGCGCGCCTCTCACGCCGGCTGCGGCGTCCTGATCTCGCGCGGCAGAATCAGCGCGGCGGCGATCGCGAGCAGGCAGAGGGCGGCGAAGGCGTGCAGCATGGTGACGAAGCCGCCCTGCTCGTAGAGCCAGGCGACCAGGCCGACGGAGGCGCCGGCCGCGGTGAAGCCGACGAAATAGCGCACGGCATAGGCGCGCGAGCGCCACTCCTCGGTGGTGTACTTGCCGACCATGGCATCGTTCACCGTGACCTGGCCGAACGCGCCCATGACGATGCCGATCGAGACCACGATCAGCGGCAGATTGTTCAGGCTCGCGGCCAGATACAGGAACGGCGCCAGCATGAAGGACAGCGGCAGCGCCACCGTCTTCAGCGAGTAGCGGTCGAGCAGCCGGCCGATCGTATATTGCGTCATCGCGCCGAACACGTAGACGCAGGCGGCGATGACCCCGAGCAGCGCCGGGCTTTCGGTGAGATCAGCGAGCCGCTCGGCGAACAGCTTTGGCAGCGCGACTGTGACGGCGTTGAAGGTCGTGGAGATCGCGATCACCACGATCAGCAGCGACAGCACCACGCGCCACATGTCCTGTTTTGCCACCCGCGCCTGGGCCGCCGCCTGCTTCGAGCCCTTGCGGTCCTCATGCACGACGCTCATCGCGAAGCCGATGCCGATCAGGATCGTGACCACGCCGGGAACGATGAACGCAAAGCGCCAGCCGAGATACTGGCCGATCACGCCGGTGACCAGGGCCGACGAGGCGACGCCGAGATTGCCCCAGACGCCGTTGATGCCCATCTCGCGACCGAGCCGGTCGGCATAGGACACGATCATGGCAGTGCCGACGGGATGATAGATCGAGGCGAAGATGCCGATGGCGAGCAGCGCGGCGCCGAGCTGCACGGGAGTCTGCACGAAGCCGACCGCGATCATGGAGGCGCCGATGCCGATGAAGAAGATCAGCATCATGTGACGGCGGCTCCAGCGATCCCCGAGCCAGCCGGTGAGCAGCGAGCCCGCCCCGAAGGCAACGAAGCCCGGCGTCGCGTAAGGCAGGAGTTCCGAATAGGCCATGCCGAGCGCCGGGCCCATGATGATGACGGCGGCGGCGAAGATCAGCATCGAATAATGGTCGATGAAATGGCCTGCATTGACGAAACTGATGACCCGGCTGGGGCTGTTCATTTCCCGAATCCTCTCCTGCTCCGAAAATGAGGTATATGTCTTGCGAATGACGGGATGCTGCCAATGACTGTCTTGGAAACGCCAATCCTCCGCGAGGTCCGGAGCAACCACCGCTCGCCCGCGGGCGTGCACCTGGTCGCCCGCGATTATCCCAAGGGGATGCGGATCGAGCCGCACCTGCACCGCGAGGCGCAGCTGATCTATGCGACCAGGGGCACCATGCAGGTGACGACGCCCGGGGGACGCTGGCTGGTGCCGCCGGACCGGGCGGTCTGGGTGCCGGCCGGGCTCGAGCACGCCATCGACCTGCTCGCCGACATCGAGATGCGCACGCTGTATTTCGACCTGTCCTGGCTGAAGCGCCAGCAGCGCTATGACGGCCTGACCAGGGAATTCGTGGTGCGGGTGTCACCGCTGCTCAATCAGGCGATCCTCGCGTTGTTCGATGCAGGCAACACCGAGGAGCGCACCGAACTGCTGGTGCGCCTGGTGATGCTGGAATTGCACCAGGCCGAGGATTCCACGACGTTCGTGCCGCTGCCGCGCGAAGTGCGCTGCCGCCGCGCCGCGATGATCGTGCTCGACGATCCTACCGGCCTGCACGACATCGACACCTTGGCGCGCGCGGTCGGAACCTCCGTGCGGACGCTGTCGCGGCTGTTCTCGACCGAGACGCAGCTCAGCTTCAAGAGCTGGTGCCAGCGCGCGCGGATTGCGGCTGCGATCCAGCGGCTGTCGACGGATGCGAATGTCTCGGTGAAACAGCTCGCCACGCAGCTTGGCTATGCGAGCGTGCCGGCGTTCTCGGCGGCGTTCCGCCAGGTGACGGGGCGGACGCCGACGGAGTTTGCGGGGAAGGGGTAGCCCCAATCTCGTCATTGCGAGCGCCTTGCGTAACTCTCTCCCCCGTCATTGCGCGGATGCGACGACGCAATCCGGAATCCCTCCTCGGAGGCAGTCTGGATTTGCTTCGCTGCGCTTGCAATGGCGGCGGGTGAGGTGGCCGCCACGTTCTCCAAATCCCGCTGGTCTGAACATGCCGTCATTCGCCAAACGCACACTCCAACTAAAGATGCCGCATCCCCCTCCTTGATTGTGATCGGCTTCTGCCCAAATCCCATGTAAGCTTCCGCAACGCACAAACCTGAATCGAAAGCCCAGATGGCCAACGCCTTCTTCTCCGACCTGCTCGCCACCATCTCCGAGCGCGGCCGCACGCTGCTTCGCCGCGGCGACGCCTCGGACACCAAACGAGATGCCGATGGACTGCTCGAGCTTTGCGGCGCGCTGCTGTCCGGCCGGGGCGAAGCCTCCGGCACCGCCATGGCGCGCGAGGTGCTCGATCTCTATCAGGAGCTGGATGCGGCGGGACGCCGCGCCTTTTTCGAAGGATTGGTGCGCTTTTTCGGCCCCGACCGGGAACGACTTTCCAAGGCGATCGAACAATGGCGCGCCAAGCCGAGCGACGAGGATGCCAGTGCCCTGCACTTCGCCTCCGAGCCGCGGCGGCAGGAACTGATCCGCCGCCTCAACCGCGCGCCGGGTGGCACCGGCGACCTCGTCAAGATGCGCGCCGATCTGCTCGGCATGATGAACGGGCACACCGATCTCGCCGCGCTCGACCGCGACGTCTCGCATCTTCTCTCTTCGTGGTTCAACAGGGGGTTTCTCGTGCTGCGCAGGATCGACTGGTCGACCCCGGCCAACATCCTCGAAAAGATCATCCGTTACGAAGCCGTGCATGAGATCTCCGACTGGGACGATCTGCGCCGCCGTATCGACCCGGTCGACCGCCGCTGCTACGCCTTCTTCCATCCCGCAATGGTGGACGAGCCCCTGATCTTCGTCGAGGTGGCGCTGACAGAGACGATCCCGGGCGCGATCGCGCCGCTGCTCGCGGTCGACCGCCAGCACCTTCCCATCGAGAAGGCGCGCACCGCCGTGTTCTATTCGATCTCCAACACCCAGCGCGGCCTGGGCGGCATCTCCTTCGGCAGCTTCCTGATCAAGCAGGTGGTGGAGGAGCTGCGCCGCGAATTGCCGAAGCTCGACACCTTCGTGACGCTGTCGCCGGTGCCCGGCTTCATGGCCTGGGTGAAGCAGGACAAGGAGCTGCCGCTGGCGGACGAGGACCGCGAGGCGCTGAAGCGTCTCGATGACCCCAAATGGTTCGAAAGCCCCGAGACGGCGGCACTGCTTCGCGGCGTGCTGGAGCCGCTCGCCGCCTACTATTTCCTGAGGGCGCGCACGCCGAAGGGCCGGCTGATCGATTCCGTCGCCCGCTTCCATCTCGGCAACGGTGCCCGGCTCGAGCGCATCAACTGGATGGGCGACCTCTCGCCCAAGGGCGTGCGGGAGTCCGCCGGCGTGATGGTCAACTACCTCTACCGCCTCGACGACATCGAGAAGAACCACGAGGCCTATGCGAACGACGGCGAGGTGGTGGCGTCCAGTGCGGTGAAGAAGCTGCTGAAGGGCGAGGGACGAAGGCTGCTGGACATGCGGCTGTCGTAAAGAGGCCGCGTCACAGCGTCGTTGCGAGCACAGCGAAGCAATCCAGACTTGCCTCCGCGGTAAGATTCTGGATCGCTTCGCTCGCAATGACGTGTGTGTCGCCACAGTCGGGCTACTCCGCCAGCGCCTTCATTTCCTTGTAGAGATCGGACTTGCCTTCGAAGCCGATGCCTGCAAGCTCGGGCATGGTGATGTGGCCGTTCTCGACGCGGACGCCGTCCGGGAAGCCGCCGTAGGGCTGAAACAGGTCGGGGTAGCTTTCGTTGCCGCCTAAGCCGAGGCCGGCGGCGATGTTGAGTGACATCTGGTGGCCGCCGTGCGGTATGCAGCGGCTGGGGGACCAGCCGTAGGTCTTCAGCACCTCGAGCGTGCGCTCGTATTCGCACAGGCCGTAGGACAGCGCGCAGTCGAATTGCAGCCAGTCGCGATCGGGGCGCATGCCGCCGTAGCGGATCAGGTTGCGGACGTCCTGGTGGCTGAACAAGTTTTCGCCTGTCGCCATGGGAGCCGGATAGAATTCGGCGAGCGCCGCCTGCAGCGCGTAGTCGAGGGGATCGCCGGCCTCCTCGTACCAGAACAGGGGATAGTCGCGCAGCATTTTTGCGTAGGCGATTCCCGTTTCCAGATCGAAGCGGCCGTTGGCGTCGACGGCGAGTTGCGCGTCGTTGCCGATCTCCTTCAGCACCGCCTCGATACGCGTACGATCCTCGTCGATCGGCGCGCCGCCGATCTTCATCTTGACGACGTTGTAGCCGCGATCGAGATAGCCGCGCATCTCGCCGCGCAGCATCGAAAGATCCTTGCCGGGATAATAGTAGCCGCCGGCGGCGTAGACGAAGACGCGCGGATTGGCGGTGACGCCGTGGCGTTCGGCGAGCAGGCGGAACAGCGGCTTGCCGGCGATCTTCGCCGTCGCATCCCACACCGCCATGTCGATGGTGCCGACCGCGACCGAGCGCTCGCCATGACCGCCGGGCTTCTCGTTGGTCATCATCGCGCCCCAGACCTTGTCGGGGTCGAGATTGTCGCCGGCGATATTGAGCAGCGACTTCGGATCGGCTTCGAGAATGCGCGAGGCAAAGCGCTCGCGGATCAGGCCACCCTGCCCGTAACGGCCGTTGGAGTTGAAGCCGTAGCCGACGACGCGCTTGCCGTCACGAACGACGTCGGTGACGACGGCAACTAAGCTCGTCGTCATCTTGGTGAAGTCGATATAGGCGTTGCGGATCGGGGACGAGATCGGTTTTGTGATCTCGCGGACGTCGGTGATGCGGACGGACATGGGGTTGGCCTTTGGTGGTTGTTGTCGTCATTGCGAGCGAAGCGAAGCAATCCGGATTGTCACCGCGGAAAGATCCTGGATTGCTTGATCGCATCCGCGCAAAATTGCTGCGCAATTTTGTCGCGAGCTCCTCGCAATGACGAGGAGAGAGCGGCGCGCGCTCAGTTCAAACTATTTCTTATCCCGGAAATACGGCTCCACCGGACCGTGCACCTTGATGGTCAGCGGGTTGCCGTAGCGGTCCTTGGCGTTCCCTGCGGTGACGCGGACCCAGCCTTCGCTGATGCAATACTCCTCGACATTGGTCTTCTCGATGCCCTTGAAGCGGATGCCGACGTCGCGCGCCAGGATGTCCGCGTTGTAGTACGGGCTGTTCGGGTCGACCGACAGGCGGTCGGGAAATTCGTCGCTCATGCTTGTCTCGCTCACAACAGTGTTTCGATTTGCTGCCGCAATCCTTCGGGCCGTGCGGTCGGCGCGTAGCGGGCGACCACGCGGCCCTTACGGTCCACCAGGAATTTGGTGAAATTCCATTTGATGGAGGCGCCCAACAGGCCGGATTGCTGACGTTTCAGGTACTCGTACAGAGGATGCGCCTTCGGCCCGTTGACGTCGATCTTCTCGAACAGCGGGAAGGTGACGTCGTAATGGGTCGAGCAGAACTCCTGGATCTCGCTCGCCTGCCCCGGCTCCTGCGCGCCGAACTGGTTGCAGGGAAAGCCGAGCACCGAGAAACCGCGCGGGGAGAGGTCGCGATAGAGATCCTCGAGACCGCGATATTGCGGCGTGAAGCCGCATTTGCTCGCGGTGTTGACGATCAACAGCACCTGCCCCTCGAACCGGCGCATCTGCACCTCCTCGCCGGCAAGCGAGTTGGCCTTGAAGTCGTAGATGGTGCTCATCGCTAGCCCGCGGGATCGATCGGCGACGGCGGCACGCCGCCGGCCTCGATCGCTTCACCTGCCAGCAGACAGAGATCCTCGCGATAGCGGCCGGAAACGATGTGCACACCGACCGGGGCCTTGCCGACGAGTCCGGTGGAGACGACGAGGCCCGGCAAGCCCATGAAGGGAATGGCGATCTGCGGCAGCTGCGCTTCCCAGACGCGCTTGAAGGATTCGTCGTCCTTGCGGTCGAGATGATCCGGGAACGGCAACTCGCCTGAGACCGGCGTCAGCAGCACCGAATATCTTTCGAAGAACAGCATCCATTCGCGGGTCAGCGTGGCTCTTCGGGTCAGCGCCTTGGCGTAATTGGCCTGGTCCATCGGCGTGACCCTTGTGCGGTTGCCGCGCAGACAGGCCAGCGCGCCGGGATCGCCCTCGCGCTCGGCCATTTCCAGCTGCGCCTCATAACCGTCGCCGAGCCAGAGTTTTATTTGCCACTCGACCGCCTCGCGCATTGGCGGCGTGTCCGCGATGATGTCGACGGTCCAGCCGGCGCGTTCGAGGCGCTTGCCGGCATCGCTCACCGCCGCCTTCACCTCCGGCGTGGTGGCAAGGCCGCCCGGATTGAGGCAGAGCGCGGCGCGCTTTTCCCGTGTCGGGCCTTGCAGCGGCACCGGCACGAACCAGGGGTCGCGGACGTCACGGGCGGACATTGCTTCGAGCGAGATGCGCAAATCGTTGACCGTGCGCGCCAGCGGGCCTGACACCGCCATGATCTGCGGCCCGATCGGGCGCTCCGGCAGTGCCGGGTTGAAGGCGGGGATGCGGCCGAGCGTCGGGCGCAATCCGTGCACACCGCAGGCATAGGCGGGATAGCGGATCGAGCCGGCGATGTCGGTGCCATGGGCGATGTGGCCGATGCCGGCCGCGACCGCCGAGCCGGCGCCGCCGGAGGAGCCGCCCGGGGTCAGCGAAGCGTCGCGGGGATTCTTGGTGTCGCCATGGATCAGATTGGTGGTGAACCAGCGGTAGGAGAAGGCCGGACAATTGGTGCGGCCGAGCAGGACGGCGCCGGCTTTGCGGAAATTGGCGACCACCGGATTGTCCTCGCGCGCGATCAGGTCGCGCTGGAGCTTCAGGCCGTTGGTGGTGGCAAAGCCTTCCTGGTCGACATTGGCCTTGATGGTGACGGGCACGCCGGCGAGCACACCGGGGTCCTCGCCCCGCGCGATGGCCGCATCGACGGCATCGGCCTGCTTGAGCACGTCCTCGGGCCGGTGGTCGATCACGGCATTGAGCTGGGGATTGACGGCATCGAGCCGCGCGAGGCCAGCCCGCGCGGCCTCCCTGGCAGAGACTTTCTTGGACTTGACGAGGGTGGCGAGGTCGGCGGCCGACAGGCGCCAGAGGTCTTGCATGGTTTGCTCCGTATGACCGGCGTCTTTTAGCGCCGGCAACGCGGCAAAGCCATGCGGATTTCGCGGGGGTGAAGGGCAGGTTTGGCGCTGGCTGGTGCCTCATTCTGCATTGCTTCGCAGAGCCTGTCATCGGGCCGCGCTTCGCGCGGTCCCGTTGGCTCGCAATCACGGTGGAGAGAGCGGCGGGCCCCTTACCCGACCGCGCGTCCGGCTAATGCTTCGTCGCCGACTGGTCCGGCATATCCAGCAGGGCCTCGGTGAAGGGAAACTCCAGCACGATCTCGCCGTCGGTATCGGTCACCTCGATCACCGCGTCCAGCAAGGCCCGTTGGGTGCCTTCCGACTTCACGACCTCAAGGATCATCTGGCGCGCGACCTCCCAGGCGCGATCGGGGTTACGCAGGTCCTCGCCGTCGGGATCCACGATCAATTCGTCGCCGATACGGGTGTTGAAGAAATATCTGGGCATGCCTGATCCAATGGGGTCGCCTGGAGCCGAACAGAAGCCGTTGCATACTCACAACTCGTTTATCCCGACAGGGATCACGACCTATCGGCGATTTTGCGGACGGCATTCGTTCATCTTTACGGCCGCAATGCGCTCACTTTGCAGTGCAACAATTCCGCTGGCTACTACCTAGGTCGGGAAAATTTCACTGGCGAACTTTTCCGCCAGCATTAGTGTAACGGGCGGGCGGATACGTCCCGAATTCGCAAGATGGAGAGCCGAAATGGCCTGGAAAGCCCCGAAGATCGTCGAAGTGCCCTGCGGCATGGAAATCAACATGTATGTGAGCGCCACCCGCAAGTAAGCGGTTGGTGAGATCGCGTTCTGCGCAGGTGGATCTTTCGGCCCGACTTCTTTCGGTCACGATGATGTCCGGAAGACAGCTTTTGTGTCGGCCTGAGATCCACCTCGCGAATTTGCCTCCAGGAGACGGATCATGCTTCGCGTCGTCGTCCTGGGCGCCGGGGCCGGCGGCGGAGTTCCGCAATGGAATTGCGGCTGCGAGGGTTGCCGAGCGGCCCGCAGCGACGGCCACGAGCTTCAAAGGACCCAAGCCTCGGTCGCCTTCAGCGGTGACGGCGAGCACTGGTTCCTGATCAACGCCTCTCCCGACCTGCGGCAGCAATTGAATGCCACGCCGCAGCTGCACCCCAAGGCGGGCGCACTGCGTCACACGCCGATTGCGGGCGTGATTTTGACCAACGGCGAAGTCGATGCCGTAGCCGGCCTGCTGTCGATGCGCGAGGGCTCGCCCTTTACGGTGTATGCGCACGAGAAGGTGCTGGCGATCCTTGCCAGCAACAGCATCTTCAATGTGCTGAATGAGAAGAACGTGCGGCGCCAGCCGATCGGTGTCAGTGAGCCGTTCGAGCCCCGGCTGCCGGATGGGGCGCGCTCCGGGCTGGAGGTGCTACCCTTCGCGGTGCCCGGCAAGTCGGCCTGGTATCTCGAAGGCAAGGTGCATCCGGGCGGCGGGAGCGGCGACGGCGACACTCTGGGCCTGAAGATCACCGACAAGGCCACGGGCAAGTTCTTCTACTTCATTGCGGCCTGCGCCGAGGTGACCGACGCGCTGAAGGCCGAGATCGACGGCGCGGCGCTGGTGTTCTTCGACGGCACGGTCTGGCGCGACGACGAGATGATCAGGGCCGGCCTCGGCCACAAGACCGGCAAGAGCATGGGACATGTCGCCATGTCCGGCGACGACGGCGCCATCGCACGGCTGGCCGACCTCAATATCGACAGGAAGCTGTTTCTGCATATCAATAACTCGAATCCGGCGCTGCTGCCCGACTCGCCCGAGCGCAAGATCACTGAGGAGGCGGGCTGGCAGATACCCGCGGATGGAACGGAGATCGTGCTGTGAATGCCGCATCATTGACTGGAATGACCGCGCTCTCGATCGGCAAGGACATCAAGCTCAACTCTGCCGAGGAGCTCGAGGCGACGCTGCGCCATATCGGGGCGACGCGCTATCACAGCCTGCATCCGTTCCACAAGCTCTTGCATGGCGGCAAGCTCAACAAGGGCCAGGTGCAGGCCTGGGCGCTCAACCGCTACTATTACCAGAGCACCATCCCGATGAAGGACGCGGTGGTGATCTCGCGCTTCCGCGACCGCGCCACGCGCGTGGAATGGCGCCACCGCATCGAAGACCATGACGGCGATGTCGGCAGCGAGGGTGGAATCGAACGCTGGCTCAAGCTGACTGAAGGGCTTGGCCTCGACACCGCTTACGTCGAATCCACCGAAGGCATCTTGCCGGCGACGCGCTTTGCGGTGGAGGCCTATGTCCACTTCTGCCGCGAAAAAAGCCCGCTGGAGGCGATTGCCTCCTCGCTCACCGAGCTGTTCGCACCGAACCTGCATGAAGAGCGCATCTCCGGCATGCTGGAGCATTACGACTTCGTCAATCCTGATATCATGAGCTACTTCAAGCGCCGCCTGACCCAGGCACCGCGCGATGCCAATTTCGCGCTTCATTATGTCAAGACGCACGCCACGACGCCGGAGCAGCGCGCGCAGGTCTGCAACGCGCTGATCTTCAAGACCAACGTGCTGTGGGTGCAGCTCGATGCGCTCCAGCATGCCTATGTCGAGGGCCACATTCCGCCGGGCGCCTTCGTGCCCAAAGCGAGCTGAAGAGGAGGATCGATGGCTGGGCCGCGGAACATCAGCGTCAGCGAGGCAAGCCGCCCCGTGCTGCCGCGGCATGCCAAGCTGAAGTTTGACGAGACCCGCAAGGTCTGGGTGATCCTGGCGCCGGAACGGGTGCTGGCGCCGGACGAGATCGCGGTCGAGGTGCTGCAGCTCTGCAACGGCGAGCGCAGCGTCTGCGACGTCGCAGATCAGTTGGCCGCGAAATATGCCGCGCCGCGCGAGGCGATCCTCACCGATGTCATCGCCATGCTGCAGGATCTCGCCGACAAGGGCTTTCTCACCGAAGCCCGGGAGAAGACGTCATGAGCGACGTGCTGGGCAACATCCCGCCAGAGACCAGCGACAGCCTCGCGGTGCTGGAGAAGCAGCGCTCGACGGCGGAGGCTTTTGGCATCCCGCTCGCGGTGTTGCTCGAGATCACCCATCGCTGCCCGCTGCAATGCCCCTATTGCTCCAACCCGGTCGAGCTCGACCGCTCCGGCAAGGAGCTGACCACCGAGGAATGGAAGAAGGTGTTGAGCGAGCTCGCCGAGATTGGCGTGCTGCAGGTGCATTTCTCCGGCGGCGAGCCGACGGCGCGCAAGGACCTGGTCGAGCTGGTCAAGCATGCGAGCGACGCCGGCCTCTACACCAATCTGATCACCTCGGCCGTGCTGCTGACGCGCGAACGCTTGAGCGATCTGGCGGATGCCGGGCTCTGCCATGTGCAGATCTCGTTCCAGGGTGTCGAGGAAGGCCTCGCCGATCGCGTCGCCGGTTACAAGAACGCTCATCGCAAGAAGCTCGAAGTGGCGAAATGGACGCGCGAGCTCGATCTGCCGCTCACCGTGAACGCGGTGATGCACCGGCAGAACCTGCACCATCTCCCTGATATCATCCAGATGGCCCTCGATCTCGACGCCGACCGGCTCGAGGTCGCCAACGTGCAATATTACGGCTGGGCGCTGAAGAACCGCGCTGCCTTGATGCCGACTGTGGCGCAGCTGGACGAATGCACCCGCCTGGTCGAGGAGGCGCGCGAGCGGCTGAAGGGCCGGCTGACCATCGACTACGTCGTGCCCGATTATTACGCGCTACGGCCGAAGAAATGCATGGGCGGCTGGGGCCGGCAGTTCTTCAACATCTCGCCCGCCGGCAAGGTGCTGCCCTGCCACGCCGCCGAGAGCATCACCGGGCTCGAGTTCGAATCGGTGCGTTCCAACCATTCGATCGCCTGGATCTGGCAGAACTCGGAGGCCTTCAACCGCTATCGCGGCACCGGCTGGATGAAGGAGCCGTGCAAGTCTTGCGATTTCCGCGAGATCGATTTCGGCGGCTGCCGCTGCCAGGCCTTTGCGCTGACGGGCGATGCCGCCAACACCGACCCGGCCTGCGCGCTGTCGCCGTTGCACGAGACCATCTTCAAGCAGGCCGAGCGCGAGGCCGAGGGCGAGACCAACCGCTTCCTGTATCGCAACTTCGCCGGCGGCACGCTGGAATCCGAGAATGACGCCTGACGCCGACGCAGCCAGCTCGATCAGGCGCGCCGATCCTTTTGCGCCGCTGACCGCGGACATGCTCGATGTCGGCGACGGCCATGAGCTCTATGTCGAGAGCATCGGGCGCGCGGACGGAATCCCTGCGGTCTATCTGCATGGCGGGCCCGGCAGCGGCTGCCAGCCCGACCATCGCCGGCTGTTCGATCCCGATCGCTTCTGCGCCGTGCTGTTCGACCAGCGCGGCTGCGGCCGCAGCCGTCCCAAGGGATCGCGCGCGCACAACACCACCGCGCACCTGATCTCGGACATGGAGAAGATCCGCGAAAAGTTCGGATTCGAGCGCTGGATCGTGGTCGGCGGCTCCTGGGGTGCGACGCTGGCACTGGCTTATGCCGAAGCGCACCCCGAGCGCGTGTCGGGCATCGCGCTGCGCGCGACGTTTCTCGGCACGCGGGCCGAGGTCGAGACGGCCTTCACCTCGCGCCTGTCGCAATTCCATCCCGCGCTGTACGAGGATTTCCTCAGCGCGCTGCCTCGGGAAGAACGCGACCGGCCGGTGGAGGCCTATTGGCGCCGCATCCTCGATGCCGATCCGGCCGTGCACGGCCCGGCGGCGAAGGCCTGGCACGACACCGAGCGCACGCTCTCGGAGCACAAGCCCGCAAAGACACGGCTGGACCTGGCCTCGCTGAACGTGTGGCGGACGCTGCCGGCGACGCCGTTCATGGAGGCGCATTATTTCGTCAACGACAGCTTCATGAGCGAAAACCAGCTGCTGCGAAACGCGGGCCGGCTCGAAGGCATTCCCGGCATTATCGTGCAGGGGCGCTATGATCTGTTGTGTCCTCCCGCGACGTCCCAGGCCCTTGCGAAAGTCTGGTCCGGTTCCGAGCTTCGCATCGTGGAAGAGGCCGGACATTCGCTTTATGATGGCGGCGTGAGGGATGCCGTCATGAAGTCGATCGCCGACCTTGCTTCGAAGATTCCGCGACAAGGATCTAGCCCCTCATCCTGAGGAGCGCGCCCTTCGCGCGCGTCTCGAAGGATGAAGGCCGAGAGACGCGCTCCTCACCATGAGGGGCTAGCATGGAAGGACAAGAACAATGCCGCTCGCCGGGAAAGGCATGCTGCTGACGTCGATGAATATCGACGCCGCCGATGAGATCGATTTCAACCGTTGGTACGATCGCGAGCATCTGGAAGAGCGTGTCGCGATCGACGGATTCCTCGAAGCGCGGCGCTATGTCGCGCATGCCGCCAATCCCAAATATCTGTGCCTGTACTCGACCGCGAGGCTCGACGTGCTCGATAGTCCCGCCTACAAGGCGCGGCTCGCGAACCCGACCGACTGGTCGCGGCAGACCATGGCGCGCTTCAAGGACATGCTCCGGGTCGTCGCACGCATCACGATCAGCAAGGGCACCGGACGCGGCGCTGCGCTCGGCATTGTACGGCTGCGGCCGACGCCCGACAATGCAGCGTCCTGGCGTGATGCACTGCAAGAGAGACTGACGCCGGACGAGCGCGACGGCATCATCTCGATGCATCTGCTCGAAAGCGAACCGGAATTGTCGGGTGCAACGGCGGAAATACCGGCGGCGCGCAACGAGGGCGCGCGCGACTGGTTCGTGCTGATCGACGGCACGCATGTCGGCGCGGTCTCCGCCGTCATCGCCGAGCGCTTCACCGGTCCGGCTGCGGCGCCCTTCCCGCTTCCGATCTCCGTCGGCACCTATTGCCTGATGTGGGACCTCGCGAAGAGCGATATCGCACGCAGCTGAACCCGCATCCCCATCGCAGCATGTTGCACCGCACGCACATTGCGTGCGGCCATTGATGCTGTGCGCGCTTGGCTCCCATGAAAGAGCGGAAGCGCGCAAATTTGCCGTTGTACTTCGGAGTGGTTCTAATAAGCTAACCTAATGACGTCATTCAGAAACCAGATCGACGCGCGTTAAGCGTTCGCCAAGCTCAAGAAGAGGCCGCCGGGTCCTTTGAGCCTGGGCGGACAGGGTAGGAATGAAACCGACCGATATCGCGGCCCCCGACTACTTTCACAAAGTGGTCGATTGCCAGTGGGCCTGTCCTGCGCACACCCCGGTTCCCGAATACATCCGACTGATCGCACAAGGCCGCTACAGCGATGCCTACATGATCAATTGGAAATCGAACGTGTTTCCCGGAATTCTGGGACGCACCTGCGATCGTCCCTGCGAGCCGGCGTGCCGCCGCGGACGCGTCGAGGAGAATCCGGTGGCGATCTGCCGCCTCAAGCGCGTCGCCGCCGACTTCAAGGACGACATCAAGCAGCGCCTGCCGAAGCCCGTGCCGACGAACGGCAAGCGTGTCGCGCTCGTTGGCGGCGGCCCTGCCTCGCTGACGGTGGCGCGCGATCTCGCGCCGCTCGGCTATCACTGCACCGTGTTCGATGCCGATCCGGAAGCCGGCGGCATGATGCGGACGCAGATCCCGAAATTCCGCCTGCCCAACTCCGTGATCGACGAGGAGACCGGCTACATCCTGGGTCTCGGCGTCGACTTCAAGGGCGGTCACCGCATCGACAGCATGAGGTCGCTGCTTGCAGAGAAGTACGACGCGATCTTCGTCGGCTCCGGCGCGCCGCGCGGCCGCGAGCTCGACATTCCCGGCCGGAAAGAGGCAGCAAGCAACATTCATATCGGCATCGAATGGCTGGCCTCGGTCTCGTTCGGCCATGTCGACAAGATCGGCAAGCGCGTGATCGTGCTCGGCGGCGGCAACACCGCAATGGATTGCTGCCGCACCGCGCGCCGTCTCGGCGGCGAGGACGTCAAGGTGATCGTGCGCTCCGGCTTCGAGGAGATGAAGGCCTCGCCCTGGGAAAAGGAGGATGCGATCCATGAGGACATTCCGATCCTCAATTTCCTGGTCCCCGTCGCCTTCGTGCACGAGAACGGCAAGCTCACCGGCGTCACGTTCCAGAAGGTGAAGGCCGAGTACGACGCCAAGGGCCGCCGCAACCTCGTTCCCTCGGGCGAGCCGGACCAGACCTTCGCATGCGACGATGTGCTGGTCGCGGTCGGCCAGGAGAACGCCTTCCCTTGGATCGAGCAGGATTGCGGCATCGAGTTCGACAAATGGCACATGCCGAAGGTCGATCCCAAGACCTTTGGATCGACCAATCCGAAAGTGTTCTTCGGCGGCGATGCCGCGTTCGGTCCGAAGAACATCATCTGGGCGGTCGCGCACGGCCATGACGCCGCGCTGTCGATCCACAAGATGCTGTCAGGCGAGGACATCAGTGAGCGTCCGCTGCCGGAGGTGCAAATCTCCTCACAGAAGATGGGCATCCACGAATGGAGCTATGACAACGACATCTCGATCGACAAGCGCTTCAAGGTGCCGCATCGCGACAAGGTCGTCGCGCTGAAGGACATCCGCGCCGAGGTCGAGCTCGGCTATGACGTCAAGCTCGCGCTCGGCGAGGCCCATCGCTGCCTGAACTGCGACGTACAGACCGTGTTCTCGACCTCGCTCTGCATCGAGTGCGACGCTTGTGCCGATATCTGCCCGATGGATTGCATCACCTTCACGGGTAACGGCGAGGAAAGCGATTTGCGCCAGCGCCTGAAGGCGCCCTCACTGCATCCGGATCAGGACCTCTACGTATCCAGCGACCTCAAGACCGGGCGCGTGATGGTGAAGGACGAGGATGTCTGCCTGCATTGCGGGCTTTGCGCCGAGCGTTGTCCCACCGGAGCCTGGGACATGCAGAAGTATTTCATCGAGATGACTCACGCAGGTTCGACATGCCCGACAAAAAGCCGATCAGCAGCGTAAACGACTTCGTCGTCCGCTTCGCCAACGTCAACGGCTCGGGGTCGGCCAGCGCCAACGAGATGTTCGCGCGCGCGATCCTGCGCCATGGCGTCCCCGTGAGCCCGCGCAACATCTTCCCCTCCAACATCCAGGGCCTGCCGACCTGGTACGAGGTACGGGTGACGGAGGCCGGTCATCTCGGCGCCCGCGGCGGCGTCGACATGATGGTGGCGATGAACCCGCAGACCTGGGACAAGGACGTCGCCGGCATCGAGCCCGGCGGTTACCTGTTCTACGATTCCACCAAGCCGATGCCGTCGACCAAGTTCCGCGACGACATCACCGTGATCGGCGTGCCACTCACCGCCATCACCAACTCGACCTACACTGATCCGCGCCAGCGCCAGCTGTTCAAGAACATCATCTATTTGGGCGCGCTCAGTGCGCTGCTCGACATGGACCCGAAGCTGATCGAGCAGCTGATCGGCGAGCAGTACAAGGGCAAGGAGAAGCTGCTCTCCTCCAACGTCCATGCGCTGCATCTCGGCCGCGACTGGGCGCTGCAGAATTTGAAATGTCCGATCGGGCTGCGGGTAAAGAAGTCCGACAAGGTCGGCGACCGCATCTTCATCGAGGGCAACAGCGCCGCCGCGCTCGGCGCCGTCTATGGCGGCGCCACGGTGTGCGCGTGGTATCCGATCACGCCGTCCTCGTCGGTGGCGGAGGCCTTCACCGCCCATTGCAAGAAGTACCGGCACGATCCGGAAACCGGCAAGGCGAAATACGCGATCGTGCAGGGCGAGGACGAGCTGGCCTCGATCGGCATCGTCATCGGCGCCTCCTGGAACGGCGCCCGCGCCTTCACCGCGACCTCAGGCCCCGGCATCTCGCTGATGACGGAGTTCATCGGCCTCTCCTACTTCGCCGAGATTCCGGCGGTGATCATGAATATCCAGCGTGCCGGCCCCTCCACGGGCATGCCGACGCGCACCCAGCAATGCGACATCATCGCCTGCGCCTATGCTTCCCATGGCGACACCAAGCATGTGCTGCTGTTCCCGGAAGATCCGGCCGAAGCGTTCGAGTTCGCGGCCGCCGCGTTCGATCTCGCCGACCGGCTGCAGACCACCATCTTCCTGATGCTCGACCTCGACATCGGCATGAACCACCGGCTCTGCCGCCCGTTGAAGTGGGACGATGCCCGGCAATATGACCGCGGCAAGATCATGACCGCGGAGATGCTGGAGGAGGGCCGCGACTTCGGCCGCTATCTCGACGTCGACGGTGACGGCATTCCCTACCGCACCTATCCCGGCACGCACCCGACCAAGGGCTCCTATTTCACGCGCGGCACCTCGCGTGATCGCTATGCGCGCTATTCCGAGGAAGGCACGGTCTACGCCGACAACATGCAGCGCCTGGTGCGCAAGTTCGAGACCGCGCAGGACCTGGTGCCGCGGCCGCTGCAGGCCAATGCGGAACGGCCGACGAAATACGGCGTGATCTATTTCGGCTCGACCTCCCCGGCGATGGATGAGGCGATCGGACTTCTGGAGGCGCGCGGGCATCAGCTGGACCGCCTGCGCATCCGCGCCTTCCCGTTCCATTCGAGCGTGGCGAGCTTCCTCGCCGAGCACGACTTCGTCTACGTGGTCGAGCAGAACCGCGACAGCCAGCTGCGGCAGCTGATCGTCAATGAGAACGGCATCGATCCCGTCCGGCTCGTGCCGATCGTGCATTACGACGGCACGCCGATCACCGCCCGCTTCATCGCGAAAGCCATTGGCGACCACCAGGATCACCTCAAGGTGACCCCGCTCCGCAAGGCCGTGTCATGAACAACACCTTGCGCTCTCCTCCGTCGTGCCCGGGCTTGAGCCGGGCATCCACGCCTTTCTTTCTCCTGGCCAAGAGGTGGATGGCCGGGACAAGCCCAGCCATGACGCCGCGGAAATTTCAGGTGCTCGCATGACCTATATCGCCAAGCCGAAATTCCATCATCCCGGCCTGAAGAAGAATGAGCTCGGCTACACGCATCGCGACTACGAGGGCAAGATCTCGACGCTGTGCGCGGGCTGCGGCCACGACTCGATCACGGCCTCGATCATCGAGGCCTGCTATGAGCTCTCGATCGAGCCGCACCGGGTGGCGAAGATCTCCGGCATCGGCTGCTCGTCGAAGACGCCGGACTATTTCCTCGGCAATTCGCACGGCTTCAACTCCGTTCACGGCCGCATGCCCAGCGTGCTGACCGGCGCCAACCTCGCCAACCGCGATTTGATCTATCTCGGCGTCTCCGGCGACGGCGATTCCGCCTCGATCGGCTTCGGCCAGTTCGCGCATTCGATCCGGCGCGGCGTCAACATGACCTATATCGTCGAGAACAACGGCGTGTACGGCCTGACCAAGGGCCAGTTCTCGGCCACCGCCGACCGCGGCTCCAAGAGCAAGAAGGGCGTCACCAACACCGACAACGCCATCGACCTCGTCGCGATCGCGCTGCAGCTGGGCGCGACCTTCGTCGCGCGCTCATTCTCCGGCGACAAGGCCCAGCTGGTGCCGCTGATCGCGGCCGCGATCCGCCACAAGGGCGCATCCTTCATCGACGTCATCAGCCCCTGCATCGCATTCAACAACCACGCCGGCTCGACCAAGAGTTTTGACTACGTCCGCGAGCACAACGATGCCGTGAACCGGCTCGACGTGCTGGTCAGCCGCGATCCGATCGCCGTCGATTACGCACCGGGCACGGTGCAGGTGGTCGAGCAGCACGACGGCAGCAAGGTCGCGCTGCGCAAGATCGACGCCGACTACGATCCGCATGACCGGTTGGGAGCCCAGACCTTCCTCGCGAGGCACGCCGCGAAGGGGCAGATCGTCACCGGCCTGCTCTATGTCGACCCGGACGCGGAAGATCTGCACGAGCATCTCAACACGGTCGAGACCCCGCTCAACACGCTGGAAGCGGACACGCTCTGCCCAGGCTCGGCGGTTCTGGACAAGATCAACGCCAGCCTGCGGTGATCAACGGCGCCGCACTGAACCGGGCTGCCTGACTCGTACGGTGATCTTGTCAGACACGACGGGCGGATCGAAGGGATAGTGCTTCGCATCGCCCAGCACCAGTTGCAGCGTGTGCGTGCCGGGCGAAAGCTCGAGAAACGTTTCGGTTTGCCCTGCTCCGAAATGCAGATGGGACTTGTCCTGCGGGATCGGTTCCTTGGTATCGATGGGGTCGTTGACGTCGACCAGCAAATGGTGATGACCGGCGTTCTGGTATTCATCGCCGGCATGCGTCACGCCCATATTGCGCAGACCGAACCGGACCCAGAAGCCACCACGGACCTTCTGGCCGTCCTGCGGGGTGATGAAATAGAGCTTGGCGTCCTTCGGAGCGGTCTTGCCCTGAGAGTAAGCAGCGCTTGGCAGCAGAACGATGGGCAGCAATGCGAGCGCCGCTGCCAGCGCGGCGCAGCGAATGATTTTCATCAAACCTACTCCAGACCTAAGGACTGAGCGCGACACGGAATCCATGCGTCGGGTAACGAACATTGGTATCATAGCCATCGCGGTTGGACGGCCGCACATATCTCGAATCGTTCTTCCAGGAGCCCGAGCGCAGGACGTGCGATGAGCAGTCGCCGCCGGTCCATGCCGAGCCGTCGACGGGCGCACCCTGGTAATTCTTGTGCCAGCAATCCTCGACCCATTGGTCGACGCCGCCGCCCATGTCGTAGAGGCCGAATGGATTGGGCTTGAATCTGCCTACCTTCGCCGGCTGCTCGGCCGCGAGGTCGCCGCAATCCTTGCATCCGGCCATGCCCGGCTGGAGCTTGTCGCCCCACCAATACTTCGTTTGCGTACCGCCGCGGGCTGCGTATTCCCATTCGGCCTCGCTCGGGAGCCGGTACTGCTTTTTCGTCGCTTGCGACAGAAAGGCGGCATATTGCTGCGCGTCAGTCCAGCTCACATTGCTGACCGGCGCATCGTCCTTGCCGGTGGCCGTGAAGGAGCACGCCTTCGCAGCCGCACATTCGTTCCACTCCTGCACGGTCACCGGATATTTTCCGATCGAGAACGGCTTGATCGTGACCTGGTGCACGGGACGCTCGGTCGGATCGTCGTTGCTTCCCATCGCGAAACTGCCGCCGCGAATGGCGATCATTTCGGGCTCGCGCAGCGGTGTCGAGGACGGGCTCGGCGCCGGTGCGGGCGACGAAGGCGCCGACGCCAATGACGGAGATGGTTGCGGCGCCTGCGTCGCGGCTTCGCGCGGCAGAGCTTGCGGGACGGGGGATGGCGCCGGAGAGACGGCGGGCGCTGCGACCTGCTGGCCGCCCCTGCCTTGCGGCTGTGCCAGCAAATACCAGAGTGCGCCGGCGGCAATGACGAGCAGCGTGACGGCCAGGAAAAAGATCAGCGCGTTCTCGCGCCGGCTTCTTGTCCTGCCGACGGCATCTGCATCCGGCAGCACGCGATAGACGCGCACGGGATCGGTGATGTTCTTGACCTTGCGGTCGCCGAGCGACTCATAGCCGCACACGATCTTGTGCTTGATCTGCTCGTAGATCGCGCCGGAGATGTAGACCTGCCCCGGCTCCGCGATGCCCTCGATACGCGTGGCGATGTTGACGCCGTCACCATAGATGTCGTCCGGCTCCACGATGACGTCGCCGAGATTGACGCCAATCCGATATTCGAGCCGGGAATGCTTGGGAACCGAAGCGTTGCGAGCGACGAGATTTTGCTGGATGACGATGCTGCATCGAACGGCCTCCACGGGACTGTCGAAAATGGCGATGAAGCCGTCGCCGGTCGTCTTCACCAGGCTTCCATGGTGTTCGATGATGCTGGGCTGGATGAGATCTCGCTCGATCCGCTTGACGCGAGCATGCGTGCCTTCCTCGTCGGCCTGCATCAACCGGCTGTAGGAGGCGATGTCGCCGACGATGATCGCGGCGAGACGACGAGGCATTGCGCCGTGCGGCGGCGGCTCATCCTGATTTCCGGATCTGAAGTTGCGAATTTCGCCCATGCGGGGGGACTCCACACACGACAAGAGGCGGTCCCACTCTACGACTGCCAAGAGCAATCGCCTGTGAAGGCTATCACATCGCCGAATGGGAACAATGTCGAAGGCTGCGCGACATCGAGTTCCCTAGGGGCGAAGGGCCCACCTCGATTGAACCTTTGCGGCCTTACGCTCGACTAAGGCGGTGCATGGAACCGCGCTGCCCGCTCCGCTCTGCGCGCGGGTGCGAGCTGAACGCGCCACGCATGCGGCCACCGCCTCGGCTGCGCCCTGGACGCGAAATTGCCGGGGCGATACGTCGCGGACGGATCTCCAGGCAATGGTGTCATCGGCGATCCCAGTGTCGCGAATGCCGACCCGAGTGATGAACACGACCGGCGCCCTGGAGAAGAGCAGCGTCCAGAGCGTGCGCAAGGCGTGCGCCAGAAGCGCTTGAACGCGCCGCTCGCCGCCTGCGACTAACCGCCGGTCGGCTCCCGCCTGCTCGTTGCGGATTGACGACGGTTCACACGCTGGGTGCGATCATGAAGCTTGCTCTTTTCCTGCCGCTCGTCCTTGCCGCCTTCGTCGGCGTCGCCCACGCCGACGAGGCCGACAAGGTCCGGGAGACCACAAAGGCCGAAGCCGACGCCTTCAATGCGCGGCTCTATGCGGGGACACCCGCCGACAAGTCCTACGCCTGCTTCGTCCGCCGCTACGATGCCGAACACCTGGCGCGGCATCCCAAGCAGAAGGTGGCATCCATGAAGCTGCTGATCTCGGCGGAAACCGACAAGGAGGACAAGCAGCTGCACAATTCCTTCCGCTTGGGCTTCCGCTATCGGCACCGCTCCGGCGATTTCGACTCCAGCGGCTCGTGCGGCAGCCATGCCGTCCTTCTCAGCCAGGGGGACGAGGTCCGCATGGGCTGCGGCGTCGACTGCGAAGGCGGCGGCATCGAAGTGGCGCTGTCCAAGGACAACAAGTCCGCGATCATCCGCCTCGAGCAGATCAGGGTCTGGCAGAACAACAAGCCGGACGACGAGGCCGAGCGATCGCTGGTCGCCGGCGCCGACGACAAGATTTTCCGCCTCGACCGCACCGACACCAGCGAATGCGCTTCGCTGGTGACCGACCGCAAGGAGCTCGCCGCACTGCGCCACAAGTGATATCTGTCGCCGGGCTCAGTCAGCCGAAGGAGATCGCCATGAACCGGCGGAACATGTTGTGGAGCGCCGTCTCGACCTTGGGCGCGGCGCTGGGCGCGGCACTTGGCGCCTCCAGTGCGAAAGCCGCGACCGAAGCGGGCGCGAGCAGCAAGCTGAAGGTCGTCTATCATCTCAGCGATGCCGAGAAGGTCAATTTCGTGCTCGGCAACATCCAGAACCACATCGACGGCGTCGGCGGGCCCGAGCATGTGACGATCGCGCTGGTGATCCATGGCCCGGCGCTGAGGGCGTTTCACTCGGCGCAGGCCAACCCCGAGGTCAGCAAACGCGTCGGCGATTTCTCCAAAGATGGCGTCGAGCTTGCCGCCTGCGGCAACACGATGAAGGCGCAGAACGTCACGCTCAACGAGCTGCTGCCGGGCTTCGTCAGCGCCGAGAAGGGCGGCGTAGTGCGGATGGCCGAGCTGCAGTCGCAGGGGTATCTGTATTTGCGGCCGTAGCGTTGTGGATGGCGTCACCTCATCCACCGTCATTGCGAGCCAACGGGTCCGCGCGAAGCGCGGCCCGATGACAGGCTCCGCGAAGCAATCCAGAATCCCTGCGCCGAGACAATCTGGATGCTTCGTCGCAAGGGCTCCTCGCAATGACAGCGGAGTACGTGGCGCCCTCTCGCCTCATCACCACCCCGCTTGACTTACCCATAACTCCACGGTTATAGATTAACCCATAACTTCCCGGTTATGGATCTCGCATGTCCGCCGCGCACGATCTCCTGTTCAGGACGCTTGCCGACCCGACCCGGCGGGCGATCTTCGAGCGGCTGTGCCGCGAGGGCGAGCAGACCGTCGGGGCGCTGACCGCGCGATCCGGTGTGTCCCAGCCGGCGGTCTCGAAACATCTCGGCGCGCTCAAGCAGGCTGGGCTGGTGCGCGACCGCCATGAAGGACGACAGACGCACTACAGCGCGCAGCCCGGCGCGCTCAACCCACTGGTCGACTGGACTAGCCAGATGACCGGCTTCTGGCAGAGGCGGCTCGACGCCCTCGACGATCTCCTGAAGAGGATGGACCAATGAACGAACCTGCCGAGACACGCTCCGTCGTCCTCGAGCGCGAATTTGCCGCCCCAGTGGAGCGGCTGTGGCGCGCACTGACGCAGCCGCATCTGATCGAGGAATGGCTGATGAAGAACGACTTCAAGCCCGTCGTCGGTCATCGCTTCAACCTGCGCGGCGAATGGGGCGGCGTGCTGGACTGCGAGGTGCTCACCATCGAGCCGCAGAAGACGCTGGCCTACACCTGGAATTTCTCGCATGAGGACGCCGCCTTCGATCTCAAGAGCGTGGTGACCTTCACGCTGACACCGACGGGCGCGGGCACGCGCCTGCGCGTCGAGCAGGCGGGCTTCCGCCCGACGCAGAAGCAGGCCTTTGGCGGCGCGCATGCCGGCTGGAAGCAGTTTTTGGCCAAGCTGGACGAAGTACTGGCGCGGGCAGGCTAGCTCCGCCGGCGTCCATTTCGATCAATCTCGGAGGAGGTCTCAATGAGCACCCAAATGTGGATTCGGCAGATTCATCGCTGGCTGTCGATGGCGTTCACGCTCGCGGTCATCGCCAACATCGTGGCGATGACCATGCAGCTCCAGGCCGTGTGGATCGGCGTCCTGGCGCTCGTGCCGCTCATCCCCCTGCTCGCGACCGGGCTCTATCTGTTCGCGTTGCCCCATGTCAGCCGCGGCAACGCGTGAACGAGGCGGGATGATGCAGAAGGCCATGACATCGAAAAAGGTACGCGTGAAAGAAGCGAATGAACCTTCGCCCTCGAAACTGATCGACGGCAGGATCAAGGAGCTCGGCGACTGGCGCGGCGAGATGCTCGCGCGGATCCGCGGTCTGATCAAGCAGGCGGACCCCGACGTCGTCGAGGCGTGGAAATGGCGCGGCGTTCCCGTTTGGGAGCACGACGGCATCATCTGCACCGGCGAAACCTACAAGAACGTGGTGAAGCTGACCTTCGCGAAGGGCGCGGCGCTGGAGGATCCCGCGGGCCTGTTCAACTCCAGTCTCGAGGGCAATGTGCGGCGCGCGATCGATATTCGCGAGGGCGTAGAGATCGACGAGAAGGCGTTGAAGACGCTGATCCGCGCGGCGGTGCAGCTGAATGCGTCGAAGGCAAAGAAGAAGCCGACGAAGAAGCGATCGGTCTAAAGCATGATCCGGAAAAGTGCGAAGCGGTTTTCCGGATCATGCTTTGGCCGCTCGCCTCAGGCCACCGCCGCCGGGATCGGGCGCGGGCTCACGACATATTCGCGCAGGACCTTGTCTTTGGCATCGACCTCGATCAGCGCGACGTCGTAGGTCCAGAGGTCGGCGAGATGCTGGAGCACCCGCTTGGCATCGGTCTCGTTGAGCTGCGAGCCCTTGATGACGTGGTGATGCAGGATCAGGCGGCGGTCGCCGGAGAGATCGACGTCGACCACCTCGATGTTGGCATCGATGAAGCCGACGTCGTGCTGCCGCGCCAGCTCGCGGCGCACGCGGCGGAAACCGCGCTCGTCATGGATGGCATCGACGCGGATGCCGGCGCGCTCCTCGGGATCGTCGTGCAGATGGAACATGCGGAAGTGCCGCATCAATCTGGGGCTCAGGAACTGGCCGATGAAGCTCTCGTCGCGGTAGTTGGCCCAGACGTCGCGCAGCACGCCCATGACGTCGCCCTTGCCGGCGATGTCGGGGAACCATTCGCGGTCCTCATCCTCCGGCTTGGTGACGATGCGCTCGATGTCCTGCATCACGGCAAAGCCGAGCGCGTAAGGGTTGAAGCCGGAGAAGCGGGGGTCGTCGAATTCGGGCTGGAACACGACGTTGGTGTGCGATCCCAGGAATTCGAGGAAGTTGCCGTCGCTGATGCGACCCTGCTCATGCAGCTTGGTCATGATGCGATAGTGGACGTAGGTCGCCGTCCCCTCGTTCATCACCTTGGTCTGGCTCTGCGGATAGAAATATTGCGCGATGTGGCGGACGATGCGGAGCAGCTCGCGCTGCCAGGGCGCCAGCCGCGGCGCGCTCTTCTCCAGGAAATAGAGCAAATTCTCCTGCGGCAGGCCGAGCAGCTTGCGGCGGCGCTCGATGCTGAGCGCGGACCGGCTCTTGGCCGCGCCCTTCGGGACCGTGCGCCAGAGATCGTTGAAGACCTCCTCCTCGTGCTGGCGGCGGCGCCCTGCCCGCTTCTCCTCGGCGCGCAGATCGAGCTTCTTCTTGCCGGGATAGCGGTCGATGCCGTGCGACATCAGCGCATGCGCGGCATCGAGCGTGCGCTCGACCTCGATGCGGCCGTAGCGATCCTCGCATTGCATGACGTAGTTCTTGGCGAAGTCGAGATAGTCCAGGATGCCGTCGGCATCGGTCCACTGCTTGAACAGATAATTGTTCTTGAAGAAGTGGTTGTGGCCGAAGGCGGCGTGCGCGATCACCAGCGTCTGCATCGTCGCCGTGTTTTCCTCCATCAGATAGGAGATGCAGGGCGAGGAGTTGATCACGATCTCATAGGCGAGCCCCATCAGGCCCTTGCGGTAGGACGCCTCGTGGAACGCAAAGTGCTTGCCGAACGACCAGTGCTTGTAGAACAGGGGCATGCCGACCGACGAATAGGCGTCCAGCATCTGCTCGGCCGTGATGACCTCGATCTGGTTCGGATAGACGTCGAGCCCGAGATCCTTCAACGCCACCTGCTCGCAGGCATCGGTGATGCGCTGCAAGGTGTGAAAATCCCAATCGGCGCCTTCGAACAAACGTTCCGTCATGGAGCGGTCTTCTCCTGGGCAGTTTCGCGGCGCTGGAACAGATCGTGGAACACCGGAAAGATCTCGCTGCGCTCCGAGACCTTGCGCATCGAGAGCGGCGCGCCGCTGTTGCGCAGGCGCTCATAGAGGGCCCAGAGCGAGGAGTCGGAGAGATCGAAGGCGCTGCCGCCGGATTCACCGACCTCGAGATAGGCAAAGAACTGGCAGACCGGCAGGATCTTGTCGGTCAGCAGCAGCCCCGTGAGCTCGCCGTCGGAATAGGAATTGTCGCCATCGGAGGCCTGCGCGGCGTAGATGTTCCAGTCCGACGGGTTGAAGCGCTCGCGCACGATCTCGTGCATCGCCTGCAGCGCGCTCGAGACCAGCGTGCCGCCCGAGGCCGGACCGTAGAAGAAGGTCTGCTCGTCCACCTCCTCGGCGCGGTCGGTGTGGCGGATGAAGACGATCTCGACGTGCTTGTAGCGCCGCTTCAGGAACACGTAGAGCAGCATGTAGAAGCGCTTTGCCAGGTCCTTCATGTGCTCGGACATCGAGCCGGAAACGTCCATCAGGCAGAACATCACGGCCTGCGCGACGGGCTTCGGCACCGTCTCGAAGCGTCGGTAGCGGATGTCGAGCGGGTCGATGAAGGGGATGCGCTTGGACTTCGCCTTCAGCTTTTCGAGCTCGGCAACCAGCTCCGCCCGTTCGGCCTCGTCGGTGCAGGCAGCGATCGCCGCCTCCAGTTCCTCGATCTCCTCCTTGCGGGGACGCCGGAGCGCGATGCGGCGCGCCAGCGCGAGCTTCACCGTCCGGCTCACCGAGATGTTGGCGGGCGAGCCCGACGTGGTGTAGCCGGCGCGCTGGATGCCTTCGCTCTCGGTCTGCGCGATCTTGCGCTTGGCGAGATCCGGCAGCTCGAGGTCGTCGAGGAAAAGATCGACGAACTCGTCACGGCTCAGCACGAAGCGGAAGGCGTCCTCGCTGTCGCCTTCGCCGGGGCCGGAATCCTTGGCGCTGCCCTGGCCCTGGCGCTGGAGATAGTCGCCCTCCACGAACTTCTTGTTTCCGGGCAGCACCATGTCGCGCGTTCCGCCTTCACGGCGGAAGCGCGGCTCGTGCATGCCGTCGAGCGGGATCGTGACCTCACCCCCCTCCAGGACGTCCTTGATGTCGCGTTCCTGCGAGGTCTTCTTGACGGCGCCCTGCACCAGGGATTTGGCCCGACGCAAGAACCGCTGGCGGTTCTCAAGACTCTTGCCGCCTGGATTCAGGCGCCTGTCGATGATGTGAATGGGCACTTTACCATCTGCCTCCCATCCGCCTCAGCCGGCCTGCTTCACGCGCATGTACCATTCGACGAGCCGGCGAACCTGGCGCTCGGTGTAGCCGCGCTCCACCATGCGTGCGACGAACTCGCCGTGCTTCTTCTCCGTCTCGCCGTCCTTCTTCGACCCGAAGGAGATGACGGGAAGCAGGTCCTCGACCTGGGAGAATATCCGCTTTTCGATCACATCGCGAATCTTCTCATAGGAGGTCCAGGTCGGATTCTTGCCGCCGTTCTGGGCCCGCGACCGTAACGAGAATTTGACGACCTCGTTGCGGAAGTCCTTGGGGTTGGCGATACCCGCCGGCTTCTCGATCTTGGTCAGCTCCTGGTTCAAAAGCTCGCGATCAAGCAGCTGGCCGGTGTCGGGATCCTTGAAGTCCTGGTCCTCGATCCAGGCGTCGGCATAGTCGACGTAGCGGTCGAACAGGTTCTGGCCATAATCCGAGTAGGATTCCAGATAGGCCTTCTGGATCTCGTTGCCGATGAACTCGGCGTAGCGCGGCGCCAGCTCCGCCTTGATGAATTCGAGATAGCGTTTCTCGGTTTCCTCCGGAAGCTGCTCGCGGCGGATCGCCTGTTCCAGCGCGTACATCAGGTGCACGGCGTCGGCGGCGACCTCCTGCGGATCGTGATTGAAGGTCGCGGCCAGGACCTTGAAGGCGAAACGGGTGGAGGCACCGTCCATGCCCTCGTCGACGCCGGCGGCATCGCGATATTCCTGCACGCTGCGCGCCTTCGGATCGGATTCCTTCAGGCTCTCGCCGTCGTAGACCCGCATCTTGGCGAACAAGGTGGAGTTCTCGTGCTTGCGCAGGCGCGACATCACCGAGAACCGCGCCAGCGTCTCCAGTGTCGAAGGCGCGCAAGGAGCCGAGGCGAGCTCGGAGCCCTGGATCAGCTTCTCGTAGATCTTCTGCTCTTCGGTGACCCTGAGGCAGTAGGGCACCTTGATCACGCAGATGCGGTCGATGAAGGCTTCATTGTTCTTGTTGGCCTTGAAGCTCGCCCACTCGGCTTCGTTCGAGTGCGCCAGGATGATCCCGGTGAACGGGATCGCGCCGATGTTCTCGGTGCCGATGTAGTTGCCTTCCTGCGTCGCGGTAAGCAACGGATGCAGCATCTTGATCGGCGCCTTGAACATCTCGACGAATTCGAGAATGCCCTGATTGGCGCGGTTGAGGCCGCCGGAATAGCTGTAGGCGTCGGGATCGTTCTGGGCGTAGGTCTCGAGCTTGCGGATATCAACCTTGCCGACCAGCGAGGAGATGTCCTGGTTGTTCTCGTCGCCGGGCTCGGTCTTGGCGACCGCGATCTGGCGCAGCCGCGATGGTTGGATCTTGGCGACGCGGAATTGCGAGATGTCGCCGCCGAAGGCTTCGAGCCGCTTGTAGCACCACGGGCTCATCAGGCCGGTGAGACGGCGGCGCGGAATGCCGTACTTCTCCTCCAGCATCGGACCGAGCTGATCGGGATCGAACAGGCTGAGCGGGCTCTCGAACACGGGCGAGAGTTCGTCGCCGGCCTTGAGCACATAGATGGGGTTCACTTCCATCAGCGACTTGAGCCGCTCGGCGAGCGAAGACTTGCCGCCACCGACCGGGCCAAGCAGATAAAGAATCTGCTTGCGCTCTTCGAGGCCCTGCGCCGCGTGGCGGAAGAAGCCGACGATGCGCTCGATGGTTTCTTCCATGCCGTAGAAGCCGGCGAAGGCCGGATAGGTGCGGATCGTGCGGTTCAAAAAAATACGGCCAAGGCGTGGGTCCTTGGCCGTGTCGATCGTCTGGGGCTCACCGATCGCCGCTAGCAGTCGCTCGGCCGCGTTCGCGTATTTCATGGGATCGCTTCGACACGATTCCAGATATTCCGCCATCGACATGTCGTGCTGGCTTCTCGCCTCGAACGACCGAGCGAAAGCGTTGAATAGAGAATCGTTGTACATGATCCCTCTCCGCGTGAGTTCCGCTACAAGCTGAAACGAAAGCAGTTACCGGACCGTTCCTCAGGCCGTTTCGAATCAGCGTGAGCACATGACGATCATTGGACACCCGGGTGCCGATACGACGCAACGCACAACGTAGGCACTCTATGAGTTACGAACAGGCACATGCCTGTATTTTGTGCGAATCTCTGTCTATATTGGCTCATTTCCAGAAAATGTCACTTGGTCGCAACATCCGGGCGTTCCCGGGGATGTGCTGATCCGGCAATGCAACATAGCGGTCCGGGAGCGGCGATCTTATGACACTTGTACGGCGAAGCTTTGGGCGCCACGGTCATCTTCCTGCTGCAATGCGGCGCGCGCTGCTGGCAGCGTGGCGGTCGCGGCAGGCGCGCAGCAATGTATCAAAATCGGTCGCCAGGCCCTCCGCGCGGATGCGACCATCCCGCGCGCAACGGGCCAGAGTCGGGATGGCGCACAGCTGGCGCCGCAATGCCGGCGACGGCGTCAGCACGATCGCTTTGTGGCCGCGGCGTTCGTCAGCCGAAATCTCCGCGATCGACTCCCACAGCAGAAATTCATTCCCGATGCGGAGATCGCGGATGCCGTAGGGTGTGACGACCACCACCGCTCCTCGCTCGGCCAGAAGCATCCAGATCAGCCAGTTGGTCACTAGGCTGAACACCACGACGCCGGCATAGCCGACTGCGTGTCATAATCGCCAAGACCGCATCGCCAAGACCGCATCGCCAAGACCGCCCATAGGTCGAAGGCAAGGCTTGCACTGAGCGGGGTCATGGCAAAGCCCGCGGCAACCAGCAGCCGCAGCTGTGTCACGCATTGATTTCGAGATCGCGCGATGCATCGATGCTCGCCGTCGACGCAACCGGTTGCTGGCTGTCGGCAACCGCCGAACCTTCATCATGGACGTGCATGCAGCCGCATCCTCCGGCCAACGATGTCTACGCAACACAGACACTACCCGCCTGGATCGCCATGATCGCGACGGAGTTACACTGGAGAGTATGACTCCCATACCCTTGATTGGTTCCCTCCCGGGAGCATGTAAGCTAGAGGATAGCGCGTCAGGACCGGCGCGAAAACCCCTCGTCCGCAGGCTTGGAGAGAAGTAAGCATCATGAATCCCGTCAAAGAACTGGAAAAGCACGGACAAGCGGTCTGGCTGGACTTCCTGGCCCGTGGCTTCGTCGCCAAGGGCGACCTGAAGCGGCTGATCGACACCGATGGCGTCAAGGGCGTCACCTCAAATCCGTCGATCTTCGAGAAGGCGATCGGCAGCTCCGACGAATATGACGCCTCGATCGGCAAGGCATTGAAGCGCGGCGACCGGACCGTGGCCGACCTGTTCGAGACCGTCGCGGTCGAGGACATCCAGAACGCCGCCGACGTGCTGCGGCCGGTCTATGACCGCCTCAAAGGCGGCGATGGCTATGTCAGCCTGGAGGTCTCGCCCTATCTCGCAATGGACACCGCCGGCACAGTCGCCGAGGCGCGGCGGCTCTGGAAGGACGTCGGCCGCAAGAACCTGATGGTGAAGGTGCCGGCGACGCCGGAGGGCCTCCCTGCGATCGAACAGCTGATCAGCGAAGGCATCAGCATCAACATCACGCTGCTTTTCTCGAAGGCGGTCTATCTCCAGGTGGCCGAAGCCTACATCGCCGGCCTCGAGAAATACGTCGCCGGCGGCGGCGATCCGTCGCATGTCGCGAGCGTGGCGAGCTTCTTCGTCAGCCGGATCGACACCATGGTCGACAAGCAGCTCGACGAGAAGATCGCCCGCGCCAATGATCCATCGGAGAAGGAGCGGCTTGCCGCGCTGAAGGGCAAGGTCGCGATCGCCAACGCCAAGCTCGCCTACCAGGATTACAAGCGCCTGTTCGCAGGTCCGCGCTGGGAGAAGCTCGCCGCCAAGGGCGCCAAGCCGCAGCGCATGCTGTGGGCCTCCACCGGCACCAAGAACAAGGACTACAGCGACGTCCTCTATGTCGAGGAGCTGATCGGCCCAGACACCATCAACACCATGCCGCCGGCGACGCTGGACGCGTTCCGCGACCACGGCAAGCCGCGCGACAGCCTGGAAGAGAATATCGATGACGCGAGGCGCGTGCTGGAGGAGCTGGAGCGTTCCGGCATCTCGCTCGATGCGATCACCGAGGAGCTGGTCAAGGATGGCGTCAAGCTGTTCGCCGACTCAGCCGACAAGCTCTACGGCGCCGTCGCCCACAAGCGTACCACCGTGCTCGGGCCCGCGCTCGACCGCCAACAGCTCTCGCTCGGCGACGGGCTCGGCAAGGCCGTGGTCAAGAGCACCGAGGAATGGCGAGCCTCGGCAAAAATCCGCAGGCTGTGGCAGCGCGACAAGTCGATCTGGACCGGCACCGACGAAGACAAATGGCTGGGCTGGCTCGACAGCCCGGCCAAGGCCGACATTGCCGACTACGAGGACTATGCAGGCCGCGTGAAGGGCCAGAAATTCTCCGACGCCGTCGTGCTCGGCATGGGCGGATCGAGCCTGGGCCCCGAAGTGTTGGCCGAGACCTTTGGCAAGAAGCCCGGCTTCCCGAAGCTGCATGTGCTCGACTCCACCGACCCGGCGCAGGTGCGGGCGATGGAGGCGAAGATCGACATCGCCAACACGGTCTTCATCGTCTCCAGCAAGTCCGGCGGAACCACCGAGCCGAACGCGATGAAGGACTATTTCCATGAGCAGGTCGCCAAGGCGGTCGGAACCCAGGTGAAGACCGGCCATCGCTTCATCGCGGTGACCGATCCCGGCTCGTCGCTGGAGAAGGCGGCAAAGAAGCTGAACTATGCCCGCATCTTCCACGGCGAGCCCTCGATCGGCGGACGCTATTCGGTGCTCTCGCCCTTCGGTCTGGTGCCGGCGGCGACCGCGGGCATCGACGTCAAGACCTTCGTCGAGCATGCGCTCGCGATGGCCCGCTCCTGCGGACCGGACGTGCCCCCATCCGAGAACCCGGGCGTGCAGCTCGGCCTTGCCATGGGCCTCGCCGGACTCGAAGGCCGCGACAAGGTGACGATCCTGGCATCGAAGAAGATCGCCGATTTCGGCGCCTGGGCCGAGCAGCTCATCGCGGAATCGACGGGCAAGGAAGGCAAGGGCCTGATCCCGATCGAGGGCGAGCCGCTGGGCGATCCCTCGGTCTACGGCAATGATCGCTTCTTCATCGACATCCGCATCGAGTGCGAAGCGGACGCTGCCCACGACTCCAAGCTCGCCGCGATCGAAGCGGCCGGCCATCCCGTGGTGCGCATCGTCATGAAGTCGATCGAGCATCTCGGCCAGGAGTTCTTCCGCTTCGAGATGGCGACGGCGGTTGCAGGCTCGATCCTCGGCATCAACCCGTTCGACCAGCCGGACGTGGAAGCGGCCAAGATCAAAACCCGCGAGCTCACTGCCGCATTCGAGAAGACCGGCGCGTTGCCGGAAGAGCAGCCGGTGGTCAGCACGGATGAGGCCGATCTCTACACCGACGAGGCCAACGCCGCGGCGCTGCGCGCGGCCGGCGCCAACGGCGATCTCAGCTCCTGGCTGAAGGCGCATCTCTCCCGCTCGAACCATGGCGACTATGTCGCCCTGCTCGGCTACATCGCGCGTGACAAGGCGACGATCGAGGCGCTGCAGGCCATGCGGTTAGAGGTGCGCGAGAAGCGGCACGTCGCGACCTGCGCCGAGTTCGGACCGCGCTTCCTGCACTCGACGGGACAGGCTTACAAGGGCGGACCCGACAGCGGCGTGTTCCTCCAGATCACGGCCGACGATGCCAAGGATCTGCCGGTGCCGGGCCAGAAAGCCAGCTTTGGCGTCATCAAGGCGGCGCAGGCGCGGGGCGACTTCGACGTGCTCACCGAGCGTGGTCGGCGTGCGCTGCGCGTGCATCTGAAGGGCGGGCTCAAGAAGGGTCTCGCGGCCCTCAACACGGCGCTGAACGAGGCGCTGAACTAAGGGAATGAGCAGATGCAACTCGGCATGATCGGCCTCGGTCGAATGGGCGGCAACATCGTTCGCCGCCTGATGCGCCACGGACATTCGACCGTGGTCTACGACAAGGACGCCAAGGCCGTCGCCGGCCTTATCGCAGACGGCGCGGTCGGCTCGGCGACGCTGGAAGAGTTCGTCGCGAAGCTGGAGCGGCCACGCACGGCCTGGGTGATGCTGCCGGCCGGGCGCATCACCGAGACCACGATCGAGACGATCGCCGGCGTAATGCAGGCGGGCGACGTCATCATCGACGGCGGCAACACCTTCTGGCAGGACGACGTGCGCCGCGGCAAGGCGCTGAAGGAGCGCGGCATCCATTATGTCGACGTCGGCACCTCCGGCGGCGTCTGGGGCCTCGACCGCGGCTATTGCATGATGATCGGCGGCGAGAAGCAGGTGGTCGACCGGCTCGATCCGATCTTCGCTGCGCTCGCGCCCGGCGCCGGTGACATTCCGCGAACGCCCGGCCGCGAGGGCCGCGATCCCCGGATCGAGCAGGGCTACATCCATGCCGGTCCGGTGGGCGCCGGCCATTTCGTCAAGATGATCCACAACGGCATCGAATACGGCCTGATGCAGGCCTATGCCGAGGGTTTCGACATTCTCAAGAATGCCAACATTGAGGCTTTGCCGGCAGATCACCGCTACGATTTCGATCTCGCCGATATCGCCGAAGTGTGGCGGCGCGGCAGCGTGATCCCGTCCTGGCTGCTCGACCTCACCTCGACCGCACTCGCCGACAGCCCGCTTCTGTCGGAATATTCCGGCTTCGTCGAGGATTCCGGCGAAGGACGCTGGACCGTGAATGCGGCGATCGACGAGGCGGTGCCGGCCGAAGTCTTGACCGCGGCGCTCTACACGCGTTTCCGTTCCCGCAAGGAACACACCTTCGCCGAAAAAATTCTCTCTGCAATGCGCGCCGGTTTCGGCGGCCACAAGGAGCCGAAGCAACCGGACGCTTCGAAACCAAAGTAGCAAGTAACGAAACGAAGGCCGACAATTCGTGACAAAAGACCCGCAAGCCAAGCGCAAGCCGGAAAATTGCGCCTTCGTCATCTTTGGTGTCACCGGCGACCTTACCCATCGCCTGGTGATGCCATCGCTCTACAATCTGGCCGCCGAGCACCTGTTACCGGAAAAATTCTGTGTCGTCGGGGTGGCCCGCAGGGGCCAGTCGGATGACGAGCTGCGCGACAGCCTGCTGAAGGGCCTGCGGCAATTCGCGACGCGGCCGGTGGACGACGACATCGCCAAGAAGCTGCTGGAATGCCTGACCTTCGTCGAGGCCGACGCGAAGGATCCGCCCTCCTTCGATCGCCTGCGCGAGCATCTGGATTCGCTGGAATGCGCGCACGAGACCGGCGGCAACCGGCTGTTCTATCTGGCCACCCCGCCCGCCGCCTTCGCGCCGACCACGCGCGAGCTCGGCCGCACCGGCATGATGAAGGAGAACGGCGCGTGGCGGCGGCTGGTGGTCGAAAAACCGTTCGGCACCGACCTCGCCTCGGCGCGTGCGCTGAACGCCGAGCTGCTGAAGATCATGGAGGAGCACCAGATCTACCGGATCGACCACTATCTCGGCAAGGAGACGGTGCAGAACATTCTGGTGCTGCGCTTTGCCAACGGCATGTTCGAGCCGATCTGGAATCGCAACCACATCGACCACATCCAGATCACCGTCGAGGAGAAGCTCGGCGTCGGCCATCGCGGCGGCTTCTATGACGCGACCGGCGCATTGCGCGACATGGTACCCAACCATCTGTTCCAGCTGATGTCGCTGGTCGCCATGGAGCCGCCGAGCCGTTTCGACGCCCATTCGGTCCGCTCCGAGAAGGCCGAGGTGCTCACTGCGATCCAGCGGCCGAGCCTGGAGGAAGCGCTGAAGAGCTCGGTGCGCGCGCAATATCTCGCAGGCCGCATCGGTGACGAGGAGATCCCGGACTATCGCAAGACCGCGGACGTCAAGCCCGGCAGTACCACCGAGACCTATGTCGCGCTGAAGCTGATGATCGACAATTGGCGCTGGGCCGGCGTGCCGTTCTATTTGCGCACCGGCAAGGCACTGGCGCACAAGCGCACGGAGGTGGCGATCAAGTTCAAGCAGGCGCCGCTGTCGATGTTCTCGGGCACGGCGGTCGATCGCCTGTCGCAGAACTTCCTCACCATCGGCATCGCGCCGACCGAAACCATCGAGCTTCAGTTCAACGCCAAGGTCCCGGGTCCGAGCGTCACCATCGACGGCGTCGAGATGAAGTTTCGCTACGGCGACTATTTCCGCGCCGATCCCTCGACGGGCTACGAGACGCTGATCCACGACTGCATGATCGGCGACAACATCCTGTTCCAGCGCGCCGACGGAGTCGAGGCCGGCTGGCAGGCGGTGCAGCCGTTCCTGGACGCCTGGAAACAGGCCGGCACCAACGGCATCGAGACGTATGAAGCCGGCAGCGACGGCCCGAAATGCGCCGACGAGTTGCTGCGGCGCGACGGGCGAAGCTGGCGGAAATACTCGTGACTGCGGCCGGCCAGCCGAAGCTGATCGTCGAAGCCGACGCCGAAGCGCTTGCCCGCACCGCGGCCGAACGGGTGATGGCGCGGATCGCGGCCAATCCCGGACGGAGCGCCATCTGCCTCACCGGCGGCTCCAGCCCGAAGAAGCTCTATCAATTGCTCGGCAGCGAGGCGTGGCGCGGAAGGATTCCATGGGACCGCGTGCACTGGTTCATCGGCGACGAACGGTTCGTGCCTGAAAGCGACCCTCTCAACAACATGGCGGTCGCGCGGACGACATTTCTCGATTCCAATGCGCCTCCTGGTCACGTCCATCCGATTCCGACCGCGGCCGAGAACCCCGATGCCAGTGCCGCAGCCTACGCGCGCGAGCTGCAGGCCTTCTACGGCGCAGACCGGCTCGATCCGGCGCGGCCGCTGTTCGACGTGGTCTTGATGGGTGCAGGCCCGGACGGCCACACCGCATCGCTGTTTCCCGGTTATGCCGAGATCGAGGAGACCCGACGCTGGGTCGTCGGTGTCGCCAAAGCCAATGTCGCGCCGTTCGTGCCGCGAGTCTCGCTCACCCTGCCCGTTCTGGCTTCCTGCCGCGAGATGCTGTTCGAGATTGCCGGGCACGACAAGCGGCCGATCTTGACGCGCCTCCTCAATGGCGAGAATCTGCCGGCCTTACGCGCGCGCTCGAATGGTGAGACCGTCTGGTTGGTCGATAGGGCCGCGCTTCCGGAGGAAATTCGTGGGCGGCGCTGAAGCACCTTGTGCATTGATCGTGATGGGCGTGTCGGGTTCGGGCAAGAGCACGGTTGCAAAAGCACTGGGCGGGCGACTCGGCTGGCGTTTCGAGGACGGCGACAACTTCCATCCCGCCAGCAATGTCGAGAAAATGCGGGCCGGCCATCCGCTCACCGACGAAGACCGCTGGCCCTGGCTCAACGCGATCGCCGACGAGATCGCGCTTGTCTGCGGACGCGGCGAGCACGTCATCATTGCGTGCTCGGCGCTGAAGCACGCCTATCGCGAGGTGCTGCTGCGTGGTCGCGACGACGTCCGATTCGTGTTCCTGAAGGGCACAAAGGAGCTGATCGCCGAGCGGCTCGCGCGCCGCAAGGGCCATTTCATGCCGCCCGAGCTGCTGACGAGCCAGTTCAATACGCTGGAGCCGCCGGAGCCGGGCGAGCACGTGGTCACGGTCTCGATCGATGAGACCGTCGAGGCGATCGTGGACGGCATCGTGCGGCAGCTGAAGCTGGGCGGCGCGAAAACGCTGAGGCAAGAAACCTGATGAATTCCAAGGTCCTGCCATGACCCCCATCTCACTCGTGGTCTCCGACGTCGACGGCACGCTGCTGACCAAGGACAAGACGCTGACGGAGCGCGCGCGGAGCGCAGTGGAGCGGCTGCACCGGGCCGGCATCGGCTTCACCATCACCTCCAGCCGCCCCGCGATCGGCATGCGCTTCCTGATCAAACCGCTGGCGCTGTGGCTGCCGGTCGGTCCCTTCAACGGCTCCTCGATCATCGATCCCGAGATGAGGCCGGTCGAGCAGCACCTGATTCCCGCGAGCGCGGCCGAGCGGTCCTTGCAGATCCTCCGCGACTACGGCGCCGACATCTGGCTGTTCACCACCGACAAATGGCTGATCGACAACCCCCGCGGCAGCTACGTCGCCCACGAGCAGCACACGATCCGCGCCGACCCCACCATCGTGTCCGATTTCTCGCCGTACCTATCGAGCGCCTGCAAGATCGTCGGCGCCAGTGCCGATGCGGCGAGGCTCGCGGCTTGCGAGAAAGCGATGCAGGAGGCGCTCGGCCGCGAAGCCACCGCGGTGCGCTCGCAGACCTATTATCTCGACATCACCCCGCCCGGATTCAACAAGGGCACCTTCGTCGAGGCCATGGCCAAGCGCGTCGGCATCTCGACCGATGCCGTTGCCACCATCGGCGACATGCAGAACGACCTCGCGATGTTCCGCGTCAGCGGCGTCTCGATCGCCATGGGCAATGCCGCCGACAACGTCAAGGACGAGGCGACGCACGTCACTGCGAGCAATGAGCAGGACGGTTTTGCCGAGGCGATGGAGATGATCTTGAAGCGGAATGGGGTTGGGTAGCCGCAGCGGTCACTTCTTCGACCGCTGCATCGCCGGCTTCTCGCTCTTCCGTCTTGCCGCCGAGAGGTTGTGCGCGGTGTTGATCAGGGCGATGTGGGTCAGCGCCTGCGGGAAATTGCCGGTCTGCCGGCGGGCCACGGAGTCGTATTCCTCCGCCAGCAGCCCGACATCGTTCGCAATGCCCACGACGCGATCGAACAAGGCTTGCGCCTTGTCGAGATCGCCCGACAGCACATAGGCGTCGGCGAGCCACAGGCTGCAGGCCAGGAACGCGCCTTCGAGCGGTGGCTGCCCCGCTGGCAGCTCGCGTGGATCGTGCCGTAGCACGAAGCCGTCGCGCATCAGGCATTTTTCGACGGAAGCAATGGTGCCGCGGATGCGCGGATCCGATGGCGGCAGGAAGCCAACGGCCGGCAGCAGCAGCACGCTGGCATCGAGCAGTTTCGAGCCGTAGGATTCGACGAAGGCGTTTTCCTCTGCATCGAAGCCGTTGTTGCAGACGTCGCGATGGATCGCCTCACGCAGAGTGCGCCAATGCAGCAGCGGCGCCTTGAAGCCGAAGGTCTCGGCACTCTTGATGCCGCGGTCGAAGGCGACCCAGGTCATGACCTTGGAGAAGACATAATGCTTGGGCTGTCCGCGCCGCTCCCAGATACCGTGGTCGGGCCGGTCCCAGACCTCGGCCAGATGATTGAGCACGGCGCATTCCAGCGCCCAGGTCTGCTCGTCGAGCTTGAGCTTGGCCATGCGCGACTGGTGGAAGGCATCGATCAGCTCGCCATAGACGTCGAGCTGGAGCTGCGCATGCGCGGCGTTGCCGACGCGCACGGGCTGCGCGCCCTCGTAGCCGCCGAGCCAGCCCGCCTCCCATTCCAGCAGCCGCCGCTGGCCCCAGATGCCGTACATGATCTGCATGTTCGCCGGCGATCCGGCGGCGGCGCGCAGCAGCCAACTGTGCCAGGCCGAGGCTTCCTCGGTGTAGCCCGAGTTCATCAGCGCCAGCAACGTGAAGGTGGCGTCGCGCAGCCAGCAGAAGCGGTAGTCCCAATTCCTGCTTCCGCCGAGCCTTTCCGGCAAGGAGGTGGTGGGGGCCGCGACGATGCCGCCGGTCGGAGCAAAGGTCAGCGCCTTCAGCGTGATCAGCGAGCGCAAGACGAGGTCCTGATAGCCGCCGTCGCGGGCACAATGGCCGCACCAGTCCTGCCAGAATTTCTCGGTCTCCTGGAAGGCGAGCTCCGGATCGATCGATGCCGGCGGCTCGAGATGCGAGGGGCCGTAGGTCAGGACGAACGGGACGGTCTCGCCCGCCCCGACGTCGAACTCGGCAACTGTCGTCAGGTCCTCGCCGCGGGTCTCGACGGGTGTTCGCAGCACCGTCATGTCCTGGCCGCAGATCGCGAGCAGCGCATGATCCATTCGCCGCACCCAGGGAATGTCGGCGCCGAAGCCGAAGCGGATGACGAGCTCCATCCGCATCTTCACGGTGCCGCTGACGCCTCGGACCAGCCGCACGATGTCCGAGGCCTTGCCGCGCGGCGGCATGAAGTCGATCAGCGCGACGGTGCCGCTACTCGTCTCAAAACACGTTTCGAGGATGAGGGTATTGCCGAGATAGCGCCGCGAGATGCGGGTCGCGTGCTCACTCGGCGCGATCAGCCAGCGCCCGTTCTTGTGCGTGCCGAGGATGGCGGCAAAGCAGGCATCGGAATCGAAGGCAGGCCAGCACAGCCAGTCGATCGAGCCGTTGCGCCCGACCAGCGCCGCGGTCTCGCAATCGCCGATCAGCGCATAGTCCTCGATCCTCTGAGCCAATGTGGTGCGAGCCTGGGAATCCCGACTGTCAACTCCCGCCGGGCAAGGAACGTTCCCGCGTCGCGGCCTTCAAAGCCGCGAGATCGATCTTGGACGCGATCTTGTCGAGCGCAACAGGAAGGCGCTGGCGCCAGTTCGGATGCTCGTCGATCGTGCCGGGAATGTTGGGCTGGTCGATCACACCGAGCAGGTCCTCCATGGACACCGCGAGCAGGCGCGAGGGCGTGCGCGACAGGAAGGCGAGCACCGAATAGAGGTCGTTGGCGCCGATGCCGTTCTGGCGCAGGATCTCGTCGAGCCTGCCGAGCGCATCCCAGCGCGCCTGGTCGTTCTCGCCGGGATCGAGCCCGAGCGAGCGCTTCATCTTGAGGTCGCTGAAGGAGCGCCAGCCGGCATAGGTGCACAGGTCATGCGTGTTCAGCGTCACCAGCGCGTTGGGCCGGTAGTGGTCGACGTTGCGGAAATGGCCGGCATCGTCGCGCTCGAACATCATGACGAGGTAGGACCAGATGCCGAAATCCTGCATCATCTCGCGGAAACCTTCAGGCACGGTGCCGAGGTCCTCGCCGATCACGATGCATTTGTGGGCCGCGCTCTCGCACGCGACGGCCGCCAGCAGCGCCTCGAACGGCATCTGCACATAGGCACCGTTATCGGGCTTGAAGCCGCGCGGCACCAGATAAAGCCGCTTCAGACCCAGCACGTGATCGAGCCTGATGGCGCCGGCATGGCGCATCGACGCTGCGAGCATGTCGGCGAACGGAACGAAGGACTGCGCCTCGAGCCCACCGGCGTTGAAACCGGCGAGACCCCAGTCCTGGCCGATGGTGTTGAGCACGTCGGGCGGCGCGCCGACGGCGAGATGGCGGGAAATCGCCTTCTGCTCGTTCCAGGCATCGAAGCCGTTGGACTGCACGCCGACGGCGACGTCGAGATAGAGCCCGACCCGCATGCCGAGCTGGCTGGCGAGCTCCTTGGCGGCATGCAATTGGCTGTCGGCCGTCCATTGCACGAATTCGACGAACTCGATCTCGCGCTTGGCCGGGCCATTGCGCAGCTCGGTGCATTTGGCCTCGTCCGGCTGTTGCCATTCGGATGGCCACTCCCACCAGGGTGCGTTGAAGCGATGCCGCAGCACCTCGAAGCAGGCAAAGCGGGACAACAGCGGCGCGCGAGCGGCGCGGAAGCCGTCAAACGCCTTGCGGCGCGCCTGGCTCGCGCTCGTCACGAAGCTGTCGAAGGCGGCGCGCAGACCCAGCCATTTCAACGCCGCCATGTCGGCATAAGGGACGCGATCACCTTCGCGCAGACGGGCCGCCGTCGCGGCCGCGTCGGGCACGAGGTCTGCCGAGAATTCGGGAATCGCCTCGACGTCGATGTAGAGCGGGTTGAGGAAGAGCCGGCTGTTCGGCGAATAGGGGCTGCAATCGGCGGGGTGGTCGTCGAACAGGACATGCAGCGGATTGAGGCCGACGCCGTCGGCCCCGAGCTGCTTGGCAAGCCGGACCAGCCCGGCGAGATCGGTGAAGTCGCCGATGCCCCAGTTGCGGTCCGAACGGACGCTGTAGAGCTGCACGGCAAGCAGCCAGCCGCGATCGAAATCGCCGCCGAAGGCGCGCTCCGGCGCCACGATCATCGGTACCTCTTCGGTCACGCCCGCGGCATCCGTCAGCGTCAGGCGGTGATAGCCGAGTGGCAGGCCGGCGGGCCAGGCGATCACGGGCTCGCGCGTCTCGCCCTGGGCGATCACATTGCCGTTGCCGAGGATTTTCCATTGCAGCGGCGGCGTGCCGATGGAAGCCAATTCCGTGCGCGGATGTCCCAGCGCACGCACCACGACCGGCCCGCTGGCGAAGCGGTAAACCCGCTTCTCCGGCAGCGCCTCGAGGATGGATTTGAGAGCCTCGGGCGCGGTGACCCGCAGCTTGCCGAGAGCGTCGATGAATTCGGACTGAACGCCCTTGATCCGGGCTTGAGCTAAAAGATCCATTCGGCACGCAGCTTGCAGGCCATTGTTTGGCCAGGGGCATCGATTTTAACGAGGTCGCGGAAGAGGTTAGTCAGGGGTAACTCGCACACTGCGCTTGCCGTTCCCGGGGGAACCAATGACACATAAGCGGCTTTCTATAATGGTACCAAGCGTGGGTTCCCGACAAGGGAAACGGGCTCCTGCTTTCTTGTCAATGGCATCACCGTGAACAAGACAATTCAAACTGTCGAAAGTGCCGCAGCCGGCAGCGCTTTCCTGATCGAGGACGTCTATCCCTCGATCGACGGCGGCCGCTTCGCCGTGAAGCGGATCGCCGGCGAACCGGTCGAGGTCTGGGCCGACATCTACCGCGACGGCGAGGCCGTGATCGCCGCCGCGCTGATCTGGCGAGGAGAGCAGGACCGCGAATGGCGGAGCGAGCCGATGATCCATCACGGCAATGACCGCTGGTGCGGCGCGTTCACGCCCGTTGAGCCCGGCCAATATGTCTACGCGATCGAAGCCTGGACCGACGAGTTCGCCACCTGGTCGCACGCGGTCGCGCGCAAGCGGCGTACCGGGGCCGATGTCAGCCTCGATGCCATCGAGGGCGCCGGCCTTTTGACCAAGGCGCATGGCGCGCGGCAGGACGCGGCAGCGGTCATCATCAGGCAATGCGAGGACTATCTGAGGAACGGCGACGTCGCCTCACTGCTCGCAGCCGAGCTCGGCACAGCGATGGCCGAGAGCCAGTCGCGCCCCGACCTCACGCGCTCACCACTCTTCCCGCTGAGCATAGACCGCGACAAGGCGCGCTTTAGCGCCTGGTATCAGATGATGCCGCGCAGCCAGAGCGCATTGCCGGGCCGGCATGGCACGCTGCGCGACTGCATCGCGCGCGTGCCCGACATCGCTGCCATGGGCTTTGACGTGCTCTACTTCACGCCGATCCACCCGATCGGTCACACAAGCCGCAAGGGCCGCAACGACGCGCCGGTGGCAAATGAGGGCGATCCGGGCTCGCCCTATGCGATCGGCTCGGCCGAGGGCGGCCACGATGCGCTGCATCCCGAGCTCGGCACGATCGAGGATTTTCGCGCGCTGGTCGCCACATGCCTCGAGTACGGGCTCGAGCTCGCGCTGGACTTCGCGGTGCAGTGCTCGCCGGACCATCCCTGGATGACACAGCATCCGGAATGGTTCAAATGGCGGCCGGACCGCTCGGTGCGGACGGCCGACGGCCCTTATTCCGACATCGTCATTCCCGATTTCGCCTCGGTGGATCGCACCGGCCTGTGGAATGCGTTTCGCGACGCCATGCTGTTCTGGATCGACCATGGCGTCACCATCTTCGCCATCGACAATCACGACACCGCGCCGCTTCCATTCTGGGAGTGGCTGATCCACGACATCCGCCGCCGGCATCCGGAGGTGATCCTGTTCTCCAAGACCTATGCACGGCCGAAGCTGATGAAGGGCCTGGCCAAGCTCGGCTTTGCGCAGTCGTTCACCTATTTCCCCTGGCGCACGGAAAGGTGCGAGCTGGAGCAATATCTCGGCGAGCTGACGCGCTATCCCGAGCGCGATTTCTATCGTCCGAACCTGTTCGTCAACACGGCCGACCTGCTGCCTTATCATCTCCAGAGCGGAGAGGCCTGGGCATTCAAGTCGCGCATCGCGCTGGCGGCGACGCTCTCGGGCAATTACGGCATCTTTGGCGGATTCGAGCTCCTCGAGCATGAGGCCATTCCCGGCCGCGAAGAATATCTGGATTCCGAGAAATATCGGATCAAGCCGCGCGACTGGGACAAGCCCGGCAACATCAAGCCCTACATCGGCGCGCTCAATCGCATCCGCACCGAGAACGCGGCGCTCCGGCAGACGGTCAATTTGCGCTTCCTCGGCGTCGAGGATGGCGAAACCATTGCCTTCGTGAAGCAGACGGCCGAGCCGGACAATGCCGTCATCGTCGTGATCGCGCTGTCGCGCCACGTGCGCGAATTCTGGCTGCCGCTCGGCGACGTCACCATTGACGCCGGCGGGCAGCGACACCATGTGACGACACTCGAAAACCTCGTCACCGGCGAGCGGTCCTGCATCGAATGGGGCGGAATCAGATTGCGTATCGATCCAGAGCGCGATCCGGCGCTTCTATTCCGCGGCCTGGCGTAAGGGTTCACGCCATGAATGTCCTGTCTTCCGTCGATGCCAAAAAAGCCGAGGCTGCCGAGGTCGTGGATGAGCTCTGGTACAAGGATGCCATCATCTATCAGCTCCACGTCAAGGCTTTTGCCGACAGCAACAATGACGGCATCGGCGACTTCGCCGGACTGACCGAGAAGCTGCCTTACCTCCAGGAGCTCGGCGTCACCGCGCTGTGGCTGCTGCCGTTCTATCCCTCGCCCGGCCGCGACGACGGCTACGACATCGCCGACTACGGGTCGGTCAATCCCGATTTCGGGACGATGAAGGATTTCAAGCGCTTCATCCAGGAGGCGCAGAAGCGCGGCCTGCGCGTCATCACCGAACTCGTCGTCAACCACACTTCGGACCAGCACAAGTGGTTCAAGCGCGCGCGGCGCAGCCATCCAGGCTCCAGCGCGCGCAACTGGTACGTCTGGAGCGACACCGACCAGAAATACCAGGGCACGCGCATCATCTTCACCGACACGGAGAAGTCGAACTGGACCTGGGATCCCGAGGCCGGCGCGTTCTACTGGCACCGTTTCTTCTCGCACCAGCCGGACCTCAATTTCGACAATCCGCGCGTGGTCAGCGCCATCATCCAGGTGATGAAGCGCTGGCTCGATGCCGGCGTCGACGGATTCCGCCTCGATGCCATTCCCTATCTCTGCGAGCGCGAGGGCACCTCGAACGAGAACCTCCCCGAGACGCATGCGATCATCAAGCGCCTGCGCCAGGAGCTCGATGCGTATTCCAAAGGCAAGCTGCTGCTGGCCGAGGCCAATCAATGGCCGGAGGACGTGCAGGAATATTTCGGCCGTGGCGACGAGTGCCACATGGCCTATCACTTCCCGCTGATGCCGCGCATCTACATGGCGATCGCACAGGAGGACCGCTTCCCGATCACCGACATCCTGCGCCAGACGCCGGACATCCCGGCGAGCTGCCAATGGGCGCTGTTCCTGCGCAACCACGACGAGCTGACGCTGGAGATGGTCACCGACGTCGAGCGCGACTATCTCTGGACCACCTACGCCAACGATCCCCGCGCGCGCATCAATGTCGGCATTCGCCGGCGCCTTGCGCCGCTGATGGACAACGACCGCCGCAAGATCGAGCTGATGAACTCGCTGCTGCTGTCGTTCCCCGGCACGCCGATCATCTATTACGGCGACGAGATCGGGATGGGCGACAACATCTATCTCGGCGACCGCAACGGCGTGCGCACGCCGATGCAATGGAGCCCGGACCGCAACGGCGGTTTCTCGCGCTGCGATCCGGCCCGCCTCTACGCGCCGCTGATCATGGACCCGGTCTATGGCTATGAGTCGGTGAACGTGGAGGCACAGTCGCGCAGCCTGTCGTCGCTGCTCAGCGCCACCAAGCGGCTGATCTCGGTGCGCAAGTCGACGCTCGCCTTCGGCCGCGGCACCATGACCTTCATCCGCCCGGCCAACCGCGCCGTGCTGGCCTATGTCCGGCAGTATCGCGACGAGGTGATCCTCTGCGTCGCCAATCTCTCCCGTGCCGCGCAAGCGACCGAGCTCGACCTGTCGCCGTGGAAGGACCGCATCCCGCAGGAGATGCTCGGCCGCACCCGCTTCCCTGCGATCGGCGAACTGCCTTACATGATCACGCTGGGGCCCTATGGCTTCTACTGGTTCCAGCTCCTGGAGCGCGACAAGTCCGAGCCGGTGACGCCGAGCGCGGTGCCGGAGTTCGAGACGCTGGTGGTCCCGGTGAACTCGAACTGGGTGTCGCTTGCCCGCGAGCGCGGCGTGTTCGAGCGCGACGTGCTGCCGGGATTTCTGTCACGGACGCGTTGGTTCCCCGAGCACAATCCCAAGCAGATCAAGACCGCGTTGACCTCTGCGGTACCGTTCTGCGACATCGGCGACAACCGCCCCTGGATCGCGTTCTTCGAGACCAGGCAGGGGGACGCGACCACACGCTACGTACTGCCGCTCCAGATCGAGTGGGTGCGCTTCGACCGCGAGCGCTTCAACCCGAAAGCGCTGGCCGCCGTGCGCCAGGGCGCGCGCGAAGGCACGCTGCTCGATGTCGCGACCGAGCAGATCTTCATCGGCCTGTTCCTGCGCAATCTGTCGCAGAATCTCGTGGTGGAAGAGAACAATCTGCGGCTGGAGTTCAAGGCCACCAGCCGCTTCGCCGATTACACGATCAAGGAGCCCGGGCGCATCCGTGCGATCGAGCAGTCGAACAGCACCGCGCTGGTCGACAACCAGTACGTCGCCAAGATCTATCGCCGGCTCGAAAGCGGCATCAGCCCCGAGATCGAGATCGGCCACTATCTCACCGAGGTCGCGCGCTTCGCCAACACACCGGCGCTGCTCGGCAGCGTCGAGCTGGTCGACGGCGACCAGCGCAGCGCGCTCGGCGTGCTGCATGCCTATGTCGAGAACCAGGGCGACGGCTGGACGGTGACCACGGGCTATCTCGATCGTTATATCGACGAGCAGCGCGTGGCGCCGGCCGATAAGATGCCACGCGAAACCCAGGAGCAGGCGCCGTATCTGCATTTCATCGCGCAGATCGGCCGGCGGCTCGCCGAGCTGCATGTCGCCCTCGCCGCGGCAAGACCGGACGAGCTCGCTCCGGAGCCGATCGATTCCGCATGCATCGCGCGCCTCGTATCCGACCTCAAGGCTCGCGCCGAGCAGGTTTTCGAACGGCTGGCCGACAGCCGCCACGGCCTGCCGGAGGCGCACCGGCCGCTGATCGATCGGCTTACGGAGACGCGTGCGGGCCTGTCCGACCGGCTGAATGCGCTATTGCCTTCCGGGACCCGTGGGTTGAACATCCGTCATCATGGCGACTTCCGCCTCGGGCAAACTCTGATCGTGAAGGACGACATCTTCATCATCGATTTCGACGGCGATCCGCGCGTGCCACTGGTCGACAAGCGGCGCAAGGCTCCGGCCGCCCGCGACGTCGCGGGCCTGATCCACTCGATCGACGTTTCGGTTAACGCGGCCCTCAGTCGCGCGCTCACGGGCGCCTCCGACGAGCAGGGCCGGCTCGTCGCCGCGCTCGACGAATGGCGCGAACGCGCCACCGCGACCTTCCTATCCGCCTACCGCGAAGCCATGACCGACCGGAGGCTGTGGCCGGAAGATCGGCCATCAACGCGAGGCCTGTTAAGGTTTTTCCTGCTTGATCAAGCGTTCGACGAAGTAGAGCACGAGCTGTCCCACCGGCCTGAGGGGCTCCATGCGCCGCTGACCGAACTGCTTCGCATTCTGTCCAGTGCCGAGAGCGAAGCCCATGCCTAAATTGCCTGCCGAGGCCTATGCGATCATCGAGGGCCGCCACTCCGATCCCTTCCACTATCTCGGGCTGCATCCCGAGGGCGGCAAAAGCGTGGTGCGCGCGTTTGTGCCCGAGGCCACCAATGTCGAGGCGGTCGGCGAGCATGGCGAGGTCGCTCCGCTCGACCGCGTGCACGATTCCGGCCTGTTCATCGGCGCCCTGCCCAATGGCTCGAAGCACTACCAGTTGCGCGCGACCTTCGGCAACGACGTCGTTGAGTTCGAGGATGCCTACCGCTTTCCGCCGATCCTGACCGATTTCGATCTCTACCTGCTCGGCGAAGGCACCCATCAGCGCCTCTACGACAAGCTCGGCGCGCATCCGATGCGGCTTGAGGGCGTGGACGGCATCGGCTTCGTGGTGCTGGCGCCAAATGCGCGGCGCGTATCCGTGGTCGGCGACTTCAACTTCTGGGACGGGCGGCGTCACCCGATGCGGGTGCGCGGCAGCGGTTACTGGGAATTGTTCATTCCGCATGCGAAGGCCGGCGATCACTACAAATTCGAGATCATCGGCCCGCACGGCCACCTGCTGCCGCTGAAATCCGATCCGCTGGCATTTGCCAGCGAGCTGCGGCCGAAGACGGCTTCGATCGTGTTCGACGAGGCGCGTCTGCCGCGGCCGCGCCCGGCGCCCGACGGCATCAATGCCCTGTCGGCGCCGATGTCGATCTACGAGGTCCATCTCGGCTCGTGGCGGCGCAAGGGCAACAATGAATGGCTGACCTATCGCGAGCTGGCCGAGCAGCTGCCGGCCTACGCCCGCGACATGGGATTCACCCATCTCGAATTCCTGCCCGTCAGCGAGCATCCGTTCGACGGCTCCTGGGGCTACCAGCCGACCGGCCTCTACGCGCCGACCAGCCGCTTCGGCACACCCGATGACTTTGCGACACTGGTCGATGCCTGCCACCGCGAGGGCATCGGCGTGCTGCTCGACTGGGTGCCCGGCCATTTCCCGGATGATCCGCACGGGCTCGGCCATTTCGACGGCACCTCGCTCTACGAGCACGCCAACCCGCTCCAGGGTCGCCACCTCGACTGGGGCACGCTGATCTACAATTACGGCCGCACCGAAGTGACGAACTTCCTGGTGTCGAATGCACTGTTCTGGCTGGAGCGTTACGCGATCGACGGCCTGCGCGTCGACGCGGTGGCCTCCATGCTGTATCTCGACTACAGCCGGCCGCCCGGCGCATGGGTTCCGAACCAGTATGGCGGGCGGGAGAACATCGAGGCGATCAACTTCCTGCGCCGTTTCAACACGGAAGTGTTCGCCCGCTTCCCGCAGGCGACCACGGCGGCTGAGGAGTCCACTGCCTGGCCTCAGGTCTCACGCCCGGTCGAATTCGGCGGGCTCGGCTTCGGCTACAAGTGGAACATGGGCTGGATGCACGACACGCTGAGCTACATCAGCAAGGATCCGATCTACCGCAAGCACCACCACGGCGAGATCCTGTTCGGCCTGCACTACGCGTTCTCGGAGAACTTCATCCTGCCGCTGTCGCATGACGAGGTCGTGCACGGCAAACGTTCGATCCTCGGCCGCATGCCCGGCGACGAGTGGCAGCGCTTCGCCAATTTGCGCGCCTATTACAGCTTCATGTTCGGACATCCCGGCAAGAAGCTGCTGTTCATGGGCGCGGAAATCGCGCAGAGCAGCGAATGGAATCACGATCAATCGCTCGACTGGCACCTGCTCGAATACAAGTACCATTCCGGCATCCAGGCGCTGATCCGCGACCTCAACCGGCTCTACCGGGCCGTGCCGGCGCTGCACCAGATGGATTGCGACCAGGCCGGCTTCGAATGGCTGATCACCGACGATGCCAACCGCAACGTGTTCGCCTGGCTGCGCAAGGGCTTTGACGAGCAGGCGCGATGCCTGGTGGTCGTCAATTTCTCTCCCAATGTCTATCGCAACTATCGCGTCCGCGTGCCTTTGGCCGGCAAGTGGAAAGAGGTGTTCAACTCCGACTCCGCCCATTACGGCGGCAGCAATGTCGGGAACATCGGCGAGGTTCAGACCGTTGACGGCAAGACGCCCGAGCTCCGCCTCACCATTCCGCCGCTCGCCGCGATCTTCCTCGTTCCGGAAAGCTGATCGATGCGCCTGACCGCCGGATCGCCCGCACGGCTCGGCGCAAGCTGGGACGGACGCGGCACCAATTTCGCGCTGTTCTCCGCCAACGCGCAGAGGGTCGAGCTCTGCCTGTTCGACGCGCAAGGCCGCCGCGAGCTCGAGCGTATCGAGCTGCCTGAGAAGACCGAGGATGTCTGGCACGGCTATCTCAATGACGTCTCGCCCGGCCAGCTCTACGGCTATCGCGTGCACGGGCCCTACGAGCCCGAGCACGGCCATCGCTTCAACGCCAACAAGCTGCTGCTCGACCCCTATGCCAAGCGGCTTGCCGGGCGGCTGGTCTGGAGCGATGCCCATTTTGCCTATCGCACCGGCTCACCGCGCGAAGACCTGTCCTTCGACCGGCGCGACAATGCGCGCGGCATGCCGAAGGCCGTCGTGGTCGACGAGACCTTCAACTGGGGCCGCCGCGAGATCCGTCCCAACATATCCTGGGAAGACACCATCATCTACGAGGCCCACGTCAAGGGCCTCACTCAGAAGCGCGACGACGTGCCGCCGAACTTGCGCGGCACCTATGGCGGCCTGTCCTCGCCGGCGATGATCGAGCACCTGAAGAAGCTCGGAGTCACTACGGTCGAGCTGTTGCCGATCCACAGCTTCGTCGACGACCGCATCCTCGTGGAAAAGAAGCTCGCCAATTACTGGGGCTACAACACGCTGTCCTTCTTCGCGCCCGAGCCGCGCTACGCTCAGGACAACGCGCTCGATTCCTTCCGCACCACGGTGGCACGGCTGCACGATGCCGGAATCGAAGTGATGCTCGACGTCGTCTACAACCACACCGCCGAGGGCAACCACCTCGGCCCGACGCTGTGCTATCGCGGCATCGACAACGCCTCCTATTACTGGCTGAACCGCGAGAACCCGCGCTACTACGACGATTTCACCGGCTGCGGCTCGTCGGTGAACCTCACCCACCCCCGCGTGCTGCAGATGGTGATGGATTCCCTGCGCTACTGGGTCGAGGTCTGCCATGTCGATGGCTTCCGTTTCGACCTCGCCACCACGCTGGCGCGGGGACCGCACGGCTTTGATCGCGGCAGCTCGTTCTTGACCGCGGTCCGGCAGGACCCGGTGCTGGCGGCCGTCAAGCTCGTCGCGGAGCCCTGGGACCTCGGGCTCGGCGGCTACCAGGTCGGCGCCTTCCCATCGCAATGGTCGGAATGGAACGATCGCTATCGCAGCGCCATGCGCCGCTACTGGAGCGGCGAAGGCAGCCTGATCGGCGACATTTCCAGCCGTATGACCGCGTCGTCCGACCTGTTCAACCACGACGGACGCCGGCCGCGCGCCAGCATCAATCACATCACCGTCCACGATGGCTTCACCCTCGCCGACCTCTTCAGCTACAACGAGAAGCACAACGAGGCCAATGGCGAGGACAATCGCGACGGCTCCAACGACAATCACAGCAACAATTGTGGTGTCGAGGGGCCGACCGACGATCCCAACATCATCAGCCTGCGCCGGCAGCTGCGCAAGAACGTGCTGGCCTGCCTGATGCTGGCGCAGGGCGTTCCGTTGATCCTCGCCGGCGACGAGGTCGGCAACTCGCAATCCGGCAACAACAACGCCTATTGCCAGGACAACGAAGTCGGCTGGGTCGGCTGGGACAATCTCGGCAAGGAGGGCGACGACATGGTCGATTTCGTCGCCCATCTCGCCGACATCCGCCGCCGGTTCTCGCAGCTGCGCAGCCATCGCTGGCTTGATGGCCGGCCCAAGGACGGCGCCTCCTACGGTGCGTTGTGGCTGACGCCCGCCGGCGACGAGATGACGGAGAGCGACTGGAAATTTCCGGAAGGCAGATTCCTCTCCTATGTGATGGGCCCGATGGAACCGGGCGGGGCTGCGATCTTTATCGTCCTGAACGCCGCCCCCGAAGAGATCGCATTCAAATTGCCCAGAATGGCCGAATATAAGAGCTGGCAGCAGTTCCTGAACACGACCGATGCCAAGCTGAATACGATCGACTTCCTGCCCGGGAGCGACAGCAAGGCGCCGCCGCGCTCCGTGCTCGCCTTTGCGGGGGCACCATGAGGGCATCCTTCGGGGCGAGGCCGACGAAGGACGGCGTGTCGTTCCGGCTATGGGCGCCCGCCGCGCGCCGTGTCGACCTCTTGCTCGACCGCAGGCACGCGATGCAGCGCCGGCAGGATGGCTGGTACGTCGCCGACATTGCCGGCCTCACCGCCGGCAGCCCCTACAAGTTCAGGATCGACGACGAGATCGACGTGCCGGATCCTGCTTCGGCTTTCCAGCCCGAGGACGTGTTCGGCCCGAGCGAGGTGATCGATCATGACGCCTTCGTATGGCGCGCGCGCGAATGGCGGGGCCGTCCGTGGGAAGAGACGGTGCTGATCGAGACCCATGTCGGCACCTTCACGACCGAAGGCACCTACCGCGCCATGATCGACAAGCTCGATCATCTCACGACAACCGGCATCACCGCGCTGGAATTGATGCCGCTGGCCGATTTCGCAGGAGCCCGCGGCTGGGGCTATGACGGCGTGCTGTGGTATGCGCCCGACAGCGCCTATGGCCGGCCAGAAGACCTGAAGACGCTGATCGACGAGGCCCATCTGCGCGGGCTGATGGTGTTCCTCGACGTGGTCTACAATCATTTCGGCCCGGAGGGGAATTATCTCGGCCGCTATGCGCCGACCTTCTTCACCGATGCGCACACGCCATGGGGCAGCGCGATCGACTACCGCCTGCCGCAGGTGCGCGCGTTTGCCGTCGAGAACGCGCTGTCCTGGCTCAGCGACTACCGCTTCGACGGCCTCAGGCTCGACGCCGCCAACCACATCATGGCTGTCCCGGGCGAGCAGTCCATGCTGCAGGACCTCAGCGTTGCCGCCGGCGAGCTCGCCAAGGCCACGGGACGCCACATCCACCTCGTGCTGGAGAACGGCGACAATCGCGCCAGCCTGCTCGATGCTGCGCAGGACCCGCCGAACGGCAAATATCGTGGCCAGTGGAACGACGATTATCATCACGTCTGGCACGTGATGCTGACCGGCGAGCATGCCGGCTATTATGGCGATTACCAGACGCCGCGCATGGATCTTGCGCGCGCGCTCGCCTCCGGCTTCGTCTATCAGGGCGAGATCTCGGAATTCTGGGGCAAGAAGCCGCGCGGCGAGCCGAGCGGCAAGCTGCCGCCGGCGACCTTCGTCAACTTCCTGCAGAACCATGATCAGATCGGTAATCGTCCGCTTGGCGAGCGGCTGGAAAGCCTGGCATCGCCAAAACAGATCGAGGCCGCGCTCGCGGTTACCCTTCTCGCCCCGATGGTGCCGATGCTGTTTCAGGGCGAGGAATGGGGCTCGACGGTCCCCTTCCCGTTTTTCTGCGACTTCCAAGGTGGACTCGCCGATGCGGTGCGCAAGGGGCGCAAGCAGGAATATGCCTGGGCGTACGAAAAATACGGCGACGAGGTGCCCGACCCACTCGATCCCGCAACGCTGCAATCGGCCGTGCTCGACTGGGCCGGCCGCACGCCGCAGCAGGACGAGCGCCTTGCGCTGGTGAAGGACCTGCTCGCGCTCCGTCATAAGGAGATCGTGCCGCGGCTGAAGGGCGCGAGCTTCGGTGACGCCGAGGCGGCCGACAACGGCCTGCTCACCGCGCATTGGCGGATGGGCGACGGCACGACGTTGCGCCTCGTCGCCAATCTCTCGGATCACGAGATCACCTCCACCGTCAGTGCGGGCGCGCCGATCTGGGGCGGCGCGGCCGGCGATCGGATTCCGCCCTGGTCGGTGGTCTGGCGTCTCGGAGGTTGACATGCCTCCTGCCATTCCGCTCGCGACCTACCGGCTCCAGCTCACGGCGGATTTCGACTTCGACAAGGCTGCCGCGGTCGTACCTTACCTGAAAGCGTTGGGGATCACGCATCTCTACGCCTCGCCGGTGATGAAGGCGCGAAAGGGCTCGAGCCATGGCTACGACACGGTCGACCACAGCCAGCTCAATCCGGAGCTGGGCGGCGAGGCCGGTTTTGCGCGGCTGAGCGAGGCGCTTCAGCAGCACGATCTCGGCCTCATCATCGACTTCGTGCCCAACCATGTCGGCGTGCACTTCTCCGACAATCCCTGGTGGCTCGACGTGCTGGAATGGGGCCAGGCCTCGCCGCACGCGGCCTCCTTCGACATCGACTGGGATCAATTGGCCTACCGCGCCCGCGGCGGCGTGCTGCTGCCGATCCTCGGCACGTCCTACGGCGAGGCGCTGGAGCGCGGCGACATCGAGCTGCGCTACGATCCGGACGAGGGAAGTCTCTCCGCCTGGTATTTCGAGCACCGCCTACCCATCGCGCCGGAGCGCTACGGCGAGATACTGCGCGTGATCGTCAAGGAGGCGGACGCCGCCGAGACGGAGCCCGGCAAGCGCCTGCTCGCGCTCGCGGCGCACTACACCGGGCTGCGCCGCCCCAATCGCAAGGAAGCTCCCGCCTTCAAGTCCGAGCTCAAGGAGATCGCAGGCGCCGCCGACATCATCAGTCGCGGCCTTGCCGCTTATCGCGCCGGCAAGGACCGCCCGGCACAGACGCTGACGCTGCATCATCTCCTGGAGCGCCAGCACTACAAGCTCGGGCACTGGCGGCTTGCCTCCAGCGACATCAATTATCGCCGCTTCTTCGACGTCAACGGCCTCGCCGGCCTGCGCGTCGAGGACGCGAGCACATTTGCCGCCACACATCGGCTGGTGAAGCAACTCATCGCCGAGGGCAAACTACAGGGAATCCGGCTCGATCACATCGACGGCCTGCGTGACCCCGCACAATACTGCCAGCGGCTGCGCCGGCTGGTGCGCGACGCCCAGGGCAACACAAAGCCGTTCTATACGGTGATCGAGAAGATCCTGTGCGAGCACGAGCGCCTGCCGCATTTCGCCGGCGTCCAGGGCACCACCGGCTACGAGTGGATGAACGTCATTACCCATGTGCTGGTCGATCCCAAAGGCCTGGAAGCGCTCGACGAGACCTGGCGGCAGATCAGCAACCGCCCGCCGCGGCTTGCGCCTTACGTCAAGGAGGCGAAGCGGCGGGTGCTCGAGACCTTGCTTACCAGCGAGTTCACCGTGCTGACGCGCCTGCTCGCGCGCATCGCCAACGGGCATTATTCGACACGCGACTTCTCAGCCGACAGTTTGCGGCAGGCGCTCGAACTTTATGTGCTGCATTTCCCGGTCTATCGCACCTACCTGACGCACAGCGGCCCCACCGCGCACGACCGCAAGCTGATCGAGGACACCATCGCGCGCGCCCGCCGGGAGTGGTTTGCCGCCGACGAAGGCATTTTCGACTTCCTGCGCGACGCGCTGACCATGGACTTGCTCAAGCCCGGCCGTCCTCCGCACAGCACGCCGCGCGTGCGCCGGTTCGCGCTGAAGGTGCAGCAGTTCACCGGGCCGATGATGGCGAAGTCGCTGGAGGACACGGCGTTCTATCAATTCCACCGGCTGCTTGCGCTGAACGAGGTCGGCGGCGATCCCGCGAGCACCGGCCTCACCATTCCCGCCTTCCACCAGGCCATGCAGGCCCGCGCCAGGGAATGGCCGCAAGGCATGACCGCGACGGCCACCCACGATACCAAGCGCGGCGAGGATGCCCGCATGCGTATCGCGGCGCTGAGCGAGGTTCCCGGCGAATGGACCAGCGCGGTGGCGCGATGGAAGGTGTTGAACGCGCCGCATCTCACACTCCACGGCAATTTCCGCGCCCCGTCGGCGACGTTCGAATACATGCTCTACCAGACCCTGCTCGGCACCTGGCCGCTGCAAGAGTCGATCGATGCCGCCTTCGTCGAGCGCATCCAGGCCTATGCGCTCAAGGCTGCGCGCGAAGGCAAGGAGGAGACGAGCTGGCTCAATCCGCATGAAGCCTACGAGAACGGCATACGCGACTTCATCGAGAAGATCCTCGACCCCGCTCAATCCGCCGAATTCCTGGAGGCGTTGCAAACCCTGGCTCGCCGCGTCGCGCTGCTCGGCACGTTGAACTCGCTGAGCCAGCTCACGCTCAAGGCGACGCTGCCGGGCGTGCCGGACTTCTATCAAGGCAGCGAATTCTGGGACCTGTCGCTGGTCGATCCCGACAACCGCCGCCCCGTCGACTTCGCCGCGCGCCGCGCGGCGCTGACGTCATTGGAAGCGCCGGACTGGAACGGCCTGATCAAGAGCTGGCCGGACGGCCGGCTCAAGCTGGCCTGGACGCGGCATCTGGTCAAGCTGCGCAACGAGCTTGCCGACGTGTTCGCGCAAGGCGACTACCAGCCGCTGGAAGTACAGGGCGCACATGCCGACCATGTCATCGCCTTCGCGCGTCGCCACGGCCGCACGGCTGCGATTGTCGTGGTCGGGCGTCAGTTCGCGCCGTTCACCCAAGCAGGCCGGGAATGGCCCGCACTGGAGGGGCTTGACGCGACGATCGACATCACAGGCTATACCGTGCCCGGCCTTGCGGGGAACGACCTGCCGCTCGCCCAGGCTTTCCGCGACTTTCCCGCCTCGGCCATCGCGGCCCGAACTGCGAACGCCATCAGGCCCTCACGGCAGCGCGTGCACGCCTGAAGTTACTTTCCCCCGTCTTTGGTCAACAGCAATTGGCCGCGCTTCCTGATCGTCGCCTGCGCCATCTCGGCAAAGCGCTGCAACAGCCAGGGCAGCACCACCTCGACCCGGACCTGATCGTCGGCCACGTCGATCTGACCGGTCGCGACCTGCCCCAGCGCACGGATGCGGAAGTTCATGCTGTCTCCGCTCCAGCGTTCCTCCTCCACCTGCATCACGGGAATGCTTGCTGCGGCGCGGCCAAGCCCTGCCTTGAGCCGGCGCACCGCCTCCTCGCGGCCGAGACGATGCGGAATTGAGACGACAAGCGGCGCTGACATGGTCCTGACCCCTTCTAACTGATCCCCACCTACTCATGGCCGACGGAAGGGCAAAGGTTCCATGCGAGCTGGGGCCGGCGCCCACGTTGCGGAGCCGGAACTTTAAAACATACGGCAAGTTGCTCCCACACGACGGGACAGGTGCAAACGACCCTTTCATCAAAGGGCTGAGGAGATTCGTATGTCAATCGGCACGATCATTCTGATCATTCTGGTCATCGCCCTGCTGGGCGGCTTCAGCGGCATCGGCGGCGGGCCGTTCTACGGCACCGGCTATTATGGCGGCGGCGGCCTTGGGCTCGTCATCATCATCCTGCTGATCCTACTGCTGATGGGGCGGATCTAGTTAGGGCGGTCATTCCGGGGCGCGCGCACGCGCGAACCCGGAACCTCGCGCCACAAATCTCTGGATTCCGGGTCTGCGCTTCGCGCAGCCTGGAATGACGTTTGGAAAGCACCTACCTCGCCTTCGCCGCCAGCTTCTTCATCGCCGCTTTGATCGACGCGGCGGCATCGTCATAACCCTCCCATGCTTTCGATCTCGGCAACAGGCCCGGCACGGTGCGCAGCGTATACTTCTTCGGATCGAGATCGCTCTTCACCTGCGCCCAAGTCAGCGGCATCGATACCGTGGCGCCGACGCGCGCCCGCGGCGACAGCGGGGCAACCGCGGTCGACATGCGGTCGTTGCGGAGATAATCCAGGAAGATCTTTCGCTTGCGCAGCTTCTTCGACATGTTGAGCAGATAGCGTTCGGGATCGTCATTGGCCATCCACTGGCAGACGCCTTGTGCAAATGCCTTGGCTTCCTTCCAGCTCACCTTCTCGCGCGCGCCGTGGAGCAGCGGCACCACCAGGTGGAGGCCCTTGCCGCCCGTGGTCTTGCAGAAGCTGTCCATGCCGACATCACCCAGCCGCTGCCGCATCTCCTTGGCCGCTTCGACGACCTCGGCGAAGTCCACGTCGGGCGCGGGATCGAGATCGAACACCAGCCGGCCCGGCGTGTCGTAGGAATAAGGCGCGCAGTTCCAGGGATGCAACTCGACGCCGCCGATCTGCGCCACGGCGGCAAGCCCCTCGACCCGATCGATCTCGAGATAGGGCTTGCGGTCGCCGGAGACCCGCGCGAGCTCCAGAAGGTTCGACTGCCCCTGCATGGCGTGGCGCTGGAAGAAGCATTCGCCCTTGATACCGTCGGGGGCGCGGATCAGCGAACAAGGCCGGCCCTTGAGGTGCACGATCATCCACTCGCCGACGGCTTCGAGATAGCGGGCAAGGTCCAGCTTGGTGACGGGCTCACCATTACCGTCATCAGGCCAGAGCTCCTTGTCCGGTTTGGAGATGACGACGCCCATGACCTCGGCATTTTGAGCGGCCTGCTTCGATTGTCCGCCCGCCTTCGTGCGCGCCGGCTTCCTGGCCGAGGGTTCGGCGAGCTCGGTATCGACGGGCGCCTCGGCCTCGACCTCCTCGGCCGGCTTGTCCTGCCGCAATCCCTTGAATGCCGCCTGGCGAATATTGCCGTCGGCGGTGAAGCCGGCAAACTCGATCTCGGCGACGAGCTCCGGCTTCAGCCAGTGCACGTCGCGGGTCTTCTTCGGTGCATTCTTGCCGCCGAAGGGGTTTTGCTTGGTCTCCATGGCCTTCAGAAGAGGCATGATGCGCTTGAGCTTGTCCGCGCCAAAGCCGGTGCCGACCATGCCGACGAAGGCGAGATGATCGCCACGCTGCACGCCGGCCATCAGCGAGCGGAATTTACCGCTGGTGGTCTTGTAGCCGCCGATCACCACCTCGTGGCCGGCCCGGCATTTCGACTTGACCCAGCTCTCGGTGCGGCCGGACCGATACGGGGCATCCAGCTTCTTCGACACCACGCCTTCGAGCTCGAGCTTGCAGGCCGATCTGAGTACGGCATCACCGCCGCTCTCGAAATGCTCGACATAGCGGATCTGGCTCGATTTCCGCTTGCGCTGGCCCAGCAGCTCCTTCAGCCGGGCCTTGCGTTCGCCGAGCGGCAGACGACGGTAATCCTCGTGCTCCGCGAAAAGCAGGTCGAAGGCAAAGAAGATCAGCTCGTCGGTCTTGCCATCGGACAGCGCAGCTTGCAGCGAGGAGAAGTTCGGCGCACCGGTATGGTCGAGTGCGACGATCTCTCCGTCGATCATCACGTCCGGCAGCGCTGCCGCTTCCTTGGCAATCGAGGCGAACTTGCCGGTCCAGTCGAGACCCTTGCGCGTCTTCAGCGTCGCCTCGCCGTCCTCGACCCGGAGCTGCACCCGGTAGCCGTCGAACTTGATCTCGTGGCACCAGCCCTCGCCGGGCGGCGGCCGCTCGACCAGCGTACAGAGCTGCGGCGCAACGAAGTCCGGCATCTCCGAGACCTTCTCGGCGTTGGTCGCGGTCGTGGCGCTCTTCTTCCCCGCTTTGCCGGCTTTCAACGCCGTTCGCGGCGCCGGCTTCACCGTACGCCCTTTCGTCTCCTCGGCGCGGTTGGACTGCCAGACTGCATCGGCCTTGCCCTTGGGACCCTTGGCCAGCATGAACGGCTTCGGCGCGCGGCCCTTGCCTTCGGCGATCTGCTCCATCGCGCGGCCGGAGGCGACGGACTTGTCCTGCTCCAGAATGTCGTTGTCCGCGCCTTCGCGGACATATTCGTCACGATGCTTGATCAGCAGCCAGTTGGTCCGCTTCTCGCCGCCGCGCTTGCGCATGCGCACCAGGACCCAGCTGCCATGCAGCTTGTCGCCGTGGAGCGTGAACTTGAGATCACCCTTCTTGAAGCCGGCTTCCGGATCTTCCGATTCCCAATAGCCTCGATCCCACAGCATCACGGTGCCGCCGCCATATTGGCCTTCGGGAATCGTGCCTTCGAAATCGCCATAGTCGAGCGGGTGGTCCTCGACCTCGACCGCGAGGCGCTTGTCGTGCGGATCGAGCGAGGGCCCTTTCGTCACCGCCCAGGATTTGAACACGCCGTCGAGTTCGAGCCGGAGATCGTAATGCAGGCGCGTCGCATCGTGCTTCTGGATCACGAACCGCCGCTGTTTCGAGGGGGCCACTGCGGTCCTGCCCGATGGTTCGGGCGTCTTCTCGAAGTCACGCTTCTGTCGGTAAGTGGAGAGTTTTTGCAGCACGACCGGTCCCGCTTCTCTTTCGGCGTTCAAGCCTATCACGGTCAAAGTCCCGTCCGGAACCAAAACCCTGTGCGACGGTTGGGGTTCCAAAACGCCTTGAAAACGCTGGAGAATGGAATGGCCCCGCGCGCCTATTGGAAGGGAACGTTGAAGCTCTCGCTGGTGAGCTGCCCGGTGGTGCTCTATCCGGCGGCAACCGCCGCGGAGAAGACGCGGTTTCATCTCATCAACCGCGAGACCGGGAACCGGCTCAAGCAGCAGATGATCGATTCCGAGACCGGCGACGTCGTCGAGAGCGATCAGAAGGGGCGCGGTTACGAGCTGAGCAAGGGCAGATATGTCGAGATCGAGCCGGAGGAGCTCGAGGCAGTCCAGATCGAAAGCAACCACACCATCGACATCGAAAGCTTCGTGCCGCGCGAGGAAATCGACAAGCGCTATCTCAACCATCCCTATTACATCGCGCCCGACGGCAAGGCCGCCGTCGACGCCTTCGCGGTGATCCGCGACGCCATGAAGGATGAGGACCGCGTGGCGCTGGCCAAGATCGTTCTCACCAATCGCGAGCACGTCATGGCGATCGAGCCGCTCGGCAAGGGCCTGCTCGGCACCACGCTGCGATTCCCTTACGAGCTGCGCGACGAGGACCAGTTCTTCGACGACATCAAGAGCCCGAAGATCACCAAGGACATGGTCGAGCTCGCCGGCCACATCCTGCAGACCAAGGCGGCACATTTCGATCCCAGCAAATTCAAGGACGAATACGAGGACGCGCTGAAGGCACTGGTGAAGCGCAAGGCCAGCGGCAAGAAGATCGAACTGCCGGAGCCCGAGGAGCGACCGAGCAACGTCATCAGCCTGATGGACGCGCTGAAGCAGAGCCTGAAGGGGCGCGGCGGCAAGAAGACGGCGGCGAAGTCACATGCGCGGCGTGCGACGGGACGGCACCGAGCCGCGAAGAAGACGCACCGGACAGCTGCGAGGCACAGGAAGGCGGGTTGACCTTGCACCGTCATTGCGGAAACAGGCTTGCGCCACAACCTCTGTCGTCATGCCCGGCTCGACCCGGGCATCCACGCCTGTCCTCACACGCGATAGACGTGGATGGCCGGGTCAAGCCCGGCCATGACGAGTGTGCCTCAAGCCAGCACACCATGCCGCCAAGTCGAACGCTCAATCCCCCGCCTTCAGCCGGTACCCGATGCCCGTTTCCGTGAGCACATATTGCGGCCGTTCGGGATCGGCTTCGATCTTCTGGCGGAGCTGGCGGACATAGACGCGCAAGTACTGCGCGTCGGTCAATTCGTCCCAGAGCTCCCTCAGCAGGAAGCGGTGGGTGAGCACCTTGCCGGCATGCTGCACCAGCACGCGCAACAGGTCATATTCCTTCGGCGAGAGCTTCACGTCACGGTCCCCGACCTTGACGATGCGGCGGACGAGATCGACCGAGAGATCGCCGGTGCGGAACAAAGGGCGCTCGCCCTTGATCTGAAGCTGGTGGCGCAACGCGGCGCGCAGGCGCGCCAGGAGCTCCTCCATGCCGAACGGCTTGGTCAGATAATCGTCGGCACCGAGATCGAGCGCCTGGACCTTGCCGGCTTCGTCACCGCGGCTGGACAGCACCACGATCGGCACGCCTTCGTTGCGGGTGCGGATGGTGCGGAGCAGCTCGTGCCCCTGAACGTCGGGCAGGCCCAGATCGAGAATGATCAGCGCCGGCTCTTCGCCGAGCTTTTCCAGCGCGGTCTTGCCGTTCGACGCCTCCAGGATTTCGTAGCCTTGCGTCGTCAGCCCCATCCGCAGCAATTTGCGGATCGGCGGCTCGTCGTCGATGACCAGGACCTTGATCGGAGCAGCGCTCATGCGGCGGTATCCAATGCGCGACTCTCTGCCGGAACGGGCAGGCGGATGGTGAGGACCGCGCCGCTGCGCTCGCTGCGATTGGCAGCGGAGATCGTGCCGCGCATCGCCTCGACGAAGCCGCGGGAGATGGCGAGCCCGAGCCCGGTCCCCGGGCGGACGTGATCGCCCTTCTGCACGCGATAGAACTTGTCGAACACGCTCTCGAGCTCGTCAGGGGGAATGCCGGCGCCCTCATCGGCGATCTCGAGCACGACGTGACCGCTGTCGCGCCGGCCCCGGATCGAGATCGTGGTCCCGGATGGCGCGTATTTGGCGGCATTGTCGAGCAGATTGAACAGCACCTGCTCGAACAGCACGGCATCGAGCTGGAGCATCGGCAGATCGGCGGCCAGCACCAGCTCGACCTTGTGGCCGCCAAGGATCTTGCTGGCGCGCCGGAGCGCGCTGCCCACGATTTCGCCGAGATCATGCAGCGCCGTGTTGGGCACGATGGCGCCGGATTCGAGCTTGGTCATGTCGAGCAGATTGGCAATGAAGCGGTTGAGCCGCTCGGATTCGTCGATGACGGTCGCGAGCAGGTCGCGCTTCTCGGTGTCGGAGAGAGCGCCGGCAAGATCGCGCATGGTCGAGGCTGCGCCGAGCACGGAGGCGAGCGGCGTCTTCAGATCATGCGAGATCGAGGTCAACAGCGCCGACCGCAGGCGCTCGGATTCGACAGTGCGCTTGACGCGGTCCATGTCCTCGACCAGCAGCACGCGCTCGATCGCGAGCGCGCCCTGGTCGACCAGCGCATCGAGCAGCCGGCGCTGGTCCGGCGTCAGCAGCGGGCCGGTGCGGTCGTTGTCGATGCCGATCACACCGATCGGACGCCGGCCGGTGCGCATCGGCAGAAACAGTCGTTTTGCGCCGGGCAAGGTGTCCGAGCCGCGGCCGGCGGCGCGATCGTTGCTCCAGGCCCAGTTGGCCGCAGCGAGGTCGGCCTGATCGAGCTCATCCTCCGGCGGATAGCCCGATTTCACCGTGAGCAGACCCTCGTCGGGCAACAGCAGAACGACGCGCACCTTCAGCATCAGCGCGATCTGGTAGGCGGTCGCCCACAAGACGTCGTCGAGCGTGGCGGTGCCGGCGAGCTTGCGGCTGAAGGCATACAGCTGCTCGGTCATCCTGATCCGGCCAATCGCCGCATCGGCCTGCGTACGCACGCGCGCTGCGACATTGGAGACGAGCATCGCCACCACCATGAACAGCACGAAGGCGGCGACGTTGGTCGGATCCGTGATCGTGAACGTGTAGATCGGCGGAATGAAGAAGAAATTGTAGCACAGTGAAGCCGCCACCGTCGCCAGCAGCGACGGCCATAAGCCATAGCGCACGGCAACCGCGACGACCGAGGTCAGCAGCACGAGGTCGACGTTCTCGAGCCCGAACCGGGGCTGGATCAGCTCGGCGGCGCCGAGGCCGATCAGCACGATCCCGAGCGCCTTCAGATAGGGCAGCGGATCGAACGGCTCCGAGCGCGCAGCGGTCTGCACCGCGGTCTTGGGCGCGGCCTCGCCGGGCAGCTCGTCACCGGCGATGACGTGGACGGTGATGTTGCCGGCGCGGCGCACCAGGTCGTGCACGACGGAGCCGCGCGTCATCTCGAACCAGCGCGAGCGCGTCGATTTGCCGATCACGATCTGGGTGACGTTGTTGCCTTGCGCGAAATTGACGACGTCGTCGGCGATGCGGCGGCCGACGGCGGGAATGGTCAGCGCCTCGCCGCCGAGCGATTCCGCAAGCCGCAACGTATCGGCCAGCCGATCCCGCTCCTCGTCGGACAATTGCAGGGATCGCCGCGTCTCGATCGAGATCGCGGTGAACGGCGCATGCAGCCGATCGGCCAGCCGCTTGGTGTAGCGCACGAGGCCGGCCGCGCGCGGATCCTCGCTGACGCAGACGAGAATGCGCTCACCCGCGGCCCAGGGACCGGGAATCGCGTTCGCCTGCATGTGGTTGAGGAGCTGCTCGTCGACCCGCTCGGCGGTGCGCCGCAGTGCGAGTTCGCGGAGCGCCGTGAGATTGCCCGGCGAGAAATAATGCTCCAGTGCCCGCTCGGCCTGCTTGGGCACATAGACCTTGCCCTCCTTCAGCCGCTGGATCAGATCGTCGGGCGTGAGGTCGATCAGTTCGATCGCGTCGGCGCGGTCGAACACCGAATCCGGCACGGTCTCGCGCACCCTGACATGGGTGATCTGCGCAACGACGTCGTTCAGGCTCTCGATATGCTGGATGTTGACGGCGGTGTAGACGTCGATGCCGTGCGAGAGCAGCTCCTCGACGTCGAGATAGCGCTTGGGATGGCGGCTGCCGGCCGCGTTGGTGTGGGCGAGCTCGTCGACCAGCGCAATCTGCGGCCGCCGCGCGATCACCGCATCGAGATCCATCTCCTCGACAACCTGGCCGCGGTAGTCCAGCCTCTTGCGCGGGACCACTTCGAGATCGCGCACCAGCGCCTCGGTCTCGGCGCGGCCATGGGTCTCGACGAAGCCGACCACCACGTCGATGCCGGCCTTGCGCTTGGCATGGGCGCTTTGCAGCATCTCATAGGTCTTGCCGACGCCGGGCGCAGCGCCGACGAAGATCTTCAGCCTGCCGCTCGCGCTCTCCTCCCGACGCGCAGCTTCCAGCAGCGCCTCGGGAGAGGGACGTTGTTCGGGATCGCGGCGCTCTCGGACCATGCTATCAATATAATCATCTGCGTACCGCGAGCCTAGACCGCTACTTGGCTGCAGCGCGATCCAGCGCGAGGTTCAGCGCCAGTACGTTAACGCGAGGTTCGCCCATCAGGCCTAGCAAGCGGCCCTGAACGTTGGCCGCCACGATCTGCTTCACAGCGTCCTGCGGCATATTCCGGGCCTTGGCAACGCGTGGCACCTGGAATTCCGCTGCTTCCGGCGAGATGTCAGGGTCGAGACCGCTGGCGGAGGTGGTGACCAGGTCGACCGGCACCTGCGCATTCGGATTCTCTGTCTTGAGCTTGTCCACATCCTCCTTCAGCCGGTCGGCCAGCGCCTTGCTGGTCGGGCCGAGGTTGGAGCCGCCCGAATTGGCGGCGTTGTAGGGCGCCGCAACCGTCTTGGTCGAATCATTCGGGTCCGGCGCTAGCGTTGCCGAGGGGCGGCCGTGGAAGTACTTGTCATCCTTGAACTCCTGCCCGATCAGGGCGGACCCGATCACCTTGCCGTCCTTCTCGATCAGGCTGCCTTGCGCCTGCGCCGGGAAGAGCGCACCGGCGATGGCCGTCATCGCGAGCGGATAGGCGAGGCCCGTGATGGCGGTGAGCACCAGCAAGAGCACGATGGCCGGGCGGATTTCTCTGAGCATGTGCTTCTCCTATTTCTTTCGTCATTGCGAGCGAAGCGAAGCAATCCAGCGTCCTTCTGAGGCAGTCTGGATTGTTTCGTCGCTTCGCTCCTTGCAATGACGCGTTAGGCCAAATGCAAGGCGACGACGACGAGGTCGATCGCCTTGATACCGATGAAGGGAACGACGATGCCGCCAAGCCCGTAGATCAAGAGGTTACGCCGGAGCAGCGCACCGGCACCGACCGCGCGATAGGCAACGCCTTTCAGCGCCAGCGGGATCAGCGCAATGATGACGAGCGCATTGAAGATGATCGCCGACAGGATGGCGCTCTGCGGGCTCGACAGGTTCATGACGTTGATCACGCCAAGCTGGGGATAGAACGCCAGGAACATCGCCGGGATGATCGCAAAATATTTTGCGACGTCGTTGGCGATCGAGAACGTCGTCAGCGCGCCGCGCGTCATCAAGAGCTGCTTGCCGATCTCGACCACCTCGATCAGCTTGGTCGGGTTGGAGTCGAGATCGACCATGTTGCCGGCTTCGCGCGCGGCCTGGGTGCCGGTGTTCATGGCGACACCGACATCGGCCTGGGCGAGCGCCGGCGCGTCATTGGTGCCGTCGCCGCACATCGCAACCAGCTTGCCCTTGGCCTGCTCGTCGCGGATCAGCTTAAGCTTGTCCTCTGGAGTTGCCTGCGCCAGGAAATCGTCGACGCCGGCCTCCGCCGCGATGGCAGCGGCGGTCATCGGATTGTCGCCGGTAATCATGATGGTGCGGATGCCCATGCGGCGCAGTTCGGCGAAGCGCTCGCGAATGCCGCCCTTGACGATATCCTTGAGCTGAACGATTCCGAGCAGCTTGCCGTCCTTGGCGACAGCCAGCGGTGTGCCGCCCGATTTGGCGACTTCGTCGGCAATGGCGCTGATCTCGCGGCCGGCCTCGGACAAAGCCGCGGGCTGCAAGGCCCGTGCCGCGTTGCCCGAGGCGATCGCGATCGGCGCGCCGCCGCCGATATGGTTGAGGATGGCATCGACCGCACCCTTGCGCACCGACGAGCCGCCGGCGTTGACGCCGCTCATGCGGGTCTGCGCCGTGAACGGAACGAAGGTCGCTCCCAGCTCGGCCATGTCGCGGCCACGGATCCCGTACTTCTCCTTGGCGAGCACGACGATGGAGCGGCCTTCCGGCGTCTCGTCCGCGAGCGAGGCGAGCTGGGCGGCATCGGCCAACTCCTGCTCGGTGACACCGCGCACGGGACGAAAGGCGGTCGCCTGCCGATTGCCGAGCGTGATGGTGCCGGTCTTGTCGAGCAGCAGCGTGTCGACATCACCGGCAGCTTCGACCGCGCGGCCGGACATGGCGAGCACGTTGAAGCGCACCAGGCGGTCCATGCCGGCGATGCCGATCGCCGACAACAGCGCGCCGATCGTGGTCGGGATCAGCGTCACGAACAGCGCGACCAGCACGATCACGGAGATCGAGCCGCCGGCATAGGCCGCGTAGCTCGGAATGGTCACGGTGGCGAACACGAAGATGATGGTGAGGCCGGCGAGCAGGATGTTGAGCGCGATCTCGTTCGGCGTCTTCTGCCGCTCGGCGCCCTCGACCAGCTTGATCATGCGGTCGATGAAGGTCGAGCCCTGCGCGGCGGTGATGCGGACGCGGATCCAGTCCGACAGCACCTGCGTGCCGCCGGTCACCGCCGAACGGTCGCCGCCGGATTCGCGGATCACGGGCGCGGACTCGCCGGTGATGGCAGCCTCGTTGACGGAGGCGACGCCCTCGATCACTTCACCGTCCGATGGGATCGTGTCGCCCGCCTCGACCAGCACGAGATCGCCGACCTTCAGGCTCGTGCCTGATACGAGCTTGTAGTCGCGGCCCGCGCCGCTCAGGAGCTTGGCCTGGCTCTCGGTGCGGGTCTTGCGCAGCGTCTCGGCCTGCGCCTTGCCCCGGCCCTCGGCCACCGCTTCGGCAAGGTTTGCGAACAGCACGGTGAACCACAGCCAGAGGATGATCTGGAAGGTGAAGGCGAGATTTTCCCCGCCGATGACGAGGTCGCGGACGAAGATCACGGTGGTGAGCGCGGCCACGATCTCGACCACGAACATCACGGGGTTCTTGATCATGGACCGCGGATCGAGCTTGGTGAAGGCTGCACCGATGGCGGGCATCACGATCCTGGGATCCAGCATCGCCGAGACCGGCATGCGCTTGTTGGGTTTATGGACGGGTTCCATGGAGGTCACTCCGAAAGAGCTGGATCAGAAGACGTTGCCGGCGTTCATCGCGAGGTGCTCGACAATGGGGCCGAGCGCGAGCGCCGGGAAGAAGGTCAGGCCGCCCATGATCAGGATGACGCCGACGACGAGGCCGACGAACAGGCCGCCGGTGGTCGGAAAGGTCCCCATCGACGGCGGAATGGATTTCTTCTCCGCCAGCGATCCCGCGATCGCCATCGCCGGCACGATCATGAAGAAGCGGCCGACGAACATGGCAACGCCACCGGTCAGATTGTAGAACGGCGTATTACCGGTGAGGCCCGCAAAGGCGGAGCCGTTATTGGCGGTCTGGGAGGTATAGGCATAGAGCACTTCGGCGAAACCGTGTGGGCCGGCATTGGCCATCGACGCCACGGCCGGCGGCAGCACCACGGCGACGGCGGTCCAGCCGAGAATCATCAGGGGCAGGACGAGAATGGCGAGCATCGCCATCTTGACCTCACGCGCCTCGATCTTCTTGCCGACATATTCCGGCGTGCGGCCGACCATCAGGCCTGCGACGAAGATCGCGAGGATGACGAACAGCAGCATGCCGTACATACCGGCGCCGACGCCGCCGACGATGATTTCGCCGAGCTCCATGTTGATCAGCGGGATCATGCCGCCGAGCGCGGTGAAACTGTCGTGCATGGCGTTCACCGCGCCGCACGAAGCGGCGGTGGTGATGACCGCGAACAGCGCGGACGCAACGATGCCGAAGCGGACTTCCTTGCCCTCCATGTTGCCCCCGGTCAGGCCCAGCGCCTGGAGCGTCGAGGTGCCTTGAGCCTCCGCCCAGTAGGCGACGGCGACGCCCGCGACGAACAGCACGCCCATTACTGCGAGGATCGCCCAGCCCTGGCGCTGGTTGCCGACCATGCGGCCGAACACGTTGGTCAGCGCCGCACCGAGCACGAAGGTCGACAGCATCTGCACGAAATTCGACAGCGCGGTCGGATTTTCGAACGGGTGCGCGGCATTGGCGTTGAAGAAGCCGCCGCCATTGGTCCCCAGCATCTTGATCGCGACCTGCGAGGCGACCGGACCGACCGCAATGGTCTGCTTGGTGCCTTCGAGCGTGGTCGCTTCGACGTAGTTGCCCAGCGTCTGCGGCATGCCCCGCCAGACCAGGAACAGCGCGAACACGACGCAGATCGGCAGCAGGATGTAGAGCGTGCAGCGGGTCACATCGACCCAGAAATTGCCGACGGTGCGCATGGATGCACGGGCAAAGCCGCGGATCAGCGCCACCGCGAGCACGATGCCGGTCGCCGCCGACAGGAAATTCTGGTGCGTGAGGCCGACCATCTGGGTCAGATAGGAGAGCGTGCTCTCGCCGGCGTAGTTCTGCCAGTTGGTGTTGGTGATGAAGGAGATCGCGGTGTTGAAGGACAGATCCTCGGCGACCGCGGACTGCCCGGCCGGATTGAACGGCAGCACGGCCTGGAGCCGCATGAGGCCGTAGATGATGAGAAAGCCGCCGACATGGAACAGCAGCATGGCGACCGTGTAGGTCAGCCAGTGCTGCTCGCGCTTCTCGTCGACGCCGGAGATCCGGTAGATGCCGGCTTCGATCGGGCGCAGCACCGGCGACAGGAACGTCCGCTCGCCGCTGAAGACGCGCGTCATGTACCAGCCGAGCGGCTTGGCCAGCGCGACGATGATGGCACAATAGAGAATGATCTGGAGCCAACCGATCACGGTCATGGAGAGAGCCTTTGTGGAATCGCGTTAGAGCGGCGCCCGCTCAGAACCGTTCGGGCCGCAGCAGCGCGTAGGTGAGATACATCAGGAGGCCGAACGAGACGGCGCCGGCGAGCGCATAATCGAAGATCATGGTCCGCTCCCTCAAAGCCGTTCGCAGGCGTAGGTATAGCCGACCGCGAGCGCGAAGAAGACAAAGCCCAGCGCCAGCATCAGAATGTCCATCATGGAGATGATCCTCGTCGTGTCCTTATGTCCGGCAATTATTCTCGGCCTGCCGGCGGCACGACGCTGAGGTGCCACCGCGGACATAGGTTTTCGAGACGGAGGCCGCGGCGAAGTTATAGGAATCTCATAAAGGCCGGCGAGCCGGCTTGCCGTGGTCGGTCGGGCAAGTGCATCCGCGCCTTTATGAAATCCTTATATCTTCCGCCCCTTTCTCACCTCGTTTTCAAATGCCGTTCCAGCCATCTTGGACACGCCGGCCGACTGACCGAGGCAGATGTCCACGAGGCCCAAGTGACCGCCGCTCTCGAACGCCGTGATCTGCTCTTGCTGGGTGAACGCATTCGCGCCGCGAGCGCAGCGACTCGGCCGTTGATGATCGAGATCATCGATAGGGCGTGCCGACGCTTGCCCTCGCTCAGGCAAAGCGCAGGCACCGCGCGCGTCATGAGCCTGATCGACGTCGAGGCTTGGGCCGATGCCGCGCTCGCATTGATGGAGCTCGAGCTGCCGCTTTGGCAGGTCCGCCGTATCGCCTATGACGATGGGGAGTGGCATTGCGCCCTGTCGCGCCAACGCGAACTGCCGGACTGGCTGGACTCCGCGGTGGAGGGCCGCCATGCCGACCTTGCGCTCTCTCTGATGTCGGCCTTTGCCGAGGTGCAGGTGCTGACCGCGGAGGCAGCCCGGCCGAGCGTTCCCTCTGTTCGTCCGGCCCGCGATCCGCTCTACGAGCCGATCGGCTGCGACAATGTCGGTTAAACGCGCATGCAGACCGGCACGCGAAATCTGGAGCGGGTGGTCACCGTTATCGTCTTGACGATGACGCTGAGCATGATCTGGGGCGCCGTGCTGACGCTCGTGATCGCGCTGGCAGCACGCGGCCTGGGCGTTTAGGATCGCGGCGCCGCGCGCGGCAACGGCTCGCGCGCTGACCATGGCTGCCTTTGAAGCGAGCAACCGCGCGCGCAGCGCAGTCGCAATGCCGGGTTGAGGCAAGCTGTCCCGCGGAAAAGGCCTGCCCGATCTGGCGCAATTTCACGGAACCGTGTAGATCGGTTTCATGAGCACAAGCAGCGTCAACGTCGTCGTCCACCCCCTGGTCCAGCACAAGCTCTCCCTGATGCGGGAGAAGGATCGCTCGACCAAGAGCTTTCGCGAGATCCTGAACGAGATCGGGATGCTGCTCTGCTACGAGGTGACGCGTGACCTGCCGCTGGAGCTGGTCGAGATAGAGACGCCGATCGCGCCAATGCAGGCGCCGAAGATCGCCGGCAAGAAGCTCACGCTGGCGCCGATCCTGCGCGCCGGCGTCGGCTTCCTCGACGGCATGCTCGCCTTGATGCCTTCGGCGCGCATCGCCCATATCGGGCTCTACCGCGACCCCGAGACGTTGCAGGCCGTGGAATATTACTTCAAGGCGCCGCAGGACCTGTCCGACCGCACCGTGATCCTGATGGACCCGATGCTGGCGACCGGCAATTCGGCCTGCGCCGGCGCCTCACTGCTCAAGGCCCGCGGCGCCCGCGACATCCGCTTCGTCTGCCTTCTGGCCGCGCCCGAGGGCATCGCCCAGTTCCAGAGCGAGCATCCCGACGTGCCGATCTGGACCGCCGCAATCGACGAGCGGCTCAACGACCATGGCTACATCGTGCCGGGCCTGGGCGATGCCGGCGACCGGATGTTCGGCACCAAGTAGACAGGTTTGCGCGGGCGCGTTACTCCAGTCGGCATGAGCGCCGACGCTTTTTCGCTGCAATCGCTGATCCGGATCGAGACCGCCGCCGATCCTGCCTTCGTATTCGACGCCACACTCTTCTCCCGCGTGGAATTCTCGGCAAAGGTCGAGCAGACCGCCGCCTGGCTCGCCGCGCAGGGCATCGGCAAGGGCGACGTCGTCGCGGTCTGGCTGGTCAACCGGGTCGAATGGCTCGCACTGCTGTTCGCCGCCGCACGGCTCGGCGCGGTCGTCGCCGCCGTCAACACGCGCTACCGCAGCGCGGAAGTCGCGCATCTGCTTCGCGTGTCCGGTGCGAAGCTCATGGTGGTCGAGGCCGCATTCCGCTCGATCGATTTTGCCGCCATCCTCGCAGGCATCACCAAAGACGAGGTGCCGGCGCTGCAAAGGCTCGCGGTGGTTGGCGCGGATGCGATCCCGGCACACTGGCCCTGCGTGCGGTTCGACGCGTTTGAGAAACCCTATCCACCGGCTCCGCCGGCCCAGGACGACGTCGACCTGCCCGTGCTGCTCTACACGACGTCAGGCACCACCAAGGGCCCGAAGCTGGTCGCGCATTCGCAGCGGACGCTGGCGACGCACGCCGCCTCCGTCGCCCGCGCGCTCCAACTCGATCACCGGCGTCATTCGCTGCTGGCGATGCTGCCGTTCTGCGGCACGTTCGGCATGACGAGCCTGCTCGGCTTCATCGCAGCCGGCGCGACCATCCATGTGCTCGACGCCTTCGAAGCCGCGCCGGCCCTCAAGATTCTCAGCGCGTGCAGGATCACGCATTCCTTCGGCTCCGACGAGATGTTCCGGCGCATTCTCGCCCTCACCGATGCGCCGCGCCCATTTCCATATCTCGAAGTCTGTGGCTTCGCCGCGTTCCAGCCCGGCTGGCGCGAGCTGGCAGTCGAAGCAGAGGCGCGCGGCATGAAGCTGTTCGGCCTCTACGGCTCGAGCGAGGTGCAGGCGCTGTTCTCGATCGGCCGCACCGGTGATGCCTTCGCCGACCGCATCGAGGGTGGCGGCTGGCCGATGTCGCCTGACGCGCAAGTCCGCGTACGCGATGTCGAGACCGGCGAGCTTGCGCCCCAAGGCGTGCCCGGCGAGATCGAGATCAGCGCGCCGTCACGCTTCCTCGGCTACTTCAACAATCCCGCGGCAACGCATGAAGCGATCACCGCCGACGGGTTCTTCCGCACCGGGGACATCGGCCGGCTGCGCGGCGACGGCTCCTTTGTCTACGAGACGCGCGCCGGCGATGCGATGCGGCTCGGCGGCTTCCTGGTCGCGCCCGGCGAAATCGAGGACGAGCTCAAATCCTGCACCGGTGTCGCCGACGCCCAGGTCGTCGCGGTCGATCTCAGGGGTCAGGCACGCTGCGTCGCCTTCGTGATAACGGCTGGAGATCCACCGCGACAGGAGGCGCTGACCGCTCATCTGCGCGAACGGCTCGCCGGCTACAAGGTGCCGGCCCGGATCTATGTCGTGGACGCCTTCCCCGTCACCGACAGCGCCAACGGCGTCAAGATCCAACGCGCCAGGCTTCGTGCCATGGCGATGGAACGCATCGCCGCCGAATAAGCCGGCCTGTTTGGTTGCGCCGCGAGACTCGTTCAGTAGGACTTCGCGAGCCCCAGCACCTTTTCCGCGATGAAGCTGAGTGCGAGCTGCGGGCTGACCGGCGCAATGCGCGGGATCAGCACCTCGCGCAAATAGCGTTCGACATGGAATTCCTTGGCATAACCGAAGCCGCCATGGGTCATTACCGCCTGCTCACAGGCCGAGAAGCCCGCCTCGCCCGCCAGATATTTCGCGGCATTGGCCGCAGCGCCGCACGGCATGCCCTTGTCGTACTGCCACGCCGCCGACATCACCATCAGCCAGGCCGCTTCGAGCTCGACCCAGTTCACCGCGAGCGGATGCTGGATGCCCTGGTTCTTGCCGATCGGGCGGTTGAACACGGTGCGCGTCTTGGCGTACTCCGTCGCGCGCGACAGCGCGAGCTTGCCGAGACCCACGGCTTCGGCCGCAATCAGGATGCGCTCGGGGTTCATCCCTTCGAGAATGTACTGGAAGCCTTTGCCTTCCTCGCCGATCCGATCCTCCATCGGGATTTCAAAGTCCTCGAAGAACAGCTCGTTGGAATCGACGATCTTGCGGCCCATCTTCTCGATTTCGTGGACCTTGATCCTGTTGCGGTCGAAATCGGTATAGAACAGGCTGAGGCCGTGGGTGGGCGAGCGCACCTCCTCCAGCGGGGTGGTGCGCGCCAGCAGCAGGATCTTGTGCGCGACCTGTGCGGTCGAGATCCACACTTTCTGGCCGTTGACGATGTAGCGGTCGTTCTTGGCGACCGCGCGGGTCTTGAGCTGCGTGGTGTTGAGTCCCGTGTTGGGCTCGGTGACGGCGAAGCACGCCTTCTCGCGGCCTTCGACCATCGGCGGCAGCATGCGCCTGCGCTGCTCCTCGGTGCCGAACACGACCACCGGATTGAGCCCGAATACGTTGATATGCACGGCCGAGGCACCGGACATGCCGGCGCCGGACTCCGCGATGGTACGCATCATGATCGCGGCTTCCGTGATGCCGAGCCCGGAGCCGCCGTATTCCTCCGGCACGCAGATGCCGAGCCAGCCGGCGTCCGCCAGCGCCTTGTGGAAGTCGTGCGGGAAGCCGCCGTCGTGATCCTTCTTCAGCCAGTAGGCATCGGGAAAGCCCTCGCAGATCTTGGCGATCGCGTCGCGAATGGCTTCCTGCTGATCGGTGAGCGCGAAATCCATGTTCTTGATCTCCTCCTTGGGAGCCGCGACCCCGCCATCTCCCTTGCCTTCGCGTTCCCCAACCAAGGCCACGACCTATTGCTGTGCCTCGGTCGCGCCTTTGCTCGCGTTCTTAGCTCGAAAAACTGGGCACAGATACGTGAATTTATCCGTAGACTGTGTGTACCATGCATAGGGTCATGCGGCGCGACGGTGCGAGCGCGCCGTTATTTCGCAGGGAGGAAACCGCGATGGCCGGACTTTATTTCGAAGACTTTTCCGTAGGCCAGGAGTTCAGGCATCCGCTGACCCGGACCGTTACGGAGATGGACAACACCATGTTCAGTCTGCTGACGCTCAATCCGCAACCGCTGCACATCGACGCCCATTTCGCCGCGAAGACCGAGTTCGGCCAGCGCATTTTCAACAGCCTTTACACCCTCGGCATCATGATCGGCATGACGGTCTATGATACGACCCTCGGGACCACCGTCGCCAATCTCGGGATGACCGACGTCACCTTTCCAAGGCCGGTCTTCCATGGCGACACCTTGCGGGCGACGACGAAGGTGCTCTCGGTGCGAGAATCCAAATCGCGGCCCACGGCCGGGATCGTCGAGTTCGAGCACCACGCCCTGAACCAGAACGACGAAATCGTCGGAAAATGCCGCCGCATGGCGATGATGCACAAGAGGCCGGTCTGATGCGTTCGATGCTGTTCGTGCCGGGCGATTCCCCGCGCAAGTTCGAGAAGGCGAGCGAAGGCAAGGCCGACGCGTTGATCATCGATCTCGAGGACTCCGTCGTCACAGAGAAAAAGGCGGAGGCGCGCGAGTTGACAGTTGCGATGCTGAAGAGCCGTCCCGGCCCACACCAGCTCTACGTCCGCGTCAATGCGCTGGATACCGGCATGACGCTGGCCGACCTCGCGGCGGTGATGCCGGGCAGGCCCGACGGCATCGTGCTGCCGAAATCGCAAGGCGGCGACGACGTGCGGCAGGTCGCGACCTGGCTCGAAGCGCTCGAGGCGGCAGCCGGCATCGAGATCGGCGCGACCCGCATCGTTTGCGTGGCGACGGAAACGGCCAGTTCGATCTTCGGGCTCGGCAGCTACAAGGGCTGCTCCCCTCGCCTTGCCGGGCTGATGTGGGGCGCTGAGGATCTCTCCGCCTCGCTTGGTGCCACCGAGAAAGCGAGCGGCGGCGTGTTCCACAGCCCCTATCGCCTCGCGCGCGATCTCTGCCTGATGGCCGCGGCCGCGGCCGAGGTCGCGGCCATCGACACGGTCTACACGGATATCGACAACCTCACTGGCCTCGAGCAGGAAACGCGCGCCGCGCGGCGCGATGGTTTTTCGGCAAAGGCGCTGATTCACCCTAAGCATGTCGACATCGTCAACGCGGCCTTCGAGCCGACGGACGCCGAACGCACATGGGCGGAGAAGGTCATCGCGGCGTTCGCGAGCAATCCCGATTCCGGCACGCTGCGGCTCGACGGCCAGATGATCGACAAGCCGCACCTTCGCGCCGCCAAGAAGATCCTCGGCCAGTCCTAGATCGGGACGAAGCCTCGCCAGACAGGCGAGGGCTTGAAGCTGCCGGCCTCAATCGAATCCCTGAACGGGCGGCGTCGAGGTCTGCGCCGGGACGGCAGGTGCGGCTTGAACCGGCGGGGCCGGATTGCCGGCAGCGCGCATCTGGCCGTTGGCTGCCATCGCCTCGCGCGTGCGCGACGGACCCCCGGTCGCGGCGGCGCGGCGCAGCGGCTGCCGGTGCCTTGCCGAGTGCGAACCTCTCGTGCCCCAGGAGCGGGCGATCGAAGGTCCGGCCGTGTAGCCGATCAAGGCTCCGGCGACCGCACCGACCGGGCCCAGCACGACCGCGCCCGATACCGCGCCCAGCGCCGCATCGCCCGCACGCTCCTGCGCAACCGCGCTCGCGGGCACGCAGGCCAGCATCGCGATAGCAGTGATCAGAGCTTTGTTCATCGGAGCGCCTCCCTCACGGGAATTCACTCGTTCTCAAATATGGCCGCACGAGGTTCACTTGCCGGCCAACAAAAGGCAATCGACCCGCGGAACTCGGCGATTCCTGAGCCTTCCGCTGCCAACTGGTGGTTGCGGCGGCATGGCAACTACACGATCTTGATCGACATGTCGGGCAGGCCCTCGAGCTTGCAGAGCAGCACGTCGCCCTTCACGACGGGGCCGACATTCTCGGGCGTGCCGGAATAGATGATGTCGCCGGCCTTCAGCTCGAACGCTTCCGACAGCTTCGCGATCTGCTCGGCCACGCTCCAGATCATCTTGCTGAGATCCGAGTTCTGCCGCACCGTACCATTGACGGCCAGCGAGATCGCGCCCTTCTCGAAATGACCGGTCTTGCTCGCTGGGTGAATCGGGCCAAGCACCGCGGCGTGGTCAAAGCTCTTGCCGATTTCCCAAGGCTTCTTCTCCGCGGCCATGCCGTTCTGGAGATCGCGCCGGGTCATGTCGAGGCCCAGGGCATAACCATAGACGTGGTCGAGCGCCTTATCGACCGGGATATTGGTGCCGCCGGACTTCAGCGCGGCGACCAGCTCGACCTCGTGATGATAATTCTTGGTCAGCGACGGATAGGGATGTTCGGCGACCTCACCGATCGCGACGTTCTGGATCGCGTCCGTCGGCTTCTGGAAGAAGAACGGCGGCTCGCGGTTCGGATCCGAGCCGCGCTCGATCGCATGTGCCGCATAGTTGCGCCCGATGCAGTAGATGCGGCGGACCTGAAACACCTGGCTCTCGCCGACGATCGGGATCGTGACCATCGGCACCGGGAAGATCGGCTTCGGTCCGGCCTGCGCCGCGGCCGGTGCGATCTCGGCCAGCGAAGCTGCGGTGGCCGCCGCCGCGGTTGCAATCAGGTCGCGTCGCGTCGGTGAGATCCTTCTCATGTCAGGTGCTTCCTTCCTTGTCCTTGGGCAGCGTCAAGCGCTCCGATCCGGCTGATAGTCGATCTTCAGCCTGCCAGCAACAAGGACTGGCACGGGCTTCGAGCATCTTGACACCGTTCACCCGCCGCATATTTTTTCGCCGAGAAGTTTCTCACCCTCGAAATCAAAGGACTTAACGCGACCGTCTGGAGAGACGATGATGCTCGATGAGAATCTGGCCCGCATTCGTGCGCACCGCAACAACATCCACCGCTACCGGCGCCTGCTGAAGACCAGGCTGTCGGAGCTGGAGCGCCATTTCATCGAGAGGCGCCTCGCAGAAGAGCAATCGGCGCTCGATGCCCTGACCGCAGCGATCTTTCCTGTCAGCTTCCGCGCCCCGGGAGCGCCGGCCAATGCGACGGGGATGGCGCAATGAACAGTCAGCGAGACCTGCTCATTCGAGGCAGCGAGAAGGTCATTGGCCATTACGAGCTGCTTCTTGCCAGCGCGAAGAGCGAGCATGAGCGCGAGCTCTATCGCCAGCGCATCGAACGCGAGCGGCGGCTTATCCGGGACCTGCAAGACGGGCTGGATCACCGCGCGGCCTGAGCTGGGAGATCATACGCCTGCGACCATTGCAGGGGACAAGCAAACCGCGCTTCCGTTCGCGGATTGCCGCTGCATCCGGTTCAGCGAACGAGGCGGTTGGGGCCCGCGAGCGCACTGCTCGGTTCGGCCGCTGGCGCCACCCTCACCGTGGCGGTGAGCGGCGTACCGTCGCGCAGCAGAGTAAGCTTCACATCCTCGCCGACGCGCGCAAGGCCGATCGTGTTGCGGAGCTGGGCGGCGGTGCGTATCGGGCGGTCGTCGGCGCCGGTGACGATATCTCCCTTGCGCAAGCCGGCCCTCTCTGCCGGCGAATCCGCGGCGATCTCGGCGACTACGGCGCCTTGATTCAGTCCCTTGTTGACTGACGGATGCAGGTCCTTCAGCGAAACGCCGATGCGGCCGCGCTCGACGCGCCCCTTGGCGATGATCTGCTCCATCACCTTGCGCGCCATGTTGACCGGAATGGCAAAGCCGATGCCGACATTGCCGCCCGCGGGTGAGATGATCGCCGAGTTGATGCCTACGAGTTCGCCGCGCAAGCTGACCAGCGCTCCGCCGGAATTGCCGGGATTGATAGCTGCATCGGTCTGGATGAAATCCTCATAGCCCTGCTTGCCGAGGCCGGTGCGCCCCAGCGCGCTGACGAGCCCCGATGTCACGGTCTGGCCGAGGCCGAAGGGATTGCCGATCGCAAGGACGAAATCACCGACCTCGAGCCCGTCGCTATCCCCGAAGGGAAGCGCCTTGAGCCCGGCCGGACTCTGGACCTGGAGCACCGCGACATCCGTGGGCGGATCACGGCCGATGACCTTGGCGGAAAACTGCCGGCCGTCCTTGGTCGTGATCTGAACCGCGGAGGTGCCTTCGACCACGTGATTGTTGGTCAGCACATAGCCGCGCTGGGCATCGACGATCACGCCGGAGCCGGTCGCATTGACCTCCTTCTCGATTTGCCGGGGAACGTCGAAGAACTCGCGGAAGAGCGGATCGCGATAGAGCGGGTTGTCCTCGCGCACGCGCCCGTGCACGGAAATGTTGACCACGGCGGGCGTGACCTGACGCACCAGCGGCGCCAGGGTCGGCACCGAGCCGCCGGTCTTCATATCCGGAATCTGGCCGGCGGCAGGCTGCGACGCTGTGAGCGTCAGCACCAGCAAGGCCAGGAAAAGCAGACGCACAGCATTCATCATCTTCACCTGCCGCTTGGTATTGTGTGGATATTCGAGACCTTGGTGGCTTCAGCCTTCGTCGCGTGGCGCGACGATCCAGCCCTGCAGAGCCAGAAGCGGAACGACCCAGGCTGCCGAGGATTGGCCGAGCAGCACGAGTCCGAGAACGGCGGGCGTAAACATCATGCGGCCTGCCTCTCCGCGGCGGCCCATGGCCGCCGCAGCCGCATCGGCACGCCGCCGCCGCGCGGTGGGTCGTCGTTGTCGTTGTCACCGTCACCGTCGAGCTTGCGCAGGGCGGCCAGAATGTCGGCGAGCCGGACCGTGTGGCTCATGCCGGGAATCTCGCGCAAGGCCGGACAGGATTCGACCGCGTACATGTCGGATGCCCAGGACGACAGGATGATGCGCTTCTCCGGCGTGGAGAGCTCCTCGGCATTCAGGACTTCGGTAGGCGAGTTGTAATGGGCCGCAGGGTGAAACAGCGGATTGAGAGTGCCGATATTGGTATTCACGTTGGTCATTGGCGGTGCCTCCCTCAAACTCCTTTCCATAGGGGACGGGGTTGTTGACTGCGGGACGGCGGGGCCAATCGCCGCCGCCCCGCTTGACACTAATGCGTATTGATCGCGATGCGCTTGACGCCTTCGCGCGCCTTCTCCGATTTCGGCAGCGACACGGTCAGGACGCCGTCCTTGAACGACGCCTCGGCCTTGTCCTCCTCGACGCCCTCCAGCGGGATCTGCCGCTCGAAGGCGCCGTAATAGCGCTCGGTGAAGTACCTGCCTTCGCCGTTGCGCTCCGCCTTCCTCTCGCCGCGGACTGTCAGGACGCCATTGGCGATCTCGACCTGGACGTCCTTCTCAGTCAGGCCGGGAAGCTCGGCCGAGATCGTCATCGTCTTGTCGGTCTCGCTGAGCTCGAGCTTCGGCCAGCCGAAGCGACCTTCCATCAGCGGCGACAGGCCGGTCCCGCCGAAGCCACGGAAGACGTCGTCGAACAGACGGTTCATCTCGCGGTGAAGCGTCAGGAACGGATCGAAATTGTCGCGCGCCGGCGCGAGCTCCTGGTTTCTCGACCAGGGAATGAGATCACGAAAAGCCATGGTTCTCTCCTTCATGCATCGGGAGCGCGGCCCGCGCATCCGCGCGCCGCGTCCGCCGTGGACCGATCGAGCGCTCAGGCTGCTTTCTTCTGCTCGATCTGCGATGCCGCAGGAGCGCCGCCCGCGATCGGAATCCGGCGCGGCTTCATCGCTTCCGGAACCTCGCGGACGAGGTCGATGATCAGGAGCCCGTCCTGGAACGAGGCCTGCTTGACCTGGACGTAATCGGCGAGATTGAACACACGCCGGAACGGACGCGCGGCGATGCCCTGGTACAGGTATTCGCGCGCAGCGGTCTCGGGCTTCTTGCCCTCGATGGTGAGCGCGTTCTGCTCGGCCGTCACGGTGATATCGCTGGCGCCGAAGCCTGCCACCGCAAGGCTGATCCGGTAGTGGTCTTCGCCGGAGCGCTCGATGTTGTAGGGGGGATAGTTGTCCTCGGTCGCCTGGCGCAGCGTGCTGTCGACGAGGTCGGCCAGGTGATCGAAGCCGATGGTGGAGCGCCACAGGGGCGCGAAGTCGAAACTGGTCCTCATAACCAAGTCCTCCAAAGAGCAAGATGGATACGAAGGAGCGCAAGGCGGGGATTCAGACGGGTCCGAAAAGACCAGCCCGGCGCCCGTGCCGGACCCGATTTTGGCATCCGGCACACCGCTCTCGCGGCGAAAAACGACTTAGAAAACCGGACATCGGTTTCAAGAGGGGGCCGAAGATTTTTTTGTGCCCCACCCTGGTCAATGGCGCCGGGGGCCCGTCCCTTTGCGCCGCGGTGGCCGGCCCCCGAGGCGCCGGCGGCGGGCACTCGGCGTCGATGATGCAGTAAAATTCAGATAAGTAAAATACAGGTAAATTGTCGATCTGGATAAAGGCCAGGGTTGCCTCTCATGCATCTGGACCGGCGCATGACGACGATCGCGCTGCTCGCGACCGTAACGATGTGCGCGGCGCACGCCGGCGGCGTTGCCATCTCGCCCTCCAATCTGAATGCGATCGGAACGATCGACGAGCGCTTTCAATCCTACAACATCGAGATGGTGGAGGTGACCGGCGGACGGTTCTGGCGGCCTTATCCGCCAATGGGACGTGCTTTCGATGGGCGGGATCGTTACAGCGGGCGACCGCCGATCGATCTCGCCAATGCGCGACTGCGCCTGCTCGCCGCGGCGTTGTCGCCGGCTTATCTGCGCGTGAGCGGCACCTGGGCCAATGCAACGTTCTTTGCCGAGGCGCCGGGAAAGCCGCCGCCGGGATATGGCTCGGTGCTCAGCCGCGCGCAGTGGCGCGGCGTCGTGGAGTTCGCGCGCGCTGTCGATGCGGAGATCGTCACGTCCTTTGCGATCAGTCCCGGCAGCCGCGATGCCAATGGCGTATGGAAGCCGGACCAGGCGCAGCAGCTGATCGACACCACGCGCGCGCAGGGTGGCCGCATCGCCGCGGCCGAATTCATGAACGAGCCGACGCTCGCAGCGACGGGCGGCGCACCGGCGGGCTATGACGCGACCGCCTATGGCCGCGACTTCAAGATCTTCCGCGACTGGATGCGGCGCGCCACGCCTGAGACGCTGATCCTCGGCCCCGGCTCGGTCGGCGATGCACCGTCGCCATCCGGGTCGGGCATCACCACACACGACCTGCTTGCCGCATCCGGTTCCGGCGTCGATCGTTTCTCCTATCACCATTACAACACGATCTCGCCGCGCTGCGGCGGGCACGATGATCCGGCGCAGGCCCTCTCGGAGGACTGGCTGGCGCGCACGGATGCGACGCTCGGCACTTATCAGGCCCTGCGCGACGCATTCGAGCCGGGCAAGCCGATCTGGCTGACCGAGACGGCCGATGCGGCCTGCGGCGGCAACCGATGGGATCGGACTTTTCTCGACACCTTCCGCTATGTCGACCAGCTCGGACGCCTGGCGAGGGCCGGCGTCCAGGTGGTGATGCACAACACGCTGGCCGCCAGCGATTACGGCCTGCTCGACGAAACGACGTTCCGGCCGCGGCCGAGCTACTGGGCCGCGCTGCTCTGGCGCCGGCTGATGGGAACGATTGTGCTCGACGCAGGAAAGGCTGCTCCGCGCGGTCTCCATCTCTATGCGCAGTGCCACCCGGCCGTGGCAGGTGCGGTGTCGCTGCTCGCAATCAACACCTCGCGTCGCATGTCACACGCGCTGACGCTTTCGGATTCCGCCGAACGGTACACGCTGCATGCGGCGCGGTTGCAGGGCACGGCTGTGCAGTTGAACGGCAAGAGGCTCGCGCTGACGACGGATGGCCAGCTGCCCCGGCTCGAGGCACGCGCAACGCCGCCGGGAGCAGTCAAGTTTGCGCCGGCGACCATCACCTTCCTGGTGTTTCCGAACGCTGCAAATCCCACTTGCTCGTCCGGGCGCTCAGGATCTTAGCGAATCCCGCGCCGTCTCCGGCGCCATCAGCGTCGCGACGATCGTCACGATCGACAGCGCGACGATGTAGACCGATACCGCCCAGTACGAGCCGGCCCACGCCAACAGCGCAGCCGCGATCAGCGGCGAGAAGCCGCCGCTCAGCGCCGCCGCGACGTTGGCGCCGAGCGAGGCCCCGCTGTAGCGCACTTGGGTGCGGAACAGCTCCGGCATGAACGCGGCCTTCGGCCCGAACAGCAGCGCATGGGTGAGAGTCATCGTGACGACGAGCGCGAGCGTGATCAGCGCCGGCTCCTTGCTGTCGAGGAACCAGAACAGCGGAAAGGCCAGCGCGACCGAGAAGACGCCGCCGGCGAGATACAGCGCCTTGCGTCCGAAGATGTCGGACAGCCAACCCGCGAGCGGCAAGGTCGCGAACTCGACGATCGCGGCATAGACCACGGCATCCAGGATCACCTGCCGTGGCAGACCGAGCTTGGTCGTCGCGTAGACCACCGTGAACACGGTGAGGAGATAAGCGAGCCCGACCTCCGACACCGTGATGCCGATCGCGAGCAGAAAGCTGCGCCAGTCGCGGCGCAGCACCTCGAGGGCCGGCTGCGCCAGCACCTCCTTGCGTTCGACGATCTCCTTGAAGTGAGGCGTCTCCGCGAGTTTGAGCCGCACGATGAAGCCGACGCCGACCAAGAGGATGCTGATCAGGAACGGCACGCGCCAGCCCCAGCCGAGGAAATCCGCCTCGGGCAGCTTCGTCATCAGGGCGAAGATGCCGGTGGAGGCAGCGACGCCGACGGGAAAGCCGACCTGCACCAGGCTGCCGTAGAAGCCGCGGCGATTGCCGGCGTGCTCGATCACCATCACGACCGCGCCGCTCCACTCGCCGCCGAGCCCGATGCCCTGAACGAAACGAAGGATCACGAGCAGGATCGGCGCCCAGACCCCGATCTGACCGTAGGTCGGCAGGCAGCCGATCAGGAAGGTGCCGAGTCCCATCGCGATCATGGTCGCAACCAGCATGGTCTTGCGGCCGAGCCGGTCGCCGTAATGCCCGATGATCGCGCCGCCGATCGGCCGCGCGACGAAGCCGACCGCGTAGGTCGAGAACGCCGCCAGCGTGCCGACGAACGGATCGAAGCTCGGGAAGAAGAGCTTGTTGAAGACCAGCGCGGCCGCCGTGCCGTAGATCAGGAAATCGTACCATTCGATGGCGGTGCCGAGCGCGCTCGCCCAGACCACATGCGCCGTCGTCGATCTCTCCGCCGCCGCGGAGACCCCCGTTGCCGTCGTCATGGCCTGCCCCAAAAGGTTCCACACGGCATAATGGCCAATCGTAGGTAGGGTTGCAACCTGCCCGCGCATTTGACTGCTCTCGCCCAGACGCTGCGCAGCACTGAAGGCGCGATGACGCGCGTCTTCGACGCACTATGGTGATGCGCTGTAGAGCCGGGGCCTGCGCTTCCTCAAGCAGCCCGTGCGGCATGGGTCCCGGCTCTGCGAAGCCGCGCAAGAGCGCCGCGGCGCGTCCGGGACACGAGAGCGTTCGGAGCAACTGCTCGTACAGCCGTCATTGCAAGGAGCCCTTGCGACGAAGCAATCCAGAATCCCTCAACGGAAAGACTCCCATGCCTTTATTCGTCATTGACAAATTAATTCGCTTATATCTAATTAACCACCAGAACGACCAGCCGCGCCAAGCGGCCCAAAAGAGTGAGGAAACGACGATGAGAGGGTTTTTGGCCTGTGCTGTGCTCGCGGCCATGACTTCGACTGCCATGACCAATGTTGCGATCGCGCAAGTCTCCGACGACGCGGTGCGGATCGGCGTGCTGACGGATCTGTCGAGCTGGGGCCGCGACAATAGCGGGCCGGGCTCGGTCGAGGCGGCCAAGATGGCCGTGGAGGAATTCGGGCCAACCGTGCTCGGCAAGCCGATCGAGATCATCAGTGCCGACCATCAGATGAAGACCGACGTCGGCGTCCAGATCGTGCGCGGCTGGTTCGACAACGGCAAGGTCGACGCCGTCGTCGACATCCCTAATTCCGGCATCGCCATCGCCGTGCACAACATGGTGCGCGAGCGCAATAAGATCGCCCTGCTCTCCGGTCCCGGCGCGAGCTCGCTGACAGACGAGCTGTGCAGTCCCAACACAGTGCATTTCACCTACGACACCTATGCGCTGTCGAAGGTGACGGCTTCGGCCGTCATCAAGGAAGGCGGCAAGTCCTGGTACTTCATCACGGCAGACTATGCCTTCGGCCAGCAGCTCGAGAAGGATGCCACGCGCTTCATCAACGAGATGGGCGGCAAAGTGCTCGGTGGCGTCAAGCACCCGACCAACACGGCGGACTTCTCCTCCTTCGCGCTGCAGGCGCAGAGCTCGAAATCCGACGTGGTCGCTTTCGCCAATGCCGGCCAGGACACCGACAACGCCATCAAGCAGTCCGGCGAGTTCGGCCTGGTCCAGGGCGGCCAGAAGCTCGTCGGCCTCTTGATGTTCGACACCGACGTGCACGCGATCGGGCTGAAGGCCGCGCAGGGCACCTACATGACCACGGCATCGTATTGGAACATGGACGAGGCCACCCGCGCCTGGTCGAAGAAGTTCTACGAGCGCACCAAGGTGATGCCGACCATGATCCAGACCGGAGTCTACGGCTCGGTGCTGCATTACCTGAAAGGCATCAAGGCCGCAGGCACCGATGATCCGGCCAAGGTGATGGCCAAGATGCGCGAACTGCCGATCGAGGATATCTTCGTTCACGGCGGCAAATTGCGCGAGGACGGCCGCGTCATCCGCGACATGTATCTCGCCAAGATAAAAAAGCCCGAGCAGTCCAAGGAGCCGTGGGATTATCTGGACATCGTCAAGACCGTGAAGGGCGAAGACGCCTTCCGCCCGGTCTCCGAATCCAAATGTCCGCTCCTGAAGAAGTGAGGTGAGCGATGACCGGCAACGAGCATAGCGCCATTGAGACTTACGAGTGCGACGTGCTCGTGGCCGGATCGGGTTGCTCCGGCATGTCGGCCGCGATCACCGCGCGCTATCGTGGGCTCGATGTGCTGATCGTCGAGAAGGAGCCGCGCTTCGGCGGCACCACCGCGCGTTCCGGTGGCTGGCTCTGGATTCCCGGCACCTCGCTGGCGAAGGCCTATGGGATCGAGGAGACGCCGGAGCAGGCCCGCACATACTTACGCCACGAGGCCGGCAACAATTATGATGCGGCACGCGTCGATGCATTTTTATCGGCCGGCCCCGAGGCGGTCGAGTTCTTCACCACCAAGACGGCGCTGCGTTTCGACATGCCGCTGGTGTTTCCCGATTATCACGCCGAAGCGCCCGGCGGCGCGCAGGGCGGCCGCTCCATGGTGACGCGTCCATTCGACGGCCGCGAGCTCGGCGACCTCATCAAGACCCTCGGCACGCCGCTGCCCGAGCTCACCGTGTTCGGCATGATGCTGGGCTCCGGCAAGGAGATCATCCACTTCATGCGCGTGACGAAGTCGCTGACCTCGGCCGTTTATGTCGCCAAGCGGCTGTCGCGGCATTTCATGGACGTGCTGCGCCACGGCCGCGGCATGACGCTGACCAATGGCAATGCGCTCGCAGGCCGCCTCGCGAAATCCGCGCTCGATCTGAAGATTCCGATGTGGCTGTCCTCACCGGTGCGCGAGCTGACGGTCGAGAACGGCGCCGTGACTGGCGCGATCGTTTCGCGCGAGGGACGCGAGGTGCGCGTTCGTGCAAGGCAAGGCGTCGTGCTCGCCTGCGGCGGCTTTCCGCACGACGTGGCACGCCGCAGAAAAATGTTTCCGCACGCGCCGACCGGCAATGAGCACTATTCGCCCGGGCCCGCGGGCAATACCGGCGATGGCCTGCGCCTTGCGGAAAGCGCCGGTGGGCGCATCGAGGATCGCCTGCCGAACGCGGCAGCCTGGGTGCCGGTCTCGCTGACTACGCGCAAGGATGGCTCTAAGGGCGTGATGCCGCATTTCATCGACCGCGCCAAGCCCGGCGTGATCGCGGTGATGCGCGACGGCAAGCGTTTTGCCAATGAAGGCAATTCCTATCACGACTTCGTCCAGGCCATGGTCAAGGCGGCCAAACCCGGCGAGGAGATCGCCGCCTTCCTGGTCTGCGACCACAAGACGCTGCGGAAGTATGGCCTCGGCTGCGTGCCGCCTTTCCCGATGCCGCTGGGTCATCATTTGAATACCGGCTACCTCATGCGCGCCGACACGCTGGAGGCGCTCGCGGCGAAAGCCGGCATCGATGCGAAGGCGTTCGTCGAAACCGTCAGGCAGTTCAATACGACGGCGCCGCTGGGACACGACACCGCCTTCGGCAAGGGCTCGAAAGCCTATAACCGTTACCAGGGCGACGCGCTGCACGGGCCCAACCCTTGCGTCGCGCCAATCGAGAACGGCCCGTTCTACGCCATCAAGATGGTGATCGGCGATCTCGGCACCTATGCCGGCATCGTCACCGACGAGAACGCGCGGGCGCTCGATGCCGAAGGCCGCGTCATTCCCGGCCTCTATGCCGCCGGCAACGACATGGCAAGCATCATGGGCGGCAATTATCCCGGGGCCGGCATCACCCTTGGGCCGGCGCTGACCTTCGGCTACATTGCCGGCCGTCATCTTGCCGACAGCGCCGCCAAGCGCAACGCGGCGTGAGCGAAAACGCCGGGAGGCACATGAACAGAGAGAGCCGCGGCATCCAGTCGATCGAGGTCGGCGGAGAATTGCTTCGCGCGCTCGCAAGAAGCGGCGAGCCGATGATGCTGCGCGATCTCGCGCGCGAGGCCGGCATGACGCCGGCCAAGGCGCATCCCTATCTCGCCAGTTTTTCGCGTATCGGCCTGATCGAGCAGGACGAGACCACCGGCCGCTACGAGATCGGCGCGCTGGCGCTGGAGCTCGGCCTGATCAGCCTGCGCCGGCTCTCCGGCGTTCGCATCGCACGTCCCAAGATCGCGGGCCTCGCGAGCCAGATCGGCCACGCAGTCTCGCTCGCGGTCTGGGGCACGCACGGCCCGACCGTGGTGCAGGTCGAGGAGCCGGCCCAGCCGGTGCACATCGTGATGCGCGTCGGCTCCGTGATGGCGCTGCTGGAGACTGCGACCGGCCGCGCCTTCGCGGCGTTCCTGCCGGAGAAGACGATCAATGCCGCGCTCGAAAGCGGTCTCGACCGTCACGGCGTCGGCTACAATCCAAAGCGCGCCGTGAAAGGCGCGAAGGTTGCCGAGATGCTCGCTGAGGTCCGCACGCACGGGCTCGCCCGCGCGCTCGGCGATCCCCTGCCCGGCGTCAACGCATTCTCGGCGCCGGTATTCGACCATTCCGGCCACGTCGCGCTGGTCATCACCGCGATGGGGCCGGAAGGAACGTTCGACGCGCGCTGGGACAGCCCGATCGCAAATGCGCTGCGCGATTGCGCCGGCGGCATCTCGAAGCGGCTCGGCCACGGCATGACGGTCGCGGCGGAGTGAGAGGCAGTGAGCCCTACTTCTCCTTCACAGGCACCGTGTAGTTCAAAACCAGCCGGCCGCCATCCGGATAGATCGTCTGTCCGGTGATGTAGGACGCATCGTCGCTGGCAAGGAACGCCACGACGGAGGCCACCTCGCTCGGCTCGCCGCCACGGCCCGCCGACGTACGCGACGTCACGGTCTTGCGGGCCTCCTCGGAAGTGTAGGTGGACGACGTCACCATGTCGGTCAGGATCGTGCCCGGCCCGACCGCGACGACGCGGATGTTGTGCGGGGCCAGTGCGACGGCCGCGACGGAGGTGAGCTGCTTCATGCCGCCCTTGGAGATGGCATAGGTCGCAAGCGTCGGGATCGCCAGCAGCGCATTCACCGAGGACATGTTGATGATGACCCCGCCTTGATGATGACCCCGCCGCCACCTTGCGCGATCATCTGCTTCGCCGCGGCCTGCACGCCGAAGAACGCGCCTTTCAAATTGATGCCGATGATCTCGTCGAAGTCCTGCTCGGTGATATCGAGAATGTCCTGGTTGCGGGCGACGCCGGCGTTGTTGACCATGATGTCGAGCCGGCCGAACTCCCGGACCGCGGTGGCGACCGCGCGATCGACGTCCGCGCGCCGCGCGACGTGGCACGGCAGGGCATACAGCTCCTCGGGCTTGCCCAGGGAAACGGCTAGGTCGTGCCGTTGCCCATGTCACCGGGAATGCGGGGAAAGCGTGCTTCCAGCATCAGGATTCCGAGCGGCGCGCCGTACACGGCCTTGCCGACGCGGGCGATGCGGGCGGACGAATTGACTGAACTGGTCATGCTGCGGCCTCAGAGGAAACGTCCGGGTGCGAAGGGGCCGAGCGGAATCTCCGGCGTCTTGCCGCTGACAAGCTGGGCGACGAGCCGGCCGGTACGGGCCGAGCCGACCAGGCCGACATGCCCGTGGCCGAAAGCATACACGATGTCGCGGGAGGCGCGCGCGTAGCCGATGCAGGGACGTCCGTCCGGCATGCTGGGGCGATGGCCGAACCAGGTCTTGATGCGCGAAGCTGGGATGTCCTTCGGCAACTTCGGGAACATCCCGAGAAGGTGGTTGCGCAAGATTTCGGCCCGCTTCCAATTCGGTGCGGCCTCGAGGCCGGCGATCTCGACCGTGCCGGCGGCGCGCAGGCCCTTGTTGGTCCAGTTCACCACCATCTTGGCGTCGGATGCCATCATCGAGCTGCGCGGACCTACTTCCGGATTCTCAATCATGACGTGATAGCCGCGCTCAGTCTCGAGCGGGAGGGAATCGCCGACCGACGCGGTGAGCTGCCTCGAGCGGGCACCAGCCGCGACCACCGCGGCATCGCAAGGAATCTCGCCGGTCTCGGTGAGAACAGCCACGAGCTTGTTGCCGTTTAGCTTCAGCCCGGTCGCCTTGGCCCGCACGTGCTTCGCGCCACCGGCGATCGCATGGTTGGCGAGGGCGGCGACATAAGCCCCGGGATCGCGGCAGCGGCCGGCCTCCTCCACCACCACGCCAAAGGTGTAGCGCGGATGCAGGTCCGGCTCGCGCTGGCGCATCTCGTCGGCATTGAGCTCCAGCCATTCGACTCCGACCTTCTTGCGCAGGCGCCAGCCGAGATCGTCGTCGAAATTGCCGCGCGAGGTGAAGACATGCGTCACGCCGTTGCGCTCGATCAGTTCGGGCACGCCGGCTTCTTCCGCGAGCTTGCGGTGCAGCAGCGGCGCGTCCTTGAGGAGGGCGCGCAGCGCGAACGCCGTCGTCTCGACCCGCGCCTCGGTCCAGCCGGACAGCAGGTACTTGACCAGCCAGGGCAGCGCCTTCGGCAAATACGACCAGCGGATCGCGAGCGGGCCGAGCGGGTCCATCAGATAACCCGGCACCTTCTTCCAGACGCCTGGCTCCGCCGGCGGAATCACCGAATGCGAGGACAGCCAGCCGGCATTGCCATAGCTCGCCGCCTGTTCGCCGCCAGGCTCGCCGGGATCGATCAGTGTGACGCGATGGCCCTCGCGCAACGCCTCGATGGCGCTGATCACGCCGACCGCGCCGGCTCCGATGATCGCAACGTGGCGACCGGCCGCCATCGCTTTAAGCCTTCACCGCCGGCGTGAAATCCTTGCCGACCGAGATCGCGCGCGGATCGATGATGCAGTGGAGGATCGACGGCTTGCCCGAAGCCAGCGCGCGCTCGAACGCCGGTGCGAACTCTTCGGTGCGCTCGACGCGCTCGCCATGGCCGCCGAACGCCTTGGCGTACATCGCAAAGTCGGGGTTCTTGAGCTGGGTGCCGACGACGCGGCCGGGATAGTCGCGCTCCTGGTGCATACGAATGGTGCCGTATTGCGAATTGTCGACGATGATGACGATCAGCGGCGCGTCGTATTGCACGGCGGTGGCGAATTCCTGACCATTCATCAGGAAGCAGCCGTCGCCGGCAAAGGCGACGACGACGCGATCCGGATATTGCCGCTTGGCGAGCACGCCCGCGGGCACGCCGTAACCCATCGAGCCCGAGGTCGGCGCGAGCTGGGCGGCAAAGCTATGGAAACGGTGATGACGATGGATCCAGCCGGCGTAATTGCCGGCGCCGTTGCAAACGATCGCATCCTTCGGCAGGCGGTCGCGCAGCCAGGTCATCACCTGGCCGTACTGGAACTTGCCGGGCAACTCGCGCGCCTTCTCGGTCCAGGCGAGATAATCGGCATGCGCCTTGGCCGCCTCGCCCTTCCAGGCCACGGTTCCAGCCGGCTTCAGCGTCTCGACGGCGGCGGCGAAGGCGGCGGGCGTCGCCTGGATCGGCAGCGCCGGCTGATAGACGCGGCCGAGTTCTTCCGAGCCTGGATGCACGTGGATCAGCTTCTGCCGCGGAGTGGGAATGTCGAGCAGCGTATAGGAGGAGGACGGCATCTCCGACATGCGGCCACCGATCAGCAGGATGACGTCGGCACCCTCGATGCGCGCCTTCAGGCCCGGGCTCGGTCCGATGCCGAGGTCGCCGGCATAGTGCGAATGGTCGGCATCGATCAGCGAGGCCCGGCGGAACGAGGTCGCAACCGGCAGGTCGAACCGCTCCGCGAATCGCGCGATGCTCTTCGCCGCCTCATCGGTCCAGCGCGAGCCGCCGAGAATGACGAGCGGCGCCTTGGCTCCCGCGAGCATGGCGCCGAGCTTTTCGATATCGGCCGGCGCGGGCCAGCTCACCGCGGGCTCGACGCGCATGGCGTCGGCAACGGCCGCGGTCTCGGTCAGCATGTTCTCCGGCAGCGCGATCACCACGGGACCGGGGCGGCCCTGCATGGCGACGCGGAACGCGCGCGCGACCAGCTCCGGAATGCGGTCGGGGCGATCGATCTCGACCGCCCATTTCGCCATCGAGCCGAACACCGCTTTGTAGTCGAGCTCCTGGAACGCCTCGCGCTCGCGCATGCCGGTATCGACCTGGCCGACGAACAGGATCATCGGCGTCGAATCCTGCATCGCGATGTGGACACCGTGGCTGGCATTGGTCGCGCCGGGACCGCGGGTGACGAAGCAGATTCCGGGGCGCCCCGTGAGCTTGCCATAGGCCTCCGCCATCATCGCAGCGCCGCCTTCGGCGCGGCAGATCACGACGTCGATCGGGCTGTCATGCAGCGCATCGAGGGCCGCGAGATAGCTCTCGCCCGGCACGCAGGTGACGCGCTCGACGCCTTGGGCGACGAGCTGATCGATCAGGATCTGGCCCCCGGTGCGGGTGTTGCGAATGGTCATATCGGCTCCCTCGAGGCTCTGGCGATGCGCGCTTGTTCGGGGAACTGGCCTAGGACAGGCCGAGAGAGTGCGCAAGGTCGAAAGGCTTCTCGCAGCCTGCGCAGGCGTCATGCCCGTCCTTACCGTTTGCACTACAGGCCCTGCCGCGGCCATGATGGCGAGCCTCGGCATCTTCGTCTACGATCGGCCGACCCAAATCGTCTGGAGCAGCGGAATGCAAACCATCGGCCTGATCGGCGGCATGAGCTGGGAGAGCACCGCGCTTTATTACAAGCTCATCAACGAGCGCGTCCGCGACCGCATGGGCAAGCTGCATTCGGCTCCGCTGCTGATGTATTCCTACGATTTCGAGGAGATCAAGCAGATGCAGTATGGCGGCCGCTGGCAGGAGGCGGCGGCCAGTCTGGCGGAAATCGCGCGGCGCCTCGAAAGCGTCGGCGCGCGGGCGATCGTGTTGTGCACGAACACGATGCATAAACTGGCGCCCGAGATCATGTCGAGCGTGACCGTGCCGTTCATCCACATCGGCGACGCGACGGCGCAGCGGATCCGGGCCAGGGGATATCGGCGGGTCGGGCTGCTCGGCACCAAGTTCACGATGGAGGAAGACTTCTACATCGACCGATTGCGCGCGCACGATCTCGACGTTCTGATTCCCCCCGCGGACGAGCGCGCCGAGGTGAACCGCATCATCTACGACGAGCTGTGCCTCGGCAACGTCGCTGCGCCGTCGCGCCGCCGCTACCGCGAGGTGATGGCGGCCCTCGTCGCCCGTGGCGCAGAGTGCATCATCCTCGGCTGCACCGAGATCACCATGCTGGTCGGTACGGACGACACGTCGGTCGAGACGTTCGACACCACCGCCATTCACGCAGAGACGGCAGCCGATTTCGCAATCGGCTGATCTGATCTCGTCGATTTCATCCGCTCCGCTTCTGTCGCGCGCTCGCAAGGAGCACCAGCATGAAGGATGCGGCCGTCATCAGCGTCGAGATCGCGGCGATGGTCGGGTCGATCTCGTCCCGGAGCGCGGTGAACATGCGCTTGGTCAGCGGCTGGAACTGGCCGCCGGAGATGAACAGCGCGACGATGGTCTCGTCCATTGCCGAGATGAAGGCGAAGATGCCGCCGGCGATCACGCTCGACTTGATCTGCGGCAGCGTCACCGCGAAGAAGCTGCGCAGACGGTTCATGCCGAGACTGCGCGCCACCATCTCCTGCGCGGGGTCGAAGCTCTGCAGGCCCGCAAGCACCGAGATGACGACATAGGGCAATCCCAGCATCAAGTTGGCGAGCACGAGGCCGGACATGGTCGCGACCAGGCCTACCTTGGCGTAGACGAAGAAGATGCCGACCGCGGTGATGATGATCGGTACCACCAGCGGCAGCAGCAGCGCCATGTGGATGATGCGCATGATGCGCAGGTTCGACTGGCTGATGGCATAGGCAGCGGCCACGCCGAGCGGGGTCGCGATCACGACCGTCAGCAGCGCAACCGTCAGCGTCACCCGCGTCGCCTGCATCCAGGCGGCGTTGGCGAAATACTGCTGGTACCAGCGCAGCGAGAACGACGGCGGCGGGAAGGTCAGGAAGCGCGCGCTGGAGAACGAGATCGGCGCGATGATCAGGACGGGCAGGATCAGATACACCAGCACCAGCGCGCTGATCGCGTAGAGGGCAATCCGGGTGGGCGAAGCGCGCATCATTTCTGCCCCAACACACGATCGAGCGAGATGAAGCGGCTGACGGCGAAGAAGATCAGGAGCACGCTCAGGAGCAGCACCACCGCGACCGCGCTGGCAGCCCCGAACTGGTTGTAGAGCTCGACATTGCGGCTCACCAGCATCGACACCATCACGGTGCGGCCGCCGCCGAGCAACTCCGGCGTGATGTAGAAACCGAGGCAGAGCACGAACACCATGGTGCAGCCGGCGAGCACGCCCGGCAGCGACAGCGGCAGGAACACGCGGAAAAATGTCAGCGACGGGCTCGCACCCAGGCTGGCGCCGGCCTGCATGAGATCGCCGGGGATCTTCTGCATGGTGGCATAGAGCGGCAGCACCATGAACGGCAGCAGGATGTGCACGGTCGCAACCACCGTGCCGAACGTGTTGTGGACCAATGCGAGCGGCTCGGAGATGACGTCCAGATAGCGCAGGAACTGGTTGATCACGCCGGTGCGCTGCAGCAGCGCCAGCCAGGCATAGGCCCGAACCAGCACGCTGGTCCAGAACGGCAGCACGACCAGCGACAGGATCAGAATGCTCCAGCCTTTCGGCACCGAGTTGGCGAGATAGGCCACGGGATAGCCGAGCAGCAGCGCGATTCCAGTGACCGCGAGGCTGATCTCGAAGGTCAGTGCAAAGCTACGCCAATAGACGTCTTCGGTGAAGACGCGGCGATAATTCTCCAGGGTAAAGCCGTCATGATAGACCGACTGCCACGCCAGCCAGCCGACCGGCAGCACGATCAGGGCCAGGATCACCAGCAGCGCCGGCGACACCAATGCCAGCATCAGGCCGTGCTCACGGCGCTGATGCTTTTGGGAGGGATCTGGCAGGGATGTCGTCAACGCTGCCTCGCTCACTTCTGCATGAACGACGCCCACCGCTTCTCGGCCGCTTCGCCCGCGGGCGAGGACCACCAGGCGTAGGACATCAGCGCCTGCTTGGCCGCATTCGCCGGCTCGCTCGGCAGCTGCGCGGCGCGCTCGGGCTTGATCACGCCGGTCTCGAACGCCTTCGGGTTACCGGGGCCGTAGTCGATGTGGAGCGGCAGGTTGGCCTGGTGCACGGGATCGACGGCCTCGTTGAGGAATTTCACCGCTGTTTCCAGATTCGGCGCGCCCTTGAGGATACAGAGCGAAGTGCTCTGCAGGATGCCTTGATTGTAGGTGAACGCGACCTTCGCGCCTTCCTTGGCGACCGCGCTGACGCGGCCGTTCCAGGCCATCTCCATGTCGACCTCACCATCGTTGAGAAGCTGCGCCGATTGCGCGCCCGAGGTCCACCACACGGTGATGTGCGGCTTGATTTCTTCCAGCTTCTTGAAGGCGCGGTCGACGTCGAGCGGATAGAGCTTGTCGGGCGCGACGCCATCCGCCATCAGCGCCGCCTCGAGCGTGGCGATCGGATGGTTACGCAGCGCGCGGCGGCCGGGGAATTTCTTGACGTCCCAGAAATCGGCCCAGCTGTTCGGCGCATCTTTCGGGAACGTCTTCTGGCTGTAGGCCAGCACGCTGGAATAGAACTCGTAGGAGACCGAATACGGGCTGCGATACGCCTCGGGCATCGCCGCCGCATTGGGGATCTTCGAGAAATCCAACTTTTCGATCAGCCCCTGCTCGCCGCCGCGCAGGCAATAGCCGGTCGGCGTGTCCACGACATCCCAGATCGGCTTGCCGCTGCCGACTTGCGTCTTGATCGCGGGCCAGGCGTCGGGAATGGAATCCTGGTTGATGGTGATGCCGAGCTTCTTGGCGGAGGGGTCGAGGATCGCCACCGTCTGCGCCTGCTGATAGGCCCCGCCCTGCGAGACGACGGTGATCTGCTCGGCGGCATCCGCCGCTGTGGTCAGTCCGATGGCGCCCAGCAGCGCGCAGCCCAATCCAATAGTCCGCTTCATGATCATCCTCGCCTCCTCCAAACAGATCTCACTGACCAATCGCGTCGAGAAACTGGTACCAGCCGGCGACCATGCGCACAGCGGGTTCGCGCAGCGGATAGAACGGAATTGCTCTCATGCGCCTGATGTCGAGCAGGCCGACCTCGGGCGTCTCGCCGCGCACGAAGGCGGCGAGATAGCGGCCCATCAGGCTCGACATCGCAACCCCGGCGCCGTTGTAGCCGATCGAGACCAGCGTGCGGTCGTCGAGCCGGCCGATATGCGGCACCGAGTCCAGCGTCATCGCGACCAGGCCCGACCATTTGTATTCGAGCGGGATATCGGCGAGATCGGGGAAGATGCCGACCATCGCCTTGCGCAAGGCGTCGAACGCCGCTTGCGAATCCTGCTTGCCGAAGGCGCCGCGGCCGCCGAAGATGACGCGATTGTCGACCATGCGGAACCAGCGCATCATGCGCTTGGTCTCGGTGTAGGTTCGCCCTGTCGGCATCAGCTTGCCGGCGAGATTGCGCGGCAGCCTGTCGGTGGCGATGATGGCGCTGCGGAACGGGATCAGCGTGCGCTGCATCTGCGCGGTGGCATCGGTCAGATCCGAATAGCTGTTAGTGGCGATGATCGCCTGCTTCGCCCGCACCGCGCCTCTCGGCGTCTCGGCGACGATGCCGCCATTCTCCCGCCGGAGTTTGACCACCGGCGACTCCTGGTAGATGGGAACGCCGCGGCGCGCGACACCATCGGCAAGGCCGCGCAAATAGTTCAGCGGATGAATACCGCCCGAGCCGGGATTGAGCACGCCGCCGACAAAGATGTCCGAGCCGGTCTCGTCGCGCACGGAGCGCTTGTCGAGGATGCGGACCTCCGCATCGCCCATCTCTCGCCTCATCCAGTCGGCTTCATCGATCGCGGCCTTCAGCGTCGTCTCGTTATGTGCCGCCTTGACCTGGCCGGTGCGCGTCAGCTGAGCGCTGATGATGCCGAACTCGGAGACGAGCTCTTCGACCATGTCGGTCGATTCATGCGCGATCTCGTACATGCGCCGCGCCATGGCGCGGCCGTGCACCGCATCGATCTCGCGGAACGAGAGGCGGAATTTTGCCGTAATCACACCGCCATTGCGGCCGCTGGCGCCCCAGCCGGGGCGGTTGGCCTCCAACACGACCGGGGCAAGCCCGCTTCTGGCGATGTGGTGCGCGGCGGAGAGGCCGGTGTAGCCCGCGCCGATGATCACCACGTCCGCCTGTTGCTCGCCCGACAGGACCTGGAACTCGCGCGCCGGCTCGGCCGTCGCTTCCCACAGCGAGTTGGCCGATGGCAGCGCGCTCCAGTCCCGTGTCATGCCGCCGCTCCTCGTTACGCCGCCGGACCGATCGCGGCGTCGGCGAGCGCCTTCAGCGTCGGATAATGGAAGTCCGGTTTGGTCAGCGTCTCCACCGCCGGCGTGCCGCCGAAGCCGGCGATGCCCTGGCGGCGCTCGATCCAGCACACCTTGTAGCCGAGCTTCCGAGCGATCCCGATGTCGTGGTACTGGCTCTGCGCGACGTGCAGGATGTCCGACTGCTTGTAGCCGAAGGCGGACTGGCGACCCTTGTTGTAGGCGAAGAATTCCGGGTTCGGCTTGGCTACGCCGGTGTCGTCGGCGCAGACCGTGTCGTCGAAGGGATTGCCGAGCGCATGCGCGTAGCAGGAGAGCGCAACCCGGTCGGCATTGGTCATCGCCACCAGCCGGAATTTGGTACGCAGGCGCCTGAGCGCCTCGACCGAGTCCGGGAACGGCCCCCAGCGCAACACGGCGAGCTGGAACATGTCGCAGGACGCATCGTCGGCCGGCAGCCCGAGCTCCTTGGCGAGATAGCGGTAGACGTGGAACATCACCTCGCTCGAGCGCTCGTAATGCTTGTCACGACCGCGCTTGTAGGATTCGAAGATCTGGTCGTCGCTGAGCTCGGCCGGCGTTTTGCCCGAAATCCTGCGCACCGCGGACAGCACGCCGGTCTCGAAGTCGATCAAGGTGCCGACGACGTCGAAGGTGAGAACCTTGAAATTGCTGAACGCGGCTTGGGTCGACATGTTCGTTTCTTCTCTCGGGTTGGATGAGGCTTGAGTTCAGTCCACCTTGGGGACGACGATGGTGTCCTCGGGGTGAAGGGTCACGGTGAGGCTGCCGCCGAGCGGCGGGATGCGGCTGTAGGCCTGGTGATAGCTCGGCTGGCGCAGGCTGAGCGCGATGCCGCCTTCGAGCGCCAGGAAAATGCGCAGGCTCTCGCCCTGATAGACGATGTCGGTAACCGTGCCCGTCAACCGATTGCAGGCGGCATCCTGCGCGCCATCGTCGATCAGAAGCTTTTCGCTGTGCACGGCGAGCATCAGGGCGTCGCCATCGGGAATGGCGCGGGCGCTGCGCAGCAGCGCATTGCCGAGCGCAACGCTGCTGGGATCGGCGCGGCGGACCGGCAGCAGCGTGGCTTCGCCGATGAAACTCGCAACGAAGGAATTTGCGGGATGGTCGTGCAGCCGCTCGGGCTGGTCGATCTGGATCAGCCGGCCGTCCTTCATCACCGCGACGCGGTCGCTCATGGTCAGCGCCTCACGCTGGTCATGGGTGACATAGATGATGGTGGCGCCGATACGCTTGTGCAGCGCGCGCAGCTCGATTTGCATGGATTCGCGGAGCTGCTTGTCGAGCGCGGAGAGCGGCTCGTCCATCAGGATCAGGCGCGGCTCGAAGATCATGGCGCGGGCCAGCGCCACGCGCTGGCGCTGGCCGCCGGAGAGTTGCGCGATGCCGCGCGCCTCATAGCCGGCGAGGCCGACCATGGCGAGCGCCGCTCGCACTTTGTCAGGCCAGTTCGCTTTGGGCAGGCGCCGGGCGCGCAGGGGAAACGCGACGTTCTCGCCGACGTTCATATGCGGGAACAGCGCGTAGTTCTGGAACACCACGCCGATGTCGCGCTTGTGTGGCGCCACGTATGTGACGTCGCGGCCGCCAAACAGGATCGTGCCCGACGAGGGCAGGATGAAGCCGCCCAAAATGCCGAGCAGCGTGGTCTTGCCGGAGCCGGAGGGGCCGAGCAGAGAGACGAATTCACCGGCGCCGACATCAAGGGAGACGTCATCGAGAGCGCGAACGGCGCCATAGGCCTTGCTGGCGGACCTGATCTCGACGCTTTCCGCTCGTTTGTCCAACGATCGACCTCGCCATGTCCCGTGCCGGCGTGCCTCACTGCGCGCCATAAGCCTGCATTATAGACAAGGATTTCGGGCACTCACGGACGAAGCGTGCAGCGCACCAAATCTTCTTCCGCAAGCCCCTGTCTGTAGGCTGTCATGCCAATGACACCAGACTTGGCAAAATCCGGCAATTGCCAAATTCTCACCGCCCTCATAACATGGCGTTATGCCCGAGCTGCGCCGCATGCTGCCGTCCAGCAACGCCCTGTTCGTCTTCGACGCAGCGGCGCGCAATGGCAGCTTCACGGCTGCGGCCGCCGAATTGAACGTCACGCAGCCGGCGGTGAGCCGTATGCTCGGCCAGTTCGAGGAGCATCTCGGCGTCCGCCTGTTCGACCGCAGAGGGGGACGCGCGGTGCTCACTGAGGAAGGCGAGCGGCTCTATCGCCGCGTGCTCGAAGGGTTTCGCAGCATCGAGAGCGGGCTCCTCGATATCGAGCAGCGCCGCAAGGGTACCGAGACCGTGACGCTGTCGGTCTCCTCCGCCTTCACCACGCATTGGCTGATGCCGCGCATCGACAAGCTCCAGAAGCAGTTTCCGCGAATCGATCTGCGCTTCCAGCTGATCTCCGGCGCGCTGCGCGGACCGGTGGAAAATGTCGATCTCGGCATGCGCTTTCGCGACCGCGACGAGCCGTCGTCGGGCGGCACATTGGTGATGAAGGAAGTGATGCTGCCGATGTGCAGCCCCGGCTATCTCGGCGAGACCGATCCCACCGAAGGCAACACCATCATCCGCCTTGCCGAAACGCCGGGCGACTGGGCCGCCGATTACGCCTCGCTCCTCACCGGGCGCCGTGGGGCGGCCAAGGCGCTGAGCTTCACCGATTATGCCGTCGTGGTGCAGGCCGCGCTGCTCGGCCAGGGCATCGCACTCGGCTGGCTGACCGTTGCCTCGCACTGGCTTCTCACCGGCGCGCTTGTGCCGGCCTCCGACACGCTCACCACCACGCGCCGCCTATGCGAATTCCTGCCGCCGCGCAACCGGCCGATGCGCCCCATCGCCGCCGAGATCCGCGACTGGATCATCGCGCAGATGAAAAGCGAGATCGCTGCGATCGACCGGCTCTATCCGAAGCTCGGCGCGATGGACGCTTGTTACTAAGCAGGCGGTGTTTGGGGGAAGCACCCTCTCTCCACGTCATCGCGAGCGCAGCGAAGCAATCCAGAGTCTTTCCGCAGAGGGGTTCTGGATTGCTTCGCGGAGCCTGTCATCGGGCCGCGCTTCGCGCGGACCCGTTGGCTCGCTATGACGATGTGGATAGAGCTTTGGCTCTACCGATGCTCGATCGCCCTGATTGCACCGCGCAACTCCGCGAGGCCGCGCAGGCGGCCGATGGCGGTGTAGCCGGGATTGGTGCGCTTGGTGGCGGCGAGATCGTCGAGCATGCGGTGGCCATGATCGGGCCTGAACACAATTTTCGTGTCGGGCGAACGCCGCGCGTTCTCCTTGAGCAGCGCCTTGAGCACCGCGACCATGTCGACGTCACCGTCGAGATGATCGGACTCGTAGAACGACAGGCCATCAGCTTCGCGCTTGGTGGCGCGCAGATGGGCGAACGCAATGCGAGGGCCGAACCGCTCCGCCATCTCAGGCAGGTTGTTCTCCGCACGCACGCCGAGCGAGCCCGTGCACAGGCAGATGCCGTTCGCCTTCGACGGCACGGCGTCGAACAGCGCCTGGTAGTCCTCAGCGCTGGAGGCAATGCGCGGCAGGCCGAACAACGGCCGCGGCGGATCGTCCGGATGCAGCGTCAGGGAGACGCCGAGCTGCTCAGCGACCGGCGCGACGCGCGCGAGGAACTCGACGAGATGCTGCCGCAGCATCTCAGGCGTGATGTCGCGATAGGCCTCCAGGCGGTCGCGGAATTGCGGGATCGTCATCGGCTCGGTGGTCGAGCCGGGCAGCGCGCTGGCGATGACCATGATGAGGTAGTCGATATCGGCCTGGCTCATCTTCTCGAACAGCGCCTTCGCGCGCGCCTGCTGCTCGAGCGAATAGTCCTGCGCGGCGGCCGGACGTTTGAGGATGTGCAGCTCGAACGCGGCAAAGCGGTCCTGGTCGAAGCGCATGGCGCGGGCGCCGTTCGGCAGCTCCCATTCGAGATCGGTGCGGCACCAGTCGACTACTGGCATGAAATTGTAGCAGATGATCCTGATGCCGGAGGCCGCGACCGCCTCCAAGCTTGCGATCCACGCCTCGATCGACTTGGTCGCCTTGCCGCCGAGCCGCTTGACGTCGTCGGGGATCGGAATCGATTCCACCACCGACCAGGTCAGCTGCGAGCGGCCGGGTTGGCCGTTCTCGATGAAATTCTTCCGCTCCTCGACCGCCTTGCGCGTCCAGGCCTCCCCAATCGGCACCTGATGCAGTGCCGAGACGATATGGCTCGCCCCGGCCTGCCTGACGTCGTCGAGCGAGACCGGGTCATCCGGCCCGTACCAGCGCCAACCCTCCAGCATCATACCCGCTCTCCCAATCAGTTCGCGGTCAGCACGACCTTGACGCTCTGCGAGCGATCGAGCGCGAGCCTGAACGCGTCGGGTGCGGTCGAGAGCGGCCGCTCGGCGGTGACCAGCGACAGCACGTCGACGCTGCCGGCGGCAATCAGTTCCACCGCGGTCATGAACTCGAAGCCGAACCGGAACGAACCGCGCAGGTCGATCTCCTTCGCCATCACCGCATTCGACGGCGTCGGAATCTGGCCGCCGGGCAGATTGCCGATCTGCACCACGACGCCGCCGCGCCTGACGATACCGATCGCGCTCGCAAGGCCTGCAGCCGTGCCGGAGACTTCGAAAGCGACGTCATAGGGACGCGACGCGGCTTGTGCTTTCAAGCCTTCCTCGCCTGCAGAGACGTTCTCGACGTGCGAGGCGCCGAGCTTGGTCGCGAACGCCAGTGGTGCCGGCGCGATGTCGGCCACCGTGATGTCGGCCATGCCGGCACGGTGTGCGGCGAGCATGGTCAGAAGCCCGATCGGGCCGGCGCCGAAGATGATGCCTCGCTTGCCCTCGATCTTGCCGGCACGCGCAACCGCGTGCAGGCAGACCGCGAGCGGCTCGGCCAGCGCGGCGGCCTGGTAGGATACGTGATCGGGGATCTTCACACACTGTGCGGGGATCGCGTCGAAATAGTTGGCGAAGCCGCCCTGCATGTGCGGCGTCTTCGAGGCCGAGCCCATGAAGTAGATGTTCTCGCAGAGGTTCGGCCGGCCTTCACGGCAGGCGACGCAATGCCCGCACCAGCGCGACGGGTTCACGGCGACGCGGTCGCCAACCTTCAGGTTCGCAGCAGTGCCGGATATCTCCACGATCTCGCCCGAAATCTCGTGGCCGAGCACCAGCGGCGACCTCACCACGAAATCGCCGGTCCGGGCATGGCGGAAGTAATGCATGTCCGAGCCGCAGATGCCGCCGGCGCCAAAGCGGATGCGCACCATGCCGTCGGCGAGCTTGTCGAGCGGATGCTCGATCATGCGCAGGTCTTCGGGGCCGAACAGCGTTGCGGCGAGAGCGGTCGAGGTCATTTGGAGAGTCCCATGTATTTAGGCAGCCAGAGGGTCAGGTCGGGAATGTAGGTGATCGCGATCAGCGCCAGCATCAGCGGCACCAGCCATGGCAGGATCGCCACCGTCGTGCGCTCGACCGAGAGCTTTGCCACGCGGGCGAGCACGAACAGCACCATGCCGAGCGGCGGATGCAACAGGCCGATCATCAGGTTCAGCGTCATGATCAGGCCGAAATGAATGGGGTCGATGCCGAGCTTGAGCACGATCGGCAGCAGGATCGGCACCAAAATGGTGATCGCCGCCGTGGTGTCGATGAAGCAGCCGACGAACAGGATCAGCACGTTGGCGAGTGCCAAAAACACCCATTTGTTGTGGATGATGTTGAGCATCCAGTCCGACAGCATCTGCGCCGCCTGCGACACCGTCAGCAGCCAGGCGAAGATCGAGGCTGCGGTCACGATGAACAGCACCGAGGCCGTGGTCTCGATGGTGTCGAAGGTCGCCTTGGCGACCGTCCGGAACGTCATGGTCCGGTAGCGCACGAGGCCGAGGAACAGCGACCAGATCACCGCGGCGACGGCGGCTTCGGTCGGCGTGAACCAGCCGAGCGTCATGCCGCCGATCAGGATCACCGGCGCCATCAGCGCCATCACTGCCGAGAAATCGAAGTACCAGTCGATCACGAGCAGCGTGCCGAGGCCGATCACGACCGCCATGTTGACCGAGAGGCCGGCGAGTACCATCAGCCAGATCGCCATCGGGAACGACAGCACGATGACGATCTCGAGACCGGCCGAGCCGAGTTGCGGCCAGGAGAACGGCGTGTCGCTACCCCATTTGTTCTTGTGCGCGAAGTAGGTGACGGTGGCCATCATGAACAGGGTCAGGACAACGCCGGGAATGACGCCGCCTAAAAACAGCGCGCCGATCGAGACGTTCGCCATCATGCCGTAGATCACGAAGGGCAGCGACGGCGGGATGATCGGCCCGAGCGTCGCGGAGGCTGCGGTGACGCCGACCGAGAATTCGGTGGAGTAGCCGTGGTCCTTCATCGCTTTGATCTCGATGGTGCCGAGACCCGCGGCATCCGCGATCGCGGTGCCGGACATGCCGGAGAAGATCACCGAGCCGATGATGTTGACGTGGCCGAGCCCGCCGCGCATCCACCCCACAAGAGCGACGGCGAATTTGTAGATGCGCCCGGTCACGCCGGCGATGTTCATGAGATTGCCGGCCAGGATGAAGAACGGCACCGCGAGCAGCGGAAAGCTCTCGACACCGGCGATCATGCGCTGCGCCAGCGTGACGTCGGGCGTCACGCCGCTGACCAGGATGTAGAGCAGCGACGACGCGGCCATGGCGATCGCCACGGGAACGCCGAGCAGCATCAGGATGAGAAAGCCTCCGAGCAGCAGCAGCATGATATTATATCTCCGATCCGTCGTAGGCACCGGGACGTTCGAGGACCGAGTAGCCCTGCCGCCAGTTTTGCGCCGCCACCTGCACGGAGCGTGCGAACATCAGCACGAAGCCGAGCAGCACGGCGTAGTAGACGTAGTTCTTCGCGAAATTGATCGTGGTCATCTGCTCGTCGCCGATGATCTGGATGTAGACCCAAACCAGCTTGATGGCGTAGCCGAAGAACGCGATCCGGATCAGGTCGATCACCGTCGACAGCGCACGTCCCACGGGTCGCGGCAGATAGCGATAGACCAGGTCGACCTGGATGTGCCGCGACAGCCGCACGCACATCGAGGCGCCGATGAAGACCACCCCGATCAGGCAATAGGTCGCGATCTCCTCGGTCCAGGCATAGCTGTCGTTGAGCACGTAGCGGCTGAAGAACTGCAGGAAGACGGCAAGCGCCATCACCCAGAAGATCGCCAGCGCCACCCAGTCCTCGAAAGCGTAGATGCCGAGATCGACCTTCGGCGTCGCCTCTTCCTCGAAGGTGTGGGCGATCTCGTCCGCGGTGATCTGCCGGTGTAGTTCGGCGGTCGACATGGGTTACCTCTCTCCAAATCGTCGTTCCGGGGCGACGCGTTAGCGCCGAACCCGGAACCTCGAGATCCCGGGTTCGGTCCTACGGACCGCCCCGGATGACGACTACGTCGTCATTTCACTTCCTGGATCCGCTCCCAGTCGGCCTTGCGGTAGCCGAAGGTCTCGAACGGGACGTTCTTCAGCACGGTGTCGCGGAATTCGTTCTTGTCGACGTCGGTCACCGTCAGGCCCTTGTCCTTGAAGAAAGCGACCAGCTTGGCTTCGTTCTGCTTGATCTCACCGGTGGCCTTGGCTGCCGCCTCCTGCGCGACGTCGGTGAAGATCTTCTTGTCCTCATCAGAGAGCTTCTTCCATAGCCCGCCGGCGATCACGGTGTTGAGGTGATCGACGATGTGGCCGGTGAGCACGAGGTGCTTCTGCACTTCGTAGAATTTCTTGGCCTCGATCGTGGTCAGCGGGTTCTCCTGCGCCTCGACGGTGCCGTTCTGCAGCGCGAGATAGACCTCGGCAAACGCGATCGGCGCGGTGTTGGCGCCGCAGGCGCGCGGCATCGCCAAGTAGGCCGGCACGTCGGGCACGCGCATCTTCAGGCCTTTCATGTCGGCGCAGGTCTTGATCGGCTTGTTCGACGAGGTCTGGCGCACGCCGTAATAGGTCACCGCGACGATGTGGTGGCCGCTCTTGTCCTCATAGCCCTTGGCGAGCTCCTTGAAGATGTCGCTCTTGGTGTAGGCGAGCAGATGATCGGCGTCGCGGAAGGTGTAGGGATAATAGGTCACGCCGATCGGCGCAAAGCTCTTGGCCGCGAAGCTCGAGCCGGAGACGATGATGTCGACCGAGCCGAGCGACAGGCCCTGGTTGATGTCGGCCTCCTTGCCGAGCTGCGAGGCCGGATAGACCTCGATCTGGTAGCGACCGTTGGTGCGCTTATTGATCTCCTGCGCGGCCCAGACCGATGCGGTGTGGAACGGCTCCGAGGTCTCGTAGACATGGGCCCATTTCAGCTTGGTCTGCGCCATGCTGACACTAGTCGCGGCCAGCAGGGTGGCGGCGGAGATCGCCGCGGCAATCGTCATCTTCTTCAACATCGATTTTTCCTCCATCGTTCAAGTCTGCTTCTTGTTCGCCCCCAGCCGAAGCGGATGCGGGCCGCCCAATCTCATCGCCGCCGCGCACCGCCGCTCGCGGCTGGCTTCTTCTTCGGCGCATGTTTCGGTTTCGACGGTCTTGCCGCCGATCGCACCGCGCGGCCTTGCCCTGAAGCCGACCCCGCCGCGGACTCGGCACCGAAATTCTGCGCAAAGCGTTGCTGGGATCGCGCCAGATGCGCGCGCATGGCTTCGCGCGCGGCATCGGGATCATGCGCGGCGATCGCGTCGCGCACGGCGCGATGCTCGTCGAGCGCCGTGCGCCACGTACCCGGGCTCTCGAAATAATGCGCGAGCTTCGCGAAATATGGATTGAGACGCTGATCGAACAGCTCGCCGACGACGCGCACCAGAACGGCATTGCCGAGACTTCCGGCGATCGCGATATGGAACGCGCGGTCGTGCACCATCGAGGCTTCGCCGGGATGTTCGACATTCTCCATCGCGACGAGGGACGCATTGATGCGGGCGAGATCGTCTTTGGTCGCGACGCGCGCGGCCTGCTCGGCGATGGCGCTTTCCAGGAATTCGCGGGCGCGCAAGAGCTCGAACGGCCCCTCGATGACGGCGGCGGGAGCAGGCGCGGCCACGGCGGCAGGCTCGATCACATAGATGCCGGACCCGACACGGATACGGAGGCGGCCCTCGACCTCGAGCGCGATCAAGGCTTCGCGCACCGTCGGCCTGGACACCTTGAGCTGCTCGGCGAGCTCGCGCTCGGTCGGCAAGCGGCTGCCGACCGCGTACTCGCCGCTGTCGATCAGACTTCGCAATTGATCGGCGACCTGGCGATAGAGCCGTCTCGCCTCCACAGCTTCCAGCGGCACGCTGGTCCTCCCGAAAGGGTCCGCGCGAGGCACCCGTCGCCCCCGCGGCCCCGCCAATTTTGGAAAATTGGTCTTACCAATTGACCGGAGCATTGACCTGATACGGGCGCCATGTCAAGCAGCGGCCAAACACAGGGAGAGACGACCATGCGCCAGATTTCGATGCGTCTTGGCCGCGCCAACCTCGACCGGCTGCCGCCAGCCATCCGCCGCCCGGCCTATGATCGTTCGCGCGTCACGCCTGGCATCGTGCATCTCGGCCTCGGGGCGTTTCATCGCGCGCACCAAGCGGTTGTCGTCGATGACTGCCTTGCCGCCGGCGCCACGTCCTGGGGTATCGTCGGCGCCAGCCTGCGCAGCCCGGACACGCGCGACGCCCTCGCCCCGCAGGATCATCTCTACACAATTGCCGTGCGCGCCGCCGAAGGCACCGAGCACCGCGTCATCGGCGCCCTGCTCGACAGCGTCGTCGCGCGCGAGAAGCCGGCCGCGCTGGTGGAGCGGATGGCCAATCCCGCCACGCGCATCGCGTCGCTGACGGTCACCGAGAAGGGCTATTGCCACACGCCGCAGACCGGCGACCTCGACGAGCGGCATCCCGATGTCGTGCACGATCTCAACAATTTCGATGCGCCGCGCTCGGCGCCCGGATTCATCGTCGCCGCGCTGGCACGCCGGCGGGCGCTAGGCGCCATGCCGTTCACCGTGCTGTGCTGCGATAACCTCGCCGCCAACGGCCATACGGTGCGGCGGATCGTGACGCAGTTCGCTGCGCTGCGCTCAAAGGATCTCGGCAAGTGGATCGCGGATGCGGTCGCCTTCCCCTCGACCATGGTCGACCGCATCGTGCCGGAGACGACGGATCGCGACCGCGATGCGGTCGAATCGGCGCTGGGCATGCGCGACGCCTGGCCGGTCATGACCGAACCCTTCACACAATGGGTGGTCGAGGACCGCTTCACGGCGGGCCGGCCGGACCTTGCCGCAGCGGGCGTCGAGCTCGTCACTGATGTCAAGCCGTTCGAGTTGATGAAGCTGCGGCTGCTCAACGCCAGCCATTCCGCGCTCGCCTATCTCGGCTATCTCTCGGGCTACGAAACCATCGCCGATACCATGCAGGATCCGCATTTTGCGCGCCTTGCCGCGCAGGTGATGGAAGAAGCCGCGGTGACGCTGACGATGCCCGCGGGCACCGACCTCGCCGCCTATCGCGCCTCGCTGCTCAAGCGCTTCGCCAATCCGGCGCTGCATCACCGCACCTGGCAGATCGCAATGGACGGCTCGCAAAAGCTGCCGCAACGGCTGCTCGGCGCGATGCAGGATCGCCTTGCGAGGGGCCTGCCGATCGCAACGCATGCGCTCGCGGTGGCCGGCTGGATGCGCTACGTCACCGGCCTCGACGAGCAGGGCCGATCGATCGACGTGCGCGATCCACTCGCCGGCGAGTTCGCCGCGCTGGCGCGCGAGGCGGGACCTGTTGCCGAGCGGCTCGCGCCCGCGCTGCTTGGTGTCGCAAAGGTGTTCGGCCCGCTCGGCGCCGAGCCGCGCCTGCGCGAGGCCGTCACCGCGGCGCTCGGCCGTCTCTACACGGTTGGCGCGGGGCAGGCCGTGGCAACGCACGTCTCGGCATGACCACGAAGCGGGCAGCATCTTGAATGCTGCACTGCAGCCAAAATCGACGGAAGTCGCGCTTGCTTTTTGCCAGTCATTGGCTCACCCGAGAGCGATGGGAAAGGACAACAAGGTCATCGCCGCCAACGCGGCCTTCTACGCCGCGTTCTCGACGGGCGACTTCGCCGGCATGGAACGGATGTGGGCGGACGACGACTCCATCTCCTGCATCCATCCCGGCTGGCCGGCCATCATCGGGCGCGCCACCGTGATCGGAAGCTGGCGCGATATCCTGCAAAACCCGCACCGGCCGCAGATCGTCTGCGCCGAACCGCAGGCGATCGTCGACGGCGACAGCGCCCGCGTGCTCTGCATCGAGATCGTCGACGGCACCGCCTTGGCCGCCGCCAACCATTTCCGCCGCGTCGGCGACGACTGGCGCCTGGTACACCATCAGTCGAGCCCGATCGCGCAGATTGTCGAGCAGGCTGAGGACGATAGAACGAGTCACCGCGTCCACTGAGCGTGGCGATCACGCCAGCGTGATCTACTGTGCATGGGGTTGTTTTTCAGTTTTTTGTTTGCCGGTCCCGAGGTCCGACAGATCATCCAGCACGACCCGCGCCGCGGTGAAGTCATCGTCGCCAAAGAACATGCTGCGCGTGATCAGAACCGGGATACCGGCGCGCGAGGCCGCGATCAGCCCATTGGCGGAATCCTCGATTGCGACGCACGCCGCGGCGTCCAGCTTCAGCCGCGCCAGGATCTCGATATAGACGTCCGGCGCGGGCTTCTTGTGGCTGACATCATCGCCGGCGACGACCGCCTCGAAATCCGCGGCCCAGCGCTTGCCCAGCGCCCGCGAGAGCAGCGCGTCGATGTTGCCGTGCGAGGTGGTGGTCGCGATCGCAAGCCGCTGGCCCCGCGCCCTCGCCGCAGCGAGCAGGTCCGCCACGCCCGTCCGTAAGGGGCAGCAGCCGGTCTCGACCAGCTCGGCATAGTGCGCGGTCTTGATGCGGTGGAGCTCTGCAATCTCCATGTCCGACAATGGCGGAGCGGCGCCCAGCCTGGCGTGGTAGGCGCGCATGCGCTCCTTGCCGCCCGTCACCCGCAGCAGGTCCTTGTAGACGGCGCGGTCCCACCGCCAGTCGAGACCGTGGCGAGCGAAGGCGTGGTTGAAAGCCTGCCGATGCAGCTCCTCGGTCTCTGCCAAGGTGCCGTCGACATCGAAGATTAGTGCGGCCGCACGGCGGATCAGCTCGTTGGCGTCGCATCGCACTGTCGCGGGCGCCTCCCTCTGCGTGATCGACCCGGTCGCCAACTGCGCCTCCCTCCCGACCTACCTGTGACGGATGACCATCCCGCGAAGTGGCAGGCGAGACAAATCGCAATATCTTTTGCCGGACCCAAAAATCTCTTATGAGCGAACTACGCGCGACGTCGCGAACGGGAACTTTCGACCTGCACGGGAGACGCATGCGGCTCTTCATCCTTGGCCTCGGCTACAGCGCCCGGCACTTCGTCCGCAAATACGGCGACGGCTTCTCGCAAATCGCCGGCACCGTGCGCGATCCCGCGCAGCGGAACGATCTCGCCGGCCTCGAGGTGCATCCGTTTTCCGGCCGCCCTCCGTCGCGCGAGACGGTTCAACAGGTTCGCGATGCCGATGTCCTGCTGGTGTCAATCCCGCCCCGCAACGGCGGAGATCCCGCGATGGCGGCGTTCGGCGGCGTGCTCCAGGGGAGCCGCTGCAAGGTCGTTTATCTCTCCACCATCGGGGTGTACGGCGATCACGGCGGTGGATGGGTCGACGAGAGCACGCCGCCGCAGGCAACCCTCGACCGCACGCGCATGCGGGTTGCTGCGGAGCAGGCCTGGATGGACGCGGCGCGCGGCGATGCCGTGATCCTGCGGCTTGCGGGCATCTACGGCCCGGTCCGCAACGCGCTGGTAACGCTGCGCGCGGGAACGGCAAGGCGCATCATCAAGCCGGGACAGGTCTTCAACCGGATCCATGTCGATGACATCGCGAGCGCGATCATGGCCGCTGTTCATCACCAGGGCGGCGGCATTTGGAACGTCTGCGACGACGAGCCCGCGCCGCCACAGGACGTGATCGCCTATGCGGCGAAGCTGATGGGGGTGGCGCCGCCGCCTGAAGAAGCGTTCACGACGGCCGAGATGTCGGCAATAGCCCGCAGCTTCTATGCCAGCAGCGCACGTGTCTCCAATGCGAAATTGAAGCGCGAGCTCGGCGTCACGCTGGCCTGCCCCACCTATCGACACGGCCTCGACGCACTATGGCGCGCAGGCGAAGGGCGATAAGGCTCCTGCGCTCCCACGCTTTCCAGCCATGCCTCGCCCGCGCTTGACTTCATCCCAGCGCGGTCGTGATCTAGGCATCGAGCGAGCCACCGCACAACGAGCTCGTCCATTGGGAGGATGCAATGAACAAGACGATCGCCATGATCGCGGCGACGGTTGCCGTCGTCACGCTCAGCGCAGCACGGGCCGCGCCGCTGCCCGAAGCCAGTCCCGACGATGTTGGATTTTCAAAACAAGGCCTTGCGCGGCTCGACACCTTCTTCGCACGCGAGATCGCCGCCAAGCGCGTCCCCGGCGCGGTCGTTGCGATCGCGCGTGACGGCAAGCTCGTGCACTACAAGGCCTATGGCGTGCTCGATCCGGACAAGGGCACGCCGATGCCGGTCGATGCGATCTTCGCGCTGGCCTCGATGACCAAGCCGATGGCAGCGGTCGCCGGCCTGACGCTGATGGAGCAGGGCCGGCTGCCGCTCCAGGCCAAGCTGTCTGATTATTACCCCGGCTTTGCCGACATGAAGGTCGGCGTGCCCCAGGGCGACGGCTCGCTCAAGCTCGAGCCGCAGGCCTCGCCGATCTTCATCCACGATCTCTACCGGCATACGTCGGGCCTGATGTATGGCGGCCGGCCGGACTCATCGAGCCCGGTCGCACGGCAGTATCCTGATGGCATCGCGCCCGCGATCGAAGGCGACACCCAGGCCTTCATCGACCGCATTACAAAACTGCCGCTGGCGCACCAGCCCTCGACCGAGTTCGAATACGGCTTTTCGATCGACGTGCTCGGCGCGGTCGTCGAGAAGGTCAGCGAGCAGAAGCTCGGCGACTATCTCGCCGCCAATGTCTGGCAGCCGCTCGGCATGAAGGATGCGACCTTCCACCCGATCGACGCGCAGCGTTCTCGCCTCGCCCGCCCATTCGCGAACGATCCGCTGACGGGCAAGCCGCAGGGCATCAAGCTCTTGGACACCCCAACCAAGTTCGATTGTGGCGGCGCCTGCTCGTTCGCGACGGTCGGCGATTACATCCGCTTCGGGCAGATGCTGCTCAACGGCGGCGAGCTCGACGGGCAGCGCATCCTCTCCCCGAAGACCGTGCATCACATGACGGCCAACCATCTCGGCCCCGAGATCAAGAACAATGTGGCCAATATCGAGCCGCATCGCGGTGGCTTCGGCTTCGGCCTTTCGGTGGCGGTCCGGACCAGCGAGGGCCTGTCGTCGGTCCCCGGCAATCCCGGCGAATTCACCTGGAACGGCGCTTACGGAACGCAGTTCTTCTGCGATCCCAAGGAGCGTCTCGTCGTGGTGGTGGGGACGGCCGCGCCCGGCGAGCTCAGGAAATATTATCGCGAGCAGGTTCAGGACATCGTCTATGGAGCGATGACCAAGTGAAACCTGTGCGCTGACATGAAAAGGGCGACCGTTCGGCCGCCCTTTTGTTTGGACCCGACGTCAGCTCAACACGCCGTACTTCTTGAACCAGGCCTCGGCCCGCTTCCAGGCGTCTTCCGCGGCGTCCTTGCGGTAGCTACCGCGATAGTCGGCATGGAAGCCGTGCGGTGCATCGGGGTAGATCTTGAACTCGGCTGTCTTCTTGTTCTGCTCGAGCGCTGCCTTCATCTGCTCGACCTGGGCAACGGGAATGCCGGTATCAGCAGCGCCGTAGAGGCCGAGGACCGGCGCCTTCATCTCGGGCGCGAGCTGCATCGGACTCTTCGGCCACAGCGGATTGGCGGGATCGACCAACGTTCCATAAAAGGCAGCGCCCGCCTTGAGAGCGCCGCTGTGGGCGGCGTACTCCCAGACCGTGCGGCCGCCCCGGCAGAAGCCGATGATGCCGAGCCGGGTGGCGTCACCGCCTTGCGATCCCGCCCACGCCACCGTCGCATCGAGATCCGACAACAACTCGGCATCCGACTTCGCATTCACCACCGGCAGCAGGTCCTTGACGTCCGCGATCTTGGTCAGGTCGACGCCCTTGCGGAAATAATAGTCGGGTGCGACCGCCAACACGCCGAGCTTGGCGAGGCGTCGCGTCACGTCCTTGATGTATTCGTGCAGGCCGAAGATCTCCATCGCCACGATGATCACCGGCGCCTTGGTGTTGCCGGCCGGGCGGGCGAAATAGGCGGGCATCTCTTCGGAGCCGACTTTGATCTTGGCATCGCCTGCCTCGAGACCCTTGGTGTCGGTCGTGACCACCTCGGCGCGGACCGGCCCGGCCGCAAGCGTATAGCCTGCCGCCACGGCCGCGGTGGCACTCATGAATCCACGGCGCGAGACCGCAGCACTTTTGGTCAGGCCGACGACGTCGGATGTCATGGTGGTTTCGAAGCTCATTGGCCATTCCTTCCTGCTGATTGCCATCCCCCGGGGCGACGCATTCGCCGATAATTGCCGGCGGAACGCAAGTCACCAGCCTGCGAGCACGCTCGCTTTCACGCCAAGCCACGAATGCCGGCGATCGTCGAGTTTGAGGATGTTGCCGAGAGTGGCTGCCGATGCGACACGGTTGACGCTGAACCGCATTGGATTCCCAACGACACTTCGACGTTCCCTGGATCGGGCGTGTGCCGGATTTAACCGTCTGGCTACATTGCATCGCAACATCCGTTAACCGAAAAATGCGGTTCTTTCCCTGTGGGCCCGATCGTCGGACGTCGCAGTGAATGCTCTTGTTCGTTCACTCGACAGGCACAGCCGCAACAAATGGCAATCGTGATGGTGACGATGACAAGTCATGTTGCTCATGCATCGCAGATCGTCGCCAATTCTCGTGCGAACCGTCGTTATTTGATTGAAGTTTTCGGAAAATCTGCGTCGCGCGATTTGCTCGAATTTTCTTTGTCATGCCCTAGTTCCACGGCCGGTTCCATCGCCGGCAAGGCGGACCTCACCGGCCTCACCGGAGGGAGGCGGGAATGCGCACAGGAGCCCTATATCACTAGCTGTATTGCTTGCACGCCCTTGGGCGGTGCAGGTCAAGGCACGCATGAATAAGAACCGGCGAACCGGCTCCGAAAGCGAAATTTTATCGCACCAGTCGGATCAACTCGCACGACCCGCTTCGCGAATTGATGGCCGGGTCGAGCAGGTGCAACGTATGCTGACCTGGGCTGAGCCAGTCCGATCATTCTCGACCCTCGCACTGGCCGCCAAGTTTCCCGACCAGTGCTCGCCGGCCGCCCGGCATGGAAGCTAGCCAGCTGGTGCTAATATGCAATATCGGGCAGGCCCGTGGGTGGCATCATTTTCCAGCACGGGCTGGTATTGCCGCAAGCCAATCGAGCTCGAACAGCTCAGAAAGGCTATCAACACTATCTGCATGCTCTAGTCCGGTCTCAGGAGGCGCGCTTTTGCGGCAGCCGTCGTGGGCCATCAGTCAGCTCGACGCCGCAGCTCCTCGCCATTCAGAATCGACACTGCGGCACCACATGCCTTTCGCCGTTCTCTTTGAAACACTCCACCGCGATGTAGTTCGACCTCTTTATATCGCCTCGGCGGTGGCAAGCTCCGCCTCAATCCTCGCCTGTTCGCAACGAACGAGCAAGTTCATTGCCTCCACCGCAAGGGTCGCTAACCTGGCCGTGGAAATCCTTTAGTCTGTTGAACGCATTCTCGATGCGCGACCGAAGCTTAGAACTGCACTTTGAGACGCTGAGCGGCCGTGAAGCTGAGCGGCCCCGCCTGACGCCCTAGCATCCAACTTGCGTTCCTCGTGCACAACAATGTTTGCTACGTCGCTGCGTTTGAGAGCGGCTCTTGCTTTGGGCGCGTGCGGGGTCGGCACGTTTGGCGCGATGGGCGGTGAGTTGGTGTCTTCGTTAAGCTCGTTGCTAATGCCCCAAATTGCGGCTTGCGTCCGATTGTGCACGCCGATTTTGCGAAGGATCGCCTTTACATGGACCTTAACCGTCGACTCCGCGATGTCAATTTTCCGCGCAATGGATTTATTCGATTCGCCTTCGACGACACAGCGCAGAATCGTTTTTTGCCGCGGGGAAAGCTGTTGTGCGCTGCGTTCATCTGGCGAGACTGTCAGGTCCTTGCGCGCGGTTGCGCGATCATTGTCTCCACCTTTGAGATTGAGAGCCAAGGGCAGGAATGCCGAAGGAAACATTGTTTCGCCCATGATCACGAGCTCGATAGATCTGATGAATACGTCACGGCTCATGACGTCAACGAAATAGCCACTGGCGCCGGCCTGAAATGTTGCAGCCACTTCATCGGGCCGGTATCGATCGGCAACCACAACCACGGGCGCATCTGGGTGACCACGTCTGAGAGGCTGGATTTGCTCGCGGGCAATCTGGAAATCGTCGCCGGTATGTACAAGGACAAACAACTTTTGACCCTGTTCGAATTTACTTGCGTTCAATTGATCAACACATGTCACTGAACTCACTGTGCCAAAATCCGCAGAGCGTAGGAATTCAGTAAGAGCGTCTTTTCGTAAGCTGTTTCCTCCGATGACTATGGTTGTTAGAGAGCGTCTCCTCTTGATAGATTTCCTGCTCATAATTGATCCCCTGCAGGCAATTCAAATCTCGCAAACGACGGGATGCCGTCGGAGACTAATTCGTATAGTTATATTCCGGACAACCCGGCTGAAGCTACATCTCCGCATCGAAGGCTCCTTTGCCTACGATAGAGAAGCGCCATTGCCGGCAAAGATTGCGATGGAACTGGAACATCGCCGCAGCTTAGGCCCGCAGCACCGCGATCATGTAGCGTAGCGCGACCACATGGCAGGCCTAGCACGCGCTCTTATACGCAGCCACTACTGCAAAAGCAGTCGCATAAAGATCATCTGAGAGTCTGTATTGCTCAATACAGTTTACCACTTAATTTCGTGACGAACCAAACTGGAACCGGAAATCCGCGACGAGCTCGCGGGCGCACTTGTTCGAAATAGGAGGATTGGGCGGGGGGCAGATCAAACGTCAATTTCCTCGCTACATTAGGACCGGTCGTACGCGCCCAATCGACTTCTTGAACGAAGTTAGGATCGCCGATCGTTGTGTCGTATTCCAAAGGATGTATTGCACGGATGCGGTCGCTGCTGAAAGCTTGTGCAAGCCGGCCGGCCGGGTCGCGAGGCGTTCGCCATGGGATGTTATCGACGGCGAATGGCAATACTGATATCCGTTTTCAGGATAGACCTGCGATGATAAGGCAGCTGGCTAAAAATAGATTGCTTGCCGCCATGTCGCCAGCCGAGCTTGAGCTTCTCAGACCGGATGAGGCCGAGTTCTCGCGCGGTGATGTGCTGTTCGACTGGCATGGTCGGGTGGACCGGATTTACTTTCCTCATACAGCGCTTGTATCGCTTTTGACCCACCTGAAAGAGGGTGGGACGATTGAAACGGGTACAATCGGTTGTGAAGGAATTGTCGGGTCTTTTGCGATTGATGGCGATAGCATTGCTCTAGCCCGGTCGATTGTGCAAATTCCGGGACGTTGTTCCGTCGTCAAGCTCTCACGGATGAAGACGGCAGTTTCTGAAAGCGAACGAATCCGTATGCTCGTCGGTCACTTTCAACAGGCCTTCGCCGCACACGTTCTGCAGCAAGTTGCGTGTAATGCAGCCCATGATGTGCTCTCGCGATGTGCGCGCTGGATCCTTATGGGCCTTGACCGAACTGAGGGTGACGTTGTCCATCTCACGCACGAATTCCTAGGGGAAATGCTCGGCACGGTGCGACCCACCGTGTCGTTGGCTCTCAAGAAGCTTCAAAACGATGGGCTCATCGAGACGTCCTACGGGAGGATTCGAGTGCTGGATCGCTCGGGCCTCGAGAATGCAAGTTGCGAGTGCTATGGGCTCATTCGAGCGACATATCGGCGACTGCTACCCCTGACGTATGCGTGAGGCTGCCGCGATGGAGTTGCGCGGGAGCTCTAACATGATTCCGCCCCGGCCAGAGTCTAAGCTGCTCCGAACTCGCCAACCCGGTTGACCGGGTTTCGGCAGCATGCGCGCCGATTACGTTGTTGAATAATCGGGTCTTGCGCCGTCCTTTGTATGTCTGTACGCAGCCGGGCTCGCGAAGCCTTGGCGGTAACACGCTTAGGGCTTGACGTAAGTCCAGCCCTGCTCCTCCCGTTCCATGATGCGCACGACACCGGAGTTGACGACTTGAGCCTCTGGAACAAGTTCTATATCCTTGTTCTCATGCTTGCGCATATTGTCACGCGTGTTGCCGCACGCTTTGAACAATACCTCCGGCGTGCTCACCGACATTGTTTCAATTCTGTCCTTCACCGGCGAAGTATCGGCGCGGAGCATGTGCAAGCCAGGCCCGAAGGTGATCACTTCGATCTTAACCTTCTCGCCTACGTCTTTGTAATGTTGCACCACGTTTGTAGCGTTGTTCAGGGTCAAATTCATCGCCGCCGCATCGTTGCTATTCACTTGCAAGATGAGGCGATGTTCTTTGTTCTTAGCCGCGGATCGATTCTCTGAGCTGGATAACGGGCGCACGTTTTTTTTCGCCACAACCACCTTTTTTTGCTTTGGCAGTAGGGACACCGGCGCCCGATCGACCGGTCGCGCAGCTTCCTGTCCCGTAGACAAAGATACCGCCACCAGAAGCATGGCCAGGCTTGTTGTTCCCTTAAGCGCAATTTGCCGTAACATGCTCAACCACCTCCCATTAGCTTGCCTTGTACCAATATCAGCTGTTCGGCTTCGCGATGGCGGCAGGCCACTTGCATGCCGTGGCTATCCTGGTGCGCACCGCCTCAAGTCCAACCAATGAGAACGTTCCATGTTGAGCGGCTCCCAGGCGGGAAGCAATGTACACGACCAGTTCGCCATTGGTTGGAAGCGACTGAAATAAGGCGATGGGATCGGCCTTGAAAGCAATACCGGTCCCAAACGCAGGAGTGGCCACAGCGATTTGGACGGGCTGGCCACTCTTGGTGCTGTAGGACACGACATAATCCTCAGGCCGCCCTGAGATCGCGGGGCCGGAGACAACGAGTTCGCTCCGTTCACCTCGGCAACGCATGGTAAGCTGCAGCGGTGAGCCGCCTGCGACCTCGCGCGACGAGGTCGTCGCGGTGGCGACGGGCGTGTAATCCACGGGCGACGTTGTCTGACTGACGACCCATTGGCTTACCGCCACTGTGGGCCCGGCCGACGGCTCGATGCTTCGCGCGAGCTTGTCCAGACATTCCACCCGCTCCTCGCGCTGCATCAGACCACAGGTACGAAGTTGCGCCAGCGGATTTTCGGCGCTCTGCGCCGGTGCCACTCCTGTTGCGACAGCAAGCGCGGAAGCCGCGGTAAAGATCGCGCGATTCATTGCGATGCCTGCGTAGCGCGAGAATGGTTATCCAGCCACGCCTGCGCCGCTGGAAAGCGGGTGAGCCCGGGCACCGTCGCACCTAGATTGATCGATTTCCATTTTCGATCAAATCCGGGCTCCTGCAGCCTGTTGATGCGGGAGAACAGATGATCGATAAAGCGAGCGACACGCTCATAGCGATATGTCTTATTTTGCCAGTTGTAGGCGACCAACGCGGTCGGTACGGCGATCGTGTCGACATGTTCGCCTTCTTTAATAAGGCCGGGATAATCGGCCGCTTCCAGAGATGCAGGGAGATAATAATCTTCCAGCCTGCTTTCGTACGGTACCGGGAGGAACTTGAATCCAGGCTCCCAGCGTCCACGCACGAAGGGCTCGACCGGCTTGGACGTGATGAACACGACCGCAGCGATATCGCCCTTGCGCATTTGTTCCAACGCGACCTGATGCGGAATGAAGGTCTGCTGCACGTCAAGTCCGAGACGGCTGAAGATCAGCGGCCCAGAATAGGCTGCGGCCGTGCCTTGATTGTTGAAATTGACCTTCTTCCCTACTAGGTCTGTCAGACTGTGAATCTCCGGACGAACGAAAATATGCAATTCGGATGGAAAGAGATTCAGCAGGTAGGCTAGGCGACGCTGAATGTCCGGCACTTCCCTCTTGTACTCGTCGAGCACGTCCGCATTGATGATGGCCGCATCGATGCCATGCAAATAGAGCAGTGAGTTGACGTTTTCGGCGGCTCCTCGCGTCACGACAGGCAGTACATGTAGATTGTCGCCGTCGTCCGCAACACGCGCGATCTCCGCGGCAAGACGAATAGGCGCGCCCTCGAGGAGGCCTCCGGCAAGGCCGACAGTCCAGGCATTCATCGTGACTCTCGGATCGGGGCGAACGATTTCCTTCGCTGATGCAGCAGTGTTCGTATTAGCACCTTTTGTCCGCGCATCCAGACCGGAGGGCTGCAGTAGCAACAACGGAGCAAGTGCGGCGAGCAACAGTTGCGGTCGAAAGAGCTTTTGCATTTGGTACTCCTTTTTGTGTGAGAACGCCTCGCTTATCGCAGCGCCACAGCTCCTCTACCGAAGCGCTTCCAATCGCAGTTTCGCTTGCGTGTTGCCGACTGCCTCGGCCCTTGCGTAAAGCTCTCGCGCCTTTGCCACGTCCCCAAGCGTGCCAACTGTTGACCATTTGGGAAGAACGTAGGGGTCGTAGGTCTCCGCTAGCGCGAAGACTGCCTGTGCGCTGCCTCTTTCGGCCGCGCGCTCAAGCACAATCCGAGCGCCGCCTATATCACCCTGCTCAAGTAACACCCTCGCACGTGCGACCAATCTTGACGCCGCCGCCCCCTCATCGGCACTGTCGGGCCGCTCGTCTCCAACACGTGCTGATTTGATCTGATCGGCTTGGAAGGGTTTTGCCCTGTCCGCCTCAGGCTCATTGCCAGCACTTGCAATCGGACGCGCGTTTGCTACCACTGCGGCTGTGAACTCGTGCTTGTTCCTGCGCTCGGACGCGGGATCGACTTGCTTCGCGGTTGCCAGTTCTTGTTGCACCGATTTCCGCGGCTCCGCAGCGTTCGCCTCCGCCACTTTCTTTAGCTGCTCAATTTGCCGGCTCTCATTGGGAGCCCGAACCTCGTACTCGTCTCTCGTAGCGTGTGCCGCCTGGAGCTCTCTCGCCAACGCCTCCGCCCTATCATGCTCCTGCCGTAGCGATCGCTTCAACTGCGTCGCGTCAGTCTCTGCAGCCTGCTTCAGTCGGCTGGTCTCGTCCTGTGCCTTGGTTACCAAGGCCGTTTGCGTCTCGACGTCGCGCTTGGCTGATGCCAGATTCTGTTCGAGCTGCGCAGCTCGTTCGCGTTCCCGCTGCAGAATTTGTCGCAACTCGGCCGCGCCAGTGTCCTCTGCCCTCTTCTTGAGATCTTCCAATTGCTCATCGGTTTTACGCGCCTGCGCCTCGTAGGCGTATGTCTTGGTGCGCGCGGTTGACAGCTCGTTTGCCAGCGCCTCTGCCTTTTCATGCTCCTGCTGTAGCGATCGCTTCAACTGCGTCGCGTCATTCTCTGCAGTCTTCTTCAGTCGGCTGGTCTCGTCCTGTGCCTTGGTTACCAAGGCCGTTTGCGTCTCGAGGTCGCGCTTAACCGATGCCAGATCCTGTCCGAGCTGCGCAGCTCGTTCGCGTTCCCGCTGCAGACTTTGTCGCAACTCGGCAGCGCCAGTGCCCTCTGCCCTCTTCTTGAGGTCTTGCAATTGCTCATCGGTTTTACGCGCCTGCGCCTCGTAGTCGTATGTCTTGGTGCGCGCGGTTGACAGCTCGTTTGCCAGCGCCTCCGCCTTATCATGCTCCTGCTGTAGCGATCGCTTCAACTGCGTCGCGTCATTCTCTGCAGTCTGCTTCAGTCGGCTGGTCTCATCCTGTGCCTTGGTTACCAAGGCCGTTTGCGTCGCGAGGTCGCGCTTAACCGATGCCAGATCCTGTTCGAGCTGCGCAGCTCGTTCGCGTTCCTGCTGCAATGAGTTTCGCAATTCGACCACGCCAGTATCACCGGCAGGCGATGGGCCCATGCCGTCCGTCGCCTTGGCTACCGGCGCTGTCTGCGTCCCCGTTGCGGGCTGAAGCCCCGTGAACCCCTGCCCGAGCGACTCAGCCTGATCACGCTTCCGCTCCAAAGGTTTCAGTAATTCGAGAGCGCGCGTTCCGACCGTCAGTTCGCAGGACCGTCTCTCCGCGGAGTGGTGTTCTGGAGATTGTCCTATATCGCTGACGACCGCTTGCGAAATATGAATTATTTTTTCGTTGCTAGGCCGAATGGAGGGGGACGAGTCCTTCGCGGTGCCGAACTCAGGCCGCAGCAGCTCCGCTGCCTGGTGTTCTTCTGGTGCGTGCCGCGAGATTGAATTGGTTGCCGCCGCTTGCATAAGCCGGGTCGACGCCTTGCCGACATTGGACGATCGCGCCCCCGCGAGGGGCGACCCGGCGGAGACGGGCCGTTGCACCTGCGCGGACTCCGAAGACGCGCCCGTTTCCGCCGCTGATGTTACCGCTAGGACGCTTACAGTAATCAGGGCAACCGCTCGCCCATGAGGGAAAAGCTGGCGCGCCGGCGGTTGCGCAAAACGAATAGGTAGCTCGGCGCAGCTACGCGATGTTGCGCAAGCGTTTGCGTCGTTATCAACATCATTTTGTTCTTCGCCCGGAACATACGCAATCAACTGCCGCATGGCGAACCGCCCCTACTGCGATGTCTAACAATACACTTCGCGTCTCTCCGCCGCCATTCCTCGCATGGAGGACGGCTCGTACTCCCTTTCTGTTCCTCGCAGGGATGACCTTATGTATCCTTTTGGGTTAGGGTCGATGCACGACAGAGCGCCGATGCAGGATGCCGTCCGTTAGCGATCGAGATTAAATCTCCTCAGGGCCGGACGTGTTCGATGAACAAAGTCATTAGGGATGCCGAGCGATCCCCTCAATGATCCCAATGGCGACGCGCGACGCCGGCTACGAAGCGGCGTGGTCGTTGCGTTGCTCCGACTAGCACTACTTTGGCAGATTGTGTTTTCGCCGCTGTTTTTCACGGATTTGCCTTCGGCAATATGGGCAATGCTGAGACGGCGGCCGAAGGATGAGATCGACGATGGCGTGACGTACGGCTGGCATGGTTGGCTGAGGCGGAGGCCCGTAGATTCTTTTTTCCGCCCCGCGTGTGCGAGGCGACGATGTTGCAGGAAGGCGTAGGCAATCATTGTCATCAGGGCGTGGCGATGAAGACCTTGCCATGATCGCCCTTCGAAGTGATCAAGTCCAAGTTCCTCCTTCAACTGCTGATGCGCCTGCTCACAAATCCACCGTGCCTTGATGGTGGCGGCCAGCGTGCGCAGATCCGTCGCCGCCGGAAGATTGGCCAGATAGTATTTCTTCTCCCCGGACGCACGTTGCTCGCCAATGAGCCAGGCTTCGTCGCCTGGGAGATGCTGCTGACCTTTATCCCATATCCGCTGCGGAGGGCCGTCGGCGGTCCGGACACGGACCGCAGCAAATTGGGCTTTAAGCCGACCTTTCGTCCCGCTACGCCAACTCACGGTTTTCCATTTGGCGCCGGCCAGCATTTGCTCGGCCGCAATTGATAAGATATCGGGCACGTGGTGCTTTCGTGGTTTGCCGCGGGCTTTGGTAATCGGCCAAATGAGCTTCACATCGACCGGATACACTTTCAGGTGCCGCGGGATTCCGACAGCCCAGACCAGCCCGCGCTCTGTTAGCCCTTGTCGAAACGGTGCGCTGAGGCCGTATCCTGCATCCGCCAGCACATATCCAAAGCGCACGTTGGCTGCTATCGCGCGGTCAATCTCGGCCAAAGCAATCTCCGGCTTGGACCGTGGCGTTCGATGTTCGACTGGCACGCGAGCGCGCTTCAAACGAGATTCGTCGCTTGTCCAACTGTCAGGCAGAAAGAAAGACGTAACGCGACCATCACGGGTACTTCGCCGCGCGCAAGCGTCAAAGACACCAGTGTTTGGCAATTTGCCGTTTTACCGAGAGCCGAGGCGTATTGAGCCGCAACACCGACCGAGCGCTCACCCTTCTTGGGAAGTGAGGTGTCATCAATAACCAGCACCGCATCCCTGCCGCCGACAAGTCGGTCCGCCTGGTTGAGCAACTCTGTCTCCAGCGGCGTCGCGTCCCAGACACCGTCCGCAATGAAATGGTGCAACTGGTCGTAGGTGCTGGTGGCAAGGCGTTCCGCCATCGGCTGAACGCTCTTACGATCGCCGGGACCGATCAATCCCGCAACATACAGAGGACACATCCGCTGCCGGGTCTTATGACCCAGTCGGTCCAAGAACGGCATCAGCCAGCGTTCGAGTTCGTCTTCCCATCCCGGCATGGTCAGCCCTCCAAGAGCCGACCACCCATGAATCATTGAAAAATTGATTCGGGAATCCTATAAAACGCGCCAAAATCAACAATCTGCCAAAGTAGTGCTAGGGTCCGGACTCAATTGATCCACCAAGTAACGGCGGCGACCAAGAGGATGGCCGAGAGGAAGTTGTCGGCTCGCTTGTCGTAGCGGGTCGCAATCCGCCTGAAGTCCTTGAGGCGGCAAAACATGCGTTCGATGAGATTGCGTCCTTTGTAGGCCTTCACGTCGTACCGGTGCGGATGCTTGCGAGTTGGGTTGGGCGGAATTACTGCCTTTGTTCCGCGCTCGGCCAACCACTCACGCAGGCTATTGGCGTCATAGGCCCTGTCAGCAAGCAATCGTCGAGCAGGTGAGACGGCAGGCAGCAGATCGCGCGCCGCCGTGAGGTCATGGCAGTTGCCAGGCGTGATCACGAAGGCGATCGGACGTCCATAATCCTCGGTCAGCGCGTGGATTTTGGTGGTGCGTCCGCCTCGCGAGCGGCCGACCGCCTGCTGGAAGTCCCCTTTTGCGCCCGCCGCCGAGGTGGGCTTTGATGTGGGTCGCGTCGATGGACATTGTCCCGACCCGGCCGGTTGAGCCAGTCAAGGCGTAGAAAATATTGCCCCACACGCCTTGGCGGCTCCAGCGATTGAAGCGGTTATAGATGGTCGTGTAGGGGCCGTAATCTGCCGGGCAGTCTCGCCAGCGTGCGCCCGATCGCAGCATGTGGAGGATCCCGCTGATCACGCGTCGGTCATCCACGCGATGGGCGCCGCGCCGCCCACGTGGCAACAGCGGTTCAATCCGCTTCCACTCCGCCTCACTCAGCCAATATAGCTTTTGCCCCATCAAGCCCCCCTTCGACTCGGAGGTCTTGAATCACAACTCCGCCTCAGCGGGAATCCCTATTGAGTACAGACCCTAGTCCGCTTCTGTCAGCGAAGCAAACGATCCGCCTACTCCCGTCGAATGACAGAATGAAGGTTTGGCCGCGGCTCCATCTTAGCCCCTGCAGGATCGATCCTGATCCAATGCGGAATTGCATTCCTCTTCGCCGTAGGTGCGTCGAGTTGCGTACACTTAGGCCATGTGGACCGCGCATCTTGGCCTCGCTCGAGCGTCATGCCTCTTTCGCGCGGAGACAATCCGATAACGAATACAGCGTCCGTTTCTCAAGCGACTTGTGTCGTCTACCTTGACAGAGTGTTATCGAGACGTAGCATTGGTTCGTTACGCTCTTTTTTTTCGAGCTCAGTCGAGTTCGTACACTCTTCTGTCAGCGATGCGTCAATCAATCCAGTACAATCCGGCGCAAAGCCCTGATTTCCGACGAGCGCCAATTGCGTTCTGTTTGTGGCACCAAATTTCCTCATAAGTTGCCCAACGTATACCTTCACAGTTGCTTCCGTCATCCCGAGCTCCCGCGCAATCATCTTGTTAGAGTCTCCGAAGCGGACACGTTCAAGCACCTCTCCTTCTCGTCCTGTCAGCTTGCTTTTCATCCTGTGGCCGTTTTGATCCGATTTCGGTGCATGCGTCTCTTCCTGTGATCGGTTTTGCGCTGACTGGCGCTGGAGTTGGCGAATAGCGGCCTGTGGAAAATACGAACCGCCATGTAGGATAAATGATAGTGCCTTACATGCGAGATTGGCGTCCATACCGGTAGGAACAAAGCCTGTTATTTCCGCGGCGACTGCGGCGGCGATCTCTTGAGGATCATCTCTATCCGAGATGATGATCAGAGGTACACCACCTGATTGCCCGCGCAGCATCATAAATGTTTGCAAGTTTTCCGGCTCAGCGATGGAGCAACCGCCTACGTTGACGATCAGCATCCGAATGTCTGCCTGCGCCTGGAGTGCTTCACAAGCTTCGACGACATCGAAAGGTGTCAACATCAACTCTTCAGAGTGAGCCCATTGCTGAAAGAAGCTTATTAAACTAGCGCGTCGCAGGCTTTTGGAGTCTATGATCGCAACTTGCGGCTTGCCAACAGGCATTGATATTCCGCAACTCATGCGTCTGCGCCCCACAAATCTACATTGTGATTGGTAGTCCAGATAACTCAAGTGACATGAGCCCTGCAATCTCCTTCAAAATGGGTAGGATCCATCACCTCAGAGGGGGATGGGACATGAAGCTCGGGAAAACTGGTAACGCCGCCGCCAGATGAGACCACCTTCAGATCAGGTGTGAGGTCAGTGAGTGGGGGGCGTGCTCGGCGGTTGATCGACGCGGATCGAAGTTGTCGACCGCATAACGCGGCTGAGCCGGCCTCGGTTCGCCGGCGGTTCGGCGCATTCATAACCAAAAAAGCGGCGCCCGTTATTCGCGAGGAACGCGTAAGGCGCAAGCGTGCGTCCGGCACAAGCGCGTCAATGGCTTTGCAAGGCCACTTAGCCGATCGCAAGCGCTCTGATACGCAGACGCCCGGCCCAGCGTGGATTGGTCGCAGAGTCATCACCGGACCGGCATCGCAACAGGATGCAAATCGTTTTAGGTCAAAGGTCGTATGCCGCCGTTCTCGGGGCAACCGTCGCACACTGTGAGCTTGTTCATCGGACCATTCAAATGTCGTACACCTCATGCAGCGTTGCGCAACACTGAAATCTACGTACGGTTTTGTGTCGCAAGAAGATTGCCGACACGGGCAATCTATTGCGTCAGACCGACTGAAACAGGAGGCTGCAATGACCATGACTAGCAACAATGGAATGCGTGAGTTGGCCGATAAGGAACTGGATGCAGTGTGTGGAGGGGGGAGCTTTAGAACGGGAGATATTTGGGCCCACCAGACAAACGTTTCTGTGGTGAACAAGAGCAAGGACGTCTGGATCTACCAGATCAACAACAACAATACTGGTATTCAGGTCGGGTAAGTGATTGCCCGCTCCCCCGATCGCACTTGCGGAGGAGCGGGCTCTTCAACAGGAGAATCCCAATGGCTTATAAGGGCGCGCTCTATGAGTTGAACGAGCAGGACATCGACAGAGTCTCGGCGGGCCAGAGCATCCACATCGCGATCGTTGTGAGATCGTCGGATCAAACCATCACACAAACTGGCGGGAGCCAACTCGATGTAATAACGAATAACAGGACCGTCATTGATGCTATGTCGATCGGAAAGCCCACCAAATAGTGGATTTCAGTTCTCCCACATAGCCTCTGATCGGCAGAGACGTGTCCCGAGGTACATAGGAATTGGGTTCCGGAGCCGTGTCATCGCAGCTTCTGTTATTTCGCCAGGAGGCAATTGAGTTCCAACAGGACCATCGGCAGTGGGGCCAGGTCGCGTTGCTCCAGACGAGATCGACGAAGGTTATAAGCTGGTTGATTGCGGCGGTAGTCGCACTTACGGCGGCCTTCCTGTTTGTCGGACAATATGCTCGAAAGGAGACCGTGGCGGGGTACCTGACCCCGATCGCCGGCACGGCGAAGATATTCGCTTCAAAATCGGGTACAATCAAAGAGGTTCATGTCAAAGAGGGACAGGAGGTCAAAACAGGGCAGAGGCTTTTAACCATCGAAACTACTCAGATTGCAGCCAATGGGCAGGACGTGAACGATGTCATGCTCGGCACACTGGGGGCGGAGCAAGTATCGCTACGAAATCAGATCTGCGCGGAGCAGGACCGCATTAACTCCGAGGAAGCGCGCCTATCAGCCAAAATTGCAAGCCTCGAAACTGAACTATCCCGATTCGACGCTCAGATAGAGAACCAGCGCGAACAAATTCGGTTGTCCAGCGAACTCGTTTCCTCTGTAACGAACCTGGCGGCCAGAGGCATAGTCTCAGACGTGGAATATAAGAAGCGGGAGATCGCCGCGCTCGAACAGAAGCAGAAGCTCGACTCCTTGAAGCAGCAGGCAGCCACTCGGCAGAATGAGCTTACTGAAGCCCGTTCTTCCCTCGAACAGCTGCCGACCGTCACGGCCGGAAAGATCCAGAACCTGCGCAGCGCACTTGCCACAACAGAGCAGCGCATAGCCGAAATTAGTGGACGCCGCGCGTACGAGGTGCGAGCGCCAGCGGCGGGACGCATCTCAATTCTACAAGCAACTGTTGGTCAATTCGTGGATCCGCAAAGACCGCAAATGCAGATCGTCCCTGACCACAGCGAGCTGCAAGCAAACCTGTTTGTTCCGGCCAAGGCCATAGGCTTTGTTCAGCCAGGGCAGGACGTCAGAATACTATATGAGTCGTTCCCCTATCAGCAGTTCGGTACATATCGCGGCCGCGTAAGTGAAGTCTCACAGACGATGTTGACGCGCGCTGAGACCTCCGCACCCATTGAGCTCAAGGAGCCTGCGTACCGGGTCACGGCGAGACTCGATCGCCCAGATATTGACGCCTATGGAAAGCGCATACGGCTTCAGGCCGACATGCTTTTGAAAGCAGACATCATTCTTGAAAGACGATCTCTGATCAGATGGTTGCTTGATCCATTGCTCAGCGTGAGAATGTCAATCCCGGGATGCGATCATGGTGCATGTGCTAAACCGTAGGCATCACCTGCCGGTAATCCGACAAACAGAAGCAGCAGAATGCGGTCTCGCGTGCATTGCTATGATAAGTTCTTATCATGGCCACCAGATCGATCTGAACACGCTGCGGCGGCGCTATCCCGTGTCGCTAAAGGGTGTGACGCTAAGAGCCTTAATTCAGCTGGCTAGCCAGATGCAACTAGCTGGTCGCCCTCTGCGCTATGAGCTCAGTAAGATCAGGGACCTGCACCTCCCCGCGATCGTGCACTGGGACATGAACCATTTCGTGGTCCTGAAGTCGACAACGAGGCGAGGTATTGTGGTGCATGACCCCGCTTTGGGAGAGAGGTTCTTTCCGACGGTAGAAGCCTCCAAGCATCTGACCGGCGTTGCTCTTGAGCTATCCCCAACCGAGTCATTTCTTCCCAAAGACGAGAGAGCGCACCTCCCATTTTCAACCTTCTGTAGACAGTTGCGCGGTAACACACATGCACTTGCTCAGGTTTTGGTGCTTTCAATCGCTCTTGAAGCATTTGTGATTGCAAGCCCTTTCTATCTCCAGCTTAGTGTCGATGAGGTCAGCGCCAGGGGCGATGCCGATCTGATGACAGTGCTGGCTCTTGGATTCGCTCTCCTAACAGCCATCAAGGTCGCCTCCACTATTATCCGCTCCTCGATTATTCTGGTTGTCCAGAACGCGTTGCACTTCCAAATCGGCGCTCGTCTGTTTCACCACCTAATCAGATTGCCGGTCGCCTATTTCGAGAAGCGGCATATCGGCGATGTTCTCTCGCGTTTCACGTCCATTGAACCAATTCGCACGGCACTCGCAGAAGGGGTGATAACTGCCGCGATTGATGGGGTAATGGCGGTTGCAACGTTGGCAATGATCTTTGTCTATAGCACTCAACTCGCATTGGTAGTACTTGTTACGTTTGCCGGTTATGCGGCAGTGCGTCTAGGTCTCTATCGTTTGCTGCGAGAGCGTAACTTAGCCGTGATAGAAGCTAAGGCCCATGAAAACTCGACCTTCATCGAGACCCTGCGCGCGATCCAAAGCTTGAAGATCTTCAATCGTGAGACTGACCGCGAGACCCAGTGGCTTAACCGTTATGCTGATGTAGTAAGCGCCAACGTTCGATTGGGTCACATCAAAATAGCTTTCACAGGTATCAACGACGCGCTGTTTGGTCTTGAGAATATTCTCACCATTTACCTTGCCGTCCAACTGGCTCTAGGCAACCATCTGACCATCGGTATGATCTTCGCCTTTATTAGCTATAAGCAGCAGTTTATCGAGAAGGCTGTTCAGTTCATCGAAAAGATTCTTGATTTCCGAATCATCGAATTACATCTCGAGCGCTTGGCTGATATTGCCCTGAGCCCGCTTGAGCGGGGCCATGACAGACCGTTGGCCTATACCCCGCGCGTTCAGGGCCGGATCGAATTACGAAAAGTCTCTTTCCAATATGCCGAAACGGATCCTTTTGTACTTGAAGACGTCAGCTTTATCATTGAACCTGGGGAATTCATCACGATTATGGGTCCTTCGGGCGGAGGCAAGACGACCCTTGTCAAGATCATGCTCGGTTTGCTGGAACCGACAAGCGGGGAGGTATTGATTGACGATGTTCCTCTCTCGACGATTGGTGGAAGAGCCTATCGTGAGCACGTGGCCGCAGTGATGCAGGAGGATCAACTACTCTCAGGCTCTATTGCCGATAATATTTGCTTTTTTGATGCGTCCTTCGACGAAGTCCGAATGATTCAATGCGCGCGCCTGGCGGGTATACACGACGAGATCATGGCGATGGCCATGACCTACAACAGCCTAATCGGAGACATGGGTAGCTCGTTATCAGGTGGACAGAAACAGCGACTAATGCTCGCGCGGGCGCTTTATCGGCAACCTAGCATTCTGTTTCTGGACGAGGGCACGGCTCATTTGGACGTGGATAACGAAAAGCGCATCAACGAGAGCCTTAAAAGCTTGCAAATGACTCGAATAAATGTGGCACACCGGCCTGAGACAAGTAGCCGAGCAGATCGAATTCTGCGAATAGCAAGGACGTTGACGAGCGATCTGAGGCGCAGTGAGGACTGCCAACGGGATGAAGCCGTCATTCCTTCCTTCTTAGAGCTGGATAAACAGGGGCGTAGCCTTCCAGGTTGAGACCAGGCCGGTACAGAATCGTAGAAGATCGTAGTCCGGCGCGTAAAATTGCAGAATCGCTAGCGGGGGTCCGCTACATAGGAGACCCACACAGTTTTGGAAGCCCTATTTTCTTATTGACCTTGCCCCACGGGCTTAATCCAGTTTGAAGTTCGCTCTGGCCCACATAAGGACCAGAGCATGAAGCGCAGTCGCTTTACGGAAGAGCAGATCATCGGGATTTTGAAGGTGCACGAAGCTGGCGTTTCGGTCGCCGATCTGTGCCGCAAGCATGGCGTCAGTGACGCCAGCATCTACAAATGGAAGGCAAAATTCGGCGGGATGGAGGTGTCGGAGGCCAAGCGGCTGAAGACCGTGCAGGACGAGAACACACGACTGAAGCGGCTCTTGGCCGACGCCATGCTGGACAATGCGGCCTTGAAAGATCTCCTGGGAAAGAAATGGTGATGCCCGCTGCCAAGCGGAAAGCTGTCGCCCATCTCGTGGACGTCTACGGAATGAGCGAACGTCACCTGCAACCCGCGACGGGATCTGGCGCTGCGCTATGCTGAGGGCTCCGCGCCAGCTCCCGTCGCTGCCACCGCCCAAATGGGCAAATCCAACGACCGGGGCGAACTCAGGAATGGATAAAACTTGATGTGGTGGAACGGCCCGCTCCAACAGCATCAAAGTGCTAGAACGTGGTCGTTGTTCGAACGCCACAAAGGAGGGACCGTTCCGTGAAACAGGTTAGCACCATCGGGTTAGATTTGGCCAAGCACGTTTTCCAAGTTCACGGCGCGGATGCGGGGGGCTCGCCCGTGTTCAACAGGAAATTGCGGCGCAGCGAGGTTCTGCGCTTCTTCGAGAAACTGCCACCATGCCTGGTGGGGATGGAAGCCTGCGGTAGCGCCAACTATTGGGCGCGCGAGATCGCAGCTCTCGGTCATGAGGTGCGGCTCATTCCGCCGGCTTATGTCAAACCCTTCGTAAAGCGAGGCAAAACGGATGCGGCGGACGCAGAGGCCATCAGCGAAGCGGTGATCCGCAAGACCATGCGCTTCGTCCCGATCAAGACGGCCGAGCAACAGGCTGCCGCGATGGTGCTGAAGACCCGCGCTCTTCTAGTGCGGCAGCGAACGCAGGCGGTTAACGCGTTGCGCGCGCATCTGGCCGAATTGGGCATCATCGCCACCGCTGGCCTGGCAAAGATTGAGGCGCTGGTCGCAATCGTACGGGATGAGACAGATGCTCGCCTGCCCGCAGCAGCGCGCTTCGCGCTGAGGGCTATTGCCGACGAGATTGAAGCTTCAGCCGACCAAATCGAGAGACTCGAGCGCGCGATTGTTGTGGAGACCAAGCACGACGAGGACATGCGTCGGTTGACCACGATACCTGGCGTCGGCGCCATCACGGCGGCGACCATCAAGGCGCTCGTGCCGGATCCCGGCGGGTTCAAGTCGGCTCGCCACTTTGCCGCCTGGCTGGGATTGACGCCGCGGCCTCATTCAAGCGGAGGCAAAGAGCGACTGGGAGGAATATCGAAGATGGGAAATCCGGAACTCCGCTCTCTGCTCGTTGTCGGGGCGACGGCCGTCTTGCGGGTTGTCCGAAACGACGCTCGGGCGCGGCGTGGCTGAAGGCGCTTCTCGCCAGACGGCCCTTCAAGGTTGCCGCGGTCGCGCAGGCCAACAAGACGGCGCGGATCATCTGGGCGCTTCTGAACAAGGGCGGGACGTACCGACGTCCCGACCCGCTGACTGCCGCGGCCGCCGTCTGATAGACACAGGACCGCCAAAGCGATCTGACCGGCGCAGGCCGGCAGAGGGCAAGGTGCAACAACAGCCGATGAACCCATGGGACGACATCCCGAAACGAGTGAAGCTACTGCCCCCAATGCGCTCAAACGCGTAAACTTGATTTTGCTCCTCTTCCGCGGATCTCATCGAGGCCAGCGGCCATGTGCCGCGCGCAAAGGCCGGACATATGACCGCACCGTTCCTATGTGTGTAAGCCTCCGAGGAGAGACGCCTTGCGGCGGGCTGGCCTGATGGTTGAGAACTGTACGTATGGACAGCCATACGATCAGTACGTTGAATCGACTGGAAGTGGTTGATACGGGCCGGCGGCGGCGTTGGTCTGAGGAAGAGAAGGCGCGGATTGTTTTGGAGAGCCTATCCGAGCCGCGCCTGGTTGCGGCGACAGCCCGGCGGTACGGCTTGTCGCGTTCTCTATTGGTGACCTGGCGAAGAGCCTTCGCGGCGACGGGGACCAAATCCGAGGCTGGCTTTGTCAGGGCAGTTGTGGCCGAGGGGGTGCCCGCGGCGTCGGTGGCGGCGTCATCGGAGAGCGCGACCGTACATTCGACGGAGCGTCGGATCGAGATCGAGCTAACCGGCAGGCGGCGGGTCATTGTTGATGCGGGCGTTGACGTTGAGGCGCTTCGCCGGATCATCGAGGTTTTGGATCCGCGATGATTCCGGTTCCTACGGGAGTTCGGGTGTGGCTGGCGACGGGCCACACCGACATGCGTAAAGGCTTCGCCTCATTGTCACTGCAGGTGCAAGAGGTGCTGCGCCGCGATCCGCTGAGTGGTCATTTGTTCTGCTTCCGCGGACGCAGAGGCGATCTATTGAAAGTGATCTGGCATGACGGCCAGGGAGCATGCCTGTTTACGAAAAAACTCGAGAGAGGTCGTTTTGTCTGGCCGTCGCTGGCGGACGGCGTAGTGTCGATCTCGCAGGCGCAGATGAGCTATCTGTTGTCCGGCATCGACTGGCGCAATCCCCAGGAGTCCTGGCGTCCGACCAGTGTGGGCTGAGACTTTGTTATTTGAGTTTGGCCGCGAATGTGATTCCATCTGGCTATGGACTCCAGCGCCGACCTGCCGCCCGATCCGAGCGCGCGGCCAGGCTTGCGGCGGAAGCCAGGCTTGCTGAAGCGGCCAATGCCCAGGCGAAGCAATCGAGCACCGAAGCGCTGATTGCCCACCTCAAGCTCGAGATCGAGAAGCTACGACGCACGATATATGGCGCACGCTCCGAGCGGTCGGCGCGGCTGCTCGATCAGCTGGAGCTAGAGCTTGAGGAACTCGAGGCGGGGGCACCGAGGATGAGCTGGCCGCCGAGAAGGCGGCCGAGAAGACGCAGACGGTGCGTTCGTTTGAGCGCAAGCGGCCGGTGCGTCAGCCCTTCCCCGACGACATCGAGCGAGAACGCGTCATCCTGCCGGCTCCGACGCAATGCCCCTGCTGCGGGTCGACGCGGCTGTCACGCCCGCCTTCTGTTGGGCACATGGACGGAGGGCGTTCTTCGAACTTGCCGACATCGCCCAGAACGCTCGCCGCGGAAGATCGGCGACCGCGATCTCGCCCATTGCGCTGGAAGCGGTTCGTCGGATTGACCAATTGTTCGAGATCGAGCGCGACATCTATGGGCTGAGCGCTGAGGAGCGGCTGCAGATCCGCCGGGAGAGAAGCGCGCCACTGCTGACCGACCTTGAGGCTTGGCTCCGAGCGGAATCTGCCCGGCTCTCACGCTCGTCCAACGTGATTAAGCCGATCAACTATCTGCTCAACCGCTGGGAGGGCTTTGCCCGCCTTGTCCACGACGGACGGATCTGCATGACGAACAATGCAGCGGAGCGAGCGTTGCGCGGTTTTGCTCTGGGAAGAAAGGCATGGCTGTTCGCCGGTTCTGATCGCGGCGCCGAGCGGGCTGCCGTGATGGCCACGCTTCTCATGACGGCGCGTCTCAACGACATCGACCCGAAAGCCTGGCTTGCCGACGTCTTCGCGCGCATCGCCGACATGCCGCAGAACCGCCTGCGCGAGTTGCTGCCCTGGAACTGGACGCCTCCTGCGCCGAGGTCCTCCGCCCCGGCGGCGTAGCCATGCACGTCAACAAGGTTCACGCCGTCTTCACCATCGCTCGCGTCGCAAAAGACCTCGGCGAAGACGAGGACTGGCTCTGGGACGTGGCCAACGGAATGGACACTGAGGATGGCGTCATCTGGGTTTACGGCATAGGTGACGACCAGGTCATGGCGTTCACCGACTTCGGCATCGAGAACCTGACCGAGCTCATCAGGATGCACAAGGACGACCCCGAGCTCCTCAAGCGCTGGGATCGGTGAGCTCCTGTCCGCGGTCTAGCCCGGATGGATACCTATGTGTGAAATCGACTGAAAAAGCTCTTGCCACGCGGGCCGTTCCACATATGGGGGTAAGGTCATTATCGAAGGGCAGCCTAACTCGGGAAGTCTCGTCTGGATGGTTCACCGGAAGGCGCCGTTTGCGCGCGATCAATCGCCGCCCGAGATGCAATGGTGCGACTCCAGAACGCTGCCATTAAGTCGACCCGCGGAGACTGCATGTCGCACGTTTCCAAACGTGCTCCAGGATTTGCGCCTGCCCGACTTTGGTGCACAACGAAAAGCGCTCTCGTCGGCAGCAACGCACCAGACTTCCGAACGGTGGAATCAAAATCAGTATTGAGCAATTTCAAGGGACGTTGGAGAAATGGCCAAAGTCGCCCTCAAACGAACTCAACAGCGCAGCCGCCGTTTCCAAACAGAAGCGCACAAGGGATCCGTCGCGTCAACCCGACATTTAGCAAAATGGTAATCGCTCCGCTGCGGGTGCTCGCGTCCTCCCTCATGCGGGCTCGCTACGCGATTTCACTCCCGCCACAGAGTCTGTAATGGGTCACATCCGGGCGTCACGGTCATATTCGTCCTTGGTCCGTTCGCGCTTCGCAAGCCGCCGTTAACAGGTAGAAGCAGAGAGGCAGCTAGGGGCCGGCCCAAAAGCGGGCGTCATGATCAATGCGACTTGGCTACCTACTTACGGCTGTTAAATCTGTGGCCTGATTGCCCGACTCACCTTGTTTCACGGCGCGAGCGCGCGCATTCGGATTGCGTCGTTCCCATCCCGAGTGCAGGCGATAGCGGGCTAGAGTCCCGATTGCCGAACGACGTAAATCGAAAGACGTAAAGCCAACGCTGAATTGCAGGCGCCTGTTTCTCGCGAGAGTATTGCGGGGCCGAACGCGCGAGAGCAGTTCGCTTTCAAGCAAAGCAAGGAGAACATCATGCAAGACAGACGCACGCTGAGAGAACTCAGTGAGAAAGAACTAGAGCAGGTGCATGGTGCAGCATTAACAAGTGCGAACCCGGGCGGGCAGCCGCACGGTGCATCGCAGATGACCACTACTTCAGGGAACGGCAATGCCCCTCCGGGCCAAAATAAAGACCTGCCCCCGGGACTCCAGTAGTCGGCGGTACCGAACGCCGGTCAGAATTCGTCCAATACAGATCCAAGGAGAATGTCATGGATACTCCGTTGAAAACGATGAACGATTGAGAGAGATCGCGGAAGCCGAGTTCAAGAATGAAGGCGACCACAGGTGCGGGCGGAAGACGCCCGGCACCAAGCTACGCTCTCCCATCGTTTCGTGCCAACTTGCTGCAACGGAATGGGTCTCCGCTGGGCACGGCGGAGACCTTCCCTGGACGTCAACTTTGCTCAGATGAGCTCCATACTTCCTGATCTCAGTGCTGGGATCACCAGTCACGCTGGGCGGGGAAACTGTGTTGAAGTAGCCCGGCGATCGGCCGGCCTCAAGGCTGGCGCTGGCGCGCCACCGCCTCCGGCGGCTTCCGGCCTTGACCCCGTCCGCTCGCCGGTCTTCAGGGCGTGCAAGCGCTCGGCGGAAGCCGAGCGGAGTTGCTCACTTCGTACCGGCCGGCGTCCCATTTCTCGCCGCGTGCGATCATGACGTTCAGGATCACGATCAGCTTGCGCATGCAGGCGGTGAGCGCAACCTTCGGCTCCTTGCCTTTGGCGATCAGGCGATCGTAAAAGGCCTTGAGCACGGGGTTATGCCGGGTCGCGGCTCCCATGGACGCCATGTAGAAGACGTTGCGGACCTTGCGGCGTCCGCCCTGGATATGACGGACGCCCCGACGTTTGCCGCTGTCGTCGTCATAAGGCGCAGCACCCAGCAGGGCCGCGGCCACTTTGTTGCCTATCTGGCCGAGTTCCGGCATCGCCCCGATCAGTCCGGCGGATGTGCCCCCGGCAAGACCTGGTACGCTCTCGATGATCTCGGCGAGTTCGGCAAAACGCGGTGTGGTCTTGATCAGGGCTGCGATCGCTGCTTCCAGCTTGGCAATTTCGGCGGCGAGCCGCTTCAGCAGGCGATTTTGCATCTTCTGCACGACGTCAGGAGTGGAATGCTCCGTCCTGTTTCGCAAGCTCGTCTGCACGTCAATCAGAGCCTGGCGCGCACTCACGATCTGCGCCAGCTTCTCGCGTGCCGCATCGTAGGCTTGCCCCCTTGCCTCAATGAAGGTCTCGGCGAACCAGGCAATCATCTCCGCATCGATCGGATCGTTCTTGGCGAGCTGTCCAGCCGATTTGGCGAAGTTGCGCACCCGCTTTGGATCCACCACCAAGCCTTCGATACCATCCTGGCGTAGCACCTTGGCCCACTCCCGCTCATAACCACCGGAAGCCTCCATGGCGGCTTTGCCGACCTTGTGCTTGCGAAGCCAGCGGATCAGCGCTCGCCGACCTTCTGGGCTGCTCGCGAACGTCTGCCGTTGTGACAATGAGCGAATGCACACATCCACCTTGTCCTTGGCCACGTCGATGCCAGCGACAAGGACGTCGTTTTGTGCCATCATCTACTCCCTTCCTTGCTCGGTTCGGGCTCGAAGCCCATGCAACTGTTCGGGTTGAGGAAGACCACCGGATCTGTCCCTCGCTCCCCGACAGGCTCAAGGCCTTTGAGCACGAACGGGCTCAGATCCAGCGACGGGCGGTTTTGCGAGAACCGCCCGTTCGCACATTCTGGCAGATTTTCTGGACACAAGGAGCAGGACAACCGAGTTCTGGTCCTTCAGCTCGTAGGTCGCGGCCGGCTTGGCCGGGACGCCGATCAGAGCGGCCGTGGTCACCGTACCAGCGTACTTCTGGTCGAGGTGGGTCCAGGCGAGGTCAGTCGAGAATGTCAGAGTGAGCGTCACTTTCCTGGAGGTTGGGCTCTTTATTTTGATTGGAATGCTTTGAAAGGAGCGCGCGATCTGGGCAGCGCGCAGCCCATTTAAGGCCGCGTACTCATAAACCTCCTCGATGTCCGGTTTGCCCCAACACCGGCCACCTTTGTGCAATTGCAGCAAATGAGCGATGGGCCATCACTAGAGACGCTGCAGCGTATTCGATCACTTGGTCGGCTCGTGCGAGCAACGCTGGGGAGACCGCAATTCCGAGTGACTTTGCAGTTTTGCTATGATGACGAGATCAACCTCGGTCAGTTGCTCAATCGGCAAGTCGGCAGGTTTCGCGCCTTTAAAGGCTTGGAACAAGCTCGGCCTGCGGCGGATTGGAGGCGATCATCACGAGCGGAATGCTCTTTGTTCTCCTTCGCAATTTTGGCCGTGGCCGTCGTCCAGGGGACGATGATGTCCGCCTTCCGTCCAGGGCGTCGAAGATTTCACGCCCGGTTGGATCCGGTCTACCCCGATGGGCCGACCACTGAGGACGCCGCCTAAACTTCGCATTCGGGCTAGACGCTGACGCTCGGCGCATAATCTGCGCCACAGAGTTCCGACCTACTCAAAAAACGTCCCAAATTGACGCTGTTCCGTTGTATGCTGCTCTGCACCCTCGGGAACGCCGCTTGGTAAAAATCATTGATTTTTTGTATTTTTCAGTGAGTGGAGTTGATCATGCGTCTTCTGTTTGCAGAAATCGCGATAGCGTCCTTAGCTGCTTGCTTGCAGTCTCCGTATGCTTCAGCACAAAGCTTCGACGAAAGATGGTCTATTATTCCGAAGGCACATGCTGAACCTGCTCCTGAAGAGAAGGAGCAAAAACAGAGTCCTCCTGAGCATATTCCGGCAGGGCCACTATGGACGCGGACGCCAGACAATCCCCGGCCTTCCAAATCGTTCAATAAAGTCTTCACCGGAAAAGCGTCCTTCTATTCTTATACAAAGGGTAAAACAGCTAGCGGGTCGCTCTACAATCGCGAGGAAATGACGGCGGCCCATCGAAGTCTTCCCTTCGGAACTCGGGTTCGCGTCACCGACATTGCGAGTAGCAGGTCGGTAATAGTTCGTATTGCAGACCGCGGACCGTGGATTCGCGACCGCGTGCTGGACCTCTCCCTTGGCGCTGCACGCGGCTTAGGAATTACTGATCGAGGTGTGGCACAAGTTCGAGTAGAGGTCCTTTAGGTAAGCGCCGCGCTCTATGTGGCAACAGTCGTGTGCTGCTATCAGTGCGCGATTCGCCTCGGCAGTTGACGCGGCCAGAACGCTGTGCTGGGAAGATAGCGTGCCGTTTTTCGAACCAGCAATCCACTTGGAGATTGTCCGCTTTGGGTCTTGGCCGTGTAAAAACACCCTTCCCAGCCAGCGAGGTCGGAGAGAAGCCAGGACCGGTTCGTTCTCAGGCCGCGATCGCGGCCATCAGCGGCTTGATCCCGACGATGTTCATGGCCCGTGTCAGATTGTAGGCGAGGACCGAGAGAGCCCATCTCGGCAGCTACTTTTGGAAGAGTTTTGGTGAGGAAGTGCGTCGCTCCCATGCGAGCCTTCATCGTGCCGAACGGATGCTCGACCGTCTCGCGACGTTGGCGCATGGCTTGTGGGTTTGCATCGAGCCGCTGCTGCACAACCTTGAGCAGATGCTCATGCTCCCAACACGTAATCCGCCGCTCCGGCCCGGTCGTGTATGCGATTTGAGTGAACAATTTTGACAGGCTGTGGTCCAGTAACGCCGCAGCATCTTGCCGTCTTCTTTGCTTGTGTAGCGATACTGCAATCGCTCCCCAGCACGATCAAATGATGCTCGGTGTCTACGGCGACCTGCATACCGAGAATCGGGATAGACGAAGTCGCCCTTCCTCGCGGCCATGACGACGACAATCGCACGCACCGTCTCAAACATCCTCGCGCAGCCGCTTGAAGAACGGCTGCCGCACCTTCCCCTCAGCCGAGTGCCGAGACCTTGTCGAAGCAGTGGTCGACCTTCCCGGCGTAGACCAGGTCGTCCCCTTTTTCGACCTAAGTAACGGGAGCTGTAGCATGCAGCACGGCTGTTCCAGAATTAACCCGCGACCGCGACATCAAGCTTAATTCCAGACTTTGATTGCAGCGAAGCTACGAAGGTTTAGCTTCTCACGGCCCGACATTGCCCTTTGGTCCGGGTCCCCAATGCGACGCCGTCGCGCCATTATATTCGACGCGGCGGCTTCGTTTGGACTATAGGGCTCTCGCGCGAGTTTCATTTGAAAAGGCAGTCAGACTGCGAAACTCTCGATCTCATGGAGATGCGTCGGCAACTCACGGCCCTGCGCTCGGAAGCGCTCGATGTCACCACCGTCAGCGACGAGCAAGTAGTGATGTTCGCCGTCTGAGCCGGGGATCAACTCACCAGTATCGCCACGGCTCAATCCAGCGCTCGTGCTGGAGCGGCTGACGCGAGCGGCGCGCGCGAGACCAGGAGCGATCTTGAGCAGACACTCCCACATGCCGCCGCTGGCATCGATCTTGACTTTGACTTCCGGAGGCATGCCCTTGGTATCAAAATCAATCAAAACCCAGGACGGCACGCCAGACCGATAGTTGATGAAGTCGCGGGTGCGGGCAATGCAACCGGGATTCTCGTTGATGCGGTCTTTCGTGACGATGTGAACGGGAGCGGCGATGTTCTTGGCCATCGAGCCGAGCGCGATCGCTTGATTGGAACGACACGCGACGATGATACGGGCGAGCATAGCCGCCGTGGCGGCGAGTGCGCGCGCTGCAATGCCCTTGCTCATCCAACATTTCGAGCCGTCGCTATTCAGCGAGCCGTCGTCGTTCAACGACAGCCGCTTCGACATCAGCGACGGCTCGTCCAGTTTCGTGATCAAGGTCAGTTCTGCGCCTGCCAGGTCAGCCTGACCGGCGGCGACGTCATCGCTTTGCGTGATGTCTTCGTCAGCTGACGGCGGAACAGAGTTAAGAGTGCTCATTGCCGTTACGCGACTTTGCCGTACGCGCGGCTCGCATGTTCGCCGCAGGGTTTTCCCGCGCTGTCGACGTCACGGGAAAAATGCTGGCGAGACGAACCATTCAGCGCCGCTCGTCCGCACGCGGCTCCGAGCTCACAGGGACTACCCGCCCTGCCCGCACCCTTCGTGCCGACGCTGCCGCGTCCACCGCAACCCGACGCGCGACACGTGACGACACAGATCGCCCCTCAAGACTGAGCCGGGATGGGCGACACATACGACAAATCCGAATTTCTGTAAAGTCGAATATTCTGGCGGGGACGGATTGACATCGCCGCATGTGGAAACATCCAGGTGTTTTGCCCGTCGGGCGCCGTAGCCCGGATCGAGTGTTGTCCGGCATCGCACCGCTCATTCTACAGCGCCCCGGATTACGCTTCCGCTCCGTCCGTACGAGGGGCGTCGGATGTCACGCAGAATGCACACAAAAAAACACCCGGCGGTTTCCCGCCGGGTGTTCGTTCCACTGGTTGGAAAGATCTTACCAGTTGCGCTGGGCGCGCAGGATCATGGCGATCGAGTCCTGGTCCTTCAGCTCGTAAACCGCAGGCGGCTTGGCGGTCGTGGCGGACGGGCTGATGGCAACCGTACCCGAATACTTCTGGTCGAGGTGCGTCCAGGAGAGGTCGGCCGAGAACGTCAGGTTCTTGACCGGGGTCCAGCGGGTGACGATACCGAGCTGGCCGATCGCGAAGTCAGGGTTACAACCCGTGACACCGGCGAGGCCGCCGAACACGCCGCCTGCACCGCTAGCGCCGCAGAGCGTGGTCTTGGCAAGCGTGCCGAACTGGGCCTGAGCGTAGGCACCGTAGAGCGCGGAGTTCCAGTTGGGATTCCAGTTGTGGGTGTAAGCGCCACGGAAGCCCCAGGTCTTGACCGTCTCCTGCTGCGAGCCGGTGATGTACACCGTGTCAGGAGCATTGGCGAAGCCGATGCTGCCATAGGCACCCGCAAGGCCCGAGCCGCCGAACAGCGAATACGTGCTGCCCGACAGGTTCTGGAAGTTGTAGCGGGTCGCACCGTCGGTGTAGACGCCCTGGATGTTGATCGTGTCACCCGCGCCGGTCGGGATGTTCTTGATCGACAGAGCGAGCTGAACCGCCCAACCCCACTTGTCGTCGGGGTGGCCAGTCAGCTCGTTCGCGCCGTAGTAGGCAACGTGGTTGTCATGCGCAGCGACCGACGCCTGGAAGAGACCCCAAGCCTGGTCGACACGCACCTGACCAATGAGGTTCGGCGAACGGGAGCCGCCGATGGCGTTGGTGCCGTACGAACCACCGATCATGCCACCCACGCTGGCCCCGGACATGTTGAGGTTGCCGGCCTGATAATATGCCGTCGCGTCTTCCGCCGAGAACGACGCCGTCACGCCCTGACCGAAGTCAGCGGTATAGGTGAACTGGTTGACACCAGTGACCGTGCCACTGCCGCCGACGAGATTGTCAGTGATGTTGCCCGGATAGTTGGTCCAGGGCGCATCGAACTGCGACACGGCCTTACCCATGGTGAAGCCGGCGAACTGGATGAAGGCATAATACACGCCGAGCGCACCGCCCGAGGTACCGCCGTCGGTCGGGTTGATCGACGAACCGACCAGCGCCGGGGTCGCACCCGAGGTGTTGAGCGCCAGCGTGCTGCTGTAGGCGGTGCCGCCCGTCGCAGAACCGGTGCCGGAATAGTTGCCGGTCGTCCAGGTGAAGACCGCATCGAAATAGGTGCGGACCACGCCGTACTCGGTCGCGGTGCGCGTGTCGATGTTGAGGTCTTCACGAGCACGGAAGGTGTAGTAGTTGGCGAGGCGGTTGCGGGCGCCGGCAACACCGCTCTGGTTCGGGTTGAAGTCCGAGTTGGTGTTCAAGTTCGCGTCGGCGCGCAGATAGCCGCCCAGCTTGATGCAGGTGTCGGTGCCCGGGATGTAGTAGAAACCGGCGCCGTACAGCGAGCAGATCTTGACGTATTCGACCGCCTTGGCCTTCACCGGCAGATCGGCTGCGAACGCCCCGGAGACGGCCATCAGGCCGGCTGCCGAGCCGAGAAACAGCGTCTTCGTTAACTTCATTCGTAAACCTCCAGGTCGCTTCATGGGGCTCGGCTCCTCGGAGGACGCCGCTTCACCCAGTTTGATTTCCGTTCAATTCAGGTCCGCACTGAAGGTCCGGACTGAAACGACAGCGAGGTGCCCCCCCTCCGTCGTTCCTTTCGTATAGTTTATAAAAACAATCGCCTCAATTTGTTGATTTGGTAAATCGTTGTTTCCGGCGCGGATGTGGCCCAAAGGCAACAGAGCAGTCCTTGCGAGGCCATAAATAAATGAAAAAGCCCTCAGGGGGCATCCCGAGGGCTTTTTTGGAGGTTCTCACGTCGCCGGCCGTGACAAGGTCAAGAGCCAAAGAGAGAGTAGCTGAGACGTAATTTAATCAATTGATTTTTGCAAGCACTGAATTGTCGGTCGCTTCCAGGCTGCAACATCTACGCCATCTTCGTGCGCGACAGGCGAGACGCCTGCTCAATATCCCGTTACTATCCGGGAAAAGGGATCAAAGGAATCGAACGAGGGAAGCCAGGGTGCTCGAGAAGAAGCTCAACAGGGCGATTACGGACTTCATTTGGAACGTCGTCGAAATCCACTCCCAGCTGGAGGACATCCACACCAGCTGGGCCGGACTGCTGGGCATCACCCAGCCGCAATGGCTGATCCTGATGGCCATCACCGAACTCGATGAGGGGCGAGGCGTCGCCGGCATCGACATCGCGAATAAGTTGCGGGTCCACCCCGCGTTCGTCACCAACCAAACCAAGACGCTCGAAAAGCGCGGATTTCTGTCGCGACGAGCCGCCCCGGACGATGCCCGCTTCGTTCTGATGTCGCTCACCGCAAAGGCGACCACGGAGATCGAAAAGCTGGCCAAGCGAAAGCTCGCCCTTAACTCGACCATGTTCAATGAACTCGACGAAACGACCTTGGCCGAGTTGAACGCCACGCTCGCGACGATCGCCAAGAACGCCCGGCTGGCGGCACGATTGCTGGCGATCGAGACTTCATGATCCGCCTGGCCCCGGCGCTTCACAGGTCCACGTGACGCGTTAGAGGTAAGTCACGGGATCGAATTGACGAGCCGCTCCAAACTTGCTGTCGAGCCATTGGACAATGAAATTGTCGGCGGCGATGAAATTCTCGACCTCACCCAGCGGGTGCGGAATGCGGTTCGGCACAACGACCGAGCAATCGGCTCCGGCCCGCCAATAGGTGGCCTGTAACTCGAGAGCCTCTCGCTCCCGCAGCATCGAGCGGCTGCCAACCACCATGAGAAGCGGGCAAGCGATCCGATGCGACGGCGGCAACTCGCCATTCGAGGCTCTATCATCGACGCCGGTCATCCAATGCACCGATGCGCGACGCGCGACCGAGGTCAACAGTCCCGCGTCGCACACGGCGGCGGCTATCCGGCAGTCCGAAACGGCGAGGCGAGAGGCACGACTGGCGCCCGTCCCTTCGCCATAGACCGCGATCTGCTGCGCGTCGACATCCTGACGCGCTTCCAGATAGTCCAGCCAGCACTGAAGCATTTGCTCCGGCTCCACGCCGCGGCGACCGGGTGAGGCGCCGGCAGCGAGGAAGAGGAGTGACGTGGTCCCGCCGCGTGTGGCCGGCAACAGCCGGCTCATCATCGAGTCCAGCGTGATGTCCTCGTCACCGATGCAGATGATTGCGGGCGCGCAAGGTCCGCCACGCGACGCCGGCACGAAGAAACCGGACAGCGGGCCCCGATCGAGGCCATCGATCTCGACGCGCTCGATCGCCGGACCGAACCCGTCCATGAAAGCTTTCAGGTTGGCTCCGACCTTGCCGGCGAGGCCGGCCAGCGCCGGGTCCTCCGGACAGGACAAGCTTCGCGCGACTTCGAGGGCCGTGAGCGAACACAGCCCCGCTTCCGACGCAATCCAGGCCGAACCATCTCTGCGCGCGGACTCGGCGAACAACCGGTAGTCGTCTGCGACCCGCAGCCAGTCCGCGACCCACAGATGTCTGTGCGTCTCACGCGCGAGCTCTGCACCGGTGAGGCTTTCGAAGAATTCGGACACGCGATTGCGCAAGCCCGTCAGATTGCGACCGGCACCGTCGCGCGAGCCGTGAGGCCAACGATCACCTTCCATGTCACCCCCGAACGGCGCCGTCAGCGGCTGCCCGGACATGGATGGCGGGAACGCAGCGCAATCTCCGCACCGCGTGCGCCCGCTTGCGCCTTTCGCGCGATACGATTCATCCTGACGATCGCTCCGCCGTCGCTTCGCGCAGCGAAGTTGCCGGCGCTCCATCGTTCAAACGAGCCGGTCCCGATACGACGTCCCCGCCGGCTCAACTCAGTCGTCACAGCTCAGCTCCCTTGCTGACACTTGGTCTGCGCCCCGCGCCATTCTGCCATTTTCGCGGTCCCCGGTTTGTAGTTTTTTGTTGTGACGGGCGCCTAAAATATAGAGGGGACTTGATGACAGAGGAGGCAATCGCGATTTCAGCCGCAGATCCGGCGGATCGTCATCTGATCATCGCAAACCACCGCGACGCGCAGCTCCAGCTGTTTGCCTCTCCAGCGAGCCGGAAGGGCGATACGATTTTGCCGAATTATTCGAACCGAGATTCTCGGCATCGTGACCGAAGCGCCGTGCTTGCCTTCCTGACTTTTGCGAGCCTTGCCGCGGCACGATCCTTGTTGAGCTCCTCGTCGAAATGCGAACGAAGCGGGAATATCACCGCCTTGTATGCATTATCCCAGTTGCCAGCCCTGCGCACTTCGCTTTACATGCGGCCAACCTGCCCTCGGACTAGGACCGAGGCCCAAAATCACATGACCGCTCTGAGGACGAAACATGGCGCGTAACATTTTGATTCTTGGGGCTTCGTACGGCTCGCTGCTGGGCACGAAGCTGCTGATGGCGGGTCATAACGTGACCCTGGTCTGCCGCGCCAAGACCGCCGAGCTGATCAATCGGGACGGTACCGAGGTGCGCATCAAGTTGCGCGACGAGGCGGTGCATCGGGCCATCTTCTCGCGCGACCTGCCCGGCAAGCTCGATGCGGTGACGCCGGCCAATGTCGACCTCTCCCGTTACGATCTGGTGGGCCTTGCGATGCAGGAGCCGCAATACACCAACCACACGGTGCGCGTTCTCATGGTCAAGATCGCCGCGGCGAAACTGCCGTGCCTGTCGATCATGAACATGCCGCCGCTGCCCTATCTGAAGCGGATTCCTGCGCTCGCGGACATGGAGCTCGAGGAAGCCTACACCAACGCGCAGGTGTGGGAGCGGTTCGAGCCGGGACTGGTGACGCTGTGCTCGCCCGACCCGCAGGCCTTCCGGCCGCCGGAAGAGGCCGCCAACGTGCTTCATGTCGGCCTGCCGACGAATTTCAAGGCATCGGTCTTTGCCGACGAGAAGCACAACAAGCTGCTGCGCGAGCTCGAATCCGATATCGACGCGGTGACGCTCGACGGCCATGACGTGCCGGTGAAGCTGAAAGTGTTCGACTCATTGTTCGTGCCGCTGGCGAAATGGTCGATGCTGCTCACCGGCAATTACCGCTGCATCACGCCCAATGAGCCGCAGTCGATCCGCGACGCAGTGCATGGCGATCTCAAGCGCTCGCAGACGATCTACGACCATGTCGACGCGATCGCCCGCCGCCTCGGCGCCGATCCGCAGGACCAGGTGCCGTTCGCCAAATATGCCAAGGCCGCCGAGAGCCTGCTCAAGCCGTCCTCGGCCGCGCGCGCGGTCGCGAGCGGCGCGCCCTTCATCGAGCGCGTCGACCTTCTGGTGAAGCTGATCTCGCATCAGCTCGGCGTGCCCAGCGCCGAGATCGACCGCACCGTCGACACCGTGGACCAGAAGCTGAACGAGAAGATCGTGCAGGGCGGATCCGGCGCGCAGTGACTTCGCGCCACGCGCTCGGAAATCATTGAAGCCGGACCAGGCTGGTCGCCGCGACAGCGTGACCGCGCCGGTGCGCGTGACCAAGTTGCGATGTCCGAGCCGGCGTCCGTGATTGTTCCCGGTGTGGCGCAAACTCACCGATAGTTCTCAAGCCACGTGATCGGGTCGCGCTCACGCGCGAACCGCAGGTATCACGACTGCGTGAGACGACGGCATGCCGCCCGTCATATCCCGCGCTTCGCAGGCAAAGCAGGCCGATTCGATGCGAAAGGCTCCGCCTTACGTGCAGACCCTTCATTCGCGCAAACGTTGCATGCGCGCAGGACCGGTCCAGCTTCTTGCCGGCAGAGAGATGAGTAACATATCTTCCTAACTCAGGTGTCTATGACCTGTTTGCCGGTCTGCTTTCCGGCGCGTTCGCAATGCACGACTGAAAGAACAACAACAATGGATCAGGCGATGCTGAGCATCGTCCGCGCGATGGAGGCAGGCGCGACGACGATGAAGGCCGTGATCGACGCCACCGGACTATCCCGTCTCAAGATCGAACGTGCGTTGACCGCGCTGGAGAAGCAGAAGCTGCTGGTCCGTGACGGCCAGGGCTTTCGCGCGACCGGTCTGCCGAAGGCGGCGCGTCCCGCCCGGCAGTGCGGCTCATGCAACGCCTGCTGCGATATCCTCGAAGTGGCCGCCGTCGACAAGCCGGTGAACCAGCTCTGCCGGCATTGGCAGCAAGGGACCGGATGCACCATTTACGACCGCCGCCCGCAGATGTGCCGATCATTCGCCTGCGCCTGGCTGCAGGGCCATCTCGATGACGACTGGTTTCCCGAGAAAGCCGGCCTCGTGGTGCATTTCAGCCAGGACGCCGTCAATGTCACCGTCGACGACGATTGCCCGGACCGCTGGCGCGAAGAGCCGTATTTCAGCAAGCTCGCCGAATGGTCGCTGAACGGCATCAGGCGGATCGGAAACCGGGGCTATGCCACCCTCGTCGTCTCCGGCACTGAGCGCTTCCTGCTGCTTGGACGCACCGTCATTCCCGAGCCGACGCCGTTCGGCACCGCGTTCCTGCCGCTCACGGCTGACACTTTCCGGTTCTGGCGGGCGAAGTCGCCCGAGCATTTGCGACGGCTGCACGAGCGCATCGCCGAGATCGAGCGGATCAGGCAGGAATTCGGATCCTGCGCCATCCCTGAGAACGAGGACGACGATCCGCAACCGCCCTATCGGCCCGCGCTTCTACGGTTGTCGCATCACGCCTGAACTCCGCCGTGGGCAACACGGCCTGATTCGCGCGCTGGCGCTCGACGCGCCTCGGTCGGGTTGATAAGTCCCTGTCCGCGAATGACGGGGACTTGAGTCGGGGACATGACGGTTGCAATCGAGATGGGGCAGACCACGGCAGGCGCCGCGGCCGCCATGGACCTCGAGGAACTGCTGGCGACCCGCCTCCTGGTGCAGGGCAATTCGGGCTCCGGCAAGTCGCATCTGTTGCGGCGGCTGCTGGAGCAGAGCGCGCCCTGGGTGCAGCAGGCCATCATCGATCCCGAAGGAGATTTCGTCACGCTGGCCGAGCGCTTCGGCCATCTCGTGATCGACGCCGAGGATCACACCGAGCGCGGCCTTCAGGTTGCCGGCGAGCGCGCGCGGCTGCATCGCGTCTCCACCGTGCTCAATCTCGAGGGGCTGGATGCCGAGAACCAGATGCGGCGCGCCGCGGCGTTCCTCGGCGGAATGTTCGATGTCGATCGCGACCATTGGTACCCGATGCTGGTGGTGGTGGACGAGGCGCAGCTGTTCGCACCGGCGGTCGCCGGTGAAGTCTCGGACGAGGCGCGAAAACTCTCGCTCGGCGCCATGACCAACCTGATGTGCCGCGGCCGCAAGCGCGGGCTTGCCGGCATCATCGCGACCCAGCGCCTCGCCAAGCTCGCCAAGAACGTCGCGGCGGAAGCCTCGAACTTCCTGATGGGCCGCACCTTCCTCGACATCGACATGGCGCGCGCCGCCGATCTGCTCGGCATGGAGCGGCGGCAGGCCGAGGCCTTTCGCGATCTCGAGCGCGGGCAATTCATGGCGCTGGGACCGGCGCTGTCGCGCCGGCCGCTGCGTCTGAATATCGGCTCGACCGAGACCTCCCCGCGCAATTCGACTCCGCGGCTGATGCCGCTGCCGGAAGCGACGCTGGAAGATGCGCGCGCCGTGATCCTGGCGGCGCCGCCGCCCGATGCCAGCCGGCCGCAGCGCCGGCCCGCGCCGGATCTGCTGGAGCAGCTTCGCGCGGCGAAAGCCGCCGCCGCGCCGGAGATCCGGCCCGAGCTGGCCGAGGTGCCGGTCAGCGCCGAAGAGCTCGCGGAGCGGCGCGAGCGTGTCGACCGCACGTTGCGCGCCGTGCTGGCCGAGCCCGACGCCGGCTTCCGCGCCATCGGCGTGCTCTATCAAGAATTCGTGGTCCGCTGCCGCATCGAGGGGCTCGGCGCGGCGGTGCCTGATCTCAACGAATTCCGCCGCATGCTGACGCATGCGCGCGCCGGGCTCGGGACCGATCTCGCTGAAGACGACGCCTGGCAGGACGTGTCGCTCCGCGCCTCGATCCTCCCCGACGACATGCAGGGCGTGTTCATGATGATCGCGCGCGCGGCCAAGGAAGGTTGGCCGTGCCCCGGCGATGCCGCGATCGCGCGCGCCTACGGCTCGCACTCGCTGCGCCGCGCGCAGCGGCTGCTCGGCTACATGGAGGAGCAGGGCCTGATCGTCGTCCAGCTCGACGGCACCGGCCGCCGGATCGTCACGCTGGTGGAGCTGGCCTGGGCCACGGCGCCGGGCGATCCCAATGGCGATGATCTGCCGGTGGACCAGGTCGCGAGCGCGGCGTCGGCCTGATACGAGATGGAGGTCGTCATGCCCGGGCTTGTCCCGGGCATCCACGTTGTTCGTGCCGGGAGGCAAGACGTGGATGGCCGGGTCATAGGCGAGCGCAAGCGACGCCGTCCTTCGGACGGCTATGCCCTGCCATGACGTGGAGAGGTCAGCACATTGCGTCAGGCCGCCTCGGAGCCGCCGAGATAGGCGTCGCGCACCCGGGGATCGTCCTTCAGCGCGCGCGCCGGGCCTGACAGCACGATCTTGCCGGTCTGCAGCACATAGGCCTCGTGTGCGATCTCCAGCGCGAGACTGGCGTTCTGCTCGACCATGAACACCGAGACGCCTTCCTGGTTGATGGTGCGGATCAGCTCCAGCACGCGGTCGACATAGAGCGGCGACAGGCCCATGGTCGGCTCGTCCATCACGATCATCCTGGGACGGCTCATCAACGCGCGCGCCATGGCGACCATCTGCTGCTCGCCGCCGGACAAGGAGCCGGCGCGCTGCGACAGCCGCTGGCCGAGCTTCGGAAACAGCGTCAGCATCCTGTCGAGATCCTGCGCCACCGCGTCGCGGTCGTTGCGCACGAAGGCGCCCATCAAAATGTTTTCGCGCACGCTCATGTCCGCGAACAGCCGCCGCGCCTCCGGCACCGAGGCGATGCCGCGGCGGACGATCTGCGGCGTGGAAAGGCCGACCAGCGAAGCGCCGTCGAAGCTCACCTCGCCCGAACGCGGCTTCACCAGACCCAGAATGATCTTCATCGTCGTCGACTTGCCGCTGGCATTGCCGCCGAGCAGGCAGACGATGTGGCCGCGCGCGACCGTGATCGACAGGTCGAAATGCACCTGGGCCTGGCCGTAGAAGGTGTTGACGCCCGACAGCGCCAGCAGCGGTTCGGGTGCGCTCGTCGTCATGCCGCGCTCTCCTGCTCCGCCGCACCCGACAGGCCGTGGCCGAGATAGGCCTCGATCACCTTGGGATCGCTCCGCACCACCTCGCCCGGTCCTTCCGCAATCTTCTTGCCCTCGTCCATGACGATGACGCGGTCGGACAGGCGCATCACCATCTCCAGCTTGTGCTCGATCAGCAGGATGGTCAGCCCTTCGGTCTTGAGCTCGGCGACGAGCGCCTGCATCTCCGCGGTTTCGGTCGGGTTCATGCCGGCGGTCGGCTCGTCCAGAAGCAACAGGCGCGGCTTCAGCGCCAGCGCCCGGGCGATCTCGACGCGGCGGCGGTTGGCGTAGGACAGGCTATAGGCCGGCTGGTCGATGCGCGGCAGCAGCCGTTCGCCGAAGCGGGCGAGAATGGCTTTCACTTCCTCGCGCAACCGCTCCTCCTCGGCCTTCACGCCGGCCGGGCGCAGCAGCGCCAGGCCGAGTTCGAGCAGCGGACCGATCACCGGCACGGCCGGCTTCACGGCACGCAGCCGCGTATGCGCGCCGATCAGGACATTGTCCATCACGCTGAGATTGCCGAATACGCGGCCGAGCTGGAAGGTCCGCGCGATGCCTTCGGCCGCAAGCCGTTCCGGCGAGAGACCGGTGATATCCTGGCCTTCGAAGCGTACTGCGCCTTCATCCGGCCGATCGAGACCGGTCACGAGGTTGAACAGCGTCGTCTTGCCGGCGCCGTTCGGGCCGATGATGCTGATGAGCTCGCCTTTGGCGAGGTCGAGATCGATCGCATCGACCGCGGTGAGGCCGCCGAAGCGGCGCGTCAGCCCGCGCAGGGACAGCATGGGATTGTGCTGCTCCGACATCAGATCGTCCCCAACAGGCCCTGCGGCCTGAATCGCACCAGCAAGAGCAGCACGATGCCGTAGATCAGGATGCGATACTCCGCCGCGATCCGGAACACCTCGGGCAAGCCGACCAGCGCCACCGATCCAACAATCGCGCCGACCACGTTGCCGAGGCCGCCGAGGATGACGACCGTCAGCGCCAGGATGGACTGCTGCGTGTTGAAGGTCTCGTGGTTGATGTAGGAATAGAGATGCGCGGCGATGCCGCCGCTGACGCCGGCGGCGAAACCGCCGAAGATGAAGGCCAGCGATTTATAGCGGTTCAGGCTGAGGCCATAGGCGCGCGCGGCGATGTCGTCATCGCGGATGGCACGGAAGCTGCGGCCGAGATGCGAAGTGAGCAGCCGCCCTTGCAGCAGGGCCAGCACGACCATCACCGCAAGGCTGAACCAGTAGACTGAGGACGGGCTGATCAGGTCGTAGCCGAACAGCGACAGCGGCGGGATGCCGGAGATGCCGATCGGACCGCGTGTCACGCTCTCCCAGTTCAGGATCACCAGCGACACGATCTCGCCGATGGCGAGCGTCGCGATCGACACATAATGCCCGCGCAGGCGGAAGGACGGCGAGATCAAGAGCGTGCCGAGCGCAGCGCTCACGAGGCCGCCGCCGATGACCGCGAGGCCGACCGGAACGTTGAGGGTCAACGACAGCAACGCCGACGTATAGGCGCCGATCGCCAGCAGCGCGGCGTGTCCGAGCGAGACCTGCCCCATCGTGCCCGCGACCAGCGTGAGGCTGAGCGCGAGCATGCCGAGCAGCCAGGCGTTGATCAGGGTCTGGAGCACGTAGAAGGATACCGGGAAGAGCGGCAGGACGGCAAAGCCGGCAGCAGCAACAGCCAGGACCCAACGTGGAATGCGCACCGGGCGGCTCGGGGCGATGAAGGTGCCGGTGAGCGGCTCCGGCGGCGCCTGCCGCGCGCTGGCGAACAGGCCGTTCGGGCGCAGCACCAGCACAACCACCAGCAGCAGGAAGGCGAACAGGTTGCGGTAGCTGGTGCCGAACACGGCAACGCCGTAGCTCTCGACCAATCCCAGGAGCAGGCTGCCGATCACCGCACCCGGCACGTTGCCGGCGCCACCGACGACTTCGGCAACGACGCCCTTCAGCGTCGCCTGCAGGCTCATCGCGGTGTCGATCTGGTTGTAGTACATGCCGACCAGCATGCCGGAGACGCCGCCGAGCGCAGCGGCGATGCCGAACACCGCCTGATTGACGCGGTTGACGTCGATGCCCATTTGCATCGCCGCGTCGCGGTCCTGCGAGGCGGCGCGCACCGCCCAGCCGAGCTTGCTGTAGCGCAGGAACACGAACAGCAGCAGCGCGCTGCTGATGCCGACGCCGGCGATGAGCAGATCAAGCGGTCCGATCGTGCCGCCGCCGAGCTGGAAGCGCACGTCCGGCAGCTGGCTCGGCAGAGCGCGCGGATTGGGCGAGAAGGTCAGCATCACCAGCTGGTCGAGCACGAAGCTGATGCCGATGGTCGCGAGCAGCGGCGCGATGCGCACGGAGTTCTGCAGCGGACGGAGGCCGAACCGTTCGATGATCAGGCCGACCACCGCGGCCGTCGCCGCCACCACGATGATGGTGAGCGGCAGCGGCGTATGCAACTGCACCACCGCGACCCAGCCGATATACGCGCCGACCAGATAGATCGAGCCTTGCGCGAAGTTGATCAGCCGGCTGACGCCGAAGATCAGCGCGAGCCCCACTGCAACGAGGGCGTAGACATTGCCGACGATCAGCCCGTTGATCGTGTAGTCGAGCCAGGAAGACAAACGTTGATCCCCGCGTAGAAATGAAGGCAGCCGGAGCGGCGCGCTCCGGCCATCAGGTCAGGTCGGCTTGCCGTCCCAGAGCGCGAACTGGCCCTTGCGCACGACGAGCTCGGCGTTCATCGCGCCCTTGACGCGGCGGCTCTCGACGTCGAACGTTGCCGAACCGAAGATGACGCTGGAGACGTCCTTCACTTTCGCGAAGGCATCGCGGATGGCGCGGCGATCGGTGCCGCCGATCTTGAGGACGGCGGCGGCCATGTTCATGGCGTCATAGGAATAGGCGTTGAAGGCGTCGGGCTCTTGTCCATTGTACTTGGCTTTGAAGCCTGCAATGAACTTCTTCACCTCGGGCCGCGGATCTTCCGGGAAGTAGCGCGTGCCGAGATGGACGTCCTCGACCGCCTCGCCGCCGAGCTCCAGGAATTTCGGCGAATAGACCGAGCTTGCCGCGCAGATCGTCTGCTTCAGGCCGACCTGACGGGCCTGGCGCGCGATCAGCGCGCCGTCGGAATAATAGGAGATCAGGATCAGCCCGTCCGGGTTGGCGTCGCGCACGCGCACCAGGGTCGAGCGGAAGTCGCGTTCCTCGCCGATGTAGCCCTCGGTCACCGCGATCTCGGCGCCGTATTCCTTCGCGGCCTTGACGAAATAATCGCGGCTGGTGCGGCCCCAATCGGTGTTGAGGTGCAGCACCGCGAGCTTCTTGAGACCAAGACGCTTGACGGCATAGGCCGCGAGCAACGGCTGCTCGTCGGCCTGGCTCACGGACGTACTCCACATGAAGTCGCCGCCCTTGGTGAAATCGGGGTGCGAATTGGTGAAGCCGAACTGCACGAGTCCGCCGCGCTGATAGATTGGGGATGCCGCCATCGAGGCGGGACTGGAGAAGTCGCCAAGCTCCATGACGATGCGCGGATCGGACACGAACTTCTGGGCGATCGCCACCGACTGGCGCGGATCGCTCTGGCTGTCCTCGAATTGATAGGCGAGCTTGCGGCCGTTGATGCCGCCGGCGGCGTGGATCTCGTCCAGCGCGAGATCAAAGCCCTGCTTCCACTGCGCGCCATATTGCGCGTTCGGTCCTGTGAGGGGGCCGCTGACGCCGAGCAGGATCGGTTCGGAGGATTGCGCGAGCGCGGCGCGCGAGAAGGCTGCTCCCGCCACCACGGCGGCGAGAGAGCCCCTGACCAGGGTACGGCGATCGATGTTGCTCATGCACGGCTCCATCCATTCATTGTTGAAACAAGCAGCAATTCTCGTGCCGGTGAGATTGCCTATTTCGAGGGCTCGCCGAGCGACAGCATCAGCCGGTTCGCCCAGTTGAAGAACGAGGCGCCGTTGATGACGTCGACGATCTCGGCATCGTCGAGGCCGGCGCGGCGCAGCTCCGCGATGTTGTCAGGACCGAACGCGATCGGCGTCTCGGCCAGCGCCACCGAGGCCTTGACCACCGCATTCCAGCGCTCGCCGAGATCCGCACCAACGCCTTCATCGAGCAGACGCTGCACGTCGTCGCGGCGCTTGGAATAGGTGCTGGCAAACCGCGCATGCACGGAGGCGCAATAAATGCAGCCGTTGTAGCGCGACGTCGCAGCCGCCGCGAGCTCGCGCTCGGCGCGCGGCAGGCCGTCGGCGACGTTGTAGAAGATGTCCTTGTCGGTCTTGGTGCGGGCTTCCAGAACTTCAGGGTCGCGCACCAGCAGGCGGAAATATTCGGACTTGGCGCGGGCGCGGTCGACGAGGCCGGCGAAATGTCGTTCGGTCAGCTCGGCCTCGGGCAGCGGGTCGATCCACGAAACCCAGCCGAGCTCGTCCTGGGTGAAGACGACGGGCGGATTGACGGTGCTCATGATGCAACCTCCTACGCGCTTGCCGCTGCGAGCGTGCGCAAGCCGCTGACGACGCGGACCTGGAACGACAGGAACGCGACGAGCTGGGAAAACGTGACGATGCCGGTGGTCGACCAGCCGGCGGCCAGCAGCGTCTTCATGTCGGCGGATGCGGCATCGCGCGGGTGGAACACCAGCAGATGTGCGTGCTCCAACGCTGCGACCAGCCGGGCGCCGAGGACAGGCTTGCGCTCCGCGCTGACGCGATAGCTCAAGCCGGCCTTGTTCTCGATCGACAACGGACCGGCCGGATAGGCGCCGTATGGGCCCGAGGTCTTGCCGCGCTCGATCTCGGCCTTGATTGCATCGAGCAGCGGCGCGCCATCCGCAGTCGCGGCAAGCTTGTTGCGATAGAAAGCGGCGACGGGGGATTCGCCATGCAGCCCTGTCACGAAGGCCGCGACCGCGGCGCGTTCGGCCAGCGAAAAATCGCCCGCGTCGATCGGCTCGAACAACGAGAGATAGCTCTTCTGCGCATTCTCGCGCGCCTGCAGGCGGCGCGCGCGGATGGCATCCAGGGTGGAGCCGGGCTCGATCCCGGCGAGCGTGTCGATGATATCCTTCGGTGCCATCATTCAGCCTTGTGCAACGCGATTCTATTCATTCCGGCTAGCCTGCGAGGGCAACTTCTTTGGCGGCCGTCCGGGTCCAGCCCAGCGCCGGCGCCACCTTCTCCGCGACCAGCTCGATCGAGCGCAGGACATAAGGATGCGGCGCGTCGACCGAATGCACCTGGAAGACGAGATCGGTCACCCGCTCCAGCGTGACGTCGGTGCGGAGCGAGGCGATCACCTCGTCGGCGGCGCCGACATGAGTGTCGAACGCGGTGATCATCTCCTCCAGCGTCTCGCCCGGCGGAAGGTGACCACCCTTCATGAATTGCGGCAGGGCGCGGCGCAGTCCGATATCGGCAAGGCGCATCGCCTCGCGATGATCGTCGGCGACGAAGACGCTGCGCGAAGCCATGATGCGCGGTTCGCAGCCCGGCGGCAGCGCTGCGAGATAGGCGTCGATGATCGGATTCTGGATCTCGGCGAGCGTGGCCTTCGGCGCCTCCTTGGCCCGCGGCTGGGTGCGCGACAACAAGAGACCATCGCCGGCCTTGCCGGCCCTGGCGCCGCCGGCGACGGAGAACGTCGCCTGCCAGATCCGCTTGTCCAGTTGCGGCCGCTGCGGATAGAGCGTGTCGCCGCCGTCGAGCGGCTTGCCGGTCAGCGCCTTGCGGACGATGTCCAGATTGCGCGCAAAGATCTCGTTGCGCTGGGCGCTGTCGAGGCCGAAGGCGGCGAAGGCGGACGGGTTGCCGCCGGTGCCGACGCCGAGCTCGAACCGGCCGTCGCAGAGGAGATCGAGCACCGCGGCGTCCTCCGCCACCCTCACCGCATTCTCCAGCGGCAGCGTGACGATGCCGGTGCCGAGACGGATGCGCGAGGTTTGCGCTGCGACGTAACCCAGGAAGGTGAAGGGCGACGGCAGGCCGCCCTCGCGCTCGTGGAAATGATGCTGCGCGATCCACGCGGAATCGAGGCCCGCCTGTTCGGCACGGACGATCTGCTCGGCCGCGAAGCGATATCGCTCGACGGCCGGAGCCTCGTCGAGCAGCCGCGTGAAGAAGCCCAGGCGTTTCAGGTTTGCAAAGCGTTTCATAAGACCCCTGTCGGGCGAGGATGGGCCCCGATGATGTCGGTTGCCGCGGCTCCAGACAAGCGGGCATTGCGCAAGGCTCATACGCAAGCCTGTGCGCCGGATCGCCCTTTACATGGACTTTACGCGGGCAGTCTGCCTACCAGCTCGGCAGCACCGCGCCCTTGAACTTGGTCAGGACGAATTCCTTGACCTCGGGCGTATGATAGCTGTCGACGAGGATCTTGACCCAGGGCTTGTCCTTGTCGACGGTGCGCACCGCGATCAGGTTGACGTAGGGCCCCTTCGGATCCTCGCGCAGGATCGGGTCCTTCACAGGATCGAGGCCCGCCTGGGTTGCATAATTGGTGTTGATCGCGGCTGCGTCGACGTCGTCGAGCGCGCGCGGGGCCTGCGCCGCATCGACCTCGATGAACTTCAGCTTCTTAGGGTTCTCGGTGATGTCGAGCACCGTCGGCTTGAAGCCGACACCGTCCTTCAGCTTGATCACGCCCTTGTCGCGGAGCAGCAGCAGCACGCGGCCGCCATTGGTCGGATCGTTCGGGATCGAGACCTTGCCTCCCTCGGGGATATCGGCGAAGGCCTTGTGCTTCTTCGAATAGACGCCGATCGGGAAGTTCACGGTCAGGCCGACCGACTCGATCTTGTAACCGCGGTCGGCCTTCTGATTGTCCAGGTAAGGCTGGTTCTGGAACGAATTGGCCTGGATCTCCCCGGCATCGAGCGCGGCGTTCGGCACCACGTAATCCGAGAACTCGAGCAGTTGGATGTCGAGCCCCTGCTTGGCGGCGATCGGCTTCACGGCTTCGAGGATCTGCGCATGCGGTCCCGGCGTCACGCCAATCTTGATGGTCTCGGCTGAAACTCCGGCCGACCACACGGCCAGCACGGCGGAGAGAATCAGAGGAAGGCGAAACGACATCTTGGTCTCCATGGAGTCGGCGGTAACGATTGGAACCGTATTCCCTTTTCTGCGCCGCGAAATCAATGAAATGAAAATCCATATTGGCCGGCCATCGCGGGCAACCCTTCTCCGATCGATCTCAATCGGGAAACGGATGCAGAGGGCCGGGAACGTGCACCACGAGCGCCTGACGGCATCGCGGCAAAGCGGCGCACCCCCCGCGCACCGGTCGCGGAGCGTCCGCCCCTCTTTGACTCCACCACGCCCGACGTGCTGAGTTAGAGCGCACTAAGCCGGCGACGACGTTACTTCGCGAGGTGGAGATCATCCGATGGACGAGACCGAAATCCGCGATCTGGTCGCGGAGGTGAAGCAAGGCACGCTGTCGCGGCGCTCGTTCATCAGGACAATGGCCGCGGTCGGAATCGCGGCGCCGATCGCGAGCCAGATCCTGGTGTGGCACGATGTGGCCATGGCGGACGCTACGCTGCCGTACAAGCCGACAAAGGCGGGCGGCGGCGGCACGCTCAAGATCCTGCTCTGGCAGGCACCTACCCTGCTCAATCCGCATTTCGCGCTCGGCACCAAGGACCAGATCGCCTCGCGCATCTTCTTCGAGCCGCTCGCCGGCTGGGACAAGGAGGGTAACCTCATCCCCTGCCTCGCCGCCGAGGCTCCGTCCAAGGCGAACGGCGGCCTCGCGGCCGACGGCATGAGCGTGATCTGGAAGCTGAAGCAGGGCGTCAAGTGGCATGACGGCAAGCCCTTCACCGCCGACGACGTCGTCTTCACTTGGCAGTACGCCGCCGACCTCGCCACCGCGGCCTACACCACGGGCTCCTACAAGGACATCACGGTCGACAAGATCGACGACCATACGGTCAAGGTCAACTTCAAGGCGCCGACGCCGTTCTGGGCCGATCCGTTCGTCGGCGCGGTCGGGATGATCCTGCCAAAGCATCATTTCGGCGATTATATCGGCGCAAAGTCACGCGAAGCGCCAGGCAATCTGAAACCGGTCGGCACCGGCCCATACAAATTCGTCGAGTTCAAGCCGGGCGACATGATCCGCGCCGAGCGCAACTCCGACTATCACATCAAGAACCAGCCGCATTTCGACACGCTCGAGGTCAAGGGCGGCGGCGACGCGGTGTCTGCGGCGCGCGCCGTGCTGCAGACCGGCGAATACGACTTCGCCTGGAACATGCAGGTGGAGGAGGAGGTCCTCAAGCGCATGGAGGCGGGCGGCAAAGGCAAGCTCGACATCACGCCTTCCGGCAATGTCGAGTTCATCATCCTCAACACGACGGACCCCTGGACCGAGGTCGACGGCGAGCGTTCGAGCGTCAAGACCAAGCACCCGACGCTGTCCGACCCCGCCGTTCGCCGCGCGATCAATCTCTTGATCGACCGCGATTCGATCCAGAAGTTCATCTACGGACGCGGCGCCATCGCAACCGCGAGCTTCGTCAACGCGCCCAATCAGTTCAAGTCCCCCAAGCTGAAATATGCGTTCGACATCGACAAGGCCAACAAGATCCTCGACGAGGCCGGCTGGACCAGGGGCGCGGACGGCATCCGCGAGAAGGACGGCAAGAGGCTCAAATACGTATTCCAGACCTCGACCAACGGCCCGCGCCAGAAGACCCAGGCCATCATCAAGCAGGCCTGCCAGAAGGCCGGCATCGACATCGAGATCAAGGCGGTCACCGCCTCGGTGTTCTTCTCCTCCGATGTCGGCAATCCCGACACCTATTCGAAATTTTATGCCGACATGGAGATGTACAACACGACGCAGCCGCAGCCCGATCCGGAGCGCTTGCTGAACCAGTGCGTCTCCTGGGAGATCGCCACCAAGGACAACAAATGGCTCGGCCGCAACAATTCACGCTATTCCGATCCCGAAGCCGACAAGGCCTACAAGGCCGCGCAGAACGAGCTCGATCCGGTCAAGCGCGCCGCGCTGCTGATGAAGGTCGACGAGATCTTCTGCGAGGCCCACGTGTTCCTGCCGCTGCTCTCGCGCCACGTCGTCAACGCGGGCGCCAATAACCTGATGATCGACATCTCGGGCTGGGACACCATCACGTGGAATCTGGCGGCGTGGTATCGGAGCTGAGGGAGACAGGCGGCGGCTCTGGTGTTCCGGACAGCTGCAGCGCGCATAACCCGTGGAATCTCTTCCACTGTGTGCTCCAAATCACAGCAGAATCACGCACCGTCCTCTATGAAGATTGGGCATGGCCGCAAACAAGGTAACGGCGGTACGCACGAGGCTGGGAAGACGATCAACAGCTACGGACTTTGCGCAGCCGTCAGGGTGAAGAACCCGGCGGCTTTTTCTTTTTGCAGGCTCGGCAGGATGGGTGCAGCGAAGCGAACCCATCAGAATGTTTCTAGTGCGGACGCATGATGGGTTGCCCAAGGGCTCGACCTATCGCACCTTCGAGACGGCGCCGCTAGTGCCACGTCGTGTCTGCTTCCACGATCACCACTCTCACTTCAGGGTCTTCGGTCGTGTTGCAGATGCAGGGCATGCCTTCGCCGCAGCGGCAGCCGCCCAGCTTCTCACTCCAGACCCGGAGCGGATGGTTTTCGCAGACCCATCCGAGACCCTGGCAGAATGGGCACGTCTTGTCGGTCACAGCGTATCCGGCGTCCGCATCGTGTTCGACTTGTCCTCGTTGCGCAGCTCTTGCTCAGCCGCGTGCCAAAACTCCTCCTCGCGGCCTTCGGGCTTGCCGGCCTGCTCCCACAATCGGTGCGCGCGTTCTCTGATCTCTTGCTCGGTCGGCTCGGACAATGGCACCTCCTGCTTGGGAGCACGGCCCCACCCTGGGGGGTATGGGGGCTTGGAGGCGGGGCCGTGCAGGCCAGCCATCGGCGGCGACGCTGGCCCGCAGAGTCAATCTTCGACCACAGGCAAGAGTTCCTGCGCGCTTGGCCTTGGCGCAGGCCTTCGCAATACGGTGCAGACAACCCATCGGGTTCGGCCATTGGAATCGGAAGCCCTTTGGGAAAATAGAAGAGCTCTTGAACCCGCTCATGGCGTTGCTTCCGAGTCGCGGAGAAGGGTTCCTCTTCAGGAGCCACCAATTTCGTCTTTGGAACGCGCGCCCCCCGCATCTGTTGAGATTGCAGTCGGAAGAGCCCGCATTAGCGAGACTTGCCAGTAATGCGCGGCATAGGAGGCAACCATGAAAAAGATCAGCGATGTAATGACGCGCGACGCGAAACTCGTAAACCCAAACGACACGATCCAGGACGCGGCAAAGCTGATGAAGGAATGCGATTGTGGTGTATTGCCCGTGCGTGACGGTGACCGCCTCGTGGGCATGATCACAGATCGCGATATTGCGGTGCGCTGCATCGCGGACGGCAAAGGGCCGAACAGCAAGGTCCGTGACGCGATGAGCCAGGAGGTGAAATACTGCTTCGAAGACGAGGACATATCTCAAGTCTGCACGAACATGAGTGAGATCCAGGTGCGGCGATTGCCCGTGATGGACCGGAACAAGCGCCTGGTCGGGATCGTGTCGCTTAGCGATTTGGTGCGCCAGTCGGCAGGGACTGCCAAAGCGCTGCATGGAATCGCGCGGCCGAGTCAACAGCACAACCAGAGCTCGCCTGCCGCCTGAGCCTGCTCATCGGCCCATGATGTCATAGGGTCCTTGATATCGTAGGGACCTCGATATCGTAGGATGGCGGGGGACTCATCAAGGAACTGGCTCCAATCGCAGCAAGTGCGCTCGGTAAGCGTGGTCAGGCAGCCAACTGCAGGACCTTCGCTTCGATCGACCGACGTGAGATGCCGTACCTGTCGAGTAATTCGTCTTTCGTGCCGGAGCGCGGCAGTCGTGCAATCCCCAGCCGATGCACCGGCGCGGTCGAGCCGACCGCGGTCGACACGGCATCGCCCAGCCCACCATCGATCGCGTGGTCCTCGACGACGATCAGCCCCTCGGTATCGCGAGCGGCTGCGGACAGCGTGACGACATCGATGGGTTTCACCGAGTAGGCGTCGATCACGCGGATCGAGATGCCACGTGCGTCGAGCATCTCGGAAGCGGCCAACGCCTCATGTACGGTTATACCGGCCGCGACCACAGTGAGGCGATCTTGCAGCGACGAGCGCAGCACCTTGGCTCCGCCGATCGGAAACTCCTCCGCATTGGAGTAGATCACCGGCGTCTTCGGCCGCGTGGTCCGGATATAGACGATCCCGTTGGTGCGCGCCGCCGTTGCAGTCAGCCGCTCGGCGCTGACCGCGTCTGCCGGATACAAGACCGTACTCTCGATCAGGGCACGGAACATGGCGAGGTCCTCAAGGCCCATCTGCGATGGGCCGTCCTCGCCGATCGACACGCCGGCATGGCTGCCGCACAGCACGAGATGGGCGGGCCGTGAATATTGCGCCATGCGGATGAAGTCATAAGCGCGCGTGAGGAAGCAGGCGAACGTCGCTGCACATGGGATCTTGCCTGCCGCCGCGAGGCCGAGGGCGACGCCGAGCATGTTCTGCTCGGCGATGAAACCCTCGAAGAAGCGTTCCGGGTATCGGGCCGCGAACGCCTCTGTTCCGGTGGAGTTCTTGACGTCGCCATCAAGCGCCACCATCGCAGGTTCCTCACCGCCGAGCCTCTCCAGTGCGCGTCCAAACGCCTCGCGGGTCGCCACCTTGTCGCCCAGCCGATAGGCGGGCGCGGAGCGTGACGCGGTCACGCGCTGCGGTCTTGCCACCTGGCCGACCCGATGCGCCTCGAGCGCCGGCGGAGGCGGCGCATCACCCAATTCTTCGAGCGCCCGCGACATCTGTTCGCGATCGAGCGGTTTGCCGTGCCATCCATCCGCGCCTTCCAGGAACGAGACCCCTTTGCCTTTGATCGTACGCGCGATGATCGCGGTCGGGCCGCCATCATGCGCAGCCCGCAGAGCCGCGAGGATCGCTGTCATATCGTGACCATCGATCTCGATCGTACGCCAGCCGAAGCTCGCGAACCGGCGCGCGAACACCCGGGTGTCGTGGTGATAGGGCGCCGCCTCGCTCTGGCCGAGACCGTTGACGTCGACGATCGCCGTCACGTTCGCGAGACCATTGAGCGAAGCAAACTGCGCGGCCTCCCACACCGACCCTTCCGAGCATTCACCATCGCCAAGCAGACAGAACACGCGAGCGTCGATGCGGTCCAGGCGGTTCGCCGCTGCGAGCCCGTTGGCGGCTGCCAGCCCTTGTCCGAGCGATCCGGTCGCGACCCTGACCCACGGGTTGAGCGGGGTCGGATGGCCTTCCAGCGTGCTGTCGATCCGCCGCAGCGACAGCGGATCCTCGCTGATGGCGCCGGCTTCGTGCAGCACCGCCCACAGGATCGGCGCCGCATGGCCCTTCGACAGAACGAATGTGTCGACGTTGCGCGCGGCCGGATCGTGCGGATCCCAGCGCATCTCGCGGAAGAACAGCGCCGCCACGATGTCGGCGCAGGACATGCAGGAGGTGGGATGACCCGAGCCCGCTTCCGTCGTCATGCGGATCACCAATTGCCGCAGCCGCCGGGCCTCTGCCCGCAGATCGTCCACGTCACCGAAAGCCACGGCGCGCTCACCCTTGGCAGCGAACTGCATGATTAGCGAATCAAACGGATCGATGAACTTCTGGACCGCGTCGTTCTCGAGCTGGGCCGTGACCAGATCTAGCGACACGCCGAGCCGCTCCAGATCTTCCATCATACGCCGCGCGCTCTGCACGCCGTGCGTGATTGTGGCTTCTACGGTGCCGTGGTCGCGGAACGCGGCGATCGTCTTGCGCGTCATCGTATTGATGGTCATCGGACCGATCAATGGCTCGACATACATGAGGTCCGGATAGTCGGGATTCTTGGTGCTGGTGCTCGCCCATAGCATTCGCTGGACCCGCGCGCCCTTCTCGGCGAGCGCCATCCAGCGATTGCTCGCCACGATATGGCTGAATGTCTGATAGGCAAGCTTGGCGTTGGCGATCGCGATCTTGCCCAGGAGAGCGCGCGGATCAGGATCGGGAGGTCGGCGATCGGGCACGATGCGTTGTCCCAGAAGCCGATCGACGAGCACATCGATGCGACTGAGAAAGAAGCTTGCGACCGAGGCGATGCGCTCGATCGGCCGACCGGCTTCGAGCCGCCGTTCGAGCGCTCGCAGGTAGGCCTCAGCCACCGCTTCATAGCGCGCGATCGAGAACAGCAACGTGATGTTGATGTTGATGCCTTCGAACAGCAGCTGCTCGATGGCAGGAACGCCTGCCGGAGTGCCGGGTATCTTGATGAACAGGTTGGGCCGGTCAACCAGTGTCCATAGCCTCCGCGCCTCCTCCATCGACGCCTCTGTGTCGTGCGCGAGATGGGGCGAGACTTCGAGGCTTACGAAGCCGTCGACTCCCGCGGTGTCCTCGTAAACCGGACGCAGGATATCACAGGCGTTCCGGACGTCCGTGGTAATCAGCTCTTCGTAGATGCCGACCGGAGACCGGCCCGCCATCGCAGCGCGAGCGATGTCCTGGTCGTAATTCGCGCCTTGCGCGACCGCCTTCTCGAAGATCGCGGGGTTCGAGGTGATGCCACGCAGGCCTTCCTCGGCAACCCGTCGTGCCAGATCGCCGCTATCGATCATTTGCCGGGTGAGATCATCCATCCAGCAGCTCTGGCCTTGCGCCAGGAGTTCGACTGTCCGGTTCATGTGCGATCTCCTTCGTTGGAGTACCTGAAAAACCGACCACGTACCGCCCTATTGCCATTCGCCCTTGTCAGCGGGGCGATGGGACGCTCGCGCGGCGACATCTTGAGCTGGCGGAAGATGCCGGCATTGCGAGCCGTCTCGTGTTCGGTCTCGATATCGATCCCATAGGCGCGCTCGGGATCGACGCGCGCGCCGATCAGGATGAACACGGCGCCTTCGTAATCGAGCGGATGCGGGTCTTCCGAAACCTCCGCCTCCAGGTCGCCCGCGCCTGTGTCGCAACAGAAACCATGTCGCAGCCAATCGTGCTCGACCCTTCTGCCCTGCACCCTGCTCAACGGAATGCAAACGCACGCGTTCCTGAGTTCCGGCTGGAACACGATGCGGCCACACAATTCCTCGCAAGGGGCCGGAGGAGGCTGCGGGAGCTTTAGGAACGACCAAGGCATAGGTGGCGTTGGCGGTCCGACGCCCCAATGGACCGGATCAGGGTGCCTGCCATACATGAGCTTCGCGCGGCGTCCGGCGCTCGGGTCATGCCGGATGCGGCCCAAGCCCCCAAGGGCGAGTTCGGCGTGTATCTGGTTTCCGATGGGACCAACCAACCCTACAGGTGCAAGATCCGCGCCCCCTCGTTCGCGCATCTGCAGGCGATGGACCCAATCCGCCGCGGCCACTTGCTCGCCGACGTCTCGGCGATCATCGGGTCGCTGGACATCGTGTTTGGGGAGATCGATCGATAGTGTCATGAAAGGAGATTGCCATGCCACAGATCCAGATCGGCCGGCAGCCGGTGACGCAAATTACCATCATCGAAGCCGAACCGGAGAAGCAGGCCGAAGCGCTGTCGCTCATGAGGGAGCGAGCTCGCTTCATGCAGCGTCAGCCAGGATTCATTTCCGTCAGCCTGCATCGCAGCCTCGATGGGCGTCGTATCGTGAACTACATTCAATGGGAAAGCCGTGACCTTCTACGGGCGGCGCACCAGTCACCTGAGTTTCGCAAAGCCTGGAGTCAGTTCGGAAGCCTCACCGACGATATCGATCCTCATCTGTACGAGGTCGCCGACGTCCTCGCGAAGAGCGATTGAATCTGCGCTCGATGAGCCCAAGAATGACAAGAGTGAGATGAGCCCAAGAGTGAAACGCCTTTCGCTCCGCACGGGTGGTGGAACGGAAGCAGCACGTGGCTGTTGGGCGCTCATGAATATCCGACGCGTTGTTTCGATGACTGCACGTCCTGTCTTGATGGCGGGACTATTTGCACTTGCGCTCTTGCCGCCATCCGCCCGCGCCCAAGAGCGCTCCGTTCTGACCTATCATGGCGACAACAGCCGAAGGGGCCAGTACGTCGTTCCTGCGCTCTCCTGGGAGAAAGCCAGATCGGTTCAGCTGGATCGCGCCTTCAACGCCCGTGTCGCGGGCTCGATATACGCTCAGCCGCTGTACTGGCGTCCTCCTGACGCGAGCACCGGGATGCTCTTCGTGGCCACCGAGGATGACGTCGTCCAGGCCTTCGACGCAACGACCGGTAAGGAATTGTGGAGGCGCGTGGTCGGCCGTCCCGTGCGCCGTTCGTCGCTTCCGTGCGGGAATATCGACCCTCTCGGCATCACCGGGACGCCCGCAATCGACCCGGCAGCCCAGGCCATCTATTTCGATGCTGCCGTGGAGCGGGGAAACGGCCCGCGCCATGAGGTGTTCGCGCTTTCGACGAGGGATGGCAGCGTTCTCCCGGGCTGGCCGATCGATGTGGCCGACCTTCTGCACAAGGCAGGACGACATTTCGATCCGAGCGTTCATAACCAGCGCGCGGCACTCACGTTGCTCGACGGCACTGTCTATGTCGCCTTTAGCGGCCATTTTGGTGATTGCGGAAATTTTCACGGCTGGGTGGTCGGAATCTCCCTTCATGAACCTGGCAAGCACGTCAGCTTCGAAACGCGTGCGCGAGGCGGCGGCATCTGGGCGCCAGGCGGTCTGAGCGTCTCCGGACGCGACATCTACTTTGCGACCGGAAATACGCTCGGCGCGCAGACCTGGAGCGACGGCGAAGCCGTGTTTCACCTTGGCCCCGACTTGCGCCGCAGTGACGACAAGAAGGACTATTTTGCACCATCGGATTGGAAGGCACTCGATGCCGGCGATGTGGATCTCGGCGGCAGCAATCCGATTCCTCTCGACGTTCCCGGCGCCGACGGTACTCGCGCGCTGATTCTGGCGCTGGGGAAGGATGGCAAGGCTTATCTCCTCGATCGAACTGGTCTCGGCGGCGTTGGCGGCCAGCTGGCTGCCGCGACAGTATCCCAGTCGTCGATCGTCACCTCGCCGGCGGTTTATCGCGTCGGCGATGATATCCTTGTAGCCTTCCAGGCCTCCGGAGCGCGTTGCCCGCAACCTGGCCGAGGTCACGATCTGACCGTCTTGAAGATCACGCCAGGCTCCCCGCCGGCGATGGCCACGGCCTGGTGCGGCGCGCTCCGCGGCCGTGGCTCCCCCATTGTGACCACCACGGATGGCCATTCCAACCCGATCGTCTGGATGCTTGGTGCCGAAGGCGACAACCGGCTCCACGCCTTCCGCGGCGATACGGGCGAACCGATCTTTGTCAGCGAGCCCTTGAACGGCCTCCGACGCTTCCAGACGTTGATCGCGACGCAGGACCGCCTCTATGTGGGCGCCGACGGGCGCATTTACGCCTTTCTCTTTGAAGGCAATCCGCACGCGCCGGCCGGCCCTTGATCGGGGGGTCACGCCCACGCCGCCGACGGGAACGCCGCCACGGCAAGGCGGACGGCGAGCCTTCGCATTCTCGCGGCTCAATTCGCCCGAGCTTTGCTTGATCGCTCCACCCTCTGAAAGCCAAGAGCAACTGTGGCGAAGTAGCCCGGCGATCGGCCGGCCTCAAGGCTGGCGCTGGCGCGCCCCCGCCTGCGGCGGCTGACGGCCTTGACCCCGTCCGCTCACCGGTCTGTTGGCTTTGCATGCGCTCGGCCGAGGTCCGAGCGCGAGATAGGCGCGCTCGTCAGGCCACCCTGTATTTCTTCGGATCCCACGTCTCGCCGCGCGCGATCATGGTGTTGAGGATGATGATCAGCTTGCGCATGCAGGCGACGATCGCGACCTTTGGCGGCTTGCCCTTGGCAATCAGCCGTTCGTAGAAGGCCTTGAACACCGGATTGTTCAGCGTTGCGGCACCGACACAGGGCATGTAGAGGGCATTTCGCACCCAGCGGCGGCCACCCTTGATGCAGCGTTCACCTCGACGTTTGCCGCTATCGTCGTCATAAGGAGCAACGCCCATCAACGCGGCGGCAACTTCGTCGCTCACCTGCCCCAGCTCCGGTAGTCCTCCAAGCAGCGCCATTGCGGTCCCCTCAGCAAAGCCTGGTACGCTCTGGATGATCTCGGCACGTTTGGCAAAGTCCGGCGTTGTCTTGATCGTCGCCGCGATCGCGGTCTCGAGCGCGGCGATTTCGTCAGCCAGCTTCTTAAGAAGACGCGCGCGAGCCTTCTGAACAAGGGCCGGCGCCTCATGCTCCTTCTGCATTTCCAGGCGAGCCCTGACGTCAAGCAGGCCTTGGCGTCCCTTCACCAGTGCCTTCATCTCCTCGTGAGCGGGATTGTCGACTTGGCTGGGAGCCTCGCCGAATGTCTCGGCGAACCAGGAGATCATCTCCGCGTCGATCTTGTCATTTTTCGCAAGGCGTCCCGCCGATTCCGCAAAGTGGCGAACCCGTTTGGGATCGACGATCCGTACTTCCAGCCCTGCTTGGCGCAACGCCTTGGCCCATACCCGCTCGTAGCCGCCGCTTGCCTCCATCACTGCCTTGCCGACCTGATGCTTGCGAAGCCATGCAATCAAGCTCCGTCGCCCCGCCGCGGTTGTTGGGCAAGTCTTCCGCTCCGTTACGGTCCGAATGCACGCATCAATCTTGTCTTTAGCGACATCGATGCCGACGACAACCAGATCGTCTTGTGTCATCATCCACTCCCTTCCTTGCCTGGTACGGGCTCGCAGCCCTTGCAACTGTTCGGGTTCAGGAAGACACCGGAGCTGTCCCTTGCTCTTTAGCAGGCTCTGTCGCCTTTGGGCGCAACGGGCTCAGTTCCGGCAACGGGCGGTTCTGATCCAACCGCCCGTTGCCACATTCTGGCAGATTTCGGGGACACAAGGGCGCAGGGAAGGCCGCATAGGCGTTAAGTTTGTTCTTGAGTGTTGGAATCACACGTGATTCCAAGGCGGGATGGCAGACGAATCGCTTCTGAACGAGGACTGGGCGAGAGTGGTTACGCAGCTCGGCGGGGCTGCGCAGCTTGAAATAAGTGCGCGCCAGACGAAGGCTTTCGTGCGGCGGCGCCAAATTCCAGATGCGGTGTCGTTACTTCGGCTGATGCTGGCCTATTGTCTGGGTGAAAGAGGGTTGAGATCGACAGCCGCGTGGGCCGCTTCTGTTGGCCTTGCCGACCTCAGCAGCGTGGCGTTGTTCTATCGCCTGCGTCAATGTGGCGATTGGTTTGCAGTGCTGGTGGAGGGCTTGCTCGCTGCGGCAGCCCCGAAAGCGAGCCGAGGCCGCCTGATCCGCATTATCGATGCGACGACAGTGCCTCAGGCAGGACCGGCTGCGCGCAGGAACAGTGAGCTTTGGCGCGTTCATAGTGCATTCGATCTGCCATATGAGCGCTTTGGTCACTTCGAGCTGACAGATCAGCAAGAAGGCGAAACGTTTGACCGGATACCGGTGGTCAAGAACGAGATCCGCATTGCTGACCGCGCTTATCTACAACCTGACCGCATCGCCGCTGTGCGCGACGCCGGGGCAGACGTTTTGATCCGAGCGGGCTGGAAGAACGCACGTTGGCTTGATGCCAAAGGCCTTCCGTTCGATCTGATGGCCCAATTGCGTGCGGCGAAGGCGCACGGACTGATCGATCGGAGGATTTGGATCAAACGCAAGGACGGTGCGCCTCTGGCTATGCGTCTGGTCGCAGTCAAGAAGCCCGCCGGTGCAGTCGCGGCTTCGCGCCGTAAAGCCCGGCGCGACGCACAAGACGAAAACCGCGTCATCTCCAAAGAAACTCTGGAAGCCGCGGATTGGGTCATTCTGGTCACGTCGCTCGCGCGGGACGAGTTCTCCACCAAGGATGTACTCGCGCTCTATCGACTGCGATGGCGCATCGAACTTGGCTTCAAGCGACTGAAGAGTCTGATTGGTCTCAAGACGCCACCTGGAACCGATCCGCGCTCCGCCAAGCCCTACTTGCTGGCACACCTCTTGATCATCCTGCTGCTCGAGCCGCTTGCCCGCGACTTCGAGGACTCTCCCCGCTGGACGCAGGCCGCCTGACGGCACCTGGCGCTTGGCGTGTTTTGCAACAACTCGTTGCATCCTTGCTACAAGCGATCATTCCACAACCAACCATCCGTTGCTTTCGCCGCAGAAAGCGAGCGCTTGGGCGGCACCTGCGCGAGCCTCCTCGAAAACGTCCGTATCAATCGATGCTCGCGCTACCTTAACGCCTATGGGGAAGGCCGGGTGCTGACCTCGCACCCGCGGTCTGCTGCGCGAAAGGATCGCGCAAAGGAGACCGCACAGCAGCATACAGGTGGTGCCAATCACTCGGCCTTCCCTGCGCGATGGTCGGACGGCTTATGCCGCGCTCTCCCGGGAGCCGAATTCCTTCTGGCCTCCCTCACGCTCGCGGAATTCACCGGCAGCCGCGCCGGTTGACGCGACTGCCGCATTCGCAAGCGCTTGACCGTAGCAACGACGGCCAGGACCACACGGTTTTGCCGTACGCACGGCTCGCCATTTCGCCGCAGTTTTCCCCAGCCCTGTCGACGGAGCTGCGAACTTACAGGCGAGACCAACCTGACAGCGCCGTTCGTCCGCACGATGCCTTGGGGCTCACGGAGAGCAATCCGCCCTGCCCCTGGCTGTTCGCGCCCGACGCTGCTGCGTCCACCGCAAGCCCGGCTCGCGACAATGACGACCTCATGATCGCCCCTCGAGAATGAGCCGGGATGCGCGAACACATACGACAAATCCGAATTTCGGTAAAGTGGAATATTTTTGCGAGGAGGGGTTGACGGAGAGCGAAACAGCCTGCGTCAGCTCGCTCAGCCACCAATAGCTCCATGTGGACATGAACCAGATGGAAATGCGCGCATGCAGGTGGTATAGTTACCGCGGAGCAACTGACGGGGGCCGAGCGTGGTTCCAAAGTGCGACATCTTCATCAGCTATCGTAGACTCGATAGCGCAATATTCTCACAATGGCTCGCGGCTCAATTGAGTGCTGCCTATGGTCAAGATTCGGTTTTTATCGATACACAGAACATCCGGACCGCCGATGTCTGGGCTGAACAGATCGAGCAACGCCTGATTGATTCTTCTCTCGTCTTGATCGTCATCGGAAAAGCCTGGCTGTCCATTGCGGACGAGTTCGGGCGCCGCCGGATCGACCTCCAGGACGATTGGGTTCGTCGGGAGATCGAGGTCAGCCTGAGCAGCAAGAAGAAGATTCTTCCAGTCTTGATAGAGGGGGCAACCCTCCCAGCAAAGCAGGCTCTACCGCCCTCGATTGCTCCGCTACTCGACATTCAGGCGCGGACAATGGATCTCGAAGCGGTGCAACGTGATATGGCCGAGTTTGTGAACGAGGTCGGCATTCTGCTCGGCAGAAAGCCTGCCTCTGTAGACGTCGCGTATCCGTTCCCCCTTTTAACGATAAGTCCTCTAGACGAACAGAATCTCAAAGTTCTGGCGGAAAGACTGCCCACTTGGCAAATCGTGACACGCGCCGATGAAAAGGGAGACAAGACCGAGCTGGTGCGAAAGTTCGAATTCAAGAGCTTCCGCGACGCGATCCATTTTATGAATACCGCTGCGCGCTTTATTGACCAAAGAGACCATCATCCGGAATGGACCAACATCTGGCGGACGGTAATTGTGCGTTTGACGACTTGGGATATTGGTTCAAAACCGTCAATGCTGGACGTCGACGTAGCAGCCTATCTCGACCAGTTGTATCAGGCATATGCGCCAAAGATCCGGCAGAAGGACATCGGCGATATTCTGCCGCCCAGGGCGGTTGCGCACAGCTGACTGCCAATGAGCACGGCTGAGCCGATTTGGATCAATCTTGAGGTGTCAGCACAACTGGACCAGAGACTTCTCCACGCCAACGAACCAAGGCTATCTCATCCAATCCCGCGGATGAGGCGAGCGGCAATTGAAGGGCTGGCAGCCTAGTAGAGAGCCGAAGCAACGGAATGCGCAAGAGCTCCGAACGTGGCGTCTGTTCGGTGCCAACATCGTGCAACCGAGCTAGACCGGTCACGGCATTATCGAGCTTCATCGAGCTTCGCATTGGTTCGGAAGAGCGGCCTCTTTGCGCCAAGTACTGCCGTCCGCCTCCCGCTCCGGATGATTGCGGAATAACGATCCGCGGAGCTTTGCTGCATTGCAACTGCGCTTCCGGTCTGATCGCGCGACGGCCGGCTCTCGCGCGCGATATACGTCCCCATCGGTGCAGGATATTGTGGACTGAATGACGTTCCAGCAAAAGATGGACCTCATCTGCTCCGCATCAGGCGCGCATAATCGTTGAACCCAGGCAAAAGACTTGTCGAACATCAATCTCAAGCTTCTCCATACCTTCCTGCTCGCAGCCGAGCACGAAAGCTTCCGGAAAGCGGCGGAGGAATCGAACCGATCACCGTCGGCGATAAGCATGCAGATCCGCGACCTGGAGGAGCAGATCGGCGTTCTGCTTTTTCGCAGAACGCCGCAGAAGGTGCTGCTCACGCCTGAGGGGCGGATCCTGTTCGAGCAGGCGAAGCGCGCGCTTCAGGAAGTGCAGTCCGGGCTCGACCTATTGACGGAATCAGCGCAATCCCGCAGCCGCCACATTCGAATGGCCTGCGTTCCGACGCTTGCGTCCGGATGGCTTCCCAACATCCTGGCCACATTCAAGGTCCGCCATCCGCGGAGCCAGGTGCAGCTCATGGAGCTCTCCACGACGCCGATGCTCGAGCTGCTGAAACGTCAGGATGTCGAGTTCGGCATTGGCCCGGAGGTCCCCCACATGGCGGATTACGAATTCGAGCCGATCCTCGAGGATCCGCTTTTTGCATGCGTACCGCCGGTGTTCGACGAGGGGCAATCGAGCGTCAGCTTCGCCGATCTCGTCGAAAAGCCGGCCATCCTGCTGTCGAAGACGACTGCAGTCCGAGGGTTGATCGACGAGACGCTGGAGACGCTTGCCGTCCGCCTCGATGTGCAGTTCGAAGTCCAAGCGGCCACGACGGCGCTCGCCCTCGCAGCGTCCGGCCTCGGTATCGCGATCGTGCCGCGGGTCGCGCTGGTGCAGGCCGGCGTGCAGCGGTTTCGTGTGGTCCCGATCTCCGATCAAATCAAGCTTCGCCGAATCGGCTTGATCACGGGGCGGGGACAGGTGCGACGCCCGAACACCGAGCAACTGATTGCATTGATCCGTTCGAGCCTAGCCCAGCTTCGCTGATGCCCTCGCTTTTTATTTGAGCATGATCTCTGCGCAAACGCTCCGTGTTTGTCGCGAGGAAAAGCCGCTTCGCACCTTTCGAGTCCGGGCTCATGCTCTAAAGCGAAATGACATTCAGCATGAGGACCGAGGGCGCGGCAGCAGCTTCAACGGGCACTGATTGCAGCGATCAAGCCTCATCTCATGGCGCTTTAGAGCAGCTTCATGAGCGCATCGACGACCTGATCGGTGGTCGCATGACCGCCGATGTCGCGCGTCCTCAGCGAAGCGTCCTCCAGCCCGGTGCGTACCGCAGCCTCGATCCTGTCGGCACCAAGGCGCAGCCGGTTATCCCGATAGCGCTGATCCAGACGCCGCAGCATCAGGATCGACGCCAGGATCGTTCCATAGCGATTCGCAAGTCCCTTCCCCGCGATGTCGGGAGCCGAGCCGTGCGAAGCCTGGAAGAAGCCGACTCCGTCGCCCACTTCTTCGGACGGAGCCATGCCCATGCCGCCGACCGTCGCCGCGCCGAGATCGGAAATGATGTCGCCGAACATGTTCTCGGTGACGATGACGTCGAAATGGGACGGCTTGTTGACGAGATGAACCGTCATCGCATCGACGAGGACGTGCTCGGCTTCGATATCGGGATAGTCCTTGGCCACCTCATCGAAGACCGCGCGGAAGAACGCATACGTCCGCAGCACATTGGCCTTGTCGCAGCACGTCACGCGACGCCGTCCGTCCTTCGGCGAACCGTTCCTGGTCCTGGCAAGCTCGAACGCGAAGCGGACGATGCGCTCGATACCCTTGCGGGTCTGGACCAGCGTGTCGACGGCGACTTCCTCCCTCAGCAGCGCGCCCGCGCCGCGCGCGGCATAGAGGCCTTCGCTGTTCTCCCGGACGATGACGTAATCGATCGCGCCCGGGCGCCCGAGCGGGGACGGCACCCCCTTGTACAGCTTGATGGGCCGCACGTTGGCGAACAGGTCCAGCTTAAAGCGAAGCTGCAAGGTGAAATCGAGACCCGCTTCCGTCCCATCGGGATGGACGACACCGGGAATACCGGCCGCACCGTGGAGGATCGCGTCGGCTGCGCGGCAGCCCTCAAAGGAGCTGGCCGGAAACGAATCCCCCGTCTCGAGAAAATGAGTGGCGCCTGCCGGATACTCCTCGAATTGGAGCGTGCCGGCCTGAACTCCGGCTTGCAGCAACGCAAGCGCCGCACCGGCCACTTCGGGTCCGATACCGTCGCCGTGCACGACCGCAATTCTATAATTGTCCTTCATGATACTCGCTCGGTGAGTTGAACTTGTGATGGTCACGCCATTTCCCTCACGGCAGCGCGCAAACGGGATCGCACGCCGGCACGCCGTCGCTCGGGTGAAACGCTCGATGGGCTAGATGGGTATGTCTCGTCGCGACTGACCGCGAACGCGACAGAGTCCGGGTCAGTCCAGCTTGATCCAGACCCCCTTCGTGTTCAGATATTCGTCGAGCTGTTCGGTGCCGCCTTCACGGCCGTATCCGCTCATCTTGTAGCCGCCGAAGGGCAATGCAGGATCAATGGCGTGATAGGTGTTCACCCAGACCGAACCGGCGCGCAGACTGCGCGAGACGATGTGGGCCTTGCTCACGTCACGCGTGAAGACACCCGCCGCAAGCCCGTACGGCGTCGCGTTGGCTCGTTCCACGGCTTCATCGAGCGTGTCGAACGGCAGCGCGGAAATGACCGGACCAAAGATTTCATCCCGGGCGATCTGCATCTCGTCGGAGACGCCCGCGAACACGGTCGGCTCGACGAAATTGCCCTTCGCGAAACTCCCCTCCCTCAGTCTCCGGCCTCCGGTCACGACCTTCGCGCCCTCGTCGCGTCCGCTGTTCAGGAAGCCTTCGACCTTGTCGAGCTGCCGCTCTGAAACGAGAGGTCCGATCTCCGTCGTAGGATCCGCGCCATCTCCGATCTTCAGACCCGAGGCAAACTTCCCGAGCCGTTCGACCAATTCGTCGTGGATCGATCGCTCGACGAACAAGCGGGAGCCGGCGATGCAGATCTGGCCCGAATTGGCAAACGCCGCCATCGCGGCAATCGGGACTGCCTTGTCGAGATCCGCATCGGCGCAGACGATGACGGGCGACTTTCCGCCGAGCTCGAGGGACACCCGCTTCAGATTGCCGGCAGAGGCGCGGATGATGGCCTGCCCGGTCGCTGTTGATCCCGTGAAGACGATCTTGTCGGCACCGAGATGTTCGGCAAGAGGCGCACCCGCCTCCGGCCCGGTCCCGGTCACGACGTTGACGACGCCCGGAGGTACACCTGCCTCGTTCATCAAATCCGCGATCAGGAGCGGCGTCAGCGGTGCTTCTTCGGAGGGCTTGAGCACGATCGTGCAACCGGTCGCAAGGGCCGGCCCGATCTTCCAGACCGACGCCGCCGTGGGCGCGTTCCACGGAATGATGGCACCGACGACCCCGACCGGCTCCTTCCGCGTGAACGAGACGATGTCGCCCGGAAGCGAATTGTCGATGGTCTGACCGTGAATCGCGGTCGCCATGCCGGCGTAGTATCGGAGCATGCCGAGCACGCGGAGCTTGTTCGCCCGCGTCCTGACGATCGGCATGCCCATGTCGGCGGTGTCGGACTGGCTGATCTCCTCCCAATGCTTCTCGAACAGATCGGCGATACGCAGGAGCAGAGCCTGCCGCTCGAACGGCTTGAACCGGCTCCACGGTCCGACGAAAGCGCGGCGGGCGGCGCTGACGGCGGCGTCGATGTCGCCGGCGTCTCCCCGCGGAACACGACCAATCACCTCACCAGTCGCAGGATTGCGCGTTTCGAACACTTTCCCCGAGCGAGCCTCCACCCATGCGCCATCGATGAACATCTTGCGCGTTCGGCCATCCACGGGAAATCGGATATCGGTTCTTGTCATTGACTTGCTTTCCTTGTCTCAACAGTAATTCCGCCTAGGCTGCCGACTTCGTCTTGCGGAATAGCCGCGCCAGGTCCGAAATATAGGCTTGGCCATGGCCGCTCTCGACCACGGCCGCAATGGCGGCGCCAACACCGTCAGCGATCGCTTTGGACGCTCCGGAGTGGCTCGCCATCGTCTGGTAGTAGGAGATGTCCTTTAGCGCATTGCCGATGAAGAATGGAACGGCGCCGACGTCGCCCGTCACGATCGCCGGCGCCATGCGCTGGAGCGCAACGCCCGCCCCGCCGCCCTTGGCGAGAACGTCCACGAAGATCGCCGGATCGACGCCTGCCTCAGCCGCCTGCGCCGCAGCCTCGCCGAGCAGCGCCATGAAACCGATCGACACGTAGTTGTGGAGCAGCTTGAGCCGATGGCCAAAGCTCACCGGGCCGACATGTTCGACATTTTCGGTGAAAGAGGCGAGGACTGCACGGACGCTCCGAAGGTCCGCTTCGTCGCCGCCAACCAACAGGTTCAGCGTACCTTCTTCCGCGTGCCTGGCGGTGCGTGTCATGGGCGCATCGAGAAAGCGTCCTCCCGCCGCTTCAACCGCGGCAGCCATCCGCAAGGTCGAGTCCGGCAGCGCCGTCGAACAGTCGACAATGATGGTCCCCCTGCGGAGGCGAGACAGAACGCCGGTCTCGCCCGTGAGGATCGCTTCGACCTGAGGTGAGCCCGTTACGCAGAGGATGATCACATCCGATGCGTTCGCGATCTCGCCGGGAGTCTTGCAGGCCTTAGCGCCGAGGCCGATGAGATCGTCCACGGGCTGATTTCCGGGATGATCGAGAAAAGCCAGAGGGAAGCCGCCGCGCGCAACGACGTTCTTTGCGATACCGTGGCCCATCAGCCCGACACCAATAATTCCGACTCTCATCGCAGCACTCCCATTCATCGGTTCAAGCAAGCCCCTCGTGAACGGCCGCATACATGATCTGCTGCTCGGGTGCCTCTGTCGCCTTGATCTCCTCGACGATCTTTCCGCGGTTGGCGACCAGGATGCGATCCGAGAGAGCCGGTACGCCCGGCAGATAGGGGGAAATCACGACGGCAGCCGGATCCAAAGGCACGACGGTGTCGTGCTCTCGTGCTGGAGGGACTGCTCGCAATCATCGTTTCCTCGCCTGTAGAGGCTTTCTTTTTGCTGGCGCAAGCTGAGCGGCGTGCCCCGGCTTCATGCAAGGCGCTTTTTCTGACGCCCTGTTTGGTTTTTCTGATCTAGCGGTTCGGGGCGCTCTGGTGCGATCGAGCTATGTCGGTATCATCGGCAAGAAGAGTGCTTTCTGACAAGCCGCACTCTTCCAACCATTGGGAAGCCGCACACGCATTGACTAAACCTGCACCGAGGTCAGCTTCTTCAGGCAGCGCAGCGCAAACGATGACCGGCTGTGGCGGATACCCGGGATGCGATAGAGCTTTTCCCGCAGGAAGCGTTCATAGCCGGCGGTGCTCTCGACCGCGACCTTCACGACGTAATCGTAGTCGCCCGTGGTGAGATAGGCCTCGATCACCTCCGGCAAGCCCGTGAGCAGTTGACCAAAACGTTCGAGCATCTCTTCGTCGTGGCGATCGAGCGTCAGCTCGATGATGACGGTCTCAGGCAAGCCGAGCTTGTCCTGATTGAGCAGCGCGACATAGCCATCGATATAGCCCTGCGTCTCCAGGCGCTTCAGCCTGTTCCAGCATGGCGTGGTCGAGAGCCCGATCTTGTCGGCGAGTTGCGCCGTCGTCAGGCGTGCGTCCTGCTGCAAGGCGCGCAGGATCTTGCGATCGATCTCGTCGAGCCGAAGCGCATCCTTGCGCGGTGCCTTGGCCGCGGCGCGAACCAGTTCGGTCGCCGGAGCCTGTGCCCCTGAAACTGCACGTACCGGAACCGGCGGTGCGCCCGGGCGGAAAACCCGATTTCTCGAACATCCGCATTCCGCGCGCCGGCCAGGTCGATCGCCCCAACGTCGACGTGGACGCCGAGGCGATACGCGACCTCGCCTTTTCCGTGATCCGTGTGCTCAACCGCGACGGCGAAGCCGTCGGCCCCTGGGCCGGCGCGCTCTCGGAGAGCGAATTGCTGGAGGGCTTGCGCCACATGATGACGTTGCGTGCCTTCGATGCACGCATGCAGATGGCGCAGCGTCAGGGCAAGACGTCGTTCTATATGCAGCATATGGGCGAAGAGGCCGTGAGCTGCGCCTTCCGCAAGGCGCTGCTTCCGGGCGACATGAATTTTCCGACCTATCGTCAGGCAGGACTTCTCATCGCCGGCGGCTATTCGCTGGTCGAGATGGCCTGCCAGATCTACTCCAACACGCACGATCCCCTGAAGGGGCGCCAGCTGCCCGTGATGTATTCCTCCCGGGAACACGGCTTCTTCTCGATCTCCGGCAATCTCGCCACCCAGTACATCCAGGCGGTCGGCTGGGCGATGGCGTCTGCAATCAAGAACGACACGAAGATTGCCGTCGCCTGGATCGGCGATGGCGCAACCGCCGAATCCGACTTCCATGCCGCCCTCGTGTTTGCCTCGACCTATCGCGCGCCGGTCGTGCTCAACATTGTCAACAATCAATGGGCCATTTCGACGTTCCAGGGCATCGCGCGCGGTGGCTCCGGGACGTTCGCTGCGCGCGGTCTCGGCTTCGGCATTCCGTCGCTGCGCGTGGACGGCAACGATTACCTCGCGGTCCACGCGGTGGCGAAATGGGCCTGCGAGCGCGCCCGCCGCAATCTCGGCCCGACCCTGATCGAGCACGTGACCTATCGCGTCGGCGCCCACTCAACCTCCGACGATCCCGCGGGCTATCGGCCCAAGACGGAATCCGACGCATGGCCGCTGGGAGACCCGGTGATCAGGCTGAAGAACCATCTGATCGTGCGCGGCGCCTGGTCGGAGGAACGACACAAGCAGACCGAAGCCGAGATCCTCGACACCGTGATCTCGGCGCAGAAGGAAGCCGAGAGTTACGGTACGCTCCATTCCGAGCAGCGGCCTACGGCGCGCGACATGTTCGAGGGAGTGTTCGCCGAGATGCCGCCACATCTGCGCCGCCAGCGCCAGGAAGCCGGAGTCTGAACCATGCCACGGCGGACCATGATCGAAGCGATCCGCGACGCCATGGACGTGATGATGTCGCGCGATGACGATGTCGTCGTGTTCGGCGAAGACGTCGGCTATTTCGGCGGCGTGTTTCGCGCGACCCAGGGCCTGCAAGCGAAATACGGAACGAGCCGCTGCTTCGATACCCCGATCAGCGAGCTCGGAATCGTCGGCATCGCCGTTGGCATGGCGGCCTACGGCCTGAAACCCTGTGTCGAGATCCAGTTCGCCGATTATATGTACCCGGCTTACGATCAGATCGTCTCCGAGGCCGCGCGGCTGCGCTATCGCTCCAACGGCCAGTTCACCTGCCCGCTCGTGGTGCGCATGCCGACGGGCGGCGGCATTTTTGGCGGGCAGACGCACAGCCAGAGCCCCGAAGCGCTGTTCACCCATGTCTGCGGTATCAAGACGGTGGTGCCGTCGAACCCGCGCGACGCCAAGGGTCTCCTGATATCGGCGATCGAGGACCCCGATCCCGTGATCTTTCTCGAACCGAAGCGGCTCTATAACGGTCCGTTCGACGGCCATCACGACCGGCCGGTGACGCCCTGGTCGAAGCACGATCTCGGTGAGGTCGAGGACGGGCACTTTGCCATTCCCCTCGGCAGCGCCGCGATCCGCAGGCAGGGCCAGGCCGTCACCATCCTTGCTTACGGTACGATGGTTCATGTCGCGCAGACGGCCGCCGCGGAAGCCGATATCGACGCCGAGATCATCGATCTGCGCACCCTCCTGCCGCTCGATCTCGACACCATCGAAACGTCGGTCAAGAAGACCGGACGCTGCGTGATCGTGCATGAGGCAACGCTTACATCCGGCTTTGGTGCAGAGCTCTGCGCGCTGGTCCAAACGCGGTGTTTCTATCACCTGGAGGCACCGATTGTTCGCGTTGCCGGCTGGGATACGCCCTACCCGCACGCGCAGGAATGGGACTACTTCCCGGGACCGGCTCGGATCGGCCGCGCGCTGATCGAAACGCTGGAGGCCTGAGATGGCCGAGCGCGTGGTCAGGCTGCCCGACGTCGGCGAAGGCATCGCCGAAGCCGAGCTCGTGGAATGGCATGTGAAAGTTGGCGACGTCGTGCGTGAGGACGCCGTGCTCGGCGCCGTCATGACCGACAAGGCGACGGTGGAAATCCCTTCACCCACCGACGGACGTGTCATCTGGCTCGCCGGCAAGGTGGGCGACCTGCTCGCCATCGGCTCCGATTTCGTTCGGCTGGAGGTGGACGACAAGAGCGAGCCGGCGTCGGCGAAGCTCGCATCGCCTGCGGCGAGCGCTTCGGCCAAAACGCCGGGTCATGCCGCGAGCGCTCCACGCCCGTCCACGAGCGTGCCGTCCGAGGCGGTGAAATCGCACTCCTCCGCAACGCGTCCATCCCTTACAGGCGACCGGCCGTTGGCCGCTCCCGCCGTCCGGCTTCGTGCACGTGAAGCAGGCATCGACCTGCGGCAGATAACCGGCTCGGGACCGGCCGGCCGGATCACCCACGATGACCTCGACGCCCAGCTCGCGCGCGGCCGCGCCGGGACGGCGGCATCGCCGTATGCGGCGCAAACCGCGGTCGCCGACATCAAGATCGTCGGCTTGCGTCGCAAGATCGCCGAAAAGATGTCGATTGCGAGATCGCGCATTCCGCACATCACCTATGTCGAAGAGGTCGACGTCACTTCGCTCGAGGATTTGCGCACGAAGGTCAACGGCCAGAAGCGGCCGGGCAAGCCGAAGCTGACATTGTTGCCGTTCCTGATGCGCGCCATGGTGCGCGCGATCGCCGAGCAGCCGCATCTCAATGCTCATTTCGACGATGAGGCCGGGATCGTGCACCAGCACGCCGGCGTTCATATCGGGATCGCCACGCAGACGCCGGCCGGCCTGATGGTCCCGGTCGTCCGGCATACGGAAGCGCGCGGCATCTGGGATTGCGCCACCGAGGTTGCGCGTCTCGCCGAAGCGGCTCGCAACGGCAACGCCACCCGCGACGAACTTACCGGCTCGACCATCACGATCACCTCGCTCGGCGCGCTGGGCGGGCTTGTGACGACGCCCCTCATCAATCATCCGGAGGTCGCGATCATCGGAGTCAACCGGATCGCCATCCGACCGTATTGGAACGGCACGGCCTTCGTGCCGCGCCAGATCATGAACATGTCATCCAGCTTCGACCATCGCGTGATCGACGGTTTTGATGCCGCCCAGTTCGTGCAACGGATCAAGCTGCTGCTGGAAACGCCGGCCATGATCTTCATCGATTGATGGAACGATGACCGAAATCACCTGCAAGCTTCTAGTCGTCGGCGCGGGCCCCGGCGGCTATAGTCGTCCGTTAAGAAGCCGATTGCAGCGGTGAGCGGTCGCTGATGGCTGCGATGAGGGTAGCCAGGAAGAGGCACCAAAGAACCCTCAGCCAGGCGAGGATGCGGCGGAAGTTGTGACCGACGGCAGAGAGGATGACGTTGGCGGCATCGCCGGCGCGGCCTTTGAGGTAGCAGCGGCCGAGGTGACCATCGGCCTTCAGGTGTCCGATGACGGGTTCGATGGCGGAGCGGCGCCGCAGCTCGCGCTTGATGATACCGAAGACGCCGCGCTTCTGGCCGGAGATGAAGACACGGCGCGGGTTCTGCGCGTCATGGCCGCGGTATCCCTTGTCGACATAGGCCCGCTCGATCGGACAGCCGGTGAGTGTCTCGGTGCGGTCGATGACGTCCCGCAGGGTGTGACCGTCGTACGGGTTATCGGGTAGCGCCCTGGCGTGCAGCACGAACAGGCCGCCGGGAGCACGGCGGTTGTTGGTGACGATGGAGGCTTTGACACCGAACTCGTAAGGCGCGGCTGCTTTGCCCTTGCCGATGCACTCGACCTCCGGAGCATGGAAGGAATACAGCTTCCAGCCGCGCTGGCGCTGCTGCTGCGAGCGGATCTGCGCGGCCCGGCTGAGCGGCAGGGCGAAGGCGTTCTCGAGCACGGCCTGAGCTTCGATCTTGCGGCGGATATCGCGGATGATCCGGCCCAACCGGCTGCGCAGGATGCGCAACTGCCGCTGATGCCGTTTGAATTGCTTGGCATGGGCGTAGCGGGAAGCCATCATGGCCGCGGTCTTGGCAATGCGAAGATAGGACTGCCGCAGCCTGATCCCGTGCTTCCTCGCCAGACGGTTGAGCCCCTTGATCGCCGCGTGCAGCAGCTTGGCATCGGTCGGGAAGGTGATGGCCTTTGGCTGCACCGTGGTATCGACTGTGACCCGCTTGAGGTCTTGGCCGCGTAACGCGCCGGCCTCGTGCGCCACCCGCAGGCTCTCGGCCAGCAGCAGTTCCAGCTTGTCGCCGAGCCGCTTGCGCCAGTGGCTCAGGTCCGAGCGCTCGTGCGGGAAGGCGTGCTGGAAGAACTCTTCGCCGGTGAAGTACTGGAAATATGGGTCGTGGACCCAGCGCTCGCAGACCCCTCATCGGACAGGCCGTAAATGTGCTTGAGCAGCAGCAGCCCGATCACGAAGCGGGTCGCGATGCCGGGCCGGCCGTTCTCGCTGTAGAGCGGCGCGATCTCGCCGTCGATCCAGTCCCAATCGACCTTGCCAGCGAGCTGAACCAGCTCGTGCTTCATGTTGATGATCTGGTCCAGCCTGGCCCGGAACAGATCGCCCGATCCCGTCGTCCTGTGCTTCTTCGGTCGCATCGCCACCTCCGATGCGGCCACCGAATCATGTCTGGCGATCGACGGAATCCTGAAAATGAAATTGCAAGGTTCCGATGCCCGAAGCATCAAAACCCTGCAATCCTAAAACACCCCGCAACCACAAATGCGATTCCAGCTCAATCGCTTAGCCGCTCTTCACGGATGACTATACCTGCGCGATCCGCGCCGGCCAGCTCGGCATCGATACGATCATCGTCGAAGCCGCAAAGCCGGGCGGCACCTGTCTCAACGTCGGCTGCATTCCCTCCAAGGCTCTGATCCATGCCGCCGGCGAGTATGAAACGATCGCAGCTGCCGCCGACGACAAGAGTGCGCTCGGAATTTCCACGGCAAAGCCGTCGCTCGACTTCGCCAAGACCATCGCCTGGAAGGACGGCATCGTCCGGCGCCTCAATGGCGGCGTGGCCGGCCTCCTGAAGAAAGCGAGCGTCAGGCTCATCGCCGGGCATGCTCGTTTTCGTGATGGCAAGTCCGTCAAGGTCGAAACGCAATCCGGCGCGCAGACGATCCATGCCGAAACGGTGGTAATCGCGACCGGATCCGAGCCCGTCGCGCTTCCGCACATGCCATTCGGAGGCCGCGTGATCTCGTCGACCGAGGCGCTGGCGCTCACCGAGATCCCGGGCAAGCTCGTCGTGGTCGGCGGCGGCTACATTGGCCTCGAGCTCGGTACGGCCTTTGCGAAACTGGGCGCGGCCGTCACGGTCGTCGAGGCCGAGCCACGCATTCTGCCGCAATATGATGGGGAACTGAGCGCGCCTGTCGAAAGGCGCCTGAGCGCGCTCGGAGTGACGGTCCTGACAGGTGCGAAGGCGAAAGCGCTGGTCGCTGACGGTACCAAGCTCACGATCGAGACCACCGGCGGCGAGCAGAGGACGCTGGATGCCGACAAGATCCTCGTTACGGTCGGCCGAAGACCGGCGACTTCCGGCTTCGGCCTCGAGAGTCTCGATCTCGACATGGCCGGACCTTTCATCCGGATCGACGACCGCTGCCGCAGCTCGATGCACGGCATCTTCGCGATCGGCGACGTCACGGGAGAGCCGATGCTGGCCCATCGCGCGATGGCGCAGGGCGAAATGGTCGCGGAGATCGTTGCCGGTCACCGCCGCGGCTGGGACCGGGTTTCGATCCCGGCGATCTGCTTCACCGATCCCGAGATCGTCACGGTCGGCCTGTCAGCCAGCGAGGCGAGCGGCAAAGGCTTCGGTGTCAAGACGGATCTCTTTCCGTTCAAGGCCAATGGTCGCGCACTGACACTGGAGCGCGAGGACGGCTTCATCCGGACCGTGGCGCGGGCTGACAACCATGTTCTGCTGGGAATTCAGGGGGTCGGAGCCGGCATCGCCGAACTTTCAGCGGCATTCAGCCTTGCGCTGGAGATGGGGGCACGCCTCGAGGACATCGCGATGACCATCCACGCGCATCCGACCCAAAGCGAAGCCTTTCACGAGGCATCGCTGAAATCGCTGGGACACGCAATTCATATCTAAAATAAAGGGGGGGAGAACCATGAGCCAGACCACGATCATCGCCAGTCCCGCGAGCGGGGCGAAAATGGCAATCGAAAACTCGACCATCCGCGCCATCTCCTGGCGCCTGATTCCGTTCCTGGTGCTGGCCTACTTCTTCTCCTATCTCGACCGCGTCAATCTCGGCTTCGCCGCGCTGACCATGAACGCCGAGCTGAAATTCACGCCGCTGATCTTCTCCTGGGGCGCCGGCATCTTCTTCATCGGCTATTTCATCTTCGAGGTGCCGAGCAACCTCGCGCTGGAAAGATTCGGCGCGAGCCGCTGGATCGCCCGCATCATGGTGACCTGGGGCATCATCTCGGCGCTGATGGCGGTGGTGAGCGGCGTCACCAGCTTCTACGTGCTGCGCTTCCTGCTCGGCGTCGCCGAGGCCGGCTTCTTCCCCGGCATCATCCTCTATCTCACTTATTGGTATCCGGCCGAATATCGCGCCCGCTTCCTCGCGGCCTTCGCCATCGCGGTGCCGGTCTCGACCGTGATCGGCGCGCCGATCTCGGGCCTCTTGCTCGGGCTCGACGGCATGATGGGGCTGAAGGGCTGGCAGTGGCTGTTCATCATCGAGGGCATCCCCTCGGTGCTGCTCGGCATCGTCACCTGGTTCTATCTCACCGACAAGCCGGAGAAGGCGGACTGGCTCTCTTCCGAGCAGAAGGCCTGGCTCAAGGCGAAGCTCGATGCCGAGATCGCCATCAAGCAGGCCGTGAAGCATCCCTCGCTGGGCGAAGCCTTGTCCTCGCCGAAGGTGATCGCGCTCAGCCTGATCTATTTCGGCTTTGTCGGTGCGCTCTATGGCATGCAGTTCTGGCTGCCGCAGATCGTCAAGGCGTTCGGCCTCACCAACGCGCAGACCGGCTTCGTCACCGCGATCCCCTATCTGTTCGGCACCATCGCCATGATCCTGTGGGCGCGGCATTCGGATGCGAGCCGCGAGCGCGTCATGCATGTCGGCGCCCCGCTGCTGCTCACCGCCGTCGCGCTCGGCGTCTCCTCCTATCTCACCGATCCCACCCTCACGATGGTGGTGCTGACGGTGGCCGCGGTCGGCGTGTTCTGCTGCTTCGGCGTGTTCTGGACCCTGCCGACCGCCTGGCTGTCCGGCACGGCGGCCGCCGGCGCCATCGCCCTGATCAACTCGATCGGCAATCTCGCCGGCTTCGGCGGTCCCTATCTGATCGGCTGGGTCAAGGAGGCCACCGGCCAGACCTCGACCGGCCTCCTGGTGCTCGCGGTGCTGCCGTTGATCGCCGGGATCCTCGCCTTCGTCGGCGGCCACGACAGCAAGCACGAGTTCAGCGAACAGAAGCGGTGAGGTCTTTCCGGCCTCGCCCGGGCGCATGCTGAGATTCTGTAGTTGCAGTGATCGAGCGACGGATCCGGCTCGATCTTCAGATGGCGGCGATGTCCAGCTTGGAGCCATCGACCAGACGCGACAGCCGGAACGGTGTGGGATCGACGCAAGGCGTGTCGTTGACGACAAGCTCTGCGGCCAGATAGCCGAGCCCCGGACCCAAACCGAAGCCGTGACCCGAGCAGCCCGCCGCGAGAACCAGGCCTTTCACCCGGTCCACCTGCGATACCACGGGCACGGCGTCCGGCGTGCAATCGACGAAGCCGCCCCAGGCGCTATCGATCTTCATCTCGCCGAGCTGGGGGAATGTTTTCCGGACACTCTCCACCACTTGGCTCACCAGCCATTTCAAGGGTGGAGGATCCAGCACGCGATTCTGTTCGAAGATCCGATCGTCGTTGGTCAGCAGCGCCGGCATCGAATCCGGCCCCGAAACGAACGATCGGCCGACGCCGAGCCTGACGTTCTTCAGGCGCCGCAAGAACTGCGGCATGAATTCCCGGCTGTACCGGATCGCCTGAGGCGTGATTTCGAGGTTCGCCTTACCGCTGATCGCAAGCGTATAGCTGCCGTCCAGTCGGCGCGTGATCGTGCAGTAGGGTGTGGAGACCGCCTCGCCTATGTTGATTGTCGGGGTAGAACGCAGCGCGGTCTGACGGATGCTTGCTTGGGGGAAACTGATCCCGAGCGGCCGAAGGAAGCGCGAGGACCAGGCGCCCGCGGCGCACAGCACCGCGCTGGTCCTGATATAGCCCTTTTCCGTGTGCACGCCCGCGATCTTGCCATTGGCCAGGTCGAGCGCCCGCGCGGCGCATTCCTGGTGAATTGTGGCGCCCAGGACTCTGGCCGCATCGGCGATAGCCGGCGCGGCGAGCCCAGGTTCGGCCTTGCCGTCCCGCTCCGAATAGGTCCCGCCGACCCATTTATCGCGCGCTTCGGGGACGCGCTCGGCCACCTCTGCCCGGCTCAGCACGCGGGTGTCGACGTCGTACTCCCTGGCGACCTCGCGCCACTTTTCCCAGCCGGCGAGCACAGCCTCGTCGTGGGTCGCATAGACGAGACCGCAGCGACGAAATCCGAGGTCCCGATTGATATCGCGCGTGAGCTCGTCCCACAGCCGCATGGAGAGCACCGAAAGCGGCAGTTCGCGCCGGTCGCGGTTCTGCTGGCGGCACCAACCCCAGTTTCGGCTCGATTGTTCACAGGCGACGTGGCCCTTCTCGAGGAGCGCCACGGAGAGGCCGCGCTTCGCCAGGTAATAGGCGGCCGTAGAGCCGATGATGCCGCCGCCGACGATGACGACGTCGGCCTCGGCCGGGAGACGCTCATCGCTGTGAATGCGCTCGACGTGGGGCGACATGTTCCAACGAACCTCGGCTGCCAAGAACGCGAAAGCAAAGTTCCGATCAGCCCTTCATCGCACCGTCCGCGCGATACAATGTGCTGAAATCATCCAGGACTTCGCAAGATGTTCGGGTTTTTGAGCGCTTGAGTGATACGAGCTGCTCAAGTGCGATCGGGTCCCAGTTCGGCGGAGCCCCTGTCGGTTTCGATCCTGACGAAAGCCATTACGGGCTCATCTGGACCGGAGAACCCGAACTGTCAGGGACAGCACACCATCTTGCTCAATGGCTGCAAGAGCAGTGCAAGAGCTTCATTTAAAGCGCGATGCCGCAGCTTCTCGGAACCGATATTGAGCTATCAGTAGAATCCGAGAACCGCCTTCGTCTCAAGATACTCCTCCATGCCCTCGATGCCGTATTCGCGACCGTTTCCGGAACGCTTGTAGCCGCCAAAGGGAGCATTGGGGTCCCAGTCGGGATGGTTGAGATGAACTTGACCAGACTGGATCTGACGGGCGACTGCGCGCACCATCTCCATGTCGGTGCCCTGCACATGGGCGCCCAGTCCGTAGACGGTGTCGTTGGCGATCGCGATCGCTTCGTCCACGGAGTCGTAGGGAATGATCGACAGCACCGGACCGAAGATCTCCTCCTGCGCGATCCTCATGTCGCGACGAACGTTCGAGAAGATGGTCGGCCGTACATAGAAGCCAACCTGAAGGTCGCCGGGCCGCCCGGGGCCGCCGATGACGAGCTTGGCGCCTTCATCCAGGCCGACACCGATCATGGTCTGCACACGCTCGAACTGCGGCCGGTTGGCGATCGGGCCATGGGTCGTGCTTTCCGCAAGGGGATCGCCGACCACCAGTTCTGAAGCAGCCGCTGCCGCCAAGGTCTCGACCTCTTCCATGTGCGCGCGAGACACGAGCATGCGCGTCGGTGCGCTGCAGGATTGGCCGAGATTGCGGAAGGCGGCGCCGACGCCGAGCGGAACAGCACGGCCGAGATCGGCGTCCGGCAAGATGATATTCGGCGACTTGCCACCCAGCTCCTGGGCAACGCGCTTGACGGTGGGCGCCGCCACTTGCGCGACGAGAACGCCGGCCCGCGTCGAGCCGGTGATCGAGATCATGTCCACCTTCGGATGCGACGCCAGAGCGGCGCCCACGATTGGACCTGTCCCATTGACGAGGTTGAAGACGCCGGGCGGACAATCGGCATCGTCCATCAGCTCCGCGAACAGCAAGGCGCTCAGCGGCGACAATTCACTCGGCTTCAACACCACCGTGCAGCCAGCTGCTATCGCCGGGCCCACCTTGGCAGTGATCTGATAAAGTGGCCAGTTCCATGGCGTGATGAGGCCGCAGACGCCAATGGCCTCGCGCATGATCGCGGTGCTGCCGCGCGCGGCGACGAATCGATAATTCGCGAGATTGTCGCGGGCGACGCGGATATGTTCGGCGGCCAACGGCACCTGAGCGCGACGTGCGTAGGTGATCGCAGCTCCCATCTCGCACGTAAGCGCCTGCGCGAACAGCTCCAGCCGCTCCAGAAGCAAAGCATGAATCCGGTCGAGCAGCGCCGCTCTCTCAGCAGGCGCTGTCGTGGACCAGCCGCCGAAGGCTCGTCTGGCGGCTGCGATGGCGCAGTCCACGTCATCGTCATCGCCGAGCGCGACCTCGGCGATCGGCTGCTCCGTCGCCGGATTGACGACGGTTGCTGCTGCCGTGACTGATCCGATCGGCTTCCGCCATTCTCCGTCGATGTAGAATTTTCCAAGGAAACCGGCTTCCGTCAGGTGTCGAAGAGGCGAGGTCATTGGAACCGATCCTTTCGACGGCCTACCAGCCGCGCATCCGGGGCCATTGTGCTTCGATCGCGTCGCTGTCGGCGGAGACGACGCTGTACGACTCGTGTTGCGACGCGGTCGCACAGGCGTGATTGGGGAGAATCCTGACCTTCGCGCCGATCGGAAGATTGGGCAAAGCGTGCGCCGAGCCGGGCCTGACGGCGAGGATCCCGTGCTCCTGGCTTGCTTGCGAAACGATCAGGTCGGGATAGATCTTGCCGACCACGTCGCAGACCAGACCGTATCCCTGGTCGACCGGCTGCGCCGCGGTGCCGCGGTCGCGCGACAGCGCCATCCACCCCGCATCGACCAAAATCCAGCCCTTCTCGGGTTTCTTGCCGATCACGGTGGCGAGCACCGATATGGCAATGTCGTCAGTCGTGCAGACACCGACGCCGTGCATGACCAGATCGAAGAACATGTAGACGCCGGCGCGCATTTCCGTGACGCCGGTCAGGTCTTCGGCGAAATGCGCCGTCGGAGTGGAGCCGACGCTCACGACCGGGCATTCGTGCCCCGTCGCCCGCAACGCCTTCGCCGCGGCGACCGCGACCGCCCTCTCATTCTCCGCGGCGGCGATGAGGGCCTCGGGCGTGAAGAGGCTGTAGGATTCGCCGGCATGGGTCAGGATCCCGGCGAGCTTGACGCCGGCCTCGCCCAGCGCGACCCCGACTGCAATGAGCTTTGGATCGTCAGCAGTCAGCCCGCCGCGGTGACCATCGCAGTCGATCTCGATGAAAGCGGACGGTATCACACCAGCGGCACGACCGGCCGCGCCAAGCATTCTTGCCTGCTCCGGCGAATCGAGCAGCACCTTAAGGTCGACGCCTGCTTTGCGCAGACGCATCGCCCTCGCGGCGGTGTGAGGTGCAAGTCCCACGGCATAGGTGATGTCCCGGAAGCCATGCTGCGCGAAGTACTCCGCCTCCGCCAGGGTTGAGACAGTGATTGGTCCCGCCCCCGACGGATAGGCACGTTGGGCGACGTCAATAGATTTCGCCGTCTTCATATGAGGACGCAGCACGACGCCCTGCTCGGCCATGCGGGAGGACAGACGGGCGAGATTGCGATCGAGCCGATTCTTGTCGAGCAGGAGGGCCGGCGTTGCCAATGTGCCGATCGTTGCGGCCGCCTCGCCGTTCTGGTGATCCGTCCTGTTCATCTCCTCGCGCAGCACGTCGATATCTCCTAGCCGAAAGACTGGTTGGGTATCGCAAAGACACGCGCGGGCCCGCTCGATGGTGCCGGCGTGCCCAAAATCATTGTGGTGGCATCGCCGACCTGCTCCAGGCCGATGCCTTCGAACCAATCCCCGAGTTGCGATGTGGCAGAGGTGTCGATGCGGACAAAAACACTGCCGAGCCGCGCGAGCGCAGCCTCGATCAGCGCCTGTGCATCGGTCGCAGTTTCGGCGACGACAGGACCGATGACATGCCCCCGGCCGAAAAGCCGGGAGATAGCGTAGCCGCGGGCCAAGCCGTCACGCTGCAGGACATAGCCATCACCGCTGTGGAGCAGCTTTTCGAGCATCTGTCGTCTCTCCAAGCCCGTAGCCTCGCGATCGAGTCGCATGGTCGCCTCGAAATCCGAGGCAGCCATTGGCCTGACGAGCCCCGGCGGCGGCGGCTCATGGCGCCCTCTGGGAATTCCCTGATGCTGGTGGATGACCCCGATCGGCACAAAGCCGCGACGCCGGTAAAGTATGGCGCCTTCGGCTGTCGAATTCAGCGCGATGGTCCGCGGGCGCGCGGACGTCAGCAACGCATCCATGAGCCGGGCCCCATAGCCGCGGCCCTGAGCATCCTTCGCGACGATGATCATTCCGGCGGAAGCATATGTGTCGCCGTACGGCCACCAGGCTGCAGTCCCGATCACCGTCCCAGCGCGCTCCAGAACAAAGCCTTGGCCCAACTGCAGCGCGACATTCCAGTCTTCGAGCCGATAAGGCCAGGACATCTCCTGCGAGAGCTTTAAGGCGCCTTCCAGATGTTCCTTGGCGAAAGGAAGCAGGACCACGTCTTCATTGACAAGATCTCCGATTGGATAAGCTGCGGTTGTCATGCTGGGTCGACGTCTCTCGTTGGATTGCCTATCGCTGCACTTGCGATACATGGAGCCTCAGATGATCCTCGCACGTTCCGCAGCGTACCTTCGGCTCGACAGCATTACGCAATCAGATTGGAGCGGAGTTCGGCATAGTATTCCGTTCATGATCCGGCAGAGGGGCCAGTCTGCTGCCGGCCGCTGATCGCCACAGCGCGATCCGGACACTGATCCGGTAGCCCGCAATACTCGTAAGTGTGGATCACGGATTGCGCAGATCGCGGCGACCCATCAACAACTCTGCAGATACCGCCATGCGAAACAGTTCATGATCCGAAAGCGGGCTTTCTGCTGGTCGTACCCTGCATGATCTCGGCGATATAGTTCTTGACCGCGCGTGCATCCGCAGGAAGGACTTTAACCCGGCGCGGCAACTCTTCGATGCCCTCGAAACGTCTCGGACGATCCGGCTCGCGTCCCAACGCTTCCTTGATGGTGGCAGCAAATTTGATTGGCTGAGCAGTTTCGAGCACGATCATCGGCACCTCGGGCGACATGTGCATGCGCGCGACCGTCACGCCATCGGCGGTGTGCGGGTCGATTGTGGTGTCGTAGCGCTCCCAAATGTCACGGATCGCCGCCAACCGGTCAGCATGGGTGCTCTTGCCGCTGCGAAGCCCGAACCGTGCGGCCGCCTTTGCGAAGTCGGGATCTCCACTCAGGTCGAAGAGGCCTCGCTCGCTGAGCTGATCATCAAATAGCGCCTTCGTCCGGCGTGCATCGCGCCCGAGCAAATCGAATACAAAGCGCTCGAGATTCGATGCCTTGGAAATGTCCATCGAGGGGCTCGATGTTTCAAGCGTGTCAGCCCGGCTTCGGACGCGATACATGCCCGTGCGGAAAAACTCATCAAGCACGTCGTTTTCGTTGGTTGCAAGAACGAGACGAGAGATCGGAAGCCCCATCATGCGCGCAACATGACCGGCGCAGATGTTGCCGAAGTTTCCTGAAGGCACGGCAACGCTCACGCCTTCGGGCGCCGTTTCGGATGCTTGCAGGTAACCGGAAAAGTAATAGACGACCTGCGCGACCAACCTCGCCCAGTTGATCGAATTGACAGCCCCGACGTTGTACCGTCGCTTGAATTCCAGGTCGCCTGACACGCGCTTGACGATGTCCTGGCAGTCGTCGAACACGCCGTCTATCGCGATGTTGTAGATGTTGTCGTCCTGAAGGCTGAACATCTGAGCTTGTTGAAAGGCGCTCATCCGCCCGCGGGGCGACAACATGAAGACCCGCACCCCATTCTTTCCGCGCATGGCATATTCCGCCGCGCTCCCGGTGTCGCCACTGGTCGCGCCAAGAACATTCAAGTCCTCGTGCCGGCGCGCCAGCTCGTACTCGAGCAGATTGCCGAGCAACTGCATGGCCATGTCCTTGAACGCCAGCGTGGGACCGTTCGACAGACCTTGCAGGTAAAGCCCTGGCTCCAGCCTTCGCAGCGGCGCGATATCAGGACTACCGAAGACCTCCGAGGTATAGGTCTTTTCACAGATCGCCTTCAGGTCGGCAGGCGGGATGTCGCTGACATAGAGCGACAGGATTTCGAAAGCCAGGCTTGCGTACGGCAAGTTGCGCCACGCCTTCAGCGTAGCGTCGTCCACGCGAGGGTAGCTCTCGGGAACGTAGAGCCCGCCATCCTGCGCGAGCCCCTCAAGCAATATCTCGCAGAACTGCTTGCGGCCCGAATGGCCGCGTGTGGAGACGTAGTGCATCGATTCTCTTCTTTCGAGAGGCGGCGGTGCCGCTAATTGGACGCCATGCCGCCAGCCATCAGCGGCTGGCACGCCACAACGCGATCCGATCACGCATGCGATAGGTCCGCGTCATGTCCCATGAGCTTGCGCGCCGCATGCATGCCGGGCGGCTTCCCACCAATAGGGCGTCGCCTTCTCGACAACTCTCGGCGCGTGCATGGGGTTTGCTCTCACGTGTTACGGGTGGCCTGGCCTTGCGCTCGGATCGCATTCAGGTCGAATGATCAGATATGGTCGTTTCGGACGTCGAGCGCGTCGCGCAGGCCGTCGCCGATGAAGTTGAAACTCGTCACCGCTATCGTGATTGCGGCACCGGGAATGATGGCGAGCCATGGAGCGCTCGCCAGATATTGCTGTGCCCCGTTGAGCATGTTGCCCCAGCTGGGCAGCGGCGGCTGGATGCCGTAGCCGAGGAAGCTGATATAGGCTTCAAGAAGGATCGCGCGGGCGACCGCCAGGCTTGCGGCGACGATGATCGGGCCCACCGCATTGGGCAGGACCTCGCGAAACATGATGTGGCCTCTGCGTAAGCCCACCATACGCGCAGCTTGGACAAACTCGCGCTCACGCAGTGAGCGGACCTCGGCTTCCACGATACGCGCAGTCTCCATCCAGCTGGTGACGGCAATGATCACGGTAATCATCACCGGGCTCGGCCGCAGCGTTGCCGCCAGCGCCAGCACGAGAAAGATCGAGGGATAAGAGAGGAAGCCGTCCACCATGCGCATCAGCGCTGCCCCGACCCAGCCGCCGCGATAGCCGGCCGTCACGCCGACGAGCGTTCCGATCAGCGTTGACAATAGCATCGCCGAGAATCCCACCAGCAGCGAAACCCGCCCAGCCATTAGCAGTCGCACAGCCAGATCACGCCCCAACGGATCCGTTCCGAAGTAGTGCTGACCGGTGAGAGGCGGAGCAAAGCGGGCACGCAAATCTATGTGCAGCGAGTCGTAGGGCAGAGCATGGGGCCCAATGGCGCACGCGAGCACGAGCAGGGTGATCATTGCGATCCCAACAAGCGCCAGATGATGACGCATGAAGCGGTTTACTGCACGGCTGCGCCACCAGCGAACGGGAGCTGCATGGACGACGATGGCGGTCATATCTGCTGCCTCCTGTTACCGGCCGTCCGCGGACTCAGCCCAGGCGAATGCGCGGGTCGACGGTGGCGATGACGATGTCTGCGATCAGATTGCCCAACACGACCAGGATGGCCGAGAAGATCAACAGCCCCATCACGACCGGATAGTCGCTATAGCCGAGGCTATCGAGAAACAGCCGGCCCATTCCCGGCCAGGTAAACACGGTCTCTGTGACCAATGCGCCGGTCAGAATGCTGGGCAATTGCATCCCTGCCAGCGTGATCATCGGCAACAGCGCATTGCCGACGACATGCTTCAGCAGGATGCGGCGTTCGCTCACGCCCTTGGCGCGGGCCGTCTTGACGAAATCCTGACTGAGCGCATCGAGCGTCGCCGTGCGCATGTAACGACTCCAGATAGCGACATGAACGAGCGACAGCACCAGGCTCGGCAGGATCAGGTGATGCAGATAGTCCAGCACCGAGCCGTCGCCGATCGTGTACATGTTGCCTGCGGGCACCCAGCCGAGCTTCAGGGTGAAGATGTAGATGCCGATCAGGCCGAACCAGAAAGTCGGAACCGACAGCGCGACCATGGCGCCGATCGTCGCGCAATAGTCGAACAGGGAATAGCGATGAGTTGCCCCGCGGATGCCGATCCAGGTGCCGACCGCGATCGCCAAGGCTGTGGACGTGCCCATCAGCAGCAGCGTCGCCAGCAGATGGCGACCGATCACCGCAAGCACGGAAGAGCCATCGCGGAATGAGTGTCCCCAATCGCCCTGGAGCAGCCGCCAGGCCCAATCCAGATACTGAATCCATAGCGGCCGGTTCAACCCGAGCTGCGTTGCGAGTCGTTCCACATCCTTCTGGGTCATGCCCGGATCGAGCCCGAACTGCGCGAGAGGACCACCCGGCATGAGGTTGAGAACCGTGAAGCCGATGATCGAGACGATCACCAGCAGCACGATGCTCTGCGAGAGACGATTGAGCAGGAACCCGGACATTCGAGTCACCATGTTGATGTTGACGTTGCAGCATCACTCCAGCGCCGACCTCGCCACAGGGCCTCGGCCGGCAGCACGTCAGCTCGCCCAATACCAGGCCAGCGCATTCCAGGATTCCGTGCGCGTATTGCCGTTCGGCACGAAACCGTTGATCCCCTTCTTGAGACCTTCGACCGCGTTGCTTTGATACAGCGGCAGGAAAGGCAGGTCGCGACGCACGAGTTCCTGTACCCGGAAGTAGATCGCGCGCCGCGCTTCCGGATCGAAGGTGCGTGCGCCCTTGTCGAGCAAAGCATCAACCTCCGGATTGGCGTATTGTGCATTGTTCGAGCCGCGGCCGCCCTTGGCTGCGATCGAGCGGGAGTGCAGGCGATTGGTGACGTCCGGGTCGGCGCCGATCAGATACGAGCTCCCGACGATTACGGAATCGAACTGCGATTGCATCCAGAACTCGCCCCACATCACGGCGGCAGGCAGGTTCGATATCTTCATCTCGACGCCCAGTTGCGCAAACGTCTGCTGCAGGAACTGCTGTACCTGCTCGCGGAGGGGATCGCCGGACGTGGTCGAATTGGTAAAGGACAGACGAACGCCATTCTTGGTGCGAATGCCGTCCCCGCCCTTTGCCCAGCCGGCCTGATCGAGGATCTTGCCCGCGCGATTCACGTCAAATTGGTGAAGCGGCAGATTGGCGTTGAAGAAGAAGGACTGCCGGGGCATGAAGGTCTCCGTCGGGCTCGGCACGCCGTAATAGAGCCCCTGGATGATCGCCTCCTTGTCGATCGCCGCGTACAGCGCCTCGCGAACCGCCAGCTCCTTGAACTGCGGGCGCTCGAGGTTCAGGTAAAAGGACTCGAACGAGGTCCTTGGAACCAGGGTCACCACCCGGTTCGGCAGCGTCTTGGCTTCCGCATAGTGATCAGGCGTGATGTAGGGTTGACCCACGAGGTCAATGTCGCCGCTCTTGAACTGGGTGTAGAGGACGGTGAGGTCAGGGATGTATTTGAAGACCAGCCTCTCGATATGAGGGCCTTCGCCGAAGTAATCGAGGTTCGCCACGAGTTCGAGATGATCGCCGGCGACCCGCTGTCCCCACTTGAACGGCCCGGTGCCGATCGGCGCCTGGTTGAAGGCGGCGCTGTTCGGATTGGCCTCTTTCTCGAGAACGTGCTTGGGCACGATGAAGGTTTCGGTCAGGAACGACAAATATGGCGCAAAGGCCTCTTCCATCCGCCACGAGATCTCCGTGGGCGAGATCACCGTGATGTCGCGCACGAGAGCATGGCCGGCCGTGCGCCAACTGCGGAAGTTGGGATTCATGATGAGTTCGAGAGTGAACTTCACGTCCTCGGCGGTGAAAGGCTTGCCGTCGTGCCAGCGGACATCGTCACGCAAACGAATGCGCCATTTGAGACCGTCCTCCGTAATGCCGCCGTTCTTTTGGTCCGGCACTTCCAGGGCTAGATTGGGTTGAATGACGCCTTGAGGATCGATGCGGAACAGCGCATCGAAAACCGAGAAATGCACACCATCATCGACCTCAATGTGCACCATCAGCGGATTCAAGACGGTCGGCTCTTGACCAAGGCCGACGATCACGCGGCCGGTTGGCTTTGCTGGAGAAGTGCGCGCGAGCGCAGGTTTGTCCAGCAGATTTGATCCGGCAAGGCCGGCCGCGCCGGCGATCATCAGCTGGAGTGCGCTACGCCGCGAATAGATCGATGCAGTCTTTGCTTCAGTCATGACCCCTCCTCATTTGTGGCTATGTCCGGCCAGTGTCGATTGGCTTCCAACGGCGCGGGCGCTGCTTTGCTGCTCGCCGGGGATGGCAGCGACGAGTTCTCGCGTGTAGGCGGATTTCGGATTCAGGAAGATCTGCGATGGCGGTCCGTGCTCGACGATCTGCCCTCGATGCATGACCGCGATTTCATCGCAGATCTGGCTGGCCACGCGCAGATCGTGCGTGATGAAGATCATCGATACGCCGGTCTCCCGCTGAATCTGGTCCAGAAGCTTCAAGATCTGCGCCTGGATCGATACGTCGAGCGCGGAGACCGCTTCGTCAGCGATCAGCAGCTTCGGCTTGAACATCAGCGCCCGAGCGATTCCGATGCGCTGACGTTGGCCGCCCGAGAACTCGTGGGGATAACGATCGAAGGTTCCCGCATCCAGGCCGACATGGGCCAACAGCTCTCGCGCCTGCTCACATGCCGCCTTGTGAGGCACTCCGTGCGCGATCGGGCCGACCGTCAGAATTTGGCCGACCGTTGATCGCGGATTGAGCGAGGCAAATGGATCCTGGAAAATCATCTGGATCTTTGGCCGAACCGGCCGAAACTCGGCTTCGGAGAGCCGGGCAACGTCCCGTCCCTCGAACAGGATAGAGCCGCTGTCGCTGTCGAGGAGCTTGATCAACAATCGACCGAGCGAGGATTTGCCGGAGCCGCTTTCTCCAACAACGCCCAAGGTGCGCCCCGGCGAAAGGTCGAACGACACGCCATTGACCGCTGGTACGATCCGGCGCCTACCGAACAGCGCACTGCCGCTGCGGTAGGTCTTGACCAGACATTCGACCTTCAGAATGGAGGCCGCGGCCGCAGCTTCCGCCGGGACGCGGTCCTTGCCCGTCAGATGCGGCACGGCCGCGATCAGGCGGCGCGTATAGAGATGGCTCGGGGACTTCAACACCTGCTCGGCGCTCCCCTGCTCCACGCAATGACCCTTCTCCATCACCACAACGGAATCGGCAATCTCCGCCACGACTCCGAAGTCATGGGTAATGAACATCACGCTCATTTCCTTGCGGCGTTGAATGTCGCGGATCAGTTGCAGAATCTGTGCCTGGGTCGTCACGTCGAGTGCGGTGGTCGGCTCGTCGGCGATCAGGATCGCAGGCTCCAGAGCCAGAGCCATGGCGATCATCACCCGCTGTCGCTGCCCGCCCGAGAGCCGGAACGGATACTGATGATACATGAGCGGCGGATCCGGCAGGCCCACCTCGGTCAACAGTTCTATGGCGCGGCTACGGCGGGATTTCGGCGTTCCCATGCGGTGCGCCGCCATCACTTCCTCGATCTGCGCGCCCACTGTCATCAGCGGGTTGAGAGCGGATAGCGGGTCTTGGAAGATCATGGAGACAACACGGCCACGGAGGTCGCGCAGACTCTCCGGCGAGAGTCCTACGAGGTCCATGCCTTGCAGACGGATTGCTCCGGAGGACACGCGGATCGACTTGGGCAAGAGGCCCATGATCGCGTTGGCCGTGACCGACTTGCCTGATCCGGATTCGCCTATGATGCAGAGGATCTGGCCGCGCTTCAGTTCAAAGGAAACGTTCTCGACGGCGTGCGCCCGCTCCATGCCTGCCGGCAAGCTCACGGTCAGGTCGCGGACCGCGAGCGCCACATCTTCCGAGGCTAAAGACTGCGGGGCAGAGGTCATCTGAACCTTCTCCCCTTTCAAGCGCGTCCCGTGACGTTGCGGATCGGCTCTTCGGCCACTTTTGCCGCCGCCACGCTCGGACAGGTCAACACCTCGTCGCTCATTCTGCCATTCTCCGCGCGGTGAATACGGCATGATTGAGAGCTGGCTGCCCTACAGGCAAGGCGTCGCTGAGCGCGGGCGAGCGGTCGAATGGATCGCTCGAACGATGAGCGGAGGTCCGAGAGGCTGCCATTGGCGCCTATCGCTTCGGCAAAGGTCTCCTCCCAGACAAGGCCCATCGCGCGTCACTTTTTGAATTCTGCCCGTTGATCGACATTGATCCGGTGTTCATAACTCTGACCGCTTCAACCATCCCGGAGTCGCCGAAACGCGCCAGACAGGCAGCATGAAATTCTAAAAACGAAGCCCGATTTGGCATTTCGGTCTGCGGCTGCCGGCGCACATGTTCGGCTGAGGCTTGCCTGCAAGTCACGAAAACACAGACCTCATTGCAGAGACCACCCGTCAATCTTCACGCCCATGAGATGGCGTGCAATCCAAATATCTTTGCAATAACTGCCTGCACCGCAAGCCGTAAACCGCAGGAAATTCCGTCCAACCACGAAAGTCCGGAGCGCGCCTGCCGCAGCTGCTCGGATACGATACGCCAAGCATCGGAGTCCCCGCCCCCATGAACCCGCCACTCATGCACATCGAATCCAGCCCTTCCCTGCCTCGAGAGGCAGACGTCGTCGTCATCGGCGGCGGGGTGGTCGGCGTGTTCGCGAGCTATTACCTGGCGCGTCGAGGCGTCAAGGTCGCCTTGCTGGAAAAGGGCCGCGTCGCCGCCGAGCAATCCAGCCGCAACTGGGGATGGTGCCGCCAACAGAACCGAGACGCGCGCGAGTTGCCGATTGCAACCAAGAGCCTCGATCTCTGGGAGAAAGTTGCCCATGAGACCGGTGAAGATACCGGCTTCCGCCGCTGCGGCCTGTTGTATTTGTCGAACGACGAAAGCGAGCTTGAGGGCTGGGCCAAGTGGCGTGACTTCGCCAGGACTGTAGGCGTTACGACGCACATGTTGAGTGCGGAAGAAGCCAGCGAGCGAGGCAAGGTCACGGGCCGCAGGTGGAAAGGTGGCGTCTTCTCTCCCACCGACGGGACGGCGGATACTTCAAAGGCCGTGCCCATCGCCGCGCGTGCGATCATGGCGGCGGGTGGCACGGTGCACCAGCAATGCGCGGCGCGCGGCTTGGAGCTCAGTGGCGGCCGGGTCAGCGGGGTCGTGACCGAGGCCGGCACGATCCGGACGAAGACGGCGGTCATGGCAGGAGGCGCGTGGGCATCTTCGTTCTGCAACCAGCTGGGAATTCGTTTCCCACAGGCGTCCGTGCGCCAGTCCATTCTCGCTTTGGCTCCTGGCGCTGCCGGCCTGCCTGATGCCCTTTACACCGGGCTCGTCTCGCTGACCCGGCGTGGCAATGGCGGATACACGCTCGCTATCAGCGGGCGCGCGCGAGTTGACCCCACGCCGCAGCAATTCAGATTCGGCCGCGAATTCCTGCCGATGTTCGCCCGCCGGTGGCGAAGTCTCAGCCCTGGGGCTTTCGAGGGCCTGCGGCAAGGCCATGAATCCCTGGCGAAATGGCGGCTCGACGAGGTGACCCCCATGGAGCTGAACCGAACGCTCGATCCTCGCCCTGACATGAGGCAGATTAGGGCAACGCATCGACGAGCTTGCAAGCTCGTGCCGGAACTTCAGCGCGTCGAAATCTCGAATGTCTGGGGCGGTTACATCGACAGCACGCCCGACGGCATCCCCGCAATCGGCGAAGTTCAGTCGATTCCGGGTTTCATCCTGGCAGCGGGGTTCAGCGGCCACGGCTTTGGAATCGGCCCAGGCGCGGGGCATATGATCGCAGACATCATTACGGGCAGCGCGCCAATCGTCGACCCTCACCCCTACAGGCCGGAGCGGCTGAAAATGAGCGCCTGGGGCAAGGTCAGCGACTTCTAGAATCCAGTTTCCGCCCCGGTTGGGAAAAGATGCTGGTTGATGTTATGACAGTGCGCGTGACGCTGAAGCCTCGGAGCCTTGACGCCGTTGTCTCACCCCATCTCGTGGCATTGCTATGAAGCTCGATAAGATCGACATCCGGATTTTATGCGAACTGCAGAAGAACGGGCGGATTTCCAACGTCGAGCTCGCAGAGCTGATTAACCTATCCCCGAGCCCGTGCCTGATGCGAGTCAAGAGGCTCCAGTCGGAGGGCTTCATTACCGGCTATTCCGCCCAGATCGACGTTGCGAAGCTCGGACAAACTCTGACTGTGTTCGCCGAAATCACCCTCAAGAATCACCGGCAGATCGATTTCGCGCGCTTCCTCACAACGATCGAAAAGGTCGATTCCGTTGTCGAATGCCATCTCGTCTCGGGCGGGTACGACTATCTCGTGAAATTCATCACGGCAGGGATCAGCGAATACCAGGCGATCATGGAGCGCCTGGTCGAGATGGATATCGGTATCGACAAATATTTCAGCTTCGTCGTGCTGAAGTCCCCGATCGTGAAATCCCATCTGCCGCTCGAAAGCATCTTCAACGGCTAGGGGACAGGCGCCGTGGCTTATCCTTTCATCGCTGCGCGGACGTCCTTGTCCTCGAGCGTCTGGTCGAGCGTAGTTCTCGTCCGCTCAATAATGGCATCGATGTCGCCATCCGTGCAGCAGAGCGGTGGCGCATAGCCCAGCACGCCCTGGGCAAAAGCGCGGATGACGAGGCCGTTGTCCCATGCGCGGTCGAAAATGCGGCGCGCCGCGTCGGCTTCCGCCGGCAGAGGCGTCTTGCGCTGCTTATCGGTGACGAGTTCGATTGCCGCCAGCATGCCGCGACCCCTGATATCGCCGACGAGGGGATGATTGGCCAGCGCGCGAAGACCTTCCAGCAGACGTTGCCCGGCCTTGCGGCCGTTCTCGAGCAAGCCGTTTTCGTAGAGGTCAAGGCACGCGAGTCCCACGGCTGCGCTGACGGGATGGGCGGAATAGGTGTAGCCGTGACCCACGGCCGCCTTGCCGGCACCATCGGCAATGGTGTTGTAGACGCGGTCCGACATCAGAACGGCCCCCATCGGCACATAGCCCGAGGTCAGTCCCTTTGCCGTGGTCATGAGATCCGGCACGACATCGTCCTCTTCACAGGCGAAGAGCGGACCGACACGGCCAAAGCCGGTGATGACCTCATCGGCAACGAACAGAATGTCTTGCTCCTTGCAGACAGCATGCATGGCCTTCAGCCAGGACGGCGGCGGAACGAGCACGCCTCCGGACCCCTGTATCGGCTCGACATAGAAGGCGGCAACGCGATCGGCGCCGAGCTCGGCGATCTTCTCCCGCAAGGCCGCGACCGAGGCGGCAATGATGGCTTGGGGATGAGTCCCGACAGGATTTCGATAGGCATAGTGCGATGGAATCTTGTGTTGCCAGCTATAAGGCACTCCGAAGCCCGCATGAAAGGCAGGCAGCGCCGTCAGGCCAGCCCCTGCCGTCGACGATCCATGATAGCCGGATTCGACGGAAATGAACTGATCCTTCTGTGGCGTACCCTTGGCATGATAATAGTAACGGATGAACCGGATCGTACTATCGACGGCATCGGAGCCACCCAAGGTGAAATAGACATGGTTCAGATCGCCAGGCGCCAATTCAGCCAGCCTTGCGGCCAACCGGATGGCCGGGTCCGAGCCCAACCCGAAATAGCCCGTCGCATAAGGCAGTTCGCGGAGCTGCCTCGAAGCCGCTTCAATGATGCTGTCCTGTCCGTAGCCGGCATTGACACACCACAAACCCGCGAAGCCATCGAGCAACTGACGCCCCGAGACATCGGTCAGCGTCGCGCCTTTCGCTGATTTCAGCACGCGGACGCCCGTGGTCTCGTGGCTGCGATAGGATGAGACCGGGTGAATCAGATGCGCACGATCGAGTTCAATCAGCGAGTTGCTCAACATGTCGTCCTCCAGATCAACCGCAACGTCTGTGCGGCCACCGCGATGTCTTCAGGCTCAACCTAGAGTGCCGAAGACAGCAGTTGCTCCCGGGCCGGACATGGACGGAAGGCATTTTGACTTTGATTGACGACCGACTCGACATCTTATGCCGGGATTGAGCGGCGCACGGCAGCGTGGATCAGCGCGGAGAACCTTCTTCCCGCAACTCTCTACCACAGCTCCGATCCCATACGACACAATCTGCTCCCGGCCGCCGCGACATCGGCGCTTTGTCTTGTCTGCTGCTCGCTATGATGCTTGTCGTACCGGCAAGCGGTGCGTGAGATCGCAAGGATTGGAGCTATGGCGACGTTCAGACCCAAATACATCACCTTCGACTGCTACGGGACGCTGACCAACTTCGACATGGCCGGCGCGGCAAGGAGAGTCTATGGCTCCGAGCTCTCGTCGACGGCCATAGAAAAGCTCATCAAGGATTTTTCGGCCTATCGCCTGGACGAGGTTCTCGGCGCGTGGAAGCCCTATCTCGAAGTCGTGCACAATGCACTGGAGCGCGCCTGCAAGCGCAACGGCATCGCATTCCGGCCGGAGCATGCCGAGCGCATCTATGACGAGGTGCCGACATGGGGCCCGCATCCCGACGTTCCGGCAGGCTTGGCTCGGGTTGCAAAGGAAATCCCGCTCGTCATCCTGTCAAACTCGATGAAGAACCTCATCATGTCGAACGTCGAAAAGCTCGGCGCTCCCTTCCACATGGTCATCACGGCAGAGGAAACCGGCGCCTACAAGCCGCACATGAAGGGCTTCGAATATATGCTGGACAGGCTGGGCTGCGGGCCGGACGACATTACGCACGTTTCCTCCTCCTTCCGCTACGACCTGATGACGGCTTACGATTTGGGCATCAAGAGCAAGGTGTGGGTGAACCGCGGCCACGAGCCCGCCAATCCCTTCTATGAATATACCGAGGTCGCTGGCATCGACTGGCTTGCTGCGGCAGTCGGCCTGGAGCCCCTGCGCAAAAGCGCGTGAGCGCAGTTCTTTTCAGGATCTCTCGCGGCACTTCAGTTCTTGGAAAGCTTCGATAGAGATCTGCGCTGCAAAGGAAAAAGGGGGCGGTTCAGCCGCCCCCTTTCCTTGTTTCAGATGCAGATCCGAATGCAATCATGGGCTTGCTCCTTCTTCGGGCCAGCCCTGCCATCACGGCCTGGATGTGCGATTGGCGAGGCGAAGCCGTCTCATGCGAGCAATACAGGACCGCACGCCGCATTTTTCATTGAGAATGAAGTAACTGGCCGCGTTGAAGCTGGTCAGACGCGGCCTCGCAAGTCGAATATTCTGAGCGCCGCTCAATAGCGGCCCTCAGCATCGTCTCAGTCATAATGGCAGACGTAGATCTTCCGCACGGTTTCGATCGTGCGCCAGACCCCGACGAAGCCAGGTTTCATCACGAAGCTGTCGCCGGCGCGGTACCTCCTGGTCTCGCCACCCTTTTCCTCGATTTCGATCAGGCCCGAGAGGATGTGGCAGAACTCGAAAGTGGTACCCTTGATGGAGTGGGTCTCGCCGGGCGTTGCCTCCCAGACGCCGGTCAGCACCTTCTCGCCCTTCGAGGCATCCTGCGCCCAGGTCTTGAAGGATGGATTGCCAGAAATGAGCCGTTCCGGAGCAGGCAAGGCGTGCTTCGGTGCGAAATCCGGATTGGTGTCGATGGTGACCAGAAGCGACATGGTGTTCTTCCTGTTAGTAGCCGCGTGTTCGATCGACGAGGCCGATCGGGTTTTGTCCAGCGCGGTGGCGCCGGATGTTCTCTATGACCGATTGTGCCGCCGTATGCGGTTGCGTCACGGACGCGATATGCGGCGTGATGATCACCTTCGGATGGGACCAGAGTGGATGACTCTCCGGCAGTGGCTCGGGATCGGTGACGTCGAGCATGGCCGCTGCAAGATGGCCGCTGTCCAGCGACTCGATGAGTGCGCTCTGGTCAAGCTGCGGGCCACGGCCGACGTGCAGCAGCCTTGCTCCCGTCGGCAAGAGCGAGAAAAGCCTCGCATTCAGGATGCCGCTCGTTTCCTTTGTCAGGGGCAGAAGACAGACGAGGATGTCCGTTCCTTTCAGAAAGCTGCCAAGCTGATCGTCGCCGTGAAAGCAGGTGATACCCTCGACCGTTCTTTTGCTGCGGCTCCAGGCGGCAAGCGGAAATCGAAACGGTTTCAGGCGATCGATCGCAGCTTGCGCCAGCATCCCAAGCCCGAGGAAGCCCACGCGCCGATCGGTCGACTGAACACTTGCAAGGGCTTGCCATAGGCCCCTTCCCTGCTGCTCCCGGTAGGCCAGCATCTCCCGATGGAGAGTCAGCACCCCAAGCACCACGTATTCCTGCATCATGCGTATGATGCCGTCCTCGACCATGCGCACGAGCTTCACGCGCTCGGGTATCGTCTCAGGCTTGAATTGATCGACCCCCGCACCGATGGAAAAGAGCACTTCCAGATTTCGAAACCGCGCGACATCATTGGGTACGTTCCAGGTCAGCAGGTAGCGTACCTTTTCCGGATCGACGCATTCACCGGAATGATGGAATTCGAGATCAGGGAGTTCGCGCGCAAAGGCCTGCCGGAAAATTGCCCCCCGAGCAGCATCGGAATTGAAAAGGAACGCCATCGACGGGGTCCTCTCAGGTCCTCACCTGGGATGCTGGACATTGAGACCGGCCCGGCCGGCCACTGAGGGCTGGAAAGGCGGCGATATTCACTGGGGCTCACCCTGCGTGCTGTTGCAGGATATCGATAGGCCGCAATCAGGAGCTTTCCCTGCTGAATCGAGTTGCGCTTGCGGTTGAACATTCCGAATACCGCCTGCCAAACAGGCGAAACCTGCTGGCCTTCCGCGTTATGCTGCTGCAAAACAGGGCTTGTGCGGCACGAAGCAGAAGGCCGGCGAGGCCCCCAAGGTTTGGGGGCCGCAAAGAAACGGATGAGCTGAATGGGACGAACGGTACGCGTGAAGTCCTTTGAACTGGTGGCCAAGGACATCAACGACGTCGATGTGAAGCTGCTCCACGCGCTTTCGATCGGTGTCGGCTGGCCGCACCGCCCGAAGGATTGGGATTTCCTGCGCCGCGCCGGCCACGGCATCGTGGCCGTGGATGGCATAGGGCGCGTCTTCGGCAGCGCGATGTGGTTCCCCTATGGCCACGAATTCGCGACGATTGGCCTGGTGATCACATCACCCCGAACCCAGGCACAAGGTACTGGCCGCTGGCTCATGGAGCAGGTTTTCGAGCGTTGTGGCGATCGGAATTTGACCCTCAACTCAACCCATGCCGCCTATCATCTGTATCTGTCGCTGGGGTTTACGAAGGAAGCCACCGTGTATCAGTGGCAAGGAGAGGCCGTCTCACCACCTCCGCCGTTGCCGGCTCTGACCGGTGAATTGAGCTCGCTGTCCACTGCGAACATCGGAGAGATCGCGGCACTGGATGAACGCGCGTTCGGAGCTAACCGGCAGAAGCTGCTCGCATTGCTTTCTGAAGGTGCCGCAATCTCCGTCTTGCGCCGCGGCGGGGAGGCCGTCGGTTTTTCCATGAAGCGCGAATTCGGGCGCGGTCATGTGATCGGCCCGATCGTCGCCAGCAATGATTGTGACGCGATCCATCTCACGGCCGTGCATCTCAAAGATCTCGCGGGGCAATTCGTCCGCGTCGATACGCGGGAGCAGACGGGTCCGTTTGCGGACTTCCTTCAGCAGAGCCGCCTCGGGATAAACGACACCGTCTCGACCATGTCGAAAGGAAAGCGATTTCTGAACCGGAAGGAAAACGAGCCGTGGGTGTACGGGCTAGCCGGTCACGCGTTGAGCTGAGGCCATGAAGCGAAGCTCCGTGGGGAATGGTGTCAAAGGCGCCGATCGCGCCCCTGCAGAGAATGGGCCATGGCTACGGCGGCTAGCAGAGGGGACGAGCCGCTCGCGACGCCCCAGAGAGACGGACCCGAGCACACGAAATCGTAGATTGGCGCAGATAACCTTGAACAAAATTCATGCCTGGTTTGGCGGGACAGTCGCGAGCATCACTCTCTGGCAGGCTTGGGAGCTCACGTCCGAGGTTCTGTCCGGCAACGCGTCGACGCGCCGGGTGTTCGAAAAAGTCCGACTTCAGAATTGCGCGAAGTGATGATCCGAAGACGGTGCGGCTGGTTCTCGATCTCGGCTCCGCGCATCCCGCGTGAGCCTCATCTCAACGCGATCGTGAACTGACTGAGATTGGTGGCGGCCCGGAACGGAATGATCGGAAGCCTTGACGCAGATCAAAGGAGGATCGTCGCCGGGTCCCATCATCCGTGCACCGCCCTTGTGCCAACGTGGGGCGACCGGGAGTTCAATCATGAAGGCCGTTTCCGTCGAAGAAGCCGTTGCGATGATCCCGGCGGGCGCCAGCGTGATGGTTGGCGGCTTCATGGGCGTCGGCACTCCGGAGCGGCTGCTCGATGAAGTCGTGCGCCAGAACAAGACAGACCTGAGGCTGATTTCGAACGACGCAGCGACACCGGGCAAGGGCGTCGGCAAGCTGTTCGACAAGACGCTGGTCTCGAAGCTGACGGCAACCCATATCGGCCTCAATCCGAAAGCCCAGCAGCAGATGCTGGCGAACCAGATCGCCGTCGACCTGGTGCCGCAAGGCACCTTCGTCGAGCGCATCCGCGCCGGCGGGTGCGGTCTCGGCGGCGTCCTGACGCCGACGGGGGTCGGGACGCTCGTCGCCGCAGGCAAGCGTCAGATCGAAGTCGACGGCCGGCCATTCCTGCTGGAAACGGCGCTGCGCGCCCAGTTCGCCCTCGTCCATGCCTTCCTCGCCGACTACCTCGGCAACCTCGCCTACGCCCTCACTTCGCGCAATTTCAATCCGGTCATGGCAATGGCGGCGGACACCGTCATTGTGACGGCGGAGCATATCGTGCCGGTCGGCGTGATCGCGCCGGATCATGTCGTCACGCCCGCGCCGCTCGTCGACTATCTCATTACCAACGGGTGAGCCATGGATCCGCAGATCGTCATCGCCCGGCGCGTTGCCCAGGAATTGAAGAGCGGCAACCTCGTCAACCTTGGCATCGGCATTCCGACGCTGGTGGCCAACTACGTCCCATCCGAGCTCAAGGTCTTCTTCCAGTCGGAGAACGGCCTGATCGGCACCGGCCCGATTCCCGAGCAGGGCATGGCGCATCCGACGCTCACCGATGCCGGTGGCCGCCCGATCAGCGCGCTGCCGGGCGCCTCGACTTTCGACAGCGATGTCGTTCGGCCTGATCCGCGGCGGTCATGTCGACGTCACCGTGCTCGGCGGCCTCCAGGTCGACGCGCAAGGTCATCTCGCCAACTGGATGATTCCCGGCAAGATGGTGCCGGGCATGGGTGGCGCGATGGATCTCGTCAGCGGCGCCAAACGGGTCATCGTCGCCATGCAGCACGCGGCCAAGGGCAAGTCGAAGATCGTGGCCAAATGCTCGCTGCCGCTGACCTCGGCGCGTCCTGTCAATCTGGTCGTCACCGACCTGGCCGTGATCGGCTTTCCCGAGGGCAAGGCGACGCTGCTGGAGACCGCGCCCGGCGTCAGCGTCGGCGAGGTCCTGGCGCTGACGGAGGCCGAGCTCGCCATACCCGACAATGTTCCGGAGATGAGGCTCTGAGCCCATGCGGATATTCAGCGACTTCGACGAGATCAAATCAGCCGTCGGCTCCGAGATCGGTGCCAGCGACTGGATCGAGAGATGAGGAGAATGTCCGACGGCCTGCTTGAAGGCGCGGGCAAAATGGTATCGGCTCAGACAGGCGATCGAAGCCATGCCATGCATAACATCGTTGCGACCCACGGCACCGGATCCGGATCGGATACGCGCTCGACCTCATCGATCAGCTTGCGTGCATCCTGCGAATGATCGGAATAGACGGCCGCTTCGACAAAGTCGGCCAGCGCGAAGAATTGCAGGCCAGAGTTGAAAGCCGGATCGGCCGGCGCAAACAGCCGCTGCAGATGCTCGAAGGCCTCCAAATGCCGACCGGCACCGATGGCCGTTATGCCGCGCCCCAACTGCAGCATCGCAAGCAGGAAACTGGCGCCAGTCGACAAGACCAGGCGCTCCGCTTCCGTCGCGCATGTCTCGGCCTGCTCAAGCCTGCCCTGCATGCCCGCAAGCTGCGCTTTCACGATCGTGGCCGCTGCCGTCCATACTGCAGATCCGGTCTCCTCGGCAAAACGGGCGGCTTCCTCAGCTTCTCGCCTCGCCCCGATCCAATCGCCGACTTCCATTTCAGCCCATGCCTGAGCGAACAACGCTCGCGCCAAATTGCCGATTCGCCCCTGTTTGCGCAGCCCCGCGGTAGACTCAGCCAGGAAACTTACACCAAGATCAAACGCGCCGATGACGTTTGCAGTGCTTCCCAGGATTCGCGCAACATGAGGATCGTGGCCGCCCTTTTGCGAAAGCAGCTTCAGCCCCGCGTATACCTCGCTGCTTCGTCGAAGCGGGTCGGAATAGGCGGATATGGCGATGCCGCGCGGGTCGAGCTCCGATAACTCGAGTGATCTTGCGGCGGTGAGGACGCTCGCGCGAAGCTCGCTACCCGCGTTGCTCCACCAGCAGCGTTGCGCCGCTCGCCAGAGAAGATTGCTCGCCAAGTCCTTCGCGCCAGCCGCGCGCGCCTGGTCGGCAAGATTTACGAGGGCGGAAATCCTGCCGAGATCATTGACCATAAGAGGTTGACTCATCTCGCGGCACCAGCCGACCCGGGCGCCGCCCAGCCTATATGACGGCTCCACCTCGGCTTCCCGCAACAGATGCTCCAGCAACCCCGGTCGACCAAGGTCGGTTGCAATTTCGGCGGCCTGCAAGAATCGTTCTCTCCTGGCCTTCGCCGTGCTGCTCAGCTTTGCCGCGATCTGCAGAACCTCCATGGCCATGGTGTTGGCGCCCCGGCTCTGCGCACGGCTCGCCATGAGATCGAGTTCGGCGGCCAGGTCGTCGTCGGGCCCCACGGTCGCCGCAGCACGATGCCAAAGCCGGCGGTCTTGATCCTCGATGACCGCCGCAAGCGCGGAATGAACCCTTTGGCGCGTTGCAACGTCGGCGGTTCGATGGATCGCGGATCGCACGAGCGGGTGTCGAAACCGAACCTGCATTGCATCGAGATCGATCAGCTGGGCGGAGGCGGCGGGCGCAAGGGCGTCGACTCCGATATTCTGGGCCAGCAGCACTTCGCCGGCGCGCAGGATTTCGTGGAGAGACGTTCCGTCGTTTTCAGCGGCAACGTTCAACAGCATCTGAGTGGCGCCCGGAAGACCGGACAAGCGGCTGGAGAAGGTGCGTTCAAGTCGCTCCGTCAAGGGAAGCCATGGAGCTTCCCCGTCGTCCTCAGTTCGCAAGTTGTGCGGCAACTCTACCAACGCCAATGGATTGCCGGCGGCTTCCTTGAGAAAGCGGTCGCGCAGCTTCCCGGAGAGGTCAGGGGCCCGGATGTCGAGCAGGCCAAATGGAAGGGAAAAACCCTCTCGTAGAGCGAGCAGCAGAACGATCGAATCCGCACTCAGACGCCGGGAGACAAACGACAGCACGTCACGCGTCGCTTCATCCAGCCATTGCGCATCGTCAACGACCAGGAGGATCGGTTTGTGAGTTGCGCTTTCAGTGAGCAGCGTCAGCGTTGCAAGCGCGACCAGCCAGACATCGGGTGGTTCAGCAGCTTCCTCGCCCAGCCCGAACGCATTCAGCAAGGCAGACTGCTGGCGGGGCGGCAACGCCTTTGCCAGCTTCATGAGTGGACGCAACGCCTGCTGAAGTCCGGCAAACGCCAGATTAACTTCAGCGAGCACGCCGGTCATGCCCAATACGACGATGTCCCGTTCACGGGCCCTATCTTTGGCCTTCTCGAGCAGCGCTGATTTCCAATCCCCGGTGCCCCGCTGATAAAGAGAGTTGCCCCGCCGTCATGGATCCTGTCGAGAAGCTGATCGATGAGAGCAATTTCAGTTTCTCGCCCAAGCAGTGAAAGTTCTCCCGAACGCGGGGCGCGCGCGCGCTGATTTTGCTGCGGTGGCGCAGTTTTTGTCAGCCGTTTCGCCATTGCCCGTTCCGGAGCAATCCGTTCGGGTGATCTCTCAACCAGAACTCTGGGCAACATCCTAGCATGCGCCGGCGACGAGGGCATCGGGGTGCTATCCAACTGCTTAGGCGGCGAGGTCGGAAATGCCTGGGTCTTGCTGCCCACCCTTGCTGTTCCGGGCTTCGATGGCCTTGACGGAGTTTTCAAAAGCCTTTTCCAGAACACCCCTGCCGATGGTCCCGAGCACGAAGCCGAGCAGCCGACCCGTCAGGTTTCTGCCGTCGCGTATCACGACCACATCAATGTCGGTCGTGCCGTCGGGTTTACGGGTAAAAGTATAGGTGTGACCCGAGGCGCCACTCCACACATTGGAGTCGGTTGTCGTGAGGACGACGTGCTCAGGATCAGACCAGTCATAATGCAGGCGCTCCCAGATTCCGCCTGAACCTTCAGTGACATCGGCATGCGAGCCGGTCCGATGATGCACCTTGAGATACGCATCGCTGCTGTTGTCAAACAGCTTCGAGCGGCCGGGCCCGAAATCGGTCAGGCCGGCCACGTACTGCTCGGGCGTCGCCGTGGTAGTTCGATGAAGGTGGATGGTCGACATATGCAGTTTTCCTTGGCGGTGCTCCTTGGTGAGCGCAGCCGTTCAACTCGGGTTCAGTTCGAGGCTGTGTTCGGTTTGCGAACGAGCACGCTGTCCCCTTCCCGGCTGATTTCGATCACGCCCGCTGGCTGCGGTGTCGAGAGCAGCAGGCGCTGACCAGGTGTGAGAAGAGATACGACGCGGAACGGTGTTCCTGTCTCGCCTTGCGCCAGAGTGGCGACCACGCGAAATCCATCGCGCTCGACGGTGTAGTAGGCGACCCCCGATATCCCGCCGAGGTTAATGCTCTTGGCCTCAATGGGACGCAGCCCTTCTGCGTGGGCCGCCGTCAGAGAAGCGATACCGAATGCAGCGGCGAAAAGCGTGTTGCGGATTGACATGACGATTGCTCCTAATGATTGGCGATCGAGCACGGCGAAGTCGTTGATCACGACAGCGGTTCGCCGCCCCGATGAATCCAGGTTCCGTTGATGGCGATCGGTGTGCTGTCGGGCTGCCCGTTGACCGGATCAGCCGGCGGGAAGACGCTGTCGTAGATTGACCGGGCTTCTCGTATCAGGCGGAGCCGTTCGCGCTCGGCCTTCGGGATAAATTGGATGACTTCACCCATGTTTCGCCTCCAGTTCGTGACGCCGTTTCCGGCAGGTCGTGACTGGGAGGTGGGGCGAAAGGCCCGGGTCAACAGGCGGGGAAACCGGGAGTCATCCTTCCGGATTTTGGAAGCTCGACAGCGGAGTGAGCACCGCCTCGGTTTACTCCGCGAAAACCCGCTTCAGCCGCGGGGCTGCAAAGTCCAGAAACGCTCTGACCTTGATCGGCAGAAACCGGTTCGCTGTGTAGACGAGATTAACCGGCATTGGCGGTGGCTGGAATTCATCCAGTACGGTCATCAATGCTCCCGCTTCCGGACCAGCTTCGAGTTGGTAGGCAAAGGCGATGGAAATTCCCACGCCAGCGCGGGCTGCCGTACAAGCCGCTTCCGCGCTGCCGACGGTGAGCCGCGTATGCACCGGCGCCGCGATGGTCGCCTTGCCTCTGACGAATGTCCAGACATCCGGTGGCGAGAAGCCAGGATAGCTGATGCAATCATGTCCGGCCAAATCTTCCGGCGTGCGCGGCGTTCCGCGCGCCGCAAGATAGGCGGGACTGGCGCACACCACCCGGCGCGTCCTGCCGAGCCGCAGCGCGACCAGGCTCGAGTCCGGCAATTCGCCGATGCGCACCGCGACATCGATTTGCTCCTGGGCAAGGCTCAGCTTCTGGTCGGTGGGGATCATCCTGACCTTGATGTCCGGGTAGGTCTTGAGGAAGTCCGCAATGATCGGCATCAGAATGATGCGCCCAAGGCCCAATGGGGTGGTCACGGCCAGCTCGCCCGTCGGCGTGGTATACTCGCCGGAGGCGGTACGCTCCGCTTCGAGCACATCGGTGAGAATGCGCTTGCAAGCCGCAACGTAGGACGTGCCTGCATCCGTTAGCACCAGCTGCCGGCTCGATCGGTTGAAGAGCTTCGTCCGCAGGTGAGCCTCGAGCTCGGATACGTTGCGACTGACTGTTGTGAGCGGCGTTTTCAACCGCCGCGCCGCCGCGGACAAGCTGCCCTGCTCGACCACGGTCAGAAAGGTCGACATCGCTTCCAGGCGATCCATCGGATCCCTTCCATAATTCGGGAGGATACCTTCCGATTTTGCCATATCACCCCGGACTGCGGAAGACGGCATCGCCGGGGGTGATCCGGATGGCCCTTCGAGCGAAGCGAGCCTTCCGCTGCCTGGAAGGACCCTTTCCACCTATGGCCCTTTCTGAGGTGGGCTCTCCGATCGATGTCTTTGGATGATGACGCGAGAAGCGCCGCCTTCAAAACAGGAGAGTTCAATGACAAGGCATCTCGAATCCTATCGGTACGAAATCCAGTACAGCGACGACGCCGACTTCGTCACGTATCAGCGCAAGTCGAGCGACGGCGTTTGGCAGACAGTCTCAGCGTGGATGATTCTAAATTCGGCGGATGACTGAGTGTTGGCCCACCATTGCGCAGCCGACCAGTCGTTCCTGTTCGGACATCCAACGACGCACCGGCGAAACTCTCCAGATTGTACTCGGTTCAATGTTTTTATTGCACCGAGTAATGTCTCGGATCATTCTGTCAACCAAGCTCGTAGAGGGGCCAGCATTCAAAGCCGTTTCACGGCGGGTTGACAGCGCCAGCCATGAATGTTGCTCGGAGCATTGAGATCCTCACTCGGAGCATTGGAGACCAAAATGCCTGCGGTAGTCTCGACGATCATCCTGCCTGCTGCCATCAAAGGGGCCGGGATAGCTTCTCGGCTGCTTGCCGGCGGTTGCGAGAGGTTCGCGGGCTATCTCGGCCGACGGACCGCCATTGCCTGCCTTCACGATCTAGACGACCGCGCACTGCGGGACATCGGCATCCGCCGTTTTCAGATCGAGGCCGCCGTCGACGGTCTCATCACATTCTCTGCACAAGCGGACGAAGGGATGGTGAGCGCCGCAGCGGTAGCGATTTCGCGCGAGCGCCGGCGCGCTCCAACCCTGGAGTCACAGCCATGGAGCTGACCGTAGCCACGATCCTGATCACCTTTGCCGGCATGTTCCTGATCTGCTTCATGAAGGGCGCGTTCGGCGGCGGATTCTCGATTGTGGGCATTCCGCTATTGTCTCTCGTGATGGATCCCGTTACCGCCGGCGGCCTTCTCGCGCCGTTGTTCATCGCGATGGACTTGTTCGCCCTTCGCTACTGGAAGCCTTCGACCTGGTCGAAGCAAGATCTTCTGCTGCTGTTGCCGGGCCTCGTGACCGGGATCGGACTGGGCTATCTGCTGTTCCGCTTTCTTGACCACCGCGCCATCGCGATCGCGATGGCCGCGACCACCTTGATCTTCGTGGCGCTGTGGCTTGCTGCAGGCGCGGAGGTGATAACGCGTCCGCGTTCGACGCCGAAGGCCATCACGGCCGGCCTCGCCTCGGGCGTGACGACCATGGTCGCGCATTCGGGCGGACCGCCGCTCGCGATGTATCTGCTGCCCCTCGGCCTCAGCAAGGAGGTCTACGCAGGAACGACAAGTCTGTTCTTCACTGTCGGCAACGCGACCAAGGCCGTCCCGTGGCTCTTGCTAGTGAGGCCGACGGGAAACGTCTGGACGTTGATGGCGATTTGCCTGCTCGCCATTCCCGCTGGCGTGTGGGCGGGTTGGCGGCTTCACGGAAGCTTGGACCAGCGCCAGATCTATCGGGTCTGCTACGGATTGTTGGTCGTGACGGCGCTGAAATTGTTATGGGATGGAGTTTCCGGCTACCTCATGTGAACCGGCTGTTCCCGCGGCTTGGTGTGGGACTCGCAAACACTAACAGCCCCTAACAACCAATAACGAGCAAATTGCGCTGCCTGTGCCAAGTTAGCTTCGCAACAATGATGAATGCGATCCTGGAGCGCCACATGGAGATGCAATCAGAGCAGCCGGCCGCCGCAGGCCGCTATGAGCAGTGGCCGCACCGTGGCGTTTGGGATCGGCACTGTCCAGGCGAGCTGCTGCTGTCTTCGACGGATCGGGGTTGGTCCGGCCTGTCGGCCGAATTGTGCACTGCTAGAAGAGGCGTTGGCCCGTGGAGGACCCCACCATCCGATATCCGGATTTGCGTGGCCACCCGTAGCAATCAAACGATTCTCACGCGGCGGGCGCCGGGCATCGAAAGTCGGATAGTCGCCGAGCGAGGTACGGTTTGGCTCTCTCCTCCCGGCTTGCAGGAGGGTGCGGTTGATTTCGCTGGAGATCTGCCGGAATTCTTGCACATCTATCTTCCGCTAAGCCACTTCGCGTCGAGCAATTTCCACAACGAGACCGGTGAATCGGCAATCCACGCGCTAAACTACGAAACGGCTTTCGAAGATCCGCTGCTGGCCGAGATCGGATTTGCCGTAGCCTCCGAGCTAAAGATTGAAACTTCAGCCGGCAGTCTGTTCGTCGAATCCCTCGCATCTAGTCTGGCGGCGAGGTTGCTTCAAAAGCGAGCCAGCGTATCACGCACTCAACTTTTTCCTCGTCGTGCTCACCATGGGCTCGATCAGCGCAGACTCTTTCGTGTGCTGGACTACATTGATGCGAACCTGGAGGGTGACCTCAGCCTTGAAAGTATGGCAAGGATCGCGTGTCTAAGCAGATACCATTTTGCGCGAGCCTTTCGACAAGCCGTCGGAGAATCTCCCCATCGCTACGTCAGTGCCAAGCGCCTGGAGCGGGCGAAAGCCCTATTGACACGTGGCGATCGGCCCTTGGTGGACATCGCGTTGACGCTCAACTTTTCCAGCCAAGCCAATTTCACGCGAGCCTTCAAGCAGGCGACCGGGCAGGCGCCAGGTCAATATCGTCAAACGGCGGGATCACAAGCATCCAAATCCTCTCTGATGGACGCCAGGCATTCACTTTCGGTTTTTGCCTGAGCCTGCATATCGTTTGCGAGCCAGCGGCAGCAACACATGACAAGACGAGAGCACGCGCTGCAAAGCACGCGGGCCGTCATACGACTATCTTCGCCGGGCTAGTCATTCACTGAAAGGCCGCTCGACGTGCCGATACGTCAATACTTCGTGTGGGTGGGAGGCGCCCTCCTCGTGTTGCTGTTTGCGGCTGACTGGCTGCTCCCAGCGCCTCCTGCATATTCACATTCCGCGGTCGCTCCGAGCGAACGGGCCAACCTGCGCATCACTTCGGACCAAAAATGGCCGGAGCGGGTGGTGTTCGACACCGCTCACGCGCCAGTGACACACTACATTGCTGAGTCTGGCCTCGCGGCGAACCTCGTCCCCGAAGTCTTTTCCCAGACTTCGTGGCGCAGCCCACGCGATGCCTTCGCTGCGGTGGAAGAAGCTGCGGCCCCTGCCCCGACAGCAAGAAATGAAAATGCATCGGCAATCCGTGCAAAGCCACAGCAGCCCAGAACTCGCATGACTAGTGCGGCCAAGATCCATTGATCGAGAACCAACATGAAAGACGCTCTGTGCCTCGCCGTGTTCGCTGGCAAAATCCTGTGCCTCGCGATGTTCGTGACGGTTCTGAAGCCGGACGCCATCGGCGTCATCCAGACGTCGGCGCGTCCTGTCGACTGCAGGATGGAACGTTCAGGGCTGCAGCAATGCGTTTCGAACGTATTTGCGAGAGCTTCGCTAGCCGACGCGACGTCATGCATCGCACATAGAAACCCCGCTCACTGCTGACGCAACGGTCCGCCGACGCCATGACCCAAGCTGCCTCATTCCGGGATCGACATGCCGCCCTCATCTTCGCGCTGCGGACCTTTGCAGCGGCGATGCTGGCGTTCTCGATCGCGCTGTTGCTGGACATGCCGCGTCCCTATTGGGCCATGGCATCGGTCTACATCACTTCGAACCTATTCACGGGGGCAACCACCTCCAAGGCCGTCTACCGCATCCTGGGCACGCTGATCGGCGCGGCGGGGACCATCGTGCTGGTCCCGAACCTCGTCAATGCGCCGGAGCTGCTCAGTCTCTGCATCGCGCTGTGGGTCGGCATCTTTCTATATCTCTCGCTGATCGACGGCACGCCACGCAGCTACGTCTTCATGCTGGCCGGCTACACCGTGGCGCTGCTCGGCTTTCCCATCGTCTCGACGCCCCAGTCGGCCTTCGACATCGTGGTTTCCCGCGTGCAGGAGATCATGCTCGGAATCGTCTGCGCGAGCGTCGTCGCGATGCTCGTGCTGCCCCGCAGCGTGGCCTCCGGCGTCACCATACAAACCGATGCATGGCTCGCCGGCGCGCGCCGGCTCGCTGCGGACGTCCTGACGGGCCGCGGCAGCGATCGGGAGCATGACGGCGAACGCATACGCCTCGCCGCCGCCGCCGCCGAAATCGACCAACTTGGGCGACATCTCGGCTTTGAGGCGACCACGTCCACAAGTATCGGGCTAGGGCTGCAATTGCTCCGGCAACACATGCTGTCGCTGCTGCCGCTTCTCGGATCGATCGAGGATCGCAAGCTGCCTCTGGGTCCGCACGACGAGGCGGCTGCGCGCATTTCGTCTATGTGCACAAGAATAGCTGCATGGCTCGAAGGGGGCGGCCGCGATGGACAGGAAGCCGATGCGTTGCGCGCAGCGCTTGATAAAGCACGACCGGTGCTGAGCGTGGACGCCGGCTGGATCGAGATCGCGATCTCAGGTCTCATCGTACGGCTGCGCAACCTCGTCGATGTCATGCAGGATTGCCAGCTCCTGCGCGAAGCCCTCGCCGAGGGGCGCAATCCCGAATCGCTTCATCTCGTCGTCTCTCATGGCGCTACGGCTGTTGCCGTCCCGCATCGCGACTACTGGTCTGCGCTCCTGGCGGCCGGGTCTGTAGCCCTTGCGGTGCTGTGCTGCAGTTGCTTCTCCATTGCTACTGGCTGGTCGGACGGGGTTGCCGCACCGCTTTTCGCAGCTGTCGTCGGCAGCTTTCTGGCGGGCGCGGACGATCCGCTGCCGGCGTTCCGCAATTTCTACGGACTATTCCTCGTCGTGATCGCCGTCCATGGCATCTACCTGTTTGGCGTGTTGCCGCGGATTACGGCTCTCGAGGTGCTCATCGTCGCATTGATGCCGCCTTTCGTGCTGTTCGGCTGGATGGCTGCGCGGCCCGCGACCGCGCGTATCGGCGCCATACTTGCCATCTACCTCTCGGTGCAACTAGCGTTGACCGAGACCTATTCGGCCGATTTTATCACCTATGCCAACTCCAGCGTTGCGCTGATGCTGGGTGTGGCGCTGACAGGCGTGACCTGCGGCATCGTTCGCATGGCCGGAGCCGACTGGATCGCAAAGCGATTGCTGCAAAGCAATTGGACCGCGCTTGCATCAGTCGCCGAGCGCACCTCGGATCAGGACCCCTTTGCGCTTGCCAGCCTCATGCAGCATCGCCTCGCCCTGCTTGCTGCGCGTATCGCCGTCGTCCCCGCCGACGCAAGGAACGGCGCCGCCAATCTTCGTCAGCTTCGGACGGCGCTCAACATTCTCGGCGTGAGGCGCTCGAGCTTGGGGCTGTCACGCTGCGCAAGAGCGGCCACCGAAGCGTTCTTTGCTCGTCTTGCCCCGATTTGCCGGACCCACACTGCGGGGGCGCTCCCCGACGACCTGGTGGGACAGCTCGACGGCACCATCGCACTAACGTTGCAGGAATCAAGGAGCGAAGCCCGCGATGACGTGCTGGTCGGTCTCACCGGCGTACGTTCCGGGCTCTTTCCGGAGTCGCCGGCCTATCAACCGCAGCAAATCGAATCCGGGACGATCGCCGCATGAATAACCAACTTGACCTATTCGGCGTGCTCGTTCCGACGCTCCTGCTCTGGAGCGTGGTTGCCTACGCGCTTGCGCGCCTCGTCAGCAAGCTGATTGCTCGTATCGGCCTCTATCGATGGATCTGGCATCCCGCACTCTTCGATTTCGCGCTTTTTATCTGCCTGGTCACCGGCCTCGTCTTAGGCTCCACGGAGTTATTCTCATGACAGCACCCGTTTCGTTCCAGAAAGCCTTATGGCGCGGGTTCACGATGAAGTGCCCGAACTGCGGTCATGGCCATCTGTTCGGCCGCTTTCTCAAGGTGGTCGGCAACTGCGAGGTCTGCGGCGAAGATTACACGCCGCAACGCGCCGATGACCTTCCGGCCTATCTCGTGATCGCGATCGTCGGCCACCTCGTCGTGCCAGGGCTTCTTGCCGTCGAGATGGCCTATTCACCTCCGGCCTGGCTTCAATTGCTGATCTGGCTCCCTGCCACCGGATTTTCGGCGCTCTTTCTGCTGCAGCCCGTGAAAGGGGCAATTGTTGGGCTGCAATGGCAGACCGGCATGCACGGCTTCGAGGCCGCCAGACGTTGCCGGGATCGAGAAGCCGCAGATGGCGTCCCGCCCGTTCCTCACCTCGCCTCCAAGGAGTTGGTGTCATGAAAGCCGTCGTGAAGTCGCTGCGTCCTTTCGCGCTGACCGGTCTCATCGTGCTGGTCGCGATTTGGGCCGGTTACAAGCTGTGGGATTACTACTTTGATGCGCCCTGGACCCGCGACGGACACGTACGGGCCGACGTGGTGCCCGTGGCTTCCGATGTTTCCGGCTTTGTGAGCGAGGTTCTGGTTCGGGACAATCAGCAAGTCCAAAAGGGCGACGTGCTCTTCCGGATCGATCGGGCGCGCTATGATATCGCGCTCAAGCAGGCAGAGGCGGTACAGGAAGGCAAGCGCGCCACGCTCGACAATGCCAATGCAGATTTGAAGCGCTACAGTGCGCTGACGCCCGGCGTCGTGGTTTCCACGCAGCGGATGGACCAGGTTGTCGCCACCCAGGGCTCGGCCCAGGCGGCGTATGACCAAGCCGTCGCGGACGTTGCCCTTGCGAAGCTCAACATCGAACGCAGCGAGGTGCGGGCCTCGGTCACCGGCATTGTCACCAACAATGAGCTGCGGCCGGGCGCCTACCTCACCCCCGGAAAGGGCGTGATGGCGCTGCTCGACACCGGCACGCTGCATGTCCAGGGCTACTTCGAGGAAACCAAGCTGCAGCGCATCCATATCGGCGATCCCGTCAACGTGCGGCTGATGGGAAGCAGCCGTGCGTTGCCTGGAAAAGTGGAGAGCGTTGCAGCCGGTATCGAAGACCGCGACCGCAGCAACGGTTCGACCCTGCTTGCCAACGTAAATCCGACCTTCAACTGGGTGCGGCTGGCGCAACGTGTCCCGGTCCGGATCGCGCTAGAAGGCACCGAGCGAAACGAACTCGTTGCAGGAGCTACTGCGACCGTCGAAGTCCTCGGCCCCGGATCACGCAATTATGCGACCGCAGTCAAAAATGAACGCAGGACAGCACAGCCTTGCCACATGGTGCAAACTGCGATCGTGGTCGCCCCCTCATGCGGCTGAAAGCTGAACAGATAAAGGCTCTATCAAGATGTTGGTTGCGTTTCTGGCAATGCTGAGTACCAGTATTTTCGCGGCCCATATTTTCGAAGCGCTGCACGCGAGACTCATGTCGGTACGCATTCGCGAACGTAGCATGGCCGATCGTAAGCGATGGCCGGATGCCGCTTCCGCTTCGCGAATGCCGCGTCAGTCAGGAGGGCCTTTCACGGAGTCAGTTTAGTGCATTTGGCTACGATCATTGTGCTGGTACCAGCGCCGGAGCGCCCTTGTCCTTGATCAAGAGCACCAGGAATTTCGCGGGCTGGGTGGCACTTGCGTTCCGGTCAACGACATGAACGTCGGAAGGGCCTTCATAGAAAGACTGTCCCGGCGTTAGCGTCACCTCTTGTCCGCCCTTCAGCTGCATCACGAGCGAGCCCTCGAGCACGTAAACAAACGCATGGGCATTGTGCCGATGCATCGCGCTCGAGCCGCCGGGCGCATGCTCGACCGCGATCATCAGAGCTTCCCTGCCGGGGCTCTCCGCAAGAGAACAGTTGGATTTGAAAGCGATTATCGGTGATCTCAGCGACTCGCTTGACGAAGTGTTCGGCAGCGCCATGAAGAGAGTCGAGCGACTTCGGGAAGCTCGACCCACTGCGTCAGATATGGAGAGCATTGCGCGCCAGTGAGGTCAGCGCTCAACGCGCCGGTGAGCAATAGAACCTTTTGCTTTCAAGCGAGAGCGTGCGCAGGGCGAAGGCCACACTGGAGTTGGGAACGTCGACGATAGTGTCGACACCTTCGCGTTCGAACGATCGCCGCGCCGTGCTGGCACCGACATCGGCTTTCATCTGATGATCGGCGAAGATGATTTCCGCGGGCTGTCCCAAAATCGGCCCAGCGTCCTCGACCGCCATCTTGGCAGCTTCGACCGAGCCTTGTCCGCTTGCGTCAGAATAGACGGACGCCATATCGGTTAGCACCCCTATCCTAACCGGCTGTGTCTGGGCGAATGCGCTCGTAGTCGCGAGCGCAATTGAGCCAACGAGCCATAGGTGCGGCAAACTCCCGCGACGCATGTCCCCCTCCCTTGATCCCTTGCCTCTTTCATGTGAGGCCCAGGGCGTCATTTTGTTTCTACGGAAACTCGTCCCGCTCGCGATGGAACTGTCTGTCACCTATGAGTGTGACAGGCCGTGGTAAGCTTAGGGGACCAGCAGATCGAACGTCCTTGTAGAGCATCGACCTACGCGAGCGGTCTAGCTCTTCGGCAAGCGCGCCGTCACCGTCAGCAACTGGTAGGATGCTGCCGTCTCTCCCGTGGCTGTCGTCACTTCGACGTCCCACGTAACCTCGCCGAGCTTATCGCTACGAGGGAACTTCTCCTTCACCGTGAGGCGGACCTTGATCGTGTCTCCGGGCTCGACCGGCTTCACGAAACGCAGGGAGTCGAGCCCATAGTTGGCGAGAACCGGACCCGGCGGCGGATCGACAAAGAGGCCGGCGGCATACGACAGCACCAGATACCCGTGCGCGACGCGGCCCTTGAAGAAGGGATGGCCTTTGACCGCCTCCTCATCCATGTGGGCATAGAAGGTATCGCCTGTGAGATGTGCAAATTTCTCGATGTCGTCCAGCGTAATCGTGCGCTCGCCGGTGATGAACGTCTGGCCGAGATCGAGTTCTTCGTAATGGTAGCGGAAGGGATGCTTGTCCTTCACAATCTGCCGGGCACCGCGTACCCAGCTTCCGGCGAGGCTGGTGATCCTTCCCGGCGATCCTTGCAAGGCGGTGCGCTGCATGTAATGGCTCAGGCTGCGAACGCCGCCCAGTTCCTCCCCGCCTCCGGCTCGTCCGGGTCCGCCATGTACAAGATGGGGCATCGGCGAGCCGTGGCCAGTTCGTTCCTTCGCGCAATCGCGATCGATAAAGGCGATCCGACCGTGCTGAGGTGCGATCCCAAAAGCAATGTCTGAAGCCGTTGCCGGATCGTAGGTGTAAACGGACGCGACAAGACTACCTCCTCCACGCCACGTCGAACCGGTCGCAGGCGCTCTCCAGAAGCCGCCGGGCGGCGGCGATTTCGGCGCTGGATTCGGCCACCCGCTGCTGCATGTTGGCGTTCGCGCTCTTGGACGCCCCCGTCACGTCGCGGCGACTCTTCGTGTGCCCGATGAAAGCCTCCAGCCCGGCTTCAGCCATGCCGAGCACCGAACCGGACAGCATGCACGGCAGCCCCGCGAACACCGGAAGGCGGTAGGTCGGAGCGGTGGCATGGGGGCTCTGGCCAATGAAGGTCGGGTAGGTCGGCACGGCGCGATGGTCGGGGACCAGGACGTTACGGGCGACGAGGTCCTTCGATCCGGTGCCGCGCATGCCGAGCGTGCGCCAGGTGTCGTCGATCTCCATATCGGACTGCCGCACGACCACGTGGTAGGTAAGGTAGCCGCCCGCCTCCGGATTGGCGACGCGGGCGCCCATCAGCAACCAAGGCGAGTGATCGCATCCACTGCCGAACTGCCAGCGGCCATTCAGCCGCCATCCCTCCGGGGTCCGTTCGAGCGTTCCTTGCGGAGCGAGGGCTCCGGCGATCAGGTTGTCCGCATCGCCCTCGTAGACCTCCTTCTGGCAGGCCTCGGGGAAGCGCCCGATGACGTAGTCGTGCGCGACGCACACCATCAGCACCCAACTCGCCGCGGCGCACCCATGGGCGACTTCCGCACACGCGCGGATATGGGCGCTGGGCGACATTTCCAGCCCGGCGAACGCCCGCGGCGTGATCACGCGAGCCAGGCCCGATCCACGAAGCAGCGAAGCGGCCTCGTCGTCAAGCCGACGAAGCTGTTCGCTACGTTCCGAGATGGCCGCCAGGCGCGGAACGATCGCCCTGGCCGCGGCGATGGAATCGAAATTCAGGGCGATGGACGGCGCGGCTGAACCGGCGCGGGTCGAGGTAGACATGTCGGTTTCCTCCCGTCGTTAAATCGACGCGATGACGACTTACGGCGCCTTTTCTTGTTGCTCTGATTATCGAACGAGCGGGCCTAGGCCACAACCAATTCACGCAAACTGTTCGCAACGCGAACATGACGGAACGCTCGTTAGTCTAGCGGCGATGGCTGCGGACACGTGCGCCACCCGCAATCTCTCAGCGACTGCGGCCGATCTTCGAAGTCGCCGAGCCGGTCGCAAGCAGAGTAGCCTGTTCGTCGTGGAGTTGGCCTTCCAAGAAGCAGATCGAGCGCCCCCGACTCACGATACGACCGGTGCCGAAGATTCGGCCGACTTTCGCCGGCGAGACGAAGTTGACTTTGATCTCGAGCGTCGGCGCGAATTCACCGGGCCCGAGGGTCGCAGCAAGAGCGGGCGACAGCGTCTCATCCAGCATCGCGGCCAACATGCCGCCATGGATGAGGCCAGCCGGATTCAAGAACTCCGGCCGAGCCTGCATCTCGACCTTGATCACTTGCTGCTCGGCGTCGAAGTCAACGAACTTCCACCCCAGCAGCGTCGCGATCGGCGCCTGAGGAAGCTCTCCTCTCACAATCTTCGCAAAGAACCCACTCCCGTCCATTCAGTCTATCCCAGATTAGCTGATAACAATGGGCGCTAATAAGTTGCTCTCCCCCCGGATAAATCGAACACCGCCCCCGTGCTGAACGAGCACTCCTCGCTCGCCAACCAGCAGACGAGCGACGTCGCCTCCTCGATCGCCCCGAACCGTCCGAGCGGAATCTTCGACAGCATGAACTCGATGTGCTGGGGCGTCATCTGATCAAACAGCGGCGTTTTGATCGCCGCCGGCGTGATGCAGTTGACGCGGATGTCGGTCGCAGCCGTTTCCTTGCCGAGCGATTTGGTGAGCGCAATAAGGGCCGCTTTGGACGCACTGTAGGCGGACGCGTTCGGATTGCCTTCCTTTCCCGCCACCGAGGCGACGTTCACGATGCGGCCGTAGCCACTCTTCTCCATGATGCGGACGGCGGCACGGTTACTGTAAAAAGCTCCGTTGACATTGACATCGAACACCTTGCGCCAATCGCTCGCCGAATAGTCCTTCACGGCTGCGTTCGGCCCCGTGATGCCAGCGCTGGCGACCAGAATGTCGAGCCGTCCGCCCAGTTCGTCGATGCTCCGCCGCATGGCCGCGTCGACGGCATTTTCTACGGCGATGTCGACTGCTTGCGTGTGAGCGGCGCCGACTTCCACCGCTGCGGCGGCAAGGACGGAGGCGTTCAAGTCCCACATGGAAACACGGGCGCCTTCGGCCGCGAGGCGACGCGCCACGTCGCGGCCGATGCCGGAGGCCGCTCCGGTGACTATGGCCGTTCGTCCTTCGAACCGTCCGCTGTACATGGTCACGTCCACGGCCCCGTAGGTGGCGACCACTCGCGGGTTTGCTGGCGCTGCGTTCCGAGTCCCTCGATACCGAGCGTCATGACATCGCCCGGCTTGAGATAGATCGCTGCAGGCTTCTTGCCCATGCCCACGCCGGGCGGCGTGCCGGTCGCGATGACATCGCCGGGCATCAGCGTCATGAAGCGGCTGACGTAGCTGACGATCTCGGCGCAATCGAAGATCATGGTCCGGGTGTTGCCTGCCTGCATGCGTTGCCCGTTGACGTCGAGCCAGACGCCGAGTGCCTGGGGGTCGGTGATCTCGTCCGTCGTCACCAGCCATGGTCCGACAGGACCAAAGGTGTCGCAGCCCTTGCCCTTGTCCCACGTGCCGCCTCGTTCCATCTGGTACTCACGCTCGCTCACGTCGTTCACGATGCAGTAGCCGGCAACGTGGGCGAGCGCGTCGGCGCGGTCGACGTAGGAAGCCTGAGTGCCAATGACGATCCCGAGTTCCACTTCCCAGTCCGACTTCGTCGAACCCTTCGGCAGAACGACATCGTCGTTCGGTGCGCTGAGCGAGGTGATCGCTTTCTGAAAGACGATGGGCTCGGACGGCAGTGGAAGATTCGCCTCTGCGGCATGATCGGCGTAGTTCAGGCCGATCGCTATGAACTTTCCGACGCCTGCAATCGGGACACCCAAACGCGGCTCGCCAGTGACGAGCGGCAGTGCGGATGGCGAGATCGCCGCGAGATTTTTCAGCGCTGAATGCGACAGGGTGCCTGGCGTGACGTCGGCGATAATATTTGACAAGTCGCGCAGGCGCCCCTGATCGTCGATGAGCCCCGGCTTTTCGGCGCCGGGATTTCCAAAGCGAACTAGCTTCATTGGGTGTTCCTCGAACGTGCCTAGGAGAATCGCGCCGAGACGGATCCAAGGCCAGCGATGTTGGCCTCGAACACATCGCCGGCGCTCACCGGCACCATCGGGCCGAGCGCTCCGGAGAGCACGACGTCGCCGGCGCGCAGCGGCCGTTTGCGGCGGGCCAGCTCGCCGGCGAGCCAGGCCATCGCGTTGAGCGGATTGCCGAGACAGGCCGCGCCGGTCCCTTTCGAGACGACCTCGTCCTTCCTCGTCATCTGCATCTGGAGAGCACGGAGATCCAACCCATCCAGCCGGCGGACGGGCCCTCCGAGAACGAAGAGGCCGGACGACGCGTTGTCGGCGACGGTATCGACGATGCCGATATCCCAATTGGTGATGCGGCTCCCGACGATCTCGAGGGCCGGCATCGCGTAGGCCACCGCCCTGAGAACGTCGGCCACCGTGGGCACCTCGACCTCGACGTCCCGATCAAGAAGGAAAGCCACCTCCGCCTCGATCTTCGGCTGAAGAACACGCCCCGCAGCGACGGGCTCGTCCTCGCCCACGATCATATCGGCGAAGAGAACTCCGAAATCAGGCCTGTCGACGCCAAGCTGCTTCTGTACGGCGCGCGATGTCAGCCCGATCTTGCTTCCGACCACGCGCCGACCTTCCTTCTCCCAATGCGCGGTGTTCTCCTGCTGGATGGCGTAGGCCCCATCAACGTCGAGGTCCGCCAACTGGGGTCGAATGGGCGCGATCGGGACGCCGGCGTAAGCGCCACGGATCTGTGCGGCGAGTTCGCTGTGCTTGGCTTGCTGGTTCATCTGAACGATCCTTATTTGCCGGTCCGGAGGAATTCGATGTGGAGCCGATTGAACTGCTCGGCGTCCTCGAACTGGGGCCAGTGGCCGCAGCGGTTCATGACCACGAATTTCGAACCCGGAATCATGTCCGCGATCTGCTTTCCCTCCTCGGGCGTCGCGGTCGGATCGTGCGAGGTCCACACGACCATCGTGGGCGCCTTGATCGACCGGTATTGGTCGGCGGTGATCATGTTGGGCTGGCGGATTTCCATCTCCTGCAGGCACATGATGCGCTTCATCGTGTCGGCGAAACCCGGCTGCGCGTAGATCGCGCGGCGGGTCTCGATCAGATCGTCCGAGACCATGCTCTTGTCGCACATCAGGAATTCGAGGCGCGCCTTGATCCGCTCCCAGGAGGGATCGGATGCAGCCTCGTTGGACAGCTTTTTCAGCCGCTCCATCACCTGGGGGTGCGCTGTCCAGCCGCCGGCGGTGTTGAGGACGAGCTTCTCGACCGCAGCGGGACGATGCACGGCCAGATAGGTCGCGACCCAACCGCCCAACGATTCACCGCTGATCATCGCCTTGTCCCTGCCGAGCGTCTTGAGGACGGCGAGCACATGGTCAGCGTAGTCTTTGACCTGGTAGTCGATAGCCGGCTTGTCGGTCCATCCGTGGCCCAGCATGTCGATGGCGACGAACCAGAAATGATTGGCGTGCGGACCGAAGTTTCTGGAGTATGCCTCGGCATGGCCGCCGACGCCGTGCAGCGCCAGTACGAGCGGTTTGGACGGATCGCCCGACTCGATACAGCGGGTCCGAATTCCGCCGGCGTCGATGAAGTGCTGCTTGAAGGAAACGCCCCTCAGATCGGCCCAGACGCTGGAAAAGTTCTCTGGTCTTGTTTCACTCATAGCTGAATCTCGTTCGTTGGCGTGTCAGGCGAAAAGCGGCGTGCCGCTGGGCTTCGACGGAGAGGATGGTTTTTCGCGGGGGATGGCCGAGAGGTCCGGAAGATCCAGGACCGTCCGGATGGCTGCACTGAGCCGGTCGAGAGCCACGCTTGCGTCGGACGTCCCATCCATGTCGCGCCAGGCGACCACGCCGTCCGGCCGAACAAGCAGAACTCCCGCTTCCTCGATCTCGCGAATGCGCTGCCACTCGCAATAGAGGTCCTGCGCATCCGGCGAGCCCGTCACCACAACGTGGAGGAATGGCAGATCGAGGCGCAGCGCCGCTTCCTTCCACGCCTCGCCGGCGAGGCCGGTCACGACGGTGAAGAGGCCCTTTCCGGTCACGTCGAGCGTCGACACGCGCAAGCCGTCACGGTCGACGAGCCATGCATGCGGGATCTTCGCCCCAGGGCGCGACGTTGGCTGATTGTAGAGGCCGCAATCTCGCCGCCACTCCTCCGGCTTGGCGCCGACGTCGGGGATCACGGCCGAAGATTCGTACCGCTGGTTCATCTCGGTGCCTTGGGCATTGAACTCCGTTTGCTTCAGGTCCAGCGCGGCCTGCGCCGCTTTCCGGGCGGCCACACCGTCCGGACCCGGATCGCGGAAGCGCGCGATGCCTGCAGCGACCGGGTTCTCAGCGCCTTGCACCCTGAAGCATGCGTTCAGCGGGGCGTAATCGAGCCGGGATTGGTTTGCCCGCAGCACGATCTGCTTGCCGACCGGCGCCCGCTCTTGCGAGTAGCTTTCCAGCAGCTTCGGACCGGCCCACCCCTTCACCGAGTAGGCGAGCTTCCAACCGAGGTTATGGGCGTCCTGGACACAGGTGTTGTTGCCCAATCCGCTCGATGGCGGATGCCGATGGACCGCATCGCCGCCGCAGAGCACCCTGCCCTTCGAATACTGGGTCACGTAGGCCTGGTTCACGTACCAGATCGACGTCCGGACGATGTCGATGTCGACCGATGGATCGCCGATCAGCACCTTGATCTTCGGAATGATGGCTTCCGGAGATAAGTCCGGTTCGCCCTTGCTGATGTCGAAGCCCCAACCGGCGATCCACTGCGTCCAGGGATGCACGGCCCGCAGCAGGCCCATGCCGATTTCGCCGAAGCTCGCATCCGGCGTCACGATCCAGTTCAGGATGCTCGGCCGGTGTTTGCTATATTTGGTCAGGTCACAGTTGAAGACGGTGTAGACGGTGCCTGCGCGCGCCATCTGTCCTTCGATCGGCAGGCCCAGATGGTCAACCACCATCGAGCGCGCGCCGTCCGCGCCGACCATGTAACGCGCGCGGACGGTGTACTCTCGCCCGTCGAGACGATCGCGCAGCGTGGCCGTCACGCCGTCCGCATCCTGCTCATGCCGGACGTATTCGGTGTTGAACGCGAAGGTCGCGCCCTTCTCGGCCGCCTTCTGGAACAGAATTGGTTCGAGCAATGGTTGGATGATGTCGACCATGCCGCAGGGGCTTGCGCGCAGATAATCGCCGCGGCGGTCGTCGCCGGTCCCCCACGTCCGCATCCGGATCAGCTCTGAGCCGGCCAGGCTGGTCGTGAAGGTCGTGTCGCCCATGAGCTCCCAGGGGCTCGCGTAGCGGGCCACGTCGTCCGCTATCCCGAGATCGCGGAAGACCTCGTTGGCGCGCTGGTTCGTGATGTGGGCGCGCGGGCTGTCGGCCATCCAGTTGCCGCGCGAAACGATGTGACTGCGAACGCCGCAATTGGCGAGCGCCAGGGCGGTCGTCGAGCCCGTGGGGCCGGCGCCGATGATGAGCACGTCCGTTTCGTATGCCATTTGCCTGCTCCGCGATGCTTCCGCATTCGCGCGGGGTTAGTCGATCAATGAGCGCCGTCGACCTGCTTGGCCGCCATCATCGCCATGCCGGCGATCCAGCCCGGAATCGCTTCGTAGAATTCCTGGTCCATCTTGAAGTGGCCGCCCGCGGAAAAGGCGCCGAAGGCGGCGACCCATGCGAGCACCTCGTTGGCGCCGCGCCCTGCGACTTCACGGACCTTGCCGGGATCGAGCGCGTCGGCGCGCCAGATCTGGCCGCTGCGAAGGATCTCCATGAATTCGGCGTCCCACTTCGGATTGAGCGGCTGGCACGGCCCTTTGCCCGCCTCGGCGAGAACACCCGCCTCGAGCACGCGCTTCTCGCGGGCTTCCTTGGCCTCGGCTGTCGGATTCCGGCCGTTGATCAGCCGCTCGCGGATTTCGGGCGGTGCATCCTTGATCGACGGGAGCGGTGGATCGTGCGAGAGTCCGCCGGACGCGGCAAACAGCACCCGCTTGCCGGACCGCATCGCGAAGCGGCCAACGGATTCACCGAGTTGGCGGGCCCGGCGATAGGTCGGCACCGGCGGCGCGGCGGCGTTCACGAAGATCGGCAAGATCGGGATGGACTTGAAGTCCCCGAACATCGCTTCCCACAACTGGACGAAGCCGTGATCGACCGGCATGCGGTAGGACATTGCGACGTCGAAATCCTCGCCCCGCAAATGGTCGATGAGTTCGAGCGCCGTCTCCTCCGGAACGTCCAGCGGGCCCGTCCCGCCGCCCCAGTCGCCCAGGGACACGGCTCCGGCTCCGACGCAGAATGAGGGCATCAGGTCGTAGAAGAAGCCGTTGAAGTGATCCGGCGCGAACTGGACGATGTAGTCAGGCGCGAACTCTTTCACGAAGCCTCCGAGACGTCCGAACGCGGTTCGGACGCGCTGCTCGGTCTCATTGCTGGCAGGCCCCTTGTACATCAGGGGAGTATGGGAAGCGCAGACAACGGCTACTGACATGACCGGATTCCTTCCAACGCCTAGTTGAATTTGTCGAAAAGTGGCTGCGGCAGGCTACTTCTTCACCAGCGGGCACGGGCTTTCGGAAAGCGGGCGGTTGAGGGATTCACCTGGCAGCGTCTGCACGACGTTGTAGAGATCCCAAGCGCCCTTGTTCTCTCCGGGCTTCTTCACCTGGAGCAGGTACATGTCGTGGATCATCTTGCGATCTTCGCGGATGTAGCCGTCGGCCGCAAAGAAGTCGTGTACCCGCTCCTTTTCCATCTGCTTCATCACCGTCGGAGCGTCGTCGGTGCCCGTCGCCTTGACCGCTTTGAGGTAGTGCGCGACGGACGAGTAGACGCCGGCATGGAAGCTGGTCGGCATTTGCTTCGCCTTCGCGAAGAATTTCTCGGCCCAGGCGCGCGTTTCGGGCGTCCGGTCCCAGTAGAACGGGGAGACTTCGTAGGCGTCATGCGCGATCTTAAGGCCCACCGCGTGCACGTCCGTCAGCACCGATTGCAGGGGCACAATCTTGGCTTTTGCGCTCAGCCCGAATTCATCGGCCTGCTTCAGCGCCGTCACGGTATCGCCGCTGGAAGCCGCGATCGCGATGACGTTGGCGCCGGCGCTGGAGGCGGTCAGCAGAAAGGATGCAAAGTCGGACGTGTTCGGCGGAAACACGGAGTTTCCCACCACCTGGCCGCCGTTGAGCTTGACTTGCTCTGACGTATCGCGCGTCAAGGCATTGCCGTACGCCTGATCGACAGTCAGGAAATACCACTTGGTTCCACCTGCATCGATCACGGACTTGGCTGCGCCCTTTGCGAGATTGTAGGTATCGACCGTCCACTGCACCGTGAGCGGCGAACAGGCCTTGCCGCTGAAATCCGACGAGGTCGATCCCGAGAGCAGCATGATCTTGCTCTTCTGCGCGGCCATGTTCTGCACGGCGAAGCCGATCGGCGAGCCCTGCATGTCCGCGACTGCATCGACGCCTTCCACGTCGAACCAGCGGCCAGCGATCTGGGATCCGATGTCGGGCTTGCCGGAATGGTCGGCCGAGATCACTTCGACATTCAGGCCGGCGCCGAAGTCTTCGGCGGCCATCTGGGCGGCGGCGACCGAGCCCTTGCCGTTCGCCATGGATGTCGGACCGGCGATGTCGGTCAGAACGCCGATCTTGACCTTGCCATCGCTGAGCTTCGGGGTGCCTCCGGCGGTCTGCGCCGCCGCTGGCGCCGTCAAGGCCAGACACACGGCCGCGGACAAATAAAGGCTTGAATGGACCATCGTTTCCTCCCATCGCCACTTGTTTGGGCGTGCGGGTGTTGGATTGCCGCCGATTGAACTATGATTCCAGCTGAGTCTGTGAAATGTTCGCGGTGCGAACACGTCCAGAGGTGATCATGCACCGCAATGTCAGGGCACTTTCCCGAGGGTTGGCGCTGATCAATGAGCTCAATGCGAGCGGGCCATCGAACGTCGTGCAGCTCGCGAAGAGGACCGGTCTCAACCGGACGACCTGCTATCGCTTGCTCGATACGCTGCGCCAAGACGGCTACGTAACGTTGGACGAGACCAACGCCCTATTCGCATTGACGCCGCAGGTGCGCACCCTGAGCGAAGGCGTGTCTTCACGCGACCTATCGAGCCAGGCGGCCCTGCCCGCGATGTTCGGTCTCTTGGATGATGTCTCTTGGCCCAGCGACTTCGGGGTCTTCGAGCTCGGCTCGGTGCTTATCCGCGAGAGCACCCATCCCTTCAGCCCGTTCTCTGTTCACCGCTCGATGGTCGGCCGCAGAAGGTCGTTAGTCCGGAGCGCCCTGGGAAAGGCGATCCTGGCCGCCTCAACGCCCGCGCTGCGCCGCGAGATGCTCGAGCTGACGGCCTCTCTTGTCGAGGAAGACGCAGGGCTGGCGAAGGATCGTCGCTTCATCAACGAAATCCTCTTGAAGACGAAAGAGGACGGATACGCCTCATCGGTGGGCGGATCAGAGGCTGGCATCAGTGCTATCGCGCTGGCCATCCCGGGGGGCGGTCCGGTGCTCGGCAGCCTCAACCTGATCTTCTTCTCGTCGTCAATGACGCCGGAGGTGGCCGCGCGAAAATATCTGCCAAGCATGAAGATGGCAGTAAAGGACATCGAACGTCGGTGGTCAGCCGCAAACAAAGCTCGTGGAAAGCTCGCTTAATCGACGGCTATCGAACGTATGCGCGAGAGCAGAGGGCCCACACGATGGCTCGCTTTTGGCCTTCGGGCGACCTCAAGCTTTCAGCGGCCCTTGGTTTGCCTACCCTAACTTTTGCAGCCTGCAGCGCGCCGCAATACTCCCGGTGGGAAAGGCACATTGGAATGTCGAACTCGAGCAGGATAGTTCGAGACTACCGGTCGTCGTCATGGATCGACGACGGATGCCGGCACAGCGGCGTGACCCGGATCTCCATGAACGGAAACAGCGGCAGGCTGGACAGAATGTCGTGCAATTCTTGCGCGCCCGAGACGTCGAATATGCTGACATTGGCGTAGCGCCCGGCCACCCGCCACAAATGGCGCCAGGCCCCTGTGCGCTGCAGCTCCATAGCGCGAACACGCTCCGCCTGCTTCAGAGCGTCGGCTCGCTCAGTCGGCAGAGCGGGATTCGCACCTCCATTTCGACGTGAAAAAGCATGACGATGAACTCTTTCTGCAAGGATAAAGCGACCGCGCAAAAATGGCGTGGAGCCGCGGCGCGATCGCGGCGGCTCCCTTGATCGTCTTTATCGTCAGCCCTGTCGTCAGCCCTGCACCAGTCCGCGGCTGACGAGGTTGATGTCATCGGGATTAACCAGATCCTTCGCCGTCCAACCGGAGACGTCGTAGTCGCTCATGCAGTTGCGCACGAAATCCTGCATGGCGCCGAGGTCGCCGGTGGCGGCCGCGGCGTTCAGCGTCTCGACCCGCAGGTTCTCGTAATTGCCGGCATAGTTGCGCTCGTAGAGCTCGTGCCTGCCACCGAATTCGGAGCCGACCGCGTCCCACAGCAGCTTGAGCAGCTTGATCCGGTCGATCGCGGCATAGCCGTTCGAGCCGCGCACGAAGCGGTCGAGATAGGGCCGGATCGCATCGCTCTCCAGATCGGCCGAGCTCGAGGGCAGATAGATCAGGCCGCTCGCGACGTGGCGCTCGATCAATTCCTTGATCCGCGGATAGGCCATCGGCGCGAACACACGATAGGCCAGCCCGTAGTTTAGATTGGGCAAATTGTAGCCCTCGGTGCCCTGCCAGGCGATCGGCGATTTCACCATCGCGTCCGCAATGCCGTGGAACAGATTGCGCCAGGCGATCACCTCCCCCACGGCCGTCTGCACGCCGCGGAAGTCCTTGGAGCCGGTCGCCTCGACGGCCATCGAAAACAGGCCGGCGATGAAGTCGAGCTTCACGGCCAGCCGCGTCACGCCATGCAGCGTGAACCGCGGGATGAAACCGGACGCCGGGAAGAACTGGTTGATCTTGGCGACGTCGCCATAGATGAAGACGTTTTCCCAAGGCACCAGCACCTTGTCGAATACGAGGATCGAGTCATTTTCGTCGAAGCGGCTCGACAGCGGGTAGTCGAACGGCGAGCCGGTCGCCGCCGCCGTGAATTCGTAGGACGAGCGGGCGATCAACTTGACGCCCTTGGCATCCATCGGCGCCGTGAAGATCAGCGCGAACGACTTGTCCTTGATCGGGATGCCGTAGTGCGCGATGAAGTTGTAGTGCGTCAAGGCCGAGCCGGTTGCGACCACCTTCGCCCCGGAGACGATCAGGCCGGCGTCGGTCTCCTTCTCCACATGCATGAAGACGTCGCGCACCTCCTCGATCGCCCGATCGCGATCGATCGGAGGGTTGACGATGGCGTGATTCCAGAAGTCGAGCCGTTCCTGGGTCCGGGCATACCACTTCCTGGCGTTGCCGGCGTAGTCGCCATAGAAGCTCGAATTCGCCCCCAGCGTGCCAAGGAAAGATGCCTTGTAATCAGGTGAACGGCCCATCCAGCCGAACGCAACCTTCTGGAGTTCGGCGATCGCGTCGCGGCCCTTGATCAGATCGTCGGCCGTCTTCGAGCCGAGGAAGAACGGATGGGTCAATTGTCCCGACCCGGTGTCGGTCAGGACGCCGATCTGATCCTTCTTCTCGTGAAAACGGTCGTACCAGCGCGCCACCATCCGCGCCGAATTGCGAAAGGCGGGATGCTGGGTGACGTTCTTGACGCGCTCGCCGTAGATGTAGATTTCTCTTCCGTCCTGGATGCTGTCCAGGAATTCCGCGCCGGTATAGACGCTGGTGGTCGACGCAGGCATGTCGGCTCGCAGGGCGGCTGCTGTAGTCATGGACACTTCTCCTCCGTTTGTGTCGCTGGACCGGCGGCATTGCAACACCGGCCCGAGACCAATCCCGTCACGCTCTTGGTCGGCGCGACATCGGAGGGAACGCTACGCGCTCACAAGGAGCGGGCGAAAGGTATCACACCATACCGCGCGGACCGGCCCAAGTGGGGCTATGACTCGATGGCACGACCGGACTGCAATGATCGTCCGGCCGACGCAACGCCGCAGCTGACGGAGCACTCGCGCAGCACGGCCAGGGAGCGAAAACCGGAGCGAGCCATGGCGACGGGTTTGGGCAAGGGTTTTGACAGCAGCGCTGTCGCTTTCCATCGTGATGGGGAGCTGGCCCTCGACGCCTGCGTCGTGACGATCGGCGCGTTTGACGGCGTCCACCGCGGCCATCAGGAGCTGCTCCGGCAGACAATTGCGGCAGCGCAACGCCGCGGCGTTGCCGCCGTGGTCTACACCTTCGATCCGCCGCCAAAGGTGTACTTCGGCCAGGCCGAGCCGTTGATATCGCTGCGCGAAAAGCTTGCGCGCATCGCAACATTCGCGCCGGACCACATCATCGTCGCCGACTTCAACCAATTCTATGTGCGGCGCACCGCGGCGGATTTCCTCGCCGAGCTGCAGCGGCTGCAGCCGCGTGAAGTGATCGTCGGCGAGGATTTCCGCTTCGGGTCCTGTAAGGGCGGCACTGCGCTGCTGTTGCGGCAACACGTCAACACCCGCATCCTGCCGCCGGTGCGCTGCGGCAATGGCGAGGTCGTCTCCAGCAGCCGGATCCGGAGCTTGCGGCGATCCGGCCTTGCTGCTGCCGCGGCGACGCTGGAAAACTGGCGAGACATCGTGACCGCGCCACCGGCCAATCGATCCGATCTGGCCCAAGCCGAGGCCGCAGGCCAATGACCGCGATCGATCCGCGCGAACTGCGCGATGCGTGTGGGCAGTTCGGCACCGGCGTGACCATCGTCACGACGCATTGCGAGGGCCGCGACCATGGCATGACGGCCAACGCCTTCATGTCGGTCTCGCTCGATCCGCCGCTGGTCGCCATCTCGATCGCGAAAAGCGCGAAGATGCTTCGCAACATCCAGAACAGCGGCCGCTTCGCAGTCAGCGTCCTCGCCGAGGGAATGGAGGATTTCGCGTGGCATTTCGCCGGCAAGCCGAGGCTCGACCTTTGCGACATCTTCGAACGGCGCAACGAGCTACCCGTGATCGCCAACGCGGCGGCCTATTTCGTGACCGATCTCGCCGACGAGATCGTCGCCGGGGACCATACCATCTTCCTCGGCCGCGTCCGCGAGATGGCGCTGGAGCCCAGCAAGAAGCCGCTGCTGTTCTTTCGCGGCCGCTTTGGCGGCCTTGCCGACGCGCAGCCTGCGCCCGCGATGCTGGAGAATGCTGCTTACGAATTTGTGTGGTGAAGCCAACAACCGATATTCCCGAAAACGGGATGCAAGTTTGATCAACCTGCAACAAGAGGAGGAAATGACCATGCTGAACGTCACCAAGGACACCATCACCGACCACGTGATCGCCGCGCTCTCGAAGGACATTCCGGATCGCAACCGCCAGATCATGACTAGCCTGATCCGCCACATGCACGCGTTCTGCAAGGAGGTCGACCTGACCTTTGCCGAGTGGTTCGCGGCTTGCGAATTCCTGCGGCGCGCCGGCGACATCTCGGACGAGAAGCGCAACGAGTTCATCCTGATCGCTGATATCCTCGGTGTCGAGGTGCTGGTCGATATGCTCGACCACCGAGTCACGGACGGCGAGAGCGAGTCCACCGTGCTTGGGCCGTTCTACCGGGAAAACCCGCCGGTACTGCCGAAGGGCGCCTCCATCATCAAGAAGACGTTCGACAACGCGCAGACTGTCAAGGTCAGCGGGCGCATCAGCGACACCGCAGGGCGGCCGATCGAGGGCGTCACCATCGACGTCTGGGAAGACGCGCCGAACGGGCTCTACGATCTGCAGGATCCGGAGCAGCCGGCCTACAATCTGCGCGGCCGGTTCACTACCGACGCCAACGGCGAATACGCGTTCGTGGCGCTCCGCCCCGAGCCCTATCCGATCCCCTATGACGGCGCGGGCGGCGAGCTCCTGAAGTACATGGGGCACCATCCCTGGCGCCCGGGTCACATCCACTTCATGCTCGCGAAGGACGGCTATCAATCGCTGATCTCGCAGATCTACGATTCCGAGACCAAGTATCTCGACAACGACTCTGTCTTCGCCGTGAAGCAGAGCCTGATCGGCAAGTTCAACAAGGCACCGGCCGGTGCCGACACCGATCTGGTTCTCAACTTCGACTTCAAGCTCAAGAAGGCGGCCGTCGAACGGCTCGTCGCGGCCGAGTAATACCGTGATGTCCTGCCAGGCCCCACCAGCCTGGCAGGGCTCATTCTGAACTTACCTGTGAGGATATATGAGTCGTGCCGTGATCGAAGTCGCCGAGCCTGTGGAGCGAGTGCAGGCTCACACAAAGGACACCGCGATCCGCAGCATCCGCGCCACCATCGTGGAGGCCCCGACCCGCCGTCGGCACAAGCTGTCGAACACGGAAGTCACGCATCAGGGCTACGTGCTGGTGCGCGTCCTGCTCGACAACGGCGTGACGGGCATCGGCGAAGCCTCGACGCTCGGCGGGCCGCGCTGGGCCGAGGAGAGCGTGGAATCGATCAAGGCCGCGGTCACGAATTATCTGGGGCCGGCGCTGCTCGGGCAGCCTGCCCTCGCCTTCGAGGCCAATGCGCTCCGCATGGGCAAAGCCGCGACCCGCAATTTCGCGGCCAAGGGCGCGATCGAGTCCGCCCTGCTGGATGCCGCGGGCAAGACACTCGGCCTCCCCGCCAGCGCCTTGCTCGGTGGTGCAATACACGAACGCATCGAGGTGATCTGGGCGCTGGCCTCGGGCGACAGCGGCCAGGAGGTCGAGGAAGCCAGCGAGAAGCTGCGGCGCCGCGAACACCGTCAGTTCAAGATCAAGTTCGGCTTCAATCGGCCACAAGCCGATCTGAAGCGGCTGCAGGCGCTGCGCGCCGGCCTGGGCGACGAGGTCCGCCTGATCGTCGATGTTAACCAGGGCTGGACCGAGGCCGAATGCATCCGCTTCATGCCCGAGCTGGAGGAATTGGATGTTGCCCTGATCGAACAACCGGTGTCGGCGCTGCAGCTGGACGCCATGGCACGCGTCGCGGCCCGCACGTCCATCCCGCTGCTGGTCGACGAAGCGGCCTTCACCAAGGAAGAGATCGCCCGTGCAGGCACGATGGGCTGCGGCAGCGTCTACTCGCTGAAGCTCGTGAAGAGCGGCGGACTGTTTGAGATGAAGTGCGCCGCTGCGGTCGCCCGCGCGCACGGCCTCGAGCTTTATGGCGGCTGCCTGCTGGAGAGCAGCATCGGCGCAGCAGCGCATCTCGCCGCATTCGCCACGCTGCCCAAGCTCGAATGGGGCACCGAGCATTTCGGCCCGCGGATCCTCATGGAGGACTTGGTCGTCAACCCGATCAGATTCGAGGAGTTCGAGATCTGCGTTCCCGACGGTCCCGGTCTCGGCGTCGAGGTCGACGAGGACAAGATCCGCGCCTTCGCCCGGAAGGACTAGGCAGGCGGCGTCGTTCCGCGGACAATTGACAACCCGGGGACCTACGCCCAGTCTTTACGCTGGAACCATCGTCTCGATCGTGCGCTGATGACCACGCGATACCAAACCAGGCAGGACCTCCAGGCCGCTTCCGCGGAAGCGCGCGAACAAGCGTCCGGCTGACCGTGACCGATCGCGACGACGTCATGGATCTCAGGCGACTGGTCTATTTCGTTGCCGTCGCCGAGGAACTGCATTTCGGCCGTGCCGCCTCGCGGCTCGCGATCGCGCAGCCGCCGCTCAGCCGGCAGATCGCGCAACTCGAGAGCGATCTCGGCGTCATGCTGATCGACCGGAGCCGAAGCCAGATCCGGCTGACCCAGGCCGGCAGCGTGCTTCTGGAGCGTGCGCGCGACGTGCTGGAGCGACTCGACCGAACGCATCGCGAGATCAAGCGGATCGGAGAAGGTTTTTCGGGACATCTGCGCGTCGCCTTCGTTGGATCGGCGACCTATGGCGTGCTGCCCAATGTGATCAAGGCGTTTCGCTCCGCCTATCCCGACGTCGAACTCGCGCTGTCGGCGATGAACAACGCCGAGCAGAAACGCGCGGTGATCCAGCGCGAGATCGATATCGCGATCGCCCGCCCCTCGCTCGACGACGAGGAATTGAAGTCGGAGCCGCTGCTGCAGGAGCCGTTGATCCTCGCGCTGTCCGACACATCGCCTTTGCTCGAACAAGCGATCACAAGGTTGTCGGCGCTGAAGGCGGAGACATTCATCCTCTACCCGCGCAAGCCACGCCCGAGCTTCGCCGACCACATCCTCAACATCTGCCTCGAAGAGGGCTTCATTCCAAAATCGCAGGTGCTGGCCCAGGACTATCAGACCGCGATCAGCCTGGTCTCGGTCGGCGTCGGCATCGCGCTGGTGCCGAAATCGGTCTCGGAGGCGGAACGCCCCGGCGTCTCCTACCGCGCCTATGAGGGACATAATCCAGGGACCGCGCTGTCGCTGAACTACCGTCGCGACAACCGGATGCCGCATTTGTTCAATTTCCTGAAGATCGCACAAGACGTCACGCGGCGGCAGCGCAAGCCATAGTCTCGCGCTCTCAGGCCGCGACCGGCGCGAGTGCGCGATCGTCGACGCGTGCGATCGCATCGGAAAACACGTCGATCCTCGCACCCAGCCGCACGCCGTTCTCCGCGAGGTGCCAGCGGAACGCGCGCCGGGGACGCCATGGAAGGCCCCGACGAAGTGACGCGCGATCGAAAGCAGCCGCGTGCCGTCAGCCGACCGCGGTGCGGGCGGCCAACAAGCCGTGGCAGAGGAGGTCGGAACTCCCGCCAATGAGAGTACGAAATCCAGAAGGCAAGCCGGAAGCTCGCTTCGTCGTCCTTCTTCAGAGGCCCGGCGGACGATCCGGTTCTTCATCGACCTGCGAGAGACGGGCAAGTGGCCTGGGAAACGCACCAAATCTCGGCGGCGCGGCCGGCCTGGCAACAGCATCGCCGGCGCTGGTGACGACGGCGGCATCGGGGTTGTCGTAGGCGTCGTCCGCGGGTGGAGTGGCAGCGCCTACAATCATCCCGGCCTCAGGCATCGAACCCAAATCGACACCTTCATCCTCTGCTGGAGTGGCGAGTGCATCTGAGGAGGAGTCCGGCCCCATTGGCGCCGGAGGTGTGCTTTCGTCCGCTGATCCAGCCTGTGAGGGGGGCTCCTGCTCGCCGAGGATTACGACGCGATCCACGAAGTGATTCTGCAATTTCTCGATCGCCGTGCTGTCCACCCTGCCCTTCCAGCCCCCGAGCTTGCCGTTCCAGCCCAAGCCTGCATCGTCGATGATTGCACGATTATCGGCCGAAACATTGCGAGAAATCTTGACGAACACCTCGCGCACAGCCGCGTCCTCGGAGCCGTACAGCGATCCACCCGACGCACGCTCAGTGGCCTCGAGCGCACGGTTCCTGGGGATGTCCTTCGCAGCGGCCTCGGCCCCAAGCGCACGGATTGTGGCCAGAACCTGCGTCAGCGGCAATTTCGTCAATCCCGCCTCACGGAGACTGCTCAGGATCGTGGCTTCCACGGCCTCATCGTGAGCCTTCTCGTCCTTGGCCAACTGGCCAGCCTCCGCCTCATGGCGCAGGCGCCGTTTGAGCAATCGTGCGGCTTCTGCCTCCAACTTTTTGATCTCGGTCGCCGCCTCGCCTCTCATGACATCCTCGCCTGTTGCGCCCCCCTAAGACCCTGATGCCATGAGAAAATCGCCTCCGCCACCCGATTATTTTTGACTAGTTTCAAGGTCGCCCCTTTGAATTTTCCGGAATCGACGGCAAGCTCAATATGCAGATCGGAGTATTTGGTTGCATCAATGGCAATTATCTACCTAGGAGTTTCATTTACCCACGTTGAGCGAGACGCCGGCGCGCCCGGATTTCTAGGGTACCTGGGCCGTAGCCGGGTGTTGGACACCCGTTTGGCGCGGCACTTTGATTTCTCGAATTTGGACGGCGACCTCGTTCATAGCGAAATCATCCGTACGGACGAGGTCTCCGAGTGGTTCTGCGAGATTGAACATTTCGCCAATTGCGTCGATGAGGCTGAGGTTTATTGGGGCAACTTTGGCGCCGATAGCCGTAGGCAAAATGGCGTTGCCGTGGTCGTGGCTTTGCCACCAGACTCGGAAATCACGCTTGCCGAATGTGCGGAGTTCATTAAACGCATCGCGCTGTTGATCGCTGGAAAGCGGCGCCTTGCGATCCACGCAGCGATCCACGATCCGGCGCGGATGCGACCACGCGATCGAAACCGGCACGGTCATGTGTTTTTTCCGCGCCGTGAGATCCATCTCGACGAAATCTCGGGACCCGCAATTCGCGACATGTTCGCGCATCCCCTACAACTTAAGACGGGCGGAAAAACAGCGACGATCGAAGGCAATCGCTGGCCCGAATTTCATCAGCGCCAACTGCTGGGCTACTTTGCCGAGCTCGGCATCGATCTGGTCGTCGACCCAATTGCCCCGTTTCCCGGCCGTCATTGGCCGGTCGGTACGAAATTTGACGACCCTCGCGTTCAGCACACACGGGCGCGGACGACGCGTCTGAACATCGAAGCGATCCACGGTGATGCCGTCCGCCTGATCGACAAGCTGTTGCGCGGACGCTCGGCGATCCGCGTTGCCGAGCTGCAGCGCTTGATGGACCGGTTCGTAGACAACGAGAACGAACGGAGTTTGCATCTCGAGACTATCCTGAGCCATTGCGATCTCGAAAGTTTTGCTGTGCTCCCTACGGCGACCTACCCCCGGGTCGTTACCACTGCCCCAGTTCGCTCAACCATCGAACAGGCCTGCAGGCTGGTGGATCGAGCGGCTGATAAATCGCAAATCAGCACCATTCGCGCGGTCACCGCCCAAAGTCACGAAGCGGCAATCGACTGCTTCAAAAGCATCGTCGACACAGCGGAACATGACAACCCACCCCTGGTGCTCGGAAACAATCATTCCGATTGCCGCCAATTAGCGCAGGCGATTAAAGCAGCGAAGCCGCAAGTAGGTACCATTAAGGCTGCGCTGGCCGAGTTGCCGAACACGCAGTCACTGATCGTTAAAAATCGGCTGGTCATCGTTCCGCGAGCTGAGTCCATCCACGATCAGACACTTGCCCGCCTAATCGCAACGGCAGACGCGCGAAGTGCGCCTCTCGTTCTAGTGCATGATCAGAGCAAACAGACTGGCATCGCGAGCCATCGCTTGGCGGCGTATGCGGTGGATCGCCTTGCAGCCCTGAATCCGGCTCAGAGCGAAGATGACGTCGAGAGATATCTGCGCTGTGGGCTTATCGCTAGGAGCATTGAATTGATGGCCCAACATCGAAAGATCGAATTCGATCCCGCCGAGCGCTTCTTCGATAAGAGCACCAGCTTCGATTTTCTAGTCTGCAATGATCCACGCCTTCTCGAGGGGCTTAATGACCAGATTCGCACGCTTCGGATTCGCAGCGGCGAACTCGGGACTTCCATCCAGTTGGGCCATCCGCTCAAACCCATCCAGTTGTCACACGACGAGTGGATCGTGTTCACACGGGACGACTATTCCAGCTGCCCACCTGTCATACGCCGCGGCGAACTTGCACAAGTCCTGAACATCGATAGTCAGAAGAACCAGATAACGGTCTCGCTGTTCAGCGGAGGGAACGCGACAATCGATTTGAAGCTGTTTGCCCATTTCCGTCCGGCGCACGCTCTTCTCATCCGGGAGGCAAGGAATGTCGATCGACGACACCGTCTTCTGATTGACATCAACGATGTCCACCATGTGTGGGCAGCAACGCTGCTTGCGGCTCAAGCGCAAGGCTCGGTACTTGCAGTCAACCCGCAGGTTGCAACCAATATCTCATCCCTAATCCTGGCAACCGCGGCGTCGCTTCCCGGTGCTCTCCCGCATCAATTGACACTTCGGCGTGACCCCAACGCAGAGCTCGCTGGCATATTGCGGGGGGAAGGTCCCGTAGGACCGCTTTCGTCGTCGCAAGTCATCGAACCCATGCCGGATCCACAAGCACCGGAAATTGGTTTTGTCAGAAAAGCAGAATCACCGGCACCGGCCGGGACGGTCGAGATCGAGGCTTTTCCGGAGCCTAAGCCGCCGCGCGAAATTGGACATCTGCCAATTGCGACCCTTCACGAAAGCGTCAGAGCCATCGTGGACTCCAACGTTCATACGCGAAGAGGCATGGATCGTCTGCGGCGGAGGCTGCGACGTGGTGAGCCTGAGAGAGATGTCAACGCTCGGCATATTCTTGGACTGTGCGGTGACGACAGCCCGTTAGGGGCCATTGTGAACATGCTAATGAAGTCCCAGACGCCGGCCCCTGCGGATGAAATGGCTGAGCTCGATCTACCCACCGAGATCGAACAACTGTCGCCCCAAGCATGGAATGAATGGGACCTGTACCGGCTAAAGATCGAGTTCGCGACGCTGCAATGGAATTTCACGAGCTGGGAGATGACCCCGGTTGAATTCAAACCACCGGTCCGAGACAGCTGGCGGCGGTTGTTCAAGAACGGCGAGATGTCCCAAGATGAGATCCGGACGCTCTCGATGTAGGTGACATCGCCACTCTTTCGCGTTCTCGACGCTGCGGTCAAATGCGATGCCGCGCGATAGGACGAGTTCATCCGGCGATTCCGCTACTGACTAGGTTAGTCCAGTAGAGGTCCAGGTTATCCTAAAAGCCTTCAGTAGGAAGGTTGCGCATGTGGGAGACCTCGCGCGTCGTGGCCAGGCTTTGAGGCCTCGTTTGCTAATAGCGAGAAGAGTAACTACGGCCAGCACACGCCCGACCTACGGTTTAGGAAACCGTTTTGATGGCAATAATGTCAATACTTTAGATATCGCGTGTCGCAGATATGTTGCGTGCGCGCAATCTCTCCGAGACGAACTCACCAGATTCGTAGTCTGGTCAGGGCCGTTGAAATTGCTAGGATTTGTTACCGTAACGCGAAGCTCAATCCCTCAAACGCGCAAATTCAGCCTTGTCGCTTGGGCAGAGTTACCAGGCATCGATCAGTGCTGATCGTAAGGTGGCGGAGAGAGTGGGACTCTCTTCCTCACAGCGCCGCGTGTGCGAATACCGCCGAAAAACAAGGATTCCCGGAAGGCCCGCCGAAGCTTGTGACCACCGCTGTGTACCACCGGTTCGGCCCGGTGGGCGGTCAATCTCGGGCGATTTCGAGGGGTATCAAGCCCCCGTCGAGCTCGGCTCCTCCCGGGGTGCGGGCTTGCCTAGAGGGTTCGTTTCGCGCTTTCCGGGGCGAACAGGATGCCGATGAAGGCGCAGGCCGCGATCGCCTCGAAATAGAGGATCACCGGGGTGAAGCTGCCGCTCGATCCCATCAGGGCGGTGCCGACCAGGGGCGCGATGCCGCCGCCCAGGATGATGCCAAGCTGCTTGCCGAGCGAGGAGCCGCTGACGCGGACCTCGGTCGGAAACAGCTCCGCCGTGAAGGCAGCCTCCGGCGCGAACATCAGCGCGTGGATGATCCCGATCGAGACAACGAGGCCCATGATCAGCAGCGTCGGATCCTTGGTCGCGACCAGCTGGAAGTAGATCGGATACCAGGCCGCGGCCAGCAGGATGCCGAGTGCGATAAACGGGCGGCGGCCGAGGCGGTCCGAGTAACTCGCGATCAGCGGCACCATGCACATCTCCAGCACATTGGCGACCATGGTGCCGAAGGTGACGCTGGATTGCGCCATGCCGAGCGTCTTGACGGCATAGCCGAGCACGAAGACCGTGCTCATGTACTGGAACGTGCTGTGCGCCATGTTGGCTAGGCAGCCGAACAGCACCGATTTCTTCCACGACTGCACCACTGCCAGCAGCGGTGCCTTCGGCCGCGCGGCCGAGGCCTGTACTGCCTTAAACAAGGTCGACTCGTCGACCTGGAGGCGGATGTAGGTGCCGAGCACCACCAGCGCGAGGCTGAGCACGAAGGGCACGCGCCAGACCCATTGCGCAAAATCCTGCGGCGTCGAAAAGAAACCGAGCAGCGCGATGAACCCGGATGCCAGGATCACGCCGATCGGACCCGAGGCGTTGACGAAAGAGGCGAAGAAGCCGCGCCTTGCCGAGGGCGCATTCTCCAGCGTCAGCGACACCGCGTTCATGTATTCGCCGCCGAAGGCAAAGCCTTGCACGAAGCGCAGCGCGACCAGCGCGATCGGCGCCAGAAGCCCGATCGAATCATAGCTCGGCAGGCAGCCGATCAGGAAGCTCGCGACGCCCATCAGCACGAAAGTGATCGTCAGCATCGCCTTGCGGCCGAGCTGGTCTCCGTAATGGCCGAACACCATGCCGCCGAGCGGCCGGGCGACGAAACCAACCGCGAACGTCGCATACACGGCCAGCATGCTCGCGGTCGAATCCATCTTGGGGAAGAAGAAGCGGTCGAACACCACGGGCGCGGTGAAGGCGTAGATGAAGAAGTCGTAGTGCTCGATCACCGAGCCGAGCGAGGAGGCGATGACCAGCTTGCGGAACGCGGCCGTGATCGGCGCTGCCGTCGTGGCGTCGTTGGTACCGACCATGACATCTGCGCTGTTGCTCATGACGTTTCCCCTCTCCGTCTTGTTTGTCTGGTTTTAATCAGCAGCATTCCCGCGGGCGGACGAAGCCGATGGGCTTCGCCGCCGCTCGGAGCAGCTCCCGTCCGATGGACGTTTCACCGCGCCTCGTCCTCGACCGGATTGCGCAGCACGCCGAGCCGCTCGACCTCGACCTCGACGATGTCGCCGGGCTTCATCCAGAGCGGCGGGCTGCGCCGGGCGCCCACCCCACCAGGCGTGCCGCTGACGATGACGTCACCGGGTTCGAGCCGAGTGAAGGTGGAGCAATATTCGATCTGCCGCGGGATATCGAAGATCATGTGCTTGATCTGCGCTTCCTGCACGACCTCGCCATTCAGGCGGGTGGTGAGCTTGAGCTCGGCCAAATCGCCGAGCTCGTCCGGCGTCATCATCCACGGTCCGAACGCGCCGGTATCGGGAAAATTCTTGCCCGGCGTGAATTGGTGGGTGTGGCGCTGGAAATCGCGGATGCTGCCGTCGTTGTAGCAGGCATAGCCGGCGACGTGGCCCATCGCTTCGCTGCGTGAAATGTAACGTCCGGCCTTGCCGATGACGACTGCAAGCTCGCCCTCGAAGTCGAGGTCGGTCGAGACGCGCGGCCGGACGATCGGCCTCAAATGGCCGGTCTGGCTGTTAGCGTAGCGTGAGAAGATGGTGGGATGCTCGACCTCCGTGCGGCCGGTTTCCTTCCGGTGTGTCTCGTAGTTCAGGCCGACGCACAGGATCTTGTCGGGGTTCGGAATGACGGGCAGGAAGCTGAGCTTCGCAAGCGGCGTGACCGCTGCCTTCGGCTTCGCATCCGCGACGCCCGCCAGAGCGGCGGCGATGGCGGCTCTGAGATCGGCATAGCGAGAAACGAGCACGGCGCCGATATCGATGAAATTGTTACCCTCGACGAGGCCCCAGGTCGTGCGGCCATCGATGGCAACGGTTGCGAGCTTCATGCTGTCTTCTCCATTCTGAGATTGGGATCGGGTTGTCCATGCAGGCGCGCGGTGACGTCGCGCAAGAGATCGTCGAGCTCGGCCGCATCCTGCGCCGTTCCGAACACGTAATGATCGGGCCGCACGATTGCGGCAGCGACCCCATACCTGTCGAACCAGCCGGCCAGCACGCCGTCAGTCTCTTCGAGCACGTTTGAGGCGCCGACGCCGGAAGGCGCGATCGCCGTTGCGGCCAATTCAGGGTGAGCGGCGCAGAGCGCCATCAGAGCGGGCACATCGCTGCGCCGACCGTCGATGACCACGCGCAAGCCCGGCCCGGTGATCTTGTCGAGCAAGCAGCGCGCGCCGCCGTGCAGGACCATCGGTTGTGGAAACAGGGTGCCCCGCGCGGCTCCGACGTGCTCCGCCAGGAAGCCCGTGCGCAGCGGCGGAATGATCTCCTGCCGCGTGATCTCCAGCGGTTTGCCGCCGCCTTGGTCGAGGATCTGCGCGTCGCGGCGCCGCGCGGCCGCCGGATCACGCTCGCAGATCGACTGGCCGATGGCCTTGATCTTGCCGGTCAGCTCGATCACGTGCTGCTTGCGCTCGGCAGTGTAGCAGTCGAGCAGCGTCTCGGGCGAGGTGCCTTTGAGCACGCAGTCGAGCTTCCAGACGAGATTGGTCGCATCGCGCAGGCCTTGGCACATGCCCTGGCCGATGAAGGGGGGCTGCTGATGCGCGGCATCGCCGGCGATGATGATGCGCCCGTTGCGCCAGTTGGCGGCGACCAGCGCGTGGAAGCGATAGGAGGCTGCGCGCCACAGCTCGCCATCCTGCGGCCTCAGCCACGGTGAGAGCAGCGACCAGACATTCTCCAGCCGCTCCATCTGCTTTGAGTCCTCGTCCGGCAGCAGCATGATCTCCCAGCGGCGATGGTTCTTCGGGCCGATCAGGAAGCTGACAGGCCGTGCCGGATTGCAGAATTGCGCGGAATTTTGCGGCAGCTTTGCAAGCGCGCCCTCGTTCACCCGCACGTCGACCACGAGCCAGGGCTCATCGAAGATCAGGTCTTCGAGGGCGATGCGTCCGATCTGGCGCACCGTGCTCGAAGCACCATCGCAGCCGAGGACGTAGCGCGCCGTCACCTTCCGCGACTGCCCGTCGGCGTCCCGCAGCGTTGCCTCGACACGGTCGGATCGCTGCGCGAGATCGAGCAGCTCGACGCCGAGCTCGGCGCAGACGCTGGCGAAGCTCAAGGCGTGACGACGCAGCTCCGCCTCGACCGGCGGCTGGCTGAACACCATGCTCGGCGTGTAGCCGAGCGGATAGGGTTCTGCGACCATGTGGACGCGCCGGATCAACTGGCCATCGGTGCCAAAATGCTCGGAAGCGGTGAAGGGCTCGACATGGGGCGCGATCGCTTCGGCCAGTCCCATATTGTCGAAGTGGCGAAATATCTCGTGGTCGAGCGCGATCGCGCGGGGCTTGTCGTAGATGCCGGTGAGACGGTCAACGACGAGCACGCGATGGCCGAGGCGGCCAAGCAGGCCGGCCGCGACGGCGCCGGTTGGTCCGAAGCCGACGACGAGGACGTCGTAATACATAGGGGCGGAGGACGTCGTCATGCGCGGCGCTCCGTGTCGAACAAGACGGAGAGCTGCGCGGTCTTGCAGGCTTCGCTCTTCGGCGGCGCGATACCCCATTGGTCGGTGCGCCCGGGCGGCCAGACCCATTCCGAGGGGCCCTTGGCGCGATAGAAGTCGTCGACCTGAAGGACTTCGGCGGTGTATTCGATGACGACTCCGGTCGGGTCGACGAAATAGGCGAACACATTGTCACCGGGCCCGTGGCGGCCGACGCCCCAGCCGATCGGGAAGCCATGGTCGACCATGCGGCCCGAGCCGCGCATCACCGATTCCAGGTCAGGCATCAGGAAGGCGATGTGGTTGAGCCCGTTGATAGGGGCTTCCGCAAGCACGACGGCATGGTGATCGCTGTTGCAGCACAGGAAGGCCATCAGCTTCGAGCGGTCGGTCAGGCGAAAGCCGAGCGCCTGCTGGTAGAAGCTCGACAACTTCTCGATATCGGCGCTGTTGATGTTGACATGCGCGAGCCGTTCGGGGCGATCAGCCAGGACGCGCGCGGTCTTGGTGCGGTCGCCCTGGACGAACTCGATGCAGCAGCCTTGCGGCTCGCGGATCACGAAGTGCTCGCCGCCCGAGGGCGCACGCGATGGGCCGGGCGGGGAGATGATCTCGCAGCTCGCCTCGTGCGCACGCGCGAACAGGCGGTCGAGGTCTTCGCGTGAACGCACGCGAAAACTGATCTTGCGCAACGCGGGGCGGGTGCCTTGCGTCAATTCAAGAACGTGGAAGTCCGCTCCGGTGGCCGCCAGATAGATCGTGCCGTCGGCTTCAGCGGCAAAATCGAGCCCCCAGACTTTCCGATAGAAATCCGCCGAGGCGCCGAGATGCGGCGTCGCGATCTCGACGCTACGCAACGCGACCACCGGAAAATCGGACATCGGGCTTCCTCGTGAAAGGCCGGGAGACGCGCGCCGAAACAGCCGCCGATCGCCACCAGGCCGATTGTTGTTGGTCGAGGATTAATGTATACAAATAGCTTCGTAAAGCAGAAATTTATAAATTATGGCTTTGGCGCAGCCTGATGTACAAAAAGCCTGATGAATCAGCACGCTATGAGCTCTGACCTGTTCAGCCCGAAGACGGATGCGCCGGCGACGTTGGCGACGACCATCTATGCCCGCCTCAAGGCCGACATCCTGACCACGCGGCTTGCGCCCGGACGCAAGCTCCAGTCGCGCTTCCTGATGGAGCACTACAATGTGGGACAGACCCCGCTGCGCGAGGCGCTCAACCGCCTCACCACGGAGGAGTTCGTCATCGGCATGGAGCAGCGCGGCTTCTTCGTGAAGCCGGTCAGCAAGGACGAACTCCAGGAGCTAACCAAGACACGCTGCTGGGTCGAAGGTCTCGCCTTGCGCGAATCGATGCAGAACGCCACCCAGGACTGGGAGGAGGCACTGCTGGTGACGCACCACCGCCTCGACCGCACGCCGCGTTCACTCGATCCGGGCAAGTTCACGGACAATCCCGACTGGGAGAAGGCGCACCGCGCCTTTCACGCGACGCTGATCGGGCAGTGCGGCTCGCGCCCGCTGCTCGGCTTCTGCGAGCAGCTCGCCGACCGGCTCTATCGCTATCGCATGATGTCGATCGCCAAGGCCTATCCGGTCCGCAAGATCGGGACCGAGCACGCGCAGATCCTTCAGGCGGTGCTCGATCGCAAGACGGATGACGCTGTCGCACTGCTCCAGCAGCACTATCAGCGCACGGCCGACGTGATCTATTCAGACCTCGCGGCCGTGTTGCCGAAGTCCGATGCGTCTCACGGCACGCGATAATCCGCTGAGGCTGGCGGCGGGCGAGATAGCCGTGTCGGACGAAGGGGCCGGCGTGGGCGTCGCCTTCGACGCCATGGCTTTCAACCAGCACGATCCGATCCCGTGAAGGCTTGCTAAAGTGGTGCCCGCGATCGGCGGCGACCGTCACCACCCTTCCCCGCAATGAGAATTCGTGCTTCTGCGGCATTAAGCGGCGCGGGCGAGCGAGCGCCGCTTCTGGCGCAGGTAGCGCGTGATCTCTGAGAGCGACATCGCGTTCAGGACCCGCTCGGTGGGGACACCGCCCTTGCGGGCCATCAGGACGCCCCAGTGCATTTGGTCGAGCTCGGGAATCGAGTGCGTGTCCGGATTGATGCTCAGCATGCAGCCAAATTCGAGGGCTGCCCGGTGCCAGCGCCAATCCAAGTCGAGACGCCACGGATGTGCGTTGATCTCGACGACGACTTCGTGCTTCGCGCACGCCCGCAGCACCTTTTCGACGTCGATTTCGTAGCCCGGCCGCCGCTGGAGCTGTCGCCCCGTCAGGTTACATCGATACGACTGGCGGACGTCGTCGGGGATGCGCTGGGTGTCCCGCGCGAAACAGCTCAACTTCATCTGAAGACCATCCGCGCTGCCAAGGAGATCACCTTCAAAGGTTTCGGCAGAAGTGCTGCGGCGATGACGCCGCTCGACGCCTCTCGCCTTCTCATCGCAATGGCCGGCAGTTATTTCGTGAAGGACGCGACCGCAGTCGTGAAGCGGTTCGGCAGGCTCAAACCCATTACTCAACGGACCCGAGTGACTGAGACCCTGGAGGATTGCCTGGCCAAACGCCTGGCGGAGCTTCCAATGGACGTTCGTCCCGCAGAGGTAGAGCGCCATTCACCGGAATGGCATCAGAGGTTCGGATCGACGCGGCTTGCGGAGACAGCCCTGCAACTGCTCGATCCCATGCCGAGGGGCGAAGAGAGCGACAAACTCGATCGGTATGCGATCCTGCGATGGCTGAACCAGCGCGGCCGCGCCGAGGTGGTTGTCTTCGGCCCGCAGGGCGCAAAGCAATTGGAGCGCGGCACCGAGATTGCCGATCTACTGGACCTCCAAGAATGGGCTGGGTCGACAATCCCGTCGATATCCGACCTACGGTTTAGGAAACCGTTCAGTGCCAGCTGAAATCAATGACTTAGCTGCTGTGTTCTGCAGGTTAACAGGAAAGGTAAAAGTTTAACCATTGATTGGGTCAGCTCGCCCCGTTCGGAGGCCCGGCCGGAGAACTGATAGATTCCGATGGACGACCACCTGCTCACCCCCCTCCCTGCTTCGAGCAGCGCGCGCGCTGCTCGGATGGAGTCAAACCGAACTTGGGCAGAAGGCTGGCGTGTCGCGGAAGGCCATCGCAACGTTCGAGACGGCCAAGCCATCCGATCGAACCGATCCGCGCCGCAAGGCCGTGCTGCAGACGCTGCGGCAATATCTCGAAGTCGAATGCGATATCGAGTTCACCTTCGCGAGTGACAAGACGGGCGAAGGCGTACGTCGCGCGAAGTCGAAGTGACGGGAGCGACCAAAAGATTCCGGTGTGCAGGATGACAGAAGACCAATCCTAAGCCGTACAAGGCAAGTCCTACAACTAGAATACTCGCATGTCAGCCGATTCGACCTATCTAGCCGTCGCTGCGGATGATTTTGCGCGCCGCTTCTCGCAACGGGGCGGAAATCTGATGTGGTTGCTCGGAGCCGGTGGATCGGCGGCCGCCGGTATCCCGACGGCGTGGGACATGATCTGGGAGTTCAAGCAGCAGCTCTACATAAGTCAGCGGCGCGTCTCCCCGAAAATGGTCGCCGACCTCGCCAACCCAGCCGTCCGGCGCGAACTGCAGTCATTCGTCGACGGCATCGGGAATTTGCCGCCGCCCGGCGCTCCCGACGAGTATGCGGCTCTCTTCGAAGCCGTCTATCCGAGCGAGGCGGACCGTCGAACCTACATCGCGTCGAAGGTGAGCGGCGCCAAGCCGTCTTACGGAACACGTCGCTCTTGCGACAATGATGCGGACCGGACGTGCTCGTCTCGTCTGGACGACCAACTTCGATCCGTTGATCGCTGACGGCTGCGCGAAGGTCTACGGCGGAACTGGTCAGTTGACGACGGTGGCGATCGAGACCGGAAGTCTTGGGCGCCAAGTCATCGACGAGGGGCGTTGGCCCGTCGAAGTCAAATTGCACGGCGACTTTCGATCGCGCAGACTGAAGAACACCGGAGACGAACTGCGCGAACAGAATGCGAAACTCAGGTCGCTGTTGATCGACAGTTGCGGCCGGTGGGGCCTGATCGTAACTGGCTACAGCGGCCGCGACGACTCCATCATGGACACCCTGGAAACGGCTCTCGAACGCGACACCCCTTTTCCTGCCGGTATCTTCTGGCTCCATCGCGGCGAGGACCCACCGTCGCCGCGCGTCAAACGGCTCTTGGCGGCCGCCGCCCGCAAAGGCGTCGACGGCGGGCCGGTGCCGATCGAGAATTTCGACGAAGTCTTGCGCGACCTCGTTCGCCTGGCGGAGGATCTCGACACTAAAGCCTTGGACGAACTCGCTTCGGAGCGACGAATCTGGTCGCCCGCACCGCGACCGACCGGCAAGCGCGGTTTTCCAGTGGTCCGGCTCAATGCACTCGAATTGATCGAAACGCCGACCGTTTGTCGCCGCGTCGGATGCGGCATCGGCGGCGTGGCGGAGGTCAGGTCGGCGATCGAAGCCGCAGACCTGCCGGTGCTCGCGACCCGGTCACGAGCCGGAGTACTCGCTTTCGGCTCTGACGCCGACGTGCGAGCCGTGCTTTCGGCCTACGACATTGAAAGCTACGACCTGCACGCGATCGAAGTCCGCCGATTGCGATACGAAAGCCAAGAGCGTGGGCTTCTCCGTGAGGCGTTGACCCGCGCGCTGACCCGGACGCATGCGATGACTGCAGATCGTCGCCGAAGCAGCGATCTCTTGACCCCGGCCTCGATCGACGACGCGAAGCGGGGGCCGCTCAAGAAACTGACCGGCAGCCTTGGTGGAACGGTACCGAAGCATCCCGAACTTAGTTGGCGGGAGGGCCTGGGCATCCGGCTGGATTGGGCGGACGGGCGGCTCTGGCTTCTGCTCGAGCCGCGCACCGTGTTCGAAGGCATCACGCAGGGGAACAGAACCGCGGCGACCGATTTTGCCCGCGAGCGCACAGTGAGGCGCTACAATCCGGCTCTCAATGCCCTTCTCTCGTTCTGGTCGACGCTGTTCGCGTGCCCGGAGCGCGATATCCTGGCCCTCGGCATCAGCGCGGGCGTGGATGCGGCCTTCAGGCTCGACGATACGACAGCTTATTCAGGAAGAGGCCGCCCATGACGAGCGAGATATCGCCTCACCTTTTCATCCCGGAAGCCGAGCTCGCATTCCATCCCGAGCGAACATCCGACGTCGACCTGCACCCCCTGCGCGGGCTGTTGCGGTTTGGTCCCTATCCGCGCACCAAGGGTGTCGGGATCGTGCACCACGTTACACGTAAAGACGCGCCCGTGGCCTTCCGTATCGTATATCCGTCGAGCGTGGCAAGATTCGCGATCCCGGCCGCTTCGGACCAGGTCGTCGAACTCTTGAGCTTCGCCGGCAAAATCTGGTGGCCTTACGGAGAGCCAAACTTCCGCGACCTCGGCAACTTCCTCGTTGTCCGGCAGCACTTGGTGACCCCAGACGAGTGGCGTGACGATATCTACGCGACGCGTGATCTCCTGAAAGTCGTTCCCGAAGGAGATAAAATCGTAAACACGGAATCGTTCTCGCGGTTCGATCTTCCGAACAAATGCGATGAGGTGACCGCCCAGCTCCAAAGAATACTCGCAGAGAATTTCATGGTCTGCGACGACGTCGTCTACGCAGCAGGCGGCGTGCCGGTCCACGCGGTATGGCGCCATCCCCGCTTCAGCCAGGTGGGCGTCGTCAGCTCCGGCATCGATCGTCGGGTGACGGGTCTCGAACCGCTGAATCCCTACCCCGGCTTCTTCGCTCGCGCAGAAACGCAGGAAGCTTTTTCCGAGAGACGGTTCTGGCAACCCGGCGTGCCGGCACCGATCAAGCTGCCGCGTTCGCAACAAGTGTTCGCCCAGATCGAAGTCGTCGGTCCGACGCCCATCCCCGACACTCTGAGCAACCAGGTACAGATCGACGCGCTTTTCCGCATCATGATGCGCAGTCTAGACTGGTTCATCTTCCATAAGACGCTACCCGACAGCCCCCCTCGATTTTCCGAGCAACGCGAGGAAAAGCGGTTGTTCAGAGCGCGGGTGCGGCAGGCCTTCCGCGATGCGGTGCTCGCTTCTCCGGATGACTTCGTCACCGACACGAAGCGAATGGAGACACTTCGGACCTTATTCGTCGGCGCACGGAAGGTGTCGAGGAAGCATAGCCGGCTTGTCGAGGCTCTGGAAAAGAGCTTCAGGGCGCTGAACAGGCGCAATCCTCGCGAGGAACTCGCACCCGAGGATTTGGCCACCCTCGATAGCCTGGTCGATTCGAACGAGAGCGTTCCGCCTCCGTCGAGCGGTGGTCTTCCTTGATCGCCCAAATCCACGAGGTAGGGCACCGGAAGCCGTCAGCCTCGCTTGGTTATCATGATCACGCCGGACCTCGTGCGGGAGATCCGGATCACCGGAAGTCCCAGCCGATCGCGACGAGAATAAACATGGGGAGAACGCGCGATCGAGCAGCTAACTCGCCTTAGCTTCCCTATCGCGTTTGAGCCTCTTGGTTCCTCCCGATACCGTGAATCTGGAAGCAGAGGCCACACTGGCCATGCCGCGACGGATCGGTCCGCTCGCCAGCTCAAAGGAAACGATGATGCCCAAACAGATGCTTACGGTCGAGGACGTCGAAACCATGCTCAAGCGGTTGTCCGGTGCGATCGAACGGGACCAGACCTACGTCGACGGCCTGCCGCGGGGGCTGTTCTCGCATCAGTACGACGACGACCTGTGGCGTAATTGGCGCCGCGGCCATCGCACGTTCATCGGCGACCTGCTGGCGACCGTCGGCGCCATGAGCCCCACCGACCTGCGGCAGTTGACCGACGTCGCGTCCGGGTTCGCGCCCACCGCCGTGAGGAAGGTCGCGCTCGAGACTTTCGCGGAAGTCGTCGGCGAGTGCGTCGACGCGGACAAAACGGCACGGCAGTTCTTCGCCCGGGTGGCCCGCGAGGTCGTGCGACAGGGACGCGGCAAGCGTCCGGCGGGAGATCCCCGCGAGGCGATCTCGCAGTGGTTTTCGGACATCGATCCTCTGACGATCGCTCAGGATCCCGAATGCGGATATCCGCTCGACGTGAGGGCGTCAATGTCCGTCACGCCGCATCGCAGCCGGCCCTGACTTTCGCAAGCGATAGCGCTCCGCCCTTAAGGCTCGAGCGGGGCCACGCCAGTTCCAAAGTCGCGAAGGGCGGCCAGATTCGTGCCTTTCGACGCCCGGGTCGCCCTCGGCCAACCGGCGGCACCCGTCCAGAGAACGGTACCCTGGCCGTCCGCCGCCCGGTTCAGGAAAACAATTTCCTTGCCTTCTCCCGAAGCTTACTCATGGATTCCACGTAGGGAATGGGGCCGTAGCTGATGCGGGCGAGGCCCAACTGCGCGAGTTCGCCGTTCGAGGGCACGTCTTCCATGCAAAGCGTCCGCCGTCGTTGCGAACGGCTTCGGCCTCAATACGTCTTCGCCGATCGGGCAGATGAACCAACATTCGCTCTTGCCGTTGTGCAGGCATCCCGACCCCTCGACTGTGCCCACCAACCATGAGGACCGACCAGCATCTCGAATCAGGCGGCGCCTGGGACCGCGCCTATCTCGAGTCGCTGATCCGCGAAGACTTCGAGCGATGCCATCCCGGCGAGACGCTGGACGATCTCAAGCGGCGCGCGTCCTTTTCGAGGGAGGACAGAGGCCTACTGCGGGACTGGATGGCGGTAGCGACGGCTCGCGCCGCGGCCGCATGCCCGGCCAAAGCATCGCCGCCACGCTGACGATGCGTTGGTCCGCGCCGAACCATCCGCGCCTCCCAACGATCCGGTTCAACCTGGCACGGCCCCGCCACCGAGCAGCTGCGAGACGGCGGCGGCCAATTGCGCCGGCGCAAAGGGCTTCCTGATCAGGACGCTGCCGTCGACACCCTGCGATTTCCAATCCGGCGCGCTGGCGCTTGTCATGTAGACCACGGGAAAATCAGGCGTGATTTCCCTGATCTGACGCGCCAGCTCCCATCCGCTGATGCCGTCACCCAGGTTGACGTCCGTGAGCAGCGCCCGACACCCCTCGCGGCCGTCGCGAAACGTAGACATAGCCGCCTCTCCCGAATGGACCGAGCAGGCCTCGAAACCGTTGTCGAGCAACGCGTCCTCGATGACGCTGCAGATCAGCGCTTCGTCCTCGACGACCAGAACACGAACGGTATTATCCACTTTCAAGCCTCAAGCGACCTGCCTCGAGGGCCAACCCACACCCGTCTTATCTGCCCCTCAGGGAGAGACTGATGCGCGTGACGATGTCGTCCCACTCGCGCTCTTCGCTCGCTGGGTAGTTGATCAGGACGCAGTGAATCAATCCGCTCGAGAAGTTGCACCGGTTGTATCAGACCGTATCGCCCTTGTAGCTGGACACCGCAAAGAACCGAGGCGTCGTTCGCTTGTACTGAATGCGCGCGGGCGGATGCTTCTTTGCGAGAAATGCAGCGGGTGAATCGTTCGAGAGGTTGGGTACGGCCTGTATCGTAAGGTCGGCTCGGCCGTCAGCCGTCCGAAATCGCTGTCCGTAGCCATCCGGCCGGCCGGCTTCTTCGGTAAAGATCGAGGCCGGGAAATCCACCGAGGTACCCGTCTGCGGGATGGAATAGGTCGTCCATCTCACCCGTTGAGCCGAGACCATGGAGCTCGAGACCGCAAGTCCGAGAACGAGCGCCGACTGCATCGCGTCTCCTCCCAGTCGTGAAGACCTGACGAGCGGCGTCTCGGCTTCGATCATCATGTGGCTATCGATCGCCAACGACAACGTCACTGCTGATCCGGCTTCTTAGCCGGCGGACCGCTCTTGTTTCCGGGCAGCCCCTTGATGTTGGACGTGTCCTGCTGCTGGACGGTCGGATTCTGCTGGTTGAGCGTGGAGCTGGAGCCGACGGTCTCTCCCGGTTTTGCCGCCGGACCATTCTTGTTGCCAGGCTGACCGGCGATGCCAGTGCCCGAGTTCTGCGCGCTCGGCGCGGATGAGACATCCGGTTTGGTCGTCTGGGCAAATGCAGCCGAAGCCGACATCGCCAGGGCGAACACGAGAGCGCTCGCGATGGACCTCATTTTGACTCCCTCCACTGTGAGTTTCGGAATCGCGGATCGCGACTAGCTGGAGTCCGAACGTGCGGTTGCGTCGTGCGTTCCTAGCTGCCCGACTGACATCGCTCGCCCTGATCCGAGAAGGCCGAGCGCGACGCGCCAAACCACCGTCTACGAGCCGAGCGCGTCGGCGGGCAGATCCCAGAAACCTGGAAATGTTCGGGATGGATCAAACCCGTTGATCTGGGGTTGATTGGCCGAAACCCTATTGAAAGGCTCGCCCCTATGGCTGAGCTGGCTCCGGCGGCGCCGCAAGGCACACCGGCCTCGCGCGTCGCGTCTTCGCCCATGCTGACCGCCGGTGGCATCGTCCTAGCCATCGGAGCGCTCTATCTCGGCCGGGAAATCTTCGTTCCTTTTGCTCTTGCTATCCTGCTGAGCTTCGTTCTCACACCCCTGGTCAATTGGCTAAGGCGCTGGAAAGTACCTCGCATCGCAGCGGTACTAATCGCCGTTTCCCTTGCTTTTATCGTGGTCGCGGGAATCGCCTTGGTCGTCGGGCGGCAACTTGTCCAGCTCGCGACCAACCTCCCAAACTATCAGACCACCATCACCGAGAAGATCCACTCGTTGCAGAGTTCGGCCCCAGGCGGTGGAGTCGTCGACACGGTCACCACGACGATGCAGGATCTTGGCAGAGAGATCTCGGGCGAGGAGAAAAAGTCCGAGGCCGCCTCGTCCGGGCTTGGCGCAGGTACCGGGACTCGGGAACCTGTCACGGTGCGGCTGGAGCCGCCCCAGCCGAGACCGTTGGAGCTCATTCGCTCTGTCATAGGTCCGTTGCTGGCACCGCTCGCGACTTCCGGGCTAGTGGTCATTTTCGTGATCTTCGTGCTGCTCGAGCGGGAAGACCTGCGCGATCGATTCATTAAATTGGCAGGAGCCGGTGATCTTCAGAAGAGCACGCAGGCCCTCAACGATGCCGCCTCCCGGGTCAGCCGCTATCTCCTGATGCAGCTTGTTGTTAACCTGACTTACGGTATTCCGATCGGTGTTGCACTCTACTTTGTTGGCGTACCGAACGCGATTCTTTGGGGCCTGCTCGCAGCGGTACTCCGATTCATTCCCTATCTCGGTCCTTTTTTGGCGGCGATCTTTCCTGTTGCCCTGGCCATCGCCGTTGATCCAGGCTGGACGATGCTGTTCTGGGTCGTCGGGCTATTCCTCACCGCCGAACTCATCAGCAATAATGTCATTGAGCCTTGGCTTTACGGCTCCAGCACGGGGCTGTCATCCCTTGCGATCATCATCGCCGCGATCTTCTGGACGATGCTGTGGGGACCGGTTGGGCTATTCCTGGCGACACCTTTGACCGTCTGCCTGGTCGTCATCGGGCGTTACGTCCCGCAGTTGGAGTTCTTGGGCGTTCTGCTTGGCAGCGATCCTGTGCTCGCGCCGGAGGAGCAGCTCTATCAGCGTTTATTGGCTGGCAATATCGAGGAGGCGGTCGAGTTCGCCGAAAACTATGTCGACGAGTGTTCCTCGCGCGAGCTGTACGATAACGTAGGCATTCCAGCTCTGCGCTTGGCGGAAAATGATCGTCAGCGCAGCAGCACAGACACGAACTACCGGCGCCTTGTCGCGGAAACGGCCATCTCGGTTGTGCGGGAGGTTGACGACCACGTCCGCGAGAAAGCGTCTGCTGTGGAAGTGGGAAATCATCTGACGCAACAACCATGCGTCCTTTGTCTCGCCGGACGTACGGAGCTTGACCATGCAGCGTCGGAGATGCTCGCCCAGGTACTTCAGGAACGCAACGTCGGGGCCAAAGTCCTGCCGCCGATCGTGGTGAGCCGGGGAGCATTGGAGCAGCTTGATCTCCAAGGGGTAGACGTGGTGTGCCTGTCCTATTTTCACCCGCAGCCCCAGGTCTATGCGCGCTATGTCTTTCGTCGCCTACGTCGACGGGCTCCCCAAGTGAAGTTTGCCGTCTGCTGCTGGAATTTGATTGCCGGAATGGAACACGCGGAAGAGCTCAAGAGGCAAATGGCGGCCGACGCAGCATTCGCATCTCTGCAAGCCTGCACCGAGCAGGTGGAGGCATGGATCGGTCGGGCAGCAGTTCGCGGCGATGCGCCCCAGGTTACGGCTGAGGCCGAGCGGGCGCAGCTCACCGCGCTACGCAGCCTTGGCTTGGATGCCTCGAAACGTCAGGCCTTGGATGAGGCGTCCAAAAAGATTGGGCAAGCCTTCAACGTTCCGATCGCGCTGGTATCCTTGGTCGATGAGACTCATCCAACTGCCGCTGACAGCCTCCCCCAGGAAGTTCAAACAGGTCTGCAGGGCAATCACGAGGGCTCCCTCGACGCCCATGTGATCGCTGCAGACGATATGCTGGTTTGCGAGGATGTCACCGAGGATCCGCGCTTCGCCGATGATCCGCGTGTGCTGGAGAGAGGCATTCGCTTCTACGCAGGAGTCCCGCTGAGAACTTTGTCCGGTCATGTCGTGGGTTGCCTTTGTGTAATCGATACCGAACCGCGGGAGTTCACTGAGCGAGATCGACACCGTCTGCAGGAAGTGGCGAACCAATTGATGGCCGATATCCAGAACGCCCAAGCGACCAATGACGTCTATTCTGAAAGAACTCGAACATCGGATGAAACATGACCAAGTTCGCGGTACCACGTCCCTGTGCAGATCCTGATGCCGCGGCGCGCCGGCTAGTCCAGCTCGCCGCTAGCATCGAACCGGTTCAGGACGACCGCATCCAGAGAGGATCAACGCGCCTTTCCTCTTCACCCTGAAGGGCAGAGCGTCCGAGTTCGGCGCCGGCATAAAGTACGCCGTCCAGCACGGGTGGCTAGAGCTCCACGAGAGCGGGACAAATGTGCGATTGAAATCCGACAGCCAGAAGCTGATCCGAGATAATCAAGGCGCTCCGGGTGACCCCCTGGCGCCGTAATCATCTGAACTCTCGCGCACCAGCCGGGCAACTCTGCGAGGCCCGTCCCATACCTCAACGGAAGAATGTCCGTCTCTAAGAATTTCTCGGCCCGAGCCTGGGCGTCTGTGTCGGTCGGGCAATCGATCTCGTAAACTGCACGAGCAACACCTGATAGATCTAATAACTCGGGCGGCTATCTGGCGCTTTTCAGGTTCGATCCAGAAGCTCGCGAACCTTCAACGCAAGCCTTGCTTGGGTGACCGGTTTCTCCAGGAGATCGACACCCTCGTCCAGCCTTCCCTGGTGAACGACGGCGTTGCGCGAGTAACCAGTCATGAAGAGAATCCTGAGATGCGGCCTGATCTGCTGCGCGCGCTTTCCCAACTCACGGCCGTTGATGCCGGGCATGACGACATCGGTCAGAAGGAGATCAACATGCTGATCCTCCTGCAGCAGGATGGTCAAGGCGGCCTGCGCGCTAGCGGCTGACAAAACCCGGTAGTTGAGATCCCGCAGCACGTCCGAGACGTAGGTCCTGAGATCGGCATGGTCTTCGACCACGAGAATAGTCTCTGAAGACACGCCTTCCGATATGAGCTCGTCCGGATCGTCGGGCGCAGGTTGCGCATTGCCGGCGTAGCGAGGGAAATACATCTTGATGCTCGTGCCTTCCCCGACCTCGCTGTAGATCTTCACGTGTCCGCCCGACTGCTTGACGAAACCATAGACCTGGCTGAGTCCAAGCCCTGTTCCCTGCCCCGGCTCTTTGGTGGTGAAGAACGGCTCGAATGCACGATTGAGCACCTCTGGAGTCATGCCGGAGCCCGTATCGCTCACGCTGATGACGACATATTGCCCGGCCGCGAGTTCCGGGTTGATACGCGAATAGTCGTCGTCGACGGAGACATTCGCCCCCTCGATGGTCAGCTTTCCGCCATTCGGCATCGCGTCCCGGGCATTGATGGCCAGGTTAACGATGGTTGATTCCAGATGGTTGACGTCCGCTTCGATCTGCCAGAGGCCGGCTCCGCCGACGGTCTGAATTTCGATGCGTTCGCCCAAGGTGCGCTGAAGGAACTCCTGGAGGCCACTCAGGAAGCCATTGAGGTTGACCGGCTTCGGGTCGAGAGCTTGGCGGCGTGAGAAGGCGAGCAACCGGCTTGTCAGTGCCGCAGCCCGTTCAGCGCCGCGCTTCGCATTCGTCAGCGCGCGGTGCAGGTTCGGCCCCCCGATATTGCGGCTGCTCCGCTCCGCGTTCTCGAGATTGCCAAGGACGATCATCAGAAGATTGTTGAAGTCGTGAGCGATGCCGCCGCTCAGCTGTCCGACCGCTTCGAGTTTTTGCGAGGCAACGAGCTGCTCCTGGACGCGTTGAAGTTCGTCCTGTGCCTGCTTGCGTTCGGTCAGATCACGCGTGACTTTCGCAAAGCCGATGATCGCGCCACTCTCGTCCGTAATTCGATCGATGACGACCGATGCCCAGAAGCGCCTGCCGTCCTTGCGCATGCGCCAGCCCTCGGCTTCGAACCGCCCTTTCTCGGTGGCCTCCGCTAGCGCCGCTTTCGGCACCCCTCTTTCGAGATCCTCAGGCGTGTAGAACGTGCTGAAGTGCCGGCCGATGATCTCCTCCGGCCGATAGCCCTTGATGCGCTCGGCTCCGGGATTCCACGTTGCGACATTCCCGGAAGGGTCGAGCTGAAAAATCGCGTAGTCGACGACCGCTTCCACAAGCCGGCGGTATCGTCTTTCGCTTTCCAGAAGGTCGCTATGGGCCCGCTGCCGATCGGTGATGTCCCGCGTCACCTTCGCAAAACCGACCAGGCGGCCTTCCTCGTCACGGATGGCGTCGAGAACGACAAGCGCCCAGAACCGGCTGCCATCTTTCCGGACTCGCCAGCCTTCGGATGCGAAGCGCCCGGTCTCCGCGGCTGTCGCCAACGCTCTGCTCGGCAGACCCTTCTCTCGATCTTCAGGCGTGTAGAAGATCGAGAAGGGCTTCCCGACAATCTCATCGGCGGCATAGAACTTGAGGCGCTCGGCGCCCTTGTTCCAGGTCCTGACCAGGCCCTCCGTATCGAGCATGAAGATCGCGTAATCGACAATCGCGTTGACCATCAGTTCGAGGCTGCGGGCATCCCCGACGGCGGTCTTTTTCATTTTTGGAACTCAAAAAGGGAGTGAGACCAACTCAAAAGCTTGGGACAGGTTCCGAGCCAGCGCAGCGGTTGGTGGCATGGAGGCGAACGTCAGCTCGTGGCCCTTCGCGACCCGTTTGCCCGGCGCGGGGACATGTCAGAAGTGTGGGGCAGGCCGGAAGTGATTGGCCGAGGCTCAAATCGCCACTGTTGACCTAACCGGAACCGCCAGCAACCAACTCTGCGCGTGCATTTTAGGAGTTCGCCCAGAAACTAGGGTAGTATGGGTGTGGAGCGACAAATTCAGAAGGCCGCGAGAAAGGAGGCGTCTGATGTCGACCGAAGAAAACAAGCGCATCGTACGCCGGTTCTACGAAGAGATTGACAATGGCAATCTCGACGCCATGGATGAACTGGTTGCTGAGGACTATCAGGATCATAATCCCCCACCTTTTCCCGGATTACGGGTGGGACGCGACGGCCTCAAGCAGGTCTTCGAGATCTTCTGGAAAGCGACGCCAGGCTATCACAAAATCGAGGATCAAATTGCCGAAGGAGATAAAGTCGTCACACGCCTCACTTCCTACGGCAAGCATGAAGGCGACCTGCCCGGAGCTCCGCGCACCGGCAACGACTTAATGATGACCTCCATAACCATTCATCGCATCGCAAACGGCAAGCTCGCCGAGAAATGGGCGGAAAAGGACGTCATCGGATTCCTGAAGCAGATCGGTGTGATGCCTAGTTGATCTTCAACTGAACGCGGCGGAATGTCTGCGTGTGTGGCCCTTCGCGACCGTTTGCCGGGCGTTTGCCCGGCGCAGGACATGTCGGAAGTGTGGGGCAGACCGGAAGTCATTGGCCGAGGCTCAAATCGCCGCTGTTGACCCTGAGCGGACTCGCTCATCGGTAACAATTCCGAACGCCGCTGCGCGGTTGAGGGAACGATTTCGGATTCAGGACCTCGGAGGAGATCGAGTCAGGGGACCTTGCCACGGCAGGCCCATGCGACATTTGCAAAGGATCGCGGGCCATCGGGCCGGCCGGCCTCGTAGGCATCGCGCACGGCGGCATCGGTGCGCGCTCGCTCCGTAGCGTCGAGCGCTGCCACATACTTGCCGAGCGGCCCTTCGCCAGCGGCAATCGGAGCCCAATAGTCGGCAAAGTCTTGGTAGTCCATTCGGATCATCAGCTCGATTTCCGCAATGTCCACGAGACCCTGTTCCGCAAATGTCCGTCTCAGTTCGCCTGGCTGCATCATCGGTTGAAAGCAATAGCGACGGCGCAGCTCGCGTCCGCTTTCTCCGAGTGCCGCCACCGTGTCGACCATCATGCGCATGCCGGGCATGCCGCCGAGATGATCCCACACCGTTGCCGCGACCACGCCGCCCGACCGAACGGCACGGCGCATCTCGGCTACTGCCTTGCCGGCTTCGGGAACGAAGTGGAGCAAGAGAAGCGCCAAAGCGCGATCGAACGTGCCGCCCTCGAAGGGCAGGGCGCAGGCATCCGCCTGTCGGACTTTTATTCGTGGGTTTGTGTTGCGCCGGATCACCTCCTCGACAAAGACTGGTGAATAGTCGACCGCGGCAATCTCGGCGAGGTCGGCGGCTTTGGCTAGCGCGAAGGTCAGGCTTCCGGTGCCGCAGCCGACGTCGAGAATCCTTTCGCCGTCGGCAATTCCTGTGAAGTCGATGAATAGCGGCGCGAGTCTTCGGCTCCAGCGGCCCATGAGTCGCTCATAGCCCGCAGCGTTGTGGACGTTGAATTCCGAGGTCATCGAAGTCTCCATGCGCTTCCCAGATTGTTAGACCTCGTCTGCATGGCTACCAAGCCGCTAAAGCAATCGCATTGCAATCGCGGCAAATACGCCGTGCGGCTGCTCTATGATATGTATGAGAAGATCCGCCACGGCCGAGCTCCTTTCGACGGCTACCATGCCTCATCGAGGCCGAGATGCTCGAACACCTCGCGACGAAGCTCAACGAAGTGCGGATCGCCCCGGTGGCGAGGATAGGGTTGGCTGTTGACGACTTCGGCCTTGATCCGTGCCGGTCGCTCGCTCAGCACGATGATACGGCCGGCGAGCAAGAGTGCCTCCTCGACATCGTGCGTGACCAGCAGCGCCGTGAAGTTCGAGCGTTGCCAAAGTGATACGAGTTCCGCCTGCATCGCGATGCGAGTCAGGGAGTCGAGCTGGCCCAAAGGTTCGTCGAGAATGAGCAGCTTCGGGTCGTTGACGAGCGCACGCGCAAGAGCGGCGCGTTGCGCCATGCCGCCGGAAAGCTGGTGCGGGTAGGCATGGGCGAAGCCCGTGAGCCCCACCAGGCGCAACGCGTCCTCGATACGTCCGCGATGGGTGCGCAGCAACCCGCGGGCTTCCAGACCGAGCGCAACGTTGCTCCATACCGTCCGCCATGGATAAAGCGTGGGGTCTTGAAAAACGACGACGCGCGACGGATCGGGTGCTTCGATTTCGCTTCCCTCCGTTAGCAGGGAGCCGGCTGTTGGAGTGTCGAGCCCCGCGACCAGCCGCAGCAAGGTCGATTTTCCGCACCCACTCGGTCCCAGGAGCGCGACGAATTCGCCGCGGCCGACCTGCATGCTGATGCGGTCCAATACCGGCAGGGGCTGCCCTTCGAGATCGAAGCTATGGCTCACTTCGCGGAGCGTTAGCGTCGATCCACGGACCGCGTAATCGCTCGCGATTGCCGCTACCATCGCACTACACCTTTCTGCCAGGATAGCAGGCGGTCCCGCAAGCGGAACAGCAGCGTGATCAGCCCGGAGCACAAGAACGCCATGAGCAGCAGCGCGGCGTACATATTGGCGTAGGCCGCCCAACCCTGCGCCCATTGCAGATACCAGCCGAGCCCGGCCTTCACGCCCAGCATCTCGGCTACGACAAGAACCGCAAACGAGTTGCCGAGCCCCATGAACAGGCCAACAAAGACATGCGGCATTGCCGCCGGAATGGCAACCTTGAGCACGAGGAAGCGCTGGGTTGCTCCCAATGTCCGCGCAATATCGTAATAGGCGCTCTTCACGCAGGCGACGCCCGACCAGGTGAGCACGGTGACCGGAAACCCGGTGGCGAGCGCGATCAGGAAAATGCTGGCGCTGAAGCTCGACGGGAAAACGAAAAATGCAAGTGGCAGCCAAGCTGTCGCGGGCAGCGGCCCGATGAACCGCAAAACTGGGTGGATCCAATAACCGGCGAGCCGCGACCAGCCGATCGCGACGCCGGTTACGAACCCCACCGCCGCACCGAGAAAATAACCGGTCGCGAGCAGACGAGCTGAGGCGAAGATGCCCTGAGCCAGCCGCCCCCAATCGTCGATTACGACTTCGATGATCGCCTGCGGCGGTGGAAAAAATGGCAACGGCAGCAATCCGAGCTTTGCCGTGACGGTCTCCCAAGCAGCCAAAAACACCGCCAGCGCGAACAGCCACGGAAAAAACCGCTGGAGGCGCTGAAAAGCAACGAAACGAACGCCGACAAGGGCCGCCAAGGCAAGGACAAGGGCCAATGCGCCGCACGCAATGGCGAAGCCGCCCGTGTAGGCCCAATCGCTTTCGAGCTTATCTGGCCAGAACGCAGTGAGCGCGGCGACCATAGACCATGCGGCGGCCACAGACAGTCCGCCGATTAGCGACCGAGCTGTTGAACTTTCAAAAAAGCCGAAACCCGATTTCTCTGATGGCCTCGGCACTTCATCGATGACCGAGCTCACTGCAGATGTTCCCAATCGGCTCAGCTTAGAACGTCAAGATAGATGCGGTCGGCGAACTTGGCCGGGTCAGTGCTTCGCTTGATGACGTTCACTGCCTTGAGTTCATCGGTATAGAGTAGAAGTTGCTTCTTGAGTTCCGCCCCGACGGGATGCCTGTGGTGAGTATGGCTACGATACATTGTGGCGAGATCCTCTACGGACCCTCTCCCGCCGTAGCCCGAATAGATTGCCGCGGCATCGGCGGGATCGCTGGCAACTCGATCTGCCGCCTCCAGTATCGATCGTGTCAGAGCGGCCGCCACCGGCATTTCGCCTCGGGTGAGGCTGCCACGTATCGCGAGAACGCAGCAGGTGCGGTCGGCAAATTCACCCGATAAATTCGTCGCGATCTCGTTGAGTTTGCCTTCCTTCAGCCAGATGTAGGGCAGCGGATCTATCTCGGCTAGCGCCTGCACTTCGCCCTTCTCGACGGCAAGCGCGAGCAGATTGGCCGGGTACTGGCGCCACTCTACCTCTTGGGCCGGATCGATGCCCTTCTTGGCGAGATAGATCGAAAAGAAGTTCTTCGCCGGGCTCGCCTGATCGCTAATCGCGATAGCCTTGCCGCGCAGGGACTCCAGGCTGTCAATATTCGCGGCCTTGGAGCCGAGGAGCCGGATGCATCCGCCGTGCACACCCGCGGTGATCCGAACATCGAAACCTTGCTCCAACGGTTTGAGCCAGCGCAGGGCCAATCCCAAACCGGCATCGGCCTTGCCAGTCGCAATCGCCTCCAACAACTGGTCGGTCGAACCGCCGAAATTGACGAAATCGACATCGAGATTGTGCTTGGCGAAGATACCCCGTTCTTTTGCGACCGGCGCAGCGACCGTGCACGCCGCGTTCGCGTTCCAGGCGAGCTTTAGGTGCCGGGGTGGGCCCTGCAACTCTTCGCTGTTCGCCGCGGTGCGGCAAATAAAAGGCGCGCCCGGAATATAAGACAGCGATCCAGTCCCGGATGCCGTCAGCGCGCGAGCCGCTCCGAACATCCCAAACGGCGCCGCGGCGCCGAGGGTGCAAACCAACGACAGCACCGAGCGGCGGGAGAAGGCGCCCCGCTTCGCTTCGGACAGATCTTTCGTTAAACTGTTGCCAATTTCGCGCTTTTCCATGTGTCGCTCCCAAACTCGCGTGTGAATGGAATGGAACTGGGTGGCGCTTTGCGGGGCCGTAGCTCCCCTCTCTTCGGGCATCATGCGAGCCCGTCTGCTACATAAGCGTGAAGCGATTCACATTACCGCAAAAAATTGAAAGCAGAAAGCTGCGCGGCGATTAAGGCCCCCCGTCAATCGTGTTGACCTGCTGAAGGCAGCGTCTGTCGCTCTTGACCGCGATCGGCGAGAGCGGATGATGGATCTTTCGGTGGGTGCGAACGCACCAGCATGTAGCCTTGCGCGAATTGAGGGATGCCTATTCCAACTATTATAGGGTGAGGCTGAACTTCTAACGTTAGCTCCAGCAGGCTCTGGAATAGTCGGATTGTCGCAATAGAGGACTGACGATTCGTTCGGCTTTGCGCCTTTGACCCATGTCGACTTCCCGCTTCGCTTGCTTGATCGCGGGAATGCCCAATTTTGCGGTCGGAGGTATGCTTCAAGGAGGTCGCATGATTACCGCCGTTGTACGATACAAACTGCCGCCGCAGATCGACTGCGCCGCGTGTCGCGAACACTTTCACAAGATCGCACCCAACTTCCGCGAGGTGACGGGGCTGATCAGCAAGCACTTCATCTGGTCCGAAAGCGGCTGGGCCGGCGGCGTGTACCAGTGGGAGCGCATCGAGGACGCCAAGGCGTTCTACACCGGGCCGTGGCTCGAGGGCATCATCCAACGCTACGGCATGAAGCCGCAGATCGATTTCTACGAGGTCTTTGCGGTGACAGACAACACGTGCGGCAAGGTTGAGCTGTTCAAGGAGGCCGTTGCCTCCAAATGACCCCTGAGCAGATCTCGCTGATCTGCTGTGCGAGAGGTGGCGGTCCGTCGCGCAGGCGAATGCCGGCGCTCACTTCCGCCTGTGGGGCGAGCTCTTGACGCATCCGGCGCGCCGCAGGCTGCGCCGCGACGCGCAGTGTCGCCTAGGCGAGGCGCACAAACTCGCGCACGTCAGCTTTCGACGACCAAGCGGAAATCCTACGATCAGTCAGAGCATTGCCGCTCGTGACCCAACTCCCACACGGCGACGTGCGTCGTCATGCAGCCGATTAACTCGATTTTACCCCATTGAAGCCCCGAGCTGACGTTCGCCGTGCCGCTGGTCTCGAGGCACGGCGGCGTTCACGCGCGTCACCGCGCGCTGCCCGTGGTAAGCTCTTGCGAGTGCACCGGAATCATCAGGTGCTCATTGGGTTTGCCGGGGAACATGACATAAGGCTGGGTCGCGTCCTTGACGTCCAGATCGCGCGGATAGGGACTGAGCATCTCACGTGCTGCGCCCCCGACAATCATCACGTGCGGGCCGGTCTGGACCCAATGCTTGTGCGTGTGGCGTTCGGCATGATCATGATTGCTCGTGCCGGTGTCTCCGGCCAGCATGAAAATCAGGCCGATCTTGTTCGGCGGCTCCTGTTTGGCCTGTAGAGCTTTGCGCCATTCCATGGCGTTCTGGTCGTCGCATTCGGGCGTTCCGTCCGTGCCGATAAAGCACGTGAAACCGTTCGATCCGGTTTGGACGGTCTTAGAAGACCCATCCGCCTGCGGCATGGTGATCGTCGCGTTATTCACGACCGACGGCGGGGCGGCGGTCTTCACCTTGGCGATGTAATCTGGTTCGGTCTTCGGGACTTCCTCCGTTGGAAGAGCCGATGCCGAAGTGGTGGTGAAGGCTGCCAAAGCTACGCAGAACCCAACCGACGCGAGAGCATAGAATCTATTCATGGCTTACCTCCTGCAAGTGGGGCAACCGCACGAATTGTACACCGAAACCGAGCGGGTGCATCCTCCGAAAAGTATGGCAGGGAAATCTTCGAGTTCCGCCGCCGCCAAGTCGGGGGAAACTAGCTACCGTTGAGCTAGTGCATCAAAACAATCTTTAAGCGGACGCGACTTCACTAGAAGCTCAGCACCCACGTGCTCAACATGTCGATCACGGTCCAAAGACAGCAGAGACTCCTACCAAGGTGCGCCATGCGGGCGTGGCTTGCACGCCGTTGTAGTCGTTGACAACTGGGATGCCGACAAGCACGTAGCTCGACCAGTTATCAACCGTGAGCCGAAGACCCGGCGAAACGAAGATGGTGTTGCCGCCCGAATTGGGATCACTGATCCCGGCAATTCGCTGTCTGCCATGCCATTCGCCGTTGATCTCGAGTAGCGCATCGAGCGCAATGTGGCCGTGCGGTGCGGCGATAGTCGGAGCCTTGGTTACCATCGAGTGGCTACGACCAGCATGCGCATAAGCTTTCCGTGGATCGTGCGTATGCGGCTCGCTCGTGGTCTCGCCGAAAACCCGGTAAGAAAGCGCGGCGTTATAATGGAAACGGTTGCCAAGGTTGGTATTTTGCGTTCCGGTGCCAGTAGCAATCGCGAGCACGTTGGTATGGAAGCTCAACGCTGAGGTTAGACGCTGGCTTAACGCTGCGCCGAATAGCCCGTCCCAAGAGCCCGATCCCGGCTGAAATTCGGCCTCGAAGAGTTCACCGAACCTGTCAACGAGATCGGTTGTACCCGTCGGAGCCTTGACCCCAAACAGCACTGCCGCTTGCGTTCCGCTTACCTGATTGTTCACGAAGCGGTACTGTCCAAGTAGTGTGGCATCGCCAAATCCCGATGTATTGCCACGGTCACGCACCGCAGCCGGATCCGCCGGGTCTTCCTGCACGGCTTCGAGGATGCGGTGCGGCGTACCCACGGCAAGCGCACGGACACGGTGAGATCATTGGTGATACCACAGGCAAGCGCAACAGCGTAGCTCTCGACCGTTTGCAAACCATGGACGTCGTTGCCGACGTTCGCGAGCAGCGTCGGTTCGCTCAGTTGTTTGAGCCGCAGATAATCGACATAAGTTGAAGACGCGAACTGGCCCTCGTCGAGGGTGCCAGCGCCTATCGTGAAGATACCGCCTGCGCCACCGATACCGCCGATTCCGGGATGATGCGAGGATGCGTCGCTCACGCCAATGGTTATCGATCCAATCAGGGCCGCCGCGAACCGGAGGCGATTTGCCATGCTTGAAATCCCTATCCTACATTTTCCGCCGACCCTCGTGGAACGGTCCGGCGGACTTACAATAATTGCCGATCAGTTGCGACCGTTGTTTGATAGTGCGGAATTCTATCTCGACGGCGTATCGCTCGTAGGACACACGACGCGCGTATCAACAAGTGGCCTTCTGTGTCTAGGCTGGTAGAGAGCCACGTGAGCTTGACGGCGCTGCTCCGTCATGGATCGTTATCGGCCCATCGGCGAAGTGGCGGCTTGCCGCCTTGAGGTCTGCTCCGCGGGATCTAGCGGACCCGAATTGCTCAGGTTGAGTTTTTCGCATTTTAACCCTGATGGACCCGCATGCGGGCGCTGCGATAAATTGGAGGGCGTGGTAGACTTTCCGTCCCCTCGGTCCGGACTGGATAGCGTGAAGTCCCTAGGGGGCCGCGATGCAGCAGGTTGCCGACTGGCTCGAAAAGCTCGGCATGTCCGAGTACGCCCAGCGTTTTGCTGAAAACCGCATTGATTTCTTGGTCCTTCGTGAACTGACCGATCAGGACCTGAAAGAGCTCGGTGTCGTCCTCGGCGATCGCCGAAAAATATTGCGCGCGATTGCCGACATCGACGTTATCGAGAAGAACGCACCAGCCGCACCCGCCAGGGCGACTGCAGCGCAGCGTCGTACACCCATCGCGTCAGAGCCAATTCCCACCGCGACGCCACCGCCGATCTCCGCCGAGGCCAGCGGCGAGCGCCGCTATGTCACGGTGATGTTCTGTGATCTCGTCGGCTCGACCAGCATTTCCGCGCAGCTCGATGCCGAGGAGTGGCGCGACCTCGTCGGCGGTTATCTCGATGCCGCGTGCGCTGCGGCAACCGAAATGGGCGGCCATGTCGCCAAGAAGTTGGGCGACGGGCTCATGGTGCTGTTCGGCTATCCGGTGGCGCAGGAGAACGACGCCGAACGCGCGGCGCGGGCGGCGCTCTTGATCCAACGCGCACTCGCCGAGGTGAACCGCAACGATACTGAGGCTGGCAAGCCAGCGCTTAACGCGCGCATTGGGATTGAAACCGGAGCGGTCGTGATCGATGCGGCGGGCGAGATTTACGGTGACGCGCCGAACGTTGCGGCACGGGTGCAAGCGCTGGCGGAGCCGGGTGCGGTCGTGGTGACGGCGCGGGTGCAGCACCAGGTCGCCGGGCTGTTCGTCGTTGAGGACCGCGGCAGCCATGAACTTAAGGGCGTGCCGGAGCCGGTGACACTGTACCGGCTGGTACGGGCAAGCGGTGGCGGGCGCCGCGCGGGACAGCGCCATCTCGCGCCGCTGGTGGGTCGCGAAGAAGAGATCGCAATGTTAATGCGGCGCTGGGAGCGGGCGCGGCGGGGCGACGGTCAGTTGGTGATGATCGTGGGCGAGCCAGGATTGGGAAAATCCCGCCTGATCGAGGAATTCCACCCGCGGCTGCGCGAGGTGCCGCACACTTGGGTCGAATGGAGTTGCTCGCAGCTTCTGCCGAACACGCCGCTGCACCCGATCGCCGATTGGGGTCGGCAGCGCTTCGGCGGCGCCGACATACCCGCCGAGCGGCGTCTCGCGGACCTGGAGAATACGCTGGCGCTGGTCAAACTCGACCCGGCGGAGAATGTCACCTTGCTCGCGCCATTATTGGACATCCCCTTGCCGCAGGACCGTACGCCCACTTTAGAGCCGGAAGAATTGCGGCGCCGACAGCTGACAGCGCTCACCAATTGGGTCATGGCCGGCGCGCGAACTCAGCCGGTGGTGCTGGCACTTGAAGATGTGCACTGGGCTGATCCGACCACGCTCGAACTGTTGCGCGGCATCGCCGAACGCGGTGCGCTGGCGCCCTTGCTCGTTCTCAGCACCGCCCGGCCGGAGTTCCGGCCGCCATGGGGCATGCGCTCGCATCACAGCACAATCTCCCTGGCTCCGCTCGATCGCTCGCAGGTGCGCCAGATGGTCGGCGAGCTTGCCTCTCGCTATGCGTTGTCAAGGGAAGTGGTTGACGGCGTGACCGAGCGCACGGGCGGCGTGCCGCTGTTTGTCGAGGAGGTGACACGGCTCTTGCTGGAGAGCGGCGGGCGGGGCATCCAGGCGATTCCGCCGACCCTGCAGCAATCGTTGACAGCGCGGCTCGACCGGCTTGGCCCGGCGCGCGAGGTGGCCCAGATCGGTGCCGTTATCGGGCGCGACTTTTCCTACACACTCCTTCGCGCCGTAACCGCTATGGAGGACAGGCCGCTACAGATTGCGCTGGAACGGCTCGCCGAGGCGGACATTCTGCTGGTGCAGGGCCTACCGCCCGATGCCGATTATCGCTTCAAGCACGTGCTGATCCAGGATGCAGCTTATGAGAATTTGCTTAAGAGCCGGCGCCAGGTTTTGCACCGCCGCGTCGGCGAAGTGTTACGCGATGATTTTGCCGCCACCGCCGCGGTCGAGCCGGAACTGTTGGCGCATCACTTTACAGCGGCAGGACGCAGCGATGCCGCGGTCGAGTATTGGCAACGGGCGGGGGATTTGGCGATGGTGCGCTCGGGACACGCCGAGGCTATTCATCACTTTTCCGTTGCGCTGGACCTCTTGAGCAAGCTCGGTGACAAGCCCGATCGTGCAGCGAAAGAGTTGGAGTTATGCGTCAAGCTCGGGCCGGCCCTTATGATGGTGAAGGGGCCAGGGTCATCGGAGGTCGAAGCAATCTATAGCCGCGCCGTCGCTCTCGAGGCGGGTGAAGAAAATTCAGCGCGGTTCAAGGCGTTGTGGGGCCTCTACTATCATTCGATGAGCTCCGGTCGCTTGCGTGCGGCGACCGCTCATGCCGACGAGCTTCTCGGGCTCGCGCAGCGCTTGGGCGCTGATGATCTCGTCCTAGAGGGCCATCACGCGAAGTGGGCGACGTCGCTTTGGTGCGGCAACTTGGCCGCCGCAGGCGATCATTCTCAAAAAGGCATTTCACAATACGAGTGCACCCGGCATCATGCTCTCGCGTTCGCGTTCAGCGGTCATGATCCTGGCGTGTGCGCTCACGCGGCCGGCGCGATCAACCTGGCGCTGTTAGGCTTCCCTCAAAAGGCAATGAAACTCAGTGCCGAGGCCGTCACGTTGGCTCGGAGCTTGTCCCATCCGTACAGCCTCGCCCTAGCAATGTGGTTCTGTGCGATCGTCCTTCAGATCGGCCGCCAGAGAGAATCCTGCCGCGAACTTGCAACTGAGCTGATCGAACTGTCGCGAGAGCACGACTTTCCCATGATGCGCGGCGCTGGGATCTTCTTCTTGGGGTGGGCGACCGCGGATGGCGGCGAACTCGAGCGCGGAATCGCTTCGATGGAACAGGGTCTCGCGCTCTTTTCGGCTGTCCGCCAAGTCACCAGACCTTACATGCTGGCCGTTTTGGCAAGCGCTAAAGCAGATCTCGGCAGGCCGGACGAAGGGCTCGAATTGTTAAAGGATGGGCTCGCCTTGACAGCGGTGAGCGGCGAAGTTTGGTGGCAGGCCGAAATGCACAGCCTTAGGGGTCGGCTGCTTGCGGCTTGCGGGCAAACCGACGAGAGCGAGGCCTGTTTTCGATGCGCAATCGAAGTCAGCCGCGGACAGAGTGCGAAGACGTTGGAGCTGCGTGCTGCCACAAGCCTCGCGCGGCTCTGGAGCGACCGAGGCAGGAACGCCGAAGCCCGCGATCTCCTCGCCCCCATCTACGGCTGGTTCACCGAGGGTTTCGGCACGCCCGACTTGCAGGACGCCAAAATGTTACTCGACGCGCTGGCGCCATGAGGGCGCCGATGCTCGCGAGGTCTGTAAGGAACGTCCGCAGTTGGCCCAAGGGCGAAGTTGCGCCGCTCTGACAGAGGTCCGCTCATCGCTCCAGAGCGGACCAGATTTGCTCAGCCTGCTTCGCATTTTGACCCTGGCTAACCTCTTCAGGGCAAAGCTGGGCGGGGCCTCCTTGACACGGGCTATCCTGAACGGGGCGGACCTCAGGGGAGCGGACCTCTCCGATGCCCATCAGCTCCTTGGGGTACGGGCGCCCATCCTTGGCGAAGAACAGCGAGCGGTTCGCGTTCACCTGATCGGAGTTCAATAGGAACGAGTGTTCACCTTGGGTGCTTAGACCGCCCAAGATAGGGTCAAAAGTGTGACCGCGAGAGCGAGAACCAAGTGCTGCGCCAATGCCCCCTATGCGGGCAAGATGATCCCCGGTTGACCCGCGAGATCTTGGACCCCACTACCGGGAGGACCTTTCGCCTGTATGAATGCCGATGCGGTGGGCGCAAATGGGAACTGCAAGAACCTGAAGGATCTACTCAGCCGCGATAAGGCGCGGTTGCCTTCCTTCAGGTGGACGTACTTGGGCGACAGCAATTGAGAGACGCTCATCCCAAGTCACGTATCCGCATTCCCGGCATCGGTACGCCACCACAGACCTGCCAATGCGGAGGTTCAGGAGTTCAGTGACGATGACACGACTGCTGCCGTGGCAACGATCGCATGTTGGCAAGGCGCCAAGAGTACGGTTGATATCTTCCACACCGACACCTCGACTCGTTATTGCAACCGCAAGGTAGTCCTTGACGGTCTTTGCAACAAGTCGTCGTGACCCGGAATATTCTGACAGAAAATCTGAGACACCCCCTCGATCCACGACGCCCGGCGATACGGCAGCCCCCAGAGAGAACCGCAGGTGCATGACCCCGCTGTACAGGCACAGATTCGGTAGACGCAACTGCGGAAAGGGGCTCCCGCGGGAGCGATTCCACACTAGCTGAGGTTCATGCCCAAAGCCTTAGACTTGTGCCTGGCCACAGCCGCAAAGGTCGCGCCCGACGGCTCCGTCGAGGAGGTGCAGCTCTATGCCTTCGACGTGCTCGCCCTCGGCGGCGAGGACCTGCGGCCGCTGCTGCTCTCGATGCGCAAGACCAACCTCGCGCGCCTGTTGCGCGGCCGGCCGGACGGAATGTTCGTTGCGCCGTTCGAGGCCGGCGAGATCGGTCCGGACCTGTTTCGCGCCGCCTGCCGCATGGGCCCGGAGGGCTTGGTCTCGAAACGGCGCGTTCGGCGCTACAGCAACGGCCGATCCACGGACTGGATCAAGGTGAAGAACCGGACGCATCCGGCCATGTCGCGGGTGATTCGCGCTATGGGCAGCCCTTCTCCGAAACGGGGCGCCATCTGGTCAGTCCAGCCGCGGTCTTGACGCTTGGCCGAATTGCGCTCGGCTCGCCTGGAGGCAGTCGGCGGAAAACTATCCGGGTGGACTTGGAGGCGGCAGGCCGTATTCCCTCGCTCGTTTTGCAGCGATCCTTCGATATGAGGCCGCTTGCTCGAGCAGTTGTGATTTGAAGGCGCCGTCGAGTTCACTGGCCGCAAGCTGTTCAAGCTGCACCGCGCGCTCGAGATACTCCGTCAGCAGCTTCATCGGATTTCGCGTGTCGCTTTTCTGTCAGCTGCCCAAGCGCAGATGGCGGGGCTGCGCCCTGGGGTGGCCAGCCAATCATTGATTTGCAATGCGGCTTCGGCCTGCCTTACCCGCTTCATCAGCAGCTCTCGGGCGGTGCCGGGCGGCAACTCTTCAGCGGCTTTCCGGAATCTTTCAGCTTCATCCGCGAGCCGCTGATTGAACGAGATGGATTGCTTAACGCGGTGACGCATACAACATCTCCCCGAACGACCGCCCCGGCGCTGACACAAACGCATAATGTTCAACTTAGTTTCCGCCTACAGAACCCATTTTAGCCGACCTGACGGCAGGGAAACTTCATCGAAAACACCTAGGCGCGGCTTGGATTCCATCGAGGCCATACCATTCCCTGGTCGAGGCGAGACCTTGCACCAGCGCGCCTAAACAACGCCAAGGGACTCCAGGTAAGGTATAGGGAACCGTCAGCCCTCTAATGCGTTATGGCTTGTTCGGCGGCCCAACGGGGGGAGTCCGCCATTGTCCTCCCAAACTGAATGGCCCCGCGCAGGCCCCCTCTCGCCCCGAGAGACGCATTTATGTCCAATATCGAGGAATTTCCGCTCTCTGTCCATCGCCGGCCCACGGAGTTCGAGGCGCTGGTCGCGGCCGGTAGTGCCGCGCTCGACGCCATTCCTGGGGCGGTTTATCTTTGCGATGCCGAAGGGCTCCTGGTCGCTTACAACAGCGAAGCCGTGGAATTGTGGGGCCGGACGCCCAGCGCTGCCAAGACAGAACGCTTCTGCGGTTCGCATCAACTTTACCTGCTCGACGGCGCCCCGCTTGCCCATAGCGATTGTCCGATGGCGACCGCGATTCGTCTTGGCACGCCCACGCGCAATGGTGAGGTCATCATGGCGCGGCCAGACGGGTCTCGTTTTACAGCACTAGTCAACATCCGCGCACTGCGCGACCACTCCGGTCGTATCCAGGGCGCTATCAATTGTTTTCAGGACATCACCAGACGCAAGCAGATTGAGGAGGAAGTCCGGCGGAAAACGCAGGATCTGGAGGACTTCTTCGAGAATGGCGCCGTTGGGCTTCATATCGTAAGCAGCGAGGGAATTATCCTTCGCGCCAACAAAGCCGAGCTGGATATGCTCGGGTACAGGCCCGAGGAGTATATTGGCCGCCACATTGCGGAGTTTCATGCCGACGCGCCGGTGATTGGCGATATCCTTCAGCGTCTCTCGTGCGGGCAGGCGCTCGAAGCTTATCCGGCGCGGTTGCGGGCGCGCGATGGTTCCGTGAGGCATGTGCTAATTACGTCAAACAGCCGGCTTGTGGACGGCAAATTCACCAACACGCGCTGCTTCACGGTCGATGTGACGCAATTGCGCGCTGCTGAAGAGCAGCGGCGAGCCAGCGAAGCTCGGCTCGCGGCTACCTATGAGGCCGCAAACGTCGGCATCTCGGAAACTGATGAAAATGGCCGGTTCTTGCGGGTCAACGATGCGCTTTGTCGAATCACCGGACGCACGCACAACGAACTGCTCGGAATGACTTTCTCCGACTACACCGATCTCGATGACCGGTTGGAGGATGGCGAGCTATACGCGCAGCAGGTACGCGGTGACATCGCAAACTATGCCGTTCGAAAGCGCATATTACGGCCCGACGGGTCCGTCCGACATCTTGATATTTTCAGCTCTTCCGTGCGCGATGCGGAAGGCCGCTTTCTCTATGGCGTGCGCGTCGCCCAGGATGTCACTGCCACCCAACAGCTCGAGGATCGTTTGCGGGAAGGCGAGCAGCGTATGCGCGATCTGCTTGAGGCCTTGCCCGCTGCGATCTACACGACCGATGCTGAGGGGCGCATCAATTTCTTCAACAGGGCCGCAGTCGAGATGGCGGGCAGGACACCGCAGCCAGGTGACGAATGGTGCGTCACCTGGAAACTCTACTGGCCTGACGGCTCACCCCTGCCGCACAATGAATGTCCGATGGCTGTGGCTTTGCGTGAAAACCGTCCCGTCCGCGGTGCTGAGGCAATTGCTGAGCGACCTGACGGGAGAAGGGTGCCCTTTATTCCCTACCCGACGCCGCTGCGCGACGCAGACGGAAAGTTGGTTGGCGCCATCAACATGCTCGTCGACATCAGCGAGCGCAAGCGGGCGGAGAATGCCCAGAAGGTGCTCATCGATGAGCTGAACCACCGTGTGAAAAACACGCTGGCAACGGTGCAGTCCCTCGCCAGCCAAACTGCTCGGCATGCCGCCGGCCTGGAAGAGTTTCTGCCGACATTCACCGGTAGGCTGCTGGCGCTTTCCCGCGCGCATGATCTGCTCACGATGCGGAACTGGCAAGACGCGCCTTTCGAAAAACTGGTCCACGATATCGTCGCCGCTCTGTCGGGCGGACGCGTCGTGACGGCAGGGCCCCATGTCAGCCTGGACGCGCGGGCGGCGCTGAGTGTCACTATGGTGTTCAACGAGCTTTTGACTAATGCGACAAAATACGGTGCACTCTCTGCGTCGGATGGATTCGTATCACTCACTTGGAAGATTAGTGTCGGCGACCAATCGCAAGGCACTCTTGAATGCGAATGGCTCGAACGCGGGGGCCCCCCTGTTACGCCGCCCAAACGGCGTGGATTCGGCACGCGACTGATGGAGCGCTGTGTGGAACATGACCTCGCCGGAGAGTTCGATTTGATCTTCGATCCGCAGGGCGCACGCTGCACCATGGCATTTCCCGTTATGCTTCCGGCCGCCCATGGCTAAAATGTCCGGCACAAGGGTTCTACTCGTCGAAGACGAAGCGTTAGTTGCGCTCATGATCGAAGACATGCTCGAGGAATTGGGATTGAAGGTGGTTGCCTCCGCCGCGCATGTGAAAAAGGCTTGCGAGCTTGCGACTACCACGTCTTTCGATCTGGCACTCCTTGATGTCAATCTGGCTGGAGAGCGTGTTTTCCCGGTAGCTCGCATCGTGCGCGAACGAAAAATCCCCATCCTGTTCAGCACGGGCTATGGCGCGCCATCTTTGGAGGAGGAGTTCAGAGATGCGCCCGCGATCGGTAAGCCCTTTTCTGTAGACCAGTTGGACCAAAAGTTGCGGGCCCTGCTGTCCGCAGGTGACCAGACGTTGTACGATGGTGGCGGCGACCGCCGCTCGTGACCCGTGACCCTTTGCAGACTTCGTCTTGGCAGGAGGTGAACGAGGCCTGATGTGTCGGCCTGCAGCTCAGGGGCCTGATTTTCCCCGCATCATTAAAGTCCAAGACCGCGTGCACTACGTTTTCCCCGCTGACGTACGAGATCATCGCGCCACCGTGCGAGGGCTGAAGATCGTCCAGCTCGGCAGCTGGGTGTTCCTGCAGATGGATAGCCCAGTAGCCTCGCAGGTGTTCTCTGCCGGAGATCGCCAATTGGTCACAATCGCAGTAGACCACGGCATCCTCGGCGTACATTTCGAGTAGCGCTTCGATATCGCCGGCGCGGTAGGCATCGGGCCAGTCGACGGCGGCGGCCATCGGGTCAAAAGACATACGAGCGTCTCCTCCGCGAGAAACAGAGATTTGGCCGGGGTATCCAGCTGATTCTCTGCGCCAGTCGATTCGCGAAGTCTTTGATTTTCACTCGGCCAAGCCATATGCCGAATGCCATACGGCGCATACTTATCCGCTGGCTGTGATACCCCGTGTCGGACGCTGTGATCGGTCTCCATGTGGCCCATCGCTGCCACGCCCCACGGCCCTGTCAGGGGTAGATCGGACCTAACTTAAACCGGGCCAGACCGTCGCGATTGACCCTGAGCGGACCGTCGGTCCTTGCCCTTTCGACTGTCGGCGCTGGCCTGTTTCCGCCGCCATTGCCCTATTTTGTTCTTAGAGCGGCCTGATTAGGCGTATGCTGCCCCGATGGACCTTCGGCTCATCCAGGCACACCTAGCTCAGGCTGAGCTCCACGTTGCGCTGAGCGACAAGCATATTGCTCGCCAGATCGAAATCATTGACGAGTTAGAGCGCGCGGGCGGCTCGACCGTCCTCGCCTTAGATCTTCTGGCCACGTACCGGCTGCTCCGAGCTTTGCATGTTGAGCACAGGAATGTCATCCGCAGAGAGCTGGGAATGTGAGGCACCTTCCTTGATCTATCTCAAGCGGCGCACGGCTCTATGCCGCTCCATCGGGCTATGAGGGAATGACCTGCCCCTGCGTATTTCCTCCAGATGGAGTTAGAGTCCGGCCCGAAGAAGGACGGACAGATGAAGCGAGCAAGGTTCACGGAAGAGCAGATTATCGCAGTGTTGAAGGAGCATGAGGCTGGGGCAAAGACGGCCGACCTGGCTCGCAAGCACGGGGTCTCGGAAGCAACGATCTACAAGGCCAAATTCGGCGGCATGGACGTTTCAGAGGCGAAGCGGCTGAGGGCGCTGGAGGACGAGAACGCGAAGCTGAAGAAGCTTCTAGCCGAGCAGATGCTCGACGCCGCCGCCCTTCGCGAGCTTCTTTCAAAAAATGGTAGGGCCCGCCGCCAAGCGCGCTGCGGTCGCGCATCTGCAGGCCGTCATGAGCCTGTCGGAGCGGCGGGCCTGTTCGATTGTCGGAGCGGATCGGAAGATGATCCGCTATCGCTCCAGCCGTCCTCCGGACGCGACTCTCCGTGGCCGGCTGCGTGACCTTGCCAACGAGCGGCGGCGTTTCGGCTACCGCCGGCTGTTCGTGCTGCTGCGGCGGGAGGGTGAGCCATCGGGGATCAACCGGATCTACCGGCTTTATCGGGAAGAAGGGCTCACCGTCCGCAAGCGGCGGGCTCGCCGCAAGGCCGTGGGGACCCGTGCCCCGATCCTAGTCGAGGCGATGCCCAACGCGCGCTGGTCGCTGGATTTCGTCCACGACCAATTCGCCAACGGTCGGCGCTTCCGCATCCTCAACATCGTCGACGAGGTCACCAAGGAATGTCTGGGCGCCATTCCGGATACGTCGATCTCAGGACGACGCGTCGCTCGCGAACTGACGGCCGTCGTCCAACGACGCGGCAAGCCAGGAATGATCGTGTCCGACCACGGCACCGAGTTCACCTGCAATGCCATGCTCGCCTGGTGCAGGGACGCAGCTAGCTATCGACTGGCACTTCATTGCACCGGGAAAGCCGATGCAGAACGGCTTCTCGAGAGTTTCAACGGCCGGATGCGTGACGAGCTGCTCAACGAGACTCTCTTCTTCGATCTCGACCATGCCCGCGCCAAGATCGCCAATTGGGTTGCCGACTACAATCTTCAGCGGCCTCACTCGTCGCTGAAATACATGACCCCCGCGGCTTATGCCGCCCACCTCACCGCAACGGACGATCGGCTACGCAACCCCGACCAGCTCCGCCGATCGTCCGTTGCTCCAACCGCGCCACTTGGCGTACAAAGCTCCGAGACTCTAACCGCTGCCGGATGAAAATTCAGTGGCAGGTCAGCTGGGGCCGATGTGGTCTTGTAAAAGATCAGCGGCACTTTGAGGCACAGAGGCCGCCGGTTCGCACTGGCGGCCCGCTGGCGCTCTAATCAGTTAGTGGACCTCTCTGTCCCATTGCGAGCGATCTGCAACGGCATGAGGCAGGCGGCCCTCATGGTCCAAGACGGCGGCAAGATCGCGCAGATCGATACTCGCAGGTCGGGCATTTCATAAAATGCTTGGCTTCGTCTGCGGGCAGATTCTGTCGAAAAAGGCCGCAATTGCGACGAGATACCAGTGATGCTCATTCATAGCAGTGTTGCCTTGAACGGCAACATGCAGGTGTCTTGGGGCCGTGCGGCGCTAGGAACTTTTGCAGTTCGGCTCCCTTGTTTCGAAGTGAACATCCTTCAGCCGGACCGATTTAGTCGTGAGTCTGCTCGATTTTTTTCTCGGCCGGCGCCTGGCCAATAGGGAGTTCAAGGAACGCAAAATCGGAGCGTTCGAGGGGCTTCCCGCGATGGGGCTGGACGGGCTCGGCTCATCCGCTTATGGGCCCGAGGCGGCCCTCACCATTCTCATCCCGCTCGGCGCAGCAGCGACATCCTACATTGGTTGGGTCATGGCGCCGATCGTGGCGCTTCTCGGGATACTGTTCGCCTCCTATTGGCAGACCATTCGGGCGTACCCCAATAACGGCGGCGCCTACATCGTTGCAAAGGACAACCTCGGCACTAATGCCAGCTTGCTCGCAGCTGCTGCGCTCATGGTCGATTACGTCCTGAACGTCGCGGTGGGCATTGCAGCCGGCGTGGGTGCGTTGGTCTCGGCTGTGCCGGTCCTGCATCCTTACATTCTTCCATTGTGCCTCGCCATTCTGGCTTTGGTAACGATCGTGAACCTCCGCGGCACGCTAGATGCCGGCAGGGTGTTTGCTCTGCCTACGTATGTCTTTGTCGCAACTTTCGGCATCATCCTGGCCGTCGGCACGTATAAGGCACTTACGGCCGGCGGATCGCCGCAGCCGGAGGTCCCGCCCCCGCCCGTTGGCAAAGCTATCGAGGGTGCCAGCCTCTGGTTGCTGTTGCGCGCTTTCGCCAGCGGTTGCACGGCCATGACGGGCGTTGAGGCCGTGTCGAATGGCATGACCGCATTTCGCGAGCCCACCGTGAAATATGGTCATCGGACCCTCACCGCCATCGCCGTGATCCTCGGTATCCTGCTGATCGGGATAGCTCTCCTCGCCCGCGTCTATGGAATCGGTGCCATGGATCAGGAACAGGAAGGTTATCGAAGCGTGCTGTCGCAGCTTGCGGCCGCCGTCGTAGGCCAGGGTCTCGTCTACTACACCGCGATCGGTTCTCTCCTGTGCGTGCTGGCCCTTTCGGCGAATACCAGCTTCGTGGACTTCCCTCGTCTTTGCCACGTGGTCGCCGAGGACGGCTTTTTGCCAAAATCCTTCGCTGTCGCGGGCCGTCGCTTGGTCTTCGACATCGGCATTCTCTACCTCGGCTTCACGTCGGGGCTTTTCTTGATCGTCTTTGGCGGCATAACGGACCGGCTGATCCCGCTATTCGCCATCGGTGCATTTCTCACGTTCACGATCTCGCAAACGGGCATGGTCCGGCACTGGCGACGCGCCATCGATCAAGCCGGAGGGCCGAAGGGGCAACTGAGAGCCCATCTTCTGGTCAATACTGCAGGCGCAGTAACTACCGGTATTGCGCTGATTATTATTGTTGCCGCCAAGTTCACCGAGGGAGCCTGGATCACCCTGTTGGTGCTCCCAATCGTCATCATTCTGCTCAAAGTAATAAGGTCTTACTACGATGAACTCGCCACGCAGCTCCGCGATCCGAGGCCGTTGGATCTCAGCGGCTTGAGCCCGCCAATTGTCGTCGTTGCCTTCGAATCCTGGAATAAGTTGAGCGACAATGCATTGAAATTTGCGTTGAGCATCTCACCCAACGTGGTTGGCGTTCACCTGATGCAGCTGTCAGGCCCGGATGCCACTGAGGAACAGCGCATGCTGCGGGAGCAATGGAAGGTCGACGTGGAAGTCCCCGCGCGACGGGTCGGGCTTGCGCCACCGCGTCTCGTGGTACTCCACGCCCAGTACCGCACCATTCAGTTGCCCATCTTGAGAGCGATTGACGAAATCAGAAGCCAATTCCCCGGCAGGCCGATCGCCGTGCTCATTCCAGAAGTGGTCAAGCGGCGCTGGTACCAGCATTTCCTGCATACCCATCGCGCGCTTCGGCTACGCAGGCAGCTGATCGCCCTTGGACAACCGGACCTCACGGTGATCAACGTTCCGTGGCGACTGGATCTGAACAAGAAAGTGCGCGTCGCACCTGGCAGCGCCCACCGGATTGGACAGCCTGCCTAAGGCACGATCTGCGGAGGTCGCGGGACTTGCTGCCTATGGCAAAGACCACGAAAGACCCAGGTGTGTCTGTCCTGATCCAGCGGGCGGGCGGCGAAAGAGCGCTTGTGTCCGCTCGTGGACCGATTTTGTTGAAAAAGGCGGCAGTTGCGACTCGAGGATAGCAGTGATTCAGCCTGTCTAATTGGCAGGATTGAAGATCATGTTTGGCCAGATGCGCGGATGGGCCTGAGCGGAATTTTAGTCTGTTGCCACTGCGGCCATCACGTCGCCTTGGACGGCGCCCCGTGGCTGGACGAGATGCGGCTGTCGGACATTGAGCCCCGCTTCGTATGTCAGGGCTGTGGGGCCCGCGGCGCCGACGTCCGGCCCGACTTTGAGCGAGTTAATCCGAAGATGGCAATTGCGGGCCACCGACCCGAAAGCGATAAAACGTGACAAAGTTCGCGGCCCCACGGCCCTGCGCAGATCCTGACGCCGCGGCGCGCCAGCTAGTCCAGCTTGCCGCCGGCATTGAGTCCGTCCAAGACGGCCGAATCCATATCGAGAAGATCAACGCTCCGTTCCTCTACACGCTGGAAGCAGCGGCCCCGCGTTTGGCGCCGGCATCAGGTATGCCGTCGAGCACGGCTGGCTGATGATCCACGAGAGCGGGACGTATGTGAAGCCACTCACGTGACTGCTCTCGCGGCATGTCAGCACATCTTCACTATTGCCGCCCTTTTGCTTTTGGGTCGTTCATCGTGGCGCCGGGATTTGCCGACCTGGGGCTGCTTGACGCACCTTGGCCGGTAGTGAGAGCCGACGAGTCGGTCTGGCCACCCCCTCCGGCACTGGCTCCGCCGGTTCCGCCTGCTCCGCCGTCGCCGCTTCCACCAGCGCCCGCGCCGGCACCCGCGCCGCCCGCACCACCTGCCCCGCCCCCAGCTCCGCCTTGCGCCGAGGCTGCGGCAATCGATCCGAACACCAACGCGGCTGCTAAGGCAATCGTAGCGATTTTCATGTTGTACCTCCTTGCTGAAGTTTGCAAAAACTGAACGTCGCAAGGATCGTTCCTAAGGCGCGGTATGTGTGCGCACTTTCGCGGTCGAGGCGATCATCGATAGGTGCCTTGAAGCCACCAGACCTCGGCAAGTTAGGACCTGCGATCGTCAAGTCACCGGTCGGGCCGCTTCCTTGACGGCCTGGCCCGTGGTGGCCACGCCGGCGGCGTAGGCTGCTCCCGCGCCAAGAAGAAGGGCGCAGAAGCTTGCAAACATCGCGTAGGCGAAGTGCTTCCGGGCTGCATCAATTTGAGCGGGCGTTGCAGCTGTCGTTGTCGCGCCCACGGTTTCCCGTCCCGTATTGTGCGTCCAGTACGCGACGCGCGTGCTGGCGGAATATGACGGCCCGACGAGGTTGCTGGCGATGCTGGTCGCCGAAGCCGGCAACATCGCCGCCGCAGCGACCACCACCACGGTTGCGACCGCCCAGGCGGCCATCGCATGCCCGACCCGACCGAGGCCAGTCTGATCCGGCGAATTGGCTGCCGCAATGGCCCCACCTAGAAATGCGGCGATGATCCCAGAGACCGCCCACCACACGAATGCGGCCCAGCCTGCGCCGGCAGGCGCCGATGAAGCAGTGGGAATGTCGATTGCAAGCAGACCGATGCCGAACCCCAACATGGTCAGCAGGATCTGGACAACCAACGAAGTGAACACGCCGGCCAGTACGGCTGACCATGTCCAGGCGAAAAACATATTGGGAAGGGTGCGTGTAGCCATGGCGAACTCCCTCGTGCTCCGGTTCCAACGCGCGGTTAAATCGTCCGTTCCTGTTACAGGAACTCCCGATGGGTTCTGAATTTGGTGTTCTAGGAAACAACAGGAGGATGTGCGCCATGACGTTTGGCAGAGGTGCCTTATTGTGGCTGCTCGGTATTCCTCTTCCGGTGATCCTGCTGCTTGCACTGTTCTGGCGCTAGCTCGCAATCGATCGGAGAAGATGCAGCGAAGCCGATTAGTCGGCTGACAACGCCGCAAGATGAAGTAGGCCAGCCAGGCCGCTCGGCTGGACGCTGTGGGCGGGCCGTTTGTCTGTGAGATTTGCGGCCACCGAGGCGCCATCCTGCGCGCCGGCAGCGAGTTTAGAAGGTACCCCACAATAAAGTCGGCCCCAGCTGGGCAGCAACTGAGGCCGTTGGTCTGCTCCGGTTTCGGGGGGTGAGTTGGGGACACCGGAGTAAGGAAGCAATTCGCCAGATTGCGACTTGTTCCCGACTCATGAATCCTGCGGAAAAACTTATCTTCGGCCCATGCGTATGGCGTACGAGCTCTGCCTGGCGACCGCCGGCAAGCAGGTCCCGTCAGGACCGGACTGGATTCATGAGGTAAAGCACGACGGCTTGTAGCGCGTCGATCTGGATGGGAAGCGTATTGCCTCATGTACTGATGCTCCCGGGTGCGATCGGTTGCCTCATTTATTTTGCTCCTGGCTTGAGTTGAGGAGGAGGCCGGGTGCGGAGATGGCCGGGGTTTCGGAGCGCCCGGCCTCCTCCGCTGGTACCTCGCACGTCATTGGGGTGTTGTGACCTCGTACCCTGGCGGCATTTTCTCGCTAGGAGCGAACAGCAGCGCATTCGCTTGCTCGCTGCGCCAGGATTTCAGCCGACGTTGAAGGGTTCGAAGAAGCTTGTTCGGATAGGCTCCAGGATATTCCATCTGCAAGCGCGAGAGCAGTTCGCTGCCAGTCCGCCAAGGCTCAGCTTCAAACCATTTTCGCAAATCTGGCGTTGCTCGGATGAGCGGGTCGGGACGACGTCGGCCTCTTTTCGCCTTCACGAGTGGCCGATCCGTCGGTCGCATGGCTCCGTCCTTCCAGGCCGTGCGCAAGCTTGCCAGGAAGCGATCGATCGGTTGCGATGCCACAGCAGGATGGCCGATTGGTTGGGTATCAGCGAGGGCCGCGAGGCGCTCCTGCACGTCGCGGATGTCGCGCAACAACGCGACTGGATCGAGAGCGGCATAGATTTCTTGGAGATGATGGCTGACAGCGTCAGGCGTGCGGGCGTCCGCTGCCAGGCGCTGGTGTGGTGTAGCCGGCGCGCTGTATGTCTTGCGTACACGGGCACCGTCGCGCTGCTTGGCTATCAATTTGAACGAGGGTTGGAAGAAGTTCACGAACAGCCGCGCCGATCGATAGAGTTCAGCCAGCAGCTTGGCCGCTTCCAGGCCCTCGAACCGACGATAGCCGACTATCCTGCGCACGACGGCGCCGTTCTTCTGCTCGACGAACGCCTGATCGTTCTTCTTGTAGGCCCTGGAACGAGTGACTTCGACATCGTGAGAACGGCACCACGACACGACCGTGTCGTTCATGAAGGCGCTGTCGTTGTCAAAATCGAGCCCCCGAACGGGCCAGGGAAATAGGTTCTGCGCGCGCTCGAGAGCTTCGACCACAAGAGCTGCTTCACGCACGACGAGCGGAAAGCATTCGGTCCACCCCGTTGCGATATCCACCATTGTTAGCGTCTGAATGAACGCGCCGGATACGGACATGCCGCCGTGCGCAACCAGATCCGCTTCGCAGTACCCCGGCGGAGGTGATCCCCAGTCATTGAATGTACGCACCGGGACTTGCCGCCGTACGGCACTGGAAAAGCCCGCCCGCCGTCGGCGTCCTCCGGCTGCTGCGATCTTTACGTCGCTCAGCAGGCGATCGATCGTCGCCGCGCTCACCTTCAAAACCTTCGACCTCTCATCGGCAGAAAGCTTCAATCTGCCGTGCCGTTCAAGAGCCGGAAGCAAAAACGGGATCATCGCGACGAGCCGCTTACTGCAGAGCCGGTCAGAGGCGTCCCATAGCACAATCAGTGCAACGCGAATGGAAGCTCCGTAGGTCCGGCTCCGTCGCCGCGGCACGGCCGATCCCGATGCCCCGTCCACCGACAGTGCTCGGATAGCGTGCTTGCGATGCCATCCCGTAACGGCACACAGCTCGTCCAGGATCCGTGCCTTCTCGAGCCGTCCGCTCGCCCGATAACGCTCCACCAGCGCTGATGTGATCTCGCGCTTTGCGCGCATGCTGATCTTCCCTGCCATACCCGCCACCGAACTGATTCGGCAGCTCCGCCCCAGACACGACAGGGAAGTTGTCCGGTAACATTTTTACTGAGGCAATGCGGGGGTTAAATCCGGACGTCGCTTGACATAGCCACCCCATCTTCGCCCCCGCTCGCTCCCGATCCAAGGGAGCAATTTACGTGAGGCAACGGCTCAGCATCTGGTAACAATTAGGGCGAGGCAATGCGCTCTCTCACCTTGATTGACGCGCTCTTCCATCCTGATCCGCGCGCGACAACGGCTACCGGCTGCTGGTTATCCGGGAGGACAAGCGCGTGCGCCTGCTCTCCCGCAACGGCAGCGACTGGACCAGGCGCTATCCCTGGATTGCCGAAGCCACGCTAAAGATGCGCATTCCGACGAAGTCGGCCGCGGATTCCGAGCGAAGCCGGCCGCCTGTACCGATTGAAGCCGGCCAGGGATTCCGATGATCCCGGCCGCCTACCGAGGCGGGCTCTCGCGACGACGTCGTCATCAGGTCAGTTGGCGGGCTCGTCGTCAAGCGTCTGACGCTTGGCGGCGGCTTTGCGTAGGCTCTCGCCCTTGAGGGTGAGCCTGTGGGCGTTGTGCACGAGGCGATCGAGGATAGCGTCGGCAATGGTTGGGTTGCCGATGAGCTCGTGCCAATGCTCGACCGGGAGCTGGCTTGTCACCACGGTCGAGCCGCGGCCATGGCGATCCTCCATCATCTCCAAGAGGTCGCGTTGCTGCTCGGCAGTCATCGGGGCAAGTCCCCAGTCGTCGAGGACCAGAAGCTCGACGCGCGCCAAGGTCCTGAGGAGGCGAGCATGGCGGCCGTCGCCCCGCGCGAGGGTGAGCGCCTCGAACAGCCGCGGCAGCCGTTGATAGAGCACGGAGCGGTTATCCCGGCAGGCCTTGTGGCCCAAGGCGCAAGCGATCCAGCTCTTGCCGACGCCGGTTGGGCCGATGATGAGCAGGTTCTGATGCCGGTCGATCCATTCGCCGGCGACGAGCTTTTGGAACAGCGGCTTGTCGAGCCCGCGCGGCGCCTTCATGTCGATGTCCTCGACGACGGCGTTCTGCCGGAGGCTGGCGAACCGCAACCGAGCGATGAGCCGCTTGTTCTCGCGTTCGGTCGCCTCACGGTCGACCAGCAGTGCGAGGCGCTCCTCGAAGGCCAGCGTGGCGATGTCGGGCTGTCGCTGCTGTTCGTCGAGGGCCTTCGCCATGCCGTTAAGCCCGAGTGCGACGAGGCGGTTGTGGGTTGGATGTGTCAACATCGTCTCTCCTTTCTTCAGTGGTAGTAATCGGTGTCGCGGATATTGCCGTGGCGGATCGGTGGGTCGTCCGGCGGCCTCTCGTTTGCGTAAGCGCGATCGAGCCCGTGCTGCAGGATCGACTTGATCGAGCCGTAGGAGGTCGCGCCGATGTCGTTACCGCGCCGGCAGGCGGCCTCGATGCGGGCCGCGCCGTAACTGCGCGCGAGCCGCAGAATGCCGAGACAAGCCCGGAAGCCCTGCTCGGGATGTGGCTTGGCTTTCATGATCGCCTCGAGGAGAGCGATCGTGGCGGGGCCGATCTTGGCGGCTTCTCGTTTGATCCGTGCTGGCGTCCATTCGGCATAGCGCCGGTGCGCGCTCGGCATGTGCTCCGGGATCGTGGTGTGGCGATGGGGCACGTCAGAGCGGGCGTGGCTGGCGACCCGGACTCCCTTGTGCAGGATCTCGATCGTCCGGTCGGTAATGCGCGCCTCAAGCTCTTCGCGGATCAGACGCGAAGGCACCGAGTAGTAGTGACCGGCGATCTCGACGTGATAGTCCGGCGCGACGCGGCACTTCTTCCATTCGGCGTACTGATACGGCAGCGGCGGCAAGGCTTTGAGCGCCGTCTTGTCGATCTGTGCGAACAACTCGTTGCGGCTCACACCGAGCTTGCGCATGATCCTGGCGTTGAGGTCGGCAACCGCCTCGCGGATGGCCGCGTTGAGCTCGTCAAGCGAGAAGAAGCGCCGGTTGCGCAGCCGCGCCAGCACGAACCGCTGGACGATTTGCACCGCCACTTCCACCTTCGCCTTGTCGCGCGGCTTCCTCGGACGCGCGGGCAGGATCGCAGTGCGGTAATGCTCGGCCAGTTCCTGGTAGGTGCGATTGATGCCCGGTTCATAGCGGCAGGTGGCGGTGACGCCGGCCTTCAGATTGTCGCAGACGATCGCCTTCGGCACGCCGCCGATCATGCGCAGGGCATTGACATGTAACCCGATCCAGTCGGCCAGCCCTTCCGACCAGCGCGCCTCGGCAAAGGTGTAGTTGGATGCTCCCAGCACCGCGACGAAGACATGGGCCAGCCGCTGCGCGCCGGTCGCGGCATCGAACACCGGCACGGTATCGCCCGCGAAGTCGACGAACAGCTTCTCTCCGGGCCCGTGCACCTGCCGCATGGTCGGCGAGATCGTCTCGCTCCATTTCCGGTAGAGATCGCAGAACCGGCTGTAGCCATAGCCGTCGGCGTGCTCGGCGCGATATTCCTCCCACAGCAGGAGCAGCGTCACACCGCGCCGCTTCAGCTCCCGGTGCACCGCCGTCCAGTCGGGCAACGGCCGCGCAGGTTTCTCCTCGAACGTCGGCGGTGTGAACAGCCGGCGCTCGAGCTCGCCGTCGTCCATCCCTTCCGGCACCGGCCAGGTGATGCCGATCACCGCAGCCCGCCGCAGATACTCGCCAACCGTCGATCGGCTGATGCCGACGGTGACCGCGATCTGCCGTTCGCTCACGCCAAGGGCGTGCCGCAGTCTCAAGACTTCTCGAACCTTCCGCATCGGCGCTCTCTCGGCGGGCATCAGACCTCCCCTTGCTTGACCGCAAAGGAGGGCTGGTCCGCGATTCGGTCGCCGTCTTCGAGAGCGTCAGGCTGGTCTCAACAGGGTGGCCGGCTTCGATCGGAATGGGTGGCCGACTTCCGTCGGAATCGGTGGCCGGATTGCCTCGGAATCAGTGGCCGGCTTGCATCGGATTACGCACTAAAGAACCGGCAGAAGCATTTCGTCATCGATGGCGAGGCCGTGATCCTCGGCGTCGACGGCATCTCCGATTTTAACGCGCTGCACTCGCGCAAGCACGACCCCGAGGTGCAGCTCTACGACTTCGACATCCTCGCAATGGCGAGCGACGATCTGCGGTCGCTGCCCCTCCACATGCGCAAGGCCAAGCTGGAGAAGCTACTGGCACGCCGGCCCGATGGGATTTCAGTGGCGCCCTTCGAGTGCGGCGAGATCGGGCCTGACCTATTCCGCGCCGCCTGCCGCATGGGTCTCGAGGGCCTGGTGATCGCGATCGCCCCTATAAGAACCGAAGTCATCCCGCGATGGGGCGAGAGCTATAGTATCGGGCCGGCGGACGCCACTCAGGTGCGGCTCCCGCGGCCCGAGCCGCGACGTTCCGCACGATCGGCACGGCGCTTACATCTAAGCATATGGCGCGCCAGCTCCACCATGATAATTAGCGAGAATCTGTCAGTGTTGCCCTTGGGACGGGGCCGTGGGGGACATACGCGGCCTTGCTCAGAGGTGAAGGCCCGCCAGCTCGCCAGCCCGGGAGGGCCTTCCCTCACCTTGAGGCCCGTTAAGCCTGCCGAAGAATGTGAAGTCGATCATATTGCAAGCCAAAAAGGCTGCGGTACGCTTCCGTCTCACGGGGGCTGGCTCCATATTTCACTTAGACCTTTTCACCCGGTCTATTTTGACCATCGCGCTGGCCGCAGCAGCCCCCCTGCTGCGGCCTTCGTGCTGACGGGGGCGCCGCCTGATCGCTATTGGAGACCTTTATGCCCAAAGAGAATTGCGTGATTGTTCGTACTGCCGGGAAACAGCTCGACCTCTTACGAGGCGAAGCTTCCCGCATCGCAAAAGCTGCTAACGTCGGTTGGTGGACCGATCGCGCGGAGATCGGCACTAGGTTCTGTTTTGAAGACCCTAAATCAAAAGAGTCGTTCGCACTCACTTGCGACAGCCTCGGCATCACCTGCCACGAGGGCTAGTCGATTGAAAAACCCGCCGACCTGGGAGCCGGCGGGTTTTCAATGCCCATGCGTGCCGCGGTACTCGTCACCAATCCGCATGCCTTAACTAAACTATACCCATCAGCCGTTGACGTTGAGTTACCTCGCCCAGCGTGAACCGGCGGGCCCTAGCGCTCTAGCCCATCGTCCGCGCCCGGCGCCCAGGTCGCTACGATCGTTGCAAAGGCTCTTGGCTCCAATCGAGACCGCATCCCCGAGACGTTGTCGGGACAGGGCGTAGATGCTGGTCCTGCGACCGCTCCGAGGCAAGTGCGCTGCAACATGATTATATTTTCGATTGCTTGCCCTAACCTAATCGCGCGGATATCTTCGCCTCCCTTTGTAGAGTTGGGGTGTTTTCCGATGACTGGATTTCAGGCAAAGCTGGAACGTTTTGAAAGTCTCGCAGCCGAATGCGATCTGATTGCGAAAAAATCTGACGGCAGCAATCGAGAGCTGTATCTGCGCGCCGGGCAGCACTATCGGGAATTGGCGAACGAGGTCCGCGAACTGATTGCATCGTTTGACATCGCCGCATAGATTTTCGAGCGCCGCGCTACAGCGCGCCTGAACCACCTCAGATCGCGGCCAAAGTTTTCGGCGAGCGTCGCCAACGGACGCGATCTCGCTGAAACTGCCTCGATTGCTCCGAGTGGTGCGCCGCGCCTACTCTAGGCTTGCTCGTTGGGCGGGTCGCCGACGAGCGCGGCGCCCGTCGCCGCGAAGGAGTACGCGAAACTAGGACGCTCTTCGCGAATACGTCTAGCAGACACAATTGGATTGCGATCGCCTTGTCACGACTGGAGGGCACGGAGATACAGCTCCGTTAGATCACAAACGTAGCTGACCACCGTAGCAGAAATGAGAAGCGATCACGTTACAACGAAAAAGCTACACTAGGCCAACAAATTGGCATTTCGGTTTGGAGGAGTGGATATCCTCTTCTAGGCCAGGCATGAGCCCGCAGGGATAGCCCATAGCCCAAACCTCGAGCGCCAAGGGGTGTCGCGTCAACAGTTGTAATCGATGCGCTTTTCTGGCCGCGCCTCATTCGATCCGCGGTCCTGGCCACAGCCATTTGGTAGCATCCCACGCCCGCGGGGCCTGCTTCGAAGGTGCGCGGCCAAGAGTCGGCTGCACAAAGTGGCCGCCTGCGATCATATGCAAGGAACCACGGGGGTTAGGGGGGCTATGCCGGATCCAATAACGATCGCGTCCGCTGTGGGTGCTGTAAAGCCGACGTTTGATGCTTTACGTTCGGCTCTCGGCCTGCTGAAGGATGCCAAGGATCTCCTGCCAACCGGAGAGAAGCAGGCGGCAATCACCCAGGCTTTGGTGACCGCTGAATCGAGCGCAAAGCTTGCGGAAGCCGAAATTGCAAAGGCGCTCGGATTTGGATTTTGCAAGTGCGAGTTTCCGCCAACGCCTATGCTCACGGTCGGGCACATCAGCAATGCCCACGCCGCTCGGTATGGTATCCAAGGTGCCGTGTATGAATGGCCCGAAGTGCGGCTTCAATAGTGTGCTGAGTTTCAGCTATTCGCGGACCGCGCCGTTGCGAGAAAAGTAAAAGGCTCGGAATTTTCCACACCCAGGACGCTCTGTAGCCGACGCGAGGAGCATGAAATGACTGCCGCCAGTTGGACGGGCGAAGCCTTCCCGCCCGTCGATCATTGCATCTACGCTCATCGGGATGAGGAACACACGCCCTTCACTGATGAGCACATCATTCCGTTTGGATTGCTGCCGAAAGGCGGCGACTGGTTCTTGCCCAAGTCAAACTGTCTGAAATGCAATGCGATCACAACGCGCTTTGAAGACACGTGCCTACGCGGGACTTTCGGTGTCTTTCGCGAGCATCTAGACCTAAAGACAAGACGCAAAAAGAACCGAAACAAGCCCCGAGAGGTCTGGTTCAAAGGGCCCGACGGGTCCGATTCAAAGCAAGAAATGCAAGTCGCGGACATCCCGAGATATTGCCTTGGCTTCAACTGGCTCCCCCCAGGCATTTTGCGGGGCCAATCTCCGACATCCGAACTCAATTTCAGCGGTGAGACCGTGCTTCGCTACGCTCGCGGCGAATTAGAGAAATTTATCCCTGACAAACACGGATTCAGGCTCGGCAGCGTTCGAATGCTCGACTTTGCCCGAATGCTTGCGAAGATCGCACACTCATACGCAATTGGGAAATGCGGTGAGAACGCTTTTGAGCCGATGCTCCCAGACCTGATCCTTGGTCGCGATGAGCACGCACCTTACCTGATCGGAGGAGATCCAAGAGGAACACCGCCCGCCCAGCCACGCGTACTTCATGACATTTACCCAATGAGCGCGGCCATCGGAGATGACGGCATCACCTACCTCGGCTTCGTAATTCGGTTGTTTGCGTTCTGGGAGACGCCCACCTATTTCGTCATTGTTGGCCGCAAGAAATGGCGAGTTGGCCCTCGAAATGAACGTCTCGCGCGATCAGGCCCGTCAGCGTGAACCGGCGGCCTTTTCCACACCCACGACGCGCTGTAGCCCGCGGTTCCGGGGATCTTGTGTTGCTTTTTGCCATAATTAGTGAGTTGCCGTCACCAGGCGCCAGCAGAAATAATAATCTCGCGATGGTGACGGGGTTGATTATTACCGGCTGTGTTGGCTTCCTAGCTTTGGGCGCGACGTTCGCCGTGATCGTCTACATCGATGCACGAGCTGAGCGCCGACGCCAGCAGTAACGAAGCGAGTCCTCCATACGTCTACTTACGATACCAGCCGCGGCAATTGTCCACATCCCCCTGCCCGCAGAAGCTCGCGCGCCTTCCAAGCCACCAGTAATCGATAATTTGACTCTCGCCGGCGCCGAGCTTCGATGGCCGCATGCCACGTCCTCGACGCAAGGACCGCACCGAACCTGATGGCCGCCCGCGCAAGATCACGCTGGGCGACCTGCATCAACGGGCGTGCGCGATCTCGTGTTCTGCCAGGACCATCGCTGCAGCCACAACGTCAAGCTTACGGCTGATTACGTCGACCGATGGTCGGACGACATCAGGATCTCGCAGCTAGCAGGCTGTTGAAGAACTCAGCCGCGTTCGCAAACGAAGGCTGAATCGTCGCCATTGTGGATGTAGAAGTGGCCGACGAGCCTGCCCGCAGTGCCGATCATAGCCCATCCGCGACCGCAGGACGGATCATTCTCGTCGTGCCCTTCCCATGAGAACTCGGCGCAGGCCGATCCGTCGCGGGCGCCGTAGCGCACGTCCAGGGAGCCCTTGAGAGCCCCAAAGGCGATTTCGCCATCGGACTTGCCCTGGAAGGTGAGATGCGCCTCTTCGGCAAGATCGAGGAACTCGCTGTCCCAGACGTCCATCTCGACGATGCGCCAGCGGCCGACAAAGGCCTTGGCGAAGCCGGGCACCTTGGCCATCAGCCAGTCTCCGCAATCAGCTTCGGCAGCCGCACCAGATTGTAGGCGGCGGCAGCGAAGGTAAAGGCCCATGCGACGCGATCACGGCCACGGAAGCTGGTCTTCTCTTGCCCGGCAACCGTCTTGATCCAGCCGAATGCCTCCTCGATGCGCTTGCGGATGCGCTGACTGATGGCATAGCCGCCGTGCCGGGTCGTTCGTCCGTCAATCGCAGAACTACGGCCGCTGGTGTTCTGTGCAACATGCGGCGTCACGTTCATCGAGCGCAGTTCGTTGACGAAGTCTTCTGCATCGTAGGCTTTGTCGGCGCCAAGCGTGATCGCTGTCGGTCGGTCGGCACGAGGCTCGATCATGTGCAGCGCGGCCACCCGTTCGGCATGCCCGCCGGCCTGCGTCAGGCAGGCGTCGACCAGCAGGCCGTGGCGGTTCTCCATCAGCCCGTGCCCGATGAAGCACAGCTTCGTCTCCTTGCCTTTGCCCTTGCGGTAGAGCCTGGCGTCCGGATCGGTGGTCGAAGCATGGGTGTCATTCGAGCGTTTCTGGCCATGAAAGTCCGCTTCGGCATTGCGCCCGCCGCCTGGCGCTGGCGGCTCGCCGGAGCCGTCCTTCGGCTTGACGCTCTTCATCGAGGCCCAGGCCTCGATCAGCGTACCGTCGACCGAGAAGTGATCGCTCGACAGAAGCCTCTTCACCTTGGGCTGCGCCAGCACCGCCGCCAGGAACTTGGCCGCGATGTCGCCTTCCAGCAGCCGGTCGCGGTTCTTCGAGAACACCGAATGGTCCCAGGCTGCGTCGTCAACGCCGATTCCGACGAACCAGCGGAACAGCAGGTCGTATTCCAGTCGCTCCATCAGAAGCCGCTCCGAGCGGATCGAATAAAACGCCTGCAACAGCATCGCCCGCAGCAGCTTCTCCGGCGGGATCGACGGCCGCCCAATTGGCGAATAGAGCGCGGCAAACTCTCGCTCCAGCGCCGACAGCCCTTCGTTCACAATCGTCCGGATCGCTCGCAGCGGATGATTACGCCGCACCCGCGCCTCCAGGTCGACGTAGCTGAACAGTTCGCCCGTTCGATTGTCGCCGCCGCGCACGCACCATCTCCGAATCTCATCGGAGCCAATGAATCACGGTCGCCGGTCGGCGGCGAGCGCCTTTTTCAACAGCCTGCTAGAGCCGCGGTTCGTCTGCACAGCGTGCGGCATGCGGGGCTCCAATATCGTCTCCGGATGCTATGGCACGGAGCAAGCCATCTTGCCGAGACCGGGTAATCAAGAATCGCCTATAGCTCGGCAGAATTTCCGGCTGGGGGGCCGATCCATGAAGCTGATGAACGAGCGGCCTCACTCTGATCCAGAGGCCGCGCGGCGCAAGCTGATCGAACTCGCCAAAGGCGTCGAGGCGGTCCAGGACGGCCGCATCCATATCGAGAAGAACAACGCGCCGTTCCTGTCGAAGAACGGCTGCAATTCTAGCGGTCCCGAATTCGGCGCCGGCATCAAGCATGCGGTCGATCAAGGTTGGCTCGAGCTGCACGAGAGCGCGAGAGCGGGACTTACGTGAGGCTGCTGACACCAGGCGAGGATTTGCTGGCAACGCCGCGAGAGCGAACCCGAGGCTAAGTAAGGGGAGCCTGCGACGCGCGGGTTGCGATCCCGGCGGAGAGGACGGGACTGGCATCAACCACCCGCGCGGGCACGGACGGGCTCGGCGGGTGGCCGTGACCTGGGTCGCAATGCGACTTAAATCCGGCAACGCGGTGGATCCATTTTGGCCGCAGGCGAGATGCAGGCGACTTAGCCGTCAGTTCGATTGTCCCCTCAAGGTCGCACTTTGAAGCATCGGCAAATCTTACCCGAACGGATGTAGCCGATGTTACGGCTGCCAGACGAAGCGCTATATCCGAACTGACGACTGGGCTTTCGACCTTCCCGGGATGACATTCTATGCAGAACCCGTCCGATTGCGTGGAGCGATTGCGATGAGGGAGGTTAGGATGGATTTTTCGCGGATGTCGGATGGGATCCGGCTGCACCAGGCCTCTCATCGGCATGATGGGGACGACGAAGCGAGTCCGGCACCGAGCGCCCCTTTCCTGACCGACGCGGTCGGCGGTGGCATCCTGGTCCATGGTCCCGGCCCGTCTGCAGGTCAATTTTCAGGTCAATTTGCAGGTCCTGAAGCGCACCCCACGAGCGCGAATACCCAGCATCATGGTTCCGACTCGATTCAATCCAAACATTCCGCATCGGGGGTCGACACAGGCGGCCACGCCGGCAATCACGCTGCGGCGGGCCTGGATGTTTCGTCCATCACGCCCGCTTCCGACGCATCCCATCCTGGGATGGGCATTGCGACAGTCGAGAGCGGAGCCAACATGGCCGGGAACGGCGGAGATGGCTACTTTTACGGAAGTATCATTCACGCGTCCCTGTTGGTCTATGAACCGATCAACATCTCGGTGAGTTTGGGATACGGCTCGGTCGCCCAGGCCGACCAGTCCAACAATTTGAATGTCGATCAATCCGCCTTTCAGATGGCCGGCGCCGGCGGCCATGGCGGCAATGACAACATTTCATCGGGAGGCAGCGTCAGTACGTCCTTAGGCGCCGGCGTGATCGCGAGCGGCGAGAGCGGCGCCGGAAGCGGCGGCAGCGGCCATTTCTCGGGAGCGATCGCGGACGCTCCCGTGGTGATCTATCATCCAATCAATATTGCGTTGGCGAGCTCGGGCGGCACTGCACATGCAAGTCAGTCGAACACGGTCGACATCGACCAATCGGCCACGCAGATCGCGGGCGTCGGCGGAAGTGGCGGACATGGCAATGTGGCCGCCGGCGGTAGCGTCATCACGCTCGACCCCAGTTGGGGATCGAGCGTCTTTGACGTTCAAACGGGAGGAAGCCAGGCCGGCAATGGCGGTGACGGCATGTTCTACGGGGAACTCGTCCATACCTCGTTTGTAGTGTACAACCCGATCAACATCGCAATCACGGGTTACGGCTCCAGCGCTTACGCGGTGCAGATAAACGATGTCTCCGTGGATCAATCCGCGGTTCAGATCGCTGGCATTGGAGGGCACGGCGGCAACGACAACGCCGCAGGGGGCGGCCATGCAAACCTTCTCTCCCATGATCTGTGGGGCGGGTCCGATACGATCGCGACCGGTTCGAACAGCGCAGGCAATGGCGGCAACGGTTATTTTGCGGGCAGTCTGATCGACGTCAGCGTCGCGATCTATGCACCCATCAACATAGCAATCGCAGGTCCACATTCGACGGCCATGGCGGATCAGGTCAACAACGTGCACATCGACCAGAGTGCGACCCAGATCGCCGGCGTTGGCGGGGACGGCGGCTACGGCAACCTCGTGCTAGGTGGCGATGCCGCGCATCTCTTGTCGGATCTTCACCTGCTGGCATAGCGAAACGTCGCATCGCTTGCATGGCCGATCGCATCGGGGCACGCGCGTCGCCACTCTTCGCATGCAAAGCCCGCGCAGAGGCGCCCCCCCCTGACGAAATGTCGTACTTTCGTAGGTAGGCCCATCAAACCGGGATGGTGTTCGATTTGACATCTATCGCTCCTGGGCACGGGCGGATCAGACTGCCGTGCGCGTCCGCCTGATCGGGATGGATGTTGCACGACAGCCAACAAACCGACGGAGGCCTCAAATGATGCCAAAGGCAATCAACATCTCGGATACGATCAAAGTCAAGTCGATCGACACCGGTGGTCAAAGTGCCGGAAATGGCGGTGACGGTACTTTCAAGGGAGCCATCATCAGCAAGCCGACTGTCAACTACGATCCGACCAACAAGGCGGAAGGCGCCGACGTGCACGTCAGCACCGGCGATCACGTCAAACAGACGGCGGATTGGGATGCTGGCGGCGCCAACGCCAAGGCCTCGGTGTTCTCCAAGGCTCATGGCGGAGACGCCGAGTCGAACGGAAGCCAGAAGTCCTACAGCGGCTACGATACCTCCAAGGTCTACGCCAATACGGATGCCACCCAGATCAACAAGCTCGCGGTGGACCAGCACCAGGAAGTTGTCGCCGGCATCGGCGGCGATGGCGGAGACGGCAACTTCGCATGGGGTGGAGGAGTGACCTTCCATCTCGACACGCTCTGACGAACCGCTCGTCTGACCGGCAGGACCGGCTGCCGCGGCCGCCGGTCCTGGATTTCGCGCCAAAGATCTACCTATGTGGTTGCCCGGTTGCGCTGAGCATCAGTCAAGTGCGCCGGACCTCGATTTCAGGCGGTGACGATCATGCTGATGCCGCCCATTCGGTTGCCCATCCTGCCGCAGATCCGGACGCCACTGCACATAGCCCTCCGGTCCTGCGTGGGACCGCTAGGCCTCGTTTTCGCATATAGCTGCAGTTACAATGTGCTCCTGTTTGCGCCCTCCATCTATCTTCTTCAGATCTACGACCGGGTGTTGTCGAGCCGGAGCGGCGACACGTTGCTCCTGCTCACGCTCATCGTCGCGATCACAGTGGTCGTCGGCGGCGTATTCGATGCATTGCGACGCGCCGTCCTTGGACGCCTCGGCGCCTGGCTCGACGATCGGCTTCGTCCCTGCGTGCTTTCGGCCGGCCTCGAATCGGCGCTTCGCAGCGCTTGGACGCAAGCGTCGGACGCATATCGGGATCTCACCGTGCTGCGCCAGTTCGTCGAGTCCGGCTCATGTGCGATGCTGTTCGACGCGCTCTGGTCGCCCTTGTTCCTCGTGGTCCTCGTTCTGATCCACCCCCTGCTTGGCGTGGTGGGCGCCTGCTGCGTCGCCTTCCTGTTCGCACTCACGATCGCCGGAGAGCTCGTCACGGAAGACGCTTTGCTCAGGTCCAGCGCCGCGCTCTCCAGAAGCTACGGTCGCCTTCAGACTGCCGCGAGCAACATCCACATGATCCGCGCCATGGGAATGTTCGATAGCGCTGCGCGCATGATCCAGCGTGACGCGCAGCACGCGCGCAGAGAACGCGATGGAGCCCTCCGGCGAGGCGAGATCGTCTCGCTGGCCGCCAAGCCGGTTCGCGCGCTGTCGCAGGTCTTGATCATGGGGGTTGCCGCGTGGCTCGTTCTCGATCACGGGAAAAGTCCGGCAATCATCTTTGCTTCTACGCTCATGTTCAGCCGGGCGCTCGCGCCGGTCGAAAGTGCGGTCGCAGGCTGGAAATCACTCGTGACGGCCGTGAGTGCCTGTCAGCGGCTCGGCGCACTTCTCGCTGCGTTCCCCGTCGGCCGGCAGGCGAGCGCAGGGGTTTTCCCGCCGCAGGCGCGAAACGGCCTCGTCGTCGACAATGTGGGCGTGTGGCTTGCGGGGACCGACCATCTTCTGCTGAACGGCGTCTCCTTCAGCCTCATGCCCGGAGAATGCCTTGGCATCATCGGTCCGTCCGGGTCAGGCAAGTCCTTACTCGGCCAGGTGATCGCCGGGCTGTCGATGCCGACGCATGGCCGTGTCCTCCTCGACAATACGGACGTCTCGCTGTTTCGGGAAGGCCGAAACGGCGGCGGTCTTGGATATCTCCCCCAGGACATCAATCTGATCGGCGACACCATCAACGACATCATCGCACGCCTTGAAGATGCCGACCGGCGGAAGGTCGTCGAAGCGGCCAAGCTCGCTGGAATCCACGGGGCGATCATGCGCCTGCCGCAGGGTTACGACACGGTGGTTCACAGTGAAACAATCTTCTCGCGCGGCTATCGGCAGCGCCTCGGTCTTGCCCGCGCCTTTTTCGGCAGTCCACGCCTCATCGTTCTCGACGAACCCAACGCCAGCCTCGACTACGGAGGCGAGCGAATGCTCCTGGATGCCATCGAACGCATGAAGCTCGCAGGCGTCATCCTTGTCGTCGTCACTCACAGGATGGGTCTCCTCGCCGCCACGGACAAGATTGCCATCATGGAAGACGGTGCGGTCGCCGCGTTCGGCGACAGCGAAGACATCTTTGAACGGCACCTGAGCCGACCCCAGGTTACTTCACAGGTTGCGCCATGATCTGGAACTCTCTCACCGTCTGGAAGCATCCTGCTGTCTCGAGACTTCCCATGATCTGGGACCAGTTCGTGCGAGCGCCGGTGCGCCCCCCGCCCGCCCGACGATCTGGCGTCGTGGTAACCGCAATCGACGATTTCGAGCCTCTGGAGTTTCCATGGTGCTCGACGCCTACGCCGACCTCGCCACGCGGAAGGCTTCGCACTATCACCGTCGCGGGCAATCTGCTGGTGCTCTGCTTCATGCTGGGGCTTGGGACATGGGCGAGCCTCGCGCCGCTCGAGAGCGCCGCGATCGCGTCCGGCGTCGTGGAATCGGAATCGAGTCGCAAGACGATCCAGCATCTGGAAGGTGGTATCGTCAGCAAAATCCTGGTTTCGGATGGCGATAGCGTGCGTAGCGGCCAAACGCTGATCGCGCTGGAGGATACCCGGGCGAGCTCGGAGGTGCAAAGCCTTCAAGGTCAATTTTGGGACGCAGTTGCTCGTGCCGCACGACTTCAAGCCGAGCAGCAGAGATCTCAGAGCATCGCGTTTCCGGACGCGCTGGAACAGGACAGCAAGCAGAACGGCGTGGCAGCCGCTGCAATGTCCGCGCAGCAGTTCATTTTTCAGGCACGCCTGCAGGTTCACGAGTCGCAGCTTGCGGTCATTCGCGAACGAACGCGTCAAGTCGAAAAGGAGATCGAAGGTCTCACGGCACAGGAGAGCGCCACCGAGCAGCGGGTCGGCATCGTCCGGGAGGAACTGGATATGGTCACGACCCTCGTCAATAAGGGGCTCGAACGGCGGCCGCGACTTCTGAACCTGCAGCGGGAGCTGGCCGACGTTGAGGGCCGCCGCGGCGAGATCGCCGCGCAGATTTCCCGCGCCACGCAAGTCATCAGCGAACAGCAGGCCACATTGTTCAAGCTCGAGAGCGAGAGGCAGAACGAGATCGCACAGTCGCTTCGTGAAGCACAGAACCAGATATTCCAGCTCCGCGAGCGGTTGCTTGCGGCCAGGGACCAGCTATCGCGAACAGAAGTCAAGGCGCCAGAGGATGGCGTGATAACCGATTTGCGGATTCATACAGCCGGTGGCGTCATCGGAGCGGGCGCTCCGCTCATGGACCTGGTGCCCCGGCAAGACCGTCTCATCGTGACCGCGCGCCTGAGGCCCGAGGATATCGACGTGGTTCATCCCGGCCTCAATGCCGAGGTTCACCTCGTACCGTACAATCAGCGTCGCGTGCCTCGCCTGAAGGGAACTGTCGTGCACGTGTCGGCAGACCGGCTCCTCGACAAGCGTACCGACCAGCCATACTACGCGACCAAAATCCGGATCGACGACGCGCAGATCCTCGCAAACGACATCCAGATCGTCCCCGGCATGCCGGTTCAAGTGTTCATCACGACAGGGCACGGTACCGTGGCTCTCTACGCGCTCAGGCCTTTGCTCGACAGCTTCCGTGGTGCATTCAGAGAGGACTAAGTCTCCTGCATCGGACCTGCGCCGGATTCGTGATCGCGAACCTGCGCCGGCAACCGGACGCGCCAGCGGAGCACGGCTTCCGTCCGATTGTGCGCGGCACATTTCCGCATGATATGCTGGACGTGCATTTTCACTGTGCTTTCCGAGAGGTTCAATTTGGCGGCGATCAGCTTGTTGGGCAGGCCGAGCGCCAATTCCGCCAGAACCTGTTGCTCACGAGGCGTGAGGTCGGTCACGCTCCTTTCGATAGTCACTCCGGCTCCCTCGTTCACAAGATATGCGCGCGCAAGCCCGCGTGCATCTGGCGCCTCGAAATCAGCTATCCTGTTCATGCCGGCGACAGGCAGCGGCCTGTAGACGCCGCCGACAAGGACAAGGCGCAGGCCAGCTATGGCGATCTCGATCGGCAGCGAGGTAGAAAGAAAGCCGCGCACGCCCCGCTGCATCGCGGCCTGCACGGTCGGCTCGTCGTCATGGTTCGACAGGATCGCAACGGCGGCGTTGGGACAACACTCCGCAACGAAGGCGAGACTGCCCTCAACCGAGGGATCGTCGATGGGCTTGTCTGCAATACTCAGCATCACCAGACGAACATCGCGAGTTGACGTGGTGTCCAGGCTTTCGACCGTTGCCAAGTCGAGGATCTCGAATTCCGCCAATTCCCGCCTGAGGACGTTCAGAATACATGTGCGGGGTAACAGGAGCGGGTCGACGATTACCAGAACCGGAAAGTGAAGCGATCCATCGAGCCGCTTTGACGAGTTGGTTATGTCGTCCATGATTTCCTCGAGATGAAAAGAGCTTCCGCGATATTCCCATTCCGTACTGCGTCTCCCCTGCTGCTGCATTCATCCTGAATGAACATCACGAGAGCGGCGCAGTGCCGCCGCCAGTGCCTTATCCACTGCGGGTACTTGGCGCTTGGGTGGAAATTCTTTCCGCTCAAATCATTTGGGCGCGTACCGCGCGGTGACGCAGTCGACGCATTCCCTAATTGCAGATATTTCGATACGCCGTTGACGCCGCCGACCCCGACTTGCCGTCGGCGATATATACTTCATCCTCCTTCACGAGATAAAGAAACGGTCTCTCTGCGGTCTCGCCGCCTGATGCGCTTCTTCCTTTCACACGCCCGCAAATCGTGTCCACGGGGCGTCCAAGCGTGTTCTTTCGCATCGTGCGCTTCATTTCGGTGAATTCGGCCGATCCTGGATCCTCCATCTTCGTGGCGATGGTGACCTTCGCCTTTTCCAGGACAGGATCTGATACTTCCGCGGGCCGTTCGGATACCGGGACGCTGATCCTCGTCCGCGGTGACGCCGCTTTGGCGAGGTCGACCGATCCGCTCTTCTCTGGAGATGATTTCTTGCCGGACCTTCCCCGAGTTGCAGAATTCGATTTGACGATCACGGGATCCGGCGCCAATGCCGTCGGCGTTGGCTGTGCGGGTCGGGCGACCGCAACCCGGTCGAAACAGGCTCGTGACGCACACCCAAGGAAATACCCTCGGGAAGGCGCGAACCAGCCAAAGCCGATCAGGACTCCTGCCAGCACTCCAACAAAAAGCAGTCCCATCCGATTCCCCTCCCTGGGAGCTCGGCTCGCACTTGTAACTAGGACTAATTCCGCGCTGGTGATCCATTTGTTGCGCAAAAGCGTTAAACGGCCATTAAGCTCGCAGTCGTCTGGACCATGCCTGGATCGGCGGATCAGATTGGGCTCCAGGCCCGTGCCGAGATTGCCGCAAAAGGACAATCGTGAAAGCAAGCATGGCCCGATTTGGTCCGCTCTTGGTCCCCTCTGCAACTTGCGTGTTCAAAGGTCCCGCTTTGCACCACCAAAGGCTGCCGATCACCGGCTTATGGCCCTCGGGCCTGTACCGCGCACCAGCTTCGCATCAGAAACGGCGTGAACGAAACGCCACGAAAGCAGATGGGATCGAGCAAAAACGAGGGAGGATCACGAAGCTGACCAATATGAGGAGGTCAACATGACCGACACAGCTCAGACAGACAGATCAATGCGGCGGATCGGCGTTATGTTCGGAGCTAGTGAGGGTGATCCCCAGGTCACGAAATATCTGAGAGCGTAAGCTGACATCCCGAAGGCGTGCAACAGAGGCGATCAGTTGAGAGGCTCAACAAGGTGGGCACGCGAGGGCGACGGAGTGAATCGGTCTCACGAAATATTGAGTCTCGTGCGCTACACGGCCGTCGCGGAACTCCATAATGCTGACGGAGTAAGACGGTACGTCGTCATAGCTCAGGACAAACTCGCTAACCCAGAGGTCGCCACCCCCAAGGATTCGCCCTACGGCAAAGCGCTTTGTGTTCGGCTGCAGGAAGCGGCTTTCCTGGATTTTGCGCCGGCCCCGGATGCGTTCGCCTGATTGCGGATAATCGAGCACGGCATCTTCGCAATAGATTTCATGCTCGATCTCGAACTGGCCTGAATCCGAAGCATCCCAAGGACGGCGCAGCGCAGCTAGTTTCTCGCGATCATCCATCCTTCGCCTCACCATCTGGCGCTTTCGTTTGCGCACGCGATGACACTGGGCACAGGCATACCATGCGCCGCCTAATTGTCTGAGCAAGAGATGCGCCGAAGTAGAGCCGATATCGCCGCGGGTCAAAAGCGCCGTTTTGGCCAGCGGTCGGCCATTCCGGTTTACCTCCGCCTCCGGACATCTCCCTCCGACGCTGTAATGGAAGCTCAAGGGGCCAAAAGGAGACCAGAGACTACGATTGTTTTGGCTACTCGATGACCTTATCAGCGCGGCCCAGCAATGTTGGAGATATGGTGAGGCCCAACGCTTTCGCCGTCTCGAGATTGACAACCAATTCGAATTTGCGGGCCGCCTGAACCGGCAGGTCTGCCGGCTTGGTACCACGAAGAATGCGATCGACGTAGTCTGCTGTCTGCAAGATGGTATCGCTGCGATCGATACCATAAGTCACAAGCGCTCCCGCGTATGCGTGGGCCTCGAATGCAAATATTGCCGGCATGAGATTGGCCATGGCCCGTTGAATGATAAGATCGCGGTTGACCTCGGTGATGGCGTGGGGCAACGCAATGACGCCCCCTCCACTTCCGCTCCCCACGAACTCGGTGAATGCGCGCTCTACTTCGGTGCTGTTGTGGATGCCGCCAGCAGTGTTGGCGGCGTACGCGATAACGGGACCAGAAGGCGCAGCACCGATGCGCATCGTGATTGGTTCTATGACTGTGGTGCCGTAGGCATCCAGGTTCCTATCATCGGCGTCAAGTCGTAGCCGCTCGCTTCTGTCGAGATTAAAAATGTAAGTCCTTTAGCCGCAAACATATTGGCCAAGCTTACGAATGAAGGGTCCGTCCCCGCAGGCAAAATCTGGATGTCCGAGACGTTGGACATGGTCACATTAGCGGTTTGAGCGAACTTCTCTTTCCGCCACCGAACGGCGCCACCGCGGGAGCGAATAGGATCTCAATAGTTCCTTTGGTGTAATTCGCCCCACGACCGGGGTAGGGATCGCTGCGTGGCGCGCTCCAAAATTCTTCGGAATAGTCCCTTGTGACGTCTACAGACATGGGGTCTGCTGCGAGAGCAGTATCAACAGCTGTAACGTCAAAGATGCGCGCTACGACATTCCTCGGGATTTTGATACCGATATCAAAGTCGATAATGACGCGCTGAGAACATCAAAGTTTACTGTAGGATTCCCCAAGGTTAGGTCGTAGCCGGCTTCGATTTCCAGCAAATACGACTGATACAGGGCGGCTCCGCCCGGCACCGTTCGCGTTCCAATTAGACCTGGCTGACCGGTCTGGTCGTAGGAAACACGTCCCGGCGTCGCACCAACTAAAAAGCAGGCTTGCAATAATTCCGTTGCAAACCGACTCGAGAATTCAATGCTGAAATCGAAATCGGCTAACTCTGTCATGGCGCACTCACACGGACGCCGAGGAGCGCATCGCCCTTATCAAAACCTATCTTGCTCTGAGCAACGATTCTAAGGTTGAGGCAGCCGACCGTGCGCTCATACTGGCCCCACTATTCAGAACAGCCGCAGACGGAATCGTGAAGGAGGAAGGGCCCGATGCGTCACTGGCGGGAATCATCGCAAAGGCGTTGGACTCCAAGCCAGGTCGTTAGCGATTCCGTGCAGCTTGTGAAGCCTGCCAGTCCGCCAGCGCATCGTCGGCCTCGTTCGCCGTCCCTTGGGGCAGACTAGAAGCCCGGTCGAGATACCAATCAATCGCCTTTCGGTCCCAACGCTGAGTGCCGGAGATCGCCCCCGGTCGAACGCATCCTCGGAACAGCCGCAATAGGCGGCTGCGTCGGCTTTTTTGAGCCCCCGAGGCGGTATCTGTCCCGGGCGGTGCATCAGCTTGGCCGGTTGGTGGGGAGGCCTTCCTCTACCGCAAGAGCAGCGAGAGTCTGGGGCCCGCCACCGTGAACCGACGGGCCATTTGGCTTCACTTCTTCATGCAGAGCCCGACCGTCGGCGAGGTCCCACATTTCGCGCCGTCTGCGGCTCCCCCACCAGGACAGAATACGGACACCAGTGTTTCGCTATTATCGCAATTGACTGCGCCATCCGCTTGCACGGCACGGATGTTGACGGGCGCCGGATCGCCCTTGTCGCCCTTCTCACCTTTCGGCCCCTACGGTCCTTGTGGTCCTTGCGCGCCGGCTGGGCCCTGTGGCCCCGGCACCCCCTGAATACCTTGAGCGCCTTGCGGACCGGCCGGGCCTTGCGCTCCCGGATCGCCCTTTGGTCCAGGCTCTCTGCCACAGGCTGCAAGAACGAGCGCGGCCGTCATAACGCCCACCGTAATGATCTTTTGCATTGCGATCCTGCCAATGATCGAGATCATTAAACGGGTCGTACAAGAGAGCCGCAAGAGAGACGCCCGCCAACCTGGCGGGCCCCTATTCATCGCCTCAGCCGTCCGGCATGTGCCGCCAGCCACTGGGCGCGTTTCCTACGTGACCTGGGCGGCGCCTCATGTGCCTGCCCTGCCAAGCCGCTGCGGCCCCGATCGTACTGAGCGGCGACAAGGCGCTCGACCAGAGCCACGAACGATCTGAGGAAGTCGGCTCCTCGGCTTCGATAACAATGCCCCTGCCCTGCGTCGCTCCTTCATGATGAAGCTCGCAACCGACCAGCGAATGGAGCTCGACCATCATCAAAACCCCGGTCGGCTTACAACGGCGATGACCGGTGGCGGAGCATGCCGGAAGCTGACAACCACCCGAGATCGTGGAGACGCCTTTGACCGTTACTTTTCTCGAAATGGCGCGGCTCTCCCGGCCACATGGCCAGATCGGAGCGCACGCTAATGCGCTACCAAATTCAGCCGACGTTATTCCGACGCCAGTTGGTGTCATCCTGACCAAGGATGTGCGGCTATATCTCGGTTCGGGTTGTCAGGCAGACGGGCATGCTCAGCTGGTTCGTTAAAAATGCAATTCTCTGGGCAGGAGAAAATTTGCCCGTGTGCGCCTTGATGTGGCTCGCCGTTGGCGAGCCATGGAGGCGTCTAGCGATGGGACAAACGACCCGAATTTTGAAGCGGGCAACGGTCCTGCCGGATCTCCTGAAAATGCTTCAGGAACTCGAGGATCTACGAGAGAAGGTCCGGCTAGCAGAAGCCGCTCGCGTACTGCACTAAGGTTGGCGCGTTTGAGACGCGTTAAGACAGCCATCCGCCGGGGCGGGTCGGCTCGCTTAGTCGCTCCTCGCCACCCGTAAATTTCCCAATATCGCTCGCATCGAACTCATTCGATCATTTCGAAATGAGATCGTCAAAGCCCAAGGAATGGATCGAGGCTGAGCGGAAGCGGCTGGCTTGGCTGGCGCGTCGCCGTGTCGTCTCGGAGATTGCGGCAGCGCTTGGCCGGCACGCCGGATCCATCAGGCGGATGGCACGGGAAATGGGATTGATTCTGAAGAAATAGCTTAGCACTTCCGTCGCAATCCGGCCCAAGTTATTGATAATTTGCGAGGTACTTACGATGTCGCTTTGATGGCGGCATGCCTCGCTCTTCACGCAACTACACACCTACACACGTCGACGGCCGGCCGCTCAAGATCACTTTCGGCGAGATGCGTGAGATGGGCGTGCGCGTGGTCCTACTCTATTGCGCAGATTACCGGTGCAGCCACAGCTTGGCACTCAATGCTGACTGTTGGCCGGATGGCATGCGGCTGTCAGATCTCGAGCCCCGGTTTGTGTGCGTGGCATGCGGAAGGCGCGGCGCCGATGTTCGGCCGGATTTCAAGAGCGGCACGCCGCCACTCTCGTTGGCTCGGGCGGCTCCGAGCCGCACATGCCTGCCGCTACCAGGGAAGGTACAGCATGACGAATAGGCCAAGACCACCTAGGACGAATGCCCAGGCAACCGGGCTGATCACTGTCCGGATTTCCATGATGCCCCGAACGCCCCTAAGTCCCATCATTTGTCTTAAAGCGACAAATTAGGCAGTCTTTCGGCCGCGTGCCTTCTGCGCAGTCCAAATTGTCATTGGAGACGTTTTATGCCCAAGGAGAATTGCCTGATTGTTCGTGCTGCCGGGAAACAACTCGACCTGTTACGGGGCGAAGCTTCCCGCATCGCGAAAGAAGCTAACGCCGCTTGGTGGACCGACCGCGCGGAGATCGGCACCAAGTTCTGTTTTGAAGACCCTAAATCAAAAGAGTCGTTCGCACTCACTTGCGACAGCCTCGGCATCAGCTGCCAGGACGGCTAGTGCATTGAAAAACAAGCCGACCTGGGGCGGCTGGCGGGTTCCTCTTGGCCATGTAGGCGGTTCTCGAAGTAGATCGCCCGCCGCAGTTCAGCGGTGGTGCTCATCGCTGGACTACTGCGCGCGGGCTGCGCAGGGCGTATAAATCAGAATCCGCGTGCCCGTGTAACTCGAAGACGCCGCATAAATCCAATCGCAAGCGCAACCTCAGGAACGCATCGCATCGATCGTGTGGGCGATCAGGATCGCTACGCTGACGCCGATGAGAATAACGAGGACCCAATTTAAATACACGCTCGCCTCCAATCTTTGGAATTGAACGCGCGCAATTGTGCACAGTCAAAAACAACCGGCCGAGATTATTAATTTCGGCTCTGGGCTGAGGATTCAAGGTAACTGTTGCGTCCGCTGTCGGCCCTATCGATGGAATGCCATGAACAGAAGGACCCCGACAACGCACGCCGCGAGTGAGAGCAAGTAAATACCCACGGCAACCCCGACTCATCTTTGACTAGGGATTTAATTGGGAACTCGCGCTATACGATGGTCAAGCCTAAGCTTCCCAAGAAACGGTTGATATGCACTCGCGTTTGCGGCGGTAATGCCTCTGGATGTAGCCGCCGGTGCATCGGCCAGGCGCAGCACGAAGGAGTGCCTGAGGTCGCAACAACACTCTAGTCTTAAATGATGGACATAAATATTTAATGGAGGAAATTATATCCTAAGTTAATCCCACGCTCGCGAGGGGCCGCCAGTGCGAACCGGCGGGCGCCGCTGTTGTCCCTCGAGGGCGCGTGCGCAGGAACGTTTTGCCTGGCCCGGCGTCGAATGGCCTCCAAACCCGCGGTTCGCCATGCACAGAGCAGTCGCTTATGCAATTTCGACCGTCATCGTCCTCCTTGGCGTCTGGATTATTGCTGCCGGCCTGTCGTCTGGCTCGCCTGTCCTATGGATCGTCGTCGGGCTCGTCCCCATAGTGACCGGGCTTGTAAGTGCTTTCTGTCCCACCTGATGGTTTTGCACCTTCCTGACGCGGAACGGCACTGACGCGCGTCGAGTTGTCCTCGGAGAGGCCGTGGACCTGACCGAGATCGAGCGCGCGTTCTTAGAACAACTGTCTTCCGAACCGTGGATCAGCACACAGCTGTTCGATCACGAACTCGTTGCTCGCCTGGTAGAGTCTGGCCTAGTAGAGGCAATCCCTGAAGCATCTGGGAATACCGAATATCGAATTACCGCGCAGGGCCGTGCGGCCTTGAGCGGATAGAGTTGCTTCGCAGAAGCTTGGGCCATCCCGCCCTTAGTTAAGCATGTCTGCCTTTTCAGGATCGCGTTTTCGTGGTCGCTCACCCTGGATCGCGTAACCAGCGCTTTGGTTTGGCGGCCCGGGCCCTCGCAGGAGAAGGACATCGACTTCAGTCGCCAATCGCGCGTCTATCCATGGATGGGGGGCGCCACCGGCTCGGTAGCTTCGGGAACAAAGCCCGTTCGCCTCAATTGCCGCTACATGAAGTGGCTCGTCGGCATCGTTGCGGTCCTCCTGCTCTGCCTTGTGGTGTATGCCGGGTCGGCTTTCGTTTCCGCGTTGGATCTGGTTTCGGCCGTTCGGAGCGGAGACGCTGTTCAAATCATGGCCCGAACGGATTTGTTGCGTGTCCGCCACTTCCTCGTCGACCAGGTTATGTCCGCCTATCTCGATCGACTCGGCCAAAGGCGGCCGGTGCGCCCATTAGAGCGAATGGCGATAAACGCGTTCGGCTCTCAGAACAAGTGGCGCAAGAGCAGAAAACGAGTTCTCAAAGTCAGCGACGAGATCAAATCAGCCGTTCAAAGACAGGGCTATTACCTTCGCAGCTTGCGGATTACCAAGGAGCGGATGATCTAGATCGAGGCTAAAGGCTCTTTGGGTGGTTGGTCTTCGCCGCTCCATCCAGCTGCGCTAGCCCAGCCTCGATCACGATGATATCTTCCTCGATCTGCTGAATGGTTGTCCGGCAGTCAACGTCGGTGCGTGCCTTCAGGTCCACGGCCAGCTTCCGGCGCTGTATGCGCAAATCGTCGAGAGCTATCCTGTTATTGAGGCTAACGTAAGCGTCCACAATAAGCTCGATTGCGCTTGGCATTCAGACCTCAGTCCTAATCACCCACCTGCAACACTTAGCCCGCGACACTCTTCACAATGGCATCTCTTCGCAAATTGTGTCCAGCGGCCGTCAAATGCGACCCTATGACCAGACCGAGCCGCCTTAGCGTCAGGAGGGCAAGAGGGTCGCACAGTTCAATTGAAAGTCCGGCTCCCAATATCGCAATGGTGCGTTGTTCATCGCTATCGAGATCAGCCCATGAGATGTCCATCACGCGGCTCCGCGTTAAACAAATTACTAAAACCCAATGCGTGCCTGATTTGCCGCAGCATATCCATGGCCGCGTCTGTATACCGACCTTTGGCTAGATATCGACCGTTTGCGCGGTGCCAATCAGCGCCACAACTGCCACCGCGAAGCCCTTAACATTGGGCCTCTCCAGAAGAGACCGCCAACCGGGCGTGTCGAAATATTAAACCGTTCTCAGAATGCGTCGCCGCATATGGCGACGACCTATATGCAAATGGTGACAGCGACTCGTAACCAATTCCTTAACGAGCCGCCACGTCTGGATGCGCGCGGTGGGATGAGGCGAAGACATTGCAGCGGGCATTGCCTGATGATGTCTTGAGTTGCGCGCGCCGAGAACAAAGAGGACAGCGGCGGCCGCAAGGACGATCGTCATTAAGCTCGAACCAGACGACATCATTTCTTCGTCTCCGGATTGGGCTCAGGCGCATTCGGCAAAGCTGTTGCAGGGCGCGAGGCAACGGTTTCTTGGGCTTCAGCCCCAACCGCGCCAATGCGGCGACGACATATTGCGGATGTTTGTGACCGGAGGGCCGCCGGTAGGCGGCGGCATGCCCCAATGCATCAGTGTCATCTCGCATCGGCTTCCGTGTTGCGGATCACGGGAGCCGGATAATCGGGAAAGACGCCGGGCATGGGCTGCAAGTTGCCAACGTAGCGATTGACCACGCGGAAGAGCGCAAGGATGGCGGCTTGTTTGGTAGTGATGCTGTAGAGATTACACATTATTAAGACCGGCTCCCGGCCCGACGTACCCTGTTGATTTTGCTACCTCGAATAAACCATTCCCGATCCAGCTCGCGCACGGACACGCGCGGTGTGACCGGGAGCGACGGCCGTCTGTGGCGGCTAGCCCTGACGTGCGTCCGCTCTGCCCCGAAGAGCAGACCCAACGGGCAGTTACAGCGAAGGCAGCCTAGGACCAAAAGCAGAAGTGAACGCGATTACAGCGAGGTCAACGACCGGCGTGCGGCCTGACCTCAAGTTCATCTCGAAACCGTCTCAGCAGCATGGGATAATAGTTTGCGATGCTGACTACCTGACCGTTTTCATCGACATCATGATCAATATCCGCGCCCCTCAGAACCTGACGATCTACTATTGGTAACGTTTGAGGAAAATAGGCAGCAAGAAGCGCGGATGCGTACGATGGACCAAAGCCAGCAATCTTGGAATTCGTGTGCCCGCTCAATGCTGGAAATTCACCTGCCTCAGCCCCAAGGCTATCGATGGTTTGGATTTGCCGGAGATCACGGCCGGCGATCAACTTAGCCAGCCGTGAGAGCTGCCTGCTATAACGCGGCAATTTATCGCCAAGGCTTTGCAGGGGCTCGACAACGGAATTGTTGCCGCCCTTGAAATTGCTGACAAGAGCCAATTCCACTGAGTTGATTTCATAGCGTTCCTCGGCGGACTTCAGACTTATGAAATGAAGAAGATACTCGAATGCAAAATTTAGTTTGTCCCAACGTTCCATATACGTTTTTGCTCCTGAGCAGACAGCTATCGCTCACCCGGCCACCAATGCGACGGCGGATCGTTCGCCGAAATCTTTGTCGCCCGCAGCGCAACCAGATGGCTACGCTTGTACGGATAGCCGCGCACCTCCGAACAGTCCTTACAGCGCATGTACCGCTCTAGCTCGTGGATCGGCGTTGTCTTCGGCCGCCGCACAATATCGAGTGCGACAGTCTGATGGGTCTCGCAGCCGAGGCACTTCACTTCGAGATATAGATACCCAGCGTTAAGGGCATCCCCGAGCGCGGGCGATGGCTGGGCCGGCCCTTGGAAGGCGAGCATGCGTTTATTCCAGGCTTCGCAGGCAAGCCGGTCGGCGACCTTGCGCGCCTCCATCGCCCGCTCTGTCGATGCGCGGACCGAGGCGCCATAGATGCTCTCTCGTGACTTGGTACCCATGCGCATATGAAAGCGCGGCTGCGGCCGATACGCAAATTATCAATCGGGGATGGTACCGGGGCAGAGCTACTCGCAATCGTGGGTGTGGATATGTCCGCTGTTACAGGTGAACCGGACCAGCCCCTGAGAGCTTCGGACCGCTGCTTTTGACCCAAGTGCGACATTCGTAATGCTCGCAATCGGCGCGTTCCGCGTACATAAGACGTGCCCGCCTCCGTCGCCGAATGCTTTGTGCCTTGGATTGAATGATTGAATCGCGTTGTTCACAGCAGGATTGATCGTGGATTGCCGTGAGTCCACCAACCATCGGCCGCGTAGACGTCAAATAGTTGCTTTATCCTAACGTATGGTCCGCTTGTAGGTAGCCGGCGTCACGCCAGTAGCCCGTCGAAATGCGCGCGTAAAACTAGATTGTGATGAGAACTGACAATCGAAGGCGATCTCACTGAGAGACAGCTTCCCCGCCGTGAGGAGCTTTTTGGCGCGCTCCAGCCGGCGTCCTTTAACATAGCAATGGGGCGGCGCCCCGGTACTGGCCGCAAATGCGCGCGTAAAATGGAACACGCTGAGACAAGCGATGCTCGCAAGATCGCTTACCGTAATCTCCTCAGTGAGGTGGTCTTCAATGTAGGCAAGGACTCGTCGCAGTCTTACGTTATCAAGCCCTAATCCTGGCTCGCGTTGCAAGCGATGCAGCGGGCTTTCCGAGTGCTCGTGAAGGAGCCTTGCAGCCAAAAAGAGGGATGCGGTTTCGACCAGCATACGCCCAGATGGCGTTGGATCTGACATTTCGCGCAGAACAGACAGAGCAATCTCGTTGATGACGCTATCTTGGACGCCGGACATGTAGCGGATTGATCGTCCGGGGAATTGAGGCAGGTTGAACTCGGCCTCCAGGCGGCTGAATGCGAGTTTTGGAAGGTACAAGTGAGCGACTTCCAATTCCGGCGACGCGATCCGGATCGCGTCCGCTCTGGCGGCCATAGGATTGAGCCAGATCGTCCCGTTAGAGGGGCGGACTTTTCGCCGCTCTGCTCCGACCTTGCAGGTCACAGCTCCTTGATCTGAACCGTTGACCATGACCGCAACCTCCAAGTCCTCTCCTTCAGCCCCAGGTCCTTCGCAGCTAGAGTGAGATCGAAGCTCTGCGAAAAGCGTCGACCATCCCAGATGGTCAGACGACCTGAGCAGTCGGGAGGCTGGGTATTTTCTGAAGCCTTCGGAAGACAGGGTATACGACAAGTCAGCTCAAACCTAAACTTAAGCCATCATGAGAGTGTGAACTTAGACTATATACAACAGTCAGGCCAGCACTTGCTTTCAGGTTTGAACGATTCGCTCCGATCGGTTGTAAAAAAGCAAACAAATCCGGTTCTGAACGTCGGCGAATCCGCATTGGCATTCCATCGGAGCAACTGCTCTACAACGGCTTCCCGTATCGCCATCAGTCGAACCCAGGCACTTTCGCGCGTAGCACCCAGCACGATCTGGGTGCTACGACAGCTAACACTCTTATCCCTCTGCTCCGTCCATTACATACGCTCGTTGGCGTCTGATGATCCGCGTACCGTCTAGTAGAGGAACCAACTGCGTCCTTCAGCTTCGTCGATCCAAGTCTCAAGCAGGCTCGTCGTCGCAATGTCATGGCTGTCATCGCATATTTTGTGGGCGCGGCGCATTGCCGACTCGAGTCTCAGGTTGTCCTCTCTCAGCTCAGAAAGCATGGCCTGCGGATCGATAGGTTACCGAGCGACGAACGAGAGCAATAGCTCGTTGATCTTGGTTTTTGTCCGTCGTGCATATCCATGTCGCTGTCGGACCAGGGGTGACCCGAGCGGCCGTGGCTCCTGCTACGAGTCGATCACTGAAAGGCGCGATGAAAGTTGGCGCAGCGGCAATCGCCGCCGCGCCATAGACGGTTAGTTCGTCGCAAGTTCGAGATGTCGGCGCACGCCCCGGCTCACCTGATCGATCGCCGCCTCGGTGGAGGGAAGATTTCGCAGGGCGTTCAGCAGCACGAAGTCGTGGATCGTTCCGTTGTAGCGAACGGCATCAACGCTGACACCCGCATCTTTCAGCTTGCGCGCATAGGCTTCGCCCTCATCGCGCAGCGGATCGTTCTCGGCCGTGATGACGAGCGCGGGCGGCAATCCCTCGAGCTCGTGAGTGCTGGCGCGGAGCGGTGAGACATAGGGGTTATCGCGGGTCTTTGCGTCGGGAGCGTAAAGATCCCATCCATACTTCATGAAAGAACGCGACAGGAAACGGCCAGCCCCGTACTCGTGGTATGACGCAGTATCGACACTGGCGTCGGTCGCCGGAATGAGCAGCACCTGGTAGGTGATCCTCGGCCCCTGGCGGTCCTTGGTCATGAGAGCAAGGGCGGCGGTCATGTTGCCACCGACCGAGTTGCCGGCCACAGCAATACGACTACCATCGGAGCCAAACTCGCTGGCGTGCTCGGAAACCCACTTCAGTGCGGCGTAGCACTCGTCCAACTGGGTCGGGAATTTGGCCGCCGGCAAGGGCGTGTACTCGACGAACACGCCAATCTGCCCAGAGCCGACGACAAGATCGCGCAGCAGGCGCTGGTGATTTACGAAATTGCCGACGATCCAGACGCCGCCATGTATGAAAAGCAGTACACCTGGTTTTCCGCTCAGGTGCTCAGGCTTCATAATGTACAATTTGACCACTCGACCATCTTGAGTGACAGTCTTCTCGGTTGTCGTGACGCCCGATATCTCGACGGGTGTCTGCGACTGGAGTCCGGTGAAGACTTCCTGCGGTTTGGGTTGCGGCAGCTCCCAGAAGGGGCTGCTGTCCTTGTTGATCTTGGCCAGGAATGACCGGATCTGCGGATCGATCCGGGGATCAGTCGCGACGTTCGGGGCCGCTGAGGCAACGTGGGTCATGAGGCTTGCTCCGATTGTCAACGCTGCGAGTTTGGCAGTGCGGTTCATGGAATTGGTCCGGATGATTGTGACGTGTGACGGCTTGCAGAGGTTATTTACGAGCCGCGCCGACGGTTTTTTGTCCCGTGGCTGCGATTGTATTGACCGAATTTGCTGTCGCGGCGATCCACACGAACTGGCCGGCTGGACGGACTGCGTGCGTGCTCGTTGCAAGGTTCAATGTTGCCTTGTGGCCCGAAGGCGAAGAGGTTCGGAAAGCCGCATCATTCCGCTGATCTGTTAGGACCGGACTTTGGCTGCGCAGTCTGCTGAACTGGGGGTTCCGGAATTCGGAATCGTAGCAATCTATTGGGAATGTCCCTATTTTTTCCAAATGCGTTCTTTTGAGTTTTGCCTGTCCACCAAGAGCATTGCGGTGCCAGGCCAGGCCCCGACTGGCTTCACGAAGTTAAGTACGATGGCTATCGCCTCCGATTGGAGCGCGATGGCGACCGTGTGAACTGGTCGATAGAAGTCCCGGACGGCCTTGTCACTGCCCGCTGTGCTGCGCGGCTGACGCCTTCAGAAACCGACGTTCTCATGCGCGTCGAGGACCGGCGAATTGCTTTCCGGGTCGGCATCAATGTTGGCGACGTAATCGTTGAGCCCCATGACATATTTGGAGATGGAGTTAACATTGCGGCGAGGCTTGAGGGCATCGCAGACCCTGGCGGCATCTGCATCTCGTCTTCTGCCTACGATCAAGTAGCGGGCAAGATCGAGGTTGACTTCGCCGACCTGGGCGACCAGCACCTCAAAAACATCGCTCGTCCGGTTCGTGCCTATGCCGTAGCTCGAGATAAGTTTGCCTCGACAGCAAAGGGCGGCGGCACGACACCTATCCCACCCGAGCGTCACGCTTGTCTATGGTGGTGCTGCCGTTCGCAAACATCGGCGGCGATCCCGAGCAGGACTATTTCGTCGATGGCGTGACGGAGAGCCTTACTACCGACTTGTCCCGCATCAGGGGCTTGTTCGTTATCGGTCGCCACACCGCATTTTCCTATAAGGGAAAGTCAATCGACTTAAAGCAGATCGGCCGCGAGTTGCATGTTCTCTATGTGCTGGAAGGCTCGGTGCAGCGGAGCGCGAACCAGCTCCGGGTGAACGTGCAGTTTGTCGATGCCGAATCAGGCGCTCACCTTTGGGCCGACCGTTTTGATAAGCCGATCTGTGATCTCTTCGAGATGCAAGATGAAATTGTATCGAGATTGGCCAACGCGTTGAATGCTCAGCTTATCGCCGCTGAGGCGAGGCGATCGGAACACTCATTGCACCCGAGCGCCCTAGACTTGTACTTCCAGTGTATGGCTCGCTGGAACAAAGGTGTGACCCCTGCCCACATGGCGCAGGCACGAAGCTTTTTCGAACGTGCTTTAGCAGGCTGTTGAAGAAGTAGCCAATCGGCGGGCGATGAAGGGAATGTCGTCGCCGCCTTCGAGGCATATCTCACCTTCAAGCGAGCCATCGGCGAGCTCTTCTGCCCAACCACGGCCTCTTGCGGGCTCCATCTCGTCGCTGCCGTCCCACGTGAACTCCACGGCATCGCCTTCGCAGCGGCCATATATTGCCCCCGTGAGGCAATCCAGGGCGAACTCGCCGCCTTCGGCTGCGAACAGGATGTAAGAACCCGCCCCGGCCATGTCGTGATCGGGCGTTTCCACCACACGCCATTTGCCCCGCACGCTCATGGCTGCACCACCAGCAGCTTGGGCAGACGGATCAGATTGTAGGCCGCGAGCGCCAACGTAAAGGCGGCGTCCACGCGCTCGCGCCCCCGTAGCTTCACCTTGGCCAGACCGGCGGAACTCTTGATCCACCCGAACACCTCCTCAATCCGTTTGCGGCAGCGTTGGCTAATCTCGTATCCGGCGTGGCGGGTGGTGCGGGCGTCGACCGCCGTCCTGCGCGGGGTACCGGTCTTGCTGAGGTGTCCGTCGATCGCGATGTGCGGCGTCACCGATCGTTCTCTCAAGTCGTGGACGAACTGCGTGACGTCATAGGCCTTGTCCGCGCCGAGCGTGATCCGCCGGCCTGTGCGATCACGCCGATCGATCAACGCCAGCGCAGTCTCTCGTTCGGCCGTGCCGGTGGCCTGGCTGACGGCACCGCCGACCGCCAGACCATGGCGGTTCTCCATCAGAGCATGCCCCATGTAACAGAGCTTGGCCGGCCGCCCATCCCCCTTCTTGTAGAGCCGAGCCTCCGGGTCGGTCGTACTTTGGTGCGTCTCGTTTGAACGCTTCTCCTTGTGGAAGCTACGCTCAGCGTTGCGTCCCGGACCCTCGCTGTCGTTGTCGTCTCCGTCCTTTCTGCGGAAGCTCTTGATCGAAGCCCACGCCTCAATCAGCGTGCCGTCGACCGAGAAGTGATCGCTCGACAACAGCCGCTTCACCTTCGGCTGAGCCAGCACCGCCGAAAGGAACTTGACGGCGATCTCACCCTCTAACAGCCGGTCGCGATTCTTGGAGAAGGTCGAGTGGTCCCACACCGGATCGTCCACGCCCAGACCGACAAACCAGCGGAATAGCAGGTCAAATTCCAGCCGCTCCATCAATTGTCGTTCCGAGCGAATGCCGTAGAAGGCCTGCAGCAGCATCGCCCGAAGCAGCCTCTCCGGTGCAATCGAGGGCCGGCCAAAGTCCGTGTAAAGCCCCGCAAACGCCTTCGATAGATCGCCCAGCGCAGCGTTCACAATCTCCCGGATCGTCCGTAAGGGATGGTCCGGACGAACCCGCGCTTCAAGATCCACATAACTGAACAGCGATCCAGACCGCTCGTCCGATCCTCGCATCCCGGCCTCCCGATTCAATCATCGAGAGAATCACGTCCAATTCCGTCCCGCCAGAGACTTCTTCAACAGCCTGCTAGAGCTTGATCCAGACAACGTTGAGACGCTGGTGGGCATCGGAGCTGTCGACGTAACAAGAGCTGGCTTTTTTCTCGCCGACGGACGCGCTTTTTGCCGCGGCCGAGGCGGACTTGAACAAGGCGATATACTTGGCGCCGCAGCATGCCCTTGCTCACGCATTTTTGGGTTCTGTCTTATTGTGTACCAAACGCGCGATGGAAGGCATCGCGGAATGCGAGCACGCGTTGGAATTAAACCCGAATTTGGCGGAGGCCCATGCTTTCATTGGTTGCGCCAAAGCCTTTATCGGACTCGCCAAAGAAACAGAGGCACATGTACACAAGGCAATGCGCTTGTCTCCCGTGATGAAGGTACATATCGATGGATGACGTGGGTCGGGTTCAGCAAATTGCTGCTAGGAGCCGACGCCGAAGCAGTTGTATGGTTTCGTCGAGGTCTGAATAGTAACCCGAACAATCCCATAGCGCATTTGGACCTCGCCGCTGCGCTTGCCCATCTCGGAAAACTGGATGAGGCGCGGGCTTCCACGAACAAGGCGCTTGCGCTTAATCCAACTCTCACCATTCGTCGCTTGAGGAGTATTCCATTTAGCGATGATCCGACGTTTCGCGAGCAAGGCAGGCGCGTCATTCAGGGCATGCGTCTGGCCGGGGTGCCAGAGGAGTAATTTCGCCGATGGGTCAATCGCGACGGTTTGGCTCGGGTTAAGGCTGGTCCGGTCTACCCCTGAGAGCCGACAGAGCCTCTGCAGTGGGATGCGGCTGCCATGGGCCAAAAACGGTCATTCCGGGTTCTAGCCACTGGCCTTACGATTGTTGCGTGGCAGGGTAATGATGAATTCCGTGAATTCGCCGAGCTTGGTTTCGACGTCGATCCTGCCGCCATGTTGCTTGACAATGATGTCATGGGTCATCGAGAGGCCCAGGCCCGTCCCTTCCCCGGTCGGTTTCGTGGTGAAGAAGGGGTCGAATATCTTCTCTCTGACTTCCGGCGGGATGCCGGTCCCGTTGTCGCGAATGCGGATTTCCACGCTGCTGCCTAGATCTTTGGTGCTGGCCAGCACAGTCGGCTCGGCGCCCGTCCCTCCATTCTCGATCCTGCGTTTGGTCGCGGCATAGAAGCCGTTCGAAATCAGGTTGAGCAACGCGCGACTGACTTCCTGAGGAAACACCTCGATTGTGCCGGCATTGGCATCGAGCTCTCGTTGCAAGAAGATCTCGAAGCCTGACTTTTCGGCCCGGGCGCCGTGATAGGCAAGGTTGAGACTTTCTTCGACCAGCGCATTGACATCGGCTACGCGTTGCTCGCGGGAGCCTTCGCGCGAATGCAGCAGCATGTTCTTGACGATGGAGTCCGCACGCTTGCCGTGCTGCACGATCTTGGAAAGATTGTCCTTTAGCATGCCGGTCAGCTCGTCTGTCTCCTTGCGGATCGTCTCGACGAGCTCGGCCTGCCTCAAGACGTCGTTGAGTTCGTCGGTGAGTTCGACCGAAAGCGTCGAGAAGTTGTTGACGAAGTTGAGCGGGTTCTTGATTTCATGCGCGATGCCTGCGGTGAGCTGACCGAGCGAAGCCAGCTTCTCGGTCTGGACCAGACGGTCCTGGGCCGCCTGCAAATCAAGCAACGCCTTCTCGGCGGCTTCGCGAGCCATGCGAACAGCGTCCTCGGAACGCTTACGCTCGGTGATATCGGCATAGATCAGCACAAAGCCGCCATCTGGTACCGGGTTGCGGCGGACCTCGACAATGCAGCCATCGGGACGGACCCGTTCGTAACGCATTTCGCGGCCGATATCGTCAACGCTCCTCGCGAGTTCCGCCTCGAGATCGCCCGAACCAAACTCGCCTCTGGCGGCCAAGTAGCGGAACAACTCTGCGAAGTTCGGACGGCTGACGAGCAGGTCGTCTGGCAGATCGAGCATGTCCTGCAGATTGCGATTCCACGCGGCAAGCCGCTTGTCGGCGCCGAACATCGCGACCGCGTCCCCCATATTGTCGAAGGTAACGCGCAGCTCCGCCTGGCGCTCGCGCAACTCATCGAATAGCCGCGCGTTCTCGATCGCGATCACCGCCTGGTCGGCGAAGCTGGTGGCGAGTTCGACGTCCTTGCTCGCGAAGGGTTCAACGCGCGTACGCACAATGCTGAAAACGCCTATCAGCGTATTCTCGCGAAGCAACGGAACGCCAAGCGTCGACCGATAGCCGGCGATCGCCTGCCCTTTGCTGAGAGTGTATTCCGGATCCTGCAAGACGTCAGCGATGGAAACGGCGCGAAGCTCCATCGCTGCTCGGCCAGACGTCGAGCCCCGGCCGGGCGTGAATGGGTTCGTCTTGAAGAATTCTCTTGCCTCGATCGATAGCCCGTAATCGGCGATCAAGTGCCAGAGGTCATGCCGAAGATGGAACATGTACACCTGGTCAGCCCGGCAGAGGCGCGCCACCGTCTCAACCAGAGTTTCGAGTACCGTCTCCAGGTCGACGGATGAGCGGCTGATCACCTTGAGGACGTCGGCCGTCGCGGTCTGCCGCTCCAGCGCTTCCTGCGTCTCGTTGAACAGACGCACGTTCTCGATGGCAATCACAGCCTGGTCGGCAAAAGTTTGCAACAAGTCGATCTGCTTGTCCGTGAAGGGACGCACTTCAGTGCGACGAATGTTGATCGCGCCGATAGCTTCCTGCTCGCGCATCAGCGGAACGGCAAAGAGCGAGCGGTGCCCGGTATTCAGCGAGAAGGCTCGAGCTCTCGGAAACTCGACTTCTTCGGCCCACAAATCGTGAACATGAATGGGTTTGCGGTCCACTACACAACGCCCACTAACCCAGTCGCGGGAAATCGGCCATTTGTCGACGACGGGGATGTCGCCGTGATGAGCTGCGATACGGAGAAAATCGTCCTCGCGCAGCAACAGGACGGCGTCATATGCATCGCACAGGCGACACGCCGACTCCGTCAGAGTATCGAGCACCCTCTGCAAATCAAATGTCGAGCGGCTGATGAGCCTGAGCACGTCGGCCGTCGCCGTCTGCTGCTCGTGAGCTTGATCGAGCTCTATACTCTGACGTTCAAGCTTACGCCGTAGAACGGCAACAGAGAGTGCCTTGTGACGAGACGCTGTCCCGCGCTTGGTCTGGGTCGATTTGCGTCCGTATTGCGAACTTCTCTTCCTGCCGGCTTTCGCCCTGCCTGCTTTGTTGCCGGTCTTTGACGCGCGCGCCATTTCCCGCCCCTGGGTCCAGAGCCCGCATTTTATCTGTCTGCGGTGTCGGAGCAAAAGGGTCGGATTCGTCCAAATCAGCTGTTGACTGGCTGCGAGGATGCCGCTTTGGGTCAATCGCGACGGTTTAGCCCGGTTTAAGTTAGGTTCGGTCTATCCCTGACAGCCGACATATCTTGGGCCGTGGCATGGGGCAGCGATGGGCCAGCAACAGACCACGAATCCTCGCCTTTGAAGGCAGAGCGAACGCCAGTATCCCGGCGCGGCCCTGATTGGCTATTGCGCACCCGCCCATATGACAAGTTCAACGGGTGACCGTCGGCCGCTTCACCGCTCCAGCGTGCCGAGATAGGCGGCAAGCGCCAAAAAGTCTGCCTCGTTGAGCGCTTTGACCCACTTCGATCATCGGCTGGCTCTCCGGCCCAGCGCGGAAGCCGTGCTGGTATTCGTAGAGCTGGCGGAAGATGTAGGTGGGCGAACGCCCGGCGATGCCCGGCACGACGTCGATGCCGGTCAGCCTCTCGCCGTGGCAGGCGGCGCAGGCGATCTCCGGCTTCGCGGCCAGCCCGCGGCCGGCGGCGACGCTACCGGGCGGCACGTAGGCGGTAAAGCGGACGCGCGCGTCGCGGTTGACGAAGCGCCCGACGTCCGTCGGCGTCTCGATGATGCGCATTCCGATCGGCTCGCGTTCATCGCCTTTAGTGACGAAAAACCAGCCGGCGACCGTCGGTTTCGGCACGGTCTCAGTCTCCACCACATCGACCAACTTCTTTGGCTTGATGGCGGCGAAATATTCAGCCGCCGCCTTGATCTCGTCGTCGTTCGCTGCCTTCGCGAGCGAGATCATCCATGCTTGGGGAATGCGGTCGGGCAGTGCTGTCGAGCGTTTGCCGCTCCTATAGTCCTGTATCTGCTGAATAAAACATGCGACCGGCAGGCCGGCGATGTCAGCGTTCTCCGGCCCCCCCGTGCCAGAGGCACGATGGCAGAAGCCGCAGGCGTAGACGTCAGGCTGGCGGCCGCTCGCCACTACCGCCGGCATCGCTGGATGATCACCTGGGTGCCAATCCGGCGCCAGGAAGCGATCACGCGTTTGTGGGACTGTATAGCTCGCCGTGCTATCGGGAACGTGGCGAGGTTGGCCGTCGTCTGGGGGCGGCTTGAAGTCGGGCGGGTTGTAAGTGTAGGCCCAGAACGGCGGCTTGCCGGTGATCTGCGCGTGCGCGCCCGCCGTACATACGAAAGTCATGGTGAGTGCACTTACCGCCTGAGCGGCCAGTCCCAATCGTGCCATGCTCGCCTCCGGCCTATCTGCCCAGACGAAGACAGGTAAATTAATGACGAATCCGCGCTGGAGCAATTGGCTTTGCTGGCGATTCAGGCCGCCGTCCTGAGGTCCGAGTTGGATCAACAGCAGCGATTTGAGCCTCGGCCAATGACTTCCGGTCTGCCCCACACTTCCGACATGTCCTGCGCCGGGCAAACGCCGGGCAAACGGTCGCGAAGGGCCTCACACGCAGACATTCCGCCGCGTTCAGTTGAAGATCAACGAGGCATCACACCGATCTGCTTCAGGAATCCGATGACGTCCTTTTCCGCCCATTTCTCGGCGAGCTTGCCGTTTGCGATGCGATGAATGGTTATGGAGGTCATCATTAAGTCGTTGCCGGTGCGCGGAGCTCCGGGCAGGTCGCCTTCATGCTTGCCGTAGGAAGTGAGGCGTGTGACGACTTTATCTCCTTCGGCAATTTGATCCTCGATTTTGTGATAGCCTGGCGTCGCTTTCCAGAAGATCTCGAAGACCTGCTTGAGGCCGTCGCGTCCCACCCGTAATCCGGGAAAAGGTGGGGGATTATGATCCTGATAGTCCTCAGCAACCAGTTCATCCATGGCGTCGAGATTGCCATTGTCAATCTCTTCGTAGAACCGGCGTACGATGCGCTTGTTTTCTTCGGTCGACATCAGACGCCTCCTTTCTCGCGGCCTTCTGAATTTGTCGCTCCACACCCATACTACCCTAGTTTCTGGGCGAACTCCTAAAATGCACGCGCAGAGTTGGTTGCTGGCGGTTCCGGTTAGATCAACAGTGGCGATTTGAGCCTCGGCCAATCACTTCCGGTCTGCCCCACACTTCCGACATGTCCCCGCGCCGGGCAAACGGTCGCGAAGGGCCACAAGCGGAAGCTAGGACGACAACGTCGTGCCTGTTGACGGTGGACGTCAGCTCGCCAGCCTTCGGCTGTGGAGCTTGCCGCAATCAGGACGGCAAGGCAGCGAGCCGTTGCATGGTTCTTCGCCACACTGCCCCTTCCTTACTCAGAAATCGAGCCGCTTTGATGCTATTTTGAGCGCCCTCGACATTGCCTTCGTGAGGAGGGAACCTAACATGCTCCTTGATGAATCACATTTTTGGAGATTTCATGAAATACTTTGGCGTTATCACAGCCGCCGTGCTGGCAGCAGCCGTCGCCACACCTGCACTTGCAGGGAGTGCGACACAGAACCCCGAGTGGCTTACGAAGCAGAAGGCTTGCAAGAAGGAGGCTTCTGCGCAGGGGCTTCATCTGTCGAAGAAGAAGGCGTATGTCAAAGAGTGCATGGCTAAGGCCTAACATTTACCAGCTGCACTGCATCAACAACCCCGCTTCGGCGGGGTTTTTTTGTTCATCGTTTGCCGCTGCTATTTCCCGTTCGCCTTTATGACCTTCTTGAGCACTCTTTCGCGGCTCGATCGGAGCTTTGTGCAAACTGCAAAGCATTACGTTCGTGCATCAGTGACACCCCGCTGCCTCTCGATAGTCAGGGAGCAAACTGAACAAATGCAAAAGTGATCTGCAAGCAGGACCGATGACGTCCAACTTTTTCGCCGGGAGACAGGAAAAGCTCCAAGTCCGTGTCGGGTCAAAGGCTGCCCTCGGTGGCTCCACGATGGCTTTCCGCTCAACCCTTGGAAGCGGACCGTACGGGGCCCAAATGGGGAGGTCAGCCACAGGCCAACAGCAGACATCACTTTGCGAGATTATTTCCAGCTCACCACCGATAACGCGCTATGCCCTTACCGGCGTGGCTGCGGGTGGCGTTGGAGAACTCGCCTTCGAACGTCACTGCCGCGGACCAGCCGTTCGACCATTTCTTTTCGGCTGACGCCGTGTCGAGCGCGGCACCGGCATCGCGCCGCTCAGAACGCCACCCGCAGGCCGCCGCGCGCGCTGACGACGCTGCTCGAATCCGACATGCCAATCGCCTCGGCGGCGCCGAAGAACGAGACGCCTTTGCGCGTCTGCCATTCGAGTCCGCCGCCGCCCAGGACGCCCGCCACTTTGTTCTTCCCCGGTGTGACGAAGGGCAGGTTCGCGCCGAGCAGCACCGTGTTGACCGTCGTGTCGCCAAGCCGTTGGATGCCGAGCGCGCCCACATAGACGTTGGTGAGCAGGAGATCCGGTCCGACCGGCGTCGCGCGCGTGAGCTTCAACTCGCCACGCTCCTCGACGTTCTGGATCGTGCGGCTCGCGACCGTCAGCGGTGCAGTCGCGCCGGTCTCCGTATAGCCGTCGAAAAAGCCCGCCACGTAGCGCACCTCGAAGGACGGCGTGAGGGTGTATTGCGACCACAGCGGAACATTGACCGAGTATTTCGCCTCCGGGCTCACATACGAAGTGTTGTAGCTGGCGGTCGCGACCTCGGTGCCGAGATTGCTGTTGACCGAGCGCGAGACCGTGCTGGTGCCGGCACCGCCGTGCAGTGCGACCTTAAGGATTGAGGGGGCGCCGAAGGACGTGAACGCATAGCGGCCGTAGAGACCGCCGAACCCGGTGTCGGTCCTGGTATTGCCGGCGCTCTGGTCGAGCGAGAGATAGCTCTGTCCGCCGCCCACGAAAGCCCCGAGCCGCAGGTCGGGTTGCACCAGCAGGTCGAAGCCGACAGCGCCGCCCGAGAACATCGTGGTCGAGCCCAGCAGCACGCCGTCCGCATCCTGCGTGTGCTGGCCGACGAAGCCGCGCGCCCAAACGCTGCGGCCGTCGGCGGTCACCACGGTCGGGTTCTTGAACAGAATGGCATCGCTCGCATAGGCGAGCGCCGGAATCCCCGCGAAGGTGTCGATGCGCTGGGCGGACGAGTCGTCCGGCGCGAAGGCCGAGGCGAGCGGCCCGTTTTGTGCTGCGCCGGTGCCGCCGAGCGAGCCGAGAATGCCGGAAATGCTGCGGGTGAAGTCCATCAGGCTGCGGTCGGCCACCGCAAAGGGGGTCGGGTCGAGCGCGGCGAACTGGTTTCCGCGAATGACGAATGGCGCGTCGCCGGAGCCGTTGATCGTGCCGGTGAAGTTGTTCAACGTCACCAGCCAGGAGGCGCCGCGGCCGGCGGTGAAGTTCACCACGTCCGCGCCGCCACCCATGTCGATCGCGCCGACGATGCGCGAGCCCGGCAGCAGCGTCAGCGTGTCGTCGTTGCCCGAGAACTGGAGCGCGGTCCCCCCGGTGCCGATGATGGTGCCGGAGTTGGTGACGTTGGCGGCACCTCCACCGAAAAGTGTCGAATCAATGCCGACATTGCCGGTGATAGTGCCTGAGTTGGTTACGGTGGTGGTGGCGGACCGGATGCCGTAGACGCCGCCCGAGATGGTGCCTGTATTCGTCACGTTGGCAGCCAAGATGCCACCGATGCCAACGCTATCGCCCGCGATGGTGCCGGAATTGCTCACATTGGCGGTGACGGCGCCGACACCGGCGCCCGCCGCAGCCGAGATCGTGCCGGTATTGGTCACGTTGGCGGTGGTGGCGAACACTCCGTAGGTCGAAGCCGAGATGGTGCCGGAATTGATCACGTTGGCGGTGGTGGTGGCGAAGACTCCGGAGGTCGAACCCGAGATGGTGCCTGAATTGGTCACGTTAGCGGTGGTGGCGACGGCAATACCGAAGTCCCCCGAAATGGTGCCCGAATTGGTCACATTGGCGGTGTCGGCGATGATGCCTCGAAGCGAACCCGAGATGGTGCCCGAATTCATCACGGTGGCCGTGAAGGCGGAGATGCCGTCTTGAGTATCACCGGAGATGGTGCCGGAATTGGTCACGGTAGCGATGGTGGCAGCAATACCGGTGGCCCCCGAGATGGAGCCCGAATTGGTGACGGTGACCGCAGCGGGGGCGAAAATGCCGAAGTTCGAACCCGAGATGCTGCCGGCCGCAGGGTCGCAGGCAGCATGAGCCGCAGGAGAGAACCCGATCAACGCGAGCGCGGTTGCGCCCGCACTCAGCACCCATCGCGCGCGAGTCGATTCCCGGCTCGGGAGATGCGAGTATGCTGCTGCCGTCATGGCCAACCTTCCGTATGCGCTTAACATTGGGTCCCGACGTCGCTAGCAGGCAATTGTTTGGGCAATATTTAAGGAGCGCCAGACATCCGGGAATCCTGGCGCGCGTGAACCGATCGGGCCGGTGATGCGGCATGCTGGCAACAGTTCGGGCTGCGGCGAGCTGACCGCGCAGGGCCTCGGTTACCAGGCGTAACGAACCGCGGCCTTGCCGGCGTAGCTGCGCGTCACGTTGGAGAACTCGCCTTCGAACGTCGCGGCCGCCGACCAGCCGTTGGCCCATTTCATCTCCGCGGACGCGGCGGTGAGCGCGGAGTCACGCGCCTGCGCCGCGCCGTTAACAACGAAGCTCGCCCCCGGCAGCGACTGGAAGATCGCCCCGATGCTCCGGTCCGGACTGAAATCATGGGCCCAGGCGAGGCGGCCGCGCAGCGTGAGAATGCCGTCGGTCATCGCGAAGGACTTGTCAGTGCGCAGGCCGAGCTCGCTGCGCGGCGCAGTGACGCTCTTCGCAGCGTAGGCGAGCGCGAAGTTCGCCGTGCCCGTGACCACGCTTTCGGCATAGGCCGGCAGATCGAACGTCGTGAACTGTCCCGCCGCATAGGGCGTAATGCCGACGCCACTGAGCCACGGCGCGACGAAGCGAAAGCCGCCTTCGAGCCGGCCGGACCAGGCATTCGCCTTGAACTCCGCCCGCAGCTGATCGAGGCCGGCGACGGTCACGGTGCGATTGGTGGTGATGTCCTGCCAGCCATAGGCCAGCGCACCCGTGACATAGGTTGCGCCATTGGTGTGCCGCATGTAAGCGGCGGCCTGGAACAGATCGGAGCGTCCGCTGCCAAGATTGCTGACACTGAAATTGGTGCCGCCGCCAGCAAGCGCAAAGCCGGCGAGCGTGTTCGGCGACAACTGATAGTCGGCGCCGGCGGCGGTGCCGAAAATATTGCTGGTTGCGCGGTTCGATCCGGCCAGCGCATTGCCATCGGTGGTCTGCGAGCCGCCATAGCCCGCCGCCCACACGCTCCAGCGCGGCACGAAGGGAATCGGCGGCGCCTTGCTGAACATCGCGAACGCATCCTTCGGCGTCCGCCTCGCGGCATAGGCGCTGGCGCTGCTCTCCTCCGCATATCCCGGCGCTGACGTCGCGCCATTGATGCCGTTGCCGCGACCCGTGAGCGGATCGGTCAAGAGACCCATGAACTGGCTCATGGCGTTGAACGTGGTCTGCTGCGGGGCGCCGCCGAGTTCGCCCGAGAGCTGCGTCAGCCCGGCCGGTGTGAGGCTGCCGAATACGATCGGAATGCTGCCATTGCTGTTGAAGAAGTTGACGAGCGCATTTCCGACGTTCTGCTGGTTGCCGGACAATCCCGTGCCCGACGGCGCCACGAAGCCGATGGCGAGATCGAGATAGGCATGCGTGCCGTCATAGCTCAACGTGGTCTTGAAACCCGACGGCAGGCCGATGTTGGCCACAGTCGGGTTGAACGTGCCGCTGATGCTGCCGGCGGTCAGGATCATGTACTGCTTTTCGACATAAGATCCGCCCGCGAAACTGGCGCTCACGGTGGCGCCGCCGAGCATCGCCGTGCCGGTGACGGTCGAGTACGATGACGTCGTCGGGTTGACCTGCACGAGGTAGATCGCGCCCGATGCGAAAGCGAGGCTGCCGGCAATGGTCGTGGACGTTCCTGCCGTTCCGTCGCCGGCCGCGAAGGTGCCGCCATTGGCAATGTTCAGCGTGCCGATCGAGCCGGTGCCGAACAATGAGCCGCCCGAGACGGTGACGGCGCCGGCAATCGTGCCGGCATTGTTGAAGGTGCCGCCTGTAAGGGTGAGGCCGCCGCTCAAAGTGCCGAGGTTGGCACCCGTGCCACTGTTGGTCACCAATCCCGTCACCGTGGCGCCGGCGGAATTGGTGAACGTGCCTGACGTCGTGATCGCACCGTTCCAGGTGAGATTGTTGGTGATGGTGCCGGCGCTGGAGGCGACATTGCCGGTCCAGACGCTGTTGTTGGTGATGATGCCGGTGTTGGTCGCGACGTTGGCGAGATAAGCACCATTGTTGGTCACGGTGCCGGCATTGTTGAGGTCGTCCTTCACAGTGCCGCCAACGGCGACATTGAGGCTGCCGCCTGCCGCATTGGTGATGCCGCCGACCGTCGCATCCAATTGCCCCCCGCTTGCCACGGTAATGACGCCGCTGTTGGTCAGAAGTCCCTGCAGCGTGTAGTTGCCGGCTGCGCCGATGGCGAGCGTCGCCCCGCCGGCGTTGTCGAAGGTCGAATCGCTGGTCACTGTGCCGCCGACGCTGAAGGTACCGGCGGCGTTGGCGATCGCGCCATTGATCGCGCCGCCATTCGCATTCACGGTCGCGGCATTGCTCAGGCCGCCACCCACGGATCCGCCGGTTTGCGTAAACGTACCGCCGCTGACGGTCACGCCGCCGTTGAGCGCACCGGCGTTGGTCGACGTGCCTACCGTGTTGGTCACACGACCCGACACCACACCCGTCGCAGCGTTGTCGAATGTGTTCGCGTTGCTGACTGTCGCGGTGACCGTGCCGGAGTTTTGAAATGTCGCGGCGTTGGTGACGTTCGATGTGATCGATGCTGCCGACGCCAGGACCAGCGTGCCGGCCGAGACAATGGTCGTGCCAGTGTAGGTATTGGTGCCCGTCAACGTCGTCGTGCCGCTGCCAATCTGGTTGACGCCGCCCGAACCGGAGATCGCGCCGCCAAACGTCACTGCATCGGAGCGGTTGAATGCAAGGGTCGCATTGTCGGTGACATTGCCGACGATCGACCCGGTCGTGCCGCCATTGCCGATCTGCAGCGTGCCGGTGCTGATCGTCGTACCGCCGATGTAGGTGTTCGCGCCCGTTAGCGTCAGTGTGCCCGCACCATTCTGGATGACCGAGCCGTTGCCGGTAATGATGTTGCCGAGCGTCTGGGCGATTGCTTGATCGAAAGTCAAGCTGCCGCCACCGTTGATGGCAAGGTTTCCGGTGAGCGACCAGGACGTGCCTTGCAGCGTCAGCGTGTCGCTGCCGCCGGTGAAGGTGATGGCGTCGGCCCTGCCGAACGACACTAGTCCTTGGCCGGGCATGCCGCCGCTAATGGATCCGCTGTTGATGATCGTGAGATTGCTGCCGACGATGCCGGCGCCGCCGCGGCCGTTGACTCCGCCGTTGTTGTCGCCGCCGTCACCGCCTTGGATCGTGCCGGCGTTAGTGATGAACGAGGTGCCGAAAACGCCTACGCCGCCTTCGCCGCTACTGCCACCGGAATTGGTGCCGGTGCCGCCGGTGCCGCCCTGAATTGTGCCGAAGTTGGTGAGCGTCGTGGCGCCGGAAACGCCTGAGCCGCCCTGGTTGCCGGACCCGAAGTCGCCACCGCCGCCGGTGCCACCCCGAATTGTGCCGGAGTTGGTGACGGTCGAGGTGCCGGAAACGCCCGAGCCGCCGCGGCCACCAGCCCCGAAACCGCCGCCGCTACCACCGCCGCCGCCCTCAACTGTACCGGAGTTGGTGAGGGACAAAGCGCCGGAAACGCCGGAGCCGCCGTCGCCGCCGCCGCCGTCGGTGCCACCGCCGCCAACGCCGCCCCGAATCGTGCCGGAATTGGTGATGGACACTGCGCCGGAAACGCCCGAGCCGCCGCCACCGCCGTGGCCGCCCCCGGTGATGCTGTCGTTCTCGCCGCCGCTACCGCCGCGGCCGCCGATGATCAAGCCTGAATGAACCAGCGCGCCGGAGCCGAGGAAGGCGACAGCGTCGCCGCCGCCACCGCCGCCACCACCAGCACCACTGAAAGCACCACCGCCGCCGCCGCCGCCGACGATCGCCGACGCGGCAGAGGTCGTGATCGAGACGCCATCAAGGACAACAACGGCCGCTCCGCCGCCGCCGCCACCACCGCTGGTGTCGCTGCCGGATCCGCCGTTGCCGCCGAAGATCACAGCCGTAATGGTTTGATCGGTTGCAATTGCAGCTGGGTCACTAGCGGCCGAACCGCCTGATCCCGGCGTCGTCCCCGCAGTGCCGTCTGTTGCAGGAACGATGCCGCTACTCCCGTTGCCGCCGGCGCCGCCGCCCGGACCCGGTCCGGCTGCCCCACCTCGTCCACCCGCCCATGCGGGCGCGGTGGAAAAGCTCAGCATCACGGCAAGCGAAAGCACGGAGACCGTTTGAAGCAGACTCCAGCGCGAGAGCAGACCGTGTATCGCGGGAGATGATCTACCAAGAATTGAAGCCCAGCATTGCAACTGGACTGAACGAACGACCATACCCGCCCCTTGCACGTTTGACCGGCACGATCGCGCCGGTCAGCCGTCGCTAGCAGGCAATTGTTTGGACAATATTTGAGGATTCCAAAATTGCTCTTAATCAGGGCTGGTTGAAACAGCTCAACCGCTGATGCGGCATGCGGGCAACAGTTCAGCCCGGGGCGATCGAACCGATACTCCTGAGAACGAAGGCGGGCACCGCCTCTTCGCCGTGCAGCCTCCTCGCATGCGTGATCAGGCCACGCATGACATTAGCGCGGGCCTGCTCCGAGACGAGGTGACGCGCCGAGGTGAAGTAGAGATATTCGACCGCGCTTGCGGCGCCCACAGGACCAAGCGCGGCGAGGGCATCCGCCGCCGGCGGCGTCTGATCGGGCGCTGCGACCATCCAGCCGATCATCAGGGCGATTTCAGGCGGGCAGAGCGGACCCATGTTGCCGATATCGACGGCCGCGGCTTCCAGCGCGGCGCGATCGCCGGCAGCAAGCAGGGCGATGCACTTCAGCACCCTCATGTGCAAATGAAGTGCGGGCCCCAGCTCGGCCATCTCGATGCCGCGATCGAAGAATTTGACCGCTTCGTCGAAACGGCCGCGCGCGTAGCGCAATTGCCCCAGGATGGGCAAGGCTGCGGCAAAGTCCGCAGTGCGGGCGAAGGCTCGCTCGGCAATGTCCTCCGCGAGATCGAGATGCCCCCGGTTGATGAAGTACAACAGCTTGGCGGCCGCCACCATCAGCAGCGGGTTCGCCTCGATGGCGGGCAGGCACTCCAGCACTGTGGCGTCGATCTCGCTCTCGATGCGGTAGCGTTCTTCCAGGCTCATCCCGCCGAACGGACTGGTCAGGATGACGCGCGCGAACAGATGCAGACACCATTGCAGAGCGATGTCTGTATTGAGAGGATCCTGCGCGCGGTCCCTGCTCAGTTGCTCGCCACTTGCCAGCCACGATGGATTTGAGACCGACAGCAGGCTTGCAGCCTTGTGCAGGCGCGCTTCAAGCGGCTCGTCCACAGGTGTGCCGAGACCCCTGGAGGCGTCAATCAGAGCCTGCGACAGGTCGCCGACGACCTCATTCGCAATTCGAGTTGCCTCTGCCGTGAACGATTCGGGATCCGCTATGTCCAGATCAAGCCGCAATGCCTTCAAGATCCGCTTTGACGGCATTTCTCGCAAGGTGGCGGCGCAATCAAGCTGCCCGTCACCGCCGAGAAAGCTCATCTGAAGAAAATAGCGAAGTGTGTCGGTGGCGGCAGGGCGCCAATCGTCGGCAACCGCGATCTTTTGGTCAAGGCCGGCAGCGACAATGTCGCGAATTTGACCGACCAGGGAGGACGCTTGCTTGCTGAACGGATGCCCCTGCGGCCCGAAGGACGGCGCAATAACCAGGAACGCGTCGATCGGCAGCGCTGGAGATGGTGCAGCGATCCAAATATAGCCCTCGCCATATTGCGTGGCGATGTACTTTGGCGATCTGGCGCTGTCGCCCAGTTTTGCCCGCAGCCTGTTCACCAGGAAGTCGATGTTGCGGTCGGATATGTCGGATTCCGAAGCGACCTCATCGAGCAGACGGCCGCGGCGCATCAGGCGCTGCGGATTGCGCGTGAGGGCGAGCAGCAGCGCGCGCTCGTTTCTGGTGAACTGAATCATCTGCCCGTTGCGGCTCGCGAAGAGGCACGTTTCGTCAAGAATCAGGTCTCCGAAGCGAAGACCCAGTGCTTTGTTCACTCCTCACCCCCTGAGGCAGATCAAGCCAAGTCCAGTCAGCACAATTAGCCTCTTGAGAGACTACGTCGCAAGCTTGCAGTCGCAACACGACAAGATATGCGCCCAGGCTCTGCCGGGATGCAGCAAAGCCCGATATTCGCCGTTCGGTGGCAAGGCAAACAGTTTCGGTCCGCGCCTTATTCGATATTGGTCGCGTTAACCAGCGCATTTCGCCCGGCCCGGCCGAATGTCTCAGATGGGCCGATTCTGTCGAAAAAGTCGAGATAGGGGGCCTTCCCGAGATCCGTACGAGCTTTCCACGACAAATGTCTGCAACGGGTCTTAGTCGTGTAAAAACGACCTTACAAGGCGGTCGGTCTAGAGGCCAAAACTGAGCCGACGTCAGGTCAGGATCGCGTCGATCAGCGGCCTGATCCCAAGGATATTTATTACTCGGGTCAGATTGTAGGCCAAAACCGATAGGGCCATCTCACCGGCTACCTTTGGAAGGGTCTTGGTCAGGAAGTGCGTCGCTCCCATGCGTGCCTTCATCGTGCCGAACGGATGCTCGACAGTCTCGCGACGAAGGCGCATAGCGAGCGGGTTCGCATCGAGCCGCTGCTGCACGGCGTCGAGCAGATCCTCGTGCTCCCATCGCGTGATCCGTCGCTCTGACCCGGGCGTGCACTGGGCCTTGATCGAACAGCTCTTACAGGCGTTGGTCCAGTAGCGCCGCAGCATCTTGGCGGCTTCTTCGTTTGTATAGCGATACGGCAATCGCTCCCCGGCCGGACAACGATAGGCGTCTTCCTCAGGCAAATAGACGAAGTCCTGCTTACCGAAGCGTCCGTCTGACTTGGCACCCGAAGTCATCGGCTTGGGCAGAGTTACCGTGATGCCAGCCTCGTGGCAGGCCAGGATCTCCGGGCTGCTGAAGTAGCCGCGATCGGCGACGGCCTCGAGCGTCTCAGTCTTCAGAACAGCCTTCGCCTGCATAGCCATATTGGCAAGTTGTGCCCGATCTGAACCGCTGTTCGTCACCTCATGCGCGATGATCAGGTGATGGTCGGTGTCGACGGCGACCTGGACATTGTAGCCGACAACGCCGGATCCACGGCCACTGGTTGCCATCGAACGGCTGTCCGGGTCGGTCAGTGAGATTTGCTGATCCGGTGAAGCGAGCATCTGCTTCTCGTAGGCGGCAAGCTTGCCCATCTCCTCCTTCAGCTTCGTCAGCTTCTCGGTAAGCCTCGTCACCTTCCCCGCAAGCGCCTCGCTCGGCTCCTGTCGGTCGGCCGTATCAAGTTGGCTCAGATAGCGCGCGACGCTCTCCTCCAACTGGGCCCGCCGCCGCTCCACCTTCGCGCGCGTGAAGTTCCTGTCCCGGTTGTTCACGGCCTTGAACTTGCTCCCGTCAATGGCGACGCTGGACGTCGTGAGAAGGCCCATCCCGCGGCAGAGCTCGACAAACTGCGCACATACCTTGCGCAGCGCCAGGCCATTGTCCTTGCGAAAGTCCGCAATCGTCTTGTGATCGGGAGCGAGCCGACCCAGCAGCCACATCACCTCGACATTGCGCCCGGCCTCCCGTTCCAGCCGCCGGCTCGACTGCACTCGGTTCAGATAGCCGTAAATGTAAAGCTTAAGGAGAACCGAGGGATGGTACGACGGCCGACCGGTCGCCGCCGGCTCCGCACCCGCAAAGCCCATCTCAGCCAAACTGAGCGCATCGACAAATACGTCGATCACGCGAACTGGGTTACTCTCGTCAATGAAGTCATCGAGGCATTCGGGCAACAGCGTCCGCTGCCCACGATCCGCCTCTTCAACGAAGCGCCTCATCGATTCCCCCAAAAGAATCACAGGGAATCATAACAGCCGCTCTTCGTTTTCACACAGCCAGGGTCAATCGCGTCGGTTTGATCGTCTGCCAACCACTTCCGGTCTACCCCAAACTCCAGACGTGCCACGGCATCGCAGCCAGTGAAGCGATGGGCCAGAAGCCAACATCTGAACTGGCCTTCGGCAGTCTGCGTTGGCTGACCGGGATTATCGAACTGCGTCCCCGGAAACTCAGCTCTTGGTTGCTTTTCTGGCGCAGCCGCGAGTTTATTCTCTAACGAAGATATGAGACTTTATCCTCCACTGTCCGTCGGGTTGGTGTTCAAGGAGTCTCACGGTGCTGCCGGAAATTGGCGTCGCCTTCTCATTCACCACTAACGTGGCCGTGAAATGGGAGGTGGTATAGGCGTAGTTCCCGATGGGCAACACATCGACCAGCTCCACCCTGTGATCTCTGACGCTTCTACCCCGCCCCGCAAAAAAATCACGGATTGCCAAAGGGCCGGCGACGGGCCGCGCACCAGGCGGCATCAATCTGCCGTCCGCGGTATACAATGGAAGCAGGGCATCAAAGTCTGCGTTGTTGATGGCAGCATCCCACTTGGCAGCCAACGAGGAAATATCGTCGGCAAGTGGGTCTGCTCCTGCATGGCCAACGCAAGCACAAGTAAAGATCAACAGCATGGCGTATGAACGAAGGGAATGTCGGCTCATCTTTGCCTCCTTTGGCTGATGCTTTAGCTTTTTGCCGAGGTACATGGCGCATGAGCGCACTTGCAAACGCTACCGCTGAGGGAAGCGGGCAACTAGTATAAAAAGTGGACTGGAGAGACTGTCGTCAGCCGGCTCAGAGTTGATCTGTGAGCGCAGGCGTCTCGTTGGCGTATTTGCTGTGTGGGAACCAAGTGCGCATGCTGTTCACAAGATGCTGAGGTCCGTCGATCTCGATTTTGCCGAGCTCACGCGCCCGTAGCAGTGGCATCTCGCCTATGAAAATCTGCACAAGCGTCCGAAGACTCGCGTAGACGCTGATATCGACCTCGAAGCCGGGATCATCCCAGCAGAGATCGGCATCCTCCTCCTTCACAACAAACCACCAGCGCTTCGGCCGAGCGTCTGCAATCTCGATATACAGCACGAAGTCGCATGGAATGCGCTTTAGATCGAACGATCGGCGCATATTCCACATGAGGCGGCCCGCGTGGAGTTCGTTGGGCGTGAGCTGGCTGCGCGCCCACCTGTGACCCCAATAGCCCAATGCATCGATGATTGGCCGGGCTTCTCTGGCCGCTTGGGTCGGGTGGTACTCCCAATGCCCATTGCCGTCTGACTGGCGCGAGATTAGCCCAGCTTCTTCTAGCGTTTGAAGGCGCTTAGAGAGGAGGGTCGGCGACATCTGAGGGATGCCGCGGCGAAGCTGGTTGAAGTGGCGGGATCCTAGCAACAGCTCGCGGATCACGAGCGGTGTCCACCGCTCCGTGAGAATCTCCGCAGCTTTGGCTACGGGGCAAAATGATCCATAGCCTTTCATGGCGAGAACTTTAGCATCACTAGAGCCACCAAGGTAGTCCAGTTTCTGGACTAGAAGGCGCGCCAGTATCGAGGCTCTCCTGCTGCGCGCGAGTTTCTTGGAACGGGTACAAAATGCCTCAGTTTCAGGGCCGGCTACCATCCCCGGCGCTGATCGCTTGTGGTTCCTCGTCTTGTAAAAGCAGCTGACGCCGATCAAAGCTAACCGCTCCTGCAGTTGGTCGGGTTTGGGTCAATCGCGCCATTTTCGGTCGGACCTCAGATGTCCGCTTGTCTCCCGACAGCGGCAGAATAGCAGACATCTCTCAACCGCCGCTTAGGGCCAGAAGCTGAAGTCGCCGTTATCAGATCAGTGGAATTGATAATTGAGCGTTAGCGTCACGGATTGATTGGTGACCCGCTCTTGGGCGTTCAAGACAGCAGACCCAGAGGTCGACAACGTCCCATTCTGGTTGAACACAGTGACCGTGTCGGAGATGGTGAAGCTCGTGGAACGCGCATAGGTGTAGGCAAAATCTAAGAACCAGCCGCCGGCAAAGGAATAGGTAGTACCAATTTGCGCCGCGCCACCCCACACCCAATTCTGATTAAATACGGTGATCGGCAGGCTGGTGGGGAACGTTCCTCTCAACGACTGGGTGGCAAAGGGAATCCCATTGATAAAATTGGATTCCACGCCGAACAGGGCCGGACCACCACCGGCGTATAGCGTAAAATTGCCGAATGCCCGGCCGATGGTGCCGATAAGCGAAAACTGATGCTTGAGATTGATTTCGGCTGGGCTGATCGCCAAGAACCCAGTGATAGGTCCAGAGGTTCCGGCGTTCGGTCCGCTTACCACGGTGCCGGTCCCATTTTGCGGAATGCTCACGTTCTGCTTCGAGTCGACGTTTGCGTATTTATAATTGAACTTGAGCCCAGCCAGCCAGTCGCCCCCGGCAAACGGATGCATATAGCCGAACTGAACATCGGGGGCGAAACCGGATTTGTTTCGATTGTAGTCGAAAAAGGGGCCACCCTCTTGCCCTTGGGCGGTTAGCACCCCCGCATCAAATACACTGATGAGGCCGGATATGCCCTGCAGCGATTGGTCGAAACGGGTCCAGTTATAGCTGCCGCCCACACCGATATAGAACCCGGACCAATCCCACTTAGCAGGCGGCGGCGCTGACGGAAGAGCTTTGACGGCCATATCAGCGGCAAAGACAGGGGCGCTTTTTGCTACGATTAAAACGCTCCCGCAAATAATAATGGAAATAAGTCGGTTACTCATCTGACCACCCCCAAGAGATTCTCATTGCCATTCGCGGCGATTGCAATTCGGAATCTCTCCAAGAGCCGGCGCACTCCCAGATTTCCGGCCGGTGTTGCCCCGTAGCAACGTCCGCTCAGGGTGTGCGCCGTGAAAAGGCGGCGCTTTCCAGTGGGTGCAAGTCCCACCCGGCAAACGCTCCAGCCGGAAGCAATCGGAGCAGTCATGGAGGTAACGAAGTGGCTGAAGCCTTCGATTAGCGTGTCACGAATTGGTGACAGCGCGAGTGTGCAGGCCGTAACGCGAGTGAACGCCGAGCAAGCCTCGAAAAGCACGATGCGCAGGCCGACCCGACGACCCTTTCGGGGAAGGCTGATACGGCTGGGGGATTGAGCGAAGTAGTACGCCCAGCCGCTGCGCCGGGGTAGTGGCGACAGCATGTACACAAGGAAAGCGTACGCAACACGGGAGGCCCTACGACGTGGTCAGGGATGATCAACCGGACGCCCGCGAGGGACAGGCCGGGCGCCGTGGGGATGCGGAGAGGTTCGTAATACCGCTGAAGCCGGGTAACGCCGGGGGAGGGAAGGGACCTCAGTTCAAGACGAACGCAAGACGTAGTGAGGGACCTGGGGATTGGGCAACCTATCAACTCCGAAGAGTGTTCAGAAACTGCAGACGGCGTTGCACGCGAAAGCGAAGGCAGAAGCCGGCTACCGCTTTTATGCCCTCTACGACAAGATCAGCCGGGAAGACATCTTGGCCCATGCCTATGCCCAATGCCGCTCCAACAAGGGCGCACCGGGGGTGGATGGTCAGGACTTCGCGGACATTGAAGCGTATGGGGTGCAGCGGTGGCTTGGCGAACTGGCGCTTGCGCTCAGGCAGGAGACGTATCGACCGGACCCTATCAGAAGAGTGTACATCCCGAAGGCCAATGGCAAACTCAGGCCATTGGGCATCTCAACCTTGCGCGATCGGGTCTGCATGACGGCAGCGATGCTGGTGCTGGAACCGATCTTCGAAGCCGACCTTCCACCCGAACAGTACGCGTACCGTCCTAGGCGAAATGCTCAACAGGCGGTGGTCGAGGTGGAAGGGCTGCTGTTCCGTGGTCACCCGGAAGTCGTCGACGCCGACCTCGCGGACTACTTCGGGAGCATTCCGCATGCCGAACTTCTCAAGTCGGTGGCGCGCCGGATCGTGGATCGGCGCGTGCTGCATCTGATCAAGATGTGGCTGGAATGCCCTGTGGAAGAAACCGACGATCAAGGAAGGAAGACACGCACGACCGAAGCCCGGGACAACCGGCGCGGCATCCCGCAAGGTTCACCCATCTCGCCACTGCTGGCTAACCTGTACATGCGCCGGTTTGTGCTGGGATGGAAGATGCTCGGTCTCGAGCGAAGCCTCGGCACTCGCATCGTGACCTATGCCGACGATCTCGTGATCCTATGCCGGCGGGGCAAAGCCGAAGAGGCCTTGTCGCGACTGCACGAGATCATGGGCAAGCTGAAGCTGACGGTCAACGAGGACAAGACACGAATCTGCAAGGTGCCGGAAGAGGAGTTCGACTTCCTGGGATACTCGTTCGGACGGATGTACTCAGCGAGAACCGGCCAGGCGCGCCTGGGGTACCGGCCATCGAAGAAAAGCATCAAGCGTATGGTTGAGCAAATCCATGCGCTGACGGACCGAACGGGGACGTGGCAAGACACCACAGAGTTGGTGGCGAAGTTGAACCGCACGCTGCGCGGATGGGCGAACTACTTCAATGTAGGCACCGTCACCAAGGCGTATCGGGCGATCGACAACTACACCGCTGTGCGGTTGCGCCGGTGGTTGCGCATCAAACACAAGGTCAGGCGACGCAAGGGCGGGACCTATCCACTCTCGCACCTTTACGGGCACTTCGGGCTCGTACGTCTCACCGCACTTGGGCGCGACGTGCCGTGGGCGAAGGCGTGAGGCCTTGTCCGAGAGCCGGATGCGGAAGATCTGCCTGTCCGGTTCGACGAGCGGGATGTGGAAACGGAGTCACGGCTACACCACTAAGGCACCGCCAGACGAAAGGGGCGGCAACAGATATGTGCAGCCTAAAGCCACCGCGCCACATCTCGACTCCACCAAAACGGCCTGAGGCGCGATAGACCATGGTTGACTTGGTGCGACGCGGAAAAGATAAAGCGTGCGACGCAAGCGTGTCGCGCGATTTAATTCTTCGGCTGGACTTTCGAATCTCATTCAGATTGGGGAGTTGAGATGAAAACGACCTTTGGATTGCTTCTTGCGGTGTTGCTATCTCTGCCGGCTAACGCTCAGGACTCGCCGTTTCGAAAGGAATTGAAGCGAGCAGACCTGACCGGCACCAACTTGGAAGTCATCACCAGCATTTCAGAAATCAAGCCCGGCGAATCTTCAACACTCCACATCCACCACGGAGAGGAATCTTTTTATGTTCTCGAGGGCGGGACGATTGAGCGCCCGGACGGGCAACAGGTCCCCTTCCCAACGGCAACGACCGGCATCAACGTGCGAGATATGCCGCACGGTGCGTTCAAAGTGGTCGGTGACGCGACCATAAAAATTCTGACCGTACATATCGTCGACAAGGGCAAACCGCTTTACGACAGGTCCCCCTCGAAGTAGCTGGCAGTTAGTGATCAGCCACTTCCGGTGCTGGCCCTCAGCCGAACAACGGTTGAGCCGTCGCCGTCGGCTGTGCGAGGTAGACCGGACTGAGGCCGCCGAGCTTAGCTTGACCTGTGCGCGCGAAGACGGCAGAGCGCCTTCATACATTTCCTTTCCAGATCAGCCATCGGTAGATGCCGAACACGTTGATAAGTGTCACCACGACGTTTTGCACCATCAGCGCATATTCCGCTGTGATATATCCGACGACGATCCAGATCATCGATGCAGCGCTCAGCACGACGAAGGCCCAGCCGGTAACGACTGGCCGCGCCCGGGCAGCTAGGATCAGCCCGGCGCCGATCGTGCCGACTGTCGCCACCCAACGCAGGATTTCATCCATTACGCACGTGCTCCCCGAAAGCCGACGTCGGAGCGCCGCTCCGCGATTTGCCTATGCCGGCGCAGTCACAGGCAGGCCGCCGGAGTGGAACTTTCCGTCTCCTGCGCCGACCACCATGCGACCACCGCCCGAGCGACTTGGCCCCACAGTGGCGGCGGGTCAGAGCACCACGTGGTGATCCCATGCAGTATCAACTCCGCTGCGCCGAAATCGGAAGCTCCTTTTTCTCGTCCCCGAACAGCGTTTCCATCAAGCGGAATGCTGGCACATTGCCCCGGACTGCCGAAATGAAATCGGAGCCAAGGACCTTATCTGCGCAACGGGCTGATCGAATGAGCGCGACTTCCGCTGTTGGCCCGGAGCCGTCTGGGAGGGCAGCGCAGAGCGAGTCTGCTCTGCCCCTGAAGTCAGACGTCGACTTGTTCTGCTATCGCGAGTGCGTCGTCGACCTCGATGCCGAGATATCGAACGGTGCTCTCGATCTTAGTATGCCCCAGAAGGAGCTGCACGGCTCGTAGGTTGCCGGTTCGGCGATAGATCAAGGTCGCCTTGGTCCGGCGAAGGGAATGCGTTCCGAACAGGTGCGGGTCCAGTCCGATGTCGGCGAGCCAGCGGGATAAGAGGCGAGCATACTGGCGGGTCGTCATAGGTCCATTTAAGCGTCGGCCAGTGAACAGATATTCTCCTGACTTCTTGCCGGTAAGCCGCAGGTAGTCGTCGATTGCCTGCCGGGTCGATTCTGTCAGTTCAAATTTGACCGGCCGGCCGGTCTTCTTCTGTCGGATGGTCGCGCGGTCGGCCGAATATCCTCCTGGCGCAACGTCATCAACTTTCAAGGCAACGACGTCGCAGCCGCGGAGCTTGCTATCGATGGCGACGTTGAACATTGCCAGATCGCGCGTTCGGCCTTCGACCTGGAGCTTGGTCCGGATTGACCAGACATGCTTGGGACGGAGCGGCGGCTTTGCACCGACGATCTTGCCCTTGTTCCAAGGAACTTGCTTCGAGGCGGCGGCGGGGCTTGGGGTAACGGTCATGTTGACCTCCTCATCTAGTGAGGCTGGTCATTTTCCGCCCGGAGCCCTTCCAATCCGGCGTCCGCTTCTGGACGATTGGAGACGTACTTGCGTCCAATTCGAGCGATGGCAGGACCGACTTTGGTGGAGTCGAGATGTGGCGCGGTGGCTTTAGGCTGCACATATCTGTTGCCGCCCCTTTCGTCTGGCGGTGCCTTAGTGGTGTAGCCGTGACTCCGTTTCCACATCCCGCTCGTCGAACCGGACAGGCAGATCTTCCGCATCCGGCTCTCGGACAAGGCCTCACGCCTTCGCCCACGGCACGTCGCGCCCAAGTGCGGTGAGACGTACGAGCCCGAAGTGCCCGTAAAGGTGCGAGAGTGGATAGGTCCCGCCCTTGCGTCGCCTGACGTTGTGTTTGATGCGCAACCACCGGCGCAACCGCACAGCGGTGTAGTTGTCGATCGCCCGATACGCCTTGGTGACGGTGCCTACATTGAAGTAGTTCGCCCATCCGCGCAGCGTGCGGTTCAACTTCGCCACCAACTGTCAACGGCGCACGGAATCTCCTCAGAAGTGGCGCCGCAAAATTCCCCAGTTGGCCGGATGGCGATCAGCCGTCGACGTGATCAGCACCTCCGTCTTTTGGTGGCCGGCCCCGCCGTTTCAGGGTCGGGGGAATGGGGTTCGCGGTTGCCTGCGTTTTGTGTCGGATCGTCTCGGGGACGAGATCAGCATGTTCGCGTAGGCGATAGCTCGAGCCCTCGATTTGGATGACGACGGCGTGGTGAAGCAGGCGATCGAGCAGCGCGGTAGCGACGACGGAATCGCCGAAGATCTCTCCCCACTCGGCGAAGCCGCGGTTCGAGGTTAGGATCATAGCGCCTTTTTCATATCGCGCGTTGACGAGCTGGAAGAACAAGTTGCCGCCACCGGGAGTGACCGGGAGGTAGCCGATTTCATCGACGATGAGCAGCGCGAACCGGCAGTAGTAGCGGATCCGCTCGCGCAGAGCGCCGTCACGTTCGGCCTTGGCGAGCGAGGCGACGATATCGGCGAGGGAGCTGAAGTAGACGCTGCGCCCTGCCTTAACGGCCTCCACGCCGAGAGCGAGGCTCAAATGGGTCTTGCCGGTTCCTGGTGGCCCAATGAGATGGACGGCCTCGGCCCGATTAATGAACTGCAATCCGGCGAGCGCCAGGACGCGGTTTTTGTCGAGCGACGGTTGGAAGGCGAAGTCGAAGCCGGCGAGCGTCTTGATGGCCGACAACTTGGCCATTTGAACCGCCATTTTGATGCGACGGTTCTCGCGCATCGTGAGTTCTTCGGTGAGCAAGGCATCGATGGCGTCGAGGGCGCTAATTTCGCCGCGTTCGAGGCCGCGCAGGGTGACATCGAGGATTTCCAGGGCGCGCGGCATCTTCAGACTGACCAGGTTGGTCTTGACGCGCTCGATGACGGAGGAAGCACTCATCATACGATCTCCTGGGCTGCCAGGCGGCGGCCGACGGCCGCGTAGAAGTCAAGCGAGCGACGAACGGCGTGGTCACCGGCGCGCGTGAGGGTGACGGGTTCTGCACTGCCTGGACGGCGTCGGCCGAAGCTGGCGAGCTTGCGATGTGCCGGATCGAGCCGCTTCTGGCCCCGACCTTCGAGCGGGGCATGACTTGCCACCAGCACGCTGCCCTCGAAGATGCGGATTTCGTCGGCGAGGACGTGGACGTCGAAGACCCGCCGCCGCGTCGTATCAGGCACGCTATACAGATTGCCGCCGACGCTCACCATGCCTTCGTGCGAGGCCCGTCGCTCCAGATGCAACACCGCCCGGTAGGGCGCGCTCGGCAAGGCTTGCAGTGCCGCCTTTTCCTCGGCGAAGGCCTCATTGACGACCCGATGGGTCGTGGCATGCACCCGCGGATTGGCGACGGTATCCAGCCAATGGCGGAGCTGGCCGTTGAGGTCGTCCAGATTGCGGAAGACCCCGCCGAGGAAGAAGTCCTCGCGGATGTAGCGGAACGGCCGCTCGACCTTGCCTTTTGTCTTGGGCCGATAAGGCCGGCAAGCGCGCGGCTGGAAGCCATAATGGCGAGCGAGGTCGACCAGCGCGCGGTTGTAGACCACGAGCCCCTCGGCGTCCTGGCCAAGGACAGCGGTCTTCATGCGGTCGTAGAGGATCTCGCGCGGAGCGCCGCCGATCGCTTCCAGAGCGGCGATATGGCAGCGAAGCACTGTTTGCAGGTCCTGATGGACAACGAACCGCGCCCAGATCAGTCGTGAGTAGCCGAGCACCATCGAGAACAGCCAGACGATGCGCTTGACTCCTGGCTCATCGACAAACTGGACCTCGAACCTGGCGAAGTCGACTTGCGCCTGCTCACCTGCTGGAGTTTCAAAACGCACTTGGAAGGCTGCCGGCTGGGCGGGCCGCAGCTCGCGCACGCGATCGCGTACGATGCTGTAGCCGCCGACGAAGCCGCGTTCCTTGAGCTCACGCCACAGCCGCACGGCGGTGAGCGCAGGATAGGCAGCCAGCCGCTCACGCAAATAAGCTTCGAAGTGGTCGACAATTCCGGGCCGCGCCGCTCGCTTTTTGTAGACCGGCGGCTCCAATCCTTTGGCGATGTAGGCCCTGACAGTCTTTCGGTCGACACCAAGTTGCCGGGCGATAGCGCTGACCGACAGACCTTGGCGATGCAAATCCAGGATCATGACAAGTTCCCCAAGTTTGAGCACCGCGCCCTCCCTTCCGCCTGCAGGAGGAACGTCGGCGATTCGACGCGACGGCCGACCGTCCAGGGCATGCCCTGGCCGGTCGGCCGCCACGAAAACTGGGGAATTTTCAAATGCCATAAGTGGGGAGAATTACTCCGCCACTCACACCAACTCTGTGGTGTCTTGCCACGTCCCCGTTCGGTCCGTCAGTGCATGGATTTGCTCAACCATACGCTTGATGCTTTTCTTCGATGGCCGGTACCCCAGGCGCGCCTGGCCGGTTCTCGCTGAGTACATCCGTCCGAACGAGTATCCCAGGAAGTCGAACTCCTCTTCCGGCACCTTGCAGATTCGTGTCTTGTCCTCGTTGACCGTCAGCTTCAGCTTGCCCATGATCTCGTGCAGTCGCGACAAGGCCTCTTCGGCTTTGCCCCGCCGGCATAGGATCACGAGATCGTCGGCATAGGTCACGATGCGAGTGCCGAGGCTTCGCTCGAGACCGAGCATCTTCCATCCCAGCACAAACCGGCGCATGTACAGGTTAGCCAGCAGTGGCGAGATGGGTGAACCTTGCGGGATGCCGCGCCGGTTGTCCCGGGCTTCGGTCGTGCGTGTCTTCCTTCCTTGATCGTCGGTTTCTTCCACAGGGCATTCCAGCCACATCTTGATCAGATGCAGCACGCGCCGATCCACGATCCGGCGCGCCACCGACTTGAGAAGTTCGGCATGCGGAATGCTCCCGAAGTAGTCCGCGAGGTCGGCGTCGACGACTTCCGGGTGACCACGGAACAGCAGCCCTTCCACCTCGACCACCGCCTGTTGAGCATTTCGCCTAGGACGGTACGCGTACTGTTCGGGTGGAAGGTCGGCTTCGAAGATCGGTTCCAGCACCAGCATCGCTGCCGTCATGCAGACCCGATCGCGCAAGGTTGAGATGCCCAATGGCCTGAGTTTGCCATTGGCCTTCGGGATGTACACTCTTCTGATAGGGTCCGGTCGATACGTCTCCTGCCTGAGCGCAAGCGCCAGTTCGCCAAGCCACCGCTGCACCCCATACGCTTCAATGTCCGCGAAGTCCTGACCATCCACCCCCGGTGCGCCCTTGTTGGAGCGGCATTGGGCATAGGCATGGGCCAAGATGTCTTCCCGGCTGATCTTGTCGTAGAGGGCATAAAAGCGGTAGCCGGCTTCTGCCTTCGCTTTCGCGTGCAACGCCGTCTGCAGTTTCTGAACACTCTTCGGAGTTGATAGGTTGCCCAATCCCCAGGTCCCTCACTACGTCTTGCGTTCGTCTTGAACTGAGGTCCCTTCCCTCCCCCGGCGTTACCCGGCTTCAGCGGTATTACGAACCTCTCCGCATCCCCACGGCGCCCGGCCTGTCCCTCGCGGGCGTCCGGTTGATCATCCCTGACCACGTCGTAGGGCCTCCCGTGTTGCGTACGCTTTCCTTGTGTACATGCTGTCGCCACTACCCCGGCGCAGCGGCTGGGCGTACTACTTCGCTCAATCCCCCAGCCGTATCAGCCTTCCCCGAAAGGGTCGTCGGGTCGGCCTGCGCATCGTCCTTTTCGAGGCTTGCTCGGCGTTCACTCGCGTTACGGCCTGCACACTCGCGCTGTCACCAATTCGTGACACGCTAATCGAAGGCTTCAGCCACTTCGTTACCTCCATGACTGCTCCGATTGCTTCCGGCTGGAGCGTTTGCCGGGTGGGACTTGCACCCACTGGAAAGCGCCGCCTTTTCACGGCGCACACCCGTTCCGGACATTGGTGCATGCGGTGCCCCTGAGAGGGAGGAACCACAATCCATGCACCAATGATCGCCTTGATGGTGCCTTCCGCAGCCGCGGCATTTTATCGATATGGTACCCATGGAAGATGTGGAGTGGCTCGTGGTCTTCGAAGCTGTGGTGCGCGCCCTTCCACAGTACCGTCTCCACTGGGATCGAACGTTTGCTCTCTGCCATCTGGCGGCAGAGGACGGGGCTGGTGGCCTCGTCCTTTTCAGCAAGGTAGAGGCGAACCGGGGCGTAGAACTCGACGTTCTTCATCAAATAACAGGACGGCTGCATCGCGCAGCCGCCCGCGAACATGTGCTCGTGCAGGTCGCCGATTGCCCGGTTCATGATGATGAAGGTCGTGGTCGCACCGTTGCTGCGGCCGAGGACGTAGACCCGCTTGGGATCGGCGATCTTCTGCCCGATGAGCCAGTCCAGCGCCGCATAAGCATCGTCAGCCCGGCGCCGCGCCCAAGTCAACTGGTGGGATCCTATGGACGCAGAAGCCTGGGCGCCGGCTGACCGAAATACTTTCGATGCCCTTTGGCGCAAGGGTGGAGCAGCGCTAAGACCCGCCTCACTCTGTTAACGTCGACGGGCGGCTTCTCCCCTTGTGGGAAAAGGATGAATTGGCCGAAGGCATTGAGAAGAAAGGTTCTTCCCGCATTCGGCCTCCGGGCGATACTGTAAATCGGTACTGTATTTTCCCGGAGGGGTCCTATCGCTATATGTCTGAGTCCGCCACACCGGAACAGTCAAGGTCCAGGAGTCGCATCGGCGCCGTCATCTAACCGCGATTGGATATAGCGTGCGTCAGCCTTGGGTCAGTGCCTCGGCAGGGTCCAAGCGGGCTGCTTTTCGCGATGGATAGAGGCTGGACACGATGGTGATGAGCGTTGCCGCACCTACCGCGCATAGAATGACCAGCCCCGTTTCCGGACGCTCGATTGCTGGCCCCGCTCCAAAAAGGAGCGCTCCGCACACTCCCAGCACCACGCCGACTCCCGACCCCAGAAGTGCGAGCAAGCCGGCTTCGATCATGAACTGGCAGCCGATCTCGCGACGGCGCGCGCCAATTGCCATGCGCAACCCGATCTCCTGTCGGCGCTCACTCACCGAGACCAGCATCACGTTCATGATTCCAACGCCGCCAACGACAAGTGATACGGCAGCGGCTCCCGCGAGCATCAATGTGGTAAGCCAGGCCGATCGTGATTGCGCGCGCTGCGCTGACGCCAGATCACGCACAACGAAGTCGTCAAGATCGTTGATCCGGTGACGTTCGCGCAATAGAGCGCGCACACCTCCGCTCAAACGCTCCATTTCGGCCGTGTTGGCCACTCGCAACGTGATCCCTCCAACGGCTGTCGGGTGGCCCCGGAAGAAGCCCAAGACACGCTTACGGGCGGTCGTTATGGGAATGAAGATCTGGTTGTCGAGATCATCGCCGTCCAGACTATGCCCCTTCTCCTCCAGAACGCCAGCGACAACGAACGGAATCTGCTTGATGCGGACAACTTGGCCGGTCGGATCCTCATCGCCGAACAGAGTTCTCGCGATTCCATGCGCGAGCAGCGCCACCTTGGCGGATCGCCGGACATCCTCCTCGACGAGTGGTCGCCCTGTTGTCAGCGGCCACGGCCGTGCCTCGAACATTCCGGGCGTAACTCCGCGCACCGTGGTGGACTGATTGCGGTTTCCGGCGACCACCTGCGTCGACCCGCGCAGGGCGGGAGCCACTGCGGCGAGCCCCGAAATTTCCTGTGCGATCGCCTCGCCGTCCGCTTCGGTCACCGCCGGCTTGCCCTTGGTGCTCCAGGCGCCCTTGCTTCGCGCTGGGCCAGGCAGCACGAGAAGCACGTCAGCCCCGAGTTCCCTGATCTCCGCGTCGAGCTTCGCCCGGGTGGTCGAGCCTAGGACGACTATGAGTACTATCGCCGCAACACCGAAACAGATGCCAAGCAGCGCCAGTCCGGTGCGAAGTCGATGCACCCTGAGCGCATGTACCGCTGGCACCAGTGTTGTCGCGAGCCTCATCGAGCAATCATCTCCTCCGCCTCCAACCGCCCCAGCTTGAAGCGCAACACGCGTTGGGCGTGGGCCGCGATGGACATGTCATGAGTCACCAGCACAATCGTGACACCCGAGTGGTTCAGTTCGGCGAAGAGGCGCATCACCTCGCTCGCCGAGACACCGTCGAGCGCTCCGGTCGGCTCGTCAGCGAGCAGGAGTTTGGGGCGGTTGACGACGGCCCGCGCGAGGGCCACCCGTTGCTGCTCCCCGCCGGATAAGCGCCCGGGACGGTGATCCTCGCGATCAGCCAGTCCGACGCTCGCCAGCGCAGCGCGCGCCCGCAATTGTCGTTCCGACCGCGGTACCCCCGCATAGGCAAGCGGCATCTCGACGTTCTCAACGGCCGTGCTCTGTGGCAGCAGCAGAAAGGACTGGAACAGAAAGCCGATGGTGCGATTGCGGACGTCTGCCATTTGGTCCGCAGTCAGGCCCGCGACATCGATGCCGCTGAGGCGATATTTTCCATTACTGGGGCGTTCCAGGCAGCCCAGGATTTTCATGAGAGTCGTCTTGCCGGAGCCCGAAGCACCGGTAACGGCAACGTAGTCCCCTGGTTCGACCACCAGCGAGACATCATCGAGAGCGGTCACGGTGCGCCCCCCCAGGGTGTAGTGTTTGCTTAGCCTATCCCCTTCAATGACGTACCCGGGCACACTTAGCCTCCTAAGACGGGGCTCGTTCGGCCACCGCAGCACGCACCCATCCGGCCCAACTCGCGAGCATCAGGCGGAGCGTTTGCGCTACAGTACCCCGGTGGCCCTCCTGGACGAGCTTGTCGACGACGATCGTCGTCCCTTCTCGCAGAGGCCCAACGATCTCGGTCAAGCCGCCGCTGCTAACCCCCACTCGCACGGTGATGGGATGGACGCTGTCACGATCAAATACCCAAACATGTGATCCGGATGGTTCGGCGATACCTTGCGGCCGATAGCGGAGGGCAGCACTGGGAACCTGCAGCGCATCGGGTCGCTCATCGGCAATGATCTCGGCCTTGGCGGTCATCCCGGGAAACAGCAGCCCGCCTTCGTTCTTTGCGGATGCGACGACGGTGTATGTCACCACGTTGTCTTGCGCGTGCGGAGCTTTCCGAATTTGCACAACACGGCCATCGAAGGCTTTGTCTGGGTATGCGTCTACTGAGAACGTGACCGGTTGGCCGAGAGCGATCTGGCCGATGTCGGCCTCATCAATGGCGATCTCGATCGAGACTGCGCCAAGATCACCGATTGTGAACAGCGTCGGCGCCTGAAAGCTGGCGGCGACCGTCTGGCCCGCCGTAACGCTTCGTTCGATGACCACACCGTCCATCGGCGCACGGATCACGGTGCGTTCTAAATCGGCTTCGGCTTGCCGCAATGCCGCCTCGCTGCGCCGGACCTGCGCTTCGCCGAGAGTCACGCGGGAGCGGGCCACGCCAAGTTTGGCACCGGCCTCCTGTGCACGGGCTTGCTGTGACGCCAACTGTGCCTTGATCGACTCCACATCTGCAGCCGCTGCCTCATGGACTGTGCGAGCATCATCGAGATCGCTGACCGAACTTGAGCCGGTCTTTACCAGCTGAGCTTTGCGCTCGAATCGGCGCAAGGCGTTGTCCGCAACGACCTCGGCGCGTTTGACTTCCGCGTCCGCCTTGTTGCGCTCCGCCGCTGCGCTGTTCCCGGCAGCCTCAGCAGTCGCCACCTCGTCAATCGCGATCCGAACGGCCTGTCTCGCCACATCGACCTCGGCCCGTGCTTGTTCCACACGCGTGACAAAGAGCTGCGGATCGAGCCGTGCAATCGGCTGCCCTTCTTTGATCGAATCGTTGTAGTCGACCAGGATCTCTTGCACTTGGCCCGATACCTGCGAACCAACGACAACGCTCACGACGGGCTGGATGGTACCCGCAGCCAGCACCTTGGTTACGGCACGCCCGCGACTGACCTCCGCGAGCCGATACGGGGCCGGCTGAGACTTCGATAGCTCCTTTGTCTCCGTTTCTGCCAGCATAGCGGCAGAGAGGCCGATCCCGATTAAACCGATGAAAACCACCGACGCTTTCCACATCGCTGGTGCCCAATTGAGCTAGTGCTGTGGCCGCGGCTTGATGCCTCGACCACAGCGCAAACCAGATCACGTTGTTTCCGGCACTACTTGCATTGCCCCGCGGGGCCATCACACGACCCGTTGTTCCCACCGCCGTTCACCGTGACAGTGGTGCAGCCCGGGCTGCCGGCGGTGCAGGTGTTGCCGCTTCCGCCTTGGCTCGTGGTGGTCGTAAATCCGTTCTTGTTCCCGTTAGTACTATTCGCGAGCGCTGCGCTTGAGGCAAACGCGAATGAAATCGCGGACGCGAGCAGGAGAGCAGGCAGCTTTGTCATGGCTTTTTCTCCATAGCTAACTAAGCACGTCTTATGTGGAATTTACTTGCATTGCCCGGCCGGGCCATCGCATGTCGGCGGTTGGGGGTTGTTCCCGCCGCCGTTCACACTGGTCGTCGTAGTGGTGCACCCGGGACTGCCGGCGGTGCACGGGTTGGTGCTTCCGCCTTGGGTGCTGGTGGTCGTCGTGTTAAATCCGGTCTTATTCCCGGCCGCGAGCGCCCCGCTTGAGGCAAGCGCGACTGAAGTAATCGCTGCAAGTAGCGGCAGGTAAGTGGCTCGTGACATGATGGCCTCCTGCTGAGAGTGATACCGAAGCCGACCATTACGCCTGGCGTACCGAAGCTTGATCCGGCTACCGACGTAGCGGACCATCGAAACGTTACAGTGAAGTGCCCGCGCGTCTATTGGCGCTTGGATAGGATCGAAGGTCTCCTTCGATAGTAATCAACCGATATAGGCTAAGCGATAGGAGATACCGTAGATCCGCCATGGAATGCCGGAGGCGCAGACGCGCCTAATCAACGGCTTGCGGAAGAGATGCTCCGTCGTAAAAAGGAGCCACCCGAAGTCCATGTGGACTTGGAAAGAAATGGCCCGGCGTTAGGCCAGCCCCGCAGGCCTCGAAGCTAAGCCGAGGTCTTTGGTTGGAGCCTTGCCGCAGTCGCGGAATCCAGAGCGGTAGGCTCCCCCTGGCGCGTTTCACTATTCGATCCAGGCGTCCACGCTCCAGCCATCGACATCGCCAACTGCGTTCTGCTTCCAATACGAAGTTTGGCATAGATATGATGCAAATGCATCTTCACAGTGCCTTCTGACAAATGGAGCTTGCTGGCGATCTCCTTGTTGCGCAAGCCTCGCGATACGAGGTGGACGATATCGGCTTCGCGCAATGTCAGACTGCTCGCAATCTGAGGGGACCGTTCAGCCGTCGCTAGATGGCGCAACAGGGCGGGGTCGAGCCACTTTCGGCCGTGATGCACGCTCTTTACACAATCGATTAAGCTTGTGGAGCAGGCCACGCTCAACAGAATCCCCTCCACGTCAAGGTCAAGCAGAACGGAGGCCCTAAGCGACTCGTGCTCATCCAGCAGGAAGATCATCGCTACAGAGCAGTTGCGGGCGCGGAGTCGTGAGACCGTTCTCGCGATGTCCCCTCCGACAAGGTTTTCCGCCAGCATAATGATATCCGGGCGGTAGGCATCCAGGGAACGCAGGAGGTCATTTTCGGATGAGCAGCGCGCCGCCACACGGTAACCGGACGCATGCAATACGGTTTCCATTCCGGCTGCGGTGATCTCGTTTGGTGTGGCGATCACAAGGACGGCTTCGGTTTTTCCCGACCGCCTCGCAGCAAGCGTGCGATCCCTTTCAAAATTGATGACAGGTGTGCTGGTTCGAGAAGTATGATCGTTGACCATGAATTCATCCTAGGCAACGTTGAGAGTGTCATCTTGCGCGGCCCTGCGCCGGGGCCATCGCATCACGATGTTCACGGCGCCGCTACCCAATGAAAATTGAATTTCCGTCGCCATTTTCCACGGCATAATTCGATTTAGTTTAGCACGAATCATCCTATCGGCTAGCGCGCCTGTCTGTCGCGGATTTGTTCCGTGCGCGGAACTGTTCAGCCGCAATCCCACCATGGAGAATCCCGCTTGATATCGGGCGAAGGTAGCGTGCGGCTGGCGATGTTAATTGCACCGCGGCAAAATTGTGCCGTAACATGGCGCTACTCAATCACCGTGTCGGCAGACGCCAACAACATCTCTGGTACTTTCAGATTGAGCGCTCTTGCCGTTTTCAGATTGATGCCAAGCTTGTATATAGTGGTGTGCTCGACTGGAAGATCTGCTGGTTTGGCCCCGCGTATGATCCGAGCAGCAAAATGAGCAGCATGATGATATTCGGCAAAGATACTCGGGCCATAAGACAATAGTCCACCTACTTCGGGAAAGGAGTCCGCGAAACTGACCGTCGCCAATTTGTTCTGTAGTGCGAGCTCAGCTATCTGCTGCCCGGCTATATCAAAAAGAGGGTTGCTCGTTAGGGCGATCGCTTGCACGTTGGCGTTCACCGCCGCGGCAAGCGCGCTCGGGAAATCGCTCTGCCCGTGTACTCCAATTACCTGAAGTCTGACCTGCATCTTAGCTGCCGCGGCTTTGGTCGGCTCTACGGAAAGGGAAGCCGTAGGATCGTCAAAATTGTAGAACACCGCCGCACGTTCAAGGGTGGGAACGATCTGAATCAGTAACTCCAACCGCTTTGCACTTGCCTCCGCTGTCAAAATACTAATCCCGGTAAGATTACCGCCCGGGCTTGCGAGGCTCTTAACTAGTCCCGCCTTGACCAAATCGCCTGTCAGGCAAACAATGGGGATCGTGCTAGTCGCGCTCTTGGCAGCCTTACCAGCGACCGCTCCCGAGGCGAAGATCACATTCATACCTTGTGAGATGAAATCAGAAACGGTCCTTGACACTGCTTGCGGGGAAGCGGCGCTTGCTGGATTTCCAACAACTAGTACCGAATCGCCGTCGATAAGGCCAAAGTCGCGCAACCCGCCCTTGAACTCGTCTATTGCACGTTGGTTAAGTGAGCCAACAATTCCGACCTTCGGAATGCTCTTAGATTGAGCTAGCGTGGCAGCCGAATAGGCGGCGAAAACTGACCTGCCCCTGCGTATTTCCTCCAGATGGAGTTAGAGTCCGGCCCGAAGAAGGACGGACAGATGAAGCGAGCACGGTTCACGGAAGAGCAGATTATCGCAGTGTTGAAGGAGCATGAGGCTGGGGCAAAGACGGCCGACCTGGCTCGCAAGCACGGGGTCTCGGAAGCAACGATCTACAATTGGAAGGCCAAATTCGGCGGCATGGACGTTTCAGAGGCGAAGCGGCTGAGGGCGCTGGAGGACGAGAACGCGAAGCTGAAGAAGCTTCTAGCCGAGCAGATGCTCGACGCCGCCGCCCTTCGCGAGCTTCTTTCAAAAAAATGGTAGGGCCCGCCGCCAAGCGCGCTGCGGTCGCGCATCTGCAGGCCGTCATGAGCCTGTCGGAGCGGCGGGCCTGTTCGATTGTCGGAGCGGATCGGAAGATGATCCGCTATCGCTCCAGCCGTCCTCCGGACGCGACTCTCCGTGGCCGGCTGCGTGACCTTGCCAACGAGCGGCGGCGTTTCGGCTACCGCCGGCTGTTCGTGCTGCTGCGGCGGGAGGGTGAGCCATGGGGGATCAACCGGATCTACCGGCTTTATCGGGAAGAAGGGCTCACCGTCCGCAAGCGGCGGGCTCGCCGCAAGGCCGTGGGGACCCGTGCCCCGATCCTAGTCGAGGCGATGCCGAACGCGCGCTGGTCGCTGGATTTCGTCCACGACCAATTCGCCAACGGTCGGCGCTTCCGCATCCTCAACATCGTCGACGACGTCACCAAGGAATGTCTGGGCGCCATTCCGGATACGTCGATCTCAGGACGACGCGTCGCTCGCGAACTGACGGCCGTCGTCCAACGACGCGGCAAGCCAGGAATGATCGTGTCCGACCACGGCACCGAGTTCACCTGCAATGCCATGCTCGCCTGGTGCAGGGACGCAGCTATCGACTGGCACTTCATTGCACCGGGAAAGCCGATGCAGAACGGCTTCTCGAGAGTTTCAACGGCCGGATGCGTGACGAGCTGCTCAACGAGACTCTCTTCTTCGATCTCGACCATGCCCGCGCCAAGATCGCCAATTGGGTTGCCGACTACAATCTTCAGCGGCCTCACTCGTCGCTGAAATACATGACCCCCGCGGCTTATGCCGCCCACCTCACCGCAACGGACGATCGGCTACGCAACCCCGACCAGCTCCGCCGATCGTCCGTTGCTCCAACCGCGCCACTTGGCGTACAAAGCTCCGAGACTCTAACCGCTGCCGGATGAAAATTCAGTGGCAGGTCAAAACACTTAAAACGGTGAGAACCTGACGCCGCCTCATTCAAGCCTCGTTGAACGTGTGACGCGTGCCGTCCGTAGCCAATAAAACTGCGAAGATCGACCGAATACAATGAACCCTTATGTCGCAGTGGGGGGTCAAAAGACGTAAGCGCTTAGCCGTGACCCTATTGAGGCTGGCAAAGTGTGCTCGCAGGCTCGAGGATCCGCTCCACCCGCGGCAAATGGGCAGGCAAGCAGCTTCGATTGCGATGACGGTCCTGATCCGATCCAGCACGCGATCGGCCCCTGATGACCGCCGCAGCCTTCTCCTGTGCCGCGTCCAAGACGCCTTGCGCGATCTCCACGTCTTCGAGCGGTAAATGGTATTGATCTGGCCGCAGCTTCTCGGACTTCGCTCCGAACTTCTCTCGGCGTAGTTCGCCGAGAATGACCTCCAACCGGCGCCGCGCTTCTTCCGACGTGGCCAGCGCCGCTTGATGTTCGCTCAATGCTGCCTGCGTTTGCGCTAAAAGCGCCTTCAGGCGTTCATTCTCGTCGCGAAGCGTCGCGCTGCTCATGCGCCATGTCGAGCATATCTGCGCTGCCGGCGCCATGCCAAACTCGGCACAGAGTCATTCTGCCGCACTTATCCAGCGACCTGTGGACGCCGCGCTTCCTCCGGCCGTACCAACCGCCAATCCAGGCCCTCGAACAGCGCGGCAAACATCGCCGGCGATATCCGCATCACGCCGTCCGCAATCTTTGGCCATACGAACTTGCAGCCCTCAAGGCGCTTGTGCACCAGCACCAAGCCCGTTCGATCCCACACCAAAATCTTGATCCGGTCCGCTCGTTTCGACCGGAACACAAAGGCTGCACCGCTGAACGGATCGAGACCAAGCATCTGCTGCACCTTCGCAGCAAGCCCATCATACCCACAGCGGAAGTCGACGGGCCGCGTCGCGATGTAAATCTTCAGCTCGGCGCCGGGGACAATCATCGTGACGCCCGCACCGCGCGGATCACTCGAGATAGCTGCTCCCCATCTATCGCCGCGTCCGTCCGCACGACGACGTCGCCAATCGCAATCTCGAGCTTGACTGTCGGAACGTGACGCTCCTCAAACGGCCCCTCCACAACCAGCGGCGCGAACCGCGGCTGCGGAGCCTCGCTCGACGGCAATTCGCCGCGCTGTCGGAAGCGTCGTCGCCAATCGTAAATCTGCCAGCGCGTCGCCCCGTGCTTGCGCGCCACCTCCGCCACCTGAGCGCCGGGCAGCAGACTTTCGGCGACGATCCGAGCCCGCTCGGCCTCCGAACGCACGCGACGCCCGGACGGTCCCTCAAGCACCTCAAGCCGGCTGACTGCTCCTGACCCAACTGATGAGCTGTCCAAATGGGCGTCCTTTTTGCCGTCCAATCCCATCCCAAACCTCCGCTCAACCCAGAGGCTTCTTCGCACATCTAATCTAACGTCGAACCGAGGGTGCCGGCTTAGCGCTTACCAAAAGACCAAGAACTCAGGTTGAGCAAATCTGGTCCGCTCTGGCTCAAGGGGGGCGGGCCACCGTCGGACCCGGCGAAACTTCGCAGATGGCCAGGAGCGGAAAAGTGGCAAGTTGGCCGCGTTATCGCCTTCCGATCTTGTAGGATCGAACGAAAGCTCCGCGCGATGCTGTCCCTGAAGACGCTCGCGAACCGCAAGAGGCGCGGAGGCACAAGCTGGCAGCCCTTTACGATCTGGGCGCTCGGACTACCACGAGTTCGGCCGGCCGCCCAGCTCGGCCAGCCTGTTCGCTGTGGCGGCCTAGGTGGACTTGAGCACGCCGTTCATTCCGTTCGGATAGAAGCCGCCTTTACTAACGCCTTGCTGCTCGGTCAAATAGACGATGTGCAGCACCTCCTGAGGTGTGCGGCGGAACGCGATGGCGTCGGGGGTAGACGGCACGACGTTGGCTTTGCCGTTCATCCGGATGCCTTGGTCCTTATCCTCTGGCCCATCCACTTTGTCGCGAGCGTCCGAGATCGCGTTGGCCGCATTCCAGGCCTTTTCGCCCATCAAATAAAGCTGCGAGCGCGCCATGCCCATGTGGTACGCCTCGACCGCAAGAATGCCGGCCGCCGCCTGGACGAACTCCTTGCTCTTGATCAGCGGCGCTGCCCCAGCATAGGCGGTCACGCCCACGTCCTCAAACAGCATGCCACCGAGCAGGACGCTCATATCATCGGCAAACGGGTCGAAGTCGGCAGGGAGGCCGGCTGCCTGCGCAGCTGCCTTGAAGCCCGCATCGAAATCGATGGCCGGGCGCGACACCGCCATCCTGCCCAGTGTCTTGCGATAGAAGCGCACATGGGCAAGCTCGTTCTCCGCCAACTCCTCGATGAATTCGCGGATTTCCGGCTTCTGGAACTTGGCTTCGTGTCCGCCGACGACCCGCGCCGCATCTGGACCGGCATCGCTATCGTCGATGCCTCTTCCCATTGTGGCCCGCAGATAGAACTCAGCTTCCATGTATTCCAGATTTAACGCGAACTGAAAAATATCTTCATCCTTCACTTCGGGAGCATGGATTCCAACGCCTGTAGTCTCCTGTTGCTTCCGCTGTGCTTTGTGCTGTGCATAGGCGGCGGGAAGCAGGACCGCTCAGCCCGAGAACCGATATGCCGGCAACGGATTGCCGTCGGGAAATACGCGACCGCTCTACGTTCATGGCGAACCTCCTTTTCATGGTAATTGTGACGCGCTTTCCGGAGCGGCAAGTCGCAATCCGCTGTCGGCCGCTTGGGGGGCGCTTGATGCATCACAAACGGGACGAGCTTGCGTCCGTTCCTACTTAGCGCAGCTTTCGGGACGATCCGCGATGCGGAGTGGTCCGACCTCAGCAACGGTTTAAAATACGAAGAACTCAGGTTGAGCAAATCTGCTCCGCTCTGGCGCAACGAGCGGACTACCGACCGCCGAGTCGCAACGTCGCCGATGGGCCAACTCCGGACTTATGCGCCGCAGAAGGGCCGCTATTTCGATCACCTCGCGCACATTGGTGTGCTACTCGGGTAGCCCCGCCTTGCGAAAACCCTCAATCATCAGCTTCGCATTTTTTGATAGCTGGCTCCGAGCGATCCACGCCGATATTGTGAAAGTAGGGTCGATTTCGAGCATACGGGTCGCCGCCTCACGGGCCTCAGCGTCGCGCCCGAGATGGGCGAAAGCGGATGCGAGGCAGCGGTATGGTCCTGGATAGGAGGGGTTGTTACGCTGCGCTTTCTTTCCGGCACTGACGGCCTCATCAAAGCGACGAAGCTCAACAAGGGCAAATCCCATCCCGGTGAAGACTGTATATTGTTGCGGGTCTAGTGGGCTCATTCGCACGGCACATTCAAAGCTCCGGATCGCTTCTTCTGGCTGCCCTGCAATCTTGTAGACCCAACCTCTGCAGTTCCATGCACGATATGAATTCGGGTTGAGAGAAACCGCCCGATCAGACATCTCGATCTCAGTCTCACAATCTCCGACCAAAAGTGCCGAGATCAACGCAGCATTTGCTAACGTGTCTGGATTATCATCGTCGAGTCTCAATGCCACGCGCGAAAGCCGAACGGCTTCCTTGCGTTCGAATTGGGGGTCGACGGCATAGCCCCTGACCACATTTTCCGCGTGACAAAGAGCTGCCAGACCAGCGGCAGCAGCAAACTTAGGGTCGCGCTTCAAGACGCGCTGGACTAGCCGGAGCGCCTCAGCCAACCCGTCGCGGGTCGATCGGAAGGCTCGCTGTAGAGCTCGAAGATAAAGATCATACGCGGTGAGGTCTTCCGGTCGCCGCCGCTTCGCCAGTGCAATTTCTGCGTGAAACAATTTTGGCTGAATAGCTGAGACAACAGCGAGCGTGACTTCGTCCTGCAATGCGAAAATATCCGTCATGTCACGCTCGAACTTTTCCGCCCAGATGTGTGCGCTCGTAGCCACTTCAATCAACTGACCGGTGATGCGGACTTTGCCCGACGCCTTGCGCACCGCGCCCTGAAGGACATAGCGGACGCCAAGCCTGCGTCCGACTTCCTTGATGTCGACGGCTTTGCCCTTGAAGGTGAAACTCGAATTGCGAGCGACCACGAACAACGATTTGAACCGCGAAAGAGCGGTCGTGATTTCCTCAACCATCCCGTCCGCGAAATACTCCTGCTCGGGATCGCCAGACATGTTCGCGAACGGCAGCACAGCGATGGAGGGCTTGTCGGGAATTGCAGGAGCGCTCTCGGGTGCATCGCCCGGATTTGGACCCGCAGCTTCTCGCGCCTCCTGCACCTTTCCGACGAAGCGGAAGCCCTTGCGTGGTAGTGTTTTGATGAAGCGCTGTTCCTCGCCGGAATCGCCGATTGCGCCCCGGGCGGCATTCAGGCGGGTTGTCAGCGCCGCGTCGGATACGCTGCGCCCATTCCAAATTGCACTGATGAGGTCGTCTTTACTGACAACGCGTTCCCTGTTGCGAATCAGGTAATCAAGCAGGTCAAAAACTTGCGGTGTGATCGACACAGCATCGTTCCCCCGATGCAGTTCACGCCGTTCGGTGTCGAATGTGTACTCCTCAAAAAGATAGTGCAAGCTGCCATTCCCTCTCGAGATCGCCTCTGTAGCACCTCTGGCGCACGAAGAATAAGCCGCCGGTAAGGGAAATGTAAGCCACCGGTTAAGCGCGCCGGCACATCTTGCGGCAACTTCCGCCTAGTGAACAGTCCAGACAGGACGCCCTCAATGAGCACGATCCATGGGACCACTGAGCTGGGGCCGGCAACAGCAAGGCGGCAGGTCTACAGTCCTCTCGAAGCATACTGGAATGCATTTCAGGAGTGGCGCAAACGCCGGAGATTACTAGCCAACTTGTGCGACCTAAGTGACAGGGAGCTTATGGATATCGGTATTACGCGCGGCGAAATCGACTACGTCGCCTCGCACCGAGATTGCGATCCGCGAGGCATCCTATCCGGTGAATGAATGCCGATATCTGTAACGATGGAAGGTCGTATTGTCACAGCTAGAGGCGTCGTGGCGCAGATGCTCACTTCCGATATGGGTCAAAAGCGCCGTTTTGACCAGCGGTCGGGAGCTTCCGGTTTACCCCCGACTCCTGACATCTCGCTGCCACGCATTAACGGAAGCGATGGGCCAGAACCGGAAGTCTCGCACGTAGCGCAACCCCGTTCTTCTGGGAACACACGCACGATCAGCCGGGCACATCCGCCACTCGAAATGCGTGCGCTCGAAGACGGTTTTCGAGCCCAATCGCATTGACCGAATGCGCTATCGACAGTTGCCGACTGCAGGATCGTCGCCGCCCGACTGCAAAACATCCTGCAGCGCAGCTACGGAACAATATTACATCCGCGAGATCCGCGGAACGAAACGGTTCGTCAGTCTTTCTCTGGCCTTTGGGAGGTGCACGTGACTTCTCAGACCATAGAAGGCGCCTGTGCGTTCGCTTGGCGGAACTACTTGCTGCTTCACAACGGCATCAGCGAGAACGATGCTCGGCGTTCCGCCCTCTATCGCTACGTCGTCAATCTTCGTGATACCGGCGAAGATGATTTCGATCTCTTGCAAATAGCGGCGGTCGCTTACTTGAAAAAACTCGACGAATTGCATGACGACCGATCTGCGAGACTCGCGGTAGATCAAATTTTGGCCGAACGTTTAGAATCACGCATTGCACAACCCGTCACTTCGCTTCAGGCAAGTAACACTAAAAGAAGGAGCGAGCAGCATGGCAGACAAATCCGCTAACTCAGAGTTCGCGCGCGAACCACAAAGACGCATCGCCGCAGCGACAGCAATCGGCATGAATGCCTTGAACCCAATCATGCGCTTTCAGGTCTCAATGCTGAGGATGTGGGCCGATAGTATTGAGAGGTTCGCGGGCAATTACAAAAAGGGGTTGGAAGAAACCGCGACCGCCGTAGAGGAACAGTCAGACAAGGAACGCGCCGCGTAAAGCAACGCGAATGGTCACGTGGAGTCCGGCTCGCTCGGCGTGCGTTGCGCGGCGTGCTCCTGAACAGTCGACTCAGGGTCCGAAGCTGACGACGCGCCGGAAGGCGCGACAGGTCGCCTAAGGCGCCAATAGCTGACTTAGCACCGCCTCGCCAACCTGGACGAACTCACTTCGGGGGCGACGGTAACGCTGAGGAATGGTGATCGACAATTAGCCAGCGATCACCGTCCTTGACGTAGGTGAAGCTGTAGCGTGCGGGTAAGCTTTTCGTCTCGCCGTCCCTAACCCAAGAGAAGGTGTAATAACCGGAATTGATAGCCGTGTTGCCGTAGACGCGGATTAGTTGATCGCCAAACTCAACCTTGATGCCGGGCACAGCTTTGGCCACGCCAACGAAATACTCGCGTACCGCTCCCCGGCCTGAACGTATTTTCGGTGCCGCCGTACCCCAGAGCACGGCATCATCCGAATAGAGCGATGATACTTTTTCGGGATCGGCAAGTCCCTGTCCCCACGCTGAAGTCGCCGTTGCTATCTCCGCGTTCGGTTCGGCCAATGCATTGGAAGCAAACGACAATAGCCCGATGTTCAGTGAGATCGCGGCGCCAGCCATTGCTAAAGATGATCGCATGACACTACCTCTCGTTCGAAAGAAATACCGGTTTCTTGAAAAGGATACATCTACGTCAGTGCGCAAAATTTTAGCATCAAAGCTCCCTGCCTTCACGTCTGTTTCGGGCCACAAGGCGACATTCGAAAGGATGAGGGTCTCTAGCTGATGCGGCGTTACTCGTCGAAAGCTACGCCGATCTGACCGTCCTTTCGCCAAACAATATGGCAGCGCCAAGAAGTGCCATCCGAGACTATCGCGAGCACGAGGCTGTCAGGAAACCAAAGCGGGCCTGGAGATATCGCGCACGATGCAATCAACGGCCGATGAGCCGAATACAATTTTGCCGGCCTTGAGAATGCGACGGCGCTGGGAGGACCGGTCCTGCATATCGTCAGCTACTTGACTTTACTTCTGCAATCGCTCCGCTTCACTTCTGCAATCGCTTCCGCGACGCTCTCCAGCTGCGCCGCCGTTCGGAGATAAGTGCGAGCGATGATGGTCAGTTTTTGGCGACGGGCCGCCGTTACCGCGAGTTCAGCCAGTTGTTCTGCCTCGGCAGCCTTGTCGCGGTATCGCTTTGCTTCAGCAATGCATTGATCCGATCGTTCTGCCGAAGCAAGTTCGCCGGTTATTAGGCATACACGACCCGACCTTCTGAGGTGGTAATTGCGCTGCTAGTAAGTGAGGTCGAAAGCAAGGCTGTGATCTTCGGAGGTGTTACGCAGGCGAACCTGCCGCAGGATCTTAAAAACTCGCGCCGATCGTCTTCTGGAGAGGACATTGCGGCTCCTATGATTTTTTTTGAAATGTTTATTAGTTGATTAGAGAGTTAAGCAGTTCAAACAAGGAATGTAACTATATCCTGTGTCGTATCGGAGACCCGCCGCCGCGGGCATTGAAACCTTGACAAGGTCCGGTGCGGGTCAAAGGCTGCCCTCGGTACCTAGCATGACGTTATTCGGCTTACCTCCCCGAAGCGGCCGTCGTGGCGCTCTGAGCTAAGGTCAGTCACAGGCCAAAAGCTGACCTCCTTCAGTCCGACCGCTTAGCTAGCAACGGCCAACCCGAGCGTTTGGACGGCGTGATAGACGCAGCTGACACAACCATGAGAAATCGTTATGCTGCGTACGTTTGAACCAACCGGACGGGTGATTATCATGAAGTCCATTTTGAAGGTTGCCTTAGCACTTATTCTCTTCGGTTCACCGCTGACGGCGTTCGCACAAACACAGCCGCCGGCGACCAAGTCATCGAATGCTCCAAAGGCGAAGGCCAGAATGCATGACGGCTGTCACAGCCGAGCGGCTCAGATGTCAGGGAAACCCTGCCGTTAGGACCACGTTGGGGCCGCCGACGAGCGGCCCCTTTCCTTTCTACTGCCCGGCGAGGTGTGACCGGGAGCGACGGCCGTCTGTGGCGGCTAGCCCTGACGTGCGTCCGCTCTGCCCCGAAGAGCAGACCCAACGGGCAGTTACAGCGAAGGCAGCCTAGGGTTCAGACTCAATTGATCCAATAGGCGACGATGGCGGCGAGGTGCACGGCAGCCAAGAAGTTCCTGGCAAGTTTGTCGTAGCGAGTTGCGACACGCCTGAAATCCTTGAGCCGGCAGAAACAGCGCTCGATAACATTGCGCCCTTTGTAGGCGCGTTTGCTGAAGGTGTGGAGGGTCACCCTGTTGGATTTGTTTGGAATGACGGGCTTTGCGCCGCGATTGGCGATTTCGGCGCGAAAGCCGTCGCCATCGTAGCCTTTGTCCCCAATGAGGGCAGACATGGGCGGCGCGAGTTTCAAAAGGGCCGGCCCTGCGGCAATATCTGCGTCTTGTCCCGGAGTGAGATGAAATGCGCAAGGTCTGCAATCAGGGTCGCTCAGCGCGTGGATTTTCGTGGTCCGCCCACCGCGCGAGCGTCCGATCGCCTGTTCATGCTCCCCCCTTTTCCACCGCTCGCCGAGCGATGCGCCTTGATCGAGGTGGAGTCGATGGACAAGGTCACGCCATCCTTGCCGCAGCGGGCGAGCGCTTCAAAGATCGCCTGCCAATGTCCGCGCTTAGCCCAGCGATTGAAACGATTGTAGATCGTCGTGTAAGGACCATAGTCGGGCGGGCAATCGCGCCAGCGTGCGCCGCACTGAAGCATGTGAATGATACCGCTGATGATGCGTCGATCGTCATCGCGCGCCGGGCCGGTCTGGTTCGTTGGCAGATGCGGCTCGATCTGAGCCCACTGCTTGTCGTTCAGCCAGAACAGCCCTTTGCGCACCGAAGTCCCCCATCCCGAATCAACTTGGTGCGAAGGAATCAGAGATCGCTAATTAGGTACAGACCCTAGGACCAAAAGCAGAAGTGAACGCGATTACAGCGAGGTCAACGACCGGCGTGCCATCGAAAACAGGCCTATAGACCAGCAGACCGGGCATCCTCGAAAGGCTATCAATGATACTAGCCCCAGAGTGACGGAACCTAATACTGCAGGCCAACCTGCGTCTGTCCCGACCCACACCGCCGTCGAGAGAGCTCCAATTCCGACAAGACCTCGGACAAGGTGCTCGGTGAGTGAACTGCTAGCGAACATTTTCACTCCTCAGCGCATCATATATTCACGCACGAGCGCTCGACCGCGATGCAGTCGAGCCTTCACAGTTTCTCGGGTTAGCTCCAGCGATTGCGCTATTTCGCTAATCGTCATTTCGTCCACATCCCGCAAAATGAGCACCTGCCGGTAATGGCTCGGCAGCGACTGGATCGCGGCAGCTATATCGATGCGAAGTTCTGATTCTGGCCTCTTCGAAAGCTGCATGTCATTTTCCAAGGAAGAGACGTCATCGGGAAGACCGATATGCTGCTTTGCCAATCTCAAGCAGGTTCGATGAACTATCTGAAAAAGCCAGAGAGAAAAGGCTCCGGCACGTCGGAGACGACCAATGCGACGGTACACGATCCATAACGTTTCCTGAACCGCGTCTTCCACATCGCTTGTCGTGCGGCAGGTTCTTCGCGCGTACCGGCTGCGACATTTTGAGCAGCGCCAGAATGGCGTCAGCGTCCCCGCCTATTGCCGCTTTCCATCATGCTCGGCGATGAAAAAGGTGTGCTCATGGTTTGGCGCGCAGCTTTCGACCTGCTACTGCGCATGCCGGGCAGTATCCGAAAACGCCTGTAAGCGCGGTCAGGACCCCGACAGCGGCGATCAGGTATCCAACGGGCATACCTTTAAGACCTAGTAGCCCACAAGCGATCATAATTGCCCCAGCCAAGAGCCGGACCCAAATTTCCCAGCCAGCCACGTTCTTCTTATACAGCATAGCAACCTCCTGCCTTTGTAGCGTCCTTTCTGACGCCCCAGAGACTTAGAGGCTTGGAAAATGAGAAACGGTTCGCGGCTCCGAAAAAATAGTCTAAGTCCGGCTGGGGTCAAAGCCGGCGGTCCCCGGGCTGAGTGAAAACGTCTGCAATGGGTCTTGGTCGTGTAAAAACGACCTTACAAGGCGGTCGGTCTAGAGGCCAAAACTGAGCCGACGTCAGGTCAGGATCGCGTCGATCAGCGGCCTGATCCCAAGGATATTTATTACTCGGGTCAGATTGTAGGCCAAAACCGATAGGGCCATCTCACCGGCTACCTTTGGAAGGGTCTTGGTCAGGAAGTGCGTCGCTCCCATGCGTGCCTTCATCGTGCCGAACGGATGCTCGACAGTCTCGCGACGAAGGCGCATAGCGAGCGGGTTCGCATCGAGCCGCTGCTGCACGGCGTCGAGCAGATCCTCGTGCTCCCATCGCGTGATCCGTCGCTCTGACCCGGGCGTGCACTGGGCCTTGATCGAACAGCTCTTACAGGCGTTGGTCCAGTAGCGCCGCAGCATCTTGGCGGCTTCTTCGTTTGTATAGCGATACGGCAATCGCTCCCCGGCCGGACAACGATAGGCGTCTTCCTCAGGCAAATAGACGAAGTCCTGCTTACCGAAGCGTCCGTCTGACTTGGCACCCGAAGTCATCGGCTTGGGCAGAGTTACCGTGATGCCAGCCTCGTGGCAGGCCAGGATCTCCGGGCTGCTGAAGTAGCCGCGATCGGCGACGGCCTCGAGCGTCTCAGTCTTCAGAACAGCCTTCGCCTGCATAGCCATATTGGCAAGTTGTGCCCGATCTGAACCGCTGTTCGTCACCTCATGCGCGATGATCAGGTGATGGTCGGTGTCGACGGCGACCTGGACATTGTAGCCGACAACGCCGGATCCACGGCCACTGGTTGCCATCGAACGGCTGTCCGGGTCGGTCAGTGAGATTTGCTGATCCGTTGAAGCGAGCATCTGCTTCTCGTAGGCGGCAAGCTTGCCCATCTCCTCCTTCAGCTTCGTCAGCTTCTCGGTAAGCCTCGTCACCTTCCCCGCAAGCGCCTCGCTCGGCTCCTGTCGGTCGGCCGTATCAAGTTGGCTCAGATAGCGCGCGACGCTCTCCTCCAACTGGGCCCGCCGCCGCTCCACCTTCGCGCGCGTGAAGTTCCTGTCCCGGTTGTTCACGGCCTTGAACTTGCTCCCGTCAATGGCGACGCTGGACGTCGTGAGAAGGCCCATCCCGCGGCAGAGCTCGACAAACTGCGCACATACCTTGCGCAGCGCCAGGCCATTGTCCTTGCGAAAGTCCGCAATCGTCTTGTGATCGGGAGCGAGCCGACCCAGCAGCCACATCATCTCGACATTGCGCCCGGCCTCCCGTTCCAGCCGCCGGCTCGACTGCACTCGGTTCAGATAGCCGTAAATGTAAAGCTTAAGGAGAACCGAGGGATGGTACGACGGCCGACCGGTCGCCGCCGGCTCCGCACCCGCAAAGCCCATCTCAGCCAAACTGAGCGCATCGACAAATACGTCGATCACGCGAACTGGGTTACTCTCGTCAATGAAGTCATCGAGGCATTCGGGCAACAGCGTCCGCTGCCCACGATCCGCCTCTTCAACGAAGCGCCTCATCGATTCCCCCAAAAGAATCACAGGGAATCATAACAGCCGCTCTTCGTTTTCACACAGCCAGGGTCACGAGCGGTCTTCCATCCGAGCGAACTCAATGTCGGAGTGGGTGCCAACAGCAGACATGCGCCTCTCTAGGCGGGAGTGCGCAGCTACGTTTTCGTTACCTCTTTAGGATGCCCGTATCGGTGTTCCAGCTGCCGTACGTCTGCATCTGCAGCTGGCGTGTTGTATGCCGGTCGAGATCCGCTCCCGTTCTGATCAGAACCAATCGCGCGCTTCCACGCCTTCTTGCATTTGACGCGTCTGTTCCGCTGAGTGTGGTCCCGCTCAATCTCAATAGCGTTGAGCCAGGCTACTCGCGCCAGCTAAGCTCGTATCTCCTGCAGATGAAGAACCTCCCGAGCCGCCTCCTGAGCTTTGCGCTATTGAGAACGAGGTTGTGCCCAGCAGAATTGTCACCGCGGTCGCTAGAAGCTTCATCCTTTTCCTCCGTCCGGAGCCAGCAGAGCTAGAACTGGCTCGCAATTCCTGTCGCCGGCGTGCGAACCAGGCTCCAAGCAGAAACGCAACAAAGAGCGACCGCAAAGGCGCTTTCACTGTCACCTCTCCTGGTGGTCCACCAACCCCATTTTGCGGATCGCGTGGTTGAATGCCAACTCCCGGACATGGTGCTGTTTCAAACTGGGCAACCCCCTTTAGGAATTTGATCCCATTGCATACGGACGGCGGCAAGGGACACCCCGCACTCCTCCGGGCAAGCTCTGTATTCAGTGGTGTCTTTCAAATTGTTCACGTCGCAGCAGGGATTGTCGAACTGGCGACCGTAGTGAGCCTCGTGATTGCGCGCAGCCGGCAAACTGATGCCGTTCTCCAGCGCCTACACCGTGCATAATCTCGGCATCGACATCGCGCATCTGCCGACGATCTATCTCGTCTCCGGCCTGTTCAGCATCGTCACGGGACCGCTCGTCGGCCGCGCCAGCGATGCGTTCGGAAAATACCCGACCTTCGTGTTCGGCTGCGCCATGACCGTCCTCATGGTGCTGATCTACACCCATCTCGGCCACGTCTCGCTCGCGACCGCGATCCTGGTCAACGTGCTGATGTTCGTCGGCATCTTCTCGCGCATGATCCCGTCGCAGGCGCTGATGTCGGTGATTCCCGAGCCGAGCCAGCGCGGCTCGTTCAGCGCGGTCAGCGCCTCGCTCCAGCAACTCTCCGGCGGCCTCGGCTCGGTGCTCGCCGGCGCGATCATCGCGCAGGGCGCGGACGGCGCGCTGCTCCATTTCCGGATCGGCTACGTCGTCGTGACCACGACGATCGTCACGCTGGTGATGATGTATTTCGTGCAGAAGGCGGTGGCGGAGCGGGTGGTGTGAGGGGGCGAGAGGACCGATCTGGTGCCTTAGGACCCACACGGCAGCGACGCGGTGATCGCCGCCTGCCATCGCCAACGATCTGAGGTAGCTCTATTTTGGGGTCCGAACCCCCAAAATGGTGCCCAGGAAAGGATTGGGGATCGATCCGTCAAACTACAGCAAAAACAGGGACTTACCTCTGTGTCAAGTCTGACGCTTGTACCATTGGACTGTGCTCATGTCGACCTTACTCTGAATGCCATCCCACATGCGCTGCTAGGCAACGAGACTGCGCCCGAGAGAGCTTAGAGGCGTCGGGGCTAGGTCAGAAGGCCCAATTCAACCCTTCGTGAATGGTCTCTCGGCGCCGGATTTTTAAGCGCGGCGGGACACGTCGCCGATAACTTCAGGGGGTCGGGACGGCAGCCCTGAACTTGAGGTTGAATCGCATTTGAAACTGAAACGTCGATTCTCGTTGTGCTTCAAAGCCGGTCTCGTCCCGATTCTCGCGCCCCGCAATTCCTGTCTGCGTGATCGGACGGATGCTCGATTTCGCGACATATTGCGTCGCGTACGAACGGGGTCGAGTCAGGGAAAAAGAATCCCGTGTTTGCTGGACAAAGCATTGCATGACTCGCTTGGGTCAAGACTGAACGATAAAAACAATAGAGCTGATTACGAACGCTACCCCTGCAATCATTGCGATTTTTTTGTACGGAACCGTATGCGGCTGAAAGGCACCAAAATCACACTGACAATTACAATAATCAGCGACAGGAGCCGCACAAAGAAAATGAGAATCGCCCCTCCCCCAGCGGCCACTTTCAACGGAAAGCTTCGCGGAGCATAGTAGCGCATATCAGCTGGTTCGCGCGCCGAACGAAAAGCGCGGGCATTGCCCGCGCTTAGAAACTATTCCGCACCGAGGCGGCGCAAACCGAGCCGACTTGTTTCGAGTTCGGGCTTGAGCGCGACCGCCTTCCGGAAATCGCTGATCGCCTCCTGCTTGCGCCCGAGCGCTTCGTACACATGCGCGCGGGTATCAATGACGTTCGCATCGCTCGACGCGAGCTTGTACGCCTCTTCCGCATACGTAAGCGCTTCGCTGTTGCGACCGGCTTTGAACAGCGACCACGCGAGCTCGTTGAGCATGTATGCGCTGCGGTTGCCCATTTTGATCACCACGGCGAAATCCTTCGACGCCGAAGCGTAGTCTTTGCTGCTCGCATAAAGACGGCCGCGCCAGCTATACGCAGCGATTTCGTCCGGTTGATTTTGTACGAACATGTCCGCATCGCTGAGCGCCGAGGAGATGTCTTTGAGCGCCGCATAGGTTCGCGAGCGGTAGTAATATGCGTTGCGTGCCTGCGGCGAGCCGACGGCGTCGTCGAATTGGCTCAACGCTGCGCGATAGTCGCCGGTCGCGAAGTCGAGCCTGCCGCGGGTGAATGCCATGCGCGCGTCTTTCTCGCCGAGCGACGCAGCCTTCTCGAGATCTTGCCTCGCCTTGTCGTACTGCTGTTCGTCGATGTAGAACGACGCGCGCGAACGCCACATACGGCCATCTTTGGGAGCGAGCGCGACCGATTTGTTGTAATCGATGAGCGCCTGCTCCTTATTGCCCCGCATGTACAGAATGCCGGCGCGATTCGAATACGGCACGCCGTCGTTCGGTGAATACCGGATGGCGTTGTCGTAATCGGAAAACGCCGCGTCGTACCGCTTCGTGCGATGGTATGCGATGCCGCGCCAGTTATAGGCAAAGCCCGAAGTGCGATCGAATTCGATCGCGGTGTCGCAGTCCCGAATGGCTTTGTCGTATTCCTCCTTGTTCACGTAATGCCCGCAGCGATAGCCGAAGGCGATCGCTGTGTTCTTTTCGTTTTGGAAGCCACCCTTGAGAATACGCGTGCATCCCTCGATACCTTCGTCCGGCAACAGCCCTTCCTCGATGCCGTATTTGCAGTCGAACCAGTCGTCCGCATGCACGGGCGTGGAGCCGATGCCTGCAGCGAACAGCGCGCCTGCGGCAATCATTATTCCGACAAAGATCATTCTTCCCTCTCTCGGTCCACCCGGCTGAACGTCATCGCACTTTGGGTGCCGTTTGCAAGACGCTTCGGAAAAGCGCTCCTTGCTTTTCAGATCCTGCTTCAACGCTTGAGGGCCCTTTCCGCGGCCTGGCAATCTGAAGCCTGCTTGTCTTTCATCTGCGCAAGGAATTCCTCGCGCTGCTTTCTGGCAACATCAGAGAGCTCACGCATGTCACAGGCCCTGGATACATTCTCCATGTGGGGCAAATCGAGCTGAACCTGCTCGACGAACATCTTCTGATAGTCACACTGCGCCTGGAAATACGTTGGCGAGCAACATTTCATTGCATCGATCTTCGCCTGGGCCTTCTTCACGGCTCGATCGGAGTTCTGGTTATGAATTCGCTGGGCATTTTTCGCATCGACGCACTCGTCCGCAAACACCGGACTTGCCAAGACCATCGCTGCAACAATCGCGCTTCTGATCATCGAGAACATCCGCTGGCTCCTGCAATCAATCTGCTATGGATTCGGGCAAACCTCGATCGAGCACTAGCGACTCAGCGATTTTCACGCATAACCCAAATGGGCCATACTACTGCCGGCAATACCATCTGAGTTCGAAACTTCTGTCTTAGCCGCGTAGCACGAAAACTTAGGCCGTCGCCGGGTCCGATTAGGGATGCCATGATTCGTACAAGCCCTCGTGAGACGTCGCCAGATCCACAATAACACCCCTGCGAACCCACAGGAGGCCGACACGTGCCAAGTATCTCCTCATTTGCACACGCCGTTGAAAATCACTGAAAATGCGCGCAAATGCTCTATTCAAATCTTGGGCAGGTCCGAGTCCATGGCGTTACGTGGCTGGCGCCTTGCGCTGAGAGCAACAGAAAGAGCGCCCTTGCGCCCTTGTAGCTGGCCGCCTTGCGGCTGCGTTCGCGGCCAAGCATCACGGGTTTTCTGAGCGAGGCGCAGACCATCCATTCCCAGGAGCGCGAGCGCCTTCGAACGAAGATGTCGAAGGTCGTAAAGCTGGAGCGGTCATCCTTCCAGCCACTCGGAACGATCGCCCGATGTTCACCAAGGCGGCTCAACCCAAACTCCTCTCTTGAATGCGAGGGCGAAGAATTCAATAGACCGACCGGTTTTCCCGAGGATGACCCATTTGGGTCATGCCGAAAGCTTCGCGTGCGGCAACAACGTCATTGTTCGAACCGGACCGATTCGGAGTGGGATTGCCCAGCCAGAGACGGTCCGATACGGTTAACCACTGACTGGTGACGCGGCTCATCCCCGTCGAAGGACTCGTAAAATGTTCAGGACTCTCATTGCCTTCGGTATTGGCATGCTCCTGACAGCGCCAGCTCATGCCCAGCAAAATCGCGCAAAGCTCGAAGCACCGGGCAAGGTGTCGTTTGGTTCAAGCTACGAGCAAGCGAGCGGCGTCCTCGGAAAAGACGCGGAGCCCTATGAACTCGATCCGCCGCAGCCGGGCATGAAGGCCCTTTCTTGCGATAAGTGCGCGCCTTTGCCAAACGTAGAGGGCTTCACGATGTACTTCCAGGACAGCCGCGGACTCGTTCGGTTGGAGGCGTTCGCGATCGCCGGCGGTTTCAAAACCGTCGACGAATGCCAGAAGGCCGACAAGGACATGATGCCGAAACTCGTCGAGCTGTACGGCAAACCTGAATCGAACGTGAACGCCAAGGAAGGCCCCGAGAATAAGCGAATTGCCTCGTTCAAGTTCGCCGACGGCGCTCTCATCCAGCACATCAGCAACATTTCCAAGCCTGCGCGACCCTGCACCTATACGGTCGTCTACAAGAAGGCGCCCTAGCGGCCTAACGCTAATGCGCCGTGGTTTCTCAGGCGGAAATGGGCAGTTCTGGAGGGGTACCAATGCGATTTTTAGTGTCGGTGTTGTTCGTTGCGACGAGCCTTGGCCCAGCCTTGGCTGGTGATCTCGGGTTTGCCTTCGATAACTTCGAGCAGCAGTTCAAGAAATCTCAGGACCTCGTCAAGATCGATCTAGGCCTCGAAAAGGAGAAATGCCAGGGCGACGGAAAATCTCGGGCCTGTACCTACAAATCCAAAGCCGGGACGACCGTCATCATCGGGACAAAAGGCAGCCAGGTTGAGGATATAGTCGCGATTTTCGAGAAACCTGGCGCGAAAGCAGGCTATGAGTTTCTTACGGTATCAGCTTGGGCAATCGCCTTTGGGAGTGGCGTCTCGGATCCGAATGACTTCGGAGCTCAGTATGAGGCAGCGACCGACAGCTATGTGAAACAGGCAAACAGCGGCGCCCCTCGGATCGAGGTCACGGCGGGAAACTACAAGTGGACGATGTTTCGGGTGGGTCCGAAAAAAGACGAAATGTTTGTCAAAGCGTTGAATTAGTAGGCCGTGTACCCATAAATCCGGCCGAGGGGCAGCCTTTGACTCAAGCAGCCATTTAGTTTGTGATATATTCAACGATTTGCTCGTCGAGCCTTCCGTTGATTTTCCGGCTGCGACATTCTGGCTAGGAAGACCTTGATGAAAGCTCGGATTTTCATGCAGAAAAGACTTTTTTCGGGATTGATTGCTGCAGCGTTACTCTGGACCGCGACGGAAACATTGGCTGAAGACGGCGCGAAATGGCGCTGCACCGGACAACCCGATATTGCACCGGATATCCAAATTGATGGCTGCACTGCCGCAATCCGCTCAGGCCAATACAGCGGCAAGAATCTCGCGTGGGCCTACTTCAACCGCGGCAATGCCTATCAAACCAAAGAGGATTACGACCGCGCCATTGCAGACTACGACCAAGCCATCGCGCTTGCGCCGGACGCGGAAGGTCCCTTTGCCAATCGCGGCATCGTTCATCGAAAGAAGCAGGAATACGACCAAGCCATCGCTGACCTCACTCGAGCCATCGCGCTTGGAGGAAAGGATGGACTCGTCTACTTCAACCGCGCCGAAGCCTACAATGGTACAGGCGATCACGACCGCGCCATCGCAGACCTGGACCGAGCGATCGCTCTCGAGCCAAAAAGTGCTGGCAATTACGTCGGCCGTGGAGTCGCCTATTACAACAAGAAAGATTACGATCGAGCTATTGCCGACTTCAATCGGGCAATCGCTATGGATCCGAAATTTGGCGGCGCCTACTACTTTCGCGCGTCTGCGTTCAATGCCAAAAAAGACTTCGATAGCGCCATCGCTGACTATAGTCAGGTCATCGTCCTGCATCCGAAAAGCACTGACGCTTACAGCGAACGTGGCGATGTCTATTTCGGCAAAGGGGATTATGACCGCGCCATCGCCGATTACGGTCAAGCGATCGGTCTCGACCCGAAGACTGCGAACGTCTACGCCAACCGCAGCAGCGCCTATCGCAAAATGAACGAGCATGGCCTGGCCATGGCTGATCTTAATCAGGCCATCGCCCTCGATCCGAAACCGGCTTACCTCAAGGCGCGCGGCGTTTTTCAGTTCGAGCTAGGTGATTTCAAGGCAAGCGCCACCGATCTACTGCGCGTTCTGGAAACCAACGATAGTGCCTACGTGATGTTGTTCCGCTACCTTGCGCGCGCTCGCGCAGGAGAAGCGGCTGCATCCGAACTGGAAGGCAACGCCCGGCGCTTGAACGATAAGTCATGGCCGTTCCCAGTCATTGAATTGCTGGCGGGCAAAAGATCACCAGAGGCCACGCTGGCGGCTGCTACCAAACAGGAAGAGACCTGCGAAGCAAATTTCTACATTGGCGAGTCCTATATCTTGAGTGCAAAGAAGGAACTTGCACAAAAAGCACTGCGAGCCGCTGCCGACACCTGTCCTAAGAGTTTCGTCGAATTTAATGTCGCCCTTGCGGAGCTGAAGCGGTTTTAGCGGTTCTTCTCCGTATCGTAACTTGAGTCCAACAAATGTTAAAACTCCCTGAGTACGATCAGTACCTCCGGCCGAACTCGCTAGGTCTGCTTCTGATGCTGTGGACGGCTTCTGCAGGGGCACGAGAGTGGCGAGGAGTGGGTGCGTCTTGAGGTTCCCCACGATTCGGAGGAGCCTCGCGGATCACAGCGTTGTCGAAGGGCCTGACCACATAGCCGAACGCGGGCGAGCCCCGCACGGATCACAGCCAACTCTTCCGAGATCAGCGTTTGAGGGTACAGGATCATCATCCACATAACCGCGACAAGAATGCGTACCTCTCCGTGACATCGTTGATGATGTCGTCTGCCGGACTCAATCCCCTGGAGAGCCGGATGGGAGCAGTCCAGGAAAGAACTCGAAGGCACCGACCGCCATGGCGCCCCAGGCAACAACGAAAAAGCCGGTGTGAGCGGACGCAGCGCTCGGCAATACAGGTACGAAGATGCCGATCAGCAGCACGGTGCCTCCTCTGGCCACATTGGATGAAACTGTCTGCTTCATTTTCCCCCTCCCCACGTTACAGAATCAGAGACTGTCCGAAGCGAAAACGGCGGCGGCCGTTCACATCGCTGTTGGCGCTCCCGCTTCATCCCGAAGCTGTCGGCGCAGAGACAGCCGAAAGCGCCTGTTGATGCGTACAGGCTCGCGGTGACACTCGAGACTTCCGTTTTCACGGCGGTGACCAGTTCGCGCCGAGAGACCCGAACGATGACAGTACAAAACAGGTCCTCAGTTCGCCGCTCGCCTTGCGCGCTCTGGATCTCGGTTGCAGCACGCAAGTGCCATTCATAGGTCTTCGCGCCGTGGGCAAGCATCTTGAAGCCGTCCGGCAGACCGAATTCCTGCATCACTCTCTGGATGTGCATCCCGACGAGCGGACTTCGTGAGGCGCCGACACTCGATGCGCAAGGAACAAGCGCCAGTACACCGGCAAGCACTAAAGCAGCGCGGCTCGATTTGCGTGCGGCTGGGCTTGCGGGCGAAGATATCATTTAAGCTCTCACGAGCAGCCCCAACTGAGCGCATCGAGTGACATCAGTCGCAGGTTGACGGAGGGAACGGAACGGCCGACGAGATATCGGCTTGCAATCTTCCGCAAACCGCTCGCGACTTCCCCGAGAGCGCAGTCATCGGCATCCCGTGCCGCGCACAGCGTGTTGACGAAGGCTCGCTCGAAATCATCTCGCGCGAAATCAATCGCGGCGCGCAGGAGAAAGCGGGACGCGCGCCGGGAGAAATGCGGCCCCTCCCGTAGCGCTGCGTACCTCTCGGTCTGAACGAACAGGCGGTCGCGATCGTCTCCGTCGGAGATGTCGGGAGCGACGTAGCCGCAGGTCGGACATTCCTGCAGCCAGACGCTCATGTTGAACCGCTCCATACCGGGAGGGGGCTGATCGATATCCCGGGAGCCGATCTCGTTGGTGCTCAGAAGGACCGATTGCTCCGAGGTCTGCCCGCAGCAGAAACACCGCACGTTGCTTTTGCGGTCGTTTGTCATGGAGCGACCGAGCGCAGGATGACCACAGCCCGGCGGCCTCGGCCCAGGCGCAGCCAGATCACGACAGGAGGAAATTCGAGCCACATGCCATCAAACGACAAAATTCGGACCAGCGACCGCTACCGAACTAGCTTGCGGCCGATGCGGCTGCATGACCCAAACGGGTCAGTCAGCTGGACCGTGCTCCGGAACGTCATGCCTGCGGTTTCGGCGTGCCGACTGCTGCCCCCCGATCACCCATTGCGGTCTGTGGCGGTTCTATAATACCATAAGCTCTACGCCAGCGTTTAAAGGTATTCCGTAGAATTCCGGACCGGCCTTGCACTTTGCCTTGCTCTCGCGAGAATTTCCAAGCTGCCGTTCATACCTTTGGAGGAGGGTGTGAGTCGGCTGACACAGGTCAATTTTGGCCTGCCTGTGCGGGACTGCCGCCACGAAACGGCGGGCGCAGGTTGACGCGGAAGGGGGACCGCTCTTGGGGACAAATGGAGTTGATAACGATCGGTTGTCGAAAGTCATCGATCGACTAGGGGAAGCCGCCATCGATCCCGCCGCGTGGCCCGCCATCATGGACGACATCTGCAGAGCGGTCGGCGCATCAGCGGCCATCCTTCTCCAGAGCGACGTTCGAACGCCAGACGTCCCACGGACGCCATCGATCGATGAGGCCCTTCAGCTGTACTTCAAGCATGATTGGCACCTAAGAGATCCGAGAGCCGCTGGATTTCCGCAAATGATGTCCGGCGAGATCGTCACCGACCACGACGTGCTGACGCCGGAGCAGATCCGTTCCGATCCCATGTATAATGAGGTACTGTATCCGTTCGGGTTTCAATGGTTCGCGGGTGTCGGCTTTTGGGCCGAGTCCGCCGCCTGGGCGCTGACCCTGCAGCGAACGGGTCGCGAGGGTTCTTTCGAGGCGCGTGACAAACGCTTGCTGGCGCGGCTTGCACCGCGACTGACGGAAACGGCTACCCTTGCCACTGCAGTGGGCCGCGTGGCGCTCACGTCCATGACCAACGTGCTGAACCAGGTTCAGCAGCCTGCACTCGTTCTCAACCGCCGGGGAATGGTGCTGAGCACGAACGCGGCGGCGGATGCCGGATTTGACGACGAGATCCGGATCAGCAACCGGCGGCTGGTTGTGCGCGACAAGAGCGCGCTCGCAAAACTTGATCAGCTGGTCGACCTGATCCGGTCTACACCCGACAGCATCGCGTCACCTGCTGTCCCCATTCCGGTTCGGCGGACCGCAAAGCCTCCCGTCGTCATCCGCGTGTTGCCCATCGATGGCGCGGCCCGCAACGTATTTCTGGGGGCACGCGCGATGCTGACGCTCTCTAACTTGCTGCCGCGCCCGGCCCCGGACCCCGGCCTCATCGCCCAAGCGTTGGATCTGACACCGGCGGAATCCCGATTGGCCGCGCTGCTTGCAAGCGGGATGTCAATCGACAGCGTCGCCGAGCGGCTGCGCGTTTCACGCGAGACCGCGCGCAACCACCTGAAGTCGGCGTTCTCGAAGACCGGCACCCACCGGCAATCGGAGCTGATCAGCCTCGTTTCACAGCTGATCTGACTCTGGAAGGCTCGAACCGGGTGCATGCGACCAAATCGAGCTCCGGCTGACCCATTTGGGTCATGCCTGGGAGCTCGCCGGCAACGCAGATTCTCCATGTCAAACTTGCTGATGTCCCGGCCATGTCACGATCTCGCAGAGCGCTTTTGATCTTCCTGATGACGGCTTCGCTGCTGATGGCCTGCCCCGGGTTGAGCCTCGCCGGATCATGGAAGTTCGAATTCGACGCGCGAGACGATCCTTCCCTAACCTATTCGCAAGATGGCAAGATCATCTTCCTCCTCAGCTGCGGTCACGCCTTTGCGTTGCACGCGAAATATCCGGGAACGCCGAAGACCTCCGGCAGCGCATCCATCGAGATTAGCAATGCCAGCACGCGCATGACATTGCGCGGCGAGTTCGAAGAGCCCACCGCGGACAATCAAACCACCTTCGTCCAGTGGGACCTCGGTTTTGCAAGGCAAGATCCTGAGCTCTATGGCAATCGCTGGGACAAGGTGATGTTGCGCCTGCTCGACCTGATAGCAAAGGCAGATCCGCTGACGATCGCGAGCAGACAGCAGCGCTATGGAATCCCGCGGGTCGACGTTCCCGGGTGGCGTCACCCGATCGAAATGTGCGGCAGGGATCAATGAGATGCGCCGAACATCATCCCCGCCCCCTTTGTTGCGCTTTCCAACCCGAAACCGGACCGATGAAGAAATCGCTATTCTCCAGGGCGTTGCTTGCACTCGCTGCAGCCCCCGTCTTCTGCATCGCATCACCGAACACCGACCTCGGCTCACACCGAGCACCAGGCAAAATATCTAGAAAGGATCCGTCATGCAAAATGCTTCATTCCGGCTGCTCCTGTTAGCCGCGGTGATTTTCAATCCCGTTGCCTCGAATGCGGCAGACCGGTGCAGGCAAATAGCGGATCAGCTCGACGCAGAGCTCGAGGCAACGCTCAACCGAAATGCCCGTGAACGCGCAGCTATCGCAGATCTGAAGCGGCCCTATGACGGTTTAGCGAAAAAGCTTAAAGACAAGGAAATTACGGGTGCGGAATACAGTGCTGAATCGGAAAAATGGTCTAAGGCGGAAACATGCATGAATGCCGAGAATGGCATGAAAGAAGCCCAAGCCCATTACATCAGGCAACTAAAATACATCGAGGCGAAATGCGATAAGGGACCGATCTCGGACAACGCTTATGACCTTCGTTCTGAAATAAAGCGGCGGGACAACAAATGCAGCGTAGCCGATATTCAAACTCTCGCAAGCATGAAGACGCAGGTGAACGAAATCATGGCCGATAAAGCCGCAAAGGAAGAACCAGAAACTCCGGCCGTGAAGCAGGTCGACGCCAGCCTCAAACAAAGCGAATTTTGCAATGGAATCCGGGCAGCAAGCACACAAGCCTCTACGTTCTTCAAATCGATCATCGGCGAAAAGAAGAGCATCACGGAAGAGGGATTTGGTTTTCCGGGCACCAAAATGCGGGAGCTTCTGCAAAGGGACGTATACACGACTCCGATCGTTCCAGATTTGGATTTTCTTTCGAGCAAACCGTCCTGTGATGTAACGATAGGCTTCAATCCCGTGCTCGTCCAACGGGTGCCACCCACCTATGGCTGCACTTGGAGCTATGAGAAGATTTCCAGAAGGGATCTGGAGCAAAAAGCGGACCGGCTGTTCAATGTTGTCCGTGGATGTTTCGCCGAGGTCTCAGAGGCGCCTGTGCAAGTATACAGGCATTCGTTCATTGCAGAAAAATCAGCGCAGGTGGAAGGTGGGGCGTATTTTGGAGAGGGAAAGCCGTCAAACATTTCCATCCAAATCAGGAAGTACACCCCGGCAGCAGATTTGGCTTGCGCCATGTATCTGAGCTCCAAGAAAGAGGCTGATAGAGAGGTGTGCATGGAGAAGCACATTCGAAATTAGCGGCTTCCCCATCTCAACCTATTCTCAAAGCAGATCAAGCTCCATGAACAAATTATGTGCTACTCGGCGAGCCGTTACGGGGTGACCGCAACCACAATCGTGATCGCCCTGCTCGGCGTTGGCATCTGCCACGCCGGCTGTCCGAATGACTACGTCAGGCTGGACAGCCGCGCCGAGCAGGCAACGGCCGCTTTCAACAGCGCCCATGCATCGAGCCGCTGTGCTAGAGCGAGAGGGCTAGAGCGAGTTGCGATCAAAGCGAATTGTACCCGCAATGACGGATGTAGTTGGCGCATTCTTCGGGGGTAAAGAGGCTCAGAGAGCGGCCAATGAGATCCCAGAGTGCGTCGACGGTTCGTGCCTGGGCTTGTCGCAACAGTTCTTTGAGTTTGGCGAAGGCCATCTCGATTGGATTGAGATCGGGGCTGTAGGGCGGAAGGAACAGCAGGCGCGCACCGGCACCGGCGATGAGACGCGCGGCCGCTTCATTCTTGTGGCTCGACAAATTGTCGAGGATCACCGTGTCGCCTTCGCGTAGCGCGGGGACGAGGATTTGCTCGACATAGGCGAAGAAGCACTCGGCATTGATCGGCCCGTCGAGCACAAACGGCGCGATCAGCCCCTCGCAGGTCAGGCCGGCAAGGAACGTCGTCGTCTTCCAATGTCCGTGCGGCGCATGGCCCAAGGCGCGTGTGCCGACATTGGCCCAGGCGTAACGACGCGTCATCGCCGTCGTCGTCCAGGTCTCGTCGAGGAAGATGAGCCGACCGCCAAGGCTGGTTTGCGCGCACCGCCACGCTTGTCGGCGCTCAACGACGTCGGGACGATCCTGTTCGCTGGCGTGCACGGTTTTTTTGAAGCTGATGCCCTCACCGGCAAAGAAGCGCGACAGCATCGATTTGTCAGCTTCGACGCCATGCCTGCGAAGCAGTCGCTCGGCGATCGCATCGAGCGTCAGATCGTTCTCTTTGCGCCGAAGTTCCAAGAGCCAGTCCCGATGCGGCCGGTCACCGCCGGTCGGCAAAGCCGCCGTGCGCTGCGTTTCTTCGAACGCCTTCACCCAGCGGATCGCGCTTGCGATCCCGATCCGGAATACCCGGGCCGCCTCGTTCCGCGAAAGACCATCCTCAACGACGGCCTTGATCACCCGAATGCGAAGAGCCTCTCCGTGCGCCATCCCTGCCGGCCTCCTTCCGGCCTCAAGGATGAATCACGGTTCGCTCCCTTTGGGAATCCCTGCGATTCAACTCGACCGTCCGTGCCGAGCAGATGCTGTACCGGTTCGTCGAAGAGTACCAGGTCCAGTGCGTGCTGGATCCGGAGATCGTCGATGGTCAGCTGCGGCGATTAAATAAAGCCCAAGCGGCTCAGGCCATTTCGTGTCGCGAGGGGAGATAAAGCCGCCTGCCGCGTTAGTTCGTTGTACCCCCACAGCGATGCAGGGAGGGGACCGGCTTTCCGTTGGCAACAAAACGGCCGTCGCGAACGGTGTATGCTTCTCCATCGGCTGAACGATTGTAGTCGCTATGAATGTTGCCGCTCGCTTCCATTTCAATAGCATTTTCCCTAAGCTGCTTTAGCTTGGTAAGATAGATCTGTACGACAAGGCGCTGCCGATCGTCAACGTGCGCTTCGACCACGACGTTGATGTCGTCTGGATCATCGTCTCGCCGATTGATGAATTGGCCGTCCTTTTTTCCTCGTAGATGATAACGCGCCCTCGGCCCTTTTCCACGTCGCATTCGCCGATGCCCCAGCGGCCGAGTATGCCCCACTTTTTCGCGACGTCGACAGGTGAAGCTTGCGTGGCTTGAATCAATAACAGGCTCATGGCCAGTGCGAACATCGAAGCCGATGAGATCCGGCAGCTCATCAATCGTTATCTCTGTTCCAAGACAAGCTTAGACTGTTGCGTCGCTGTTTGTGATACGTCTCCACGTCAGCAAACGTTCGCGTCTGGATTGTTTGCGAATTGCTTGCGAGATCCGTGTCGATCGCAGCACGAGCAGCACATGGACCGTTCTATAAAGTTCCGCCTTTTCGAACAATCTTCAAATGGCGCGCGATCGCCTTGAGCAAGTCCGGGTCGGCCTCGCCCCTGTCCGGCTTCGACTCGCGGGCGAGCGCCTGCGCAATCGTATACCGGCCGCTGTCCCTCGCTTCGATCCTGCGACGGTGAAAGGCCACGATGTCGGTGAAAGGATGCTCGAGCTCTTCCGCCATCAGCTCGGCGATCAGCGCCGCGGCGGCGTCCCAGCTCGCCGCCCGTCGCAGCACGTCGAGCAGCAGCAGGCGGGTGTCGAGCGATATGAGGGGACCTTCGCCGAGGTGACCGGCGGCTCTGAGCCGCACGAAGCGCTCGTCTGGGCTCGAGAATTTCTTGATCAGGCCGAGATCGTGAAAGGCCGCGGCGACATAAAGGAGCTCACGGTCGAAGCGCAGATTCCTCTGACGACCCTGTTCAGCAGCGAACAGGTAGACGCGGATCGAGTGACTAAACAGCAGATCGGTGGAATGTTCGCGCAGGATGTCTGTCGCCTCTTTGGCAAGCAAGGAATCGGGAATGACGAGAGCCTGGGCGAGATTTGGGGTTGTCATTGTTTCTTCCTTTCAAGTTAGTTTGGGCTTGGCTGCGCGTTGCGCGCGAACGCAAGGACGAAATGATGCTGATCAACTCGCTCCGACGTCGAGCACGATCTTTCCTTTCGGCTGAGGCCGCACGCGCTCCAGCATCAAATGCGCCTCGCGCGCATCGGCGAGGGGTAAGACTGCCCCCACCTTTGTCCGTAGTTTTCCACCATCGACCAGGCGAGCGATCTCCCTGAGATACTGGTCCGTGACGTTGACCAGAAAGAAGCTGGCGTCGACACCATAGCGCAGCTAGATCCTGATCCGGACGGGACACTGCGGAGACCAGCTTGCCACCGCGACGAAGGACCTGAAACGAGCGGGTTTGGGTTTCGCCGCCGACCAGATCAATAACGGCGTCCGCATCGCGTACTACCTCTTCAAAGCGCTGGGTCCGGTAATCAATGACGGTGTTTGCGCCGAGGTTGCGCACGGCGGAAACATCGTCCGTCGATACGGTTGCGATGGTTTGCAGGCCCGCGTGACGGCCCAGTTGAATGGCATGAGATCCGACATTGCCCGCTGCTCCGTGAATGACCACCGTTTGACCTGCTTTGAGCTGGGCCTGGTCGAACAACGCCTGCCATGCGGTGATGGCAACGACAGAAACGGAGGCGGCTTCAACGTAGGTTAGCGAGGTTGGCTTAGTCGAAACCATCCCTGCGGAAGCGACAGCGTATTGGGCGTAGGCCCCGACAACCTGCGGGTTCGTAACACCGTACACCTGATCTCCCACAGCAAACTCGGCAACGTCAGGGCCCACGGCGACGATTTCACCGGAAAGATCTGAGCCCAAAGTGAGAGGAAGCGGTTGCGGCAAAGCGCTCTTGCCAGCCCTGATCCAGCCATCCCATGGTCCGACCCCAGCGGCTCTGACTTTGACCCCTCGCCAGCGCCTGGCTCGGGCCGTGGAACGGGCTCGAACTTCATGATCTCTGGTGGCCCGAACTCGCGAACGCGCCAAGCCACCATTGTCGAAAGAGTTCGCTCTTCAGTAGCGTCACGAACGATGCTGCTCGGAATCATCTGAAACTCCCGGTGCTTAGCTGGCCATGTCCGTATGTGGCCACGGAGCGCTGCTTTAAACAACAAGCCCGATCCTACGGATCAGGACAGCTGCACGTCGTTTCTTGACAAGATCAGCGCGAGCGGGCACGTCTTATCGGGTGCTATCGAATCGCACCTGACGAAGCGACTTGCAGAACCCAACTCTTAGAAGGTCAGGATCTCTAGGCCCTGTCAGGCTTTCTGTGCCGCGGAGATCTGCCGCAACTACCGTTGTGAGCAGTTGCTGGCCGCGTCGACATAGTAGGGGGCGGGCCGAAACGAGAGTCGTGGGTACGTGCCACGCCGGCACGTGGCGGCTGGGCTATCTCGATCCTGGAGGAAGCTGGCGCCATCCGGAATGCGAGGAGCACGGCTGCATGCAGGACCGCCGCGATCCGCATGCGGGCGACCGCGCCCGCCACATCGCTCGGCGACATTTGCCGCCGGACATCCCGCCAGCCCATGGCGGAGGTGCAGCCCGGAGGGTCCAGCAGAGGCCGACTAGGTCCGGAGGATTCCGGGGGCCCCTCGTCCAACGCGCAAAGCGCCTTAAGGAGTCGTCCGTTAAGAAGCCGATTGCAGCGGTGAGCGGTCGCTGATGGCTGCGATGAGGGTGGCCAGGAAGAGGCACCAAAGAACCCTCAGCCAGGCGAGGATGCGGCGGAAGTTGTGACCGACGGCAGAGAGGATGACGTTGGCGGCATCGCCGGCGCGGCCTTTGAGGTAGCAGCGGCCGAGGTGACCATCGGCCTTCAGGTGTCCGATGACGGGTTCGATGGCGGAGCGGCGGCGCAGCTCGCGCTTGATGATACCGAAGACGCCGCGCTTCTGGCCGGAGATGAAGACACGGCGCGGGTTCTGCGCGTCATGGCCGCGGTATCCCTTGTCGACATAGGCCCGCTCGATCGGACAGCCGGTGAGTGTCTCGGTGCGGTCGATGACGTCCCGCAGGGTGTGACCGTCGTACGGGTTATCGGGTAGCGCCCTGGCGTGCAGCACGAACAGGCCGCCGGGAGCACGGCGGTTGTTGGTGACGATGGAGGCTTTGACACCGAACTCGTAAGGCGCGGCTGCTTTGCCCTTGCCGATGCACTCGACCTCCGGAGCATGGAAGGAATACAGCTTCCAGCCGCGCTGGCGCTGCTGCTGCGAGCGGATCTGCGCGGCCCGGCTGAGCGGCAGGGCGAAGGCGTTCTCGAGCACGGCCTGAGCTTCGATCTTGCGGCGGATATCGCGGATGATCCGGCCCAACCGGCTGCGCAGGATGCGCAACTGCCGCTGATGCCGTTTGAATTGCTTGGCATGGGCGTAGCGGGAAGCCATCATGGCCGCGGTCTTGGCAATGCGAAGATAGGACTGCCGCAGCCTGATCCCGTGCTTCCTCGCCAGACGGTTGAGCCCCTTGATCGCCGCGTGCAGCAGCTTGGCATCGGTCGGGAAGGTGATGGCCTTTGGCTGCACCGTGGTATCGACTGTGACCCGCTTGAGGTCTTGGCCGCGTAACGCGCCGGCCTCGTGCGCCACCCGCAGGCTCTCGGCCAGCAGCAGTTCCAGCTTGTCGCCGAGCCGCTTGCGCCAGTGGCTCAGGTCCGAGCGCTCGTGCGGGAAGGCGTGCTGGAAGAACTCTTCGCCGGTGAAGTACTGGAAATATGGGTCGTGGACCCAGCGCTCGCAGACCCCTCATCGGACAGGCCGTAAATGTGCTTGAGCAGCAGCAGCCCGATCACGAAGCGGGTCGCGATGCCGGGCCGGCCGTTCTCGCTGTAGAGCGGCGCGATCTCGCCGTCGATCCAGTCCCAATCGACCTTGCCAGCGAGCTGAACCAGCTCGTGCTTCATGTTGATGATCTGGTCCAGCCTGGCCCGGAACAGATCGCCCGATCCCGTCGTCCTGTGCTTCTTCGGTCGCATCGCCACCTCCGATGCGGCCACCGAATCATGTCTGGCGATTCGACGGAATCCTGAAAATGAAATTGCAAGGTTCCGATGCCCGAAGCATCAAAACCCTGCAATCCTAAAACACCCCGCAACCACAAATGCGATTCCAGCTCAATCGCTTAGCCGCTCTTCACGGATGACTAAGGATCTCGTCGACGGCGACCGGGGCCTTCAGCCCTTCCGGCGCCCGCAGCGACGGGCGCGGTTTTTTGGCGCCGAATAGGGATGCTTAATCCTTCGACGCCAACCCAGAACTAGCCGGCGGCAGCGAACAGATCCCACTTACCCGGCAGCCCCTTGAGCTCATACGAACCGCGTTGGCTGAACCGCAGTCCCGCACCCGCGACGAGATCGGTCACGACGCGCGAGACCAGAACCTCGTCGGGTCCGGATTGCGACATGACGCGGGCGGCGGCGTGGACCGCGATGCCGCCGATGTCGCTCCCCCGCATTTCGATCTCTCCAGTATGCAGACCGGCCCGCACCGGCAGACCTATCTGCCGGGCAGCATTGCTGAACGTCAAAGCGCAGCGGATCGCGCGGCCCGGCCCGTCGAAGGTCGCGAGCACCCCATCGCCGGTGGTCTTGACCAGGTTGCCCCGGTGACGCTCGATGAGCTGACGAGCGAGCGCATCGTGTTGGTCCAGCCTGTTCTTCCATCGTTGGTCGCCGATCTCGGCGGCTTGCCTCGTCGAGTCGACGATATCCGTGAACATGACAGTGGCGAGGATACGCTCAAGATCGGCGTCGCCTGCTTCGCGATGCCCCGTCACGAACTCCTCGATGTCGCCGACCACCGTCTCGGTGTCGCCAGTCCAGAACGCGTGATCTCCCGCCGGATATTCGATGTACTTCGCGCCCGGGATTCCCGCCGCCATCCGACGACCAAGGGCGACCGGTACCTGCGCGTCGGTCGCTCGATGCAGCACCAGCGTGGGCGTCCGGACACACGGTAGAATGCCGGTCACGTCTATCTGGCGGTTCGAGATGATGTAGGACCTGATGGCGCCCGGGCTGCTCGCCAGCTTCTCGAACTTCGCGATGCGCGCGACAGCCTCCGGATTTGAGGCGTCGCTCGCGAAGACGTTGCCCAGAAAGGCTCCGCTACCCCACCGCTTGACAAGGTTCGCCAGCCTTTCTTCGGCGGCCGACGGGGTCAGATTCGGCGGAAAAAGGTCGGCCACGCGGGCAAGGCCACCGAAAAGAACCAGGTGAGACACACGCTCCGGATAGGTGCTCGCGAACAGAACGCTCATGGAGGCGCCCTCGGAAAATCCGACCAGCGCGGCTCGCCGAGATCCGACCGCGTCCATCACCGCGCGCACGTCGTCAATGCGCTCGTCGAGAGAAGGCACGTCGGCCAGCCTGTCGGAGAGGCCCTGTCCTCTCTTGTCGAAAGTGATGACCCTGGAGAACTTGGCCATCCTGCGGAGAAACTTCGTGTAGCCCGGCAGCTCATGTTGATAGTCGATATGCGAGATGATGCCGGGGACCAGGACTACGTCAACCGGCCCGCTACCCATCACCTGATAGGCGATGCTGAAATCGCCGCTCTGCGTATATTGCGTCTCGGGCAATGCTAGTTCAGCCATGGCCAGCCCCGCTGCTCCGGTCTCGGGAACTATCGAGCATATCGCATTGAAGATCAACGCAGCCGTCGAATGTCGTGGCGCGATCAAGAGAGAGGATGGTCAAAGGGCCGATGGCGGGGACCCCGCGTTCTAGGAATCGGGCCGGAATCCCGCGCTGGTTTGTACGGGATTTGTACGCTCGGTTTGGGCCCAACAAAAAGGCCTCGCCGACGGCGCGCACAAGGCCTTGATCCTACTGGATAATCCTTTGGTAGCGGGGGAGCGCTACCGCCTTTCCCCACACCAACCAAACCTACGATATCTCATCCAATCTTACGCATAGGGCAGTTCGTGACCCTGGGGTAAGCGCAGTTTTATGCTCCTCCAGGGGAATGTTGAAAGATCTCGGGCTACCGGTCGGGTGAAAGCGGCCTTTGTCGTGAAAAATCGTAAGCGAGCGCATTTTGATGCCGCTATCGTATGGTAGGGCGCGCTGTCTCTGGTCAGAATTTCACGCGGGTCGGATTGCAGGTTCAAATCCCGGAGGCGCAACCACCACTACCGACATTCGGTTCAAGTTGCGATCTGACTGAGGGATGCCCTGCCTCCCGAACGCAGTGAACATCTTCTAAGTGATTGATTTTTTTGTTGTCGTGGACATTTCCGTCCCGTTTTGTTCACGGTCGTTTCACCCAATTCATTGCGATTTCGTTGCGGCGTTTCGAGACGAGAACGAAGGCTGCCGGTGGGTTCGCTACCGCCCTCTCCCTTACGGCCGTCCTGACGTAAGCATCGGAAATTTCGACAGCCGAGCTAATTAAGAGACAGCCGCGGGGTGAGAAGAATCAATGGCTTGCTGGTCGTACCACCGGCCTTATCCGGCCGAAGACCGGCATTCGTCGCACGATCCTAGTGCTTCGTTGCACTGCTCTCCTCCTTCATTACTTGCCGTAATGCCGTGGCCTCCTCGACGTCGACGATGATCGCGTCCCCACCTTCGGCCACGTCTTTCGTTGAGGGGGCGGCGCCGCTTGGACCACGCATTTGCGTTGTTGCGGTAGGCCCATATCCAACCCGGCGGCAACCGACAAAGTTGTCACGACCGTCGCCTTGGGGCGGCTCTGCGACGCCGACGTAATCATCACGGGTTCGAAAGGTGTGGATCACGGCACGGTATAGTTAGCCCTCTCAACCAGTCCTTGCCGCTCCACGGCCCGGCATTGCCGGACTGTCGAGATCGCGTCCAGAAACAATCTGAAACAAAAATCTTCGCCATTTGGCCCGAATCTTGGACAAACAAGTCGCATGGCCATTCCCAATCCCAACATCCTTGTCGTCGAGGACGACCGCGAAACCCGGACGTTGATTGCGAAATACCTGCGCAACAACGCCTGCAACGTCACGGCCGTGAGCGACGGGCGCGAGATGTCGCGCGCCATGGCCGACCACCGCGTCGATCTCATCATCCTCGATGTCATGCTGCCCGGCGAAGACGGGCTCAGCCTCTGCCGGAAGGTGCGTTCGGAAGCGCAGACGCCGATCATCATGCTGACAGCGCGCGGCGAGGACGTCGACCGCATCGTCGGCCTCGAGATGGGCGCGGACGACTATCTGCCCAAACCCTTCAACCCGCGCGAGCTGCTCGCCCGCATCAACGCAGTGCTTCGCCGCCAGGCCGCCGCGCAAGCGGCGAGCGCGGTCCAAGGCGCGAGCACGCTTGCCTTCGAAGGCTGGCGCATCGATCTGCGCCTGCGCGAATTGCGTAATCCGGATGGCGCGCGCGTCGCGGTGACCAGCGCCGAGTTCGATCTCCTGCGCACGTTCTGCGAGCGGCCCGGCCGCGTGCTGTCGCGCGACAGCCTGCTCGACCTTACGCAGGGGCGCAACGCCGGCTCGTTCGAACGCTCCATCGACGTGCTGGTCAGCCGAATCCGACGCAAGATCGAGCCAAATCCGCAAGATCCCACCATCATCAAGACGGTGCGCTCCGGTGGTTATCTGTTCACGCCCAGAATCGAAGCGGTGGGCGCGCAGGCGGCCGCGGCGGCCTTGAGCGGCTGACATGCGGCTTTTGGGATTTTTTCATCTCAGAAGCATCAGCGGTCAGATCGCCGCGCTCGTAGTGGTTTCGATCCTCGCGCTGCATCTCATCATTACCGCAGGATTTCTGATCACGCGGCCAGACCGCGCGACGGCGCCGCCCGACAGCGAGCATGAGTTCGTCACTGCTGCGCGCCTCTTGTCCGCGGCAAGCGCCAGCGAACGGCCACGCCTTCTCGCCGACATCGCACGCGCCTTTCCGGAGCTACGGATCGAGCAGATCGCGCCCGGCTCCGCCGCAGCCGTCGGTGGCGTCGAAGCTCCGCACCTGCACGGCATGCACCGCCATCTTGGTGAGGGTTACATGGTCGTTCCACTCGCCCCGGACGGCGGCTCGCCGCGGATCGGCATCCAGCTGCCCGACGGCACGATCATCGCAGGCCACGTCGCACGAGGACGGCCGCCCTGGTTCTGGGGCAATCCCTGGATATCGACCCTGCTGTCTGCCGTGATCAGCGTGACGCTGCTCGGCGTTTGGGCCGCGCATGCGCTGGCGGCGCCGCTATCCTCGTTTGCCAAGGCCGCCGAGGATTTCAGTCTCGATCGGGCGGCCGAGCCGCTGCCCGGGCGTGGACCCGAGGAAATTCGCTCTGTCGCGCGGGCGCTCAACCGCATGCAGGAACGGATCGCGCGGCTGATGTCGGATCGCACGCGGATGCTGGCCGCGATCAGCCACGATCTGCGTACGCCAATCACGCGGCTGCGCCTGCGCGCCGAGTTCATCGAGGACGAGGGTAACCGCAAGCGCATGCTGATCGACCTCGACCAGATGCGCTCAATGCTCGAATCGGTGCTGTCGCTCTTGCGCGACGACCGCAAGATCGAGGCCGTGACGCTAGTCGATATCGCGAGCACGCTCCAGCTCGTCGCCGACCAGTTCGACGACATGGGACATGTCGTGCATTATGACGGGCCAGCTTCCGCGAGCGTCGTCGTACGGGCCGACGATTTGCATCGCGGCGTCACCAACCTCGTCGAGAACGCGGTGCGATTCGGCGCAGAGGTGAAGATCCGTCTCAAGATATCGGACACGAGACTCGTCATCGATGTCGAGGACGACGGTCCCGGCATTTCGGATGCACGCAAGCAGGAGATGCTTGAGCCGTTCGTGCGCGGCGACGATGCGCGCACCATGGACGACTCCACCGGCTTCGGGCTCGGCCTGTCGATCGCACGTGCGATCGCGATCGCCCATGGCGGCGAACTGTCACTGCATGATCGCGAGCCAAAAGGCTTGATCGTTCGGATGCAAATGCCGGTGAAGCAGCGGTCCGTGGCAGCGCCAGTGTGCGATCGACCAGTTCTCGATCGAGAGAGCCTTCTTTCTTGATTGGCCTCCAGCCCGAGCGGGACGGCTTCCACTTTTCGCTTAGATTCTCATTTGCTCATTGAGCATTGGATCTGACTCCCCTGGAAGGGCGTCCGCACGATCCGGTCGAGCCACGGCGCTTCCCTTGGTTACCGAACGACCCCCGGGATTGGATCGAAACCGAGTTCGGCGTTGACACGGCGCTCTGGGAGGCGCGGGTGGAGCACGGCAAATGATCGGGGATGGCCCAGGCGGGCCGGGGGGCAAGGCTCCCGCTCCCCGTTCAGAACGAGGCTTCCACAAGGCCTTGTTTCACTTCAGATAACTTGCAAGATTCAGGCTCAATATCTTCCCGAGAGCAGAATAGGACGCGGTGAGCTGCGACTCGTATGTCGAGATCTCCGCCGTAACGGCGGCGACGTCGACATTGGTGAGGTCGCTCGACAACGTTTCGGCATAGCTCTTGTAATCGGTCTGGTGGGCGCTCGCCGTCTCGATCGAGGACGCCGCGCTGGAAAGCTTGGCCTGCACGGCCGCCGTCTCGTCGAGCGCCGTGCTGGCGAGATCCAGCGCGCTGGAGATGTCCGCGGATGACAGCGAGGTGCTGTTGGCGACGAACTTCAGCACGCGCATCACCTCCTCGAACGCCGAATTGTCCGCGGTGACGCCGTAAGACACGGTGTCATTGGCGGCAACCCGCACCGAGGCGATCTCGCTGTCGCCGTTGTAGTAACTGGTGTCCGCCATGGTCATCGAACCGGTGCCGGACGCAAAGCTCGTGAGATCGACCGGGGCCATGTCCGTCTTGCCGCCAGCGAAGACGTACTGGCCGTCATATTGCGTGTTCATCAGCGAGCCCATCTGCTCCAGCATCTGCTGAGCGGAGCTGATCACCGAATTCACCTCGGTCGAGCTTCCGGTCGAGGCGGCGGTGAGCTGGGAGCGAAGTTGACTAATGATGTCGGTCATCGAACCGACCGCCGAATACATCACCTGCACCTTGCTGTCGGCGAGCGTCGCGGCATCGATATAGGATTGCGCGCGCGTCACCGAAACTTGGAGGTTGACGACATGCTGGGCGTTCGAGCCGTAGCCGCCGAGATCGCTCGAGATGATGCCCGACGATTCCTGAACCTGCTTCTCGGCCATGACCGCCTGCACGCGCAGCGCGTCGGAGATCATCTTGCTCGACTGCGCGAAGGTCGCGACCCGCATCGAAACCACGGCCCGTCTCCTCTTACGTCGATTGCACGGCGGAGAGCAGCGCCGAGTACATGGAGTTGATGGCCTGGATCAGCTCGGACGCTGCCGAATATTTGTTCTGGAGCGTGCTGAGTTTCGCCGATTCCTCGTCGAGGTTGACGCCCGACTGCGACGACAATGATTCGGCGTAGGTCGACTGCGCGGTCTCCTTGGCCGTGTAGTTGGTGGAGGCCTGAGACGACTTGCTCGCGACGTCGGACACGACGGCCGAGGCGTAATCGGCGAGGGAGCCGTTGGTGGCGGCGAGCCCGCCGTTGGAGGAAAATGTCCGGGACTCCGTCAAGGCATCGTAGAAGGCATTGACGATCGTGGCAGATCCCGAGGACAGCACCGTGCTGCCGACCGTCGGGCTCGACGAGGAGTCCAGCGTCGCAAGCTGAAGCTCGTTGGTTCCGGACAGGATCTTGCTGTTGACCGCGATATCCGACGCGCTCGTTCCCGTCACCAGATCGTTGAGACCGAAATACTCCGAAAATCCCTCGCCTGAGCTTCCCACCGAGTTCGTCATCTCGTTGATGGCGACGCCCTTGCCGGAGCCGGTCGCGGTGATCGAGAGATGGCCGTCGGAATCGACAGATGCGGAAAGCCCGGAGATGCCGTTGAGCGCGGTGACGAGATCGCCGACCGTGGAATAGGACGAGAGGTCGAGATCACCGTAGGACACCAGATTACCGCTCTGGTCGGTGGCGGCGATGCGCACCGTGCCGGTGGCAGAGAGCGCCGTGCCGCTGGTGACGGCAGACGTACCGGTCAAGCTGGTCGGCGCCGGCACCGAGGAGGCGCTGTTCGAGACGCCGTTCATGGCCGAGGCGAGCTGCTGGGCGAGTTGGTCGAGCTGGGACTGCGCGTCCGGCAGGGTCTTGTCGCGCAACGTAACGAGCGCGCCGATGTCGCCGCCTGATATCTGGGAGGTGATATCGACGCCGTTCACCGTGATCGGGCTGAATCCGCTCGACGAGCCGGCCGTATACGTCGTCGACGCCGTCACTTTGGCCGCGGCAGTATAGCTGATCGCGTGCGCGGAACTGTCGACCAGCGCCTGGCCGGACGCGGTGTAGATCTGGAGATCGCCGTTCGACGCCGTGAAATAGCTGATGTTCATCTTGGAGGCGACGTCCTGGAGCGCGGTGTTGCGCTGATCCTCCAGGTCCGCGGTCGATTGACCGGCCGCCGCAGTCTGCTTGATCGCGGCGTTGAGATCCGCGATCCGCTCCAGATCCGCATTGACGTCGTCGATCGAGGACGAGATGTCCTGGTCGGCGTCGCCGCGGAGCTTCTGGATCCCGCTCGATGTCTCCCGCAACTGGCTCACGACGTCATCGAGTGCGCTGACGACGCTAGATTGCAGCGAGGCGCTGCTCGGCGTGCTCGCCAGCGACGACAATGCCGATTCCAGCGCGGCGATGCTGTTGGCGAGCGAGGTTCCCGTGGAGCTCCTATCGGTGCTGCTGGTCGAGCCATAGAGCTTTTCGAGCGAGGTCAGATACGTGTTGGTCGTATCGGCCGATCCGAGCTCGGATGTCGCGGAGATCAGCGACTTCAGCAGTAGCTTGTCGACCGTCGAGGTGATACCCGCCACCGTGACACCGGTACCGACGCCGTTGGTGACGCTGCTCGACTGGTTTGCGGTCTTTGTGGTGTAGCCCGTCGTGTCGGCGTTCGAGATGTTCGACGACGTCACGCTGATCTGCACGGACGTGGCCGACAGTCCGCTGAAGGCGATCGATCGTGCGATATTCAGTGACACGGCGGCCCCCTTGAATCGTCATGCGCTGCGGCTGGTGCCGCTGGAGACGGCGCGCGCGGCGACCCGGCCGGAGGCGCCATAGGGCGACACTGCCGCGATCTGCTCGCGGATCGCCTGCATGACAGCCTCGATCCTGCGGCTGCTCGCCTCGATCGCGGCGCGCAGGCGCACCAGATTCTCGTCCATCGCCGCGCGCAACTTCAGGATCCGCTCCATGAGCTGCTCGCGCAGGATCCGATCCGGTACGTTCAGGCTGGTCGTGCCCGCCGCGCACTCGGCAACTGTCCGTTCGAACATCTCCGCCAGGCGGTTCTTCTCGTCGACCTGTTTCAGGCGCGAGGCCGGCAGGCCCTTGGCGAGCTCCGCATTCTCCTCGGCGACCAGCGCGGTCAGAGCATCGATGAGTGCGATCAGCGACTTGATCCGCGTATCGCCGTTTGCGGCGCTCGTTCCCGTGGCTTTGGCTGCTGTCATGGTCATCGCCTTCTTCTAGTTATTCCGTTTGCGCGGCCGGCCTGCGCGTTACGCAGATAAGCGCCGATCGCGGTCTTCCTAACGGTTGCTTGCCTCATCTCGCACTCGACCTCCGCGCATTCGCGCAGCAGGCCACGGCGCGCCGTCTCGACATCGTCGATCAACGCGAGCAACTGCCTGCGGTCGTCGCCCTTGGCCGTCGCGGCCCGCGCCACCAGTCGTTGCAGCCGGCGCAGCAGCGCCTCTCCGGCCACGCTCGCTTTTTCGCCGGGCATCGCTCACCTCATCGCCGAGATCAGGGTGTCGTACATATTGTTGACGGTGGAGATGACCTGGGACGCCGCCGAATAGGCCTGCTGCGCCGAGATCATGCTCGAGAACTGGCTGGCGGTGTCGGTGGTCGAGGACTCCAGCTCGCCGCCGAAGATGGTGCCCGCGCCGTTCTCGCCGGAGGCCTGCAACACGGCATTGCCCGACGTCACGGTCGCCGAATAGATCCCGTCGCTGGAGGCGGCGAGCCCGTTTGGAGCGGCGAAGGTCGCCACCGCGATCTTGTAGATCGCGATGGTCTGGCCGTTGGAATAAGTGGCGTTGACCACGCCGTTATTGCCGATCGCGATGCTGGACAGCTTGCCATAGGACAGGCCATCGGAATCGATACTGGTGACGTTGACGGACGGCGTGGTCTCGCCGGAGGCATATTGCGTGAGGCCGTCAGTCTTGCCGGCAGTGCCGAGATCCAAGGTGACGGTGCTGTCGGTAGCGCCATCAGCCCAGCCTGAGATCGAGACGGTCGCCGGGTCCGGGCTGGTACTGGCGAGCGAGCCGTCGCTGTTGAAAGTGATGTCGACCGTGCCGGAAGCCGTGCCCGTCGCGGTCGTGGTATCCGAGGTCGAGGTCGGGTTGGCGAAGCTCGCACTCCAGGTGTTGGTCCCAGTTTTACTCCAGGTGATCTGCATCGAATTCGCGGCACCAAGCGAATCGTAGACCGTCATCGAGCTGGTATAGGTGTCGCCCGTCGCTGCGTCCGACGGCAGGTTCGCCGCGATCGTGGTCTTGATGGTGGCGCTGCCGCTGGTCGAGGCGACCTGGGTGTTGATCGCTTCGAGGTTGCTCGCCGATTCACTGCCGACGAAGTTGCCGTCGGCGTCGGTGCGCCAACCCTCGAGGTAATAGCCGTTGTTCTGGAGATAGCCGGCATTGTCGGTGGTGAAAGCACCGTTGCGGGTGTAGGCGACGGTGCCGCCCGACTTGGCGTCGGTCACGACAAAGAAGCCCGAGCCCTGAATCCCGACGTCGGTGGCGTTAGAGGTCGCAGCCAGTAGGCCCTGCTGGGTGATGTTCGCGCGGCCTGAGACGGTGACGCCTCCCGAGGCGTAGGAGGTCGCGTTGCTCGAGGCCGTCACGAGTGCATCGAACATCCCGGACGTCGTCTTGTAGGCGGTTGTGTCGGAATTGGCGATGTTGTCGCTGATCATCGACAGGGACTGGCTCTGCGCACTGAGCGCCGAGATCGCCGAGGATAATGCGCCGCTGAGACTCATGATAGAACTCCGAAATTGATCAGGATGTGACGCCGAGGATGTTGGCGGCGCTGACCGCGACGCCGTTCACCGTGAGCGAGGGCGTGGACGTCGAGGTGTCGATGCCGGTCACCGTGCCGGTGACGGTCGTGTAATTGAGGACCGAGTTGCCGGCGGTGTCCGTCGCCGTCACCGAGATGCTGTACTTGCCACCGTCGGAGAGCTGATTGCCGCTAGAGTCCTTGCCGTCCCAGGTGAAGCTGTTGGAGCCGGAGTTGCCGGTGCCGGTGCCGGTGTAGACGACGTTGCCGGAGGAATCGGAGATGCTGATCGAGACGTCCGAAGCCGTCGACGACAGCGAGTAGCCATAGGTCGCCGAACCGTTGCTCAAGGTCGCCGTATCGGACTTCGCCTCGACAGTGTGGCCGATGTAGTTCACCGAGTTCAGCGTCACCAGGCTCGAGAACGAACTCGCGAGCGACGACAAGGTCGAGTTGATCGACTGCTGCGAGGTGAAATTGGCGTAGGAGGTGAGCTGATTGACGAGGTCGGTGGTTGAGGTCGCATCCAGCGGATTCTGGTTCTGCAGCTCGCTGACCAGAATGCTCAGGAAATCGCTGGATGTCAGAGTCGAGTTGGACGACGTGCTCGACGACGACGAGGTCGTGGTGGTCGCAGTCGTTGCAGAACTCACGGCGGAAACGGTCATCGGAGACTCCGGCCTTCTCTTGCTGCCCGCGACCAGTGTCGGCTCGCGGCGCTTGAAATCTGTGTGCTGATGAAACGGGTGGGAGTGCGGATTCAGGCGGCGATTCACGCGTGCGGAAATCGCTTTCGACACGGCAGAATCTGCCGTGTGTGGGCGGGAGTTAGAGGAGCGACGAGGCCGAGATAAGTCGTTGCGGCGACGGAGCTGTGCTCGCTTGCTTGGGTTGCGGCAAAGCCATCGCTCACGATGAGCGTGGAGGCCACCGATGCTTCCACAGCGTCGTGGCCGGCTTGTCCCGGCCATCACGCCTCGCCGCGCAGCACGACGACCGTGGATGCCGGGACAAACCCGGGTATGAGGACGTCTAAAGCGCGAGGAAACTCGGATGAACTATCGTTTGAGCATGATCCTTTCGGAAAGCCGCTGCACGCTTTTCCGGATCATGCTCTGGCAGTCGATGTGACAGAAAGAGCCGCTCAGCTCCCCGCCGTCTCGCCTTCGGTGCGCGGCTCGGCGGCGTCATCTTTCATTCTCGCGGCCGCAGCGACAATGCGGTCGGCGAGGCCTGCTGGCGCGCGTACTGGCGGTGCCGCGAGCGCGCGGCGCAGGGCGCGCGTCTCTTCCAGCAGGGCTTGCGCGGCGGACGATCGCGCCAGCAGCTCCTGGGCGGGCAAACGCCGATCATCGGGCCAGAGCGAGAGATCCTCGCCCAGCCGGTCGATCAGTTCCTCAAATTCAGTGACGTCCATCGCCCGCCGATCCCGCCTCGGTCAGGTCCGTCATAAAGCATTGCAGGCGCCGCGGAAACCCGATTTCAGCGGACTGACGCGCCAAAACCGCCCGCAGCACTACGGGAGGCGACCGGAACGGAGGCCCGGACGATTGCCGGCACTCCGCCGCCGGCGAGCCGGAGCCTTCAGCCCGTGCGGGCCGAATCGGCGGGCCTGGCCTTGCTGCTCCGCAACGTGGCATCGACGAATTCCCACGCCTCCCTCAGCTCGGTCAGCCCGGCAATGATCCGCTGAAAACTCTCGCGGGCCTGCGGCCGGCCGTAAGCCTTGAGGCTCGCCAGGATCAAAGCATTGTAGGTCTGGAACATTCGTTCCGCCACCGCCCCGCCTTTGGCGAAGTCGAGATTGTGGCTCAGCCCACGCAAGATCGCGGTCGCCTTCATCAGGTGCTCGTGCGCCTCCTCAAAGCGCCGTTCCTCCTGAGCGTTCAGCGACTTCTGGAGCAAGGTGATCGTGCCGCCCAGCAGCATCGAGACCGCCTTGAGCGGCGGCACGCTCGTTGCCGTCCCCCGATAGGCCTGATTGGCCATGTACGCCGTCGGATTGTTCATCATTAGTTACTCGAGCTGGAATTGAGCAGGGCCTTGAGATAATTGAGCGTGCTGTTGGCGCTCTCGATCGCCGCCTGGTATTTCGCATATTGTGTCTCAAGCTGCGACTTCAGCGTCGACGCCGCGCTGTTGATGTCCTCGACCCTCTGCTGGAGCTCATCGTCGCGGGTCGTCAGACTGGTAATCTGTGTTTGCAGCGCGCCGGTCGACGACGAGTAGTCCTTCGCGATGTGATAAAGCTGCGTTGCAATGCCCGAGGTCGACGTCACCGCGATCGATTGCGAGGTCGAGGCGCTATAGGTGAAGGCCATGCCGGCGTAGATCGAGCCGGAAGCGCCGATGATCGTGGTGCCGCTGACCGTGAACAGCGAGGAGTCGCCGCCGACCGAGGCCGACGTGAGTTTGCCGTCGGCATCGACCGCCAGATCCAGGGTGAAGGATTGCGGCGACGTTCCGGTGTTGACGACGCTGAGCTGGCTCGACGACGTAGTGGTCTGCGCCGACAGCAGCTTGGTAACGCCGCTCAGGTTCGTGCTCAGGATATCGGACAGCGTGCCGGTATCCAGCTCGAGTTCATTGCTCTCGTTGAAGGACAGGCCGAGATCGGCCATCGTCATGCCGCCCACGGTCGTGTTCAGGGCATTCTGGAGCGCATCCATGATGTTGCGCATGGTTCCGTCGCCGAACAGCACCGCGCTCGAGTCCGCAGTGCCGTCGGTCGTGGTGGCCTGCTGGGCAATCACCTCGTCGCGAAAGGCGTTGTAGTTGGTGACGAACGTCTCCAGCGTCGATTGGATCTGGCTCGTGTCGGTCTCGATACTGATGTTCAGCGTCGCGCCGTCCGGCGTCTCCTGGAGCAGGCTGAAGGTGACGCCGCTCAGGACGTCCGAGATGTCGTTGGTGTTCCGGGTCATCGCGATGCCGTCGAGCGTGAACTCGGCAGCGTGCGCCTCCTGGAGCACGTCGGTAAAGCTTCCCGAACCGTCGGTCACACCGAGCTCGTTCAGGATATTGTCGCCGGACGCGCTCGAATACGTGATGTCGGCGGCATCCTCCGTGCCCGTCAGTACCATTTGGAACGAAGTGCTGGAGACCTGCACGATCGAGGCTTGGACGTTGGTCGTCGAGGTCTGGGCATTGATGGCATCGACGACATCCTGAAGCGACATCGTGCTGGTGATGGTGATGTCGGACGTGCTGCCGCCCTCCAGACCGATGGAAAACACGCCGGAGTAACCGAGTTCGTCGGTCTGACTCGATTGCGAGGCGCCGGAAACCTTTTGTGCCGTGGCCAGCTGACTGATCGTGAGCGTGTGGTCGCCCATCGCGGCCCCGCTCTTGAGTGTCATGGAGAGCGCCGACGAGGCGCTCACGTCGCCGGTGGAACTGATGCTCGCCGCGCGCGTCGCGAATGCGCTGGTGGACAACGAGTTGACGACCGCCGTCGAAAGCGAGGCCAAGCCCGAATACAACGTCTTCAGGTCGCTCTGGAGCGTCTGATAGGCCGAGATCTTGGCTTCATTGTTCGTAATCGTGGTCGTGATCGTGTCCGCCTGCGCAGTCTTCGCGTCCACGGCAGATTGGATCAGCGCCGTCCAATCGATGCTGCTCGAATTGGTGGTCCCACTCGTCGTGACCGATACGCCCGACGAGGTCGTCGTACTTGTGCTGCTGGTGCTCGAACTGACGCTGGCCACTTTGCTCGGTCGTCCCTGACAGAGAGAGCCGGGCCGGCATCATGCCGGCCCGGCAGTTGGCTATCATTTCAGGAGGCTGAGGAGGTACTGCGGCATCTGATTGGCGGCGGCCAGCGCCGACACGGCAGCCTGGGTCTTCACCTCGGCCGAGGACAGCTTGGACTGCTCGGACGCAATATCGACGTCCTTGATCGCGGAGTTCGCCGACTGGAGATTCTGCGTCTGGGTCGAGATCGAATCAGACGAGAAGTTGAACCGCGATTCCTGTGCGCCGATCGAGGCGCGCGCAGCGGAGACGGTGTCGATCGCGGTATCGAGGGCGTCGAGCGCCGATGTCGCACCGGACTGGGTGCTGACGTCGAGCGTCGAGACGGCGAGCGAGGATGCCGTCAGGCTGCTGAGCTTGATGGTGATGGTGTCGGAGCCGTCCGAACCGACCAGTACGGACACGCCGGACGAGAACACGCTGGATCCATCTAGCAGGCTCTGGCTGGAGTAGCGGGTGCCAGTCGCGATCGAGTCGATTTCGGAGTTGAGCTGTGAGAATTCCGATTGGATATAAGCACGGCTGGAGTCGGTCGTGGTACCTGAGGCAGATTCGGAGGCCAGCGACTTCATGCGCGCGAGGATGTCGGAAATGTTCGAGGCGCCGCCGTCGGCGGTCTGCAGGATCGCGGTGGCCTGCGACGCGTTGGTCGCCGCCTGCTGCAGCGTGGTGACGTCCGAGGAGATGCGCGTGGAGATCGCAAGGCCCGCGGCATCGTCGGACGCCGAGGTGATGCGCGAGCCGCTCGACAGCTTCGAGAGCGAGCTGCTCTCCTGCGCGGAGTTGATGTTGAGATAGCGGACCGCGGCGTTAGCGGCGGTATTGGTGTTGATTGCGGGCATTGGAAGCTCCTGTGCTGATGGACATGGCGTGCCGCATCGTTGAAGACGATTGACGACGCAGACCCCAGCCCCGTCCGTTCGCTCAAACGTCGGAGTGCAGGAAGATCAGGCGCGGAAACTTCTGTGAGCCGAATTTTATGGTTAGCGGTCGGTAAACGCAGTGCGGATGTCGCGTTCGTGCTTGCGCAGAAGCTGGCGGAGCTGCTGGCGTCCGCGCTTGAGCAGCGACTCGACGGCTGCGACCGTCGTATCCATGACCTGGGCGATCTCGCCGTTGCTCATGTTCTCGTGGTACGACAGGATCACCGCGATGCGCTGCTGCTCGGGCAGGCGCTGCATCGCGAGCTCCAGGATGCCGTTCAGCTCATTGCGCTCGATCACGCTTGCGGCATCGGGCTGGCCGTCGGCGACCTCGGGCACGGTGTCGACGTTCTCGGTCCGCGGCCTGCGGCGCAGATCGATGCAGCGGTTGGAGATGACACGGTAGAGCCAGGTCGAGAACTTGGCGCGGCCGTGCTGCCAGCGTCCGCGATGACTCCAGATCTTGAGCATGGTGTCCTGCACCACGTCCTCGGCGTCCGCCGCGTTGCCCACGATGCGGAGCGCGATCGCGTAGGCGCGATCGATGTGACGCTCGACTAACGCGCGGAAAGCGACTTCGTCGCCAGCCGCGAGCCTGTCGAGAAGCTCGCTATCCTCGTCAAAGACGATCTCGGCGGCAACCGGTGCGCTCTCCGGCACGAGCGGCACCGACGGCATCACCGGCACGATCGCATCAACGGGCACCGTCGTCGTGATCTCGGCCTCGGCGGGAGCCCAGACATCAGCAGCGTAATTCATCCCGCAACCTCCAACCCGCAATGCCGGGGGCGCACATGCCACACGGCTTCCAAGCGTTGAACGCGGCGCCAAAATAATCCAGGCGAACAATTTTTGTTATTTTTCAAGATGTTATCCGGTATGTTTTGCCGAGCATCGGGCAATAATTGCCGACCGCGCGATCCTCTCGCGCTTGAAACCTGCAATCATCACATCGTCTCGCGCCATGGCGGATCATTCATCCTGAGCAGATGTAGCGGTGAGAAAACGCTGACATTACGCGGCACTAGGTGATCGAACGCGACGCGCGCGTGGCGCATCAAGAAGCGATTGTTTCCGAGTGTGAATGAACGCGAGACGACTTTCGCACCCGGAAATTTTTTCCGAATCACCATTTCCGAACCTAGCGATTTTTTTGAATCTGTCAGTCGCGACGAATGCGTTTTTAAATCGCGCGTGACCTTTTTTCGCGCTTGCGGCGCCTGACTCCACACATGCGTACGTTAATCGTGTGGGTGGACGGGGAGTTACAGCATGAGGATCGCAACGGCCGGCGCAGAGCGCCGCGCGCAAATTGTTTCTGCTTGGTCGTTCGATGTTTTCGATACATTTCTACTACGCGCGTGTGCGACGCCGGATGGTGTATTTGAAAGGACTTACGAGCTATCGGGCATTTCAACAACTTGTCCGAATGTTTCCACGAATTTCGTTCAGCACCGTATCCAGGCCGAATCGCGTGCACGCCGGACCGCGAAGGAGAAGCGCGGCGAATGCGAAGTGCGCATTGACGAGATCTATTCCTATTTTCCGTTCAGGTTGTTCGGCCTTTCACGAAGCGATCTGAATGACCTGGTCGAATCCGAGTTCGCCGCCGAGGTCGAGCTCTGCCGCGCCAACCCCGACATGATCAGGCAATATCTAGACATGAAGCGTGCCGGCCATCGTGTCGGATTCATTTCGGACACCTATTGGGACACCGGCCGGCTGGCGCGCCTGCTGCGCGCTTGCCATCCCGGGCTGGTCTGGGACTTCCTCTATGCGTCCTGCGACCATGGCAGCGGCAAGAGCGACGCCTTGTTCGCCATCTATATATCCGAGCAAGGCATCGACGCAGGCGCCTCCTTCCATGTCGGCGACAATGAGAGGGCCGACATCAAGGGGGCGAAGCGCCACGGCATCCAGCCCCGCTATTACCCCCAGGCGACGGCGCAGCTCGCCTCGAAATTTCAGCGCGAGACGGCATTGTTCGAGCTATTGTGCACGGGCGCACCATCACGGCTCGATCATGCCGCGCAAACGCTGCGGCGCATGGTCGCCGCGCGCAGCGCCGAGAGGGGTCAAGCCTTCCATCTCGGGCTGACCGTGCTCGGCCCGGTGATGACTGCGTTCGACGCATTCGTGACGCGTCGCTGCGTAGAGATTGCAGGTCCCGGCCGGCAGGTCGCGCTCGGCTTTCTCGGCCGTGATGGGTCTCTGTCGCACCGGATCCGGGAGGAACTGCACGGCCCGACATCCGCCTACCTCGAGATCAACCGTCGCGTCAGCCTGATCGCCTCGGCCGACACGATGCAGCCGCTGGTCGAGTTACTCAGCAAGGTGTTCAAGATCGACGCGCCGGCCTTCCGCGACATGGTGAAGATCATGCCGCCGAAGGTGGCGGCCTTCTTCGCCGCCTTTCCCAGTGGCATCGCGTCCGGCGAGGAGCTCGCCGCGGCGCTTCCCGGGCTGATCGATCCGGCCGAGATCGTCGCGCTCGCCGCGGGCTTGCGCGCCCGGCTGCTCGCCTATCTCCGCCACACCATCCCCGGCTTCGACGACTGCACCGATCTCGTGCTGGCCGATCTCGGCTATTCCGGCAGCGTGCAGAAGGCGCTGCGTCGCATCTTCGACCTCGAAGGCATCGGGATCCGTCTCCACGGCGCGTATCTGATGTCGCTCGACGACGGCTTCGACGACCTCGCCGAGGAGGACAGCGCCGAAGGATTCATCTCCGACCTCGTGGTCACCCCTCACGTCAAGCGCATGCTGATCCGCAACGTCGCGCTGTTGGAGCAGATCTGCTGCTCCGCCGACGGCTCGGTGCGCGACTATGACGGCAACCAGGTGCTTCGCGAGATCAATCCACGGCCAGCGGACCAGATCGCGCTCGCCGCCGAGATCCAGGCCGGGGTCCTCGCCTTTGCCGAGAGTGCTGAAGACGTCGCGCTGGACTTCTGCCTTGAGCCCTATGCCGATCCGGCTGTCGCCGCGCGCTGGTGCGTTGCCACACTGACCCGCCTGTTGCTGCTGCCGGATCACGACGAGCTAACATTGCTCGGCGGATTGAAGCACGACGTCAATCTCGGCACGCATGCGCTGGCACCGATGATCGACGGCGATTTCATCCGTCGACAGATCACCGCGCGCGGCCTCTCCGCCGCCTGCACGGCCCTAGCGCCACCGATGTGGCTGGCGGGCAGCTTTGCGCAGCTATCGCCATCCCACGCCTATTTCTATGCGCTGTTCGGCGCCAACCGCCTGCCGGCCGACGTCTTCGAGGAGAGGCCCTGCGGCCAGGTCCAGGTCGGCCTGTTTCGCGGAAATGGCGAAGCGACGTTGGAGACGGTGACGGTTCACCACAACGGCCTCGGCGAGCTGCGCCTGCGCATTCCCCTGTCGCGGAGCATGGCGGTGACCATAATCGCACTGCCGCTGGCGACATTCGCGCCCGATGGCCTTCTTCACGGCGTGACGGTGCAGCAGGGCGACGACGCTCGCGACGCAGCCGAGAGCCAGGACGTTACCGGCCTTGCGGAGGACGGCCTGATCTTCGCCGGTCTGCAGCGGACCGGTAGCCATTATCGCACCGAGACCGAGGACGGCTGCCTCCTGATCCCGGTCGCCCCGATGACGCAGGACATTGCGGTCTACTCCGTGGCGATTACGCCGCTCCGATCCGGCCCCAAAAAGTGCGCCTGATCGCGCTGTCCGGACCGTTGAAGTCCAAGGGGTTGGCACGAGGGGCACGGAATTGACGGACGAGACGCACGCGGATCTTGATCGGCTACTGCGATCCGGCGGCATCCGGCTCGGAGAGGTCCAGCACGGCCGTCTGGCCTGGCTGGTCAGCCGGTACGGTGCACCGACGCTCGATGGCTTCAGCGAGGGGCGGCGCAACGGCGTCATCATCCTTAGGGAGCCGCCAAGCGGCGCGACGGCCGAGCTGTTCTATCGCTCACTAACGCCCGGCTGCGCCGTCGTCATTCCCAGAAGCGAGAACCCCGGCTTCGACTTCCTGAAGTCCAAGCTGACCGAGTTCGGCACTGTCGGCCCCTGCGGCGTGGACGGCCCGCACGAAATGTGGTGGGGCGGCATCGGCTGGTCGAAATTCCTCACCGCCGCCGATTCATCCACTGATCGCCCGCGGATCGTCTCCTGCTACCCGCGCGGCGGCAACGCAACCGCTGCCTTCGCGCTCCGGCATTCGCTCGAGCGGTTTGACCTCGCCTGCCACATCGAGCCGATCGACACCCAGCTCAGGGACCGCATCCTCTGCTTCGAGAAGACTGAGTTCATGATACGGATGTGGACTAAATATCGCGAGCCGCTGCTGTTCGTCGAAGCCGGCGCCGTGGTGCGCGAGGCGCCGCTGCTGCCGTCCTTCCTCGGCTGCGACGTGGCCTTGCACAAGTGGAATCGCTGGGAGATGTCGGCACGCACGCTCTATCTCGGCCGCACCAAGGCGGCGGAGATGATGCTGCGCGCTTGGCAGCAACTCGCCGCGTCCTATCCCGCGATCTGGGAGGGCTATCTGCTCGACCAGGCCTGGAGCCTGACATCCTCGCAAACGCCTCTCGACACCGCCTGGCTGCCACGCTCCTACCACGCGCTGAAGGGCGACCTCGGTGCGATGCGTGCCACGATCCTGCACGACCCGCAAACGACGACGCTGGAGCTCGGTCCCGATCCCGGCTTCGCGAGCATGGTGCGTGTCGCCCGTCGCGCCGGCCGCACCGGCGCCCACGACGCCTTCATGGTGATGACCTCGAAAGCCGAGACCGGCAACAGCATCGCCGTGATCCTGCGCAACGTCTCGGCCAGCGATGCCTGCGCGGTGGCCGCGACCGTGGAGGCCGTGACTGGCGCCTATGCCGCCGATTGCGGCGGGTACAGCCGGCTCGAGCTGTCGCTCTGCGCCTGGCAGGACGACGTCGGTGCCGCGCGCGAGGCCGCCGCGCAGGCGCGCTGCCGCATCCTGGAGATTGCGCCGGGACAGCACATCGCCAACGACTTCTTCGCTGCCCACGCCTCCGACAAAGCGCTCATGACCGCTCGCCACCTCCTCCCCTGACGGACACCTCACGATGCTCAAGACCATCATCCTGCTCACCGACACCGTGCAACAACAGCAGCCGCTGGCCAATCTGCTCCGCGAGCACAATCGCGACCTCTCCTTTTGCTCGGCGCTCCGCGCATCGGATCTCAGCGCGATCGAGCCTGACGTGCTGAACGAAGCACGGCTGATATCCTTTGCGGCCGATGTCGCAGTTCCCGAGAAGCTCCTGCTCCAGCTCGGCTATGGCGCCTACAAGTTCTACGCCGCGCCGGTGCAATATCCGGGCTTGCCATCGGCGCCCGACGAGAGCGACGACGATCCACGCTGCTATTCCGTGATCGCGCAATCGATGATGATCTGGCCGGATTTCAAGAAGGTGGTCGGCCTGGAGACCGTGACGATTCCTGACGGCACCCCTGCTACCGAGCGCGAGCGTATGGTGTTCTCTCGCCTTGCGTACCTGTTCTGGCAGATGTCGGGCATGATCGCCAGCGATGCCACCGATCTCCCCGGCATCATCGAGTCCATCGAAAGCCGGCGTCCGACGTTCGCGATGATGAACTAAGGGCGCGCCAGCGCGGTGCGAGGCTGAGTGGAGCGCCAGGCGGTGCTCCGGCGCCGCGACCGCGATCGTCCGGCGCGCACACGGCAAGGCGGCAGTCGCGCAGCTCCGCATGCCCAATTCTCCGACACTGGCATCGACATCGATGCTGGCGCACCGCCTGCTCATGTGAGCGTGGCGTTCGATGGGGCGATCGGCAAGACCCTCCGCATTACCTGGCCCTAGATCCTCCACGATGACCATCCAGTGGAGGCGGTCATGGCTTGGACTGCCGTCGAACTCTGCCACGCCCAAATGGGCGCGCTTCGCTTTCGCAGGATCTCGTTGGCCTGCCAATGCTTGCGGCTCTCTCCTAGATTGACGTGATCCTCTCTCGACAGGCAGCGGCGGGCGTCCAACTAGAACGAAGTGCCACCCCCAAACCTGAACTCCTGAACCGTGTCGTATTTGCCCTTCGTCAGCGGCACGGCGTAGTCGAAGCGCAGCGGCCCGAACGGTGAGGCCCAGATCAGGCCGACGCCGACGGACGATCGCACCGTACTGCCGTCGTCATATTGCAGTCCGCAGGTTGGGCACGCCTTGGTGTTGACTTCGCCGGTGGCCGACCATGAGGTCGGACCCTGGTAGCCCCAGAGCGATCCGGCATCGGCGTAGACTGCGCCCTTCAGGCCGACCTCTTTGGGCAGGAACCAGAACGGCATCTGCAGCTCCATCGACGCGCCCCAATATTTGGTGCCGCCGAGCGCATCGCCGTTAGAACCGTAGTTATAGTAGGTGATGTCGCGCGGCCCGATGCCGTTGGAGGCAAAGCCTCGCACCAGGTTCGGGCCCATCTGGAAGTGATCCAGCATGCGCAGGTCCTGGTTGCCGAGCTTGCTGAGCAGGCCGCCCTGGAGATGGATCACGCTGACGATTTCGGAGACGAGCGGTGTGTAGTATTTGGTGTCCAGCGCAGTCTTCAGATAGGTTACATCGCCGCCGACCCCCGCAAAATCCTGCCGGAAGTCGACCAGCAGCCCGTCCGTCGGATTCTTGGTATTGTCGAGCGTGTTGAAGTTCAACGTGTAGCCGAGCGCCGAGGTCCAGGTCGCGCCGTCCGCCAGTTCCTTCCGGACTGGCAGGCTCGACTCGCCGTCGCCGTAGCAGCCGTAGCCATAGACGCCCGAGCTCGTGGAATTGGTCGGATCCACGCCGCCCAGGACGTTCTGGATGTAGGCCGGCGTAGGATTGTAGGCCAGCGAGGAGTTGGACGCGTTGTTGTTGCAGTTGTTGTAGGCGCTAGCGAGTGTGATGCTCTGCTGATAGAGCGAATAGCGCAGCTGGAGCGAGAGGTCTTCACGCAAGGCCAGTCCGATCCGGGGAGAGAAGCCGAGCGTGGTCACACCATAGCTCGTATAGCTGTTCGACTTCTGCTGCTTCCAATACGTGTCGATACCGAGCGCCATCCGGTAGTCGAGCAGATAGGGCTCTACAAAGGACAGCGATATTCCGCGCGAGTATTGGCCGTAGCTCACCGAAGCCTTGCCGTAGAGACCGCGGCCGAGCAGGTTGCGCTCTGAAATCGAGACTTCGGCCAGCGCGCCGTCGCTGGTGGAATAGCCGCCGGAGATCGAGAAGTCGCCGGTCGATTTCTCTTCCATGTCGACGACAAGGACCACGCGATCGCTGGAGGAGCCCGGCTCGGTGACGATCTTGACGCTCTTGAAGTAATCGAGGTTCTTCAGCCGGCGTTCGGCACGGTCGACCAACGCACGGTTGTAGGCATCGCCTTCCGAGAGGTCGAATTCGCGGCGGATCACGTAGTCGCGGGTGCGGGTGTTGCCGCGCAGGGTGATGCGCTCGATATAGGTCCGCGGGCCTTCGTCGATATTGAACACGACGGAGACGGTGCGCGCCTCGAAATTGCGGTCACCGCCGGGACGGACCACGGCAAAGGCATAGCCGCGGCGCGAGGCCTCGATTTGCATCTCTTCAGTCGACTTCTCGACCAATTCGACATTGTAGAGCGACCCGGCGCTGACGCGCGAATAGGTGCGGAGCGAGCCTGTGTCGAAATTGGCAATGCTGGAGTGGAAGTCGACGGACCCGATGCGATATTGCGCGCCTTCCTCGATCTTGAAGCTGACGAGAAAGCCCTTCTTCTCCGGATCGTATTCGGTGAGCGCGGCCACGACCTGGACGTCGGCAAAGCCGTTCTTGAGATAGAAGCGGCGGATCAGGTCGCGATCGGCCTCGACGCGATCGGGATCATAGACGTCGTTGTTGCCCAGAAAGCTGAGCAGATTGCTCTCACGGGTCTTGATGACGTCGCGCAATCGCGAGGCCGAGAAGGCGCTGTTGCCGATGAACTCGACGGACTTGACCGGTGTCTTGGCGCCCTCCTCGACCGTGAAAACGAGATCGACGCGGTTGTTCGGCTGCTCGATGATTTCGGGCGTGACGCGCACGTCGTACCGACCCGAACGCCGGTAGATCTCGGCGATGCGCCGCGTGTCGGATTGCACCAGCGCCCGCGAGAAGGTCCCGCGCGGCTTGGACTGGATCTCTGCCGAGAGCTGCTCGTCCTTGATCTTCTTGTTGCCCTCGAAGGCGACACGGCCGATCACGGCATTTTCCACCACCGCGACCAGGAGACGGCCGCCGGACTGACCGATCTTCACGTCCTGGAACAGGCCCGTCCCGATCAACGCCTTGAGTCCGTCATCGACGGCGGCTTGATCGAGGCGGCCGCCCGGTCCGGGCCTGAAATAGGAGCGGATCGTCTCGGCCTCGACGCGGCGATTGCCCTCCACCACGATCGTCTCCACCCCCTGCGCGGCCGCCGGCTGCGGCATCAGCACGACGGGAATTGAACTCGCAATCGATACACCACTCATCGCGACCGCGATCAGCAAGACCCGCAACACCGACATTCCACACCTCAAGAGCACCTCCTGCTCTGAAACGAGACGGCTGTGGCCGCGATGTGGCTTTGAGATTGCTGGATTGTTTCCAGTCGTTGAGATTGATGCGCGGATCAGCCGCGTGAGCGCGTCCATCATGACGACCGCGCGAGCCTCCAGCGGCGAATGACCGGGCATGCAGGTGGCCGATCTGGAACCCCATCAGGCGCGCGCAGCAACATCGCGCAACGCCTGAATTCTTTACAGCCTCCGAAGTCGGTGCGAGAGGCGACGGCATCGAGAACTCGCATGGGGCATTTGCCGATGAACACGCTTGTCGTAACCAGGACGATGTTGGTCGTCCTCCTCTCCTCGACCCTCACCGTCCACGCCGCGACGACTCGCAAACGCGACCAACGACCAGCATCGCACGATGTCGTCTACGAGTATGGTCCGCACGGCCCCAACCGCTCATACCAGTCCGGCCCGCATACGCGCGTCTACGTCAGCAAGCGCTCGTGGCTCGATGGCGGGACCGAAGTGCTTCCGGGGGAGCGCAAATTCACCGATTACGCCTTGCCACCCGGCGCATCGTTCGCGCGCGGAAGCGGCAACCGGTCGCTCGATCGTCAGCCCCTGAATCCGGATTCGGACCTGGGCGGATTTACGCAGCGAATCCCGATCTCCTGGTGATTGGAGACCTTCCCGTCCCCTACTCGCCACAACGCTTGTCAGTTCGCACTGACCAGACACACCTTCGCATCCTCGCGGCGCATTTCGCCCGAGCCTTGCTTGGTCTCGCCGCCCTCATGGCAAGGGGGCGCAGGGAAGAACGGGTGCCGACTGGCACCCGCGGTCCGGTGCGCGAAAGGTAGCGCAAAAGAACCGCACAGCAGCATACAGGTGTAGCCAAACACTCGGCCTTCCCTGCGCGATGGTCGGACGGCTTATGGCGCGCTCTTGTGTCCAGAAAATCTGCCAGAATGTGCGAACGGGCGGTTCTCGCAAAACCGCCCGTCGCTGGATCTGAGCCCGTTCGTGCTCAAAGGCCTTGAGCCTGTCGGGGAGCGAGGGACAGATCCGGTGGTCTTCCTCAACCCGAACAGTTGCATGGGCTTCGAGCCCGAACCGAGCAAGGAAGGGAGTAGATGATGGCACAAAACGACGTCCTTGTCGCTGGCATCGACGTGGCCAAGGACAAGGTGGATGTGTGCATTCGCTCATTGTCACAACGGCAGACGTTCGCGAGCAGCCCAGAAGGTCGGCGAGCGCTGATCCGCTGGCTTCGCAAGCACAAGGTCGGCAAAGCCGCCATGGAGGCTTCCGGTGGTTATGAGCGGGAGTGGGCCAAGGTGCTACGCCAGGATGGTATCGAAGGCTTGGTGGTGGATCCAAAGCGGGTGCGCAACTTCGCCAAATCGGCTGGACAGCTCGCCAAGAACGATCCGATCGATGCGGAGATGATTGCCTGGTTCGCCGAGACCTTCATTGAGGCAAGGGGGCAAGCCTACGATGCGGCACGCGAGAAGCTGGCGCAGATCGTGAGTGCGCGCCAGGCTCTGATTGACGTGCAGACGAGCTTGCGAAACAGGACGGAGCATTCCACTCCTGACGTCGTGCAGAAGATGCAAAATCGCCTGCTGAAGCGGCTCGCCGCCGAAATTGCCAAGCTGGAAGCAGCGATCGCAGCCCTGATCAAGACCACACCGCGTTTTGCCGAACTCGCCGAGATCATCGAGAGCGTACCAGGTCTTGCCGGGGGCACATCCGCCGGACTGATCGGGGCGATGCCGGAACTCGGCCAGATAGGCAACAAAGTGGCCGCGGCCCTGCTGGGTGCTGCGCCTTATGACGACGACAGCGGCAAACGTCGGGGCGTCCGTCATATCCAGGGCGGACGCCGCAAGGTCCGCAACGTCTTCTACATGGCGTCCATGGGAGCCGCGACCCGGCATAACCCCGTGCTCAAGGCCTTTTACGATCGCCTGATCGCCAAAGGCAAGGAGCCGAAGGTTGCGCTCACCGCCTGCATGCGCAAGCTGATCGTGATCCTGAACGTCATGATCGCACGCGGCGAGAAATGGGACGCCGGCCGGTACGAAGTGAGCAACTCCGCTCGGCTTCCGCCGAGCGCTTGCACGCCCTGAAGACCGGCGAGCGGACGGGGTCAAGGCCGGAAGCCGCCGGAGGCGGTGGCGCGCCAGCGCCAGCCTTGAGGCCGGCCGATCGCCGGGCTACTTCAACACAGTTGCTCCCCGCAGCCGAGTTCGTTCTGGCCTCCCTCGCGCTCACGGAATTCACCGGCGCCCGCGCCGGTTGACGCGAGATGCCGCCTCCGCAAGCGATTGACCGTAACAACGACGGCCAGGACCACACGGTTTTGCCGTACGCACGGCCCGCCATTTCGCCCGCAGTATTCCCGACTCCGTCGACGAAGCCGGAAACTTACAGACGAGACGAACCTAGCAGCGCCGTTCGTCCGCGCGCGGCCACGAGCTCACTGGGGACTACCCTCCCTGCCCGCACCTCTCGCTTCCGACGCTGCCGCGTCCACCGCAAGCCCGGCTCGCGATCAAGACGACGACGGGATCGCCCCTCAAGTTGAACTCGGATGGGCGACACATACGTTATTTCCGAATTTCGGTAACGCGGAATATTTTCGCGCTAAAGGGTTGACGCGGCGCGAAACAGGTCGATGTTGTCCCTGACGGCCGCCCCACGCCGGCGCTGAGATGCCGCGCAACATCTGTTTACATTCAGCAACATTCGGGCTGCCGAAAGGCCACGATCTCTAGGCTAGTGGTTCCGGCCTCGTCCTGCCCTCCGAGAGCCGTAAGCGCCGCTGTTTCCGGGGCGAGGCCAAGGATCTCAGCCGATTTGATGCCGTCACACTTGCCCGTCGCAATCCCCGTGCCTTCCCCAAATGAGAATAGTCATCCGACGCCCAAAGCACTGCGCGCCGCCCTGTCGCGCGCCGGATCGGCTTGCGTCGCGGTGATGTTGGTTGCCGCATTGGCTGGCTGCGCCGTCGGGCCGGATTATGCCGGGCTGCCCGGGCTGGCCATGCCGTCGCACTGGAGCGCACAACCAACTTCCCGGCGTCAGTCCGGCACGCTCGATCGCTGGTGGATGCGCCTGCGCGATCCCCTGCTCAACCAGCTGATCGAACAGGCCGTCGAAGCCAACCCCAGTGTTGCCAAAGCCAAGGCGGTCGTGCGCGAGGCGCGCGCAACGGTTCAGCAGACCGGCGCAGGCCTGTTTCCCTCCGTCAGCGGCTCGGCCTCGGTGACCAACAACAAGACCAGCGCGGGCTCCGCCTCGGCCGTCGTCGACACAGCACCCTACACGCTGCACCAGGCGAGCTTCGATTCGAGCTGGGAGCTCGACCTGTTCGGCGGCACGCAACGGAGCATCGAGGCAGCGGTGCGTGGGCAGCAATCGGCAGAGGAGGATCTGCGCGACAGCCTCGTCACGCTGATCGGCGACGTTGCCGCCTATTACGTGGAGGCGCGCGGCTACCAGGCGCGGATCGCGCTGGCGCAGCGAACATCGGTCTCGCAGCGCGACACCGAAAAGCTCACCCGCAGCAAATACGAGGCCGGCAGCGGCAACGCCGTCGATCTCGCCAAGGCGACCGCACAAGCCGCGAGCACGGAGGCGAACGTTCCAACCTACCAGGCGGCGCTTGCGGCCGACATTCACCGGCTCGGCATCTTGCTCGGACAGCCGCCCGACGGCGTCGCTTTGCTGATGGCACAGTCCGCGCCCGTGCCCGCACCGCGCATGCCGTTGCCCACGGGCCTGCCCGCCGATCTCCTCAAGAGTCGCCCCGACGTCGCCAGCGCCGAGCGCAAGCTGGCGCAGGCAACCGCCAAGATCGGCGCGGCTGAAGCGGACCGCTATCCTGCGGTGTCGCTCACCGGCTCGGTCGGCACCTCTGCCCTGGGTGCCGGCGATCTCGCAAAATATTCCAGCGTGAGCTGGTCGGTGGGCCCCTCGGTCACAGTGCCGGTCTTTGATGCGGGCAAGCGCCTAGCGACAGTCAGGATTGCCGAAGCACAACGCGACCAGGCGTTCGCGACGTTCCATTCGACCCTGCTCACCGCGCTCGAAGATGTCGAGAATGCGCTGGTGTCGCTGTCGCAGGAGCGCAATCGCGCGTCCAAGCTGGCCGAGGCAGCGAAGAACTATCGCGAGGCCGCCCGGCTCTCGCGGTCGCTGTTCGAGACCGGTAGCGCGAGCTTCATCGACGTGCTGGACGCCGAACGCTCGCTCTATTCGGCTGAGGATTCGCTGATCCAGAGCAAGGTATCCGCCGCCAAGGACTACATTTCCCTCGCGAAGGCCCTCGGTGGCGGCTGGTCCGATCCGGTCGACATATCGACGCCGATCATCGTGGACACCAATACAGGACCACACTTCCGGGAGACGGTGAGGTGACTGATATCATCACCGCCGAGCGCGTGAAGATTGCCGCCGCGGTGGTTGCCGTCGTGGCAACCGGGATGGTGGCCGCCATGCGCTTTCCGGCGACGTCGAGCAAGGCACAGTCCTATATCACTGCACCGGTCACCGTCAGCGATCTGCGCGAGGAGGTGCTCGCCAGCGGCACGCTCAAGCCGGCACGCCTGACTGCCGTCGGCGCGCAGGTGTCGGGCCGGATCACCGCGCTCAATGTCCGCGTCGGCGACACGGTCAAGGCCGGCGACGTCATCGCCCAGATCGACCCCATCACCAAGCAGAACGATCTGCGCAGTTCGGAAGCTTCGCTCAAGAACTACCGCGCTCAGAAACTCGAGAAGGAAGCCGCGTTGGTACTGGCGGAAGCCAACCTCGCGCGACAGCAGGCGACCCTGGCGCAGCGTGCCACCTCGCGCAGCGACTTCGACAGTGCGGATTCGACGGTGCGGCAGACCCGCGCCCAGATTGCCGCGCTCGAAGCTCTGATCGTGGGAGCCGAAGCCAGCGTCGAGACGGCGCGAGTGAATCTCGACTATACCAGGATCACCGCGCCTATCGACGGCACGGTGCTCGCCACCGTGGTCCAGGAGGGACAGACGGTCAACGCGGTGCAGTCCGCTCCGACCATCGTCGTGCTCGGCCAACTCGAGACCATGACGGTGCGGGCAGAGATCTCCGAGGCCGACATCGTCAAGGTCAGACCGGGCCAGGCGCTCTATTTCACCATCCTCGGCGACCAGGACCATCGCTACGAGGCCAGGCTGGAGCAGATCGAGCCGGCTCCCGAGTCGATCAAGAGCGACGCCAGCTTCTCCTCGACCACCACATCGAGTTCGAGCACGAGTTCGAGTTCGTCGAGCTCCACCAGCACCGCCATCTACTACATCGGTGTTTTCAACGTCCCCAACAAGGATCTTTCGCTGCGGACCTACATGACCGCCGAGGTGCACATCATCACCGGTGACGCCAAGCGCGTGAAGGTCATCCCCGCGCTCGCGCTGATGCGCAAATCCGACGGCCGCAGCACCGTCCGCGTTCTCGATGCGTCGGGTGACGTGCGCGAGCGCGAGGTCAAGACCGGCCTCAATGACCGCACGACGGTCGAGATCAGGTCCGGCCTCGACGAGGGCGACCGGGTCGTCACCGGAGAAGCCAGCGAGCAGACCGCATCGAGCGGCATGCCCGGCGGCTCGCCGGGAGGGCCCTGAGATGGCCGATCCGATCATCGCCCTCGAGAACGTCAGGCGGGAATTTGCGGCCGGTGACACGCGCGTGCTTGCGCTCGACGATTTGTCGTTGAACATCCAGCCCGGCGAGATGGTGGCGATCATCGGCTCGTCCGGATCGGGCAAATCGACGCTGCTCAACATCCTTGGCTGCCTCGACCGCCCGACCTCGGGCACATATCATGTCGCCGGCAAGAACGTCTCCGAACTCGACGCAGACGAACTGGCGGCGCTGCGGCGCGAGCATTTCGGCTTCATTTTCCAGCGCTATCATTTGCTCGGCGACCTGTCCGCCGCCGAGAATGTCGAGATCCCGGCGGTCTATGCCGGAATGAAGACCCGGGAGCGCCGCACGCGCGCAGAGCGGCTGCTCGCAAGACTCGGTGTGGACGACCGGCGCGGCCACCGCCCGAACCAGCTGTCGGGCGGCCAGCAGCAGCGCGTCTCGATCGCACGCGCGCTGATCAACGGCGCCGAAGTCATCCTGGCGGACGAGCCGACCGGCGCGCTCGACCGGCGCAGCGGCGAGGAGGTCCTTAAGATCCTGAAGGAGCTGCACGGCGAGGGACGGACGATCATCATCGTTACCCACGATGCCGATGTCGCCACGCGGGCCGAGCGCACCATCGAACTGCGCGACGGCAGGATCGTTTCCGATCGGCGCACCGAGACCGCAGGCGCATCGGTCCCGGCTGTTGCGGCGTCTCGGGCTTCACGGGACAGCGGCGCCGGCTGGCCCGGCGCGTTGCGGCGCCTGCGGGAAGCCTCGCGGATGGCGTTGGTGGCGATGGCCGCGCACTGGCTGCGCGCCTTCCTGACTATGCTCGGAATCATCATCGGCATCGCCGCAGTGTCCTCCGTGGTTGCGCTCGGCAACGCCTCACAGCGCAAGGTGCTGTCGGACATTTCGAGTCTCGGCACCAACACGATCGAGGTGTTTCCGGGCAAGGATTTTGGCGACGCGCGCGCCGGCAAGATCAAGACGCTCGTACTCGGCGATGCCCGCGCGCTCGGCCAGCAGAGTTTCATTGCCGGAGTCACACCGACGGTCTCGACCAGCACGACGGTGCGCTACCGCGGCAACGAATCGAACGTGCTGGTTAACGGCGTCGGCGAGAGCTATTTCCAGGTCAAGGGCGCCAAACTGGCGAAAGGCCGCCTGTTCGACTCCGCCGCGGTGCGCAACATCGAGCGGCAAGCCGTCATCGACGACAACACCCGCAAGACCTTCTTCGCCAACGACCAGAACTCGGGGATCGGCCGCGTCATCTGGCTCGGCAAGGTGCCCTGCCGCATCGTCGGCGTCATCGCCCAGCAGCAGGGCGGCTTCGGCTCGAACCAGAATCTGTCGGTCTACCTGCCCTACACCACCGTGCAGGCCCAGTTCACGGGCGATCGTTCACTACGCAGCATCCTGCTGCGGATCAGCGACGAGATCTCGACCACGCTGGCGCAGGACGCGGTCACCACGCTGCTGACGCAGCGGCACAACACCAAGGATTTCGTCATCCTCAATACCGACGATATCCGCCGCACCATCACCAGCACGACGCAAACCCTCGCCTTCCTCGTGGCGGCGATCGCGGTGATTTCGCTGGTCGTCGGCGGCATCGGCGTGATGAACATCATGCTGGTGTCTGTCTCGGAGCGAATCAGCGAGATCGGCGCGCGCATGGCGGTCGGCGCCCGGCGCAGCGACATCCTCCAGCAATTCCTGGTCGAGGCGACCCTGATCTCGTCGATCGGCGGCATCGCCGGCATTCTCATTGCAGTCCTGCTCGGCGTCGCCATCAACATCGCGGCGCCGGGATTCCAGGTCACCTATTCGATGTTCTCGATCGGTGCGGCGTTCCTGACCTCGACCGGGATCGGGGTCGCCTTCGGCTTCTTCCCCGCCCGCCGCGCCGCCTTCCTCGACCCCGTAGTGGCATTAAGCCGTGACTGACCGTAGGATTGCACCATGACCGTAGTTCTTCGGACGAGACAATCGTCCGCAAATCGATCAACGATCGGCAACCCCGATGCGATCTCAAACATGACCAGCGACACGCAGAGCATTCTGATCGTCGAGGATGACCGGCAGACCCGCGACCTCATCGCGCGTTATCTGCGCGAGCATTCGTTCGCGGTCCACCTGGTCACGAACGGCAGGGAGATGGACCGGCATCTGTCGCAAAGCCGGGTGGACTTGATCGTGCTCGACCTGATGCTGCCGGGCGAGGACGGTCTGAGCCTCTGCCGCCGCGTGCGCATGGAATCCACGACGCCGATCATCATGCTCACCGCGAAGGGCGAGGATCTCGACCGGATCCTCGGTCTCGAGATGGGGGCGGACGATTATCTGCCGAAACCGTTCAACCCGCGCGAGCTTCTCGCCAGGATCAATGCCGTGCTGCGCCGCCAGGCGAGCGGCCGTGCCGCCGGAGGCGCGGCGACACGCCTGAAGTTCCTGGGCTGGATCATCGATCTTCGTTTGCGGGAGTTGCGCGATCCCGAGGGCGCGCAGGTGCCGCTGACCAGCGCCGAGTTCGATCTGCTGCAAGCTTTCTGCGAACGGGCCGGCCGCGTCCTCACCCGTGACAATCTCCTGAGCATGACGCGCGGCCGGCCCGGCGGCAGCTTTGGCCGCAGCATCGACGTGCTGGTCAGCCGGCTCCGCCGCAAGCTCGATCGCACCCAAGACACGTCCGTGATCAAGACCGTCCGCACCGGCGGCTACATCTTCACGCCGGTGGTGGAGGAAGCATGAGCCGCGCCGCCGACACCGTCGGGCTGTTCAGCTTCAGGCGGATCAGCGGCCAGATCGCGGCCCTTGTGCTGGTGTCGCTGATCCTGATCCACGTCCTGATCGCCGGATATTTTCTGCTCAACCGGCCGAACGTTCTGACGGACAGGCCCGTGGAGCAGCTTGAGCTGATCGCGAGGATCATCGCCAATACGCCGCAGGGAGAGCGGGATCTCGTTCTTGAAAACGTCAGCCGAACCTTTCCGGCGCTGAAGCTGCAGTTAAAGAAGGATGCTTCCGCCTCCACGGCTCCATTGCCAGAGCGGACGCGCCTGCCCACCCCATCCGCTATCGAAGGCCCGGTCGATCTCATTCGTGGTTCCACACCGGAAGACAATCGCCTCTGGTTCTATTTGGCAAATGGCGACGTGCTCGAGGCGACGATCGGGACATTCAAGATGCCTGCCTTCGTCAGCGGCCTCTGGACGAGCACGCTCCTGTTCCTGGTGGCAAGCGTGACGCTGCTCGGCGTCTGGGCAGGACGCGCACTCAGTTTGCCCTTGTCGGCCTTCGCGCGCGCGGCGGAGGACTTCAGCCTGGATCGCTCGTCCGCGCCGTTGCCTGAAAACGGCCCGGAGGAAATCAGATCCGCGGCGAGAGCGCTAAACCGGATGCGCGAACGCGTTACCGCACTGATGAACGACAGAAGTCGAATGCTGGCCGCCATCAGCCACGATCTGCGCACCCCGATTACGCGCCTGCGGCTACGCTCGGAATACATCGAGGATCCAGCACAGCGCACCCAAACCGTACGCGACCTCGATCAGATGCAGTCGATGCTCGAGTCGGTGCTCTCGCTGCTGCGCAGTGAAAGCGCTGCCAGACCGACACTGGTCGACGTTGCCGCGCTGCTCCAGATGGTTTGCGACCAGTTTTCGGATAGCGGCCACGCGGTGCACTATCTTGGTCCGGACAGAGCCGCATTCATCGTCCGGCCGGACGAAATCAATCGCGCGGTCACAAACCTGGTCGAAAACGCCACGCGCTTCGGAACCGAAGTCCGCGTCGAGCTCTTGATCGCCGGAGACCAGATTATCATCGACGTCGTCGACGACGGCCCTGGAATACCCAATGAGAAGAAGGCGGCGATGCTGGAACCCTTCGTGCGAGGAGAAGAAGCCCGCACCATGGACGAAACGGCGGGATTTGGCCTCGGCCTCTCGATCACGCAGGCGATCGTGACCGCGCATGGCGGAACGCTGCTGCTGCTCGACAACGAACCGAGGGGTCTTCGCGTCCGCCTGCTGCTTTCCAATGCGGGCCTTAGCCACGAGTGAAGCAGAAGTGGCCCCCTCTTTCAACTAGCACGACCTCAAACTTCAACTTGGCGGCGAGTGGCGGCGTCAGGTTTAGAGAAGCTCATGATCGTTTCCTCATCGCCCTGCGCCCGGACGCGCGATTTGGCCAGAACGCCGGGCAAAGGCTCTTGCGGGCATCAACCCTGATTCACCGAACGGCTCGACACGCAGCACGCAATCGACGCTCTCCTCGACCAAGTTGACCGCCCCGAGCGCAAGCCGGCCTTCCGACGCTTTCAACGCGGAAACTATGGCAACAGGCGAAGCCTGGCTATGTTGCGTATTGGTACGGAAGCTGATGCGTCAAGCAAAGCCACGCTGGCATTACGAGCCATCGGTTTGATGCCTGCCGCCGGGGGAATGTTGGCGTTCTTTTTCCTCGTATGTCGCTGATTTCAATTTTGTTTCAGTTGAGTTGGAGGCGCCTGACCGCCTGACCTGCAGCGTTCAATCCGCGTTGGTCGTCACGTGCTCCTGCGAGGAACCCGTGACGCCCTCCGAGGATGAGATGTCAAGGATAATCGTTATGCAGGGCGACATCAGACCATCGTTGCGTGCTTCCAGGCACTGGCTTCCAGTTCTCCTCGTTCTGGCGGTTGTTGCCTTTGGACCGTCGTCGGGAGCGAACGCAGCGGACCGCAGATCCGCGAGACAAGGAGACCCGATCGGCCAGTTCGATGCGCGGTTTGTCCCCCTCGGCATAGGTAAATCGATCGTGATCGACCTTCCACGTGATGTAAAGGACGTGCTGGTCGCGGATCCCAAGATAGCAAACGTGGTGCTGCGATCGACACAGCGCGCCTACATCATCGGCGCCGCTGTTGGGCAAACCAACGTCGTGTTCTTTGATACTGTCGGCCAGTCGATCGTCGCCTACGACATCGCCGTCAAGCGCGACCTGAACGGTGTTCGTGCCGCATTGAAGCAGGCGCTTCCCACCGCCAAAATCCAGATCGACGGCGTCGGCGATGGCGTAATCCTGACCGGCACCGTCGCCACACCCCTCGAAGCCCAGCAGGCCAACGATATTGCTACGCGCCTCACGGGAGCGGCCGACAAGGTCGTCAACTCGATCGCGGTTCGGGGCCGCGATCAGGTCATGTTGAAGGTGACGGTCGCCGAGATTTCACGCGAGATCGTAAAGCAGCTTGGCGTGGATCTCAGCACGAGCCTCAGCTCAGGCACATCGATTGTGAGCCTGACGAATTCGAATCCATTCACAGCCTACGGCAAGAATCTTGTCGATGGCAACAGCGTGGCTCTGTCAGCCGGTGGAACGACGGCCACGTTGAGGGCAATGGAGAAGGCGGGTGTCGTACGCACGCTGGCGGAACCTACGCTGACGGCGATATCGGGAGAGGCCGCCACCTTTGTTTCCGGTGGGGAGTTTCCTGTTCCCGCGGGGTATTCTTGCGACCCCACAACCCATGTGTGCACGACCCAAATCAGCTTCAAGAAGTTCGGAATGTCGTTGAGCTTCACGCCGGTCGTGCTGGCTGAAGGCCGCATCAGCTTGCACTTGATGACCGAGGTGTCGGATCTCTCGAACGAGAATTCGATCACCTTGTCCCAGGCGGTGAGCGACAACACGACCAACTCTCTGACGGTTCCCTCCATCAAGACGCGTCGAGCCGAGAGCACGCTCGAGATCCCGTCGGGCGGGTCCATGGCAATCGCCGGCCTGATTCAGGACCAGACAAAGCGAGCCGTGAATGGATTGCCCGGGCTGATGCAGGTGCCGCTGCTGGGCGCGCTCTTCAGGAGTCAGGACTTCGTCAACAACCAGACCGAGCTCGTCGTCCTCGTGACGACTTACCTCGTTCGCGCCGTAAGTCCGAGAGAACTGTCGCGGCCGGATGACGGCTTTGTCGGGCCGAGCGACCCGCAAGCCACTCTCATCGGCAACATCAATCGCCTTTATGGCCGAACAGGATCAACAGGAGCCCGTCGCGGTGATATCGGCTTCATCACCGATTGATGCATTCCCGCCGCGCGCCGGCAACGTTCAGGTAATCTCTGCAACGCCCATAAACATGCTCGCCGATATCCCGCCGTTGTTCGGGCACAGGATGCACCGAGGCTTCACGGATCTGGATTGGCGAAATGCTCTTTGAATTCTTGGTCTTGCGCATGGGCTTTGGTGCGGCCTGCCTCGCCCTCGCCGAAATCAGCCCCGTACGAATGAGAACGCTGCTAATCATTCTCGGCGTCTGGGTGCTGATCAATGTCCTCTTCGTCGTGTTGATGATCTCGCCGCGCAAGCCGCAGAGCGCAGAAGTCGCGAACAGGTCGAGCGAGACTGCGCCCATCGCGGCCGGGATGAACTATGGCCCAAAGGGCATTTCGTTACGCCATGTCGTCATCGCAATCGCGCTTGGCACGTTCTTCTCGTTAACGCCGCCACTGCTCGAAGCTTACGATGCGATCAAGGGGTTCGTCGGCAAGCGCCTGCCTGGGTCGAACAAGAACGCGGATGGTTCCGACCGGAACGCCTAGGCTGGCGAGGTGGGATGCAGGTCATTTTGTTGGACGACGGTTTGGCCAAACCTCTGACTTAACGACGGTCTCTTCTAGCCATAGACATCGACCACGAACTGGACAGCGAAAAAGCGCCGCAGGCCCAACAAGCGCAGTCACCAAAGAGGAATTTCAGACCGCTCTCGTGGATCATGCCTGCTCCAGCATGGCAACTGCCAAGCGCCCGCTTCGTCCAAAGGATAACATGCAGATGGGTGAATAGCGGCTGACAGATTATCCTGGAGTTTACGACCGGATCGAATTGCGGTGTGCATTCGATTGCACGACGTTTCACAGCTCAATTGCGAACGTTGTCACGTAAACCGGCGGTCCGGCTGCCGCGTCCTGCTATTTGCGCGTTTGGTTTCTCCAGACGAAGTGAGCGTAGTATATGGTTGCCGCGGCGACGATCACCCCAACCACGCTCAGTACGATTATCTGTTCTATCTGCATTAGGCACGCATCGGGAATGGGCTGCCGCTTGGCGCGAACCGCATAGCGAGTGCCAGAAGTTCTGCCCGACTTCAGCTCCACTGGGGCTGAACAATGGCGCTTTGGGATCCCGACCACTCCGTCCGGAAAGGTCCTGGTCGGTGGACAAAACCTCTGGCGCGTTAGTGGGTATCACGCAATCGAGTTTCTGAGTGCGGAAATCGGTTGCTGAATATAGCTCGCTCTCGGCTCTCGGCGGCCTTCCGCTCCTTCAGAGTTTTCAGGGCCACTTTGAACCACTCATAGAGTTCACAGCGTGCTCCGGCTCCGAAGGCAAAGGTCACACATTCGAATTGTGTCGGCTGCGTCAGTTTCTCCTCGTTTGGCAGTTCAATATGCGCGCCTGGGCGGAAACCCATGTCCTATCTCATTCGAACGAGTAAGCAGACGCAATAAAGTCGTGTGCGGGGCCGGCCGCGGTGTGGCTTGGTAACTGCCGACGGCATCGTCCGACGGCTCACCGCCAATCCAGACCGGCTTACGCCGAGCAACTATACCCACATCTCAGGATTTCCCATGACGACAATGACGTAGTGACGTGTCGACACTGATCAGGGCCGCATTTTATCGCGCTTGAAGGCGGCCCTTGCTCGCTGCGGCGGCGCGAAGGCCGGGGTACCTTTGGAGGAGGGTGTGAGTCGGCTGGCACACAGGCCATTTTGGCCTGCCTGTGCCAACTGCCGCCATAAAACGGCAATTGCAGGTTTACGCGGAAGGGGGACCGCTCTTGGGGACAAATGGAGTTGATAACGATCGGTTGTCGAACGTCATCGATCGACTAGGGGAAGCCGCCATCGATCCCGCCGCTTGGCCCGCCATCATGGACGACATCTGCAGAGCGGTCGGCGCATCAGCGGCCATCCTTCTCCAGAGCGACGTTCGAACGCCAGACGTCCCACGGACGCAATCGATCGATGAGGCCCTTCAGCTGTACTTCAAGCATGATTGGCACCTAAGAGATCCGAGAGCCGCTGGATTCCCGCAAATGATGTCCGGCGAGATCGTCACCGACCACGACGTGCTGACGCCGGAGCAGATCCGTTCCGATCCCATGTATAATGAGGTACTGTATCCGTTCGGGTTTCAATGGTTCGCGGGTGTCGGCTTTTGGGCCGAGTCCGCCGCCTGGGCGCTGACCCTGCAGCGAACGGGTCGCGTGGGTTCTTTCGAGGCGCGTGACAAACGCTTGCTGGCGCGGCTCGCACCGCGACTGACGGAAACGGCTACCCTTGCCACTGCAGTGGGCCGCGTGGCGCTCACGTCCATGACCAACGTGCTGAACCAGGTTCAGCAGCCTGCACTCGTTCTCAACCGCCGGGGAATGGTGCTGAGCACGAACGCGGCGGCCGATGCCGGATTCGACGACGACATCCGGATCAGCAACCGGCGGCTGATGGTGCGCGACAAGAGCGCGCTCGCGAAACTTGATCAGCTGGTCGACCTGATCCGGTCGACACCCGACAGCCACGCGTTACCTGCTGCACCCATACAGAGTGTTCGTGGTAGACAGCAGCCGGCGAGTGATCTGCACCGCGAAGCTCGACTGCATCGGCGAGCAGGCTGCGAGATGTCGAGCCGAGCAAATGTGTGGCGAGCACGAGTTGAGCTTTAGGCGGGGGATCGTCGCGTCGCTATTTTTCGCGGGACAACATCGAAGGAGAAGCGAACCGACCGCTCATCCTGAGTAGAAGACCCGTCAGGCGACCCAACCGTCCTCTAGGATCGAACGGATTGACTGATTCCGAGAAGATTGTCTTCGCTGTCGGGAAACCAAGCGCCTCGCTCACCGATAACCTTACTGGCGTAAGTCCCGGCAATCTCGGCGATCCAGGTCAATGGTCTTTAGACCGGGCAGATCATATTCCTCGACGTTGGAACTCCGTGCTGCGACAGCCATTGCCCCGCACTGGATGATCCGGTCATGGTGCGCAGCAGTTGGAACGCGATGTTTCTGATGGGCGATGTCTTAAGACAGTCGCTCGGAACCCTGCTGGATAATGCAGGGTATGCGCCGCAAGAGATGACTTGGTATCGCGTGCAGCACCCGGATCTTCAATTACGCCGCTACTTTTCGAATTCTGCGGCAACTAATCCCGTTTTGATTGTGCCTGCGCCCATCAAGCGGCCGTACATCTTCGATCTATTACCACAGGTCAGCGTGATACGGCGGCTCGCCGATGCTGGGTTTGCCGTCTACCTGCACGAATGGCCGGAGGAACAGGCTGCGGACTGGAACCTCGAGACGAGCATAGCTCTGCTGCTTGCGGCGATCGAGAAGCTCTCAAGGGATCACCAACGAGCGCCAGTGGTCATTGGCCATTCGCTTGGCGGGACTCTGGCTGCCATCGCGGCTGCACTTGTACGGCGGCGCGTCGGCAAACTCGTCCTGGTTCAGGCCCCCCTCGCGTTCGGCCAATGCACCGGAGCCTTGCGACCGATCGCGATCGATGCGCAGTTTGAGGTTTTGAGCCGTCGTATTGCGGGTAGTCTGCTGGACTGTGCGAGCGTTGCCGCGGCTCCAGAGGAGTTTTTCGTCGGGCGCTATTGCGATGCTTGGGCCAGCTTGTCCGATTTGGAAGCGCTCGCGCTCCACGGCCGCGTCATTCGCTGGACCCTCGATGAGTTCGCCCCATCGCGCCAACTACTCCAAGACGTGATCGAGTTGCTCTATCGTGAAGACCGGTTCGCACGCAACGACCTGCACCTGCTCGACCGTACTGCCCGCTGCGACGCCCTTGCTGAACTGCCAGTGGCGGCGATCGTCGATCATACGAGTCGTGTCGTCCCGCCCTCGTCCACGCTGCAACAATTGAGCAGCCCAAGGGTATTTGTCTATGAGCCGGAGATCGGAGTGGCGTTGCAGCACGTTGGTGCTCTCGTCGGCCGCCGAGCGCATCGAGAGATCTGGCCGCACGTGATCGAGTGGTTGCGCCAGGGGGGCAATCACAAAACTTGAAATCCCTTCGTGCCAGTGAGCATCTTTCCTCGACCAGCGTTTCTCGCGCGGCCCCCCTACGAGTAAGGCATGGCAATGGGCCAGCTCAATAGCCATAGAAGCAAGCGCCGAGCTAGCCACTATCTTTTTCGAGTAAGCTTCCAGCTTTTCTAATGCGGTGTGCGCTTCTCCGGATCTTGATCAGACCGGCGACCCTTGGCGCACTCCTGCTTCACGACAAGGCTGAGACCCAGCGCCTTGGCGACGGGCAAACCGACCCTTGTCATCGGCGACACCGCCGAACAGGCTGTTGCGAGATGGTAGTGTGCGGGAGGTTCTGCAAAAGCTGAGAGGCTGAAGCGGTCATGGTAAGTCCGGTGATTGCGAAGATCACCGCTCGTAGAGGAGCTTGGACCCGCCATGACCGTGACGAAGATTAGGACGGATGTCTCTGCAGTCAAAGAGTTGTTGAGGTCGGACAAGGAGTTCCTGAAGCCGCTGATCCAGGGTGCGGTGCAGGACATTCTCGAAGCCGAGATGACGGAGACGCTGGGTGCGGAGAAAGGGGAGCGCAGCGAGGGGCGGCTTGGCTATCGCTCCGGCTACTATTCCCGCTCGCTGATCACCCGGGTCGGCAAGATCGAGCCGAAGGTGCCGCAGGACAGGCAGGGACGGTTCTCGACCGAGCTGTTCGAGCGCTACCAGCGCTCGGAGAAGGCGCTGGTAGCGGCCTTGGCCGAGATGTACGTGCAAGGCGTCTCGACCCGGAAGGTGAAGCAGGTCACCGAGGAGCTGGTGGGGCTTGCCGGCACGCGGGACGGTATCGAGGCCGCCGGCGATCTGTTTCGCGCGTTTGGTCTGCGCTGCGTCATTGCTACAGCCCACGACGATCAGCAGACCCGCAACAGGGCCGCGCCCTATGCGCCGCTCGGCTGGCTTGCCAAGCCCTACACGATGGCGTCTTTGGTGGGGCTTGTGCGCGAGGTGCTTTCGACACAGGACTAGCAACGGCCAAGCGATCCCTGGAGGACCGGAGCCAGGAGTTTCCTGAGCGCGTGGCTCTCAAAAGGCTTCTGAAAACGTGCGACAGCCGCCAAGCTCGATCTCAATGATGCCAGCCCTGCGATGCTCAGGCGTTGAAGAGGCCGGTTGCGAGGGGTTCATCGCTACCGGAGTCGGCGCCGAGGCGATCTCGACCGGAACAAGCGCCGGCGTGATCTCACCGCTCAGCTGACCCTGGCGTGCCTGCCGGCGCCAAACCGTGAACAAATTGGGATGAACATCATGTCGGCACGCAACTCAATAACACTTGCCGCAGGCGCCAATCTTCCCGATCCGATGTCACGGTTGCCAGACAAGCCCACGGCCGATGTCGTTACGTTCGAGTGCATGGAGCACGTGATCTTGAGGTCGCGCAGGTAAGCGTTTGGGAGAGACCATCATGACCGCAAAGGAGGTACGATTCTCGACAGAGGCCCGAGACAAAATGCTGCGTGGCGTCGACATTCTGGCCAATGCCGTCAAGGTGACGCTAGGCCCGAAGGGTCGCAACGTTGTGCTTGAAAAGAGCTTCGGTGCGCCTCGCATTACCAAGGACGGCGTAACAGTTGCGAAGAAATAGAGCTCGAGGACAAGTTCGAGAACATGGGAGCACAGATGGTCCGCGAGGTTGCCTCAAGGACCTCCGACCAGGCCGGCGATGGCACAACCACTGCTACCGTTCTGGCACATGCAATTGTCCGTGAAGGCGCCAAGGCAGTCTTAGCGGGCATGAATCCCATGGACCTTAAGTGTGGTATTGATCTCGCGGTCGACGCGGTCGTCGATGAACTAAAAAAGAATACGAAGAAGCTTACGTCAAACGACGAAATCGCGCAGGTCGCGACGATTTCCGCCAATGGTGACAAGCAAATTCGGACGCTTCCTGGCCGATGCAATGAAGAAAGTCGGCAACGAGGGGGTGATCACGGTGGAGGAAGCCAAGTCACTCGAGACCGAGCTGGAGGTCGTCGAAGGCATGCAATTCGACCGCTCGGCTTGCAATATTGGCTCTGACGCATTTTTGGTGCAGCTCCGATTATTCTCACGACTGGAACTATGTGCATCTCAATGTGCCGCTGCCTTTTAGCTGCGGAGGCGTTCCGCCATCGGCTGAACGCTCTTACGATCGCCGGGACCGATCAATCCCGCAACATACAGAGGACACATCCGCTGCCGGGTCTTATGACCCAGTCGGTCCAAGAACGGCATCAGCCAGCGTTCGAGTTCGTCTTCCCATCCCAGCATGGTCAGCCCTCCAAGAGCCGACCACCCATGAATCATTGAAAAATTGATTCGGGAATCCTATAAAACGCGCCAAAATCAACAATCTGCCAAAGTAGTGCTAGTACGCCGTCTCCTACCGCGAAACCGTTCAGGAAAGTATCGCGGCTCCGGTTGAGGAAGGCGATATAGAATGGTCCCGCGCCGCCGGCATTGGCGAAGGAGGCCTCGCCGAGTGCGCCGTCGTCGCGCACCGGGAATATCACGAGCCCGTCTGGATCGGGGGCGTTCGCCACGACCAGATTTGGCGACCCGTCCGGATTGACGGCTGGACGAGCGTCGAAAAGAATATCGACCAGCAGGAACCGGCCGTCGGGCGACAGGACAGCTTGTGTCGCCACCCGATCGGTCTTTGTTGCGGTATTTACTGAAGCCCGCTCCGGGCGCAGCTTCAGCTTGCCGTCCTCGGCAACCGTGTATGACCGGAGGTGGTTGGGGCCGAAGGCATGGAGCACGTATAGAGTTCGACTTTGGGAGCGGTAGGCGAGCGACTTCGCCGTTCCGCCGCGCCCTATTACGGGCTCGCCAGTCGGTTGTCGATCGATCAGTGTCAGCTTGCCGTCTGGACTCTCCCGGAAGCTCGTCACGCTGTTGTCGCCGCCGTTCGTCGTGAACAGCAGAGTGTTGGATTCGGCCAGGATCACGCTGCCAGCGCCCTCGAATGCGTTGGGCGCACTCTTTTGGCCGCTGATCGGCTTGAAGACGCCAGACCCAGCGCCCCCGGTAGGGATACTCTCGAGTAGTTTGAGTTGCCCATCGGCGTTGCGACCGAAGTGCATGATGCGGTTCTGGGTTTCATTGGTCTGCACGTAGACATGACCTACAAGCTCAGAAGCGCGTGCTTCTATTCCGAGAGTCCCGAACAGAAGCAGCACGAGAGGTATAAGGAAGAGCTTCGACGATCGCGGACGGGTCATATAGTTAATCTCCTTAGGCCCGAATTCTGACCGGCAACTTCCACTGGGGCCGGACGAAATGGCAGGTGTAGCCGTTCGGATGCCGTTCCAGGTAATCCTGGTGCTCGGGCTCGGCCTCCCAGAAATCGCCGGCGTGTGAAAGCTCGGTCACAACCTTGCCCGGCCATAGCCCTGACGCCTCGATGTCGGCGATGGTGTCCTTGGCGATGCGGCGCTGCTCCTCGCTCGTGTAAAAAATCGCCGACCTGTAGCTTGTGCCTCGGTCGTTTCCCTGCCGGTTGAGCGTCGTCGGATCGTGGATCTGGAAGAAAAACTCGAGCAGGTCGCGGAAGCTCGTCTGACTCGAGTCGAACGTGATCTCGATCGCTTCCGCGTGCGTGCCATGGTTGCGATATGTGGCGTTCTTGACGTCGCCGCCCGAGTAGCCGACCCGCGTCGAGACGACGCCGGGTAGGCGCCGCACCAGCTGCTGCATTCCCCAGAAGCAACCTCCTGCCAGGATCGCGCGTTCTGTAGTCGCTGCCATCGTCAGACCTACTGCTTTGAGAACAGCTTTGAGTACTTGCCGTATCCTTCGCTCTCCAATTGGTCGCGGTGGATGAACCTCAAGGAGGCCGAATTCATGCAGTACCTCAACCCGCCCTTGTCGCGCGGCCCATCCGGGAAGACGTGGCCAAGATGGCTGTCGCCGTGCTTGGAGCGAACCTCGGTCCGTGTCATGCCGTGCGAGCTGTCAACGTTCTCGACGACATTTGCGGCCTCGAGAGGCCGCGTGAAACTCGGCCATCCCGTCCCGCTGTCGAACTTGTCGAAGGACGCAAAGAGCGGCTCGCCGGAAACCACGTCGACGTAGAGACCGGGCTCCTTGTTGTCCCAGTATTCGTTGGCGAAGGGGCGCTCGGTCCCGTCAGTCTGCGTGACGCGGTACTGCTCGGGAGTCAACTTCGAGACCGCTTCGGGGTTTTTCCTGTAGGTCGGCATTCGCCGTACTCCGTTTTGTTCTGCATTGAAGACCCACTCACAGAAGTCTGCGACAATCGTCTCGGCCTTTCCTTTGGCGCAATCGATACGGGGTCGATCAAAGTCTCATTGACGTCGAAAATCAGCGTGGAGAACCTTTCCACCGTTCGATTGACCTTTCGCGGACTCGAGTTGCTGATGGGTCATTGACTTCGGCAACTCCCGTCAATGCTGTGACGACCCACGGCAAACCGCCAATTCCTTTCTGGAATGCGTTCGATAAATTCCTCGACTACGTCGTCGTGACCCGTGCTAACCGCCCGGAACGAGCAGGCGGGCGGAAGGATTCGTCCCGGCAGGAGTGATCTCTATGCTGATGACGAAGGAGAGATGGCCGGCAATACGGACCCTGCGCAGCTGGGCCATTTTGGCGCTGAGAGACGCCGGTGCCATCCGCCAAATGCGAGGAGCACGCTTGGATGCAGGACCGGGCCGCCCCCTCACGTCCGAGACCGCGCATTCCAGATCGCCCGTGAGGCGCCGCCGCCGCGCGTCTCGCCGGCCGCCGCCGCAGCCGCAGCCGCAATTACTGAGGTCTTAGACTCGATCGGGGACACCTGCCACGATTGTCCACCGGACTAGCCTTGATCTAAAGGAGCCTCAGCTTCGTGTCGCTGGACCGCATAGCGCCCGCTACTTGCCCGGAGCGACTAGGAAGCGGTTGTAGCATGTGGTGTACGGACCAAACATCTCGGGCAGATCACGCGATGGTGCTCCAGAGCGCAAGACCCAGAAGATGCCATTGAGGACACGACGGTCGTTAGCCCGAGGAACGCCACGCGGCTTGTTCGGCAGCATGGGCTTGATTGCAATCCATTCATAATCGGCGAGTTCGTAGCGCATGGTTCGAGCCTCCAGTTTGGAAGCTTAAATTATAGGAGTCTCGCCAGACGCAACGCTTCCAGGCAGGCCCCGGTTGGACGCTTACGGGGTAGAAGCGGACATCAGCCAGCCGACAATCTCCGCTGAAACCATCGAAAATGGTGGAGTCGAGATGTGGCGCGGTGGCTTTAGGCTGCACATATCTGTTGCCGCCCCTTTCGTCTGGCGGTGCCTTAGTGGTGTAGCCGTGACTCCGTTTCCACATCCCGCTCGTCGAACCGGACAGGCAGATCTTCCGCATCCGGCTCTCGGACAAGGCCTCACGCCTTCGCCCACGGCACGTCGCGCCCAAGTGCGGTGAGACGTACGAGCCCGAAGTGCCCGTAAAGGTGCGAGAGTGGATAGGTCCCGCCCTTGCGTCGCCTGACCTTGTGTTTGATGCGCAACCACCGGCGCAACCGCACAGCGGTGTAGTTGTCGATCGCCCGATACGCCTTGGTGACGGTGCCTACATTGAAGTAGTTCGCCCATCCGCGCAGCGTGCGGTTCAACTTCGCCACCAACTCTGTGGTGTCTTGCCACGTCCCCGTTCGGTCCGTCAGCGCATGGATTTGCTCAACCATACGCTTGATGCTTTTCTTCGATGGCCGGTACCCCAGGCGCGCCTGGCCGGTTCTCGCTGAGTACATCCGTCCGAACGAGTATCCCAGGAAGTCGAACTCCTCTTCCGGCACCTTGCAGATTCGTGTCTTGTCCTCGTTGACCGTCAGCTTCAGCTTGCCCATGATCTCGTGCAGTCGCGACAAGGCCTCTTCGGCTTTGCCCCGCCGGCATAGGATCACGAGATCGTCGGCATAGGTCACGATGCGAGTGCCGAGGCTTCGCTCGAGACCGAGCATCTTCCATCCCAGCACAAACCGGCGCATGTACAGGTTAGCCAGCAGTGGCGAGATGGGTGAACCTTGCGGGATGCCGCGCCGGTTGTCCCGGGCTTCGGTCGTGCGTGTCTTCCTTCCTTGATCGTCGGTTTCTTCCACAGGGCATTCCAGCCACATCTTGATCAGATGCAGCACGCGCCGATCCACGATCCGGCGCGCCACCGACTTGAGAAGTTCGGCATGCGGAATGCTCCCGAAGTAGTCCGCGAGGTCGGCGTCGACGACTTCCGGGTGACCACGGAACAGCAGCCCTTCCACCTCGACCACCGCCTGTTGAGCATTTCGCCTAGGACGGTACGCGTACTGTTCGGGTGGAAGGTCGGCTTCGAAGATCGGTTCCAGCACCAGCATCGCTGCCGTCATGCAGACCCGATCGCGCAAGGTTGAGATGCCCAATGGCCTGAGTTTGCCATTGGCCTTCGGGATGTACACTCTTCTGATAGGGTCCGGTCGATACGTCTCCTGCCTGAGCGCAAGCGCCAGTTCGCCAAGCCACCGCTGCACCCCATACGCTTCAATGTCCGCGAAGTCCTGACCATCCACCCCCGGTGCGCCCTTGTTGGAGCGGCATTGGGCATAGGCATGGGCCAAGATGTCTTCCCGGCTGATCTTGTCGTACAGGGCATAAAAGCGGTAGCCGGCTTCTGCCTTCGCTTTCGCGTGCAACGCCGTCTGCAGTTTCTGAACACTCTTCGGAGTTGATAGGTTGCCCAATCCCCAGGTCCCTCACTACGTCTTGCGTTCGTCTTGAACTGAGGTCCCTTCCCTCCCCCGGCGTTACCCGGCTTCAGCGGTATTACGAACCTCTCCGCATCCCCACGGCGCCCGGCCTGTCCCTCGCGGGCGTCCGGTTGATCATCCCTGACCACGTCGTAGGGCCTCCCGTGTTGCGTACGCTTTCCTTGTGTACATGCTGTCGCCACTACCCCGGCGCAGCGGCTGGGCGTACTACTTCGCTCAATCCCCCAGCCGTATCAGCCTTCCCCGAAAGGGTCGTCGGGTCGGCCTGCGCATCGTCCTTTTCGAGGCTTGCTCGGCGTTCACTCGCGTTACGGCCTGCACACTCGCGCTGTCACCAATTCGTGACACGCTAATCGAAGGCTTCAGCCACTTCGTTACCTCCATGACTGCTCCGATTGCTTCCGGCTGGAGCGTTTGCCGGGTGGGACTTGCACCCACTGGAAAGCGCCGCCTTTTCACGGCGCACACCCATTACGGAACTTCAGGCAACAATTCCCTCCGGAACGGCGGGGACTACCGTTCACGACGTGGGGGGCTGCGAAGACGAGTGCAATTTTGCGTTTACAGTCTCACGCCATTGGCAGGGTAAATTGAAGGGCTGTACCCGGGCCGGCCGAACGAGAGGCCCATATTCGTCCCCCATGAGCTTCGACGATCGATCGGCAGATCGATAATCCCATGCCCATGCCACCGGGCTTGGTGGTGTAGAATGCGTCGAACAGGCGGTCAAAACTCTCCGGCTTCAGTCCCGGGCCCGAATCCCGCACGGCGACGAGCACCCCGCCCGACGCATCTTTTCCGGTGCTGATTAGCAACTCTCGCGCCCCTTCACTGACCTCGCTCATCGCTTCGACGGCGTTGATGATCAAGTTGAGGATCACTTGTTGCAGTTGGACTCGATCTCCTTGAATGAGCGGCAAGCCCTCCGCGAGTTGTGTCTGCACCGAGACGCCGTTCTTTAAAATTTCGCCCCGGGTCAAGGCAATGACCTCAAGGATTGCTCCGTTGATCTCCAAGGTATCCTTCAGTGGGGGCGCCTTCTTGATTAGGGCACGGATCCGGCCTATGACGTCGGTGGCTCGGTTGCCTGCCTTGACGGTGTTGCCGAGCGCCTCCCGGGCCCGCTCCAGATTTGGCGGCTGGGCATTTAGCCAGCGCAAGGCAGCTCCGGCATTGGTAACTGTCGCCGCGATTGGCTGCATGACTTCATGGGCAATCGAGGCCGACAGCTCTCCCATCGTTGCGACGCGATTGACGTGCGCGAGCTGCGTCTGCGCCTCACGCAACGCTTCCGACGCTAACATCAGCTGGTTGGTCCGTTCTACGACACGTTGTTCGAGTTCCTCATTGAGCCCCTTGATTTCGGCCTTGGCTCGCTTGAGCGCGGCGGTTTCGACAATGTCCCAATTCCCGTGTCGCCTTGCGAGGACAAACTGGTGTGTACGCACCACATCCAGGATTTCATGAGCTCCGCACGTCGCAAGCGGGTACGTGCACAGCAGGGCGAGGCTCTGATTGCCGATAACCTCGTTGAGACCATCTTCATAGTCGCAAAAGTGTCGCCAGAAGTCCTTCTTTGATAGCCAGGTGGTATCCGCGCTCGCTCTCATGCCGGCGTACCCTTTCGCCGATACGCGAGCAAACTTCTCATACAAAGCGTCTGTCACTCTCTTGCCATCAAACGTCCCGCCCTGGAGAAACCAATCGCTTGCCGACCCAATTTCCATCCTGGAGTCCGCCAGGTGGCGACCCAGGTCAGGCACCGCGGCTTTCAAAGCAGCTGTGGCTTCTTCGATCGTAAAAGGCGCGGCAACAACCCACAGGCAGTACTCCTCCCTTCCCAAACCCGACTTGAAGAATTCGATCAATGTGTCGAGGAGATCCTCTCTCGTCTCATAAAAGAGGCAAAAGTGGGCACCCCAGGCCACCATGTCGCCAACGACGTCGATACCGGCCTTCCGCATCTCTGTTGTCATTGGGGGCACCTCCAATTTCCAACGTTCTTGTTGCGCAGAACCAAAGTTCTACTGCGGCCGCAGCAGCAGTAGCGATTGGCGTTTTGATCATAATGGTGCTCTAGGTCCGAGCGGCCGAGAAGATAAACGGACTTCTTACTAAGAATTTCCTCCTCGGGATCGATAGCTGCCAAAAAAGATTTTTTTGCTGCGGCACGTCAGTGATGCTGACAGCTTATCCATCGTCTGAGACGCATCGTGGACTTTGCCAGGGCGCATTCTCGTCGGCTAAGGTCGTGGGTTGCTCATCGCCGCATCCACCAATGATCGATTAAGGACCGCGGCCGGATCAGTATCAATCCGTGCGAGCGGGGCGGCAGGCTTTATGAGAGTGGTGACCGACTAGAAAAGGTATGGGGCGAGAACGCTATCCAACAAATGATCGAGACCGCGTCTGGTCCGATGCAATGATGTTGGCGCTCTGGACCGGTCAACGCGAGGGTGATCTTCTGAAGCTGAAATGGTCCGATTACGACGGCCAATACATTCGCCTAGTCCAATCCAAAACCATCCGCCACGGCAAGAGGAGCAAAGCCAAGCGCGTCACTATTCCAGTCAGCAGACCGCTCAAGACGTATCTCGACTCAAGCAAGAAGCGAGGCATCTACATCTTGATGAACACCCGCGATCAGCCTTGGACCGAAGACGGATTCCGCTCGTCCTGGGGCAAAGCCTTTGACACCGCCGGCATCAACGAGGATCTAAAGTGTTGCGTCGCGTGATCAAAGCACCGGGCAAGCGCCCGATTTGCATTCGAAGGGCCCATCAAACGTAAAACTTGAACGGCAACTTCGGTTCGCCAGTTTGTGGCGCGCCGAGGATCACATCGCCCACAGCATCTGCAAACCGTATGGTAACCGGTAGCCTGTCGTTGTGGAGACAGGAATTGAAGTTGATCTTTGTTAAACCCATGACGTCCGAAAGCACCTGCTCAAGGGGGCAGGTTCCTTTTTGCACCCGGACAATCAGTGGATTGGGTGTCTCGGGTCCAATGTAGGTGTCGAGACGCGGCACGTATCCAGAAGTCCATAGGAACGCTTCGTTGTCTTGATAGACCAACGCTGTCCCTCGCAGCACAGGATATTTTGCCGGGCGGAACAGCTTTAGGCTATCGCGTCCGTCAGCTATCTGCACCCCAACGACGCTCGTCTCCGGCGGAGCGCTCGCCAAGAAGCCTCTCCATTCTTCATCCTGGAAAGATGACTTAGCATGGATGAACAGTTGCGTTGGTGCTTTGCCTTCGTGCTTGTCTCGATATTCACGAATAACGACTTCCAGAAGCGCTTTAGCGGCTGGCGCATCCAAATGAAATTGCTTCGAATCTGCTCGGAACCACGGCCCCAATGCCCCGCGGAAGACGACGCCTTCGCCACTAGCCAAAAACATTTGTGCCGCGCAGCACGCGAAACCATCATCACCGGTAGGGTCAAGCCTCTTATAAGCCAGGCCCACGTAGCAAACGCCCGGGCGGACGTTCGCAAGCTGCCACTGACCTGCCCCTGCGTATTTCCTCCAGATGGAGTTAGAGTCCGGCCCGAAGAAGGACGGACAGATGAAGCGAGCAAGGTTCACGGAAGAGCAGATTATCGCACTTGGCGTTGCCGGTGACAGGCGAAAATCATTCCGCGACGTGAAGCACTACAAGCGTCGCAAGTGCTGGCTCAGGTGACGCGGAGCGTTCGGCTCCGCTCGTCGGGAATGCATGTAACCCAGCGTCGGCCAACAGCCTCAAGGAAAGGATTTCGTGGCCACGAAGTGTGAACTGGGCCAGGTGCAGCCGCTGACCGCTTGTCGGAATGGCTGTCCCGAGGGTACCCAAGCCATTGAAAAGCTTGGTGGGCGCACCAGGGCTCGAACCTGGGCCCCGCTGATTAAGAGACGTATGATTTCCGAGTAAAATCAATGGCTATTCCGACAATGGCGTCTTGAAACCTGCATTGACCCCCAAGGTTTTGTCCTTGTCGGAATGGCCCGCTTCTCGGCGAAGAGCAGGTCGTCACTTCGTCACTGACTCGCGTGAAGCATCTGCAACTCCGCGATGCGATTGTCGGCGCGACGAAGCCGCCGACAAAGCTCGCGGTTGACGTTCTGCATCACCATCACATACGCGTAGATATCGGCCTTGTAGTACGCGTAAAGTTGTCGAGCCGTGAGCTCGTACAGCAGAGTTTGGCTCTGCGCGACGATGGTCGCTGACCGGTTCTGCATTTCGATAAGCGTCATTTCGCCAAAAAAGTCGCCAGGCCCGAGGCTCGCCATGCGAATTATGCGCCCCGAGCGCCCGATCTTGCTCACCAGGAGCTCGCCGGACTGAACAACGAACATTGAGCGGCCCGGCTCTCCTTCCGCCACGACAGTGTCACCGACGTCGAAGCTGCGCTCGACCAGCATTGAGACCAAGAGATCGCAACTCGCGTCTGAGAGACCACCGAAGAACGGTGTGGCAAGCAAAAACGCTTTCAGATCGGGCGAGCTGACAGCCATTGACAAAATATACTCCCGCGACCAGCGGTGGCAAGCCGCCGAGACGTCGACGCTGCTGCCGCAGGCAGCAGGACGAGCGCGGTGATCCAACCTCGGGAACTTGTCATGATCGGGCATTTGCATCGCAAAGATCTGTCGGGTCACCGCCCTCACCCAGCAACTTCGGGCCGATCGAAAGACAGTCAGGGCCTACATCGCCGGAAGCTTGCCGCCCAGTTTACAAAAAGCACCAAGGTGTTCTCGAGGTGCTCGGCTACTTACTGGTCGACCTGGGCGCGCTTTTCTCCGATCTGCAAGTGGTCCTTCGCGCTCATCTCCGCACGTCGAGATCGCCTACCGCGCGGGCGCTTCCTTCCCCCCGGTCAAAGGCGAGCTCGAATGGAAGCCAATATGCCTGTCGTCGTGTCGATGACGGTTACGGCCTGCTCAATCTTGCCTTGCCCCAACGGATATTTGGAACACCGCTCGGAGATCTGAACTAATCGTTTTCTTTCGCCGGTCAGGATCGTGCTGCTCTTGTCGACGGCAAACTTGACGATGTCCCGCATCGGACTCTTGTCGCCGAAGTCGGTCAGATCCTTCTCCATGGTGATCAGATACTCGTAGCTTGCGAGTTCGTCGGAGATTTGCAGAAGTTCCCGGACAGTCGAGTTGACACACTCGGCGTCGCCGCTGGAAACATCAGGGCGCTTCGCGGTTGCGACAAGGTCGTTCATGAGGTTGGCAAAGAGTGGCTTAAGGCTCTCCGCCTGCCGGAAATCGCTCTCGGACAGGACGCCCGCACCGCACACACCGGGTAAGACCAAGGCAAGCCCCAAGCCGGCGGCCAGCATCTTTCGACGCGCTCGCGCTGGGAACGAAAACAACGTGGTGCCCATCAGCCCGTGCATTTCAGCCGCTCTCCCTGCTCGCCCCTTATTGTTGGACGGTCGATCTTGTGCAAAGATCAGCCATCGTCGACTTCAGTTCACACTTGCTTTGCGTGCAGACATGTCGGCGTCTGAACCGCTCCCAAAGCCGGAGCATAAGAGCATGACCGACCGGCCGCAACGGGCGTTTCGCGCCGCGGCCCTTGACCGGGCTGCGTCTCCCGAGCAGCTCGATCATCTCGTTGTTATCACCAAGCCCGCTGACTGGATTCTGACCCTCGTGCTCTGCATTGCGCTCGGGGCGGCCGTGCTGTGGGGCATCTTCGGGCGCGTGCCCACTCGCGTCTCAGGCGAAGGTATCCTCATTGGCAGTGGCGGTAAGGTCGTCGACGCTGTATCCGCCGCTGCCGGACGGCTGCAGTCGGTCGCAGTTTCGGTCGGCGATCACGTCAAGAAGGACCAACCCATCGCTCAGATCGTTCAGACCGAGATCCAGCAAAAGCACAACGCAGCTACCGAGGTCTTTCATGAACGCGAGCGGGAGCACGCCGATCGGGTATCGAAAGCTGCAAGCGAGCTCGCCGCCAAGAGCCAGAACTTTGCAAAGCTTGAAATCGCCCTGCAACAGGTGATCAAGGCAACGAGCCAACGTATCGAGTATCTCACCGTCGACGTCAAAAACCTGGAGGATTTGCTGGCTAAGGGATACACGACGCGGCGCAATCTGGAAGAGCGACGTCAGGAGCTGACCGATGCGCAACAGCGCCGTACTGACGCCCAGAACGAAATCTTAAAGCTGCGGTCGCAGAAGACGGATCTGGAAACGGAGCGCGGGCGCGAAATTCAGCAGTCCGAGTTTGCGCTCAACGAGGCCCGGCGGCAAATGAATGCCGCCGCCGAACAGCTGAGCCAGAACACCCAGGTGATCAGCCCGATGGACGGGCGGGTTTTGGAAGTGAAGATTTCGTCCGGTTCGGTGCTAGCCGTCGGTACACCGGTTATTGCGATCGAAAGCGAAGGCACCAAGCTCCAAGCCGTCGTCTATGTTTCTGCCGAACGGGGCAAACAGATCAAGCCTGGCATGCAGGTGCAACTGGAGCCGAGCACGGTGAAGCGCGAGGAATTTGGTATGATGCTAGGCCAGGTGGTCAGCATCTCTGATTTCCCGATGACGCCGCAAGGCATGGGTGCGCTGCTGCATAACGAAAGCCTGGTTTCACGCTTCTCGCGCGACGGTGCGCCTTACGCCGCGATGGTTGCACTCGATGAAGATACCTCCACTGCAACCGGATATAGATGGGCCGTTGGCGAGGGGCCGAACATTCATCTCACCAGCGGAACGTTGGCGCGGGCCGAGATCACAACACGCCGCCGGCGCCCGATCGATCTGGTGATACCCCTGCTCAAGCACCTCACGGGAATTGATGGATAAGCCCTCTCCAAACCAGCCAACCAGCGAGCGCGGCCGACCAAAATCTTACGTCAGCCGCATGGCGAGCTGGTTGCCGCAGCAACGCATCCGGCGGACACCCATCCTACTGCAGATGGAAGCCGTCGAATGCGGAGCGGCAGCGCTCGGCATTATCCTCGGCTATCACGGCGCGTGGATCCCGTTGGAGCAGCTTCGTATCGCATGCGGCGTATCGCGCGACGGCAGCAAGGCGAGCAACATCATCAGGGCGGCGCGCCGATACGGGCTGGCGGCGAAGGGCTACAGCGTCGAACCTCCGGCGCTCGCCGAGATTCCAACCCCGTGCATCATTCACTGGAATTTCAACCATTTCGTAGTCCTGGAAGGAATTGACAAGAAGCACGCCTATATAAACGACCCCGCGAGCGGACGTCGGCGGATCGATCTGGTCGAGCTTGACCTCGCCTTCACCGGGGTCGTTCTGGTGTTTGAACGGGACGAAAGGTTCGAGAAAGTTGGCAGCAAACCGAAGGGAATAAACCTGCTCATACGGGAGCTGCGCCACTCAAAGCAGGCGGTGGCCCTGCTAGTTGTGGTCAGCATCGCCGCGGTCCTGCCCAATATTGTTGCCGCGGGATTCTCAAAAATCTTTGTCGATGAAATTTTAATTCAGCACACGCCCAACTGGCTTGTGCCGCTCCTGATCGGCATGGCGCTGACGGCGACCCTGCGGGCCGTCCTGACGATCATACGTCAATCGCTGCTATTGCGGCTGCAGACCAAGCTCGCAGTCGTGATGACCAGCCGTTTTCTCTGGCGCCTCATGATGCTGCCGCTGGAATTCTTCACCCAACGCCACGCGGGCGACATTGCGGGTCGTATTGCAGCCAACGAACAGATCGCCCGTCTGCTTTCAAGCGGCATTGCAGCTAATGCGCTCAGCCTGATGTCGGTGGTCTTGTTCGCCGCAGCCATGGCCGTCTACGACGTCAGCCTGACCGCTCTTTGCGTCGCAATCTCTTTGATAAATGTTCTTCTCCTGCGGCTTGTCGCTTCACGCCGCCAGGAACTGAGCTATCGGCTGGCGCTCGATCAGGGAAAGCTGCTCGGAGCAACCGTGAGCATGGTGCGGACTATCGAAACCATCAAAGCAAGTGGGTTGGAAGACGACGCCTTCGGCCGGTGGGCCGGTCTTCAAGCTAAAAACCTCAACGCCGAACAGAGGATCGGCGCCTCCGCCATCATATTGGACATGGTCCCGACCTTGCTCACGGGTCTCATGATCGCAGCGATTCTTGGTGTCGGAGGCTTGCGGGTCATTCAGGGCTCCCTGACACTGGGAAGCCTCGTAGCCTTCCAATCTCTAGCACTGAGTTTCTCCGAGCCTTTCGTCAACCTCGTGAATTATTTCGGTGGACTGCAAACCATCAAGGGAGCACTCGAACGGCTCGAGGATGTCTACCGATACCCGCTAGCGCCGCAACCACCGACACATTCGAGTGCCCTGCCGCCGAAGCTTACCGGCCGGCTCGAACTTCACAACATCAGCTTCGGCTATTCGGTGCTCGAACCGCCGCTTTTGGCCGATCTTTCGCTGGTGATACCTGCCGGTTCACGCGTGGCACTCGTTGGCATGTCGGGCAGCGGAAAATCAACCCTCGGCAAACTCATCTGCGGACTGTACAAACCCTGGTCGGGCGAGATTCGTTTTGATGGATGTAGGCTGACGGATATCCCTGCGGACATTTTTGCGAACTCCGTCGCCTATGTCGACCAGGACGTCTTTCTGTTCGAGGGAACGGCGCGAGACAATTTGACGCTCTGGGATTCGACAACCGATGAGCGTCACCTCCTGACGGCGGCCAAGGACGCGCTGATTCATCAAGACCTTGCGACGAGACCAGGCAATTATGACTGCCACGTAAACGAGGGCGGCACGAACTTCAGCGGCGGTCAGCGTCAGCGCATCGAAATCGCCCGAGCTCTGGTTTGTAATCCCTCGATCCTTGTCTTGGATGAAGCGACGGCTGCACTTGACCCGATTACGGAAAAATCCATCGACGACAACCTGCGGCGCCGGGGCTGCAGCTGTATCATCATCGCCCACCGCTTGAGCACGATACGCGATTGCGACGAAATCGTCGTGCTTGAACGCGGTCGCATCGTTGAGCGTGGCACGCATGAAGAGCTTCTTGCGCTTCAGGCCTCCTATGCCAAACTGGTGGCGCGCGAATGACGGATCGATTTGTCAGCGAGAATTTCGTTGGGCAACAACGCGAGGCCCCGATCGGTCTGCCGCACCGGACTTCGCTCGATGCGCGTCGCCCAATGCTTCTCAGCGACCATGAACACGTTCTTCAAGTGGCAGCTGGTCACGTCGATTTGTTTGCAGTTCGGCCGACAGGCACGCGCCAGCATTTGTTTCGTGTCGAAAACGGCGGATGCATTCTGGACCTGCACAATGCCTGCGAAACCTCGGGCAGCCGACTGCAAATCATCGCTGTCGGCCCGCCTGGGAATGCAGTTTTGGAGGTGCCGCGCAGCGCAGCGTCATTTGGCTCTGTGTCTAGCTGGATCGCCCAATTGGCGGCGTTCATGGTCCGCTCGGCGGCAAACGAAGCCATCTCCGAGTTGCTGAGCGGCGAGGCGATTGAACTGCACCCAGGCGATCGACGTCGTGGTCCGATGCGGGACCTCGTGTGGGCACACCTCGACACCGGGACCGCAAAGGTCATGGACCTCGGCTCGAGCTTCGCTCCCGGGCAGCCTCCCTTCCCTTTGACCGCCGGGATGTGGGTGGAAGCTGGCGAGCATGGGTGCAAATTGCGTCTCGACCCGAACCCGCCAGATACCCTGGTTCTCTGGCCCGCCATTGACCGATTGCAGATTGCATTCATTTCCCATCTTGAGCGCAGCCTGGCAGAGGGCCTCATTCGAGAGCGGGAACGCCTGGTCCGCCGCGACGAACTCACTGTGTCGCAAACGCTCGACTCGTTTGAGCGGCTCGCCGATGTCGTGGTCAAGAAAGCCGATCGCGCGCAATCCGAATGGGATCCGGCAGACCCGCTGCTTTGCAGTTGCCGGGTTGTCGGAGAAGAACTGGGAATACCGGTTGCACTTTCGCAGCGCGCTCAACCCACAAGACAGGCCTTCAGCGACATTCTGGAGATCGCTCGCACAGCCCAGTTGCGGATCCGCCGTGTGCTTCTGCGCGATGTCTGGTGGACGACCGATGCTGGACCGCTCCTCGGTTGGCACGGAGCCGAACGCAGTCCAGTGGCTCTGGTGCGCAAGCGGGTGAACACTTACACGATGTTCGACCCAAAGAGTGGAACTCGCCGCTTCGTCGATCGCTCCGTTGCCGGTGAGCTCAAGCCAGAGGCCATCACCTTCTATCCGGCGTTGCCGTCCCGCCCGCTCCAATATCGCGATTTGCTTGCCTTCGCGATGCGAGGCGTCTCCGACAGCATCGCGCGCATCGCGTTGGCCGTTATGGTAATCGGCCTACTGTCGCTGATGCCGCCACTGATCACCAATGTCTTGGTGAATTCGGTTATCCCGCGAACCGAGATCGACCAACTCGTTGTTTGTGCGCTTGCGCTGACGGTCACCGCTGTGGCGATCGCCAGCCTACAGGTGATGCAAGGACGGGTCACGTTAAGGCTCGAAGGTCTGCTCGACTACAAGCTTCAGGCCGCGCTGATCGACCGACTGCTCCGCCTACCAACCTCCCTGTTTCGCGAATATACCAGCGGCGATTTGGTCGATCGCGCCATGGGCATCGACGCCACGCGCCGGATCTTCACCGGACGTGTGCTGGGCGGCTTTACGGCCTCGTTCTTTTGTCTCTTCAGCATTGGGCTGATGCTCTACTATGACCTCCGACTGGGCAGCATTGCACTGCTGCTCACTATGGTTAGAGCGGCTGCAATTCTAGCCGCGAGCGCCGTGCGACTCTATTACGAAACCAAGCATTTCAACCTGCAAGGCAAGGCCAGCGGCTTTGTCCTGCAATTGATTGCAGGAGTAGGCAAGCTTCGCGTGGCCGGCGCAACATCGCGCGCGCTGGCGCGCTGGTCGCAACAATTTGCCGTACAGAGGCGGTATTTCATCGCATCGCAGCAAGCGGCCAACGCGCTGAGCACCTTTGACACCGCTTTTCCGATGCTGGCGACGTTGACCATCTTTGCGCTTGCCTCCTACACAAACAGTCATATCCTACTCGACCTCGGCGCATTTCTCGGCTTTCTGGCAGCCTTCGGACAGACAACGGCCGCGATCGGCAGTTGGGCCTCGAGCGTCAGCGAGTCCCTGGTGGCCATTCCTCACCTCAGCCGCCTGAAGCCCGTGATTTCCACTCCTGCCGAGATCTCCGAAGAACGCCGATCGCCCGGGGAACTCTCCGGGGAGATTGAACTTTCCGGCATCGTCTTCCGCTATATGAAGGGCGGGCCGAAGGTCCTGGATGACGTCAGCCTAAGCATTGCGACGGGTGACTACGTCGCGATCGTCGGTCCCTCGGGCAGCGGGAAATCGTCGCTCTTTCGTTTGCTGCTCGGTTTTGAGCGGGCGGAAGCCGGCACGGTGTTTTACGATGGCAAGGCCCTCAACACGCTCGACATCAGCGCCGTGCGCCGGCAGCTTGGCGTAGTGCTGCAAGATACCAAGCTCGCAACCGGAAGCCTTTACGACAACATTTGCGGCGGCGTTGATTTGCCGCTGGAGAAGGCCTGGGAAGCCGCCCGCCTGGCCGCGCTGGATGCCGACATCGCGCAGATGCCGATGGGCATGCATACGCTGGTTGCGGAAGGCGTGACTACGCTATCAGGCGGTCAGCGGCAGCGACTATTGATCGCCCGCGCTCTTGCGCGCTCACCACGGATTCTTCTGTTTGATGAGGCAACCAGCGCACTCGACAACCAAACCCAAAGCATCGTCGGCACCTCGCTGGAACGCTTGAGCATTACGAGGATTGTGATTGCGCATCGCCTCAGCACCGTGCGCAATGCGGATCGTATTGTCATGCTTTTGCGCGGCAAGGTGGTGCAAGCGGGAAGCTACGCGGAGCTCATGAACGAGCCGGGGCCGTTTGCGGATTTTGCCAAGCGGCAGTTGCTCGAATCGGCTCAACGCTAGCCTAACGGCGGCGGAGACGATAATCCGGACGCATCGCTGGGCCGGGTCATTCCCTGTGGATGAGGATCTCTCGGCCGGTGGACACGAGTACGCTCGTTGGGCATCGACACCGTGTCGCGACCTCTTCCCGCAGTTCATTGCGCGAGGATGCTTGTGTCCATGAGAGTTCTCGATTGAAATGAGTCCCGCACACCCCGGAAGCAACCAAGGAGTGTGCGGGTATTAGTGACTTAGCCGATCGAGCTGGTATTCCCCTGCGCGAGCAGCTGGGTGACGGCAGCCGCACCACCGGCACCGAAGACGCTGGAGCCGCCCTGAGCCACACCGACCTGCGTGGCAGAGTTCGTCTGCGCAACGATGTTGTTGGACAGATTGCTCAGGTCGAAGAACCCGCCAGCCACGGCGTCGAGTTCCATGTCGATCAGTTCACACGCTTCAATCATGACTTCCCTCCTCTGGTATCTGTGACTTAGCCGATCGAACTGGTGTTCGACTGAGCGAGCAGCTGCGTGACGGCAGCGGCACCACCGGCACCGAAGACGCTGGAGCCGCCCTGAGCCACACCGACCTGCGTCGCAGTGTTCGCCTGCGCGACGATGTTGTTGGACAGATTGCTCAGGTCGAAGAACCCGCCAGACACGGCGTCGAGTTCCATGTCGATCAGTTCACACGCTTCAATCATGACTTCCCTCCTCTGGTATCTGTGACTTAGCCGATCGAACTGGTGTTCGACTGCGCGAGCAGCTGCGTGACGGCAGCGGCACCACCGGCGCCGAAGACGCTGGAGCCGCCCTGAGCCACACCGACCTGCGTCGCAGTGTTCGCCTGCGCGACGATGTTGTTGGACAGATTGCTCAGGTCGAAGAACCCTCCAGACACGGCGTCGAGTTCCATATCGATCAGTTCACACGCTTCAATCATGACTTCCCTCTTGTTGCTGTGATAGACATCTGGCTCAAAGCAAACCAGCGCCTCACTGCCCGTGTTCTTACCGGAGGATTGTTTTTCTATCTGTGAGAAGAATCACGCACGACCCACAGTTCGCAGTCTGCCTTGGCTTGAGATGCTTCTTGCTATCCGACCATGGAGCTGCGGAAATGGACTACTCGGTCATCGTGCTCTGACTAGCCGCTGGACTTAGCTTGTTAGTCCGCAACAGCTTCGGTTCGCGATTGGCTTCGCAACCCGGCACCACGCGTCCCGGAGTTAGGCCAATCATGCGGTGGAAGAGTCGCGTGACGTTTGATTGCTGAAGCTGCACTCCTCCGACACATCTGTGAGCGGTAGTGGGCTATCACGCAGCTTTGAATGGCGCGTTGGGCTGCTCCACGAATCGCCTGGTGCAGCGTCGCTCCCAGCGAGCACCGGAAGCCGCGGCGAGAAATAACACCACTCATAGGCCGCCTCCCGCACCAGCTCTTTAGACGACACACCACCGAAGTTGACGAGACGAATTTGCCTTGAGTGTCGTACCTGCCATGGCGCGACCATCCGAACCAGTCTCGACACTGGCCGCATGCCTTCATGGGTCTGAGCGATTCACCCCGACGTGAGCCTGACGCACTCGAGAAGCCACCCCTCAGCTAAATCGGGGCATGCCTGAAGGCGGACAGCACCAAACTCCCGAGGTTGGCAATGCTGATTGCGTTATCGCCTTCTCACCCTCAACATTCAGGGCGGCGCATCGGCGATCGCGTCGAGCGCTGCCCGCGGCAGATAGAGTCTTCTTTCAGAACGGAGAGAATTCTCACACGGGCGGTCGCCGGCCATTACCTGGCTATTCGCGACGCGGAAGCCTAAAGCGATGAGTAAAGCAGCTTCCTGCTGAATCGAGCCACTCATGTCCTACCAGCAGCGATCAATCGGATAGGTACAGCGTATTCATGTTCTTCCCGCCGCCGTTGCAGCGCGAGTCCGCGGGCTTCTATGCCGCGCCTCCAGGCCAAGCGTAGTCAGGCTTGGATTCCCAGGCACCCTACCAGCCGAGTACTCACCCGAGTGGCCTTGGGTTATGAAAACTGTCGCGACTTGACGCGTCGGCCCCAACATTCTTCCACAGGATGGCTATGAATCGCCCGTTTTGTCACGTGCGCCACTCGCGTTCAGCACTGGCGGCCGATCGCGTGATTGTTTTGGCCGCACCATCATGCGAAGCTTTCTCCGCTCGTCGCTCGTAGTCGTCGGCGAGAGCCTTGAGCTGGGCGGCAATCGTTCGGTCAGTCATGGTTTTGACAGCGCGGAGCAAGCTCTGTGCTATTTGTCGGTATTCCCTGCCTCGTTGTGAAATCTGGGAAGCCATTAAGCCCTCGCTCGGATCTCTGGCGCCTGGTCTAAAGTGAGAAGCCAGCATAGCCAGTTTCCATCACTCGCCTGGCGAACTCTGTAGCGATTGACGCACTTCTTGGAGCATAAAGGGGTGCGCCACCAATAGTGGCGGACGAGTCCAAACTTGCGGTCACAAACCGCGCATCGTGTGGCTCTGCCAGATCCACCGCTCTCGTTATCAGGGCCGCTTGTGTCCATGAGAGTTCTCGATTGAAATGAGTACCCGCACACCCCCGGAAGCAACCAAGGGAGTGTGCGGGTATTGGTGACTTAGCCTATCGAGCTGGTATTCCCCTGCGCGAGCAGCTGGGTGACGGCAGCGGCACCACCCGCACCGAAGACACTGGAGCCGCCCTGAGCCACGCCAACCTGCGTCGCAGAGTTCGCCTGCGCGACGATGTTGTTGGACAAATTGCTCAGGTCGAAGATCCCTCCAGACACGGCGTCGAGTTCCATATCGATCAGTTCGTACGCTTTAATCATGACGTTCCCTCCTCAGTTATGTTTGACTTAGCCGATTGAGCTGGTGTTCGCCTGGGCAAGCAGCTGCGTGACGGCAGCGGCACCACCGGCACCGAAGACGCTGGAGCCGCCCTGAGCGACACCAACCTGCGTCGCAGTGTTCGCCTGCGCGACGATGTTGTTAGACAAATTGCTAAAATCGAAGAACCCACCAGACACCGCGTCGAGTTCCAGATCGATCAGCTCACACGCTTCCATCATGACTTCCCTCCTCAGGGGTTGCTGTGAACGGCATCTGGCTCAAAGCAAACCAGCGCCTCACTGCTCGTGTTCTTACCGGAGGGTTGTTTTTCTATCTGTGAGAAGAATCACGCACGACTCACAGTGGCCACCGCCGCTGTACTTGCTCGGTTGTGACTGCCGGCGCGGGACATCGATCTATAGAGATCGTTATCCTCTCAGACTGACGTGGACAATTTCTGCGAACCTATCGGACAGGACGAGTCATGTCGTATCGTACATAGCTATCGACGTCGTCAGCTTCGGCGGTCAGGCAATCTGACTTGATACGAACCTGCCCGCAGCGACTGATTGTACGTCCCGCCGTACGGTGTGCCAGCACTCAACTCTGCGAACGCGGTTTGGCGGATCCGATCTTTACTGAGATCTACCGGGTCGCGAGCAGTCGTCCCGCTCTCCGCGCTGTCACAGCTGTCTTGCTCGTTCCGCGCTGCGGCCCAATAGAGGGTTCAATCAAGTTGCTAACAACCGATTCCTTGGGTGTTCACACCCACGGAAAGGTTTTTGGAGAAAGAATGTACGACGATAGCGCGCCGATCTGATCGAACGCCGTGCAGATGTCGACTCGCGAAGCGCTGCCGCGCGGCAACCGCGTGGCCTTAGGACATCAAGGCGGACATTGACTCCGGTGCCAAGCCACCGGTTCTATGAGTTCATGGCCCGACGATACCTTGGCAGATTGTTGGTTGGCGTTCGCAAACGATCTCCGAACCGATTTCTCAATGGTTCATTGGGTGGTCGGCTCTTGGAGGGCTGACCATGTCGGCGTGGAGAGACAAGCTCGAATGCTGGCTAAAGCCATTTCCCGGATCAGCAGGTCATAAGACCTGGCAGGGGATGTGTCGAATTAAGTTGCGGGATTGACCGGCCCTGGTGGCTAAAGGCGTTCAACCGATGGAGGAACACTTTGCAGCGGGCACTGTACAATGATTTAAGTTGTACCCCCACACTCCCGGGAGCAGCCGGGAGTGTGCGGGCATTCAAGACTTAGCCGATCGAGCTGACGTTCGCCTGAGCGAGCAGCTGTGTGAGGTTTGCGTTGCCGCCATTGCCGAAGACGCTGAAGCCGCCGACGGCAACACCGACCTGCGTAGCAATCTGCGGCTGTACGACGATATTGCCGGACAAGTTGCTCACGTCGAATAGCCCTCCACCAGATACGGATTCGAGTTCCATATCGACCAGTTCACGCACTTCATTCATGAATCCCTCCTCAGGGTTGCGGGGTGAACAACATCCAGCTCAAAGCAAGCCAGTGCCTCACTATGCGTGTTGATACTGAAGGATGGTTTTTCTATCTGTGACAGAAATCACGGCTCGCCCCGCGGCAGTCAGCTTTGGCTACGATATGGCCCGCCGGACCCACGCTGTTTGCTCCCACGGCGGTTCCGATTCATATGGCCTGGACTCTCGCATGTCTCAAGCGAATCTGGCTGTCTCAGGCACGACGCGTAAGGATCTAGCGCCGAGCCAAACGCCCATTTTGCGCAACAAGCTGATCGAGCGCGAGTGAGACGGCCGCGAGCTCGCCATAGGGCGAAGCGTTCCACGACATTCCGGGTTCGGTAGAGGTATGGGAAAAAACCAGCCTGGCCTCGCGATTGCTGTTCGGCCGGACGTTGGGCCTAGCCGCCACACCTGATTGCGAGGTCTTTGATCTAAATCGGCGTTGCAGCCACGGTCGACAACAAATGTTGACCCAGCCCTGAGGTGAGACAGCAGCTTCCCGACAAGCTGATCCTCTTGGGCGCTACTGCGAACTGGATCGGCAACTACCGCATGAACCCTGTGCGCGCTTGGGCGGTGACGCGATCGGAATAGACACGAACTGGCGCCTCGCAGAATGAGAAACAGGTACGCTCGTCGGGCATCGACACCGTGTCGATACTCTTCGAGCGCCCTGAGTCACGGCGACCGTATCCATGAGAGTTCTCGATTGAATTCGTAACCGAACACCATCGGGAGCGGGCAAGCAGTGTTCGGGATCCGCCATTTAGTGGATAGCGCTGAAGTTCAGCTGACCGAGCTGCTGCGTGACACTGGCGTTATTGCCGATAGCCACGCCAATCTGCACGGCAATGTTTTGCTCTATGACGATATTGCCGAATTGGCCGATATTGCCGATGTTACCGAAGCTGAAGAGCCCGTGATGTCCATGATGATGCCCGTGATGCCCGCCGCTCACGGTGTCGAGTTCAGTATCGATCAGTTCACGCATTCCACTCATGTTCCCTCCTCAGGGTTTGCAATGAACAACATGTGGCTCGAACCATACGGGAGGTTGACTTTTCGATCTGTGACGGAAATCACGCGGCGGCCACGGCAACGCGCCCATGGGCATCGCGAAGGTAGCCAAGCAAATGGCCGCTGCGTGACTCAGGGGAGGCGGAGGAGGCAATTCTCTCGATGTGAGCGGCGTCACGGAAGAAGCGGGTCGATCTCTTCATGCTCCGGTTCACGGCTGTATTGATTGGGCCCCAAACGAGAGGCAGCGAGGAACACCGATGAACCTGAACCAGTTATTTAGTTCTATCCTCTTCGCCATCGGAGCGCTGTGCTTTGTGGCGTTTATGACCACCCTGAAGCCCCCGCTTTATCACTCAGAGTTGGCGGTGGGTTCGATCTATGGCCGCGGGGTAACGACCTAGACTAGCCGATCAATAAAGAATGCTCGTACGGCCCTCTGTGGGTCAATGGCGGGGCAATTCGGTCCCGCCACCATTCTAGACAGACCTCCCAGCCTCCTCGCTGCATCGCGTTTGCAAGCACTGCAAGATGATGCCGCGCTCCGTTGCAATCTCTGCCGGCATGCGCCCGCTTCCAGCGACGCCGCCCGAGCCAAACCCGACGTACGATCGACGGCTGCCGCGGAGGTTTCGGCCGCTGACAGAGCGGGCACGGCTGACACCAGCCATTGGCCTAACGCCGACGTTGGATCCATACCTTGCCGGTTGATATGTGGCGTGCCCGACCACGGCCCGCGGGGCCACCAAACCGCGCAATGTGCGGGTGATCACGGACAATCTGCTCTGCGGCCTAGTATGACTCCGACATGCAGGGTCGGGCTTGCTGACCCAAATATTGGAAAGGAGGCGTACATGACTCAGGTCTATTTCCATTGCTCGAACACCAAGGGCGTACTGATGGATCGTCGCGGTACGTTCGTATCCGACCTAATCGAAGCGTGTGAGGAGGCTACTCGCAGGGTGCGCTCTCTGGTCGCAGCTGCCAACCTGGAAGATTGGCGTCAGTGGGCTCTGCATGTCAGCGATGAGGCCGGCGACGAGATTTTCGTTCTGCCGTTCGCATTCGTGCTCGGCAATCCGCACTGAGAGAGTGCTATGCTGCCAGAGCTACAATCATTGATACTTCTTCGTCAGGGGGTGAATGCGGTCACGACGGCAACCATCCGGTGTGCCTTCGCCGGAGCGATATTCGCCCAAAGGCACTTCCGTCACAGCCCGGACACGATCTCTAGAACAGCCTGCGGCTCCAACGGCACAATTGGGAAAGACCACGTAAAGCTCTTGCCTCGCGGAATCGTGCACTCCTCTCCAATGGAGTTTGCGGATGAGGCGGAGCGGCCAAGCCAGTCGCGCCCGCAGCGTGTGTTGGCGCGGTCGCCGGTATCATAGTGGTCGCAGACAGTCGCGCAGCGAGCAGCAGCACTTAGGATAGGAATCGTTGCGCTCTAAAGTCGCGTACGATCAGCCGCCTCGATCTCAACCGCTTTGCCGATCAGGAGATTGATCGGAACGTCTTGTCCACTGCCGCAGGTCAGCTGCCCCGAACCTGATGATCCGGATGCGACAATGCGGCATCGATCCTCGTCCATGATCAATACGCCTTCCAGCCGCCTGGAGGACACTTTCAGCTGCAAACGAGCCTGCTTTTGCTCTACGCCATTGACGCTGCACAGGCCGACGTGGCGCAGCGTGATCGTCCCTGAATATTCAGTACCTGGACTCGTAACCGTTTTCCCGAGATTACCCGTTATTTCCCATTCGTGCAGATAGCCGATTTGCCCGCTGGCAGAGTAGGACTGCGCCCGAGCGGCAGGGGCTGCAGCAAACAACACCAGTATTGCTCCGACGATCGCGCGCATCGTTTCCGTCCGCCGCATGATTACGGCAACTCCCGCAGAACGCGAAATCCGTTGGCATAGTAGCGCACGTCAACGTCGTAGCGAAATCGCGCCGAAGATCGGACGTCGCTGGCCTTGCTGAGGAAGTTGCCGCCGCGCAGCACCCGCAGGCGGCAGTCGCCCGACGTCCAGGGCAACGCGTCCTTGGGCGCATTGCGATAGGAATCATTCCAGCAATCCTCGACCCATTCCGCAGCATTGCCAGAAGTGTCGTAGAGCCCAAATCCATTTGGCCGAAAGGAGCCCGTTGGCACGACCTGCTGCTTGATTGGACTTCCGCACCCGTCGCACTGCGCATGACCCGCGCCGGCCTCTTTGCCCCACCAGAATGCCGTTCTGGTCCCCGCGCGCGCGGCATACTCCCACTCCGCTTCGCTGGGCAGACGGTATTTCTGTCCGGTCTTCTGCGACAGCCAGGCGACGTACAGCTTGGTATCTTCCCAGCTGACGTTGATGACTGGACGGTCACCGCGACCCCAGCCGTGATCCTCGGGACGCACTTTGCAGGCGCCAGCATCGGCACACGAGTCCCACTCCGCGAACGTCACCTCGCGGCGCCCGATCGCGAAGGGCTTGCGAATGCTGATCAGGTGCTCAGGCTTCTCATAGGGCGTGTCATTGGATCCCATCACAAAGTCTGCCGGAGGCACAACCACGAGCTCAGGGCAATTATCGCAATCGCGAAACAACTCTCCAGGATCCAGACTGGCGCCCTGTTGTTGAGCCACTCTGGTGTCAGATGGCGCGGATGATTGGTCGCCAGACGGGCCGCTGCTTAGCCCTCGCTGGGCAATTGCCGTAGTACTTGCAAATAGTGCTGTGAGAAAAATCACAGACAAGACGGCGGATTTCATCTTGTGATCTCCGGTCGGCTCGAACGATCAGGAGTATGCACACGTCACATTCTATGCCGCATAGCATGCTTCATTCGGCTGCGACCGGCAAGGCGACAGTCGCCCCGCTCGATTGTGGTTTACATTGGCGAGCAAAGGGATATCGTTTCAGCCCCGTTCTGTTTGCCGGTGGGACGGGCCCATTATCGATAGTTGCAGCTATTTCAGATTCCCGCGGCTCTTGCGGTCCAGATTGTGGTCTATCCATTGGGAAGATTGCGATGATGCAACGTTTGCTCATAGCGGTTCTGGTTCCATTTATCGGCGGCTTGATGCACTGGCACGCCGCACAGGCTCAAGCCCAGACGGGCGGCCCAACGCCCTCGCCGCCCGGGGCGGCCGTCTATTTCATTGGCTTGAAGGACGGCGATACGGTGCCAACCAAGACCACTCTACACTTTGGCCTGCACGGCATGGGCGTTGCCCCGGCAGGTTCGGACCGCGCCAACAGTGGTCACCATCATTTGATCGTCGACTCGCCAACGCCCGCGCTGAATGCTGAAATTCCTAACGACTTCCAGCACCTCCATTTCGGGGCTGGACAGACCGAGGCAGAGATTTCGCTGACCCCCGGTGAGCACACTTTGCAGCTGGTGTTCGCCGACAAGAATCACGTCCCGCATTCGCCGCCGGTGGTCTCCGAGCGGATCAAGGTCAGGGTAGCTGACCAAACCGGCGCCGCGGTGGCGCAAGCACCCCCTGCGGTGGGTGGACGTCGTTCCGCGCCGAAGGACGCGAAGGTCTATTTCATCTATCCAAAGAACGGCTCCTATATTTCTCCGAACCCGGTTATCCGCTTCGGTTTGTTGAACATGGGCGTGGCGCCGGCGGGCTTCGACAAACCCAACACCGGACATCATCATTTGCTCGTGGATGCCGAGTTGCCTCCACTCGACCAACCAATCCCAAACGATTTCAACCACCTGCACTTCGGCGCTGGCCAGACTGAAGCGAAGATCACGCTCCCGATCGGCCAGCACAAGCTGCGCCTTCTGTTCGCCGACTATGCCCACGTGCCGCACGATCCAGCGGTGTTCTCCGATGTCATCAACGTCACCGTGACGGAGAACGGCCAGCCGCCGAAAAAGCGCAAGTACCGCCATCGTCCTTGGCGGAGTTACGGATATTGATGCAACGATGAAACCGCGCCGCCTCTTGATCTACATCCTCTGCCTCGTCATCAGCGCGATGTTCGCCGATGGGGCCGCAGCGGAGCGTCGGGTCGCGCTTGTGGTCGGAATCTCCTCCTATACGAACGCACCGCCGCTGCCCAACACCGGCAACGACTCCAAAGCGATCGCAGCGCTGTTCAAGTCTATCGGTTTCGACGTCGTCATTGCACGCAACGATCTCGGTGTCGTCGACTTCAAGCGTACTGTGCGCGAGTTCCTCATTACTGCAGAGAATGCCGATGTGGCAGTGGTCTATTACGCCGGCCACGGCATCGAGATCGGCGGCGTGAATTATCTGATACCGATGGATGCCAAGCTGAGCCACGACTACGACGTCGACGACGAGGCTATCGCGCTCGATCGCATCATCTGGGCGCTGCAACCGGTACGCCGCCTGCGTTTGATACTGCTCGACGCATGCCGCGACAACCCGTTTGCGGCCAAGTTGCGGTCCGCAAGCCGCTCGCCGACAAGAGGCGGTCTCGCAAAGCTTGATGAAATCAGCGCCGACACCCTGGTGGCTTTCGCGGCGAAGGCAGGCTCGATATCCTATGACGGCGACGGCGTGAACAGCCCCTATGCAACTGCGCTGCTCCGGCACCTTGCCGCGCCCGGTGTCGACATTCGGATCGCGCTTGGCCGCGTGCGCGATGAGGTCATCACCATGACCGGTGGACGGCAGGAGCCGTTCATCTATGGTTCGCTCGGCGGCGCCACTATCGCCCTGGTGCCGCAGTTTGTTACAACAAATGCACCGCCGGTACCGCCGCCCGCTCCGCCGGTCAATCCAGCGCCGCCAAGCGCGCCGCCGGCGGTAAAGGCGGAACTTCCCAGGCAGCCGCCTCCCGCGCAGCCGCCCTCCGAAATTACGGACCCCTGTGTCCGCGACGAAGCGAGGCTGGCACGTCTGCGCGCCACCCCTGTGCCGAACGAGATCATCAACTTCCAACGCGAGGTCGTTTGCACGCGGCTGCGTCCACAGATACAGCGTCTATTTGAGAGTATTGTTAGCACTGGCGCTCTGCCTTCTGATGGAAATGCGGCGCCCCAAGCGGCTGCGAAGCAGCAGGTACGGAATGAGGATGTCCGCTCCGAAGATACCTGCACCCGCGACATGGCGCGGTTGCAGCGCCTGCGCGCTGAACCTACACTTCAGGCGATCACCAATTTCGAGAGGGAATTGAGTTGCGAACGGCTCCGGTCGCAGCTCCGCCGATTGCGCGAGAGCGTCGCTCCTTGATCTCGCCTGGACACTTCACTGTGTGTCGGGACATTTCACGATTGAAGCTCGACACAACAATAGCCATCCGACCGTGACCGGATCGGAACGCTCGCCAGACGCGCTCTAACGAGTGAGCCGAGTGGTTCCACGCGAAGGCACCTGCCAATCCTCAAGTACCGGACAGCATCCGCTCGAGTGCGTCGCTTTGAGATCAGCTGCGTTCGAAGACTTTGGCACCAGGGTAAATTCGCCGGGCGTACGTAACGACCCGCTCCCGGTCCTGAGTCTCAAGGAAAGGTGTTCGGAGCTGGCATGACCCGACGACGAGGTGCCACAGGCCATTAAGTCTTTGAATCACGACGTTCATAGTGTGTTCCCTCGAAGAGCCGCAAACAACTGATAGACGCGACAATCCTACAAGTCGTGGGTCAGGGCCGTGATCATGGTCACATGTTGCAAAAAGCCGCGTGCTTGTTCGCTGCCTTGAGGCGCGATAGCTAAGTCCCAGCGAAAGCCGCTCAGCCGTTGATCGCTGGCGAGCGTTCGAATCCGCTAAAAGATGTACGCGTCGATTTGTGCAGCATAAGCGCTGAGAGTGCCGGCCAAGAGCACCGACCTCATCGCCGTCCTGGTCCTACAAGTCACGAGCCAATTCACTCCTCGAAGTTCCAGTGACGCGCATCACGGTCATTGACCTTGGGATCGGCTATCCCGGGCGTGAGTTGGAAAGCACGCTGCTGAGCCAACCGTCACCATCCATTGAACCTCGGAGGTTAAATGACTCGGATTAGGATTTCCCATAGCTGGCGAACCATTCGCGGCGCCCGTATCCGTATCGTCCACCGGCGTAAGGTTGCGCTTGAGTCGGTTGCAAGCATTCTCCGATCTGCATATCAGGGGATGGCTACGTTCGGCGACGAAAGGCCCACCACAGAGGTGAAGGTGTCGCCGGCATCGTGACGCCATCCTGCTAGCGGGGGCGACGGCAGTTAGGCCGCCTCGGTAGGGCGGCCTCTTTTGTTTCCGTTTGCCGCAGCATTCGGCGGTGGCAGCCGTGAGCAATGCTTCTTTCGATGAGACCGGCGCCCCTTCCCATTCGACGGGCCTTGTTCGCGAGGACGATTGCTCGCCCATATCTGTCTCCAGTGCTGCCCTAACCAGCCCCTTTCGTTGTTGCCTTCGTCGCGACGATCCCCGCAGGACACGAGGGAAGACCAGTTGAACTTCGTCGATTCTATTTCAACAGATCAGGAGACCGCTCGCGATCGTCAGGTAAACTTGCCACAAGACGCCAACAGCCTCGAGCCTGCGGCTCCGATGTCCAGTGTTCTCCACCGGGTCAGCGGGCTATGACCAGTGATAGACCCCACGCGGGCGGCTGCGCGTCTTTGCTGATTGGCACCCTCCGCATCGGTCGCCTCCGCCACGGGCCTTCCACGGCGTCATAGGCTTTGCGTGTACAGAAATCTTGGGAACAGAATGTTCAAACACAGGAGGCCGGAATGAGTTTTCCTTTAGTGGGCTGGGATATTATCGGATGGGATAGCCTCACGCCACAGGGCATTCGGCTAGGCATCGCGACCATCCTTGCGCTGCTAGCGGTGGGCCGCCCCGGACCGTCGATCTTTGAGCTTTTTGCTGGCCTAATCTGCATCCTGGGTGCCGGCCTCATGGTGGCACAGGCGGTCTCGCTTGGTTGACTCGCAGGTCTGCTCGGGACACCCACCGGAATGACGTCACGAATCTTATCAGCGAGCGTTGGTGGTTGCGCCTCCACGATCAAGAACATGGGAGCGTTGTCATGGAGAACCAAATTCCTGGTGACAATTTGGGGTTGCTTGTATTGCCGCACTCTAAACGCGCTACAAGTATCTGCCGTGAATGTCGATGGTCGAACGCACACCGATATGGCAATAATTTGCGGCTAACCACTCCTCAGCGCAGGTACGGCCCACGTCGCGCAGATAGGTGAGAAACTCCCAGTCTGCATTAAACTTGGAGGCGACGCCCAGGTCTTTCATGAACGATTCCGCCTCTATGGCATGAATCAGCATCGTCTTTATCTCGTCGCGCAGCGCGCCTCTGCTGACGAGCTTGTTGGCGAAGGCAATTGCTCGCATCTCGCGCATCAGCGACGAATTGAAGCTAATTTCGTTCAATCGATTTAGTATGTCGCTCGCCGTGCGAGGAATTTCCCCACGCACAATTGGATTGATGTGAATAACAATGACGTCTGTGGATTGGCAACCATAGATCAACGGGAAGATTGCTGGGTTGCCCATGTAGCCGCCATCCCAATAGGCTTCGCCATCGATTTCAATAGCCTGAAAGAGCTGCGGAAGGCACCCGGAAGCGAGAACGGCCGAGACGGTGAGTTCATGGTTCTCAAAGATCTTCACCTTTCCAGTGCGGACGTTTGTCGCACAAAGGAACAGCTTGACGACATTCTCCCTGCGCAGCCGGTCGAAATCGATGGTCTTCTCGAGCACGTCACGCAACGGGTTGTAGTTCAACGGGTTAAACTGATAAGGTGACATCAGTCGTGTCATCATGTCGAAGAACATGAAGGCCGGCGATCCCTCGATCGAACGATTTTGCGACAGACGATCGAAAATGGACGGCTGCAGCGGTCCCCAGGCCGCAGCTTCGCTGATGCGGCGCCAATACTCGGCGAGAGAGAGTTTTGCGCCTTCGCGGCCGCCTATCGTCAGACCGTACGCCATGACCGTGCCGTTCATGGCGCCAGCGCTGGTAGCGCAGATCCCCTCAAACGACATCCGCTCATCTTCAAGCAGGCGATCCAAAACGCCCCAGGTGAAGGCGCCATGCGCACCGCCACCCTGTAAAGCGAGGTTGACCGTCTTGCTTGCCATACCCATCGGCGCTTACCGACCACGTCGTGCGCCACCGCCGCGGCGCCTAGCAGCGTAATGAACTCGCGGCAGTTTCACTGTGCGGTCCCTCCACTTCTTGCGAGTGAGGATATCACACGGCGATACGGCAGGAGACGGCCCGGCGCGAGATTTCGGGCCGGGCTATGACCGCTGTGGGTCTTGGTCGTGTAAAAACGGCCTTACAAGGCCATCGGTCTGAAGGCCCAAACTCAGCCGACGTCAGGCCAGAATCGCGGCGATCACCGGCCTGATCCCAAGACTGGCTCGTCGGCACTTTCAAGGGACATCAGGAATGGAGAGAGATCGATCATAAGACGCAGCGCCTCAACGAGCAGGGCTTGGCACTCTTTGCCGATCGTGAGCTGAAAGACGGGACGCGCGCGGACTCGAAGCAGATACCGCAATTTAGCAAAGGCTTTGTCGATGCAATCTACGCCAAGCTGTTGGTGGTGGAAGACAAGGATGAAGACGGCAACATCGTCAAGCGCGAACGCCGCCGGTTTGCGAACGCGGCGATGACCGCTTGCAGGCGCGCTTGGTTTGTTGGCCAGCGTGCGCAGGAAAAGCTTGTGCCGGCTATCAATCCATTCTCCCGGATGGGCCTGAAGGCGCCCAACCAGCCTGCGCGGTAGACGCCACGGCCACGTGGGACGAACCGGTCGCGTTTCGCGTCGCCGCAAAGAAACTCGGATATAGTTCAGTGGCTACAGCCGCACTGGTCGCCGGGGAATGGTTGCAAAGAGAAGAGCACGTCTTCGGCGCCTTTGAGATTGCGCACTATCGGCCCAAGGAGCGGCCGAATGGCGTAAAGATCGTACATGCAAAAAACGGCGAAGAGGCTTGGTGGCCGCTATTCGATGAAACGGGCGAGCCACTCTCCCCTGAACTGATGGCGGAGCTCGATGAGGTTAAGAGGACGATGGTCTCGGGCCGGTTTTCCGGCGAGATTGCACACCGCAGGGCATCCACTCCCCTGCCCTGGATCACCGAACGTAAGGATCTGCGCTACCTGCGAAGTGTCGTTAAGGACATCATTGTCGAAGCCGGCATCCGAATTGAACTCTCATTCACGTCTTTCCGTCACGGGGGCTTCACGGACGTTCTGCGCGCTCGGCGCGGGCGAGACATCCGGTTTGGCTGTCTGGGCAAATGCGGCCGAAGCCGACATGGCCAGGGCGAACACGAGAGCGCTCGCGATGGACCCCATTTGAATCTCCACTACTGCAGCCGAACTTGCGTTTGCGCCGTGTGTTCCTAACTGCCGCGGTCAGTGTACCCGTCGCATCGATCGATACGAAGGCCGCTACGTCCTGGTCCGCACAGGTTCGAACAATCATCAAATCATGCTGCGCGGCATATACCGCGACTTTTGGCATGACCTTCCCGAACCTCTCCGTTTCTAGTGGCTTGCCTCCCCTCACGTTCGCCTTCTATCTGCCATGGGCGCAAAGAAGCGAGAGGCCGCAGGACCGCGCCGATCCGCACGCGCGCGAGCGGCCCTCGACATCGCACGTCGGGATCCGCCGCCGGGCATCTCCCCTGCCGAGACCGTAGCCGAGATCCGCGATGTCGTCGGGCCGCCCGCAGACGCGTAAGCCACGCAAAAGCGCTCTCCCAGGTATCCCGGCCCGTATGCCGCAATCGCGTGTGTCCCTCTTGACCCCTGAAATTTACCATCCATATACCATCCAATTGGATGGCGATAGGAAGGTGATGCGATGCCGAGCAACGTTTACGAAATGCGACCAAAGCCTCCCGATACGGAAAAAATCACGATCAACCTTGGTTTTATCGATCTCGGTCAGGTCGATTTGATGGTGCAGGAAGGCTTCTACTCGAACCGCACGGATTTCATCCGCACCGCGATCCGCAACCAGCTCGAACGCCATGCCGACGTGGTCAAGCAGTCCACGGCGCGAAAGAGCCTGGACCTCGGCTTGCGAAACTACAGCCGCGAGGATCTCGAGGCGGCGCGGAGGGCGGGCGAGATGCTGCACATCAATGTTCTGGGTCTCGCCACCATCGCGCAGGACGTCACGCCCGAGCTTGCCCGCGCGACGATTGCATCGGTCTCTGTGCTGGGCGCCCTGCATGCCAGTCCGGCGGTCAAGTCCGCACTTGCCGACAGGACGAGGTAAGGTCATGTTGAACCACGACATCATTCGCGAAGCCACACGCCTCACACGCTCGGGCCAACTCGTCGAGGCCACCGCGCTGCTTCAGCGCATGCTTCGGGGCGAGAAAGAGCGGGGCACTACCGCACCGACGACCGGCCACCCCGCCCCTGCTGCAGGAATAGAACCGCCGACCATCGAGGCCAAGGCGAACGCCGCCGAGACGAGGCGTCCGCGTCCGGCGGCCCAGCCGGCAGTGGATATCGCCAAAAACCTTCACGGGCTCGGACTGGGAGGAGCCCTGAGGCGTGCGCCGCCTTCCATGGCGGACATCGTGCCGGACGGCGCCAGGTTCCTCGAAGGCGTCTACGCAAATGCTGCGGGAAGCCGCGCCTACCGGCTCTTCATCCCGAGCGGCTATCATGGCCAGGCCATTCCGCTGGTGATCATGCTCCACGGCTGCACGCAGTCGCCGGAGGATTTCGCCGCCGGCACGCGGATGAACTTCATCGCCGAAGAACAGACCTGCTTCGTCGCCTATCCCGCGCAGCGGGCGGAAGCGAACCAGGCGAAATGCTGGAATTGGTTTCGTCCAGCCGACCAGCAACGCGGCGCAGGCGAGCCCTCGCTCATCGCCGGCATCACCCGCCAGATCATGTGCGACCATTCGGTCGATCCGGAACGCGTCTACGTCGCCGGACTGTCCGCCGGGGCCGCGGCCGCGGCCGTCATGGGATCGACCTACGGCGATTTGTACGCGGCGATCGGCATTCATTCCGGATTGGCCTGCGGAGCAGCCAGCGACCTTCCCTCGGCGCTGATGGCCATGAAGCAAGGCGGCGGACCTGAGGCAATGCCGAGCGGCGGCCCGCCCGTGCCGACAATCGTCTTTCACGGCGATCGCGACACCACGGTGCATTCCAAGAATGGCGCTCGGATCGTCCGACAGTCGCTCGGCGGATTCCGCACGAAGGCCAAAGTGCATCGCGGTCGGGTACCTGGAGGGCATGCCTACACTCGCACGATCCACACCGACGCCGGCGGGCGCGGAATCCTCGAACACTGGGAAATCCACGGAGCCGGACACGCATGGTCGGGAGGTAGCCCCGCCGGATCCTACACCGATCCGGACGGACCGGACGCGACGAGGGAGATGCTGCGTTTTTTTCTTGAACACTCGCTGCAGCAGCGACGAAACTAGCACTACTTTGGCAGATTCTGTTTTCGCCGCTGTTTTTCACGGATTTGCCTTCGGCAATATGGGCAATGCTGAGACGGCGGCCGAAGGATGAGATCAACGATGGCGTGACGTACGGCTGGCATGGTTGGCTGAGGCGGAGGCCCGTAGATTCTTTTTCCGCCCCGCGTATGCGAGGCGACGATGTTGCAGGAAGGCGTAGGCAATCATTGTCATCAGGGCGTGGCGATGAAGACCTTGCCATGATCGCCCTTCGAAGTGATCAAGTCCAAGTTCCTCCTTCAACTGCTGATGCGCCTGCTCACAAATCCACCGTGCCTTGATGGTGGCGGCCAGCGTGCGCAGATCCGTCGCCGCCGGAAGATTGGCCAGATAGTATTTCTTCTCCCCGGACGCACGTTGCTCGCCAATGAGCCAGGCTTCGTCGCCTGGGAGATGCTGCTGACCTTTATCCCATATCCGCTGCGGAGGGCCGTCGGCGGTCCGGACACGGACCGCAGCAAATTGGGCTTTAAGCCGACCTTTCGTCCCGCTACGCCAACTCACGGTTTTCCATTTGGCGCCGGCCAGCATTTGCTCGGCCGCAATTGATAAGATATCGGGCACGTGGTGCTTTCGTGGTTTCCCGCGGGCTTTGGTAATCGGCCAAATGAAACACATCGACCGGATACACTTTCAGGTGCCGCGGGATTCCGACAGCCCAGACCAGCCCGCGCTCTGTTAGCCCTTGTCGAAACGGTGCGCTGAGGCCGTATCCTGCATCCGCCAGCACATATCCAAAGCGCACGTTGGCTGCTATCGCGCGGTCAATCTCGGCCAAAGCAATCTCCGGCTTGGACCGTGGCGTTCGATGTTCGACTGGCACGCGAGCGCGCTTCAAACGAGATCGTCGCTTGTCCAACTGTCAGGCAGAAAGAGACGTAACGCGACCATCACGGGTACTTCGCCGCGCGCAAGCGTCAAAGACACCAGTGTTTGGCAATTTGCCGTTTTACCGAGAGCCGAGGCGTATTGAGCCGCAACACCGACCGAGCGCTCACCCTTCTTGGGAAGTGAGGTGTCATCAATAACCAGCACCGCATCCCTGCCGCCGACAAGTCGGTCCGCCTGGTTGAGCAACTCTGTCTCCAGCGGCGTCGCGTCCCAGACACCGTCCGCAATGAAATGGTGCAACTGGTCGTAGGTGCTGGTGGCAAGGCGTTCCGCCATCGGCTGAACGCTCTTACGATCGCCGGGACCGATCAATCCCGCAACATACAGAGGACACATCCGCTGCCGGGTCTTATGACCCAGTCGGTCCAAGAACGGCATCAGCCAGCGTTCGAGTTCGTCTTCCTATCCCGGCATGGTCAGCCCTCCAAGAGCCGACCACCCATGAATCATTGAAAAATTGATTCGGGAATCCTATAAAACGCGCCAAAATCAACAATCTGCCAAAGTAGTGCTAGGCCGCGTAGTCATAATTCCGGCACGAGCTGTTTCACCTCCGAGGGCTGCGGACCGGTAAGGGTCTTGGCTGTGTGAAAACGCCAACACGGTCAATCGCGATAGGTTATTCGTCTAAGACTGCTTTAGTCGCTCAACGCGCAAGCAGATTAAACTTCGAGGTGGTGCGGGGAAATATCATTCTTCGCCGGAGACGTATCGCGGTCGGGCCTCGCGCAGACCTGCGTGAAGTCGCAACGTGCTGGCGCAGTGTCGGGCGCGGGCGGGTTGTTCGATTACTCTGAGGATCCAAGTGAGTTCAGACGGGATGAGCCGGAGGATAGGCCGGCTAGACAAGCCCTCCTAATATTTCGTCATTGAATTGATGGCCTCGGCAATGGCAGCGGGTTCTGCGTGCGTGACCATATGTCCGGCATTCGGAATTAGGTGAAGATCGGACCGAGGCAGCGCTTGATGTAAATCTCGAGCTTGTTTCTGTTCGATCACCTGGTCCTCTGCTCCATGGAATATTTTTACGCGGGGACCCATAGTCGAATAGTGAGCTTGGAACTGTGTTGCAGTTGGAATGAGGAGTGCGCTTTCCTGCGCAGCCGCCCTCAATTGTGTGGGCCTGAGAACGAGAGACGCTGGAAATTCATTCTTAAATGTCGACGGGACGGATCGGGGCGCGAAAATCTTGCGGAGGGCTCCGGGCAACATGGCCCACGAGATGATCGGCGCGACGGTGTAGCTGACCAAGTCGCCCAAGACCGGTATGGCCGGACCTGACATCAACCACACATCCAATCGGAAGGTCGGGAAGTAGTAGCCGGACGCAAGTACAAGACCGCGGATCGGATAATCCTTCCGCATGCCGAGAGCGATAGCGACCAAGGCGCCCCAAGAATGGCCCAGCACCACGGGATCGCGGATCCCGAGTTGCTCGAGCCCCTTCACCAGCAGAGCTGCTTGAGCAGCTGCGCTCCATACTCGGAGCCGCGGCCGCTGACTGTAGCCAAAGCCCGGGCGGTCGAAGCATACCACGCGATTGCTGCGGGCAAGAAGATCGACCAGCCCACCGATTATGAAGTCCTGGATCATGGATCCATTGCCATGAAGCAGCAAGACGCAAGGAGCCGCGGGATCGCCCCGATCGATATAGTGGAGTACCACGCCGTCGCACTCGAGAAACTTGCCGATAGGCGGATTCCTTCGCTCGGCCAGCTTGGAGAAGCCGATGTTGCCGATGACGAGAAGCGCCAACAACAGGGTCGCGATGAGCAGTACGGTTTCAGCGGTGGTCATGACTGAGCCTTGCGCTAGGACCAACAACATCTGGCCCGGAGCGCGAGCAGACGAGCCAGATCAAGCAATAATTGGAAGTTGAAGTGCTCGTTCCTGCGCGCAATCGCGGAGGATTGATTAAAAGATCGCTCGGCCCGGAACGGTCCAGAATTGCTCACGTTTGCTCGCCAAGGATCGCATGTGACGCAGCGCAAAGCGATCCGCCTCACGAACAAGAACGATGGAGCAACGAAATGACCAATCCACGCCCAGAGGAAAAACCCACCCAAAGCCCTGAGGACACAATCCGCCGCGCCGGCGAGAGGACCGCGGAGCAGACCAGACGGATCGGCTTGGCCACCGCCGAGGCTGGGGAGGAGGTGGCGCAAGCCAGCGGCCATCTCTTGCGGCAAAATACCGAGATGTTGCAAAACGCCTGGCGCTTCGGACTCGACATGGCGGCGGCCATGATGGGCCGCTCGACTGATCAGCTGGGTCGCACGTTCGGTTTGAGCGGCAATGAGGCGCAGCAGGCAGCGGAACGCTCGGTCCGCAATGCCGAAGCAATCATGTATTCTACGACCGCAGTCGCGAAAGGAATGAACGGTGCGTCGCGCGAGTACTTCGATTTCATGCGACAGCAGATCGAGAGGAACATGGATCGCATGAATGAACTCTGGAGTTGCCGCACTCCTCACGATTTGGCCGCTGTGCAAACCGATCTGATGCGTGACACGATCAAGAGTGCGTTGGATACCCACCGCCGGATGGCCGACTTGTCTCTGAAGGTGGCGGACGATGCCGGAAATCATATAACTCAGAGCATCGAACGCATGCGGCAGGCTGCCTAAGGGCGGCTGGTACAATCATGCCACCGGCGCGGCGGACCCTCAGCCTCGCCTGTGCCTGTCCTGGCTCGCGAAAATTCCGGCTTCGCTTCCACAATAATCCACAGTCAGCTCAAGACACTGCTCGAGCATCGATAGGCGAAGAGCCACTTCTTTTTGTTCAAGTTGACCCCCGAGCAGCTGCGGATCGCGCTCGCAGGACAGCAGAACGGTGAGCCCCAGAGGCGGATCGCCGCTGCGTTCAACGTGAGTGCGTCCATGATCTCGGAAGCGCAGCGCGCTCGAGCGGTCGATCAGCGCAAGCGCGCATTAGCGGAATGGCTGGATGCGCAGACCGCTCGCGACAGCAATGGCGACGAGACAGCATGGCACGTGAAGCCTTGCCCCACCCTAATGTTCGTCAACGGCGCCGGCGAACTCGACCAAAAGCATGACCAGGACCTACGCGATACCTGCGTCATGCTTCTCGATCGGGCTGGCTGCGACTTGCTGACGATCTGCGACATCACAGGGCATTCATACCGAAGCGCGCAGACCATCGTGAAGCACTATCGCGCCCGCAATGCGGCTCTCGCCGATTCCGGCATCGACAGGCTTGAATTGCAGGTGCGGACGGAAGGCATGAAGAGCTGAACGCAGACCGATAGGTCTCATTTGGCTGCGCGTTTCAGCGGTGGATGGCCTTCGGCCCTAATTATCCGACTCGTCGCACGGCGTGCGACGTACGACCATTAAAAGCGTCGCACGAGACCCGGCTTGTTCTGTCGCGAAATTAAAAAAAGCCCTTGCGGGCCAATCTCTTAAGGGTGGTGGGCGCACCAGGGCTCGAACCTGGGACCCGCTGATTAGGAGTCAGCTGGTCTTGTCCGCATCAGATCGAACTCGGCGTGGCAGCAAATCGCGAAGTTGGCCGATACGGCGAATCCTTGGAATCCTTGAAAGAGAAGGGATTAAGTGAAGTAACCGATCTTCACTTGGTCGCGCGCTTCCCTTCAGAAGATTTGCTTCTCAGCAAGGATTCGTTTTCCGGTGAAAAAACAAGAGCTGCGCTGCTACCGTTTTGCTACGGGGAGGTTTCGCGCATTGCGCTGCGGCCTTCAACCCAGCTAACCTGCTGATAAGACGGGTGAGCGGCCCGAGACATAGGTGACAGAACGTACCGGGCACATGGGTTACACTTTCCGCTTTTGTTCTGCGGGAGGTGTGGATGCCGTGGAAAGCGAGTTCGGTAATGGAGGAGCGCCTTCGCTTTGTCGCCCGCCTGTTGGACGGGGAAGCCATGACGGATGTCTGCCGGGAGTTCGGCATCTCCCGTAAGACCGGCTACAAGATTTTCGATCGCTACAAGGAACATGGCCTGGAGGCGCTGAGCGACCGCTCCAGGCGGCCGGTTCGCTACGCCAATCAACTGCCGGCCCAGATCGAGACGCTGATTGTCCAGCTCAAGGCCGAGAAGCCGCATTGGGGGGCCCGCAAGATCCGCGAACTCCTGGTGCGACGGCTCGACGGCGATGTCCGGGTGCCGGCCAAAAGCACCATTCATGCGGTGCTCGATCGCCACGGCCTGGTCAGGCGGGGCGGCGGGCCGCGCCATCGCGCGCGCGGCACGTCGCTATCGCAAGGGACTGCCCCGAACGATGTCTGGTGCGCCGACTTCAAAGGCGAGTTCAAGCTTGGCAACAGCCATTACTGCTTCCCGCTGACCGTCAGCGATCATGCCGCGCGCTTCCTGCTGCTGTGCGAGGCGCTCGACTCCACGCGCGAGGAGCCTGCCATGACCGCCTTCGAGCGCCTGTTCCGCGAGCGCGGCCTGCCGCTTGCCATTCGGTCCGACAATGGCGTGCCGTTTGCCAGTCCCAATGCCTTGTTCAATCTTTCCAAGCTCTCGGTATGGTGGCTCCGCCTCGGTATCGCCATCGAGCGCATCAAGCCAGGTCATCCGCAACAAAATGGCCGGCACGAGCGCATGCACCTCACCCTCAAGAAGGAGGCCACCAGGCCGCCTGGCTTCAACAGCCTGCAACAGCAGGAGCGCTTCGATGCCTTCGTGCACGAGTTCAATACCGAGCGCCCCCACGAGGCGCTCGGCATGAAGTGCCCTGCCGAGGTCTACACGGCCTCAGCGCGGGCCTATGCCGGCCTGCCGGAGTTGAGCTATCCCTTCCACGACCGCGACGTCGTCGTCACTGCCTGCGGCCGCCTCTGCCTGCATCGCAAGAGGATCAACATCTCAACCGTCCTGGCTGGCCAGAAGCTCGGCATCAAGGAGGTCGACGAGGGCATCTGGCTCGTCAGCTTCATGCATTACGATCTCGGCTATTTCGATCTCGAACAGAAGACCTTGCAACCTCTCGACAACCCGTTCGGTCCGAGGCCCATCACCGATGTCCCCGCCACGACCACGGCGCCCTGACGGAGACGCGCTCTTGTGCATTCTTGGCATGGAAGGCCACTTGCTTGGCTCCGCTGTCGCGGTCAACCCCCGAAGCCCGAAGGGGCGCGGCACGCGCGGGGTTGACGGCGATAGCGCGAGCCGAGCAAAAATAGCCGTGCCATGAATGCGTCACGCTGAAATGCAGCAGATTGCAGGCCATCTCAATTTGAAGCGAACTTGGAGCAGATGACTTTGAAACCCCGCGACAACCCGATCGGCACGAGGTTGTCACCCATCTCTTAGGTACGTTTCGTTACCCATGTCTCCGGGCCGGACAGGTAATTCATGGTAGCGGGGGAGCGCTACCGCCTTTCCCCACACCAACCAAACCTACGATATCTTATCCCGTCCTTCGCATGAGGCAGTCCGCTAGATCCGCGCTAAGCTCTTATGAATGCATTTGGTGGCGTACTTGGAAACGTGACGAACCTCTGTATCTGACTAAAGCGGCAGAATTCGGGAAAAATCGAACAGTGGCTCATGTTCGTCGACACCTTCGTACAGCCGGCCACAATTGCCGAGACCACTCCGCTGGCTGCGCAGTTTCTATTCGGAAAGCACTGGGCGCCTCCCAGCCTTGACTGACCGTTGCCCTCCGAAGGCAAAGGTCACACGTCCAAATCGTTTCGCCGATCCAGCACCATGTCCAGATAGTCGTCCTTGCGCCGGCTCAGAGCGGTGTTGCTCATGCTCGCTCCGTCCGTCGCCCCGGGCGACGGCGTTGCGTCGGACCGAACCGCGGCAGCGCGCGCACGCCGCCGCCTCCCGCGCGTTCAGGCCGGCGAACGCTGGCCTCGCCCCGCAGAGTCGCTGCGGTAGCGGCTGGCCGAGGTCTGGTAGTACCGCGCGCAGATGGCCGCCATGGCCTCGATCAACGATCCCCAGGGCGCCGGAAAGCGTTCTTCCGCCATCACCCGGTGCAGCATGCGCGTATAGCCGGCCAGTTCGTCGCTGAGGAACTCCACCACAGGCATAGCTGGATAGCGCTGCAGCAGCAGGATCGCCGCGTTGTCGGCCTCGCCAGCTGACGTGTCCTTGTCGCGTCCATGCAGATCGTTCTGCAGGCGCCCTATTGCGGAGATGAGCCGCAGGACCTGGCGAAACGCCGGACGCGCGCGCAAGGTCGCCATGTCCAGCCCCCACAGCAACGACAGGCAACAGAACACGTTGGCGTAGGCTATCGAATCGATGCCGTTATGCAGGTACTCGGCGTAGGACCAGCGTTCCGGCCCTGCCGCCTGCGCGTGTCCGGCGCGGAGCGCCGCGCAGTAGCGCCTGGTATCGGCGAGAAGCTGAGCATAGTCGCGATGATCGTAGGCTAGCGCGGCCAGCGAAGCGCGCAGCACAGCGCAGCCCTCGAATCCGGGGAGCGCGCACGGCTCGCCCTGCCCCAGCGCCTGCTCCACCGCGGCGAGCTGCTCCGGCACGATCAGGCCAAGGTCGTTGCAATCGTCGAGCCAGAACAGCAGCGCCAGTTCGCGATAGAACGCCAAGATCAGTGTTTCGTCGTGCGGATCGCGACCGGTGCGGACGCTTATGTCGCGCAGGCTCGGGCGGATACGCTGCAGAATGTACTGGCCGCCGTTCACCGCTTCTACGGCATGCTCGTCGGCGAACCCGGTCAGGGTACGCCCCCACTCCAGCACCTGATGCAGCGCGCGTTCTGCCTGGATCATGGCGTCGCTCCTACTCTCTCGGTCAGGACGGGCCGCCCCAACGAAGCGCCAGCCACAAGCCGGCGAGTTCGGCCACGCGCACGACCCGAGTGGGGCAATACAGTTCCTTGCCGATCCACAATGGCGTTTTCGGCAATGCATGCGCCGCATGGCGGGCGAGCATCCACTCTAGCGCACGCGCCACCACCTGTGCGATGCGCCGGCGCCCTGGGGTTTTTTCTCTCTCGTCCATCACGCGTAATGCGAACAACGCATAGGCGGTTTCCTCGAATGTGGACGCGCGACCGGCGCCCCAGCCGCCGTCGCCGCGCTGCGCCCGCAGCAGTGCCGCCAGCGCGCGCTCGTCCCGCCACTCGGGCTTGCCTTGCGCCAGCGCAGCGACCGCATGCGCGGTGGGATACAGCCACGAAACGTGCCATTTTTCGTTGTCCCAGAGACCGTGCGGGTTGCGACTGGCCTCGACGTAGGCGCTGGTGCCGGCGGCGGGCTTTCCCAGCAGTCGCAACGCATGCAGGGCGTGGATGTTGGTCGACAGCGAGGCATTGCGCTCGCCGGGGAAGGTGACGAACAGCTCGCCGGTTTCAAAATGGCGCAATGCATCGACCGCCGCGTCGCGGCCTGCAATGTGCAGGACGCACAACGCAATGGCGGTGTCGTCCGCATCAGCTGCGAAATGCAAGGCGGGGCCTAGACCGCGCACGCTCAGGCGGGCGTCGAGCTGTGCGACAATCACGCGGACCGGCTCGGCGAGCCCGGGATGCGCGAACAGTCCGGCCAGATGCAGGGTGTACAGCGACCAGCATGGCTCGAAAACATTGATCGGCCAGACGTTGGGAACGACGCCTTCGACGCCGCTGCGCGTCGCCCGCGATGCCATCCGGAGATACGCATCGGCGCGCCCGGCCTGCGGCGTGCTTCCCCGCGTCATGGCGTGCGCAAGCCACGCGGCAGTGGCCGCAGGACTGATGCCGATGCTGCCATCGTCATCCGGGCATGCGGTCGTCGGCGACGTCCCCCAGGCCTCCCAGGAGTGTAGCAACGGATGGCCGCTCGGCAACATCGCCGCCGCCGCCAGCTTGTCCAGGCACGCTTGCCGCAACGGCAACAGCGCTGGATGGCGCGGAAACGCTACGGTACCCAGCAAGGATGCGGCCTCACCGCAAAGCTGCGGCAGGATCAGCTCCGCGCCGATCGGCGCGTCTTCCGGCACCGCATGCGCGTAGGGATCGGGCTGGCGCTGGAGGAACCGGGTTGCCGCCTGGACTGCATCGGCAGCACCGGGAAGAGGATCGGCACGCTGCAATGCCAGTAACGCTGCCCAGGTGGACGCATGGCGGAACAGCGGGAAGTCCGCGCTTCCCCATCCGCCGTCGGCCTGTTGTTGCGCGATGAGCCACGCGTACGCGTCCTGCCGACCGGTGACGTTGCCGTGGAAGCGCAGCGCCCGCGCCGTGTCGTAGACAGACGGGCCGACGCTGCCACCATCGCTCACTTCGCTCAGCAGGACGCGCAATTCGGAAAGGATCTGTTCGGACAGCACGTTCACGCTGGATGTCCCTTATGCACACCAGTGAAAAGAACCGGGATCGGGCAGACGACGCGGATGTCGCGGCGTCGCATAGGCAGCGCCGGACGGCCGCCCTGCTCCGGCGCGGCGACGGTCCCCGATGCTGGCGCCGGTCCGGCGCGTAGGCTTGCGCGCAGGCCGCCGCGTACGCCGCGGCGGGCAACCGCTGCGATCTGGACCGCGATTTGAACAAAGTGCAGCATGGACCTCTGTCGCCGGTCGATCGCTGCGGCACGGGGGGCGTCTCCACGCGGGCGCGCTCATGCGCATGACGCGTGCTTGGATAGATACGCGTTGGCGCGCTGTAGGAGTTGTGCCAACCGTTCAGCACGCGACCCCAGCGGCGCGATCGCCTCCCCGGCATCGCGCAACAGATCCAGCGCGAAGTGGCGTGCTGCCGGCAGGCCCATGATCGACGCGCAGGTCGGCTTCTGCGCCGCCGCGTCCTTACCGGGGGTCTTGCCCAGCGTCGCGATATCCGCTGTCACGTCGAGAATGTCGTCGATCACCTGCAATGCCAGGCCGAAACAGGCGCTGTAGTGATCGAGCGCACAGTACAGCGCAGCGTGCGCGGCATTCTCTGCGACAGCGCATAGCGCGCCCATGCGAACGGACGCGCGCACTAGCGCTCCGCTCTTCATCTGGTGCATCGCCAAGATCCTGTCCAGCTCGACGTGCTTTCCAACCAGCGACAGGTCCCTGGCCTGCCCGCCTGCGGCACCCTCGGCTGACACCGCCTGCGCCAGTTCGCGCACAAGCGCGATACGGCTCTCGCCCGGCGCGCCGAGGCTCGCCAGGGTCAGGAAGGCGTGCGCCTGCAGCGCATCGCCGACCAGGATCGCAGTAGCTTCGCCGAACTTGACGTGCACGGTCGGAAGGCCGCGGCGAAGCACGTCGTCGTCCATCGCGGGCAGATCGTCGTGGACCAAGGTACAGGCGTGCATCATCTCAATGGCGGCGCCGACCTTATCTAGGATGTGCGCCGGCGCGTCGGCCAGTGTGCCGGCGGCCAGACATAGCAAGGCGCGGGTGCGCTTCCCCCCATGCAAGGTGGCGTAGCGCATCGCGGCCATCAGCTCGGTCTCACCGTCATGCTCGGCGCAGAGAAGACGCGCCAGCACCTGTTCGACCCGGTTTGCGCCCTCATGCATCCAGATCTCGGGCAGCAGCCCGCCGGATCCGTCGCGCGCCTGAGCGCCCAATCCGCCGAGCGCGGAATCACCAGTTATGTCATCCTGTGGCGTAGAACCGGGCTGCATGTTGTTCATGTCCTTGTCCCTGACAGGCGAGCCGCCGCGGTATTGTCTGCGTCGCACCGTGCGCGCGCGGAGTGCAGCAATGCCGCGCGTAGCCGGCACTGCTGCCGCGCCACAGGGGCATGTGATGCCAGCTCATGAGAATCCGATGCGTATAGTCATGGACGGATGTGCGGTCGGGTAATAGCGCCGGCCTTTTTCGACACCGCTCAGCAACCGCGGCCGCGCCCCGCCCTCGTGCATGGTCAGCGCCAAGGCGATGCAGAATTGCACCAGTTCCAGCCATGCCAGGTGGTAGCCGATGCAGACGTGTGGGCCGGTACCGAACTGCAGCATGTCCACCGGCCGGATCGGCTCGGTGCGTTCCAACCACCGCGTCAGGCGAAACTGATGAGGCGCCTCGTACAGCAGCGCCGAGGTCGAGAAATGCAGCACCGGGATGCATAGATCGGTGCCCGCGGGAATGCGCCGTTGGCCGAGTGGCAATTCACGCACTGCGCGACGCACCAGGAGCGGCGTCGGCGGATGCATGCGCAGCGTCTCACGGAACAGCGCTTCGGCGACCGGACACTGCGCCAAGTCCGCGTGCCGGGTCGGCACCGCGCCCACGCGTTGCGCCTCCTCGACCAGAGCGTCCCATAGCCCAGGCTGCCGCGCCAGCTCGATTACTATCCAGGCCATAGTCGAGGCCGTGGTGTCGTGACCACCGAGCAGCAGCAAGCGGATATTGGCGACTAAGACCTCATCGGAGAGCGCATCGTCGCTGCGATCGAAGGCGCTCACCATGTCGTTGATCAACCCGGTGCGCGCGGCATGTTCGCGCGCGTCGCGAACGAACTCCCGCAACCGCGCATCGATCCAGTCTTGGGCGGCGCGACCGCGCCGCAAGGGCAGTCCGGGCAGGTCGACCGGGGGCGCGACGATCAACTGCAGCAGTTGCCGGTACTTGCGACGCCATTCCGGCAGGTCCTGCGCGGGGATTCCCATGAGGCTGAAGATGAGTTTGAGCATTAGATCGCCGGTTTCGCGCAGGATGGTTACGTCTCCCCGGTCGCGCCACCTCTGCACCCACGCCCGGATGACGGGCGCGAACAGCTCGCCGATGCCAGCCTGGGTTAGCCCCGTGGGCAGGAACGCCGCCTGGATCGCACCGCGCGCCTGCCGGTGCGCGCCGCCGTCCTGGGCGACCAACGTTCCACCAAACAATTCGGGCGCGATATCTTCGATCAGCGCCGAGGACACGTCCTTGTGCCGGAGCAGTGCGATCGCATCCGGATCCAGACAGGTCACCATGTGTCCGGCAGGGCCGAAGTCCAGCCAGAAGTGACTGCCCAGCGTCCGTTCCGCACGCCGCAGCAGGCGCGGCAGGTCGCAGACGATGGCGGGAAGGTGCCCGACCAAGGGGAAAGCGCCGCGCACGACCGGGATGTCGTGCCGCAGCCGATCTCGACGGTTCAGCGGGTTGAGCAGCATGTCCATCACCAGCGCGGCGACGCAGCCGCTTCGGTGGTCTCGCCGGAAGGCGGCGCGGCGCGGCTGTTTCCACCGTCGGCGTACGTCGGCACATGCGCCAGCATGCCGCCGTCGATGCACACCACTTGGCCGGTGATGAACGCAGCATCGTCAGAGAGTAGGAACGCCACCAGCGCGGCCACGTCCTCGGGGCTGCCGACGCGCGGCAGGAGCTGGTGCCGGCGCAGATGCCGTTGCATGCACTCGTCCAGCTTGGCCAGGAGACGCTCGGTCATGATGAGACCTGGCGCAACCGCGTTGCAGCGGATCTGCGCATGACCGTACTGGGTGGCGAGCGAGGCCGATAGCATGTTCATCGCCGCCTTCGATGCGGCGTAGGACGTCAGCGTGGTGTCACCGCTGAGCCCCTGGCACGACGACATGTTGACGATCGCGCCACCGCCGCGGGCGATCATCCCTGGGATGGCCCGCCGGCAGCAGAGCAATGTGCCGCGCAGATTGGTTGCCATGGTCTCATCCCAGACCGCCAGGTCCAGGTCGAGGATCGCGCAGTCGCGCGGGGTCAGATGCATGGCGCCCGCATTGTTCACCAGGAGATCGACCGCACTGAAGTGCCGCTCCGCCGCATCGAACAGCGCTGCCACAGCCTGCGCCTCGGCGATGTCGATGGCCAGAGCCAGCGCGTGGCCCGCCTCGGCCGCGATTTGCGCGGCACACGTCGTGGCCGCCGAACCATCGATGTCGGCTACCACCACTCTGCCGCCCTCGCGCGCGATGGCGAGGGCGCATGCCTTGCCGATCCCGGCGCCGGCGCCGGTCACCACGGCCACCTTGCCTTCAAACCGTCCCATGGTGTCCTCCTGGATTGCGTTGGTCTCTCGCGGCATGCCGCTCCGTGTCCGCCGGAGAAGGCGCACTGTCGGCGCTGGCGCGCTCGTCACCGCGAGTTTCGCTTCTGATGACTCGAATGGCGGCGACCGGGCACTGGCTAGCTGCGAGCCGCACGGCCGCGTGCAGCGCCTGCGGAACTGTCGCCCGGCACACTTCGGCCACGCCGTCCGATTCGCGCTGGCGAAAAATACCCGGTAGCGTCAGCGCGCACTGTCCGCTGGTTCCGCACAGATCCTGGTCGACTAAGACTCGCATCACAGCCCCTGCGCATGCAGCCGCACCGGAAGCGCGCGGAACGTCCTAAGGAATGCGGAGGGCTCCCGGGTCGGCAGCTCGGCCAATGCCAGCGTGGGGAAGCGCGCCTGAATCCGCGGCAAACTTTCGGCCAACTGCACCCGGGCCAGTTGCGCACCGAGGCAGAAGTGGATGCCGTGACCGAAGCTCAGCATGATCTTCCCGTCGGTCGACATGCCGGGACTAGTGCCGTAGAACCGGGCAGGATCGAAGCGGTCGGGATCGGCGAAGGCGTCGGGGTCGCGATTCCCAGATGCGATCAGCACGCGCACGTCCGCGTTCTTCGGGATCACCACGCCGCATAATTCGATGTCGTGCTGGGCGATACGCGGAATGGAGCTGAACATGGCGGGCGCGTCGCAACGCAGGACCTCTTCGACGAATGCCTTCACCCGCATGGCGTCTCCCTGCAGCCACTGCCGCTGTTCGGGATAGGCCAGCATCGCCAGGACCGCATGGTCGATGGTCGCAGCAGTGGTGGCGAAGCCACCCAGCAGCATGCCCCACAACATGCTGATCAACTCCGCATCTGAAAGCGTGTCGGCATCATCGTCGTGTGCGAGGACCAGCATCGACACGATGTCTTGGCACGGATCGGTGCGCTTGCTCTGTATGAGAGCGCCGAAATAGGCCTTCACTTTGGCACTGGCCGCGTCCGCCGCGGCGAGCCGGGAATCGCTGGCGTGTGGGCTCAGGCCTTCCAGAATGGCGCCGATGCCCGCGGCGAGCCCGAACATGTCGTCCCGAGGCATGCCAAACAGTTCGGCGAAGACCAGTATGGGCACGGCCAGCGCGAATTCCCGATGCAGGTCCACGGCCTCCCCGCGCTCCAGCGCGGGCGCCAAGCCGTCCAGCCGCGCTTCGACGATCCGCGCGATGCTCGGCCGCAGGTTGTCGATCTGGCCCATGGTGAAATCGCGCGAGATCAGCCGGCGCAGATGCGTATGCGTCGGTGGGTCCTTCATCGCTAGCGTGGAGGCCAGCAGATTGAGCGACAGGCTGGTCGCCGCATGCGGAAAATAGCGCGCCAGTTCGCCCGGCGCCGGTCCCCGAAACGCATCGCCCGTGGCCTTGAGGGCCCAGTAGATGTCGGCGTGGCGGCTCAACAGAAAGAGGCCCGACGCCGCGCGATGCACCGGGTCGTGCTCGCGCAACCACCGCATGAACGGATACGGGTCGTGGACCCACGCCGGCGACCCGAGTTCGGCGAAGGCGTCCCGGCATGCTGCCGTGGTTTCTTGCACGTCCATCTTTGTTACCGGTTAGCTGGCTGATCTGACCGGTGCACGGCAGGTGCGCCGGCAAACCGCGGATACGGATCGCTTCCCCCAGCGCTGCTCCATCACCAGAAAACCGGGAACTCCTCGAACCCGCCAGTGATGATCTCCTTGCGCAACCTCGATTGTTCAGGCGCGACGGCTAGGCGCAGCGCGGGAAAGCGCTGGAAGATCGAACCGAACACCGCCTTGAGTTCCAGCCTGGCCAGCTCCCCGCCGATGCAGGAGTGCGGCCCGTAGGAGAACGCCAGGTGCGGCTTTTCCTGGCGCCCGATGTCGAAGATTTCCGGCTCGTCGAAATGGCGCGGATCGAACGATGTTGCCGGCAGGCCGACCAGCACCTTGCTCTCGGCGGGAATATGCACGCCCGCGATGGTCACGTCGGTCCTCGGATAGCGCATGATGCCGTCCCAGCCCGCGCCCGGCGGGTACATGCGCAGGATTTCCTCCACCGCGCTGTCCACCAGGGATGGATCGCCGACCAGGCGCTCGCGCTGTTTCGGATGGCGGAACATGGCCAGTAGGCCGCATTCGATCTGGGCGACGGTGCTCTCGTGCCCCGCCACCAACATGCCTGCCGCCAGGCCTATCGCTTCTTCCTCGGTCGACTTGCCCTGGGTCGACCGCCGCGAGCAGATCAATCAGCAGGTTGTCGCCCGGATCCTGGCGCTTATCCCGCATCTTGTCGCGAATGTAGGCGCGCAGCTCTTCCCAAGCCAAGCGCGACAGGCTGCGCGGGCCGCTTTCATGCTGGTGCGTCATCACTTCGTCGGACAGGCGAGCAAAAAGGGCATGATCCTCGTAGAGCAGGCCCATCAGGGCGCTGATGACCATGGCCGGAAGCGGAAACGAGAGGTGGCGCCGCAAGTCGGCGGGCTGGCGCTGGACTGCCAGGTTCTCGAATAACTGCGCAGCGATCGCCTCGACATGCGGCGCCAGCAGCTTCACCCTGCGGCTGCTGAAAGCCGGGGCAACGAGCGTGCGTAACCGGACATGCTCGCCCCCCTCGTGCGAGACGAGCCACCCCGGCGAACCGAGGATCACCGAATCCGGGGTGAACGCCGTCGGCGGCATTCCCGCCGGCCGGAACGCCGCGTCGGACCGCGCGGCCTTGGCCTCGTCGTAGCCTGTCACCCACCAGCCTTCGTGCCCGGACGGGAAACGCACGCGGTGGATCGGACCGTTCGCGCGTAGCGCCAACATCTCGGGCGAGGGCTCAATGTGATCGACGCGCCACATCGGCAGCATCGGCAGTGGTTGTTCGGACACGGTGGCACTTCACTCTCTAAACTATGGAAGGGCGGAAGGTGCCCGCAGGCGCTGTGGTCACCCTACGTGCGCTTGCGTTCACTTCTGTTCGTCGATGATGATCGGCGGGAAGGCAACCGAGTCCTAGGGCCTCAAGTTGGCTTTGGCCAGCTACCGAATCTTGTAGTAGCCCGCTAAGCGCCTGGTGCCGAAAAAACGCGGAAACTCTGTCGCCAGGCGCTGCATTTGGAAAACCTATTTTAAAGGGGTATCCGCCCATGTTGGTTGGTCTCATGCGCATCTGAGAACACGGACCTGCAGCGCGATGCGCTGCTCGGCTCGCCATCGTGACCTCGCTCAAGGACAATCGGTTCCGATCGCTGACCAAGACCCTGCACACGGCGACGCCCTCGGGCGAATTCCTGTTCCTAAGATCAAGGACTAGCTCGCCAAACGCGACTCGGTGCGCGTCGAAGGACAGCTGCCGGATCGCTTCATACAGGCGACCGCCGGGTGAGACCTGTAATGGTCCATGAATGCCCGGCTCAGCCCGCAGGAGAATAGCTACGGAAACACAACCCCAACAGCAACTCGACGGACCGAAGCGGCTGAATGGAATCGCCCGCGTCCCGAATAAATCCGAAGTCGTCACGTCAAAAGAGGAACCGGAGTAGCAATACGGGAGCGACCGAAACTGACAGTTTTCTCGCATATCGAGGTGGTTTATCTCGACGACCGCCAACGGAGAGCCTCATGTACATACCAACCCACTTTCGAGATGACGACATCGAGAACATTCGAGCGACAATCCGCTGCGCCCGATTGGCCAACCTAGTGACAGCGACATCAGATGGGCCACTTGCGACGCCTCTTCCGCTCTTCCTCGATGAGAGCGAAGGCGAACACGGCGCGCTATACGGGCACCTGGCGAAGGGCAATCCCCAGTGGCGCACGGCCCCGATCGGAGAAGCTCTGGCGATCTTTGCTGGCGCAGAGGCTTATGTGACCCCATCCTGGTATCCCAGCAAGCGACAAGCTGAACATGTGGTGCCGACATGGAATTACATCGCAGTCCACGCCCATGGGCCGATTGAGTTCTTCGAGGATCCCACTCGCCTGCTTGAGGTTGTGACGCGTCTGACGAATATCCATGAAACGTCACGTGCGACGCCCTGGGCCGTCAGCGATGCTCCCGCGGATTTCATCGCCGCTCAGTTGCGTGCAATCGTCGGCGTGCGCATCCCGATCACCATGGTCGAAGGCAAACGCAAGATGAGCCAAAACCGCCCCGCGCCTGATCGCATTGGTATCGCCACGGGCCTAGCGGCGAGCAAAATGGCACGGGACCAGGAAGTTTCAGCTCTTATCTTGGTTCAGGACTGAGACGATAATGTGCATGACCAGCAGCGCCGCAGCCATCTTACATCTACAGCTCTCATAGACTCCAGCGTCGGGCCATCAATTACCTCGCGAAATTCACGAACGGAAACGTCGCCTCGGGCTTGCCGCACTGCGCAGACACCTGTCGGCATTCTGACAAAGGGACAATCTCATGTCAGGTCCAGTACAACGCCCACAGTAAGCGTTCAGACTTTCGAAAGCCCATTCGACTTTGCGGATCCCGCGCCGCCTGGGATGGCCATTGGTTAAAACAAAGCGATCCAGAAACAGAGCCATATAAGCAACACTGCTCTCCACCTTCTCCAAACTCCATCTCGCCCTAGTGGCAATTACATTGTTGAACCAATTCGCGCACAAGTGCAAAGGCTTTGACTCGAGACTCGCGTCAGCGACATTTAATATTTTCGAGCCGCTCAACTCAGTTTAGGAGCATGAGCAAGCAAGAGCGGCTGCACTTGTATATGCAGACCACCGTTTGGTCCCAGAAAGAACCGTCATCGTCATAGTGAGCGATATGCCAGTTGAGACAGAACTTGCCAAAATCTGGGTCTCGTCAACATATCAAATCGTTGGATGATTTGTTTCCGAGACGCGCTTCCGCGCGGCAGGTCCCGACTACATGATTCATAACCATCATGAACTGTTACATATTCTACAGAAGCATTGCTCTTTCAACGCAGTTGCGTGATTACAAAAGCATAACGAGATCTGTCGTTGGCGCGCTCCTGCTGTCCGCTTCGCGTTCGACATTCGAAGGGGTGAGCTCGGAGATCGAGTTCTTTCTTAAGTCGCCCAATCACACGCTCAGTTCGAGGCTCGCGCCAAACGCCACTCATCATTCACTGCCCGTTGTCGAGTACATTTTTGTCTTTCGCTTGGCACGATGCTTGCTGAAGATCATTTGTTTCAAGGGGCGAGGAAGAACTGCAAGGGCTTGGAAAAGCAAGATGAGCACAAACGCTTTGATCGGAGGCGTCATTCCTGGTACCGATGTTGTGAAACGTGCCGCGCGGATCGGTGCCGAAGTCAAGAATATCAAGTTGTCAGGCGATCTACCGGATCAAACGATCGCCGCGATCAACAGCTTATTGCTCGAGCACAAGGTGATCTTCTTCCGCAATCAAGGCCATCTCAATGACGCCGAGCATGAGCGCTTTGCCGCTCGTCTCGGAAAGCTGGTGCCACATCCGATGCTCGGTCCTACCAAGGGGATGGCGTCGCTCCTCGAACTGGACTCCACTCGCGGCGGCGGCCGCGCCGACGTTTGGCATGCGGATGGAACCTTCGCCGACGCCTATCCCAAGATTTTGGTCCTGCGGGCCGTTGTAATTCCAGCGTTCGGGGGGGACACCGTGTGGTCGAACACAGCTGCCGCTTATCTTGATTTGCCGCCGCCGCTACAAGGGCTTGCCGAGGACCTATGGGCCGTTCACAGCAACGTCTTCGATTACGCCGGCATCGCGCGAGTCCGCGAGGTCGACAAGAAACATTTTGACGAGGTGTTCACCAGAACGGTTTTTGAGACCGAGCATCCCGTCGTACGCGTCCATCCCGAAACAGGCGAGCGGGCGCTAGTGCTCGGCGCCTTGGTGAAGCACTTTATTGGAATCCGCAAATACGACGGACAAAAGCTGTTCGATCTGCTCCAGTCTTACATCACCGTGCCCGAAAACACTGTGCGCTGGAATTGGTTAGAGGGCGATGTCGCGCTGTGGGATAACCGCGCAACGCAGCATTACGCGGTCAACGATTACGGGGACCAGCATCGCGTCGTACGTCGGGCCACGATCGAGGGGGACGTGCCTCTCAGTGTCGATGGCCGGAGCAGTGTAACGCGACTGAAGGTGACCGACTAACTGCACGTCGACGCCCAGCGCCCCGGCTGAAAACTGGGAAAAATTGGTAATCGGAGTTGTTTCGGGCAAACTCGAAAGCACACTTTCCGACGCCACATCTCAACTCTTGATGCCAACTCGGCAGCGCTTCGCTGTGCTGGCAACTATTTAGCGTGGGCAACGGCTTCGAGGAAATCACGAGCATCACTGTCCTTCGCCGGCGGCCGGTACGTGGCCTTCTCGTTTCAGTTTAGAAAATCCTCGGTCAGCGGCCATAAAGCGCGCCAACATGGGGCCGATGAGTTTAGTTGGATCGACCAGTTGACCACCCTGACGCGTAAGCACTTCTGCATATGCAATGAGATCACGATGCACGGCCGCGGGCAGCTCCGCAGTCACTTTGACCGGCTTGTCGTCTGGAAGCTCTCCTATTTTAAGTTTGGGCATGTTGTCACCCTCTATAGGGGGGAAGTATCAGATCATGATTGACAAGAACACGAACCGGGAAACCGGGTCGCACGGTCAGAGTAGGTTGGATGTTGAGACTGCGCCGAACCACCTGCTGGCCGGTCTGGTTCAGTGAGTCGGAGGCGCCGTGTCGCAATGCCTGGATGATCGCACTGTCGTTGCTGTTGGTGTCCGAGCCGGCACCCAGTTCGGTCCCGACCGCCAGAAACGTGGATAGTGCCGCGGCCTTGAAGAGCTCACCCCAGTGATTGTCGACCTGGTCTTCGAGGCCCGCATACCCGCCGGCGTCAGCGCCAGGCTGCCGCTCGAGAAAGATGGAACGTCCATTCGGCATGATCAGCCGGGTCCAGACGAGCAAGACGCGAGACTGGCCGAAACTGACCTGGCTATCGTAGATGCCGATCAGACGCGCTCCCTGAGGCACAAGCAGAAAGCGGCCAGTCGGCGTGTCAAAGACATTCTCGGTTACCTGCGCCGTAATTTGGCCTGGCAGGTCCGACCGGATTCCGGTGATCAGGGCTCCCGAAATAATCGTCCCAGCCTGCACGATATATGGTGAGGCCGGATTGGTGACGCGATCAGGGCTGACCGTGCGGCGGTCCACAGAGGCGTTGACGAAGGCAAGCTTGCGGTCCTGACCGTTCTCCGCCGATCCATCGTCGCCAGTACTCGTTGCCTTCGGTGGCACGACGCGGTCGCTTCCAACCGCCGCAGAGGTGGGCGGACGCAGTTCTCTCCCATTGGTCGAAGCGAACAGATGACTGATGCGGGCGGCCTCAGTCTCTTGATCCCGGCGCTGCTGGTCCGGATCAGCGCCGATCGTCGGCGACTGGCTTTGGGCCGCAAGGATCGGACGACCGAGGTCCCCAGGAAGCGGCGGACCCAGTTGCGGCATTGGCTGGCGTGGAATGCCAGCGTAGTCCTTCGGCAGCGTCGCAACGCCGTCGGCGATATTGTGATGGTCGGCACTGTAAAGCTCATCGGCCGCGTGGTCTCGAGGGTGACTCTTCTGCAGCGACCACAGCACTGCTCCGCCGACCACAAGCAGGACGACCGCGCTCCCTCCCGCAAGTACTTTCCGTGACAACCGTGTCACGCGCGGATGCTCCGCTCTCAAGCGGAAGCTCCTGGACTGATCCTCTTGTGTTTCAGGCCGAGCCGCTTGCTCCTGATCGTTTCCATTCCGGGTGTTCATGATGACGGCCTCCCGTCGGTCCGGACAATCCTGACCTTCTGCTGGTGCTCACCTCCCAGCCTGAGTTCTGCGGCCGCGAACAGCCGATCGACGATCAATACGTTGCCGTAAGCGCGATAGTTGACGAGTTCAGTCTTGCCGTCTGGACCGATGACGAAGAGCGGAGGCATCTCACCCTGCACGATGCCTTGCGGGAATTCGACATAGACCTTGCGGCCATCGTCATATGCGGCGAGCGGCCGCCAAGGAGGAGTGTCGCCTTCGATGGCATAGCGGGAGATACGCTGCGCCGGATCCGGAAGAACGGACTTCAGAGCAACTGAACGCGGCCGTTCGCGTGCCGCCTCAGGATAGTACCAGGCAACGTATGGCATGTATGGCCGTTCGCGGGAGCGGAGCTCGATCAGGTAGGTGCGCCGGTCAGTGTTGATCACAAGATTGGTCTCGATGGAAGCTCGGGTCGGCTTGACCAGGATATGGACGCGCCGTGTGTCGCCGCTCCCGCTCTCGGTATCGCCCACGACCCAGCGTACGGTATCTCCGGCTGCGATCGGCCCTGATCCCGTCAACTGTTCTCCCTCCTCGAGCGCTATATCCGTGATCTGCCCTGGTGCGGCGTAGATCTGGTAGAGCGCCCCGGGACTGTAGGCGTAGATTTGCGCCGCGTTGAAATAACCCCGCTTGCGCGGTTCGACCCGGGCTGCGCTATTTGCTGTCTCAACCCGGCTCACGGGTTCGACATCTTCCATCCCTCCCGACTTGCCGCCGAGAGCCGGCTTCCAGAGAGGTGGAACGTGAAGCGGCCGCGATCTGTCGTCGAGAGCCACCGGCGTCGCCGGTAACGGAGGCACTTCGGCGTCATAACTGATCTCCGGCGGAATGTAGGTCGCGCACCCACCGAGCACCGAGGAACCAAGCAAGACAGCAAACAAAAGTGCTCGCTTTGCGATCAAGAATTCGCGCCAAGTGGGACCGATCCCACAGTACGGGACGGGGCGCTTCGAATAGACGTCAAACAGCGTCTGGGTCACTGGCTCAACTCCTTTGACCAGTTGATGGCGCGGACGTAAACGCCAAGTGGATTCTTGCGCAGACGTTCGGCATCGCGGGGCGTCTCGATCACGATCGAGAGAATTGCAGTCCACCGCTCAGTCAAGCTCAACGAACCGTTGTCGTAGGTGCGCTGGGTCCACGCGACCCGAAAGCTCTCCGAAGAAGCACGAATGACGCTCGAGACGTCGACGGAGACTTGCGCCTTGCCCAGCTTGGCAAAGGGGTCATTGTTGCGCGCGTAGTCGTTGAGCGCAGCGGCGCCGCGATCGGTCGTAAAATCATAGGCCCTAAGCCAGTTTTGCCGCAGAACGATGCCGTCCGCTGGCAGGCCTCTGACATCTTCGATAAAGCGCGCCAGATGGTAAGCGATCTGCGCATCAGTGGGTTGATAGTCGACGTTGGCTGGCGCAACCCTTTGAGCCTGGCCGAGATGATCGACTTCGACTACCCAGGGCGTGATCGATCCCTCGCTCGATTGCCAGATAAGGCTACCCGCGAGGCCGGCCGATAGAATCAAGCAGCCGAACGCCATCAAGCGCCAGTTCTTGGCCTGCACGCGGGCAGATCCAATGCGTTCGTCCCAAACTTGCGCTGCCTTTTGGTAAGGCGTGATCGGCTCTGGCATGCGCCCGTAATGAACGGATGGTCGCTTGAACATCGATAATTTCCCCTGAGATCAAAGATGGGTCTTGAGTCGTGCGGTGCCCGGGTTTGAGGCGCTGCTGCACAGCGGGTGGCGAAAGCGCGATGGCCGCGCGTCAGCGCTCTCCTTCAGACAAATCGACGGAAGAGCCGCTGCCGCCACGATCGCCTGAGCGAACCGCGTGGCCGACCGCCGACGCACCGTGCCGAATGGTCTGGGCCCGCTTCATGCGCCGCGCCCAATCTGGCTGCCCATCAGCCGAACTGCTCGCGGCTTGCCCTCCCGTTTGCCCCCCTGCTCCGAACGCGGCCGCTGCGCGACGCAAAGGGCTCATCGCAGCCGAGCTGCCAGCCTCCGCGACACCAGCAAGGCCTCCGCTTCGATAAGCCGCTGATGCTCCGCTTATGATGGCGCCGCCACCGCGCGCGGCGCCTGCAATCGCGCCGCCAGCAAGTCCAACGCCGCCGGCGGCAACACCTGCGCCGGCGGCAACAATACCGCCAGCGGCAAGGCCCGTTCCAATCGCCGCACCGGCGCCGAGCTGCGGTCCGCCGGATACCAGGCCGTTGGCGAGTCCTGGCCCGAAGATGCCCAAGCCCAGCAACGAAAGCGCCGCGAGCACCAGCGTCATCGCGTCCTCGATGGTCGGCTGCGCGCCGCCGAAACCAGAGGTGAACTGGGAGAACAGGGTCGAGCCGATGCCAACGATGACGGCAAGGACCAGGACTTTAATCCCCGAAGATATGACGTTGCCCAAAACCCGCTCCGCCGCAAAGGCGGTCTTGCCAAACAGACCAAATGGAATGAGCACGAAGCCGGCCAGCGTCGTGAGCTTGAACTCGATCAGGGTGACAAAAAGCTGGATCGCCAAAATGAAGAAGGCGAGCAACACTACGACCCAGGCAAACAATAGAACGACGATCTGGACAAAATTCTCGAAGAAGCTGATGTAGCCCATCAGGTTGGAGATCGAATCGAGCAGCGGTCGGCCAGCATCGAGTCCGACTTGCGCGATCTTTCCCGGCCGCAGGAAGTCCGACGCGGAGAGACTTGCGCCTGATGCTTTCAGCCCAAGGCTGGCAAAGCTCTCGAAAACGACGCGCGCAAGGCTGTTCCAGTTTCCGATGAGGTAGGCAAAGACTCCCACGAAAAGCGTCTTCTTGACGAGGCGCGCGATGATGTCTTCGTCCGGCCCCCAACTCCAGAACAACGCAGCAAGCGTGATGTCGATCGCCGCAAGGGTCGTGGCGAGATATCCGACATCGCTACCCAGCAGCCCGAAGCCGTTATCGATATAGCGCGTGAACGTATCCAGGAATTGGTCGATGATGCCCGTACCCGTCATGGCCTGTTCGCCTCAGGTGTCGCCGGCTGCGGTTGCGGATAGCCTTGCGGAATCCGGCTCTGGTCCTTTGGAGCGGGCGCTAACCCTGCGGCGGGATCTTCTTGGTCAGGAACCGCGGCATGGGTTTTCTTGCCGAAGAAGCGACGCCGGTTTTCGGCCCACAGCTGCCTGCAATGCTGATAACCTACCGTTTCCTCAGCAGTGACGCTGCGGCAGCGTGCGAGGTCCGAGCTGGTTGCATCGATCGTCTGCTCCGCGTTGTGCGATCGCGGAGCATCTTCTCCACCGCGAAGCTGGATCGTGCAGGCTGTGACGACCAACACGCCGATTGTCGCAAGCAGCGACAGCGCCTTGAATGCCCTTATGTCGTTCATCAGTGGAACATCTGCACATTGGATGATTGATAGCCCTGCCCCGGTGTCAGGAAGCGCCGAAGCTGTTCTCGTCCCTGATCCTGAGCCGCGGCGCGCTGAGCCGCTTCAAGACTCTGCGCCCTGCCCTGCGCCGTCACGACAGCGGTGAGGTCGGCGAGTTGCTGCGCGCTCAGCGCGAGAATCTGATTGCCGGCCTGCGTCGCCTGCAGAGCGCCGCTTGCACCTTGGCTGGACGTTACGAGCGCGGACGTCTGGATACGGTTGGTGTCGAGGTTGCCTACGATGCCCGCCTGGACGCGAAGCGCGTCCTGTGTTGCCGCGTAAGTATTCTGCCAGCGGGATTGAGCGTTTGTGACCAACATTTGGCTCGACTGGCTGCCAGTGGCCGGTGCGTAGCTCGCCGAGAACGCACGATCGACCTGCTGGACGTCGTAGGCGATGCGCTGAGCCTGAGCCAGCAGTTGTTGGGTCCGCTGGATCGATGATTGCAGTTGCTGCAGCGACGAATACGGCAGGCTTGCCAAATTCTTTGCCTGGTTGACCAGCATCTGCGCCTCGTTCTGCAACGAGGTAATCTGGTTGTTGATCTGCTGGAGCTCCCGCGCAGCCGTGAGGACATTCTGGACGTAGTTGTTGGGATCAAAGACGATCCACTGTGCTCTCGCAGGCCGCGTGACGCCGAGCATCAGCGCGGCCGTGCCAGCGGCCACCAATAGGCCAAGACGCTTCATAGCGATTTCTCCAGATTCACGAGATTGGGGATCAGATCCGTCGCCCAGCCGACGCCACGGTGCTGGAGCCAGGCCGGCACGAAGCGGTCAGGTCCATGTTCGGCGAGGAGTTGCGCGATGGCAGCCTGGTCTGTCTTGGAAGAGGCCGCGGTAAAGGCGAGCGCAACCTCACCAAGTCCGAGTTCGAACATCCGGTTGCCGCGGCGGGACTGGCAATAGTAGTCGCGCTTCGGCGTTGCCCGGCTTAAGAGCTCGATCTGGCGGTCGTTGAGGCCGAAGCGGCGGTAAATGGCCGTGATCTGCGGCTCGATCGACCGTTCGTTCGGCAACAATAAGCGCGTTGGGCAGCTTTCGATGATTGCCGGCGCGATTGCGGAGCCGTCGATATCCGACAGCGACTGGGTGGCGAAGATGACGGACGCGTTCTTCTTCCGAAGCGTCTTCAGCCATTCCCGGAGCTGCCCCGCAAAATCCTCGTCATCGAGGGCAAGCCAACCCTCGTCCACAATGAGAAGTGTCGGCCGGCCGTCGAGACGGTCTCCGATCCGATGAAAGAGGTAAGCCAGAACGGCTGGGGCAGCACTCGTTCCGATCAAGCCTTCAGTCTCAAACGCCTGAACCGAAGCTTCGCCAAGGCGCTCGAATTCGGCATCAAGCAGGCGTCCGGAGGGACCGCCCAGGCAATAGGGCTGCAGGGCCCTTTTCAGGGAATTGGATTGCAGCAGGACTGACAGGCCCGTGAGGGTGCGTTCCTCCCTCGGCGCCGAAGCGAGAGACGTCAGTGCCGACCACAGATGATGCTTGACCTCAGGGGTGATCCCGACCTTTTCCCGTGCCAGAATTGCGCCGATCCATTCCGTGGCCCATCCGCGCTCAGTGGGATCGTCGATCCAGGCCAAGGGTTGCAGAGCGACGGGGTTTTCGTCCCCGTCAGACAATGCACCGCCGAGATCATGCCAGTCGCCCCCCATGGCGAGCGCGGCCGCCCGGATCGAACCACCGAAGTCGAACGCAAAGACCTGGGAGTTTGGATAACGCCTGAACTGTAGCGCCATCAGAGCGAGAAGGACTGACTTGCCGGCGCCGGTCGGTCCCACCACCAGGGTATGACCGACGTCGCCGACGTGGAGGGAGAAGCGGAACGGCGTTGATCCCTCTGTCTTGCCGAACAACAGAGGCGGACCTTGGAAGTGGAGGTCCCTCGCCTCGCCCGCCCACACGGCCGACATCGGAATCATATGGGCGAGGTTGAGAGTCGAAACCGGAGGCTGCCGCACGTTGGCGTAGACGTGCCCGGGCAGACTGCCGAGCCAGGCTTCGACAGCGTTCACCGTCTCGATCATGCAGGTGAAATCGCGGCCCTGAATGACCTTCTCGACCAGCCGCAGCCTTTCGTCGGCAGCACTGGGATCGCGGTCCCAGACGGTAACGGTCGCCGTGACAAAAGCCTGTCCGATCTGGTCCGACCCCAGTTGCTGCAACGCCGCGTCGGCATCCAGTGCCTTGTTGTGAGCGTCGGTATCGAGCAGCGTCGATGCCTCGTTGGTCATGACCTCCTTGAGGATGGCGCCGATGGATTTTCGCTTCGTAAACCACTGGCGGCGGATCTTGGTCAGCAGCTTGGTGGCGTCGGTCTTGTCGAGCATGATCGCCCGGGTCGACCAACGATACGAGAATGCCAGGCGATTCAGGTCGTCCAGGATTCCCGGGGTCGTGGCACCCGGAAAGCCGACAATCGTCAGGACCCGAAGATTGGCTGAGCCCAACATGGGCTCTAGCCCGCCGGTCAACGGCTGGTCGGCCAACAGCGCATCGATATACATCGGAATTTCAGGCACCCGAACGCGGTGACGCTTGGTCGATATCGTCGAGTGCAGGAAGGTCAGTGTGTCCTGATCATCGAGCCAAGTGCATTCCGGCATGAACCCTTGGACGAGCTGCAGCACGCGGTTGGTTTGATCAACAAACCCGCGCAGCACCTCCCGGGCATCCGCTCCAACGGTGCGGTCGCGACCTTCATAGAGCAATCGCTCCGCCCTGGCGGCTCCCTCCTCCGGCGATAGATAGAGGAAGGTTAGGAAATAGCTGGACTCATAGTGAGCGCCGGCCTCTTCGAACTGGGCCCTGCGTTCGGCATCGACCAGCGCGGACGCGACATCCGGAAATGTACTCGGCGGATAGACCCCAGCAAAATGACGCTGCGCCTCAACGAATACGGCCCAACCAGATCCCAGACGGCGCAGGGCGTTATTCAAGCGACCCGCGACGGCGACGAGTTCAGCCGGCACTGCGCTATCGAGGTCGGGCCCGCGGAACTTTGCTGTCCGCTGGAACGAGCCGTCCTTGTTCAGGATGATTCCCTCGTCGACGAGGGCTGCCCAGGGCAGGAAGTCGGCGAGACGCGCGCTGGAATGACGATATTCGGCAAGGTTCATCATGACAAAGGGCTCAGGTGTTGAGATGTGCGGGAATGCGTAGATGCCGGCGCACCACATCGACGAAGGCGGGATCGCGCTTGGCGGCCCAGACGGCGGCCATGTGGCCGATGAACCAGAGGACAAGACCCGCGATCCAGAGCCGCAATCCCAGCCCAAGGGCTGCCCCAAGCGTGCCATTGACGATCGCAACCGACCGCGGCGCGCCGCCCATCAGGATGGGCTCAGTGAGGGCGCGGTGAACGGGCACCACAAAGCCTGCCACCTGATCATCCATCAGATCACCACGCCACCGCCGAAGGAGAAGAACGACAGGAAGAAGCTCGAGGCGGCAAACGCGATCGACAAACCGAACACGATCTGGATCAGCCTGCGGAAACCACCTGACGAGTCCCCGAACGCGAGCGTGAGCCCCGTCACGACGATGATGATGACGGCGATGATCTTGGCGACCGGACCTTCAACCGACTGCAGGATCTGATTGAGTGGCTGCTCCCACGGCATGTTCGAGCCAGCCGCCCACGCCGGCACCGACGCCAAAAGGACCGTGCCGCAGGCTAATGAAACGACACCTCGACGGAAGCGAAATTGCACACGCATGTCAGTCTCCTGCTGATGAAAGGTTGTAGTCGCCGGCGGACCCGAGCCCCGAAACGAGGGCGAGCTCAGCGAGGCGACGATCAGCGCTGCGGCCCGCAAGGACAGCGACGAGGTTGATGGTCTCAGCGATCAGGGCACGCGGAACCGTGACGACGGCTTCCTGGATGAGTTGCTCCAGCCGCCGCAGCGCTCCGAGCGCGGTACCCGCATGAATGGTCCCAATGCCACCAGGATGGCCGGTACCCCAGGCCTTGAGCAGATCGAGCGCCTCGGCACCTCGGACTTCACCAATCGGGATGCGATCAGGACGCAGGCGCAGCGAAGACCGAACGAGGTCCGACAGCGTGGCCACGCCATCTTTGGTCCGGAGCGCTACAAGATTGGGCGCTTTGCACTGAAGTTCGCGCGTATCTTCGATCAACACGACCCGATCGGCAGTCTTTGCCACCTCGGCGAGGAGCGCATTTGTGAATGTCGTCTTGCCGGTCGATGTCCCACCGGCGACGAGGATGTTCTTCCGTGCAGCGACCGCGCTCTTCAGGATGCTGGCCTGCTCCGAGGTCATGATCTCCTTGGCGACGTAGTCGTCGAGCGTAAACACGGCGACGGCGGGCTTGCGGATAGCAAAGGCCGGGGCGGCAACGACCGGAGGCAGGAGACCTTCGAAGCGTTCGCCTGTTCCGGGCAGTTCGGCCGAAACCCGTGGCGCGCCGGCATGCACCTCAGCGCCTACGTGATGCGCAACCAGGCGAACGATACGCTCGCCATCCGCAGCCGACAGGGTTGCGCCGGTATCGATCAAACCACCCGACAGCCGGTCGATCCACAGCCGCCCATCCGGGTTGAGCATCACCTCGATGATCGCTTCATCTTCAAGGTAGCCGGCAATCGCCGGGCCAAGTGCGCTGCGTAGCATTCGCGCACCGCGCGAATTCGCTTCCGATTGAATGGAATGGATTGCCACCGTTCGTCCCCACCGAATGAGGACGTCAAACCGGCGTCCTCATATGAGGATTATTAGAAAAGGCACCGATGGACATGGCGCAACAAGCGGCTTCACTGATCGTAGACTGGCGTAGAAAAAGAAAGGCTGAGAACTGATGTTTGATGCCTACTCAACTGTATTGTACTCGGCGAGCTACCGCTCACCACTCCGCATCGTCATTTGCGGGCAGGAGGATGAGCGACTCCTCATACGAGCTTACCGAAACGACAAGGTCGAAGACATCGGCCGGCGTCAAAACCGGAATCGGCCTCATCCGTGAAGCTAGGTATCCGGCCCAAGGCAGCGCGAACCAGAGCAGCGCCGCGATCTGAAGTGCTACGTTGAGGCCGAACGCGACTTGATAGGCTTGGACGGGCCTATGGCCACCATCCTCAGACCATTGCTGCAGGATCAGGCCGGTCCCGAATTGAGCCAAAAAAGCCCAACCGAAGTGCAGGACATTTAGGGCGCCATTGGCGCGACCAGCTAGCTCAGGGGGAAAGTAATCCGCCATCACCGCGAAGCTGGCCACAGTTGCCGTTCCGACAATGGCGACAACGGACCAGGGCACAATGGACGGCAAGGGTGCTCGCAAGATCAAGGCTAACTCAGCTGTGACAAACAGAACGGCTACCATCACCAATATCCTCTCCGCCCCGATTCCCCTCCGTTTGGTGTAATGGACCGTCGTACCGAACAACCAGGCACCGCAGCTCAAGACGATCGACATCGTAAGAAGCTGTCGGACCAGACTTGCGCGATCAAACCCCTCGACGTCTGCCAGCCATGGCGATGCCCACAAACCTTGCAGAGACCAGGCTGATCCAATGCAAGTCGCCGACAACGGTGCGATTCGCCAGAAGCGCCGGTCCCCGAAAATGGAGCCAAGGGTGGCGTGCGCGATTGATGGGACATTGGGTCGTTCAGGCACCACGACATAGATGAGAATGGCTGTCACACCCGTAGCGGCTGCCAGGATCTCAAAGAGCTGCCGCCAGCCTATCCAAGCGAGCAGGTGCTCGACGGGAGCCGTAGCAGTCACCGCTCCTAGCGAGCCCAGCATGACCATATAGCCATTCAGCAAGGCAACTCGCTCGCTGGGGAACCAAAGGATGATGGACTTCAGTCCTGCCGTGAACGCCGCTGCCACGCCAAGCCCGATCATTGCACGGGCGATCAAAAGCGACCGGAAGCTGGTCGATACAGCGAACAGCCCAGCGCCCACTGCGGCGAGCAAGAGCAAAACACTTTGGACGCGCCGCGGGCCAAAGCGGTCCAACAATACGCCGACGGGGATCTGCGCCGCCGCGAAGACTAGGAAATAAACCGACGTCAGCAATCCGACGTCGGCGGTCCCAAGACCGATATCCGCGCTGAGACGACTGGCGATCAAAGCGTTGATCGTTCGAAAAAGAAACGAAAGATAGTATCCAGCAGCAAAAGGAAGAAAAACGAACGCGATTCGACGCGATGCTGTTAAGATTTGCATGCTGGCCCCTCTTGCTGTCGGCTCGTGTGAGCCGATAGCGCGTCCAGCTTTTTGCAAGTTCGGCTAAATTATTGCCGTCGTGGGCTGGCGTAGAAAAAGAAGGTCAGGCGCGATAACGCATCCAGGATACTCGGTCAGGATTCGTCGGCTGATTCCTGGCGGCGGATATCTTCCGGAATCTCGCGGAGAAAGCTTTGCCCTTTTTGCAAGCGACGCCCGAGCGCCTCGACAAATCCTTCAAATCGTTCTCGGCCTTTTGCCTGCGCGGCCGCCTGCGCGTCATTCGGCAACGGTGGCGTGATCGTCAGCCAGAACCGAATGAAGAGAGCCAAGGTCTCCGCCGTCAAACTAACGTCGCGCTCCAGCCTCTGCATCTGACGCGACAGCCGATCAAGACGACGGCTGAACGCGGCCTCCCGCCTATCCGCGCCGTCCGGTGACAGAAACGAGACAACGGCCGCTTCCACGATCGCCGACCGGGAAAGCTTCTTGCGATCGGCGAGCTCCGATATCTGTTTCAGCAGTTCTGGCGGGAAGTAGACATTCATCCGATCGCGCATATGCCTCAGAGCTCCATACCGTCATTCGGGTCCATGGCGACTTGACGGGCGACACCGCGCATCTGTTGGCGTATGAGCCGGGACTGACGGACCGCATCGTCGTCATCGTCAAGCACAACCGCAAATTCCTCGGCTGGCGTAGGCTCGGTCGTCTCCTTGACCATCGCAACATGATCAGGCAATTCCGGCTCCCGACGAAGGCCGCTGTTCGCCATGTCTTCCTCCGATTCCGCGGTTTTGTCAGTTGGACCTGCCGTGGGCTTCAATGGTCCCAGCGCTGACCATCCGTCCGTTCGCGATGATCGGCCGGCGCTCGCCGGATCGGGCGGCGGCAGAACCCGCTCGGTGAATCGGCGATCCTCGTAGTAGCGGACCTTCTTTGCCCGGATCGGCGGCGTGCCCGCCACCATGACGATCTCGTCCTTCGGCGGAAGCTGCATGACTTCGCCTGGGGTCAGCAGCGGCCTTGCCGTCTCCTGGCGCGAGACCATCAGGTGCCCCAGCCACGGGTTCAACCTGTGACCGGCATAGTTCTTCATCGCCCGCATCTCGGTCGCGGTCCCGAGCGCGTCGGAAACCCGCTTGGCGGTCCGCTCGTCGTTGGTCGCGAAGCTGACGCGGACGTGGCAGTTGTCCAGGATCGCATTGTTGGGCCCATAGGCCTTCTCGATTTGATTGAGCGATTGCGCGATCAAGAAACTCTTGATGCCGTACCCCGCCATGAAGGCAAGCGCGGACTCAAAGAAATCAAGCCGCCCCAGCGCCGGGAACTCGTCGAGCATCATCAGGACGCGATGCCGGCGATCACTGGCGTGCAGGTCTTCGGTCAAGCGTCGGCCGATCTGATTCAGCACAAGCCGGATCAGGGGCTTGGTCCGCGAGATATCGGAGGGCGGGACGACGAGGTAAAGCGTCGTCGGACTGCGATCGGCGATCAGGTCGGCGATGCGCCAGTCGCAGCGGCAGGTCACCTGAGCCACGACGGGATCACGGTAGAGCCCGAGGAACGACATCGCGGTGGACAGGACGCCGGAGCGTTCATTCTCAGATTTGTTGAGGAGCTCGCGCGCGGTCGAGGCGACCACGGGATGGGCGCCCTGCTCGCCAAGATGTGCGGTTGTCATCATCGCCTTCAGCGTCGCCTCGATCGGCCGCTTCGGGTCGGACAGAAAGGCGGCGACGCCAGCCAAGGTCTTGTCCGCCTCGGCATAGAGGACGTGGAGGATGGCGCCGACCAGGAGGGAATGACTGGTCTTCTCCCAGTGGTTCCGCTTATCGAGCGAGCCTTCGGGATCGACCAGGACATCGGCCACGTTCTGGACGTCGCGAACCTCCCATTCCCCGCGCCGGACTTCGAGCAGCGGATTGTAAGCTGAGGACTTCTGGTTGGTGGGGTCGAACAACAGGACGCGACCACGCCGCGAGCGAAAGCCGGCAGTCAGTTGCCAATTCTCGCCCTTGATGTCGTGCACGATGGCCGAGCCGGGCCAAGCCAGCAGTGAGGGGACGACAAGGCCGACACCCTTGCCGGACCGGGTGGGTGCAAAACACAGGACGTGCTCCGGCCCGTCATGACGGAGATAGTCACGGTCGAGTTTGCCGAGCACCACACCGTCAGGACCGAGAAGTCCGGCCGCCCGCACCTCTTCCGGACCAGCCCAGCGCGCCGAACCATAGGTCTCGACATTCTTGGCTTCGCGCGCCCGCCACACCGACATGCCGATTGCCACCGCGATCGAAACGAAGGTTCCCGACGCCGCGATGAAGGCTCCCTCGACAAAAATCTGAGGCGCATAGGCGTCGTAGACGAACCACCACCAGAAGAAGACTGGCGGGTAGTAGACCTTGAAGCCCAACAGTTCGAACCAGGGCCGCCCAAGCTCCGGCTGCCAGGCGAGCCGCCAAGCCGTCCACTCGGTTGCTCCCCAGATGGCCAGCAAGACGATCAGGCCGACCACGATCACCTGCCCCCAAAGGATTTTAGTTCCGGACATCCCGAACGCCCTTCCGCAACTGGTTTGGTGAGATTGCTAGAGACCGAGGTCGCGCTTCCGACCAAAGCCCCATTCGATGCCACCGCTGTCTTTCACGACGCCGGTGACGTGTTGGCCGAGCCTCTTTTCGAGCTCGCGCGACCAAGGGACGAGCTGGAAGCCAAGCCCATTATCGATCATGGCGAAGCGTCCCGAGGTGAGCGTCAGCCGCTGGCGATACGTGCCCGCCACATGCTCTCCGGAGGCCGCGTTTACGTAAGACCGGCCGGTGTCGGCCGAGACCTTTGAGGCCACCTCGTCCAGTTCGCGTCGGCGCAACGTGTTCAGGAGGTCGCGCTGAAGGATGATGCGCTGTCCCTGACGCCGCGCAAGACCCTGCTGGATCAGATGCTCGGTACGGGCTTCCATGGCGTCGCGGGTCTCACGACCGAACCCGCCCATGGCGAGCGGCATGGGGTCGCGTTCGACCAGCCGGTGGTCGAGCCAAGTGACGCCTTTTGCAGTGACCTGCGCACTGAGATCGAGATTGGAACGAGTTGCGAGCACCACGGTCGGCCGCGGATCGCCGGCTTGACCGAAGCGTCGGACTTCGACGATTCCGCCGATCGCCGGTGCCTCGTCGAAAGCCTCGAGCCCGCGGAAGCGCACGTGATGTGCGCGCCCGTCCGTTCCGTCGATCAAGGCGTAGGCCTCGCCAGTCAGTTCGTCATGCAATCCTCGGTCGACGAGACGTCCGATGATCCGGGACGTCTCCAGTCCACCCTCGATAACGAAGTCGGCAACGCCGCGCGTTTCCCCACGGTCGGTAAAGGCGCGGTGCATGGTCTTGATGATGTCGCCGCGCATGCCGAGGTCGCGCAAGCTGCGCTCGGCTTCGAGCCCGACCATCCATTCCCCAGGTAACTCGGATGCAGCAAGACCCATCTTCTCCAGGTGTTGAAGACGCCCCACCATCAGGCGCCGGATCTCGGGATCAGAGCCGGGATTCTCCGGGCGAAGGTCGATGTAGCCAGTCTCATCGGCCGCCAGCCGGATCTCCCGATCGAGCCGTGTCCATCGTTCTGCCGTGACTTCCCTCTCCAGCGAATTGCGGATCTCGTGCTCCGGCTTTGGACCGAGTTCAATGGCGACCAATTCCTCGGCGCGTGAGCGCAGACCCTGGCTGATGTAGTCGCGGGAGATCACGAGATCCGCCCCTTCCTCATCTACGCCCCGAACCAGAAGATGGACGTGTGGATTGTCAGTGTTCCAATGATCGACAGCCACCCAATCGAGCCGCGTGCCGAGATCGGTCTCCATCTGCTTGGCGAGATCGCGGGTGAAGGCCCTCAGGTCCGTCATGTCGCCGGCGTCTTCCGGCGAGACGATGAACCGGAAATGGTGCCGGTCGTCCGTGCAGCGTTCGGCGAAAACCGCGCTATCGGCACGGTCGCTGCCTGCATCGAACATCTCGGCACGCTCACCACTCCGGGTCACGCCGTCGCGCTTCAGATATGAAAGATGGGCGGTCAGCGGTGCTGAACGAAAGGCTCGCCCTTTGTGGCGAACCACGCGCGCCTTCACCACAACGCGCCGCGTCGGGCTGAACAACCTGGCACGGCTAAAGGACACCCGGCCGCGCCCAAACGTCGAGCGCCCATAGGCCGGCGGACGTTTACCGGCCATGGTCTGCCCCAGCGTGTGTCCGGCTTTCTTTGCCGCGCGCAGCACCCGGTTGATGAAGCTCTTTTGCTTCGGCGCGCGGGTACTGCGGATGCGCCCAGGCCGAATACGCAGATCGCTGTCGCCCACGCTCACGGCAGGGCCTGCCCACAATCAAAATCGCACACGGTGCCGAAAACGCCTTTGATTGCATTGTTCAAAATGCAAGGCGCGGCACGCGCCCCGACCGACCGGCACGCCGGAACCCAAGCCATGTCAATGGCTTGCGGTTCGAGCGGCGAGCCTCTTTTATCTTGCCGTCCTGCCGTCCTGCCGTCGTGGTCTCCCGGTCGCCGGTTTCCGAAAGAGCCGCCGCGACTTGGCTGCCAACTGGCGAAGCCCCCACTGCTTCCGAGCGCTTGCGATAGCGATCGTTACCCGAAGGGCCGAGACACCCGAAGGGTGGCTCGGTGAGGAGCGAAGCGACGAGTAGAGCGCGGGCCGAAGGCATCGCCCATACGCCATCCGCACGTGCCACTTGCATGGTGGAGCACACGAAGACTTGCGAACCCGCACGTTTGTTCATTGCGATGCTCCCGAATCGATCGAGGCACGAACACGCCAATTGGCCGAGAGAACCGTGTGCCCGTCCTGCCGTCGTGGTCTCCCGGTCGCCGGTTTCCGAAAGAGCCGCCGCGACTTGGCTGCCAACTGGCGAAGCCCCCACTGCTTCCGAGCGCTTGCGATAGCGATCGTTACCCGAAGGGCCGAGACACCCGAAGGGTGGCTCGGTGAGGAGCGAAGCGACGAGTAGAGCGCGGGCCGAGGGCATCGCCCATACGCCATCAGCTTGCGAACCCGCGCACTTGGTCATCGCGATCCTCCCGAATCCGATCGAGGGACGAACATGCCAATAGGCCGAGGGACTATGGGCAATACATCGCCGCCCGAGATTGCGGTCGTGACACCGCTCGGCGGTCATGAGCGCCAGCAACCGATCGCGCGTTTTCATGAGATCGGATCGCGTGACGAATAGCGTTGCAGCTGCTGATGACTGTCCACTGGACGCCCACCTCGGCGGCAGTTCGATGGTAAGCAGATCTCCAAGCTTTGCGACGTATGCTCGCGTCTCGCCTGGAAGAGGGCCGCCCGCGAGATGCTCTTCATAGCGAGATGGTCCCGCGTTGTACGCGGCAAACACGCCAGGCGAGCCATACCAATCGAGCAGTTCGCGCAAGTACGCCGTACCGGCCAGAATGTTGTCGTGCGAATCGTAGGGGTCATTCCCGAGATTGTAGCGCTCGCGAAGTTTCGCCCAGGTCGCCGGCATGATCTGCATCAGGCCCATTGCGCCTTTGGGCGACTTGGCGTGCACGTCTCCAGCGCTTTCGACGTTAATGACCGAACCGATCCAGTTCACCGGAATTGCAAAACGCTTCGAGGCTTCATCGACGAAAGCTCGAAACGGGTTGCTCGCCTGAACAACCGCTTGAGCTAATGCCGATCCACTCTCGGCTAGAGCGACACTGTCCGATGCAGCGAAAATAAGCAGCAGCGACACGACAGCCCAAACACGCACGCCCGACCGAGCCAAGCATGCCGTCGTGCTCGCCCCCGTCCAGGGCAAAGCCGATTCGCGCCGGCCATGCGGCCGCCCTGGACTGCCGCGGCGTGCGTCGGCCCTGCTAGCGTTGGTCGGATCGGAGGAATGGTCCCGCGATCGATCGAACAGAGGAATGGCGGGGTGAGAGCGTGGAACAGGCACGATCACTCCTCCCATGTCCACACGGGCAGCGCACGGCCGATCACTGCCGACGCCGGCAAGAAACCAAAATACCGTCCATCAAGAGAGTCGACGGACTGCCAGTTCATGAGAAAGAGCTCGCCGTCGCCGACGACGCGGCAGCCCTGCCATTTCGGCAGCGGCCGTCCGCGTCCGTCGCGGTCCCGCGCCTCGCCCATCGCCACCTCATCGACCGAAATCGTGAGGCCGGTTCTGCAAACGGTCTGCCCGGGAAGGGCGAGCACGCGCTTCAGCATGGGGACGCCAATGGGCAAATAGCCGTTAAGGTCGAGGAAGGTCGCAAGCGGCTCCGGCGGCTGCACCGCGACCAATTCAGCGACTCGGAATTGGTCCGCCGGCCGGAGGCGGTAGAGACCGATCGGCACGCTCGCGGATGCGTTCCAGATGTAAAGCGGAAGCGGCTCCAGCACGATCGTCGCGATGAGGGCAGCAGCGACCCCAATCGTCACGGCCAACATTATTGGGCGGTCCGTCATCGCATCACCTTTTGGCGATGAAGCCAGGCCTGATGGCGCGCTTTCGTATACGGGCGCGGGTTTTCATTGACGGACAGACGGTTATGAACGTGATGCCAATGATCAGGCGCGACATCAGCGGGATCGATGCCGAATGCCTCAACGGCATCGGTCATCTGCAGCACGCGCTCGACCTTCGGCCAACCGGACAGACGCAGCAAAATTTCTCCGCCGGGTGTCACATAAGGAACGGTCGAGCAGCGCTGTCCCGGAGGGACCGCGCGCAAGATGTCGATCCGCGAAATGATTGCCCCAAAGTCGTTGGAGGTCCACCGGATGAAAGCAAAGATGCTGCCGGGCGCAAATGACAGGACGCGCCGGTGGCGATCAAGCTTCCGTTCCTTGACGATGCGACCGAACCGAATCCGGTTTTCAATACGCTTCTCGAGCCACAGCACTTCCACTTCCGTGAGATCGCTCATGCCGCCGCTCCGTGACGCTGGAGTTGGCAACCGTGAGCTTGGGGCTCGGTGGAGAGTGTGTATGGCCTACAAAGGCAGGCTGGCCTGTCGGACGGCCGTTGCCGAGCGCCACCAACTCCGCTTTCGGCCTGGTCCGTTAGAAAAAATCCGAAGGATTTCTGGTTAGTAAAGTTAGAGCGACTGGAAAGCTCGGAGAAACAAGCCCTTAAGGTCGATTCCGGTCCCCGAAAGCACGAGGATCGGGTTCTCGATAGCACGAGGGTTGCGGTCCCCGATAGCACGAGTTGATTCACAGGTTGTCCTCCGAATTTCGAATGAGACCGCGCCGGCGCAGACGTGCCGTTAAGGGATCAAAAGGCGCTGGCGCGAAGCTGAGTCGCTCGGTGCCATCAGAATCGCGCGTGAGCACGAGCTGGTAGCCGGGCAATGTCTGGCGCTGGACGATCTGACGTAGGTCGTACGCAAAATGCTTGAGCGGCGAGAGGATGCCGGACTTGGCATGGAGGTGCACAAGATCAAAACTCCAGCCGCCGTCCTGGCGTCCACCGTGCTTGCGCACGAGCCTGTAGAGCCACCGCTCAAGCCCGCCCGTGAGCTCGAAATAGGCGCGGTCGATCGTCAGGACGAGGGCATCATCGAGGACTCCAGCGTAGAACCAATCCGGCAGGATCAACTCGATCCCAAATGGCCGACCGTTTGCATCTGCCGTCTCCTTCCACTCGTTGATCCAGGAGAAGCGGTGCCGTCGCCGCTCTGCCGGCTGGCGGATCGATGTCAGCACGGTCGTTGACTGAAGTCTGTCAAGACCAGCCTTCAGGCGGTCATAGTCACGTGCGCTGGTGCCGCGGCCGACAAACGTCAAAATCTCGTAAGGTGTTGCAGCCATCAGGCGCGACGTCTTCAAGCCGGCGTCGCGGGCTTCGACGATCTGGGACGCAGCCCAGATCAGAACATCTGCATCCCAAATGGTCGCCATGCCGTGTTCAGGAACGGCTTCGACCCGAATTGCGATCGCACCAGCTCGGAAATCGATCGGCACGATCCGCTTCGTCTTTGCGAGCGAGAAGAACGGATAAGCCATCAGATCCTGCGCGTCACGGGGCGCAAGATCCCCGGGCAGCGCCCGAAAGAGCTCAAGCTGCTCGCGCTCGGAATGGTGTTTGCGCCGCATGGTCACTGCTCTCACGCGGCGATCAACGACGTTCCTGGCCTGCATAGGGACGCAGGGCCGGATGTTTCTTGGCGGGGAGCACGGTCCCCTTGCCGGGATCGGATGTCGACGTCTTGGCGCCGCGGTCGGCCCACGCTTTCAGGTCATCGACGGCGTAGACAACACGTCCGCCGATCTTCCGATACGTCGGTCCAGTACCATACGTGCGGTGCTTCTCGAGCGTGCGACCGGACAGGCCAAGATAGCGCGCGGCCTCCGGTGTACGCAGGAATCGCGGTGGTAGACCGGCCATTGGATCGGGCATTTGAGGACTCCAGGAGCACATCGCACTACGCCTGGCTATGCCGGCGTGTGTACGGTCATCATGGAGAAGCAAGATCTCGGAGGGGGATGCCGAATGTTGCGGGTACGATTTTCGGCACCCCTTGGAGTCTGCGCTACTCTGCCCTGCGTCCGGGCCGCAGGAGTTTGCGGTAACCACCGCGCATCAACGCGACGCCGCCTTGCACCAGGCGGATTGCTCGATTGCGCAGGTCATGCGTCTTCCAGGCGCGATCGGGGATTCGCTTTTTGCCGAACAGCGCTTCGGCGATAACGCGATAGCTGCCGCCGGCGCTATGCGCATCGAGCGCGCGGATCGCCACGCTCAGGCGTTCGCGCCGCTGTCTGGATAACTGGTGAAAGGCTGGACCGGGCGGGGGTCCGTTCATCGCGCGCCACAGCCGGCGGGCTGCATACGCACGCGCGTCGAAATCGCCATCAAATGGCAATTCGGCTGCGTATGACGCGCCGAGCACCGGCGGCTCTTTGGACCAGACACGGTGATCTACCGCACCGACGCGCAGCACGATGCCAGCCGTCTGCGGCGCGGCGCACTTGGCCAGCTTTAACTCGAGCAGTGGGAGACTGCCGAGCCGATATCGGCCGTCAAGGCAACCGGCACCGGAACGACCGCCGCTAGAACCTCGGGCGCCCAATATTTGGTGACCGCGCTTCTTTTGGCGCTTGGTCCCGACCCGCCGCGCTGTTTCGCCGGCGCGGCCAATGTCGGCAAAGTTGCCGGAAATCACGCCGCGCTCACGAGCAGCATCGACCAGCGACAGGAGCCTCGGTGAGCGAGGGTCGATCGGGTGAAGGCGATGGCCGAACCGGGCAAGATTTTTCCGTGTGCCTCGACGAAGGCGGCGATACCAGCCTGCGTCGCCGCTACAAGCGCCGTACCTTCACTCATCCGTCGAGCGATGTCGGCGTACAGCTCCATGCATTGTTGGCCGGCGCCTCCATGGACGTCATCGAGCAAATTGATGGCCGACGCCATTGCTCCATTGAGCGGCAAGCCGCAGGTGATGGACATGCGGCCGACCGCGATCGAGGGCGCTTGCGGTCCGTGATCGACCGCAGCCACAAGAGCGGCTTCAAGCAGAGCGGCATGATCGGGCGACGGGAGGTCGCCGCGCAACAGAAGCCATATCATCTGCGGAAAGCTGACCGAGCCGATCAGCTGCTCGATCGAAAAGCCACGAAAGCGGATGACGCCCGGCTTCATGTCGATAATGTCGGTCGACCACCAATTTGTTGCCTCGATCAGGAGATCGGCGGGATTGGATTCGGGCATGACCAGGATTTCCTTTTCAAGCGACGCGGACCACGCCGCGGTCCGCCATTTCGTCGATCTGGGCGCGCGTGTAGCCGAGCCGTTCGAGCCATGTCGCCGTGTCGGCGCCGAGCAGCGGGGGAGCGGACGGTTTGGGAAAGCCTTCGTCTAGAAGGAAGCGTGGGCGCGTCACCCGTAGCTGTTGCCCTTCGGTCGGTCCGAGAGGCAGGTTCTCGACGAGCCGGCGTTCGACCAGTTGCGGCTGCTGCAGTGCGTCCTGGACTGAGAGCACGCACCCCGCGGGAACGCCGGCGGCGTTGAAAATCTCCTCCCATTCCTCGGCGGATTTCGACTTAAGCGCCTTGTTGATCTCGTCGCTCAGGGCTGCGCGATGCAGGTTGCGCGTGTGGCGTTCACTGAACCGCTCCTCGCTCAGGAGATCGGGTCGTCCGATCAGCTGGCAGAGCTTCTCGAATTGCTTCTGCTCGTTGGCGGAAATGTTGAGCGGACCGGTCTTCGTCTTGAACGTGCCGGATGGCGCCGCCGTGAAATTCTCGTTCCCCATTGGCTCGGGGAGGATGCCGGCGTTGAGGTGGTTAGAGACTACCCAGCCCATTGCCGCCAGAGTCGATTCCAGGAGCGACACATCGATGAACCGACCGCGGCCCGTCGAACGCTGCGCGACCAGCGCCGCCGAGATTGCGAAGGCTGCTGTGATACCGGCCATGGTGTCGGAGATCGGAAAGCCGGTGCGCAACGGCGCTGATCGGTGATCGCCGGTTACGCTCATCGCGCCCGAGACACCTTGCACGATCTGGTCGTAGGCGGACCGGTTTGCCCAGGGGCCTTCCTGACCGAAGCCGGATATGGCGCAGTAGATCAGCCGGGGATTGCGCTTCGCGAGAACCGCATAGCCGGGGCCGAGCCGCTCCATCACTTTGGGCCGGAAGTTCTCGAGCAGCACGTCGGCCTGATCGACAAGTCGAAGGAATGCATCCCGACCCTCCGGCGATTTCAAGTCGATCGCGATCGATTGTTTACAGGCATTCACCGCAACGAAGTACAGGCCGAACAGGCGCTGTGCCATCGTCGGATCTGCCCCGAGATGGCGAGCCAGATCGCCGCCCTTCGGATTTTCGTCTTGATCACTTCGGCGCCGAGCCGCGCCAAGTTGTAGCCACAGAAGGGTCCAGCGAGCACGTTGGACAGATCGAGGACCCGTACGCCCTCAAGCGGCAAACTCATGGCGATCTCCGTAAGACGTTCAACCCTCGTTCTGTCTGACAGAGCGTTATTCTATTGTGCAGACCTCACGCCCGAGTTCAATGCATGAGTCAAGGCAGTTCTATTGTGAAGAACCCAATACAGGTGGGCTTGCAGGTTGATTTTTGAATTCGCGCGAACTAAGTTCTGTAAAACAGAACCTGTAAGGCGATTTTTGATGACCAGGGACGGCGCGGAGTCGGTCGAGCGCGCACTCAACATCTTGCGCGCCTTCTCCGAAACGCGCCGACAGATGAGCCTGACAGAAATCTCGCAAAGCACCGGCTTGTATAAGAGCACGGTCTTGCGTTTGACCGCATCGCTCGAAGCCTGCGGCTTCGTGCAGAGAGGAGAGGACAAGCTCTACCGGCTCGGACCGGAGTTGTGGCGTCTTGGAGCAATTTACCGGCGCGGCCTCGACCTCGGCGAGTTCATCCGGCCGGTTCTGCGCCGCCTCGTCGATATGACCCAGGAGAGCGCCTCGTTCTATGTCCGCGACGGCGACGAGCGCATCTGCCTGTATCGCCAGAATTCGCCGCGCGCGGTTCGACACCATCTTGAAGAGGGAGAACGGCTCCCGCTCGATCGCGGGGCCGCGGGGCGCGTTCTGCGCGCCTACACGGCGCCGAAGTGGCCGCCAGGAGCGCAGATTCGAGAGGACGGCTTCTATATCTCGTTGGGTGAGCGCGACGCAGACGTCGCCGCCGCTTCGGTGCCGGTCATCGACAATGCAGGCCGGTTGCGCGGCGCCTTGTCTGTATCCGATTTGAGAAGCCGTTTCGATACCAAGGCGCAACACCTGGCGATCCAAGCCATGAAGATGGAGGCTGCGCGACTAGCTGACCACCTGCCTGCATCTGACTGAGTCCGGCGAACAAGCGGCAGATGTCGCGTTAGGGTCACAATGCGAAAAAACTCAGATTGAGCAAATCTGGTCCGCTCTGTTGCGATGAGCGGCGCCCGGGAGACAGAGCGCAGTTTCGTGGATGGGCCAGGCAGCTGCGAATGGCGTTACGCTCTGGGCAGGCTTTTAGCTATGAAACCCCGTCCGATTTGGTCGGACGGGGCTTGATGGGGGCGTTCTTACTCGCCGGTCTTGCGCGGCCGCGACCAGAGCAGGGTGTAGCCTTCACCGCCCTCTTCGTCGAACAGGTTCGCGTAGATCGGCGCGTTGAACGAAGGGTCGTCGAGCTTGAGCGAGAGGTAGTCGCGGCCTTCCTCGGAACGCTTCGACCAGGCTGCGCCGATCTCCGCCCGGCCCACATAAATGCGGTGGCTGGGCGCGTTGTCATTGGAGCGGTTGGTCTCGGCGACGATGCGGACGCCCTTGGCCTTCAGGCTCAGGGTGGCGATCTCGCCCTGGAATTCGTTGCCGACCTTCTTGAAAGAACCGATGTTAGCCATGTCACTTCTCCTGTTGTGTTTCGAGCCCGCGACCACCGCAGCCTCGATGGCGATCTAGGGCCGAGGACGATCGGCGACGCACCCGGTCGGGCCGTAGCGCAGCGGAGGACGTCGTTGTGGCGACTTTCTTGTCTCGCGAGGAATGGGCGAAGCCCAGGGGAAGAAAGTCGCATCAACGGCGTTGCGGCTCAGACGATCGAGGCGAAGCCGGTCTTCGGCCAGATCAAGCCATCAACGAGGCCACGTGCGTCCGCGTGCTGAACCACAATCTTACGGAGAAGCGTGGCTATCTCGGTTTTGATGAACAAGCGGTCGAAACGATTTGGCGCAGAAAGAGAAACAATCTGCTGCAAAGGGCGGAATCGTCTCCCCAAGAACGGATCGAGATAAAACCGCTCCGACGCGGCTGTGTGGGCCAGACCGAATGCCGGCAGCTTGATCGAGGTGTTCCGAGGAGGACGGCCCTTCCCGCGCTCAGGTTTCGATCAGCCTTCCTTTAACGCGCCGATCTACGCGCACCTGTTCGACGGAGGGCGGAAAACGGTCAGCCCCTCGGGCCATGCGGCCATAAGAACGCGTTAGGACGGGTTCTCCACCACCTCACCCGGCTCGAACGGGCGGGGCTTCGCCAACACCATCAAGCGCGTCCATGACGTAAGGCCAATGCAAACTGCGCCCAGGCAAGCGAAGACGTCACGCCCAGCGAGTGAAGGCGCTCCGATCTGGGACAGGGCGAATACCACATGATAGCCGGCGACGGCGGCGGGGACCGCGAATGCTGTCGCGATCGCGATACGCAAGGCGGAAGACCGAGTAGCAGCAAAGGCGACCTGGCCTAGCACGAGCGTCAGCGTACCGCCGGCCGTTGCGATAAGCGGGGTGCCAACGAGGCCGGCGCCGCGCTGATACGCCGTGATCCCGATACTCAGTGCGACGAAAAATGGCAATGCATACACAGCGAGCGTAAAGATCGCCCAGCAGAACAAGCCGATGCCGAGTGTGTTGAGAACAAGCCCAATAGCGAGCAAGGTGGTGGCTCCATGTGCATAGATGTACTGGTCGCGCCTTCCACCACCACCACGGCGCAACTCTGGATATGAGACCGAAACGAGGCGGAGTTGCGGCGCGAGCAATTTCGCTTCGATGGAAATCGAGAAGACGGCGCTCACGCGCAGCCGAACCTCCAGACGGGGATGCCGAGGCGCTTCGCCTTATCGGCAAGGTTGTCCTGAATTCCCGTGCCCGGGAAGTGCATGACGCCGATCGGCAGGAGTTCGAGCATGGCGTCGTTGCGCTTGAACGGTGCGGCCTTGGCATGCTTCGTCCAGTCTGGCTTGAAGGCGATCTGAGGTACCTTGCGGGTGGTCGCCCATTTCGAGGCTATCAGTTCAGCGCCCTTCGGGGAGCCACCATGGAGCAGGACCATGTCGGAATGCTTGGCATGAACCTTGTCGAGGCGGTCCCAGATGAGGTTGTGGTCGTTAAAGTCGAGCCCTCCGGTGAGCGCGATCTTCGGCCCAGCGGGCAGCATGACCTCGGTCTCGGCGCGGCGCTTCGCCGCGATGAAGTCGCGGGAGTCGATCATCGCTGCGGTCAGCGTACGATGGTTCACCAGCGTTCCCGATCGGGGGCGCCAGAATGAGCCGGTGTGCGTCTCGAAGCGCTCGATGGCCCGATCACGGAAGAGCTCCAGGCAGTCGCGCCGCTCGATCAATGTGATGCCTTCCGCCGTCACGCGCTCGAGTTCGACGGATCGAACTTCGGAGCCGTCCTGCTCGCGCTGGCTCTTCTGCTGCGCCTGTTCGTTGTCGTCAAGTTGACGCCCGATGCGGTCGACGGCTCGGTGGAACAGGTTGACAGTAGACCAGAGCAGATCGTCAAGGTCCGGCTCGAGCCGCGTGTCGCTCAACGTGGCGACCAGGGCATCGAAGATGTCAGCGACGGCACCGGTAATGATCCTGGCCTCGGGAAGCGGCCGTGGATCGGGCTGGTCGTCGAAGGGGCGGTAACCGAAGAGCTGCAATTCGGTAAGAACATGTTCGGTCGGAGATGCGGCGTGCGGCGGTTCGATGTCGTCGTGGTCGGTCATGGAGGCGATCCTTTGCCGGATCGGCCGCGACCATCGCGGCCTTCGTGGCGATCACTCAGACGGCAGGCGGAACGGGCCAGAACCCGGAGCAGAGCGGAGGGCCGAAGCGCCGCGGAGGATGGCAAAGGCCGGCTATTTTGCTTCGCGATGCAAAGCGCGCCGCTCAGACGGCTAATCGCCGGCGCGCGGCGGAAAATAGCCGGACGCAGCCATTGCCGGCCCGAGCCGCTTGCCGTCCGATCGCCCTCTAGAAGGCCGTGGTCGCGTCCTCTTCCGGCAGTGGCCTTGCTATGACCGAGCTGTCGACCCCGATGGAAGCGCCGGGGCTATTCCGCGGCTACCGTCGGAGAATGCAGGAAGCGCGCGACGTCCTCTGGTACGAGTTGAAGCCGCAAGCGTACTCGGATGGCATCGATCCCGAAGAGGTGCAGATCTTCGTTGAAGTCCCCCAGCCGGGGCGACAGCGGGATCGCTTCAACGCCGACGGCTTCCGCTCGCTGCGTGAGAATCGCCTGTACGGCATCTCCGGCAGCATCGTCATCGCGGGCGATATAGAGCCGACGCAGGCCAGACGGCAGCAACATGGCTGCGAGGTGATTGGCCGAAAGCGCAGCCGCCATGGGCAAGGTCGGCAGTGCGTAACGCAGTGACAGCATGGTCTCGATCCCCTCGCCGGCAGCAAGTACGTCATCGACCACGCCGAAATGAACGGCGTTGCCCAGAAGGTCGCCCATTGCGCGTCGTGGTGTGTCGATCGGAGCCTTGCCGAGCCGCACGCGATCAAAGCCGTCTGGATCTAGCCAGGTGCGATGCACGCCGGTGATCCGTCCCTCGAGGTCCGTGACAGAGCCTATCATCGCCGGCCAGGTTTCGGTCGGCAAATGCTCGTCCGGCCGATAGTAGCAACGCGGGTGGAAGCGGAGGCTGCCACCATGGTGGATGCGGGCTATTCCGCGACGCTGCAAGTACGTTTCAGCCGCCGTCCCCTCGATCGGACTGGATATCGCAAAGAGCCGACGAGCGGCTTCCTGCGATCCGGCCGGCACTACTGGACGAATAGGTTTCTGAGCTGGTTGCTGTTCAGAAAGCGGTAGCTTCAGAAAGCGCCTCGCCTCCTCAGCGACCTCGCGAAAGTCTCGCAAGGCCAGACTTTCGCGGATGATGTCGAGGAGATCGCCATGTTCTCCGGTCGCGGCGTCGGTCCATTTCCCAGCGGGTCCCTTCGGCGATTCCTGGAGCCGTACGAACAACGAGCGGCCCGGCGTGTTGTGGACGTCGCCGACCAGCCAGTACCGCCCCGCTCGCCTGCCATTGGAGAGATAGTGTCGGCACACCGCCTCGGCCTCGCGCGAGAGGCGGCGTGCCAGTTCGGAAGCATCGCGGGACATCACGCCGCCTCCCGATCACTGATGCGCGCAACCGGATAGCTGTCGAGTACATTCGACAGGATCTCGACACCGCTCGCGTCCGTGGGCACGAACATGCGCAGCTTCCAGGAGATGATCTCCCCAAAGAGGCCGTAAGCACGGAGGCGATCGCGCATCGTGTCTTTGAATCCCGACAGCTCGATGCGATACGCGCCCATCACCCGGACGCGGCGAAGCTGGAGCCCCTCCGCAAGATCGAGGACGGTCCGTCCCTCCATCAGCGCGGCAAAGGCAGCGCCTGGTGTCAGCGCAGGCGCGTCCGTTGCAAGGACGCTTTCAACCCACGCCGCGGAAACCTTGCGTCCGATGATGCGTTCGCCCGCATCGGTCTGGAGCCGATAGACGCGGGTTGATTCGTTCGGCAGCCGCTTCCAGATCGGGAGCAGCAAGCCCGCCACGACGTGGATCGTGATTTCCGTGAACTCGGGCACCTCCGCAAGTTCCGCCAGCCAGGCCGAGGCAAAGCGTTCACGATCCGCTTCGTCCCAATGGCTTTCTGCCATTATGCTTAGGGCGACCCGGTGCTGCTCCATCGGCCGGATCAGACGGACGCGCCGCTCGATCTCGCCATCATCGAGCATGACGCTCGCCGCAGGGACCTGCACGGCGGCTCGTCCCGAGCGCTCATTGACGAGCAGGACGGCCTGACGATCGGAAAGACGTGCAAGAGCGTCATCCAGACTCACCGGATGATTGCGCTGCCGCTGGGCGACCGTGAGCAGCCGGGTCTCGGCGCCGGTGCCAGGATGGTCATAGATCGTCCGCCGGTCGGCGACGACGAAGCTTTCAGCGCGGAGCGTTTCCAGGCCGACGTCGTAGGTACCCGACGCGACCGCGCCCTCGATCCGAGCGGTCAACAGCTGCTCGAAGGCGGTGAACAGCACATTCTGTAGATCGATAGTGAGTGCCAACAATCTGTTGAGGAAGGTGGTGATCGGCGGCAGGTCATCCCTCAGCCCATTGGCATCCATGAGCTTCAGGCCGGTCGCATCCTCGAACCGTTCGAGCGAACAGCCATCGACTTTGCCTCGCACAAGCAGCGTATAGAGCTGACGCAGCGCGTCACGCCCGTACTGGCTTTCGAGATTGTCCTCGGGCCGGAACAGGCCCTGCCCTCCTGTCTGGCGCTGGCCGCGCGTAATGGCCCCTAACGTGTCGAGCCGTCGAGCAATGGTGCTGAGAAAGCGCTTTTCGGCTTTCACGTCGGTCGCAATGGGACGGAACAGCGGCGGCTGCGCCTGATTGGTCCGGTTTGTGCGGCCGAGCCCCTGAATCGCGGCGTCGGCCTTCCAGCCGGGCTCGAGCAAATAATGGACCCGCAAGCGGCGATTCCGGGCCGAGAGCTCGGCATGGTAGCTCCTCCCCGTGCCGCCTGCGTCGGAGAACACGAGGATACGCTTGAGGTCGTCCATGAAGGCCGATGTCTCAGCGAGATTGGCCGAACCGGCTCGGTTTTCGACCACCAACCGATCGCCCTTACGAATGATGCGGCGCGAGCGGCCGGTCACTTCGGCGACGATGTCGGTGCCGAATTGCTGCACGATTTGATCCAGCGCGCCGGGGACCGGAGGCAGCGAGGCGAGTTTCTCGATGAGGCGGCCGCGTCGTGCGACGGCTTCCCGGCTCTCGACCGGCTGGCCATCGCGATAGACAGGCCGAGAGCAGAGGTTGCCCTCAGAGTCGGCGAATGGTTCGTAGAGCTGGACCGGGAAGGAATGGGCGAGATAGTCGAGCACATACTCGCGCGGGGTGATGTCGACCTGAACGTCGCGCCAGTCTTCGGTCGGGATCTCGGCGAGCCGGCGCTCCATCAGCGCTTCGCCCGTTGAAACAATCTGGATGACAGCGGCGTGGCCGGCGGCGAGATCGCGGTCGATCGACCGGATGAGCGACGGCGTCTTCATTGAGGTCAGCAAATGGCCAAAGAAGCGCTGTTTGGCGCTTTCAAAGGCGGATCGGGCCGCGGATTTCGCCTGCCCGTTCAGCGTTCCGGTTTCGCCGGTGATGTTGGCGGCCCGCATCGCCGCGTCGAGGTTGTTATGGATGATGCTGAACGCATCTGCATAGGCGTCGTAGACGCGAACCTGCTCCGGCGTAAGCTGATGCTCGACGAGGTCGTATTCGACGCCTTCATAGGAAAGCGAGCGGGCCGCGTAGAGGCCGAGCGCCTTCAGGTCACGCGCGAGCACCTCCATGGCCGCGACTCCACCCTCCTCGATCGCTTCGACGAATTCGGCGCGTGTGGCGAACGGGAAGTCGGAGCCGCCCCAAAGACCGAGGCGTTGGGCATAAGCGAGGTTGTGGACCGTGGTTGCGCCCGTCGCCGATACATAAACGACGCGAGCATTCGGCAGCGCGTGCTGGAGCCTCAAGCCCGCGCGCCCCTGCTGAGAGGCCGCCTGGTCGCCGCGCTCGCCCTTGCCCCCGACCGCATTCTGCATGGCGTGGCTCTCGTCGAAGACGATCACTCCGTCGAAATCGGCGCCCAACCATTCAACGATCTGTCTGACACGCGAAAGCTTTTCGCCACGCTCGTCGGTCCGTAGCGTAGCGTAGGTGGTAAATAGGACGCCTTCCGAGAGCCGGATCGGGGTACCCTGGCGAAACCGCGAAAGCGGCGTAACAAGCAATCGCTCCATGCCCAGCGCGGACCAGTCGCGCTGCGCATCTTCAATCAGCTTGTCGGACTTGCTGATCCAGACCGCACGACGACGGCCCTTGAGCCAGTTGTCGAGCAGGATCCCCGCGACCTGCCGCCCCTTGCCCGCCCCGGTGCCATCGCCCAAAAACCAGCCGCGGCGAAAGCGGACGGCATTTTCCGCGTCATCGCGCGCGGCGGCCATAACATCAAAGGTTGCGTCGACCGTCCAGGAGCCCGCGAGAAACTCAGAATGCGCCTCACCTGCATAGATGATGCTCTCGAGCTGGGCATTCGATAGAACTCCGTCTGCCATAACATTGGCCGGCAGGTGCGGACGATAGGAAGGCTTCGGTGGCGCAACGGAAGCCATCGCCGCGGATTGCACGAGTTTGGTCGGGTGTGCGCACGATCCAGGAATACGGATCGACTGCAATCCGTACTCCTCGTAAAGCGCATCGGTGATCCGGGTGCCTTCCGGCGGCGACCATTCGACCGTTTCGTACGTAAGTTCGACGCCTTCTGGCGCGGCGCCTGTCGCAGACGATGAGCGCGTTGCAACAGCGCTGGTCGACCGGGACATATTTGGCCACCGGATAGCGGAGATCTCCGATGGCGTGGCGACAGGCGTCCTTGTAGGCACATGCTTGGCCACCCAATCAAGCAAGGTAGCGACGTCGGCCGCCATGCCCGGCGAGGCAGGAAAAGCCGTCGGATCGGCAGCGGGCAGCTTGTCGATCACAAGCAGCCTCGTATCCGTCTGAGTGCCATGCTTGGCGTAGATGGCGCCCTCGATCGCCGCAGAAAACACCAATCGCCCGCGTCCCTGGAGCCGCACAAAGGCATCTCGCCATGCCGGGTTATCGGGCGCGAAGCTTGCGCCAGTGATGGCGACGAGGCGCCCACCATCGCAAAGACGCGCGAGCGCCGAAGCGATGTGCCGGAGGGTCGCATCCGCCATCCGTCGATCGACATTCGCCAGGGCCGAGAACGGCGGGTTCATCAGGACGACGCTCGGCACCACACTTGCGTCGAGGTGATCATCGATCTGCGCAGCATCGAACCGCGTGACCTTAACGCCCGCGAACAGATGATCGAGCAACGCCGCACGGGGCTCGGCCAACTCGTTCAACACCAAGGCGCCGCCGGCGAGCTCGGCAAAGATGGCGAGCAAACCGGTGCCCGCCGATGGCTCGAGAACACGATCGGCGGGCGTAATGCCGGCTGCGGCGCATGCCGCCAGCCCGAGCGGGATGGGCGTCGAGAATTGCTGAAGCGCCTGGCTGTCCTCGGAACGCCGCGTGTGGGTCGGCAGACAACTCGCGATCTTCGCGAGCATCGGCAGCATTGCTGCCGTCGAGCCAGCCTTGGCCCGCATGGCCGGGCCGAATTTGCGAAGGAACAGAACTGTTGCCGCCTCGCAGACGTCATAGGCGGTCTTCCAGTTCCAGGCGCCGGCCGTGTCCGGGGCGCTGAAGGCAGGCTCCACAGCGGTACGCAGAACAGCGGCATCGATGCGACGGCCGCGTTCGAGCTCGGTCAGGACCTGTCGCGCGGCCCTAATAGCGGCAGAGGTGAGATTTGCAGTGGCACGCATCGAGAGCGGCGCGGCGGCGCCGCCGGCAAGAGATTCGGTCATGGCAGGATGTCTCAGGAGAGAGCAGGAATGGGTCGAACCATCAGGCGCTCTCCTTTGACCCCGACGGCTCAAACCCTTTCCGGCCCGACTCTCACTCTCTGCCGTTCCCAATAAGAATGGGGACCAGCGCTGCGCACCGGTCCGCAAGCAACCGCGGGGCGGCCGGAGCCGTCCCGCTCTGTGATGTCACTCAGCCGCGTCGAGCTGTTGCGGATCTTCGTCGCTGCCGTTTTCGGGATCCTCCTCATGGGCGAGGAATTCGGGCAGCGAGCCCGCTTCGTCCTCCTGCTCCACCGGCGCCACATCGGGATCGATGAGACGCAGCGGCTCCGGCAACCAACCCGAGCCATCCAGAAGACGCTCGGCCTCCTTGGCCATGTCGGCCTTCTTCAGATGGTCGACCAGTTGTGCCGACGACTCGCCCCTGGCTTCCCGCACGGCCTCGAGAATGCGCGGCTTGGTGACCCGGCCGATGTTGTCGACGGTCGGTCGCCAGCCAGCCTGCACCATGTCGAGCCCGACCGCGCGCGCCAGCACATTCGCTTGATCGAGACGCGTGCGGACACCATGAGCGGAGACACGGCCCTGATTGTAGCGGTTGGCCGGCTCATAGACGGCGTTGACCGCAAATGACGCACAGTGGGCGAACAGGGATGCTTGTGCGCCGCCGTCGAGAGCCGTCAGCGCATCCCAAAGATCGTTTTCGCTCTTCGGCAATCGAGCCCTCCAAGCCTCATGCCGCACCTCGAGAGCCTTCGCAGACGCGCTTTCCCTCAGCCCAGGAGCTTGAGCTGGAAAGGTCGGTGTGCGAAGGCCGATTTCCAGACAGCTCCCCGATGACGCGAACCTGTAAAAGGCCGTCAGCACGAAGTTATGCAGCACCGCCTGGAACGGACCGCAGGATTTTCTGCCAGCGCATCCCGCAATGCTAGCGTACGATGCGCCGTCATCTCAGTGATCAGCCGATCCGGCAGAGGCTTGGCCGCGTCTTCATCGTCCTCGGCATCGGGAGCACTACCCGGGACCGCGATGACCGTGCGCTGGACGGAAGCGCTAGGCTCCTGCCCTCCGATCGACGACGGATCGGCGGTCTGCCCGACATCAGGATGGGTTACCGGCATCTCGTCCTCCGGCCGGGCGTAACCTCGATCCACGGAGAGGCGCCCATCGGAATCGATGCTGATGAAGACACCTGCTCGGGCGATCTCCGCCGGATCGTAGAGCATCGGCCGGTCTTCGAACGCCGTCAATGCCGACTCGATTTCGCCGAGACGCTGATCGACCTCTTCGGGCAACTCGTCCCCATCCTGGTAGTCGGTTTCAGCTTGGCCTGCTCGGCGTTCAGTGCATCGATGGTGGCCTGCTCCTCAGGCGAGAGATTGACAGGCTTGCCTTCGATCTTCCGTAGGACTTGAGTGTGACCGTAGGAGAAGTCTACGGCGACCGATATCCACTTCGGCGGCAATCGTCTCAGCCTCGGCCTTGAGCTTTTCGGTTACGAGGCGGTCGAGCAGCACGACGTCCTGAAGCCAGCCGCCGTCGTCGTGCTCGAACAGATCCCGCAGAACGCCGCCACCCGCGTGCTGATAGGCATCAAGGCCCACAAATTGGGCGCGGCGATCGGACCCGCGTACGGTGTTCTCGGTGAGCAAGCGCCGGATCTGGTAAGGCTCGTCATAGCCGGAACGGCTGACATTCTGCCAGGGTTCACGAACTGGCGCGCGGCAATGTCTTCCTCGCTCATGCCGAGATCGCGCAGTGTCTGGAAGGCCCGAAACTGATCAAGCGGATGCAGGCCGACCCGCTCATCGTTCTCCCCCACCGAATCGTCCGCGGCGATACCCGCTTCACGCACAACGCACGGCACCGCCTGCGTCTTTGACATGCGTTTTTGTTTCATCAGGAGCTCGAGAGCGCGATAGCGCCTGCCGCCCGCTGGCACCTCGAACATGCCGGTCTCGTTGCCATCTGCATCAACAACGGCCCGGACACTCAGACTTTGCAGAAGCGTACGCTGCGCGATGCTCTCGGCTAGCTGCTCGATCGAGACAACGGCCTTGACGCGGCGAACGTTCGACTGGCTGAGCACGAGTTTGCGGAAGGGGATGTCCCGGGAAGGCGACAGCGTGATCTTTTGGACGGCTTTCGTCATTTTGGCTCTCCACGACGGGCGGCCGTGAGACTCTCTCTCGGCTTCCAACCCGTCGCGAACAGCCTCCCCTCCTCTCACTCTCGCGCAGCCATCAGGCCAAGCATCACGCCGTCTCGTGATCGGCGACAACCGAATCCAGCGACGGAAGCTCAATGGACCCGGGAACGAAGCCGAGCAAATAGTCCACGGCCTTGCTCGCCTGTGAGGCGGCCCGCACGATGGCCCGACTGTCTTCGCGTAGGACTTCAAGCCAGGAGCCGATATAGTCGGCATGGCGCACGGTCGGGACGATCCCGAGCGACGCGCAGCTGAATGCGGAACTCAACTCGGCGACCAGTTCTTCAAAGGCATATTTCTTCGTACCGTAGGATCCGCTCTGGTCGCGATTGAGGCGCGAGGGATGCCCGGTCGCATGACCGAGTTCATGCAAAGCGGTACGGTGCCAGTTGATCGGTTCGAAATAGGCCTGCGGCGGCGGGACCTGAACATAGTCTTCGGCTGTTGCGTAGAATGCGCGATCTCCACCAATGCGAAATGGAATTCCGCTGGCCTTGATCAGGGCGTCAACCGTGGGGTCAATCAGGCCAGCCGGCGGTGGCGGCGCAGCGGTTGCGATGCCGTCGGGCAGTTCCTCGCACTGTTCGACGTTGAAAACGGTAAATCGTTTGAGGAATGGAATTGCCTGCGCGTCTTCGCCGGTCTCGGCCGCCCGGCGCTTTTCGTCATTCGGCACGAAACGATCAGCGTACACCACTGTGGTGCCGCGCTCTCCCTTGCGAACGTGGCCGCCGAGCGAGAGCGCCTGACGGAAGGTGAGCCAACTTTGACCGGCAAATCCGCGTTCGATCACGGCTCCCCAGAGGATGAGGATGTTAACGCCACTGTATTGCCGGTTGGTCGACGCGTTTTTCGGCATGGCCAGCGGCGCTTTCGCCGCGGCCGTACCCCAGGGCTGAACCCAGGGGACGCGTCCGGCCTCAAGCTCGGCAATGATCTTGTCGGTGATTTCGTTATAGAGGTTTGCCCGGTCCTGGCCGACGCGCGCGCAAGCAGTAGGGTTCGACATCGCGGGTCTCCGCGACGGGCGCCACGAGCCTCTCTCGCAGCTTGTAACCCGTCACGGAAAAACCAGCCTGCACTCTTTCTCTCAGCTTCTAGCGCAATCTGCCTTAGGCAGCAGGCCCGATCAGGCGTGCGCTCAAGGGCGCATCGCCTCAACGGAAAATGGCACCCGGAGAGCGTGAGCATAGCGACCCGAAGGGGCACGCGGGTCCGAGTGCAGCGACGAGACCGGTTCAATAGCGGCACCCGGGAACGGGGCAGTGATAGCGATCGCCGCAGGCGAGCCCCTTTCCCGAGTGCCCCCGGCGAGGAGCACCAAAGCTCTAGCGCGAGGGATCGAAGCCGCAAGGCGCGCGCCGTAGAGGCGTGGAGAAGAAGGGAGTGTTCGAAAGAATGGAGCCTGCTGGTTATGGCTCTTACTTGCCCGGCTTACCGGTGTCGGAAACGACTGAAACTCCGAAAGGGGAACGGGACCAGAGCATGCCGGGGAAACGTCTCGAAGTCGGGCGCCGCAGCCCGGTGGAGAGTACAAAGTAAAGGTATGCATGGTGAAAGCTGTATTGCCTGAATCCCAGTTTCCAGTTGCCAAAGGGCTGGCCGTAGCGAACGCGGCTGACACGCTATGCCACGCGGGGCGGATCGCACCTCCCAGTGCGAACTGCCACCAGTCCGCGTGGGACGACCACCGTCAGTGGATTAAGGAGACGAACGGGACACCTAAACATGCCGCAACTCCCCACGCACGTAACTACGGGATCGCCTACAGCAGGTTCTTTCGAGAACCTGTATGGCGACGGAGCCGTCATAGTACCCAAATGCCCGGCGTAATGGCCGGGACAGCCGCCGCGAGGTGGACGATCATGCGTATAAGGCCGGGCGACCGGACCGAAAGCGCCTCCGACCGGGGGAAGGACGATGCCGCTAACAGCGGCATTTGCAGTATGCGTAGAAGAGATTCTTCGACGGAGAGGTTCTGCTGATGCAGGCCGCTACCATCCAAAGAAGAATTGAATCACTGCCGACTTTGTCGCGGTCGGGTAAGCGCGTAAATGGCCTTCACCGCCTGATGAGATCTCCGCATCTCTTCGAGCGGGCCTACGAAAAGGTCTCCCGCAACAAGGGAGCCCTGACGCCCGGTGTAGATGGCAAGACCTTCGACGGCATGTCGCTGGCGAAGCTTGCCGATATTGCCAGGCGCGTAGCAGAGGGTACTTATCGCTTCCGGCCAGTCCGGAGGGTTTATATCCCGAAGGACAACGGCAAAACACGACCGCTGGGTATCCCCACGGTGGAAGACCGGCTCGTCCAGGAGGCGGTCAGGATATTGCTCGAAGCGATCTACGAACCTGTGTTCCTCGATGAGTCGCATGGGTTCCGCCCGGGCCGATCCTGCCATACCGCTCTCAAGACCATCAAGAAGACCTGGACGGGTTGTAAGTGGCTAGTCGAAGTGGATGTGCGTGGGTTCTTCGACAATATCGACCATGACATCCTGCTCGAGCTTCTGAGGAAACGGATCGATGACGATAGGTTCATCGGCCTGATCGAAGGAATGCTCAAAGCAGGTTACATGGAAGATTGGGTCTACGGACGCACGTACAGTGGTACGCCACAGGGCGGCGTTGTCTCGCCCTTGCTCGCCAACATCTATCTGCATGAGCTGGATCAGCGAATGCAGACAATGAAAGCGGACTTCGACAAAGGCCGCGTGCGGCGTCCATTCCCGCGCTATGCCGCGCTGGAACGGCGCGTGCTCCGTCTCCGCCGCAAAATTGAACGGCTCCGTGCCAACGGCGCGGATCAGGCCGAGATCGACGCTGCTTTTGCAGAGATCAAAGCCGTCAACAAGGAGAGACGGAAAGTGCCTTCCGTCGATCCGATGGACCCCAACTTCAAAAGGCTCCGCTACTGCCGCTACGCCGACGACTTCCTCATCGGCGTGATCGGGAGCAAGCGGGAAGCGTGTGAGATCATGGCGGGCGTCGAACAGTTCTTGACGCACGCCTTGAAGCTCGCCGTGTCGCCCGAGAAAAGTGGAGTTCACGCCGCTTCAAAGGGAGTGACCTTCCTCAGCTATCGCATCTCGACATACACATCCTACGGGGCTGGACGGAAAACCAGCCGCACGGGACCGGACGGACGGACATGGCGCGTGCTACGCCGCCCGACCACCGACAATGTCAGCTTGCGAGTGCCTCGGCAAGAAGTCACCAAGTTCTGTAAGCGACACGGCTATGGCGACCTCGCCAGGAAGACTGGCCGTCATCGCGCACAGTTCCTTGTTACCAGCGACGTCGCAACCGTCCTCGCCTATAACTCAGAGTTCCGTGGATTCGCGAACTACCATTCGTTGGCCGACGACATCAAAAGCGCTTTGGGACTGTTGGAGCTTGTCGTGTTCCGCAGTGCCGTGAAGACGCTGGCGATGCGACATCGGACGACGACAGCGAGAACCATGGCACGTCTGTGGAATGGGACGGACTACGAGGTCAGCTCTGTGGTCCGTGGCAAGCTTCGCAGTATCAAGCTATGGAGACTGAAGTATCTCACTCAAACCTACTGGACGAGTCCCTGTGGTGGATAATGTCACGGCAGGTGCGTGGTGGGTCAAAAACCCAAATGATCTCATCGATCGGCTTAGCGCTCGCAGATGCGAAGCGTGCGGCGGTATGAGCGGACCATTTGAGATGCATCACCTCCGCCGCGTCGGAGATCTGCGAAGCGTGCTGGCGGTTTGGAAACAGTCCGGTTGGCGGCGCAAGACCATTGTCCTGTGCCCGTCGTGCCGAACAACCGTTTCTGGTCGAAAGTATGCGCGTACGGAAAGCCGTGTGCATTGAAAGGTGCCCGCACGGTTTGGAGGGAGGCGTAGGGATATCCTCTTACGAGGTGTCCCGCGCCTACCCTACCGAGACGCTGCGCGGCTCGGTTCACGAGAGCCCGGTGTGGCCTTGGCCGCACGCGCCAAAACCTGAGCGAACGTGATGCAGGCAATGATACGAGAACCGCCCGGCATTTTCACAGGGGTCTCACAATTGTGGAAGAGAGGTCTGTGGGCGGAGCGAAAGCGAAGACCACTCGCGGACGCGGCGAAAGAGGCACCCGCAGGAGGGTCAGCATAGCGCCGACGCGTAGCGGCGGGACCCGGGACCGAGTGCAGTCGCGAGACCGGTTAAGAAGGCACCCGACCCGAAGGGCAGTGATAGCGACGCCGGCATGCAATGACGGCGGGCCCGAGGGCGAGTGCCTCCGGCGAGCTACTCAATGCGGATTTACGTCTCCTTGGTATCAATTTTGCTTTTGTGATATCGTCTCACGTGTGCGCATGTCTATGCACGGCGTGGGCTTGTTCACTGAGAGCCAATTCTTACAGAGGACGACATGGCCAAGAAAGCGAAGAAGGCAAAGAAGACCGCGAAGGCAGCTACCAAGAAGGCGGCAAAGAAGACTTCAAAGAAAAAGAAGTAGTCGTATCGGCTACTGATATATTGCCGCCTCCGGGTCGAGACCCGGATGAAAAGCGAGACCTCCCAAAGGATATGAAGCGTCCTTTGCAGCCGTTTGGTATCGCGGCACGCTAAGATAAGGCCGGACCTTTATGCAGGTGGCTGCTGCATAAAGGTCCGGTTTTCGTTTCTGCCCCGCGAGGGCGTGATCTGCTCGTGCGCGACGGATCGAAGCCGCAAGCCCGAGACGCTGCGCGGCTCGGTTCACGAGTGCCCGGTGCGGCGACAGCCGCACGCGCAAAAAGGGCAAGGAGCAACCACCTAAGCTCGGACGTCTGAAGTATCGGAAAACGGTGTTTCCAGGCACGGTTGGATGCAGGACCGCGCCGATCCGCATGCACGAGAGCGGGCCTTCGACATCGCCCGTCGAGATCCGCCAGCAGACGCATCCCGTCAAGAAGCGGAGGCCGCGGTTCGCGACGTGCTGGACTCGATCGGTGATACCTGCCCTGAATGCCCCCTCTGACTGGGCACGCTCCGACGCCAGCCCGTCTCTCCGACTCAGCGGCCTAGCCGTTTCTCCACCTGCTTGCGCGCGTTGCCGACCTTTTTGACGGCCTTTTTCACCGCCGGCGACGACTTTCCTATCTTCTTCGCCTCATACTGCACTTCGTAGTCCTGCCCGCCTGCCACTCTCGCCCGGTCCTGCTTTCGTCCCCGCGCCGTCTTCCTCTTCTTCGCTCCCGCCATGGGTGCCTCCTGTTGTGACATGGAAGCAACGCGACAGGGATTCGCAGGTTCCGGAACGATTCGAACTGTGCCAATTTGAATCGGCTGTAGCGTGGAGTTCTGCAGTGGCATTTCAGCGTAACAAGCCGGCAGCTATCGGCGTCAAGGCGCCTTTGCCCGGCTTCATCGAACCGGCCCTGGCATCCTCGACAGAGAAAGTGCCGTCGGGAGAGCGCTGGATTCACGAAATCAAATTCGACGGCTACCGTGTTCAGGTCCATCTGGCCAACGAGACGACGAAGATCTTCACCCGGCGAGGCCATGATTGGACGCATCGCTTCAAGAAGGTCGCTCAAGACGCCTGGCGGATCAAGGCGAACTCGGCGGTAGTGGACGGCGAGATCGTGGTCCCGGCCGCCGACGGCACCACCGATTTCTCGGTCCTGCAGAACGAACTCAGAGGCAAGTCCAAGAGCATCGTGCTCGTAGCGTTCGATCTGCTCTATCTGAACGGCCGAGATATCCGGAAGCTTCCGCTCTTTCAGCGCAAAGCCGAACTCAAGAAGATCCTAACCGGCACCGACATCCAGTTTAGCGAAAGTTTCGAAATAGACGGCCACCAGATGTTTGCGCACGCCTGCAAGCTCGGCCTCGAAGGCGTCATCTCGAAGGTCCGGGGCAGCGCCTATCCGGCGGGACGCACGAACGACTGGGTCAAGAAGACCTGCGTGCAGCGGGAGACGCTGACCATTGCCGGTTTCGCGCTCGATGGAACGAAGTGGGACGGCATCTGGCGTCAGCCGTCGACCTTCAGGAGCGCCTGAAGCCGCTGATCCGCAAGACGCAGCCTTATGCAAAGCGGATTGCGCACAAAGGCATCTGGGTCGAGCCCAAGCTGCTGGCGGAGATAGAGTACCGTGCGAAATCAGCTGAGGGGAAACTCCGCCATCCCTTCTTCAGGGGACTTCGGGAGGATCTGTAATGGATGCCTTTGACCGCTTCTGGCAGTGGGCGGAAAAGCCGCTCGATAGTCCGCTGACGATCCCTGCGGAGCTCCATCGAGCGGTGATGGAGCTGTCTCCGGAGGACAGACGGGACCGCGCGAGGTCAACGAATCCGCAGCGCGGGCGGTTTCCGGCCGATAGGTTACAAGCGATTGCTCAGTCTAAGCACGCCCGCTCGAGACGCATCATTCGACATTGACCGGCTTGAATTGGAAAGTATCAGAATTCGCGAAACGGAGTATGACCAGTCATCACCGGCAAAGGCACTCTGCCCGCGGGCACCGGTGACTGAGAGGCCAATCGCGCTCCCGCCTGCAGCAGGAGCCACCAATGTCTCAGGATTCCGAACGTGTCATCCTTGCCCGTCGCCATGTTGCCAGAGGACGTCAGATCGTCGAAAGGCAGCAACGGATGGTCAGCAATGGCGGTGCAAACACTGAGGAAGCCATAAGCTGCTGACTCTATTCGAAGCAACGCAGAACATCTTCGAGGATGATCTGGAGCGCATCTTGCGGGAAGAGCGCAACGGCTAAGGCTGGAGACCTGGCAGTTCAGATTGGCGATTTCCGATCTCGACGGCAAAGCAGGCGTTAATGCTAAGACTCGAGATGGTCACACTTCGAGACCTAACCTCGCGCTCGTCGTAACGCCTCTTCCAGCCGGGCCTTCTTTTTCCCAGCGCGCTTCCTCGTCCCGCGCGCTTTCCTCAAGAACCTCGAGTTGTTGTTGAATATCAGCGGCCTTTTCTTCGTGCTTGCGCGGGCCGCGTCCAAGGCGTCTTGCGCCTTGTCGACGGCGTGCTGCCATCGCTCGCGCTCCTTCTGCCGGGCGGCCTCCTCTTTGGCACGTTCGCGCTCCCGTCGCTTCTGCTCCCTCTCGAAAGCAAGTGCGGCGTCCCGGTCAGCCGCATCATCGTTGGCCCGCTTGGCAGGCTTCCGCGGTGGACGGCGGCCTGTCTTCTTTGAGCTGCCGCTGGCAAGGTCGGTAGGTAACTCCGCATGCTCCCCGAATGGCCCGTCGGAGCCGACAGGTCTCTTCAGAACGACGCCCGGCGCAGCCATGGTCGCCTCGATGACGTCCGGATCGTCGCTGTCCTTTGCCGCGCCCTGGTGGAAGAGATTGCTGTCGGCGCCCCAGGCTTCGAGGGCCCATGGAGGGAGCGGCGATCGCCAGATCGAAAAAAACCCAGCGAAGTCCGGTAGGTCTTGAGTTTTCTCGCCACGCCTCGCTCCCCACCTACCGACTCGATCATTTGATCCGCCGGTCAGTCTACCGCGCAAGCAGGGATACTTTAGATCGAGCGCACAGCGCCGCCTGTCCGGGATCTAATAAGCGACCGCCCCAGCGTCAGTGAAAAGCGCATTCGGATGCGCCCTGGACGCCACGGAGCAGGTCCTGCCCTGTTACGGAAAATAGGCCGGGCTCGTTGGTAGTTCGCTCACGCCGCTTGTTCGTGGGTCACGTAATCCATCGTGACCTTCGCGACGTTGGCGTCGATCCAGGCGGCCATGCGCTCCTCCTCCTTCAACGAAGCTTCCAGCGGAGCTCTGGCGGAATCCATCCCGGCCGCGGGGCAGAGCGCCAGCAGCGACTTGTAGGCAGCGATCTCGAAGTGCTCGAACGCATTATTCGCGAAAGTGTTCTTGAGGATTTCGTCACCCGCCATCGAATGGGCCATCGCCATTGTGTTCGCCGCGATGGATTGGGCCGTGTCCTTGAGACTGGAGGTCGTCTCGCCGCAGGCCTCGAGACACTGCTCAAGCCTCGTTAACTGAGTGTTCGTCTCCTGAAGATGGGCGGCAACCTTTTGCTTCACCTCCGGGTACTCATCCAAGCGCTCCGATTGACGTTCCAGTAGTTCGCGCGCCTGGGTCTCCATCGCATGCGCGTTCCTCAACCCGACCACGAATATATCGCGCGCTGTCTGTGTCATCAGTTCCTCCTGTGCTTTGCTGAAGGCGAGAACATCGCTCATGGAGCTACGTTCCAAATCGCACCCGGCTGCGGCGTCTCTACGCAGCCCTCGACGCGCCCGAGTCCTTGCCGCGATAGGAACAAGGGCGCCGCTAGGTCGTTCGGGCCCTGATTCCCGTTCAACCAAGCCGAGGCTCCCCATGTACCATCACGTCAAGAAACTGATGTTCACCGTCCGCGTCGATGAGCCGGACCCCCGGTTCGGCAACATGCTTCTTGAACAGTTCGGCGGAGCCAACGGCGAACTCGCCGCCGCGATGCAGTATTCTATCCAGGGGCTCAATTGCGAGGATCCGGATCGCAAGGACCTGCTCATGGACATCGGGACCGAGGAGCTGAGCCATCTGGAAGTCGTCGGCACGCTGGCCCGCATGCACCTCAAGCCATCAAAGTTCGACCGTCAGGCAGCCGAAGCCGATCCGCTGATTGCGATCGCGGGCGGCGGCGGGGTGAACCTGTTCAATTCGCAGGGCAACGCCTGGACCGCCGACTACCTCAAGATCACCGGCGAGCTCGACGTCGACCTGCGCAGCAACATCGCCGCCGAGGCCCGCGCCAAGATCGTCTATGAGCGGCTGATCAATTTCACCGAGGATGCCGGTACCAGGGACGCCCTCCAGTTCCTGATGACCCGCGAGATCACCCACATGAAGGCGTTCGCGCTGGCGCTCGAAAGCATGGCCAAGCCGGCCTTCAGCATCGGCCGCATCGCGCCGACACCCGGCCTGGTCGACCAGTTCTTCAATGATTCCACCGGCACCGGCGACCACGGCGAGATCGATACCCGTGGGCCCTGGAACGAGGGTGGCGAATGGGTCTTCACCGAATCGCCCGCGATCCAGGCCGGGGACCCGGGTCCTACGAGCACCATTGTCACGGAAAGCTCGGCGCCCGCGGACGAGGCAGGTCTCGGCGACCTGCTCATGGACGAACTCCGCGACCTCCTGCATGCCGAGAAGCAGTTGACTAAGGCGCTTCCCAAGATGGCCGAGGCAGCGCGCTACGACCAATTGCGCGAATTGTTCGAGCAGCATCTCGCCGAGACCGAAGCCCAGATCGAACGCATCAACGAATGCTTCGAACTGCTCGGCAAGTCGGCCCGCGCCAAGCCCTGCAAGGGCATGATGGGGCTCATCGAGGAAGGCGAGGAGATCATCGCAGAGGGTGAAGAGAAGGAAGACGCCGCCGCCGACCTGACGCTGATCGGAGCCGCGCAGCGCGTCGAGCACTATGAGATCGCAGGCTACACCACCGCCCGCAACATCGCGCAGCAGCTTCGCCACAGTGCCGTCGTCGCTCTGCTGTCGAAGTCTCTGGCGGAGGAGGAGAATGCCGACCAACTGCTGAACCAGGTCGCACGGTCGCTGATGTCGGTCGCGAAGATGCCTGCCGCGATCGAACAGGCGCAGTAACCCAGCCAGCGTGCACCGGCTGCCGATCCAATCCCGGCGGCGGATGATGCGAGTTCGAAAGCAGGATCCAAGTGGTGAAGCCGTCGAAGGGTAAACTTCATGAGGAACGCTGAGCTTTATCTCGAATTCGCAAGCCACTATCGAGCAGCGATGCTGAAAGCGCCGGATCCGTTCTCGAGGTGGCACTTGGAAATTCTTGAACGCAGCTACCGCATGGTGGGCGAGAGCGAGACCCTGCTGGAACGATCATCGGGCTTCGCGCGAACGCTCGTACAATCCGCGCCCCGGTCCGCGGAGCGTCCACAGATGCTGCTGCGCATTGTCCCGCCAGCCGCTACCGGGCCCAAATCGGGCGATCTTTGAGGGAGCTCACTCGTTCTCATCCTTGCCGGCCTGCGAAGTGTTGGCGCGCCGTTCGTAGTCCTCCGCCAGCGCGTTGAGCCGCGCGGCGGTTTCCTGATCGTTGATCGAAGCCGCGAGGCGGCGACACCTTCGGGCCTCAGCCAGCAGTCGGGCTTTCTCGTCTTCCATGGCGATCCAATCCACTTCTCGCGGCCCGGTTGCGCCTGGATAACGAACGATTACCATGAAACGTAAGATCCCGAACACCACGTGAAGCGACCCTTGCCCGGTCGCGGCATCCTGCCGCGGCCGCAAACCTGCCGTTAAGCCCTTGGTGGGACCTTGCGCGAAAAGGAGCTCGCTTCCCGTTGTGGGCGGCGGCTTTCGTGGCGCTGGCCTGCGTCGCCATTCTGGCGCTGAGCGGATGGCGCGAATGGGAAGCGCGCCAAGTCGAGTTGCGCAATGCCGAAGTCGATATGGCCAATCTCGCCCAGTCGCTGACGCAGCACGCCGAGGATACGTTCAAACTCGCCGATACCATCCTTGCCGGCATAGTCGACCGGATGGAGGTCGGCGGAACGAGCCCGGCCGCCGTTACGAAGATCCAGACCTTCCTGCAGGCCCGCAAGTACAACAGACAACGCGTCCGCGGCATTTTCGTCTACGGCGAAACCGGCCGGTGGCTCGCCACGACCGAAGACATTGACTTCGCGAGCCTTAACAACAGCGACCGTGACTACTTCCAGCACCATCGTGCCTCGGCGGACCGCGGGACGTTGATCGGCCGGCCGGTGAAGAGCCGGTCCGGCGGCCAGTGGATCATCACCGCATCCCGCCGTTTCAATCGTCCCGACGGCAGCTTCGCGGGCGTGGTGCTGACGAGCGTCGACCTCGCTTATTTCATGCAGTTCTACCGGCGCTTCGACATCGGGCCCAATGGCGCGGTCGCGCTGCTGAATGCCGACGGCACCATGCTGACCCGAAGTCGCGACGAGGACGGTGCCTACGTTGGGCGCGACATGTCGGGTTCGCCGCTGTTTCGGACCATGGGCCACCGGCCGGACGCCGGCGCCTATTATTTCAAGTCGCCGCTGGACGGGCAGGAGCGACTGAGCTTCTACCAAAAAAGCAGCCGCTATCATCTGTCGCGCCAATCATCGCCGGAAGAAGGAGATCTGGGTCGAGACGGCGCTGCGGTCACCCGGTTGTCGGAAACCCGTGAGATCGATGGCGTGGTGGCGATCTCACGCGACATGACCGAGCAGAAGGATCTCCAGGACAAATTGGCCGCGCTCGCCACGTCCGACGGGGCTCACCGGCATCGCCAACCGCCGTCATTTCGACGAGCGGCTCGCGGAAGAACGGGCGCGCGCCAAGCGCGACGGCACCCCGCTTTCGTTACTGCTGGTGGACGTCGATCACTTCAAGAAGTTCAACGACCAATATGGCCACCAGGCCGGCGATGCCTGCCTGCGCGCGCTCGTGCGGATCCTCTCCGCCCGGGTCCGCCGCCCCTCGGATCTTGCCGCGGGCTACGGCGGCGAGGAGTTCGTCCTGCTTTTGCCGAACACGGACGCGGAGGGCTGCGAGCTCGTCGCCGAGAATGTGCGCCGGGCGCTCCGCAAACGTCGGCATGCTGCACGCTTTGAACCCGCCGTGGGTCACCTGGCCGCGCACCAAAAGCGCCTGAGTCAGAGCGGTCAGAGGTTCCGAGAGCCACCGAGTTCCACCAACGCTGGTCGCATTGAAGCGGAGCCCGTCCAATCGTACAGACGGAGAACCGCCACGCTGATGAGGCAATCGAATTGAAGGATCGCGAGACGACACCCGAAGCCAGGGCCGACAAGTCGTGTCCGCGCGGCAGCCGCAAGTTCGAACTTGTCTGGTCTCTCCTCAATCCAGCCTCAATCCAGGTGCCGGTCGTACCGTTCTGAGGTTCGAATGCCGTTGCCGGGAGCGGACCTGGTCCGAGTGAATGGGCGTATCCTTTCCGTTGCAGTGCATCCAAGATGTGCGTCCCGATTCACATGCGTTATGGCTGGCGACCTTCCGATGATGGTAGTCGACTCTCATGGCTGACGTAGCGAACAAGCGGCGCCGGCGCTTCATGCATACGATGTCGCTGACGGAGCGATTGCGGGTCGCCGCTGAGTTGGCGCGCGAGCGCGCGGATGACGCCGCCGACGAGGTGCACCGGGAAATGCTGCTGAAGAAGGCCGTCGCCGCCGAGAACGTCGCGCAAATCGAGAGCTTCCTCACGGGAAGGCCGCGACCGCCCGCGCACGCCACTACACTTCAGAACGCTCGTCCATCCAAAAAATAGTGCGACATCGCGTCGTCGATCCGCGTTGGTGGATCGTGCTGGAACAAACCCCGCCGCGGTGGCAGGCTATCGTTCTCCGACAACTTCGAGTCCTTCGCCATGCGATCGCACATTCAGTTACCGGAGCCGATCGCGACGGTGTTCATCACCGAGCAGCTCGCCGACCGTGTAGCGGCGGCACCCGATTTCCTGCGCGAGAAGCTCGCGATCCAGAATCTGGCGGAAGTCATGTCGGATCATCCGGACGAGGTCCTGGCGCACCTCGTCAAGCTGGGCATGGAGATCTGCGGCGCCCATTCGGCCGGCATCAGCATCTTCGAGCCAGAGGCCCGCCGATTCCGCTGGCACGCGCTTGCCGGCGAACTCGCGACCTTCGAAGGCGCCACGACGCCGCGGAATTTCAGTCCTTGCGGCGTATGCCTCGACCTCGCCGAACCCATCCTCATGGAACGGCCCGAACGCGCCTACGATTGGATCCGCGAGGCCGGCATCACGGTGCCGGAGGTGCTGCTCGTGCCGCTGACGGTGAAGGGGGCCGATGCCATCGGCACACTTTGGTTGGTGGCGGCCGATGCGGGCCACTTCAACAAGGAGCACGCACGGGTTATGGCCGAACTGGCGGCGTTCGCCGGCGTGGCCTTGCGCATGATCCAGACTGAACAGCGCCTCAATCTCGCCTTGCAGCAGCAGGAGACGCTGACGCGCGAGATGAGCCACCGCATCAAGAATCTCTTCACGGTCGCCGACAGCATGGTCCGGATGACCGCCCGTAGCGCGGCCTCCAAGGAGGATCTGGCCGAGATCTTGTCCGGCCGCCTGCACGCGCTGGCGCAGGCCAATGCTCTGATCCGACGGTCCTTCGGCACCGACGTCTCCGCCGTCGCCAGTTTCGGCGACCTGATCGCGCGCATCCTTCGACCGCACGAGCAGGGCCAGGCCGCTCTCTCCGGCCCCGACCTCGCGATCGGAGAACAGGCCACCAACCAACTCGCTCTCGTCTTTCACGAACTGGCGACTAACGCGGCCAAGTACGGAGCGCTCAACTGCGACCGCGGTTCGTTGACGATCTCCTGGGCGGTCACGGCCGACGCCGTCGACATCGTCTGGAACGAAAAGGGCGCTTCCTCGGTGAAGGCTCCCTCGGAGACTGGATTCGGCACCAAGCTCGTGGAAACTACGATCGGCAGGATCGGCGGCAAGATCGACCGCGAATGGTCGACGGACGGCCTCCGCGTCCGGATTTCGCTGCCGCTGAGCGCGTTGCGCAACTGATCGGAAGATCGGAGCAGGAACTCATTCTCCGCGGTGCGATTGATTTCCGTGGAGAGTTCGATGGCCAAGATCCAGATGTCGCATGCCCGGGACACGAACGGCGCAGGATGGAGCTTGGAGGCCCCGCTGGGAACTTCTTGCGGTGGTGTGCTTGTAGGATCGCTTATGCCCGCCTGAAAACGTGGCGCGGCGCGACAAAGACGAAATTTTTCAGCGCAAAGAGGCGGCCGATCGCAATGCCTCGGCGATCGGTCTGGCGACCGAGGGCGGAGATCGAGGGCGGGAGGCTAAATCCCGTCCGAGATTTCCTGCGAAGGGATGGAAGGACATCCTGCAGCGCGTCTACGGCAACATCGACGAGCACCGCCTCCTGGCGCTCGCGGCGGGCATGACATACTACAGCATCCTCGCGATCGGCGCTGGCGGCTCTCGTAGCGATCTACGGCCTCTTCTCCGATCCGGGCAGCATCGCCAAACACCTCGATCAGGTCTCCGGATTCCTTCCGGGCGGCGCAATCGACGTTGCCAGGGATCGGCTTACGCGCGTCGCGTCGAAGAGCAATCAAGCCCTCGGTGTGACCTTCGTCATCGGCTTGGCGGTCTCGCTCTGGAGCGCGAACGCCGCGATGAAGTCTCTGTTCGATACGCTCAACATCGTGTACGGCGAGAAGGAGAAGCGTGGCTTCGTGAAGCTCAATATCGTTTTCCCTGTCCTTCACGGTTGCCAGGATCGCGTTCGTGTTGGCCGCACTTGGCGCAGTGGTGGTTCTGCCGCTGTTCCTGAACTTCGTCGGCCTTTCGAACGCCGCGGACCTTCTGGTCCGCATCGGGCGATGGCCCGCGATGTCCGTCACCCTCGGTCTGACGCCTGCGTTGATCTATCGGTTCGGCCCGAGCCGTGAGGCGCCGCGCTGGCGCTGGATTACCTGGGGCAGCGCGGTCGCGACCGTCCTGTGGCTCGGTGCGTCGGCACTGTTCTCCTGGTACGCCGCCAACTTCGGCAAGTTCAAGGAGACCGACGGATCGCTCGCGCCGCGATCGGCTTCATGACATGGCTGTGGATCTCCGCGATCGTGATCCTTCTCGGAGCCGAGCTCGATGCCGAGATGGAGCACCAGACCGTGCGTGACACGACGACAGGCGCGGAGAAGCCCATGGGCGCGCGCGGCGCTAGCATGGCAGACACGGGCGCAGCGTGCAGCGGCTGATCATGCCCTACGCCGCTCCCGCATTTCGAGACCGTGCAAAATGGCCGCAGGAACCTGCGTAGAACCTCAAGGATCGCTTGGTTTCCAACGTCTGCAGCCTGCGCTCAGCACACCGGATGCTTCACGATTGGCTCGGCCGACTTTCGCTGCGGCTTTGCGGCGGGCTTTTTCGCCGTCTCCTTGGCCGATCTTTTGCCAGTGATCGGCATCAGCATTTGCTTCTGCCCAGCGGCCGCCTTGCGCGGCGTCTTGGCTGCTTTCTTCGGCGCCTCTGTCCGGCCCGGTCGCGTCTCTTCCAATGCTCTTGCGCAGTGCGTCCATCAGGTCCACGACGTTCTCGCCGCGGGGACTCGCTTTGGCGGTGATGGGTTTGCCGGCGCGCTTCTGATTGATGAGCTCGATGAGGGCGGTTTCGTACTGGTCTTCGAACTTGTCCGGCTCGAAATGGCCCGCCTTCTGATTGACGATGTGTTTGGCGAGATCGAGCATATCCTTGGTAACTTTGACATCCTGGATGTCGTCGAAATATTCATCGGCTGAACGGACTTCGTAGGGGTAGCAGCAGCGTTCCGATCAAGCCCTTGTCCAGCGGCTCGAGCGCAATGATGTGCTCGCGATTGGTCTGCACCACACAACCGATCGCGACCTTGTTCATCTCGCGGATGGTTTCCGGAATGACATCGTGCCCGACTTTACCGTCGGGACGCAGGTAGTAGGGCCGGATGAGATATCGCGGATTGATCTCGCTGCGGTCGACGAACTCGTCGATCTCGATCGTTCGCGTCGATTCCAGCGCGACGTTCTCAAGCTCCTCCTTGGTCACCTCGATGAACGTATCGGTATCGACCTTGTACCCCTTGACGATGTACTTGTTGTCAACCTCCTCGCCGGTGTCGGCGCGACCTTGGCGTACTTGATCCGATGGCCGGTCTTTCGGTTCAGCTGGTTGAACGAGACGGATTCCGAGGTGCCGGATCGAGCGCGACCGGACATGACCAGGGAAAGACGCAGGAAGCCTTTCCAGTTAGCGCGGGGGGCCATGCCGGGGGAACTCCGATACTGATACCTGATTCAAGACGAACGATCAGGCTGGGTTCCGACACCGCGACCCGTCCCATAGGAGGATTTTTCTCAGCGGCTGCCCCAGTCGGACTCGACATTTGTTCTTGCTATGTTCTAATTCGGGCATGACCGACCGACCCGCGAGCTGGCGCATGCCGACCCCGAAGCAGATGGAAAAACTGGCCGCCGAAGCCGGCCGGAGACGAGCGCCGTCCGCTGCGGGTCCTGATACGCCCCCCTCGGCCGAATATTGGGAATCGGTCCTCAAAGACCCTCGCGCCGGCGCGACTTTGGCCCAGGCCAGACATCGACGCCTTTCGGAAATTAAGGGCCGGGTGCTGCGCGTCTCCTGCCGCCGCTGCGAGCGGACCGTGGAAATCCAGACGGCCGATGCCGTCCGCTTGTATGGAGATAACGCGCTCTGGAAGGACGTGGCGCAGCGATTGCTCGACAACACCTGCCAGCAGCGCAGCGGCCGGCATGAGGAAGACGGCTGCTGGCCAGCGTTCGAGCCGTAGTCGCTCAGGATTCGCGATCCGATCTCTTTGCACCTGGATGTCCGGATGGCGCCGAAGTATCACCCTACGCCTTTGTCGGGCGGCGATCGCAAGGCTCTGGCGAAAGAGCTCGGCAAGGCACGTGCGATGGCAAACATCCTGGCTACCCAATCGGCGGAGATGCGGGCCAAAGGCGAGGCCATGATCCAGCAAGCGGACAGGCTGCTTTGCGAAAGCTGGAACGAGCGGATGTGGAGTGACGGCGAACCGATCGATCGTCGTCGACCATCGATCAGGCCGTCAACGGAGGCTTTCCCTGGCTGGAGATCAGGTGCGCACGGTGCAAGACGCCGAGCGACGTGGACCTCGCGGCGATGAAGCATCGGCCGACTACGTTCGTGCACGATCTCGCCAGCCGGCTGCGCTGCCGCAAATGCGCCAGGGCGGACCGGCGTCCATCCGCGACTCTGCTACAGTTGACGTGGCAGCCGCGCCACCCTCGAACCGAATCCTGACCGATGTGCAACCTTTATTCCATCACGACCAACCAAGCCGCGATCAGCGCGCTATTCCGCGTCTGAATCGACACGTCGGCAATCTGGCGCCGATGCCCGGGGTTTTTCCCGACTACAAAGCACCGATCGTACGGAACGGAGCCAAGGGCCGCGAGCTCGCTTCGGCGCGGTGGGGGATGCCATCATCATCAAAGGCGCTGATGGACGCCACCAAGAAACGAGCGGAAAAGCTGCAGGCCAAAGGCAAGGCGGTGGATATTTCAAGGAATTGCTCAGACTGGAGCCGGACGGCGGCACGACCAACATCCGCAATGTGAAGAGCAAACACTGGGCCCGCTGGCTCGGCGTCGAGCATCGCTGTGTGGTGCCGTTCAATTCGTTCAGTGAGTTCAACAAGGCCGAGGGCGGCGATATTTGGTTCGCGCTCGATGAGACTCGTCCCCTCGCCTGTTTCGCCGGCATCTGGACGAAGGTCAAAGAAGGTGAGACGACCAACGACCTCTACGCGTTCCTGACGACAGAGCCGAAGGCCGAGGTCGGAGCCATCCACCCCAAGGCCATGCCCGTGATCCTTACGACGCCGGACGAGGTCGAGTCCTGGATGACAGCCCCAGCGGACGAGGCCCTGAAATTCCAAAGGCCCCTTCCGGATCGAAGCCTCCGGATCGTGGCCCGCGGCGTGAAGGAAGACCCGGCTGGGCAGACAGCATGACGGACGGAGACGACGACCAGGCAGAGCCCTCGCTCACCCGACGCAAGATCACCGATGGACGCCTTTTGGCGCGCAGGTTCGGAGTTAGGTCGGCAATGCCGTCGGTGACGGTCAGACAGCAATGTCCGGATCTGATCTACGTGAAGCTGCTTTTCGAGGTCTACAAGGCGGCCTCGCAGTAAATCCGCGAGATATTCGCAAGCACACTCCAATCATCCAGCCTCTGTCTCTGGCCGAGGCCTATCTCGGAGAGGATCACCTCGGGCTTCGGAAAGTTGAGGGCGTAGTTGCATTGCAAAGGCCCGTGCCCGACAATCAACTCATCGATGACATGCCTGGAGCGGACACGGAATACGTAGCAAAGGCGTGAGGCCTGAGAAGTGAGATTATCCCCTGCGTAGCGCAGCGGCGGAAACAATCCGACTTCAAGGCTACGAGCACAAATGTTAGGTTCGAACAGCCACCGACCACAGCCTTTTCGATAGGTCCTAGGTCATCCATGCGCCTAATAATTGAAGAACGAGTCGAACATTCTCTTCGCTACCTCCGCCCAACGGAGAGCGCGAAGGTCATGCATACGCTTGGAGAACTCGAAAGAGCTGACTTTGCTCACTGGCGCGAAAAATTCAAAGTTGTAAAGTCGCAGACCGCCGGGGTTCAGCCGTTCTTCGTTATTCGCGTTAATCCCCGGCTCCGGATCATTTGTCGATATGGGGAAAATGAGACGCTGATCATTGAGGATATCGTTACTCACGAAGGCCTCGAAAAATTTGCTTCCGGGAAGCAGCGAAGATGAAGACGTTCGCTTCTCACACTTTTTCGTTTGATGACTGCGCTGTGCAGCTCGATACATTCCACGGTTTACTCCGCTCAAAAGTAGAGCTCAGCGAACGAGACGACATTCTACCTTTTTTCAAGAAGAACACACAGCTCGCGTCGTTCATAAGCACGTATGTGCCCGATATTGCTAACCCGGATCGGATCGCAATCGAGTACGACATCTTTGGCGACTTTGCCTGCGATCTCGCGATCGGAGACTCAACGTCGAAGAGCTATCTTTTGGTGGAATTCGAGGATGCCAAGCCGAACAGCTTGTTTATCACGGCAGGCAAGAAGGCAACACCTGAATGGGCACCTCGCCTTGAGCACGGACTTTCACAAGTTCTGGACTGGTTCTGGAAGCTTGGTGATATGGAGAAGTCGGACGATTATGAAAATCGATTCGGGGCACGACATGTAAGTTTTAATGGACTAGTTGTTGTCGGAAGAGATCAACAGCTCGAGGCACGTGAGAAGATTCGCCTGAAATGGCGCCAGGATCACACGGTAGTACACTCAAAGAAGGTCTCGGTAGTAACCTTTGACCAACTAGCCCGCGATCTTCGTTATCGACTCTCGCGATATTCACAAATCGCGCAGGCAAAGCAGGCATGAACGATACGGCCAGCTCGTTTTGGTTGATTGCAGGCGCGCTTGCCCAAGCGTCTGCTAGAGTTTCAGTTCCACTTTCGGGTAGCCTGATGCTGCCCAACATACGATTACTTTTCGCGAGGCCTCGTCGAAGAAAAAGGCTAAGCGAATGGTATGGCGCGGCTCTGTGCTCACTCCGTATCCGATATGCTCTTTTAGCTTCACACGGGCGTCGCGGTAGGTCACTTCGTAGTCAGCCGCGTACATACCCATGGTGATTTCGGACTGATGGGCGTTGTACCTAAACTGGCAGCTTTCCCGGCAGGAGTGGTCCAAATCAGCGCACCTCTCAACTCCTGTGCGCGCGTTCTAATACGTCGTCGCTAACCAATTGAAAGCCGCATACAACAGTTCCCGCTGTTCAAATTGAGAAGCCTCCTTTGAGGCGCGACCGTCGAGTACTTCTATGCGGCTCGTGAAATCGTTGCGTGCGCCGTCAATCGCCTCGTCTGTCGTTTCAATCCCCGGCACGTCAGCGGGCTGGCTGTCTTGATCGGCAGCCTTGGAACGCTGCGCCTGAAGAAACATGTTCTTCCAAAGAAGAAGCGCATAGTCGGCTGCGGTTTCTCAGAACGCACAATGATGCAGTCGGTTCGCCAGAGGAGCCGTGACTGAAGGTCGCCATGCTCGAACCGGACAGCGGCGACATCCCGTTCTTCAATCTCATCTTGCCAGCGGAGCACCTGGATCTTTTCGCCGCCCGGAAACACAAGGGGCTCTGCGAGCTTTGGCCAATTTACCGGACGCGCAAGCGGCCTGCGCGCATTCTTAAAAAGCCAATTCGCCACGTGCTCAAGCACCTCCGCCACGGTCGGCGGTGGAGTCTCGGCCTGCTCACCCATCAAGAATGCTGAGAAGTAGGTGGGTTGCACCGCTCCCCTCAAAACGTCGGCTAATATGCGATTCGCCGTAAAGTTTTATCGTACTCTTTCTTGTTGGCCACAACTATAGGTGTCTCTTTTGGCCGGTCCTGCTTCTCCGCAACGTCCAGGCGAAGACGCTTGTCGAAGTAGTAAAGCAAGGCGAGTCGCACCTTCAATTCGCAACGGCCATTGCTCATGCCGTAGTCGCGCTCGATCGTTTTCTGCTGCGCGGCGGAAAGTTTTGGGTTGGGCACGAGGACAACGGTGAACGTGTTGTGCCAATCGTGATCATCAGATGACTTTGCTTCAGGCGCGCCTGTCTGGCCGACCGCGAGGCACCTTGAGATGATAAAATCCTTGAAAGCACGTTCGATGTGACAGAACGCGCGTACGTGCCATCGCAGTCCATCTGTACCGAACGCGTGTGGGGTGATCCAGCGCCACATGGGTTCTGGCCTGCTATCGTTCAGCGACTGATATTCGATATGTGCGGAGCGCTGGGTCCGTATCGCTGTCAGGAAGAAGCGTAGAGTTTCCGGGTCCACTCGCCGTGACGGAATCGGCGTCACCCCCACGTCCGTGAGGGGAAGCATCCACGTATCGAGCGGCGATATGACATCCTCAGCAAGGGCGCGCATTTGGGCGAGATAGCGTTCGGCATTCGGCCGTAGGATACGCGGTTCAAACGTGTCCGACGGAAGGTAGCGTTTGCCGCTGCTGTCGTACCGCAGGTTTTCCGGAGCCCGCTCGCGGTATTGGGCTAGGTCAGCGGAGGCTTGGGGGATCGACACCCCGAATCTCTCCTTCAGGTCGGAGCGGTTGACGCTCCCCTCCCAAAATAGACGAAACTCAATGAATTCAAGACGTTGTTCCGCACCCCAGCGGGGCTTGGCGGGGGACTTGTCCACTGCGGCACTCCGATTATCAGTAAAGTTTCTTGACAGATATAGTTTCTTTATTCATAGGAAGACTAGACCCATCTCCGCTGCGTAGTCAACGATTCGGTTGGCCGCAGCACAGACTGCTTTTGGATTCAACGATGAGCCGCAGCCACGTCGATCATGCCGACATCGTCCGCTTTGCTTCCGAACGGGTAAACCTTCCTAAGGAGCAGGCCGACGAGTACCGCGCGCAAGTGCGTCGTCTGCGTGAGCGGCTTGAAACCTATCTGGCCGAACACCCGGAATTTTCGCTCCGAAAAATGCTTTTGTCGGGCAGCCTTGCCAAGGGTACCGCCCTTCGCACGCTCAACGACATCGACGTGGCCTGCTACATTAGCGGAGCGAACGCGCCCAAGGATGTCAGCGCACTGATCGAATACCTCGCCGAACGGCTTCGCAAGGCATTCCCGAACTTCTCGCCCGACCAGGTCAAGCCGCAGACCTATAGCGTGACCGTGTCCTTCAAGGGCACCGGCCTCGACGTTGACGTTGTCCCGATCCTCTATGACGGCGACAAGGACTGGTATGGCAACCTCGTCAGCCAGGAGGACGGCTCCTTCCTGAAGACCAATATTCCCTACCACCTTGAGTTCATTCGCAAGCGGAAGGCGGCACAGGAAAAGGACTTCGCGCAAGTTGCCCGTCTCCTGAAGTTCTGGACGCGCAAGCTGAAGAACGAGCAAGAAGGTTTCCGTTTCAAGTCTTTCATGGTCGAGTTGGTCCTCGCCCATCTCGCCGACGGCGGGGCCAATCTCTCGGACTATCCGGAGGCGCTGCAGCATTTCTTCACCTACGTCGCCAAGAGCAATTTCCGCCAGCTCATCGTTTTCGGCGACTACTACCCCGTTTCAAGCGCCGGCACGATCACCGAGCCTGTGAAGATCATCGATCCAGTCAACGCGGTGAACAACGTCAGCCGTCTTTATACGGCGCAACAGGCCGACGCGATTGTCGATGCCGCACTCGACGCGGGCGATGCGATTGATGCGGCGCTCGCCGCGCCAACCAAGGGTGAAACAGTTCGGTACTGGCAGCTAGTCTTTGGATCCTCATTTCAGGTCTGAGAGAACATGAGCACGAGTTACGCACTGACGGCAACCACGGCGTTCACAGTGACGCATGCGCGGCACATGGCGTCCAAAGTTGCGACTGACCTCAAGCGCGTGCAGCGATTCTATGGCGAACCGAGCGACATGCGGATCGCGAACTACGAGACTGAACTCACCGAGCTTTTGAAGGCTGGGTTCCTGTCCGAAGTCACCTACGGCTTCCAGCGGAACGGCTCCTGGATCGAGCCAACGCTGCGCTACACCGCGCAGGACCTGCAGGGCATGACGGCCAACGACGACGATCCGGGAAAGGTGCGCGCGGGTGCTGACGTGAGCAACGCCAGCTTTGGTTCGTTCCTGACATATTCCTCAGCTTACTTCACCGCGAGCGAGGCCACACGTGCCGCAGTGCATCGCTTGCTGCCCTTCTCGCGCGGCGATTCCGCCAATCCGGGCGTGTCCGGCTACTTTTCAGCCGACCGCACCTATTCGGCGGGCGGACAAGCCCTCAACCGTCAGAGCGTTCGGAGCTGGTAATGAACATGAAGCCTACCCTTGATGACCTCTTTGAGAGCCGCTTAACCTTCCCCGATCCACTCGCGCGCCAGCGGCTCGCCGCTCTCGTCGGGCTGGATGATCACAAGCAGCGTCTCATGAAAATTCTCGGCCTGCTGATCAATCCCGATGGCCTGAAGAAGTGGGCTCAAGCCCATCACCCGCAACTGAACGGTTCGTTGAGTAGCATCCTGCGACGGCCGCCGCTCGTGGTGCTCGCAGGGGACGTCGGTTCAGGCAAGACGGAACTTGCCGAGACAATTGGCGATGAGGTGGCGCGCCAGGAAAATATCGATGTAACTCTCTTTCCCCTGAGCCTTGCCACTAGAGGGCAAGGTCGTGTCGGTGAAATGACCCAGCTAATTTCCGCCGCGTTCGACCACACGGTGACTGAAGCTTCAAAACTAAAGTCAGCTACCGGCAAGTCCCGGGGTGGCATCATCCTGCTAGTCGACGAAGCCGACGCGCTCGCGCAATCCCGCGAGGCGACCCAAATGCATCACGAAGATCGCGCTGGCGTGAATGCATTCATCCGCGGCGTAGACCGGATCGGAAATGGCGCGCTGCCTGCCGCTGTGATCATGTGCACCAACCGGCTTGGCGCGCTGGATCCTGCCTTGCGGCGCCGCGCAGCCGAGATCCTGCAATTCCAAAGGCCAGACGGCGCCCAGCGCCACGCTGTTCTAAGCAGGATACTTACCGAACTCGGCTTCTCAGCGGCACATATTGAACAGGTCGTCACGGCCACAGGGCCGGCGGCGGGCATCCGTTATGGATGCACGTTCTCTGATCTGACACAACGGCTCCTTCCCGCCATCATTCTGGACGCCTACCCCACGAAAGCCGTCACCGCAGTGCGCGCTGTTGACATCGCCAGGGCGATAGTCCCTACGCCGCCATTTCAGGAGAAATCGACGTGAGCGGCTGGTCCTTAACCCAATTGTTGTCCGGGCTGCACGACGAGATTCAGCAGAAGCTCGCAATTGCAAGAAGCTCCTTTGCGCATCCTGGAATAAAGGGAGATGCGAGCGAGCAGGTTTGGCTCGACATGCTGCAGGCATACCTCCCTCAACGCTATCAGGCCGCATCAGCCCACGTAGTCGATAGTCAGGGGAAGTTCAGTGACCAAATCGATGTCGTCGTCTTCGATCGTCAGTATTCTCCCTTCATATTCAAGTTCCAGGGCCAAACCATCGTTCCCGCGGAGAGCGTCTATGCTGCATTTGAGGCCAAGCAGGCCATCAACGCGGCCCAGGTCGAATATGCGCAAAAGAAGATCGCAACTGTACGGCGGCTGCACCGCACGAGCCTCCCCATCCCGCACGCCGGCGGCACCTATCCCGCTAAGCAACTCATCCCCATCCTGGGAGGGCTTCTTACATTTGAGAGCGATTGGACTCCTGCTTTCGGCACTCCGTTGGAAAATGTCCTCGCAACTACCGATCCAATTGAACGCTTGAATATGGGCTGCGTCGCCGCACATGGCCACTTTGCGTTCGACCCGAAGACCAGCTCCTACATCTTCACCAGGGAAGGACGGCCTGCGACTGCGTTTTTGTTCAACCTCATCTCGACTCTGCAGTTCAGCGGCACAGTGCCGATGATCGACATCCAGGCCTACGCGCGTTGGCTGGCCTAGGCTTTTAGCGGCTAAACAAAAGGTGTTGAGCAAGATTGCGCGATGAATGCGAATCACGATGAGATCAGGGTACGCTGCCTCTTCCGGACCATTTTCGCGCCGGATCATTGGCTGTGCTGGGACTTGTGTTCGGCCCCGGCCGGTGATGATGCCACATTAGACTGGCGGCCCGTTCAGAGCTTTGGACTGCGCTGCGCTAATCTGACCTTTGGTAACGACCTGCAACATTATTGCCTGTACCAAGAGTAGGAACTTTCAAATGGACCGCGTCTCAATTGATCTCAAGCACTGCTACGGCATCAAGGCCCTCTCAAAGGATTTTGATTTCAAGAAGACCAAGGCTTACGCCATTTATGCCCCAAACGGCGTGATGAAGTCGTCGCTAGCCCAGACGTTCGCCGACGCGGCAGCAGGTGCCGATTCCCAAGATCGGATTTTCACCGGCCGCAAAACGGTCCGAAAGATCACCGACCAGGCGGGTAACAGCATCGATGGGGACCGTATCCTCGTCGTCCTACCTTATGATTCGGAATTCGGCCCCACTGAAAAGACATCTACACTTCTCGTCGACGCAAAGCTGCGCAAAGAGTACGAGCAGCTTCACGTCGACATCGAAGACGCGAAGGCTGTCCTTTTAAAGGATATCCGGCAAACGGCTGCTTCCAAGCGCGATTTCGAGATCGAGATTGCTGGTGCCTTCACCAACGGCAGCGACTTTGAGACAGCTGTTACTCGTATCCGGACCGAGCTGGAAAAACAGAAAGACGCGCCCTTCTCTGAAGTTTCCTACGACATCATCTTCGCCGACAAGGTCGTAACGGCCCTGGAAGGCAACGACCTAAAGGACGAAGTGGGCGACTATATCCGGCGATATAACGAGCTGATGGCGAACTCGACCTACTTCAAGAAAGGAATGTTCGACTACTACAATGCCGGTCAGATCGCAAAAAGCCTGGCAAGCAATGGCTTCTTCGACGCGAAACACGTTGTCACGCTGAGGTCGGCATCGGGAGGGGTCAAGGAGATTGCAACAGAGAAAGAACTCGAAGCCGTAATCGCGCAGGAGAAGGAGACCATTCTTAAGGACAAGGAGCTCCGGAAATCATTCGACGCGCTTTCGAAAAAGCTCGAGCGAAACTCCGAACTTCGTGATTTCTGCCGTTATCTTCAGGAGAACGAGACCCTGCTCTCCAGAATGAACAATCTTCCAAAGTTCAGGGAAGACGTTCTGAAATCATATCTGAAGGTACATCAGGATCACTATGAAGATCTGATGCAGAAATACGATGCCGCTGCAAAGCGCAAAAAACAAATCGAGGACGAGGCCCGAAAGCAGCGCACGCAATGGGAAGAGACCATTGCGATCTTCAACGACCGCTTTTTCGTTCCGTTCCGGCTGGAGGCGCGAAATCGCATCGAGGTAATGCTGGGTGAGGATGAGATCATTGATCTCGGGTTTACCTACATCGACGGCACCGAGACTGCAGACGTTGAGAAGCGGGAGCTCGTGCAGGTCCTCAGCACTGGCGAACGCAAGGCTCTGTATATCCTTAACGTCATTTTCGAAGTGCAACGCCGGATCAAGGTGGGCCTGGAGACCTTGGTCGTCGTCGATGACATCGCAGACTCCTTTGATTACTCAAACAAATATGCGATCATTCAGTATTTGAAGGACATCAGCGAGGCTGGCCCCTTTAAGCTGATCATAATGACGCACAACTTTGACTTCTTCCGGACAATCGAAGGTCGCTTCGTGGGATATCCGAACTGCTTGATGGCATCGAAGAATGCTCAGGGCGTATCGCTGGCACAAGCAACCGGAATACGGAACGTTTTTGCAAATGACTGGAAGGTAAACTTCTTCAAAGACGCGAAAAAGAAAATCGCCTCGATCTGTTTCCTGAGAAATCTAGTCGAGATGACAACGGGCGAGACTGATCCCCACTACGGGAAACTAACTTCCATGCTGCATTGGAGGTCCGACTCGCCGAGCATCTCAGTGCGAGATTTAGATGCCATTTACAACGCTGTATGTAAGACGTCCGGCACTTCGCAGGACGCCGGCAAATTGGTGCACGTTCTCATCACCGAAGAAGCCGAAAAATGCCTCGGAGGATCCGCAGGCTTGAACCTGGAGAACAAGATCGTGCTCGCGGTAGCAACGCGCCTGGCTGCGGAACGCTTCATGATTGCTAAACTCAATGACGCCGTTTTTCTAGCCGCGATCAAGTACAATCAGACTCAAGCCCTCATCGGCAAGTTCAAGGAAATTTTTCCAAACGACACGCCCCAGATCAATTGTCTAGATCGCGTCGCCCTTATGACGCCCGAGAATATTCACGTTAACTCGTTCATGTATGAACCGATCGTCGACATGTCGGACGAACATCTCAAGCGTCTGTACGAAGATGTGACGAAGCTCAAATAAGGTGGCTTGCCGCTTGTTAAAAGGCCGCGGCGGGCCATGGCGTGTGCGGATCGCCGAACCCGAACCGACGCGGAGCGATCTTTGGTGGTGCGTTGGGTTCTTTGTAAACTAGTCGATTGATTCTAGAGAATTGTAATGGACGTAGAAATCTATGAAACAAAGGAATTCCTGAAGGCTCTGCGGGCTATGAAACTCGTCGGCGGGCGCAAGAGCAAGGCCGCCGACCAAGTCTTGGCAATGCGCAGCAGCGTCGGGTTGTTCGACAATCCGTTTCAGAGCCTCCGCAAGACCAAGAACGGCGAGAGCCGGATTGCTGGATGTGTGAAGTATGACCTGCAGGAATTTTGCCGACTGGTCACGATTGCTGGAAACGGATGCATCTTTCTGCTCTACATCGGAGACCATGAGGAGGCCGACGCATGGCTCGACAGACATCGGGGCCTGACGATCGGTGCCGTGTCGGGCACTTCGCTCGGGAGAACGAAAATCTCCGATAGCGAAAGCGGTGTGACCATAAGCAACGAGCCGGACAATTGGTCCGGGGTGCTGATCGAGAGATTGCCTGAGGAGCTGCTTGAGCGCCTACTCGGCCACCGCCCCTACCGGGAGGTCCAGGCTATTCGCCAGGTTAGAGCCGGAAGCCGCGATACGAGCATACGAGACTGCCTCGTTCAGGTAGGCGACGAAGCTCTCCGGTCCGCTCTGTTCGATATCCTAGTTCTGTTAAATGGCGGTTTGATCGAGGAGGCTCAAAATCGCGCGCTCCACCACCTCGGAAGCTTCAAGCCCCTCGCCGAGCTTTCGCCTGAAGAGCTCTTGGAACTCGATATGGGCGATGGAACCCGGAAGGTCGAACTGGGCTCGAAGGAATACAGCGAATGGGTAGCTCGTTTCATAGAGACGAAACACCCCTTCGACTGGTTCCTGTTCATGCATCCCGAACAGGAGCGGCACGTTACTGCGGACTACAACGGTCCAGCAAAACTGTCCGGTGTAACAGGGTCGGGCAAGACCAGCATTGCTGTGAAGAGAGCGATACGCCTCGCAGGCGAATACGCGAACGAAAAGATCCTTGTATTAAGTTTAAACCGCGCTCTTTGTGAGTTCATCTCAGAAATTGTTGATCACGCGTGCGGCTCTGATCTCGCATTGAGAAGCAGAATAGAGGTCAAATCGCTGTTTTCAATCTGCCAAGAGCTGCTTCAAGAATTCGAACCGGCAAATGCCAAGCTCTACAGTGATGTGACCTGGGGCCTCGAAGAACACAAGGACGAAGTTTACCGCGAGTTTTACCGCTGCCTCAGTAACGTCAAGGACGCCGAGGTGCTGCGTCCAATGCACCGTCTGTTGACGTCGCAGTCCATCGACGCGGAAAAATATATCGCGGAAGAGTTCGATTGGATTCGTAGCGCGCTTGGACTCAACAAGCGGCCTGAATACAACTCGATTACACGCGCAGGGCGCGGGTATAAAATTCTAGAGCAGCATAGGACCTCCATTCTGGAGGGTTTGACAGGCTGGGAACGCAAGATGTCCGCAGTCGGCGTCATCGATTACATGGGTCTGGTCACTGCGGTGACGAGATATCTCGATAAGATCACATCCCGGTATCGGTGCATTCTGGTGGACGAAGCGCAGGATTTTGGAAGCGTCGAGCTGTCAATTCTCCGGAAGCTTGTGAGGCCGGACAGGAACGATCTATTTCTCTGCGGTGATGCCGCACAATCCATTCTTCCAAAACATCAATCATTCGACGCCGCCGGCATCGACGTGAAGGGCAGATCCTCGCGGATATTCCGCAATTACAGGAATAGCCGGGAAATATTGAAGTTTGCTCATCAGGTCTTGACGCTGAACTTGTCGGAATCTCATTTTGAGCAAGGTGAGCTTGAGATTTCGGATCCGGAATTGTCGTATCGATCATCCGCCGAACCGCTCGTACTCGAAGCGCCATCACTGGACATAGAAATAGCTGCCGCGCTCAAGCTGCTCGACGCAAACGACGAGATCGCAGCCCGGCGCGGCTCGAGCCACTCAGGCTGCGTCGCTATCGTCGGATATTCCGGATTCGAGGTTCAGCAGTACGGCAATGAAATCGGCATACCAGTCCTCGACGGAGCATCGAAATTTCTGCATGGAACGCGCTTCCTGTCGGATCTCGAGCAGACGAAGGGCTATGAGTTCGACACGATGATCATCGTGAATTGCAGGGAAAGCCAGCTTCCACCGCGCGGAGCTCCTGAGCAGGAGGTGTTCCGCAATGCGAGCGAGTTCTATGTCGCCATGACGCGCGCCAAGAGCCAGCTCATTTTGTCATTTTCGGGAAAGCTGTGCGGCTGGCTGGCAGCATTGAAGTCGCCGGTCTCGCAGTGGTCCGATGTTGTTGATATGGATGATTTGGCAAACCTCGGGGTGCCCGGCTTCCTTCAGGAATTTCCGGACACCGAAACCCTGAACTTGCGCGAACTGACCGGAACGGAGTTCATCTTCACTCCCTACGCCCGGGGTCTCGATGCCGAACTCCTCGAAAAGCTGGAGGAATTTGTTGACGGTCGGGGAATGATACAGGGACAAACACAACGGAGGCTCAAATGGAAGAACATCGGCGCACTGGTCGATGACTTCGAGTCGGGCGCGGGCACAGCGGTGTTTGGCCCCTTAGCTCGCGACGTGATGAAGATACGGTTAGCCGAGGCAATGCTGGGTCTGCGGCCGAGCCTTAGGCCGAGGCCTACGCGCAAAAGGCAGCCGCCCGCGGAGACGAAGCTGCGGGGTGACCCGTCTGGTGATGGGTCTTCCACACACGATGGATCCCGCGCCTCAGGACTAGAGAAGCTCGGTCTTACAACCCGCGAATTGGCGATTTTGCACTCCTTGAATATTCGATCCTTGCATGACTTGATCAATGCAAGCGAGAAGCCCCTCGCAAAGCACCTCAGCATGACGACGATCAATTCCTTAAAAGAGCGAGCGAACGCAGCCGAGAAGCGCGCGCTGCGAGACGACTTGGCCGATACTGAAATCGGCAATGCCGGCTTTTCCAAGCAGGTCATTTCGATACTGAAGCAGATGGGATTGAAAAGGCTCAGAGATCTTGGGCGCCTCTCACAGCGAGATCTTTGGACCCGCTCTGACTTAGGCAAAACCGACGTCCAGAGAATTCTAAGAGTCTGCCGAGACCATGGTGTCACCCTAAAGGACGGCTGATCCGAGGGGGCCGGCAAGCATGCCGGCATGCAGCGGGGAGCGAGCAGGCAAGTTGCGAGACCGAAGCAGCAGCCATTGAGCGCGATTCGGCTGCATTAGAATATTGGTCCCGCCATTCCACGACCCTAGTAGCCTTAGGCGTGAATTGGCCGGAGATAGAGATTCGATCCGGGTTCACGGTTTCCTGATTACCGCACCAGTTTCGCACCAGAAATAAGATGATCAAAGCGCAACGAACGCCATCGACATCAAACAAAAACCCGGCAAAATCAACGAAGGCAGGCTTTATCCTCCCGCTCATAACGGTCTGGTTGCAGGTTCGAGTCCTGCCGGGCCCACCAATGAAGTCCAATTGTCCGTCCTCAACGGTGAAATGAAGCTCCTTGAGGCGCTTCGCCTCAAGCATCCTAAGCATGTCCGAAAACTGCCCGCGCGTAACCTGCAGCGAGGGGTGTAGAGAAGTAAGGGTGCTCGCGGCCCGTAACAGGACGCCCATGACGCCGGGCCAGGTGAAGCGCGCCTCAGGCATCGTGAAAGGCAGCGGGCATTTTCACGTAAGTGAACTCAACGGACTGCCTCGGTGGGCGGGGCTGAACGACCTATCCAAGGTTAACCGTGCGGCCTCCAAGGATTTCACCGCGCCAGTCGCCCATATCGTTGCGTCGTGTCACACTCAGATTATCGCGCTCTCATTAAAAAGGCGCTCCATTCCTTCTGCTTGTCCTTTCCAGGCGCCAGGCGCGAGGGTGAAACAAGACACCGGAAAACGATTCTCCTGTTTCGGGCGTTGTTTCCATCACAATACGAAGCAATTTTCCTGACATGATCCTCAATTCCGGGAACGTCGTTGAAGGTCTTCCTCGTGAAGCACGCTCGCTCGAGGTTTGGTAGCTCGTCCATCAGTCCCGTAACATCCCGCCAGACCGAGACGCGTCCGCCGATGTAACTGTCTTTTCGATGATGGGCGCGATCAGTGTCTACCATCACCTCTGAAATGATATCGACGAAGTCGATACCCCTTTCCCGCGTGAACCTCAGCCGTTCCGGATTGCGATTTTTACCCTTTAGATGTCCCTCTACTCCAAAGGCTGCTGGCAACAGGCTCCACAGATCGTTTCTTCCCGTCCCGTAAAAGAAGTCAGCGGTATTCTTGGGTGTATCCGGATTGAACGTTCCAATGATAAGGCACCTCGTTGCAGGGTTTATTTCGTGATTCCGAAATTTATGTTTGATCGGCGTGGGCGTCATTCTTTGCTTCCCGCATTTATTTCCGTGACGTGCTTGGCATCGGCTGCGTCAGACAATGAATCCCACCACCACCGAGAGCAATGTGGTCAATGCTCAGCATCCGGATGTCTCGGCCTGGAAATGATCTCTGCAACACGGAGTGCGCCGCCTCGTCCCGTTCTGGGTCTCCGAACTTCCCAGTAATGGCTGCGCCGTTCGCCAGGTAAGCGTTCAGGTATGACGGAGCAAACGAGCGGCCACGAAACCGCCAGTGCCGCCTGCGAGGCGGAAGGATCGAGTTTACAGTCATCGCGCTACCTCGACTGTCGGATTCGCTCTGAAGCACGTCGATATCTCTTGACCGATTTCTGGGCGTGGGCATCTCTGGATCGGGCGCTTCGACCAGAATTGCTCCGGGCGACGTGAAGAGCAGGTATCCGTCGGCATGGCCACTGGTAAATGGTTCATCGGCGTCGCCCTCAAGCCATATGATCTTGCGCCCGCCGACGGCGGAGAACCCACGCTCTATTTCCTCCATTTGCTCGTGCGCACTGCGACCAATTCGTGGGTTTCGGTTTTCGTTCAGCAGGCAGCTCTTGGTCACGATAACGGTACCCTCGCCGTCGGTCACGAACGCTCCTCCTTCTGCGACAAACTGTGCACGTATGGTCGCCAGCCCCAGTCTTGCGGCCAAGGGGCCGGCGAGAGCATCTCCAGGGCGTGCGGAGCGCGTTGAGCCCCAGCAATTGAAATTCCAGTCAACAGCGACGACTGCATCACCCCGCACCGCAAACGTCGGCGCGATGTCGCGCATCCAGATGTCGTCCACGGGAGCCGATAGGATCTCCACGTTCGGTCCAAATGACTGGCGCTTGGCCTCCGGAATTTGGTCGGACGGTGTCAGCAGGTAAACCGTTTCATATTCGGCGATGGTGACAACAACCTCGTGGAGTTCGCGCCTGACAGCATCGGCGTACATCCCCCATTCCCGGTGTATGGCCCAAGCCATCAGACAACAGGCGTGAGGCTCCCATTCGGCGGGAAGTCTGATTTCGTTGTACGACATTACTGCAATATCCCGCTCTATCTGGCTCTCGCTGCAATGTCGGGAAACCGGCCGAGCTTTCGGCTGACCAACCTAAAACCGAAATCGCTTCTTAGAATCCGCGTGAGCTTCGTGCCTCCTCGTATGCCTTGTTTATTCTGACCGCCTCATCTTCTGCGGCCTTCTTTATGAGCTCGCTGAGATTTGCCACCTTGTCCGGATGGCACTTCTTTATGGCGTCGCGATAGGCGGCTGTGATCTCCTCTGAAGAAGCCTCAGGAGAAACTCGGAGAACATCATGCCATCGCTTCTGCTCGATTGCCCTTTCTGGAGACCTTGTATCAACTCTCGCCTTCTCGTAGTCGACTTTTCTGTTTGGCTCATCCGGCTCCGCTGATTTCCGGGAGCTCTTCTCCGGCGGCCTATTGCCGCCACGGATCGAGGCAAGGGCTTGATAAGCTCGCTCTCGGTCGTTCTCATCTTTGAATCTCAGATTCCATTCTCGACTTCCCGGAAAGCTAAGCTTGATACAAAACGCCCTATCTGGCCGCCCGGTGGTGCTCCGCGAGAATTGAAGTTCAGCATTCCGTCCAGAATTCCAGTGCCACGGGAACCAAATAGATCCGCCCGACCACCAATGAAAATCAGGTGCTATCACGAGAAAGAATTGGCCGTTGGTCGCCTTCCACCGTTGTTCGAGGATCAGAACCGAGAAGGGCCAGCGGACACCGCGATATCTCGTCTTTGACATAACGCGAATCCTGTCGGCGGTAACGCCATTTCGAATTCTTCGTGGGACACGGGCAGCGGCATCCAGGAAATTCTCTTCCCGACCATCGGAATTCCGAGCGACACGTAAGCTCTGTAACGCAAACCATCGAATGAGCAGCACTAAAGGAATGAATTCGATCAGCATGTACTTGCTGTCGGGGTAAGCTAAACCTACTGCAAAAAAAGAGAGTTGTGCGGGCACTCCGATTCGCATGAGCTGAACTCGGAGACCTCTCTCTCTTTCGAGCTGGCGCGTAATTTCGTCTTTTTGAGTGGGCTGCTTTGCGAATTTCTTCTTTAGCAATCTGAATATTCGGCTTTGATCCATGTATCCGCCGCCCCCTCAGCGGATGATGCTGCGCAAACGCGACTCTTCTTTACCGTTCTAAAGCACCCAGCAAAAACGCAGCCAAAGCTAACCAAAACATCGAAGAGTAAGCGAATGTCATGAAGGGGCTGCGAGCTAACCGTGTTTGTTGTTGCGTCTGGCTGTATGATTTCGATCCGACCGAGACGTACATGGTCCACTGGATAACCATGCCAGGAAACAGGTAGAGCTTTTTTAGGATGCTACCCGATACGCCAGCTATATTGTCGCTCGCCATTTTTCAAATTTATCCAACAATAACAATTATTTATCGAATTTTATCCTAGTGAACGAACCAGGACGCGTCAAGGGTCGGAGGTGCCGTCCGCTGCCTTGTTGAATCTTGATAGCGGGTCGTTCGACGTGATGCTCAGCCGTGGCGTGCGCATCATGGCTTATGACGCAGCGATGAAGACCATCATGGACGAAGTGGCGGCCGACCTTTCTTGGTTCGTTAGCCATCCGTGTGACCTTATTCAGAGACTTGAGAGCTGCACGACAAGAGAAGGGCTCAATTCGCGATTGTCGCCCTACGCGAGACGGGTCGTCACGTTCTCACGGAGGTACGACCTGAACTTGTTTTACTCGCCCGCCTTCACGCCTTCCCATTCAAGATTTGGCTGCCGCGTAGCGACTATCGGGAGAGTAAGCCAGCGCCTTGACACCATCAGCATGTCCGACAACCGTGCTCTGTCTCGTCCGCCACGGCAACCTATCGTGCAGGTGGTTTAGCCAGGAGACTCCAACGAGAGATAGGCCTTTGTCGCACACAGCGGCTTTGTCCGAGTTCAAATCCAGCCTTTCGGAGAGCCTATCTTCGTCGTACGATGCCTCCCTCGACAAGTCGGGTGAATACGAGACGCCGCGAATTCCTCCGGTGCGCAACGGCGGCCTGTCGTCTCCCGCGAGCTGAGAGGAGGGATTGACGCAAGTCGGCCAGATGCTCCTCGAACGCACGGTTCGTCTCGTTAGTCCGCAAAGCAGACTGCGGTGATCAATTCGATCTGAAGGCGTCTGCCATATCGGGCTAGCGATCTTTGATCTTCGACCAAGATTTCAAAATTCAGTCATGGTGAACGACCCAATTGCCTAGTCCCGGCGCCGACGATGTCCGATCGACGATCACCCGACATGGATTCATACCGCGGCGTCAGCTACGTCGGTGGTCTGGTCGTGATTGGACTGATCTATTTCGCCTCGGCAAAGGCTGGCCTCGCCCTCGCCTCTATTCATCCCAGCGCAACACCAATTTGGCCGCCGACAGGTGTCGCGCTGGCGGCAGTGTTGTTGCGGGGATATCGAACCTGGCCCGCAATTTTTGCCGCGGCGATGATCGCCAATGCGACGACGGCAGGCTCCCTTGCCACCGCAATTGCGATTGCAACCGGTAACTCTCTCGAGGCGATTGCCGGCGCGTATCTCATCAATCGGTGGTCGGGCGGGTGTGAAACGTTTTCGACACCAAATTCTGTCGCAAAGTTTACCCTGATCTGCGTCGTGATCGCGACACCGATCAGCGCCACCATTGGACTGACCAGCCTGGCACTCTTCGGATACATCGAGCCAAAGAATTTTGCGGACGCGTGGATCACCTGGTGGCTGGGCGACGTGACCGGCGCACTAGTCATTGCCCCCGTAACCGTGCTGTGGGCATCAAACCACCATCAAGCCTCCAACTGGCACGATTTTGTCGAGACGGCAGGGGTCCTCGCGACAGCAGCGGCTGTCGGCCTCATTGCTTTCAGCCCCCTGATCGAGCAGACGCCCGGCCGAGATCCACTCGGCTTTCTGGCCATCCTGCCCATGCTATGGGCGGCGCTTCGTCGCGGTCCACGCGATACCGCAACGGTCGCTCTCGTGCTTGCGGGCATCACGATTTGGGCAACGCACGCGGGCGGCGGCCCCTTCGCGATTTCGGATCCCAACGCGTCATTCCTGCTCGTGTTGATGTTCTTGATCAGTATTACCGTTCCAAGCCTGCTGCTGAGCGCGGATGTTAAGGTCCGCGAGAAAGCGGAAGGAAACCTGCGCCGCGCGCATGTCGAACTCGAGCAGAAGGTCGCCGAGCGTACGCAGGAACTGGAGCTCGCCAACGCAGCCAAATCGCGCTTTCTCGCCATGGCAAGCCATGATTTGCGGCAGCCCTTACATGCGTTGGGGTTGTTCGTCGCCCAGCTGCGGACGCCACTCAAACCGGAGGAAAGGACAAACACGATCGAACGGATCGACGCAACCCGCAAGGAAATGGATGAAATGTTCAATTCGCTCCTGGACATTTCCAGGCTGGATGCCGGGATGCTTACCCCCAAAATCACCGAATTCCCGATCGGGCGCTTGTTGCAGAAAATCGAGACTGCGTTTGACCAGGCCACGCAAAAAAAGGGGCTGCGGCTACGCGTCAGGCCAAGTGACGCCTGGGTGCGAAGCGACGCGATGCTGCTCGAACGCATCATGCTGAATCTTGTGTCAAATGCGGTGCGCTATACGTTGCAGGGCGGGATCCTCGTCGGATGTCGTCGGCGCGGTGAAATGTTGCGTATCGAAGTATGCGATACCGGTCCTGGCATTCCCGAGGATCAAAAGCAGAATATCTTTCGCGAGTTTTTTCAAGTTCCCACCTCAGAACAGAACCGGTCCGGCGGACTGGGCCTCGGTCTGGCCATCGTCGACAGGCTTCGTCTGCTTCTCGACCATCAAATCGACCTGGTTTCGACTGTGGGCCGAGGTTCGCGATTTGCGATCCTGGTTCCGAAAGTCGATCAATGCATCAGGTCCGCGGCGCCCGCCGTCTTACCCCACGCCGGCGCCTTGGCGGTCGACGGCAAGGCAATTCTTGTTATTGCCGATACTCCGATCGTGCAGGAGGGAACGGGCGGATTGCTTAGCAAATGGGGATACTCGGTACTTGCCGCCGGCTCCGACGAAGCTGCACTTGTCCGACTTGCCGAGCGCGAACAGCGTCCCGATCTCATAATCTCGGACTATCATCTCGCAAGCGGTAGGACCGGGATCCGGGCAATCGAACAAGTCAATGCGGCGTTTGGCTCGCCAATTCCCGCCATTCTCGTCAGCGGCGATACCGCAGCTGAACCTCTGCGGGACGCCAGGGACAGAGGGTACATTTTGCTGCACAAGCCCGTCGATCCGATGCGGCTCCGTGCTGTCATGCATGAGCTCCTTAGGGATCACGATGGTGGGAGAGGCACCGGGGCAGTTTCATGAATCAGATTTCGGCGGCACCTCCCAGCCCATTTTTCCGACCTTAATGACGGCCTCGGTGCGCGTCGCTACGCCGAGCGCCTTGAGAACGACCGTGATGTGATTCTTCACTGTCGGCACTGCCATATTGAGCGTCCTGGCAATGACCTTGTTGGTTTTCCCCTTCATCAGCAGCGCAAGTACGTCGATCTGACGATCGGTCAATCCAAGCCCCTTGAGCGAGCCGCGAGCCAATGGCTTATCTGCAAACCGCGGGTCCGCTGTTTCCTCCAGAATCTCCGAGGGAATGTAAACTCCGCCGGAAAACACCAACTCAATAGCGTTGAGCATCACCTCACGTTCCGTGGTTTTGGGGATGAAACCCAGCGCGCCAAGCTTGAAAGCGCGCCTGACCGTATCGTGATCATCGGAGGATGAGAGAATGATGATAGCAATGGTCGCATAGCGATGGCGCAGTTCGCAGAGGACAGAGAAGCCGTCGCGGTCAGGTAGATTGATGTCAAGCAAAATGAGGCTGATATCGGGATGCTCCTCGACGATGTGCATGGCCTCTCGGCTGCTCGAAGCTTCGAATATCACGGCTTCTCGCTTCAATTGCTTGAGGACAGCGTGCAACGCCTCGCGAATCAATGTGTGATCGTCAACAACAAGCACTTTCATAAAAATGCTCTCCGTCCTCTGACCGCCCGGAGATCAATGAAAAATCATACACCCACCTTCGAAACCGTCCATCTTCTATCTCTGGTCCAGCGGTTCGCCGTCAGGCACTCAGAGTAGGAGCCGAGCGCTGCTGTGTGGTATGATTGCAACGGCACACAGTCGTAAGGAGCGCGCGCTGCATGGAGCGCGGAACTCGCTTAGCCCCTCCGTCCACGCGAGCGACAAATTGCTCATCATGCGGTCTCAATACCGCGTTCGGGATAGTACCTTGGTCATAGGACCTAGGCACCTCTCTGTACCGACCTCCGGCCGATTTACAGTCTGTGCCACTTGAAAGATGATGTCGACAGTCGGTCCTCCCACCAGCGTTCTACCCAGCGCGGCCATGTGATCATTGTCGCAATTGCTGTCGTTGCCAGGTCGATGTGAAGCAACCTTGAACTGCGGCGCTGTCACGACCCGCAGGGCCGCGCTTTTTTTTCAAGTTCGATCCGTCTCGATCGTTCCTCTTTGAGCGTGCGCGCACGCTGGACGAGGCAAGCCAATGCATGATCGAACCGCCACCCTGAAGCCATCCGCGGACGTGGCGTCGGAGCTGAAAGCCAACGGCCGCGACGTGCGCATTGATGCCTGCCGCGGCATCGCGCTCTGGTGCATCTTTCTTGATCATGTCCCCAATAACATTGGAAGCTGGCTGACGCTGCGGAACTACGGCTTCAGCGATGCCGCGGAAGTGTTCATGTTCGTCTCAGGGGTCACCTGCGCACTGGCCTACGGTAAGGTATGGGGCCGCGAGGGATGGAGCAGCGTGATCCGCCGGACGCTGCGGCGAAGCTGGGACATCTATGTCGCGTTTCTGCTGCTCACGCTCGCCTGCGCGACCCTAGTCCACATCGCCGGCGTGGAACGCCTTGCCGACGAGAGCAATACGCGCATTCTGTTGGATCAGCCGGGCGCAACGCTCGCGCACGCGGCGATTCTGCAATACCGCCCAGTCAATACCGATGTGTTGCCGATCTTCGTGCTCCTCCACCTCTTGTTCGCGCCGTTGCTGTGGTTGCTGCTCCGACTGCCCAACGTGACGCTCGGCGCCTCGCTGGCGCTTTATACACTGGTGCATATGTTCGGCTGGTCCTTGCCGGCGTGGCCAAACGGCCACTGGGCTTTCAATCCACTGGCCTGGCAGCTGCTGGTGGTCCTTGGCGCGTGGGTGATAATCGCGGGCGGAAGAGTGCGCCCCTGGCTAACGTCACCTTTGGCGCTCGTGCCTGCCGTTCTCTATCTGGTCTTCAGCCTCGTCATCGTATTGAGCTGGAGAATCAAGCCGCTGGAAGCATTGATCCCGCAGGGGCTGACGAAGTTGGCCTACCAGATGGACAAATCGAATCTCGATCCGTTGCGTCTGTTGCATTTCTTGGCCCTAACGGTTGTGGCGGTATGGTTGGTGCCGCCCAATCGACGAGCATTGACGACTGCGGTAATGCGCGGCGCCATCCTCTGTGGCAGGCACTCTTTGCCAATCTTCTGCCTCGGTGTCCTGCTTACGCTCGCTAGCCTCCTGGCGCTGCTCGACATATCGGCGGGGCTTGCGATGCAGATCACGCTCAGCGCTGGTGGTGTCCTGACGATGATCATGGCGGCGACGCTACTGAACTTGATCAAGAGCAAACCCAGGCCGCAGCTGGCCATTGCACTGCCTGTGAGTGTGCGCGCCGAGGGGAACGCTTGGGGCACCGTTAGCTGGCGCACCCTGGAGGCGTTCCGCCGAGGACTGCGCGAGTTCGGCTGGGCCGGCGACCAGAAGCGCCTCGTCAGCGAGCGGCCATCCCACCAGGGGCCTCGCTTCGCAGACGAATTGGTACGATCAAGCAGGCTCAACGTGAGCGAGCACCCGGCCATGTCGAGCGAGGTGACGTAGCTGCCGATCAGCGAGCGGGCGATGCGCAAGCCGCGCTTCCACCGGGTCGCGTCGGAGCGTATTGCCAATGCCACCCAACGCCTGCGGCATCATCCATACCGCGCCCTTTCGAAAGCTGAAGGCGCTGCAGGCTGCCGCACGCCGTCTCACCCCTCCACCCGCCACAGCCTCCATCTTTCCGGCACGCCCTTCAGCCGGTGCAAGCCGTGATCCTTCAGGCTCGCCGCCGCCTGCGCCGTCATCAGCTCCTTCACCGCACTCGACACCAGCACCTCCCCTGCCCGCGCCTTCGCCGCGACGCGGGTGCCGATGTGGAAGGCGAGGCCGACCATTTCGCCGCCGCTGATGGTGTATTCGCCGGCGTGCAGGCCGACCCGGATCTCGAGGCCGAGCGTGCGCACGGCTTTCTGGATCGCGGTCGCGCAAGCAATGCCGGCGGCGGGTTTCCTGAACGTCGCCAGCACGCCGTCGCCGGTGGTCACGACCTCCTTGCCGCGGCACGTCTTCAACTCCTTGCGGACGGCAGCATAGTAATGGCCCATGACCTTGGTCCAGCGCGCATCGCCGAGCTTCGCCGCCTTCGCGGTGGAGCCGACGATGTCGACGATCAGGATGGTGGCGAGCGCCTGCTTGAGCTCGGCGCTGCGTGCGGCGGACGGGCGCCGGTTCGCGATCGGTCCGGTCAGCGGCTCATAGCGATGATTGCGGCGCCGCGCGATCGCGGCCTTCGTATAGTCCTGCGCGCGCTGCGCAGTGCCGCAACGAACCGTCTTCTCCTGCGGCAGACGCGACCAATAGACCTTGCGCCCATCGCCGGCGCCATGCACCTCCACGGCGCCCCACTTCAGGAAGACTGCCGAGCCAACACGCCTGACGCACCACGCCTTCGACGTGTACCCGGAGACGTTCGACTGATGGACCCCGATGCGTAGGAATTTCGGCATGAACGAGCGGCCAAGGACCGTTTGGGCGTAGCTTGGCGCAAAACCTAGACGCACAACCCGGCGCTGGCAACAGTGCTGCCAACCCGCATGCCGTCGCCGCATCCCAAGCTCGCAGCCTAAATTCCTCTGCCCCCCGCCCTGCCTGCCGATCGTACAGCGCCATGCAGCCGGACGTTCGGCCGGATGCTGCGCCATCCATGCGGCGAGCTGCGGCGCGCCCATCAGGCAGGACTGCATCGTCACGTCGGCGAAGTCCGAGGTCGTGACGATTTGTTCACGACAGTTCGTCGGTGACGAAAGGCTGCAGAGCAAGCGGCGGCAGCCCGGCACGGGGGCGGTCGAGACATAGGCGGAGCAGGCAGAGCGGTTCCGCCGACTGCAGCGCTGCGAGCTCCGATTGGCACTTCCTGCGGCAAGGTGCGTTGCGCTCTTTTCGAGGAGGCGCAGATGACCAAGACGCAGACGACCAGGACCAACGCGCAGGACTCAAGGACCGGGATCCAGCCAACGCTCAATCCTGGCGATGAAGCCCCGCCCGGAACCATGGGCACCGGCGAAGACGTCTGTCCCGACTGTCATGGCAAGGGTCGCATCGACGGTGCCCCCTGCGCCACCTGCGGCGGGAGTGGCACCATTACGCGGGCCATTGGCGGCGCTTGACGTTGCTCCCTTGAGCGAGGCTTCATCTTGACAGCAACGATGGCCGTCACCCGTGTTTGCGGAGCGCCCTCGGGGATAACGACACGAGGCAAAGCCGGAGCGGCCAGATGAACGCGCCGGGCGCCGGCACGACGGGAACGAACCGCAAATGGCCGCGGGCGGAAGGTCGCTTAGCCCTGATACGCAAACAGCTCGATCGGATCGCTGAAGCCGCGCACCTCGTGCCTGCCGACATGCTCGAGCTGAAACTCCTTCTCCACGAGCTCGGCGAAATCGCGTGACAGCAGCACGTTCCTGCCGAGCTTCTTGGTCAGCGCCTCGAGGCGGGAGGCCATGTTGACGGCCGGGCCGATCACGGTGAAATCGAGCCGGCTGGCCGATCCGATGTTGCCGTACATGACGTCACCGACATGGACGCCGATGCCGTAGTTCAGCGGCGCGCGGCCGGTTGCGCTGTTCCGTTCGTTCAGCGCGGCCATGGCCTGCCGGGCCTCGGCCACGGCATGGAGCAGATTGGCGCAGGCGTTGGGCGTATGAAGCGGAAAGATGGCGAGCAGTCCGTCGCCGATGAACTTGAGGATCTCGCCGCCGTGCCGCGCAATCGGCTCCGACATCGCGTCGAAATAGTCGTTGAGCAGGTCGATCACGTCGTCGCGCGGCCAGTTGTCGGAGATCTTGGTGAAATCCCTGAGGTCGCAGATCATGATCGCAGCGCGCACCGTCGTGCCGCTGCCGCGCCTCGTGGCGCCGGCCAGGATCAACTCGCCGGCATGAGAGCCGACATAGGTCTCCAGCAGCGTGCGCGCCAGGCGGTTCTTGACGCGGATCTCGCTGACCAGCGCCAGCACCGGCAACAGCTTCTTCAGGCCGGCGACATGCGCATCGTCGAACCCGCCGGGCCGATCGGTCGCGAAAGTGACGATGTGCCGCTTGCCGAGCGTATGGTAGAGCGGCCAGGCGACATAGTCGGTGAGGCCCTTGGCCCGCATCTCGTCATAGAGGGCGTGCTTGCGGCTGAGCGAAGAATCCTGCTCGAGCCGCTCGCGCACCTCGGCGGCGCCGTCATGGATCTCGTTGGCGGCGCTTCCGATATATTCGGACCGCTCGCGAACGTCATAGTCGACCAGCGCAATCTCCGCCTCGCGCATCCCGTCGGACCACATCATGCGGGCCCCCAGCCACTGCGGGTGATTGATCAGGATGTGAAGCGTCGCGCGCTTCACCGGAATGCCCGCCTGCTGGAGACGGATACACATCTGCGCGAAGATGTTGTCGATGAAGCGCTCGTCGCGCGTGCCGGTGGTCAGCCAGTCGACGACGCCGTCGGCCTGCGCAGGGACATGGTTGTCTGGTGCGTTCATATCCTGCCCCTCGGGCTGCGGTCTTTGGGGAAGCAGATATCGTGCTCCGGCCGGGCGGCGTCAACCTAGCCAGTTGCACGGATTGTGCGCAGCGACCGGCGCTAACCGAGGAGCCGGATCGACCCCAGCACCGCCAGACCCGAGACGAGCGCGAGCTGCGATGGCCCGAGCAGCTCGACTTTCAGCGTGCCGTTGTGGGGAATCGCAATATTCTCATTGTCGAGACTGATGCGGCATTCGCCCCGAGGTGCGTAGACCAGATGCGTGCCGGCGGCCAGCCGCCGGTCGCCGGGCTCCTTAAGCGCGATGAGATCGATCTCCGCCGCACCGCGCCGCGCCATGAGGTTCACGACCTCGACGGGCCCGGCCTCGAGCTCGGTCACGATCTCGAGCTCGCCGGTGAAGCGCACGGTCGTAAAAGGTTCACGTTCGTCGAATTCCTGCCCGAGGGCCTTCAGCACCAGCCCGCGCCCATCGACGACCATCTGCAAGCGATCGATGCCGGGCATATGGGAGAAGGGACCCGGCGCCACGATCGGCGTCGACGCAAAGCGCCAGTGCAGGCTGTCCCAGCTCTTCTCGCGTGCATCGGCCCGATGAGCGTCCGCGATGTCGGTGAAGATGCCGCCGCCGTTCTTCCAGGGCGAGCGGGTGTAGTTTTCGGGTCTGAGCAATGTGGTTTTCATATCGTGAGTCGTCCGGGAACGCCGGAGTTTGCACCCGAGTTTGTAGCCGGATGAAGCGCAGCGCAATCCGGGTCAGCTCGCGCCCTGAAGCACTGGCCCCGGATTGCGCTCCCAGCTACATCCCGCTCAGGACGGTATCCGCCGCGAGGGCCTGCCGGTGACGTAGACGCTTTCGGAGCCGGCCGACGCAGCACTTCCTTTACCAAAAGCCCCGCTGCATCGGCTGCGCCGGCTGATAATATTGGTACTGGCTGCGCGGGCGCGGATTGACCGGCTGGACGTAGGGATCACGCTGCTGGAAGAAGAAGCCGAAGCCGTTGCCGCCGTTGTCCCAGCCGTCATCGCTGGCGATCATGGCAGGCGCGGTCGGCTTGCGCGTGATGAAGCCGCCCTGCGGCTCGTTGCTCAGCACTGCGACGAACTCTGTCCGGTAATTGGTCTCGCTGCTCAGCGGCTCATCGGAGATGATGATCGAGGAGCGCGGCAATGCGGTCGGCCCGATGCGATCCCACACGTCCTGCGGGATGGTGATGCGGTCGAGCGCATTGCGGGCGTCGTCGCCGTTGTCGATCGTGACCACGCTCCAGCGCAGGCCCGAATCGGTCTTCGCCATCGCCGTGAAGATGTGCGTGCCGAGCGGCTGGTCGGGATTGCGGATCGTGACGGGAACCTCGATGCTGGTGTCGAACACCTCGCCGCCGCCGTCGGGCGCTGGCTTGTGCGTGTTCCGCCGCACGTAGAGCTTCTGCGTCGCACGGCTGATGTAAACCGAGACCGGCTCACCCGCGAGCTTTGCATCGGTCGCCGCCTTGACGGCGTCGGCCTTCCTGGCCGCGGCCGCCTTCGCGGCTTCCTTGGTGGCGGCCGCTGCATCGCGCTTCGGCTGCGCGGCGGCCCTGGCGGCGTCGAGCTGCGTCGCCGCGTCGGCAGCCTTGGCCACCGCCTTTTGCTTCAACTCCTCGGCCTTGGCGCGTGCCTGATCGGTTTTGGCGTTCACGAGCGTCTTGTCGGCGAAGGCGAGCTCGGCATCTGCGCGGGCCTTCTGCTGTTCCAGCTTGCGCAGCGCGGCAGGGAGCGAGGCAGCTTCCTTCGCGGCAGCGGAAGCAGCCTTCTTGGCCTCGTCGGCCACCCTTGTGGCCTCGTCGGCCTCGGCGGAGAGCTTGTCGGCCCGGCTGGGCGCCGCCGCGATCGCCTCCGGCTTCGGCACGAACAGCGAGGGGTGAGAGAAGTCGGTCGGGACCGTGTCATACGGCGAGATGATCACCCGCATTCCGATATAGGTCTTGTCGAACAGGTTCTCGGCAAAGCCGAACGGCATGCGCACGCAGCCGTGCGAAGCGGCATAACCGGGCAGCGGCCCGCCATGCAGCGCGATTCCGTTCCAGGTGATGCGCTGCATGTTCGGCATCCAGGCATCGTCATACATGGTCGAGCGGTGGTCCTTGTCCTTCTCGATGATGGCGAACACGCCGGCCGGCGTCTCGCGGCCCGTGGTGCCGGTCGACACCGGCGCGCGCAGGATCCAGCCGTCGGCATCATAGAAAGTGACCTGCTGGCTCTTGATCGACACGATCGCCATGATCGGCTCGCCGGCCACACGCGGCGCCACCGCCTCGGTCACCTGGCGCGGCTGCTTGGCGGCGGTCGCCGGGGCCGCCGCCGTCAATGCGACGACCGCGGCCAGCGCCACGAGTCCGGAAGGCCTCCAACTCCGCATCGCCACGGTGGATTGCGCCCTCGTCGGTCGGTTTTTCATGCCATCCTCGGTCGAAATGCCAGTCCGCCTGTGCCGATCACGTGCCAGATTGGAATCATTGCATTAAGAAGTCGCAGCCGCCTTACGTTCCGTCTGTGGCGAGATTCGGCATGTTCCCGCGACAAATCACTCATATACGACGGCTGCCACAGGCGGAAGGCGGCCTCCGGTCGAAGCTGGCGTGAAGCTGGCCCCGATCGCTGCGGCAGAATGTCCGGTTAGCTGGCGGGGGGTGCGTCGTGACGGCGACGCCCACCGGCGCGCAACTAAACGCCCAGCGCCTTGCGGTTGAACGTGCGGAGAAATCGCAGCGACAACGTTCGCACGTTCGCAACGTTCAGCAGCCAGACCGCAACCGCATAAGCAAAGCCGCCGGCAAGGCTCACGATGGTCAGCGACACGAGGCCGGTGCCGCCAGTTTGCGAGCGCGCAACCAGAATCGCGGCCGCCATCACCGCTGCGGAGAGGGCAATGCCGGCGAGGCGATTGAGCTCGAACGGGACCGGGTGGGCCCGATGCATCAGGACGACGGCAACGAGGAAGCCGATCGCCTCGGTCGCCAGCGTCGCCAGCGCCGCGCCGTAAAGGCCGTAAGGAGCGATCAGCGCGAACATCAGGATCACGCTGACCACCAGCGTGAGAAAGGATTGCGCCGCCAGCATGAAGGGGCGCTCGGCAAGCTGGAAGCTGATCTGCACGTAGAACTGATTGGCGATGCCGAAAAGCCGCGCAAGCACCAGGGTCGGCAGCAGCGCCGAGACGCCGGCGCGGAAGTCGATGCCGACGAGCGTGCCGGCGACCTGGTCCGCCGCAAGCGCGAGCCATATCGCGACGGGTGCCACGACGGCCAGCAGGAGTTCGAGACTTTCGGTCAGCCGCTCCCGCGTCGTCTCGCTGCTATTCTCGGACAATGACCGGAACACCAGCGGCACGGTCGCCGCGGCGACGCTGGATGCGATCATCACCATGAACTGGCGCGGCAGATCGGCGGCAACGCCGAAGATGCCGGCAGCGTCCTTGCCGAGCAAATAGGCGACGATGAGCCGGTCGCAGGCCGAATAGACGGCAACGGACAATCCTGCCAACGTCAGCGGCAGACCGTAGCGGGCCAGCTGCATGAACTGGCTGCGCTGGAAGCGCGCGATCCTGCTGCGGTCGCCTGCGAGGTTCAGGATGATGCCGGCGAGCGACCCCAGACCGAACGCCGCGAGCAGCCCCAATCCGCCCCAGCCGAGCCAGATGCCGACGAGGCCGAAGCCGACGCTGGAGACGCTGCGCACGATCGCGATCGCCGCGAAGCGGTAGGGACGCAATTTGGCGCGCTCGAACTCCTGGCCGACATCGACCGCATTGGCCATGATCGCGACGAACATGCTGGCGAGCAGCAGCTCGACACTGATGTCGCTGCGAAACAGCAAGACCAGCGGTGTGGTGGCACAGAGCACCGCGACCGTGAGGACGAAGGCGACCATCGCCGTGCCGCGAAAATCGACCTCCGCCGACATCGCCTGATAGCGCGACACCGACAGCTTGATCCAGGCGAAGAAGATCGCGCCCAGAATGCCCGCAAGGCTGATACCGACGACATAGACGCCGTACTCAGCCGGGCTCACGAGCCGCGTATAGGCCGTGACCGCGAAAAAGCCCACGGCCGCCGGCAGGATGTAGGCCACGAGATAAATCGAGAAATGGCGGTTCAGCATGCGAGCACGGGACCGGCAGCGGTCTTGCGATTATGACGGCTGTTAATCGATGGGGCCTTGGCGAACGAACTGCGCCGCAGCATGGCGCAAGAGTGTCACATAAGTCTCCAGATCGGGCGGCGAATGCGGCTTTGACGCCGCTTTCGCGCGTTAGCGTTAAATTTGCCCTTCCTCGAGCGGAAAGGTTTGGCGATCGAAAGAAACATGACTTGCGACTGCAAGGTTAACCCAACGAGCCAAAACCCAGGCCTCGCAAGGCGCCGCTTGGTACGATGCCGTCTTGGATCGATGAGGACTGCGGTGACCAGGCTCGACAGACGCGAATTTCTCCTCGGCGGCGCCGCAGCCCTCGCGGCGGGCGCATCGGCGTCCGCGGTGCCGGCGTCCAAACGCGCCCAGCGCCGTCCCGGCTTCGGCGCCGCGGCGACGCTCTGGGACCTGCAAGCCTGCCCGCGGCTCGGTGACGCCATCAGCACCTATTGCACGCAGGTGGTGCCGGTGCTCGAGCTGAAATGGCCGATGCTGCGGCCGGACGCCCACACGTTCGCCTTCGAGCGCGCCGACGCGATCCTGGATTTCGCGCGAGACAACGATCTGACGATGCGCGGCCACGCGCTGGCCTGGTATCACGACATTCCGGACTGGACCAAGCGGATCAAGGACACCAAGGGCGTCGAGCGGGCCTATCTCGACCACATCGGTACCGTCGTCTCCTACTACAAGGACAAGCTGACGTCGTGGGACGTCGTCAACGAGCCGATCCCGGATAACCCCCGCAGCCCGAAAGACAGGCGCGACACGTTCTGGACGCAGCATCTCGGCGGCCGCTGGATTCCCCTGGCGTTCCGTACGGCGGCCGCGGCCGACCCCTTCGTCAAGCTCGCGATCAATGAATATGACATCGAGTCGGCGAAAGACTCGTTCGTCGCCAAGCGGGCGGCTTATCGCAACCTCATCATGGACCTGCTCGATCAGGGCGTTCCGCTCCACGCGGTTGGGCTGCAATCGCATCTGCACGCCGAGCTCGAGATCGACACGCACGGGCTCGCCGAATTCGTCACCGAGCTGCGCTCTTGGGGCCTCGATGTGCTCATCACCGAGCTCGACGTCGACGACCAGAAGCTGACGGGAAGTCCTGCGGAGCGCGACGCCGTCGTGGCCAAGCGCGTCGACGACCTGCTCACCGCCGTCTCCGCGAGCGGCCCGGTGCGCTCGATCCTGACCTGGGGCCTCTCGGACCGTTACAGCTGGATCAACGGCACCTTCGCCCGCGCGGACAAGCAGCCGAACCGCCCGCTGCCGCTCGACGGCGAGTTCAAGCCGAAGCCGTTCATGGACGTCATCAGCAAGTTCACCAAAGACGTTTGAAGACTAAAGCGCGATGAGATTTGGATGAATCGTCATCGCGCTTTAGCTTGTTGTTTACGCATGATTTTTCCGGAAAACCGCTTCGCACTTTTCCGGATCATGCTTTAGCGCGTCTTGGGCACTTCGAACGCGGCCGCGTCTCCCATGTCTTCGGGCGACAGGCTCGGGCTTCGGCGATCGCGCGAGGAGAGACGGAACACGTCGCGGATGTCGTCGATCGAGGTCGACGAATAGGACTGGATGCATAGCGCGACCTGCTCGGGCGAGGCCGTGCGCATCATCGCTTCGATGGCCGGGCGGTCGAGGGGCGTATCGTCCCAGTGCGAGACTGCGAGGCTGTCTTCGGTGATCCGATGTCTCGCCAGATGTTCCGGCGAGGTCGCGACGAAGTTGCCGTAAAGCAGATATTCGGAGAACTTTTTCTTCCGGCACAGCGCCAGAGCCCAGCTCAAGCCCGTCGCCGACTTGATCGCGTCGGTCATCGCACGGGCCGTGTCCTTGTCCCAGACCAGCGCGTTGCCGACATAATCGTCCGCCGGGAACGAGCGCTGCTTGATACCGAGAAGCTGATCGACGGTGCGAAGCCAGAGGCCATGCAACGGGTGATCGGCGCCGATCGCCTCGCGCGTGACGAACAGCGGCGTCTGCTCGGCGCCGGCATACTGGCCGACGTCGAATTCGCGGAAGAACAGATTATCCGAATCCAGGATGCAGACGCGCTGCTCCGGCGCATTGAGGACGCCGGCGATCTTCAGGATCTGCTGGATGTGCCAGCCGTGCACCGGTGACGACAGCAGCGACAGCCAGACGCGGCGCTTGCTCATGAACTGGAGCGCCGGCGGCAGCGCGAACAGCCATTTCGGCAGATAGCGCGAGGCCGGGACGATGACCCGCTTGTCGGAGGCGAACCGCGCGAACAGCGGCACGTCCTCATCGTTGACGAGAACATAATGCCGCGTGTATCCCGTCAGCCAAGTGTCGATGCTCTCGCTGAGCAGCGAAAAACGTTCGATATCCTTGGCGTAGCTGGCAGTCAGCAGTGCAACGGAATGCATGGAACGCGCTCGAATGGCGATCAGACCGCACTCATAGCGACGGCGGGAGCCGCTGGAAACTCACAAACGGAATCAAGGTAAAATGAAATGAAGCATTAACTAATCCGACGGCAGCCCCTGCGCGAGACTGCGAAAGCGCAGCGGTGCCAGGGCTGAGGCCCGCTGCCACCAGTCGGCGACGCGGTCGTCGAGCGCGCTCACACCGCGGCCGTGACCGGGAAAGATCCGGATCTGCTGGATCGCCTCTGCCTCGAAGCCGTTAGCCCTCCGCGTGATCTTGAGGGCGGCACCTTCGCGGTCGCGCTGGGTCAGCGGCACCAGGAGGCGGCCGCGCGGACGGAGCGCCTCAAGCCAGAGTGGGTGCGGGTGCGGGAAGCCGGCATGCACGATGATCACGTCGGCCGGCTTGCCGACGTCCTTGCATCCGTCGCCGTTGACGACCCTGACGTTACCATAGCCGCGCAAGCAGTTCGCCGCTCGCACCGCGAGACGCTCGTCGCATTCGATCGCATGTACGCTGCCCTTTGGACCGACCATCATCGACAGCACGGCCGAGAAATAACCCAGTCCGCAGCCGATCTGCACGACACGGTCCTTCTCCCTGATGTCGAGCATGTCGATGAAATGCGCCCACAGGCTCGGCAGGCCGGTGTCGAGCCTGCGGCGCGCGTCGATCGCGACCAGTACGTTGTCGTAGAGATGAACGGGATCTGCGTTGGGCGTCAGCCGATAGCTGCGCGCCGCCTCGCTCTTGATGCGCCAGGGTCCCCTCGGCAGAAACTCCTCTCGCGGAACGGCGGCAAGCGCGTCGAGCAGGCGCTTTGAGGAAATCCGCTCGCGCCTGGCAATCAACTCCACATAGCGGGCACGCTCGGCGACAAGATCGCTCATGTCACAGATCGGCCTGCTCGCGAATGGGCGCGCCCGCCCCGAGCTCGTTGACGAGCTGCATCGCCTTCTTCAGGTCCGGGGTGTAAAAGCCCTCGCTGAACTTGTTCACGATCGGCACCAGCAGGAGACTTGCGTGCTCGCGTTTGCCGGCTTCATGCGACAGGCGCGCGAGACTGACGGCGGTGCGAAGCTCCCAGGACAGCGCACCCTGCTTGCGTGCGATCTCCAACGACAGGCCGAACAGGTCCTCGGCCTCCTGTACCGAGGCCGGGTCGTGAGCCGACAGCGTGATCTCGCCTTGCAGGCGATAGACCTCGGCAAGGTAGGAGTGATCGCCGGTCCGTTTCGCCGTCGCGAGCGCACCATCGAGCGCGCGCAAGGCGGCATCGCGCATCCCGATCTTGGCATAGGCCTCCGCCAGCAGACAGCGGAACCAGCATCCGGCGAGCCAGGAATCCATCGCCTCGTATTCGTCGAGGCCGAAGCGCATCTGGCTGAGACCTTCGTCGGCCTCGCCAAGCTGCGTCAGCGCCCAGCCGCGCAGGATCGCCGCCTGCTGCTTCCAGTGCAGGAAATTGTGCTCGGTAGCAATGATCATGGCGCGGTTGGCATGGTCGCGCGTGCCCTCGACGTCGCGCAAATGCTGGCAAAGATACGCGCCGAACACGAGTGCGAAGGCGAGGGTGAAGGGGTGACGGATCTTCTCCGCATTCGCGATCGCCTGCTCGCTGTGCTGGCGCGCCGCGTCGGGCCGGCCGAGGAACCACAGGAGGTAGCCGAGATAGGACAGCGAAACGACGCCGGGATCGGTGCCGTGCCGCTCGATCAGATCGGAATGCAGATCGGGGCTGTAGAGATTGATGCAGCGATGCAGATGATGCTGCGAGGCGGCGAAGCGGCCGCGATAGAGCATGGTCATCGCGATCGCGCGGTGAGCCTCGATCAAATAGCCGGTCTGCTGTGCCGGCTGCGCTCGCTCGTTCAGCCGCGCGCGCTTGGCGAACTTCATCAGCTCGACGCTGAGATCGTGCGCGCGCGTGAGATCGGCACGGATGAAATGGCACACCCAGAGCCCGCGGGTCGCAGCAAAGGCCTTTTCGTCGTCCTCGAGCTGCCGACCCAACTCGAGCGCACGGATGTAGTTTTCCTCGACTTCCTGCACCGCATAGCCTTTGGCGGCAATCAGCGCGTTGCCGAGCGCGATCCGCAGCTCGAGCTCCATCTCGTCCGCGCCCTGCATGCGCGCGTTGGCCTGAACGACGCTGAGGCCGCGGCGCAGATGGCCGATCGCCTCCAGATTGGCGCCACTCTTGGCCGCCTGTTTGCCGGCCTTGAGCCAAAAGCTGGCGGCGCCCTCGCTCTGGCCGGATTCGGTCAGGTGATAGGCGAGCAGCTCCGGTTCGCGTTCGGTCTTCTCCGGATACATCTCGGCGAGCACCTGGGCGATGCGGGAATGCAGCTTGCGCCGCTCGCTGTGCAGCAGGCTCGCATGCGCGGCGTTCTGGATCATCACGTGCTTGAAGGAGTAGATCGCGTCCGGCGGATGGCCGCGGCGCATGATCAGTCCCGCCTCCTCCAGATGATTGAGCGCCGCCTCGATCTGCTCGGCCGGCGTATTGGCGACGGCGTGCAGGGTTTCATAGGAAAATTCGCGGCCGATCGTGGCGCCGATCTGCGCGATCCGCTTGAACGGTCCCATCCGGTCGAGCCGCGCCATCAGCGAATCAGTCAGGGTCGCCGGAATTGCGAGCTGCCGCCACTGTCCCGACAACACATAGCGCCCGTGCCGCTCGGTCAGGAGGTTGGATTCGAGAACCGTCTTGGTCAGCTCTTCCAGGAAGAGCGGGACGCCGTCGGTCTTGACGATGATCTCCTCGACGACCTCCTTGGGCAGTTCGCGTCCCGCAACACGCTCGACCAGCGTCGTGCGGAGCTGCCGGCTGAGGCGATTCAGGACCAGGGTGGTGATGTGCGAATGCGCATTCCAGCTCGGCTGGAATTCCGAGCGCGCGGTGATGATGACCAGGATCGCCCGGTTCTGCACCCGATCGACCAGGAGGTCGATCACCTCGCGGGAGGTCGGGTCGATCCAGTGCAGATCCTCGAACGCGATCACCAGCGGCATCTCGCGCGCGAGACCGAGGAAATGGTTCACCAGCGCCGCGACGGTCGCATCCTTCTGCTGCTGCGGCGATAGGTCGAGCGGTGGATACCGGTCTCCGGTCGGTATAGACAGCAGCGCGGCAAACAGCGGCGCGACCTGCTCGATGTCGCCATGCGCGGCGGCGATCGCGTTCTCCAGGCTCGCCAGCGACAGCGCGGAAGCGTCCTCGCGGTCGAGGCCGAGGGAGAATTTGAGCTGCTCGACGAACGGATAGAATGCGGTCGAGGTGTAGTAGGGCGAGCACTGGAACGAGACCTGCGCATGCCGGTCGCCTGATATCCGCTCGAAGATTTCCTGGATGATGCGCGACTTGCCGATGCCGGGCTCGCCGAACTTGACGACGACCTGGCCGTCGCCGTCCTTGGCCTGCTGCCAGCGGCCCATCAACAGCGCAATCTCCTCCTCGCGGTTGACGAGCGGCGTCAGCCGCGCGCCCATCGCGGCGGCGAAGCGGGTCTCCACCCGCGTGGCGCGCACCACGTGCCAGGCCTGCGCCTTCTCCGAGATGCCCTTGAGCGCATGGATACCGAGATTGCGGTAGTCGAATTTCCCCTTCAGCAGCGACTGCGTCGAGGCGGAGATCACGACGCCATTGGGCGGCGCCAGTGCTTGCAGCCGCGCCGCGAGACTGACGGTTTCGCCGACCGCGGAGTCGCGCTCCTCGGTGCCCTGCCCGACGAGGTCGCCGACCACGACGAGGCCGGTCGCAATCCCGATGCGGACAGCGGGTGAATGGCTGAGCGCGCCCCGCGGCTCGACCGCGCGAGCCGTCGACAGCGCCCGCACGATCTCGAGCCCGGCGCGCACCGCACGCTCAGCATCGTCCTCATGTGCGGTCGGATAGCCGAAATAGACCAGGATACCGTCGCCGACGAAACGGGCCGCAAAGCCCTCGTAATGTTTGACCACACGGACGCAGGTTTCGCGAAAGCCCGCGATCATGTCGCGGACGTCTTCCGGATCGAACTGCGCGGAAAGCGAGGTGGAATCCACCATGTCGCAGAACATGGTGGTGAGCTGGCGGCGTTCGGCACCGACCTCCGCGCGTGTTTGCGGACGGACCGCCGCGGTTGGCGCCTTCGCCGTTTCCGCATGAAACAGCGCCGCCATCGCCCGCTGGAGCCGCTTGCGATCGCCGAGCGGCAATCCAAGCTCGACCAGATCGGATTCGGTCAGGTCCCGCATGACGTCGAGATCGAGACGGTGCTGCGCGAAAAGATCGGTGTAGTGCCCGAGGCCGATACCCTCGAGCCAGCGCTTCAGCCCGCTTTCCGATCCCGTGTCCGGCTCATTCTCCAGCATGGTGATTCTGCCCGACCATCACTCCGTCGAAGGGCTTCAGGGTCCCTCAACCACAGATTTTGGACCCAAACTTCACCTCGGACTGGACGCGTTCCCTAGCTTGTTGGAAGAATAGCCTAATCGGATCAAAAGGGAATGGCGTTGTCGGACATTGCATCCGGAGCGGAAGAAGGATCAGCCGGTACGACGGCCGAAACGCAGATATTCGCGCATATCAGCGGCCTTCTCGAATTTTACGCCCGCAAGACACCGGCGGCGCCCGCACTCCTCGCCCCCGGCCGGCCGGTCCTCAGCTATGGCGCGCTGGACGGATCAGTCCGGCAACTGGTCCGTAGCTTGCGTGAGCTCGGCATCGGCCCCGCAGGCCGCATCGCGGTTGCACTGCCGCGCGGCGCCGACAGTGCACTGGCGTTGATCGCGGTCGCCTCGACCTGCGCCTGCGTCCCGGTCAATCCCGACCTGACCGCGGACGAGCTGCAGCGCTATTTCAGCGAATTGAAATTGACGGCGCTCGTGACCCGGGCCGACATGAACTCTGCGAGCCGCGACGTCGCCAGGGCGCTCGATATCGCCGTGATCGATTTCGTGGCGGGGCCGATCGACGATCTCGGTGGCTGCGCGTTCATCGCGCCGACGATCGGGCCGGCGAATGCCAGCGGTGCCGCGCGCGGCGACGACGATGCGTTCATCCTGTTGACGTCGGGCACGGCGGCGCGGCCGAAGATGGTGCCGCTGACCCATCGCAATGTCTGCCTGTCCGCTTACAATGCCGGCCATGTGCTGTCGCTCACGTCGCATGATCGCCTGCTCAACGTCCTCCCTTTGTTTCATGCCCATGGCCTGATTTCCGGTCTCCTCACGGCGCTGGCCGCGGGCTCCAGCGTGATCTGCACCGACGGTTTCGACGCATCCTCCTTCTTTGGCTGGATGCGGGAGCTGCAGCCGACCTGGTACACGGCGGTGCCGACCATTCACCGCGCCCTCTTGACCGCGGCGGAAGCGAACCCGGACCGCGCCCGACCGTCGTCGCTGCGCGTGATCCGCTCGGCCTCGGCCTCCCTCGCGCCTCCGATTCTCCAAGGGCTGGAGGCGACGTTCGGCGTTCCCGTACTCGAGACCTACGGAATGACGGAAGCTGCCTCGCAGATCGCGGCCAACCCGTTCGAGCTGCGCAAGGTCGGATCGGTCGGCCGCGCCGCCGGCCCGGAGATCGCGATCATGGACGAGAGGGGCCGCACGCTCGCGAGCGGCGCGCACGGCGAGATCATGCTGCGCGGTCCGAACATGAGCCGCGGCTACTACAATGACGATGCGGCGACGCAGGCGGCGTTCCGCAACGGCTGGTTCCGGACCGGCGATCTCGGTTATCTCGATGCCGATGGCTATCTCTTCATCGTCGGCCGCATCAAGGACGTCATCAACCGCGGCGGTCAGAAGATCTCGCCGCTGGAGGTGGAAGAGGTCCTGCTCAGCCATCCCGCGGTGCTGGAGGCCGGGGTGTTCGCCGTTCCACACGAAAAGCTCGGCGAGAACGTCGCCGCCGTCGTGGTGTTGCGGCCGAATTCCGAGGCAACCTCCGACCAGTTGCGCCAGTTCGCACGAAAACGGCTTGCCGCCTACAAGATACCCAGCCTGATCCGCAGCGTGCCGGCACTGCCGAAAGGTGCCAGCGGCAAGGTCAAGCGCAATGCGCTAGCCGGCTTGATCGCGGAGACGGCGGATGCCGGCGAGACGCGACTGCCGCGCAACGCGCTGGAGACGCAGCTCGCGGAGATCTGGGCCGGCCTCCTGGAGCTGCCGCAGGTCGGCGTCGACCAGGACGTCTTCGCGCTCGGTGCGGACTCGCTCGCGGTGACTCAGATGCGCTCGCGCCTGCGCGAACGCTACCATGTCGACTTCTCGTTCGAGGACATCTTCGATTGCTCCACGGTCACGGCGCTTGCGAACCGGATCGAGACCGCCGCAAGCCGGCGCGCGACGGCGCTGCCCGCCTGGCGCCACGACGAGGATCCGGATGCGCCGCTGTCGTTCCAGCAGCAGCGGATGTATCTGCTCTCGCGGCTCGACCCGACCCGCTACAATTACAATGTCGTCGAAGTCGCACTCCTCGACGGCGCGGTCGACGTCGCCGCGCTTTCTGCGAGCCTCGCTGCGGTCTGCTCGCGCCATGAGGCGCTGCGCTCGGTCTTCGTCGAACGCCAGGGCGAGCCGGTACAGCTTGTGCTGTCATCACCGCCGCGGGTCGAGCGCATCAAGCTGAAGCCCTGCCCTGCAGAGAAGCGGCCCGCAATTGTTCGGCGCGAGGCCTTCAAGCTCGCGCAACATCCGTTCGACCTTGCCCGCGAGCCACCGCTGAAACTCGCACTGCTGTCGTTCGACAAGAACAGCCATGCGCTGGTGGTCAATGTCCATCACCTCGTCACCGACGGCTGGTCACAGCGGCTGTTCTGGGAAGAGCTCGCCATCCATTACGCAGCGGCGCGCAAGAAGCACCCCGCCGCACTATCTGCGCCTGCCTTCCAGTATCGCGACTTCGCGCTCTGGCAGCAGAGCTGGGCGCGGACGCCGGCGGCGAAGGAGCAGCTCGAGTATTGGAGGGCGCAGCTCGACGGCGTCACCACGCTACCGCTACGGACGGACCGACCACGGCCGCAGGTCTGGAGCGGTCACGGCGCGCGCCACTATCTCGAATTCTCCAAAACGCTGTCGAGCCAGCTGCGCGCGCTGAGCCAGAACCAGGGCGTCACGCCGTTCATGGCGCTGCTCGCCGTCTTCCAGTGCCTGTTGTTCCGCCATACCTCGCATGAGGATGTCGCCACCGGCTCGCTGATCGCCAACCGCAACCAGATCGAGAGCGAGCGCCTGATCGGGCTGTTCGCCAACACTCTGGTCCTGCGCAACGATTTTAGCGGCGATCCGAGCTTCGGCGAGATATTGCGGCGGGTGCGGCAGGTCACGCTGGACGCCTACCGCAACCAGGACCTCCCGATCGAGGAGGTGCTGCGCGCGCTGCAGATCGCACGGAGGAGCGACGGCAATCCGCTGTTCCGGATCATGTTCATCCTCCAGAACGCCTCGATCGAGGCGGCACGCTTCCGGGGGCTGTCGACCCGGCGGCTGGAGGTGGACCCGAAGGTGGCGCGTTTCGACATCACGCTCGAGCTGGTCGAGGCCGACGGCCGTTTCGCCGGCTTCTTCGAATACGCCACCGATCTGTTCGACACCGCGACGATCGAAGGCATGGCCGCCCAGTTCAAGACCCTGCTCAAAGCCGTCGTCGCCAATCCGGAGCAGCGGATCTCGCGCCTGCCGCTCCTGACCGAGGCCGAACGCCGTCGGCTGCTGGCGAAAGGCCGGGGCATGCCGGTCAATTTCACCACACGCGGCAATTTGAGCGAATGCTTCGACCGCCAGGCGAAGAAGACACCGAACGCCGTTGCGGTGTCGGACGGCCGCGCGTCGGTGAGCTATCGCGAACTCGCGCGCCGCAGCCAGGCGGCCGCACGCTGGCTCGCCCGCGAGGGGGTCGGCGCCGAGAGCGTCGTCGCCTTGCTCGCGGAGCGCGGGCCCGACCTGCTGGCCGCAATGATCGCAGTGCAGCGCGTCGGCGCGGCGTTCCTCAATCTCGATCCTGACCAGCCGCCGGCAAGGCTCACGACGATCCTCGGATCGAGCTGCGCCCGCGTGCTGCTGACGCGGCGGGCCCAGTCCGCCATGGTCGAGACCCTGCTCGAGCCGCTGGTCGAGCGCATCCAGGTGGCCGAGCTCGAAGACGTGATCGCACCAGGGACAAGCAAGCCGGCGCGCACGCTGCGGCGCGCCGCCTCCAGCCTCGCCTATCTCGTCTATACGTCCGGCTCCTCCGGTGCGCCGAAGGGCGTCATGGTCGAGCAGCACGGCCTGTCGAACCATCTGGCCTCACTCATCTCCGAGCTCGGCCTCTCCGCCAGGGACGTGATCGCGCAGACCGCACCGCAGAGCTTCGTCATCTCGGTCTGGCAGTTCCTCGCCGGGCCCATGGTGGGCGCGCGCGTCCATGTCTGCGGCAACGCGATCGTGCAGGACGCGATCCTGCTGGCGCGGGAGATCGAGCGCGAGGGCATCACGGTGCTCGAGATCGTGCCTTCGCTGCTGCGCATCATTCTCGATCGCATGGACGAGGTGCAGGTGCAGCGCGCCTTCGCAAGGTTGCGGCTGCTGATCTCGACCGGAGAGCCGTTGCCCGTTGATCTCTGCCGCGCCTGGTTCGCGCGCTGTCCGAGAGTGCCGCTGATCAATGCCTATGGTGCATCGGAATGCTCCGACGACGTCTCCCTGCATCGCCTGACCAAGGCGCCGGCGATCGCGGCGACCAACGTTCCGATCGGCGCGCCGCTGCCGAACACCCAGCTCTACGTGCTCGACGCAAGCCTTCAGCCGCAACCGATCGGCGTGACCGGCGAGCTCTGCATCGGCGGCGCCGGAGTCGGCCGCGGCTACGTCAATGACCCCGCGCAAAGCCGGCAGCGCTTTCTGCCGGATCCGTTCGCGCGCCAGGCCGGCGGCCGGCTCTACCGGACGGGTGATCTTGCCCGCCGCCGCGCCGACGGGACGATCGAATGCCTCGGCCGCGCCGACCATCAGGTCAAGGTCCGCGGCTACCGTATCGAGCTCAAGGAGATCGAGAACGCGCTGGCCGAGCATCCAAACGTGCGCGCCGGCATCGTCGAGCCGCGCCGGGAGGCGAGCGGCGATATCAGGCTGATCGCCCATATCGTCGCCGAGCCCGGTAGCCGGAGCAGCGCCAGCGAGCTGCGCGAGTTCCTGAAAGGCAGGCTGCCGGCCCACGCCATCCCGTCCGCCTTCCTGTTCCTGGATCGGGTGCCGCTCAACGCCCATGGAAAAATCGACCGCTCCGCGCTGCTGGCGCCCGCTCAGCCGGAAACGTCCGGGCCGGACTTGCCCGTGGCGGCGCGGCGCTTCACCGAAAAGGTGCTCTCCGACATCTGGATCGACTTGCTGAAGGTCGAAGACCTCGGTGTCACCGACAATTTCTTCGACCTCGGTGGCCATTCGCTGCTGGCTGGCCAGGCGATGGCGCGCATTGCCCGCGCGCTCGGCGCGTCGCTGCCGATCAAGACCATCTTCGAGGCGCCGACGATCGAAGAGTTGGCTCGGCGGGTCGACGAGGCCGTGGCGGCGAAGCCGCACAAGCCTGCCGCAAGCGTGCCGCGATTAGCTGCAAGCGGGCCTCCCGTTCTTTCCATCGCGCAGGACCAGATGCTGCGGATCGAGCGGAATCTGCCGGGGCTACCGCTGTTCAACCTGCCCTTCGCCTTCCGTCTCCAGGGCCCGCTCGATCCGGCCGCCCTGGCGCAGGCGATCGATGACGTCGTGCGCCGGCACGAATCGCTGCGGACGGCGTTCGGCTGGAACGGCGAGGCGCCCGAAAGCCGCATCGCCGCGCTGCGCACCCTCGGCCGAATCATGACGGTCGAGACGATCGGCGACGGTCATCCTCATAACAACAAGCGGCGCAAGGCCCTGGAGCTCAGGAAGATCAATCTCCTGATCCAGCGGGAGACCTACGTCCCGATCGACATCACGCGTGCGCCGCTGTTGCGCGCCCGCTTGTTGCGGCTCCACGACGACGATCACGTGCTGCTGCTGACGCTGCATCACGCCGTTGTCGACGGCTGGTCCATCGGCGTGCTGTTCGAGGAATTGTCGAGCCGCTATGCGGCGCTGGCCGGATATCCGTCGGTGCCGCTAAAGAGCCCCCCGCCGGCCTTTTCGGCCGTCGCACGCTGGCAGCGCTGGTGGTGCGACACCGACGCCGCACGCCGCCAGGCTGCCGACTGGACGGAGAATTTACGCGGAGCGGGTCTCCTTTTTGACCGCGAATCAAGGCCGGGCCCATCCACAGGGCACCATCCGATCAACCTCGAGCGTGAGCTGATCGGCCGGCTCACGGCGTTCGCCGGCCGGCACAATTGCACGCTGTTCATGTGCCTGCTCACAGGTCTCAAGGCCCTGCTGCTGGCCCGGACCGGCCGCACCGACATCGTGGTCGCGACCGCCATGGCCAATCGTGCCCAGCCGGACACCGACCGAATCATCGGCCCGTTCGAGAACACGGTGATCGTCCGCACGACGATCACGCCGGATCTGTCGTTCGCGCAGGCCTTGGCGCGGATTCGCCAGAGCGTGCTCGACGCGCATGCGCGGCAGGAGCTGCCGTTCAATATCCTGGCCGATCATCTGGAGCGCGAGGGGATCGATCCGGCCTCGCTGCTCCAGGTCTATTTCACGCTGCAGAATCCGCTGCGCCAGCCGCTCGATCTTCCGGATCTCGCGACAGCATCGATCGGCAACGTCGCGCGCGAGGGCCAGCCGGTGCTGCCGATCGACCAGACCTGGCTGTCGCTGATGCTCAAGGAGCGCCCGACCGGCATCACAGGCTCGTGCAATTACAAGCGCGAGTTGCTCGAGGGCCGAATGGTCGGCGAGTGGATGGAGGATCTCGTCGCGCTGCTGACGGCGGCGGTCGCCCAACCCAATGCGCCGCTCGGCCGGTTACTCGCGCGCAGGGCGGCCTTAAGCGCGTTACATCCGGACGAGTACGGATTCACGCGCCAAAGCTGCGAATGATCAAGTTGCGTCTTGATTATTTGGCGTCACCGCGCAAGATTATTCCCGCGTTTTGATTTGGACGATTATTTTCAACCGGGGGAGTGTTTATGGGTTTCATCAAATTTACCAAGGGCACCTCGCTGAGCGACAAGGATCGCAAGGCCCTGCAGAAGTTGCTGACTGAAGAGAAGAAGAGGCTCCAGTCCGCGCTGAAGGACGTCGACGCCAGCCTTTCGATGCTGGGCGCGGCGAAGAAGGCCAAGAAGAAGAAAAAGTAAGACTAGTCGGCAGGGACGCCGCACGAATCTTCAGGCTTCATTTTTCGGCCTCCGGTTTTCAAATTGGGCCGCTCGCTTATCGAGTTGGGGTCTCGGACAAGCTTGCGCCTGTAAACCGGTCTGCAAATCGACAAGAATTCGCCTGGGTGGGCCGTTAGGAAAGGTCCTCTTCGTGGATTCTTGCTCAGCTGACTCTTCCGTCAGGACCGGGGCCTTGACCTCGCCTGACGCCATGGGCCCAATTGATGGCAGACGACAGAATCGAACTCTTTGTCGGGCTGATCGAGACCATTGACGCGCCGGGCGCAGTCGAGGCGTGCCGACGCCTGCTCTCGATCGACGAACGGGCCCGGGCCGATCGCTTCATGTTCGAGCGGCATCGGCGGCAATACATCTTCGCGCATGCCATGCTGCGCCTGGCGCTGTCGCAGGTCGCCTCCAACGTCGCGCCCTCCGACTGGTCGTTTGGCGCGGGCCGTTATGGGCGCCCCTTCGTCGCAGCGCCCGTCACCTCGACAGCGCTGCATTTCAGCCTGTCACATGCCGACGGCTGCGTCGCCTGCGTGGTGTCGCGGCATGAGGCCGTCGGGATCGACGTCGAAACCGTGTCGCGGCGTGTCGCGCCGCTTTCTACCGCGCATCGCTTCTTTGCACCGGAGGAGGTCGAAACGCTGCTCGGACTGCCGGAGCCGGCGGCGATCGAGCGCTTCTTCGACTATTGGACGCTCAAGGAGGCCTATCTGAAGGCCAGAGGCTTCGGGCTCAATTTGCCGCTCGATGCCTTCGCGATGCAGGTGTCGCGCGAGGCCATCGAGATCAGCTTCAAGCCCGGCATTGCCGACGATCCGGACGGCTGGCGCTTCTCGCTGTGCTCGCCATCGCCCTCGCACCGCCTCGCGATCGCCGATGGCTCCCGTGCTGATGGCGGCCTTCCCATCAGCCGCCATGCCTGGCCGCTCCAGGAAACGGCCGAATGACGCCGTCGCGGCTGCGCGTCTTTGCCGCGATTTCACGCAACCGCGATCCCAAGACTCATGTCGGCGAGCTGATGCGGGTGGCGCAGTTCGCCGGCCGCAACGGCTTCGAAGGCATCCTGCTGTTCGAAGGCAACGACGTGTTCGTCGAACCCTGGGCGATGGCCCAGCACATCATGGCAGAGACGACGCGATCTTCGCCGTTGATCGCCGTCAATCCGGTCTACATGCACCCGTTCACGGCGGCGAAATTCGTCTCGTCCTTCGCACAGCTCTACCGCCGCAAGGTCTATCTCAACATGATCACGGGGACGGCGGTCAGCGACCTGCAGGGCCTCGGCGACGACCAGTCGCATGCCGATCGCTACGTTCGGCTCGGTGAATTCGTCGCGCTGATGCGCCAGTTGCTGGCAAGCCCGCGGCCGGTGAATTTCGATGGGCAATTCTATCGCGCCCGCAATCTGCAACTTCGCCCGCGCCTGCCCGCGGAGCTTATGCCGGAATTCTTGATCGCCGGCCAGTCGGACGCGGCGCAGCGCGTGGCCAAGGAGACCGGCTGCATCAAGATGCAGATGCTGCCGCCCGATCTCGATCGCGGCCTCGACGCGGCTGGGATGAACTTCGGCATTTTCGCGCGCGCGGGACGCGAGGAGGCACGACAGGCGGCAAGGGCGCGCTTTCGCGACAGTGTCGATGATCGCGAACTGCTCGCGCTCACCGTGGAGAGCAGCGATTCCGTGTGGAAGCGGCGGCTCTACGAGGAGCAAAGTGGTGAGCTTCACGATAACGGCTATTGGCTGCTGCCGTTCCTCACCTTCCAGGCCGACTGCCCCTATCTCGTCGGCAGCTACGAGGAGATCGGTGCAAAGCTGAAGGAATTTGCGGCGAAGGGCCTGACCACTGTTATGCTCGACATGGTAGCGGACGAAGCCGAGATGCAGCACGTTTGCAAGGCGCTCGCTGCGAGCGGGATGCTCTAAAGCATGATCCGGAAAAGTGCGAAGCGGTTTTCCGGAAAGATCATGCGCAAACAACAAGCTAAAGCGCGATGACGATTCATCCAAATCTCATCGCGCTTTAGGACCGCACGCCGAGCGGGCTCAGTCGCGCCAGCGGCTCGGAGCCTTCCGGCCGGCGCAGCAGCTGCATGACATGCCGCTTCAGCCGCACGAACTCGGGTTCGGTCACGAGATCGTGGCTGCGCGGCCGTGCGAAGGTCAGGACGACGTCCTCGATGACACGGCCGGGTCTTGCGCTCATCACGACGATGCGATCGGCGAGGAAGAGGGCCTCGTCGATGTCGTGGGTGACGAAGACCGTGGTCGTCGGGATTTTGCTCCAGATGTCGAGCAGCACCGCCTGCATCATGCCGCGCGTCTGCGCATCGAGCGCGCTGAAGGGTTCGTCCATCAGCAGCACCCGCGGCTGGTTGATCAGGACCCGCGCGATCTCGACGCGTTGCTGCATGCCGCCCGACAATTGCGCAGGGTAAAACGTCTCGAAGCCGGAAAGGCCGACCAGCTTGATGATGGCGTCGGCGGCACGGTCGCGTTCCTTCTTCGAAAGGCCACGCATCTTCGGGCCGAAGGCGACATTGTCGCGCACCCGCTTCCAGGGAAACAGCGTGTGCTGCTGGAACACCATACCCCGGTCCGGGCTCGGCCCCTGGATCGGCTGCCCGTCGACGGTCAGCTGCCCCGCCGTGACCGGCAGATGCCCGGCCAGCGCGCCGAGCAGCGTGGACTTGCCGCAGCCGGAGGGACCGAGAATGCAGACGAACTCGCCCGGCGCAATGGAGAAATCGAGGCCGCTCACGGCCTCGATTGCCTCGGCGCCGAAGCCGAGCGCAATCGAGACGCCGGCGATGTCGATGCGACCGACGCTCTTGGTGCCGATATCCGCCACCCGGATGTTCATCGCGCCACCTTCGGGCTGCGCCAGGGCATCAGAAGCCGGCCGGCGGTCGTCAGCAGCCAGCTGGAGCCCATGCCGAGCAGGCCGATGACCAGCATACCGACGATGATGTCGGCGTAGTTCTGGAGCGTGTAGGCTTCCCAGGTGTAGTAGCCGATGCCGAACTGACCCGAGATCATCTCCGCGGTGACGAGACAGAACCACGAGGTACCCATACCGATCGCAAGGCCCGTGACGATGCTGGGCGCGGCGTCCGGCAGCACGACCTCTCGCAGGATCGCGAGCTCCCCCGCACCGAGGCTGCGGGCGGAGGCGAGAAGCCGACGGTCGACATTCGCAACGCCATGGACGGTGTTCAGCACGATCGGAAACAAGGCGCCGATGAAGGTGATGTAGATCATCGACAGTTCGGACGACGGGAAGATCAGGATCGACAGCGGAATCCACGCCACCGCCGGAATCGGCCGCAGCAATTCGAGCGGCGGCAGCAAGAGGTCGGTCGTGGCGCGCGACCGGCCGATCGCGAAACCGAAGATCACACCGAGCACCACCGCCGCTCCGTAACCTGCGAACACGCGCCAGAGGCTGCTGGTGATATGGGGCACCAGTTTCGGCGACCGAAACAAAGCGAGTGCGGATTGCACGACCTCGAGCGGCGGCGGCACGTTGCGGAAGGTGACGATCCCGAGATTGAGATGCGTCGCGGACGCGACCTGCCACAGCGCGATGCAGGCGAGAATCGAAAGGCCGCGGACCACCCAGCGGATGGCCGCAGGCCGCGCCTGGATAGCGGCGGTCATGGCCTCACCGGCTCGCAACGAGCGACTCGCGCGCGGCCGCGAAGTCGAGCACCGCACCGCCATGTTGCTTCGACCAGCGCTAGGCCGCATCCTTGAGCAGGAACGCGCTCAGCTCGCCGCTCCACGACCGCACGAACCAGGCTTGGTTTGCGAACAGCTTGATGCCGCTCTCGCGGTCCTGGGCATAGACGACGCGGATGGTCTTGCCGTCCTTCTCGATGCCGGCCAGCGCCTTGAGCGCGTTCTCGGGCGAGGCGTAGTGACGCACATGAGCCTCGTCCCGGACCCAGATCTGCGCGACACGACTGAAGTCGGTGATTTCGGCTCCCGTCACTGCATCTTTGGCCCTGAGCGGGAGCTGCGCATAGTTCTTCAGCTCCGCGTCATAGTCACGGCCCGCCTGCGCGGCCGCGATGCGGATGAACTTGTCTGTGACGAACTGGTTGATGTCGAGATCGCTGTCGGCGCGCTTGAGCAGCTTCAGCGTCTTGATCGAGGTCGCGACCGCCTGCCGGTATTCCGCCTTCCAAGTCACGTCGCGGGTCTGAAGGCCGAGCGGGCCGTGAAAGAGGTAGTCGACCTCGGCCTCGATGCCCGTCACCTTCGCGATCAGCTCGCTGTATTTCTCGGGCTCCTCCGCGATCAGGCGATCCGCTTCGAGCGCGGCGCGCAAATAGGCGACGACGATTTCCGGATATTTTTCGGCATACTCGGCATCGACCAGCCCACCGTGGAATGTCGGAGCATTTGCCTGTGCACCGTCGAAGATCTTGCGCGCAAAGCCGCGCCACGGGAACAGCTCCGCGAACGGGACGAAGTCCGCATGCGCCTCGATCTTGCCGGCCTGCAAGGCAGGTCCCGCAATCTCGGGCGCCTGCGTGATGATATTGACGTCGGTCTCGGGGTTCCAGCCCTTGGCTTCGATGGCACGGAGCAGCATGCCGTGCGAGGTCGAGGCAAAGGGAACGGAGATTGTCTTGCCCTTGAGCTCGCTGAGCGACTGCACCGGCGAATTCGAGGGCACCACGATGCCGTTACCGCTGCCCTTGGTGCTACCGGACAAGACGCTGATGAACAGGCTGCGGCGTCCTGCCTTCTGGAACGCAACGCCGTTGAGCGAACCCGGAAAATCCGCCATCGCTCCGAAGTCGAGCTTGCCCGCGACCATCTCGTTGGTGAGCGGTGCGCCGCTGGTAAAGTTCTTCCACTGGATGTCGTAGGTGACGTCCTTGTACTTGCCGTCGCGAGGCAGGAACTGCTCCAGCAGTTTGAGCTCGCGGATAAGCAGCCCGCCGGTCGCGCAGTTGATGGTCGTATCCTGCGTTCCGATCGCCACGCGGATGGTCTCCGCCTGTGACGGTCCGAACATCGCGATTGTCAAAGCCAAGATGGCCGCACTCATTCTCAAAGAGCTGAAATCGATCATCGAACTGTCCTCGGAGACCGGCGATGCCGGCGACAATGCCAGCCTGCACTATCGAAGTCGCGGCGAACCGCTTGAAGCAATTACTTGCATCGCCATCGTGAACTGCGCGCATCGTGAATCCCGCGCGCGATGGCGTGAATGATTTTCTCAGGACCGCGTTCCCGACAGAGGAATCATTCCGCCGTCGATCGCCGCACATATCAAGCTTTGCTAAGTGATTTGGAACGATCGCAAAGAGATGGACATCGCACCACCGCCGCTCTTACCTATTCGCGAGACATCTGAGAGCTGACGGATTGCGATGACCATTCTCAAGGAAGCTGCCGCGACAGAGCCTGGCGCTTTTGTTGATCGGCCGGGCGTTACGTTCGACTGGCCCGCCCGCGAGACCGCGCGTCGAACCCGCGACACGCGCGCGAAGACCGCGAGCTCGGCACTGTTCATGAGCGAGACGATCGACGGGCTCAACGCGGGGGCGCATTTCCTCGATCGCCTGTCCACATTCGAGCAGGCCCGCGTGCATGCGGCCGGGCGCACCGTCACTGTGCCGCAGGGCGAGATGGTGTTCAGCCAGGGCGACGGCCACGAAGGCATCTTCATCATTCGCCGCGGGCAGGTTCGGGTCTACTACACGGCGCCGTCGGGCCGCGAGATCACGCTCGCCTACTGGACGCCGGGACATTTCATCGGCGGTCCGGAGATTTCCGGTGGCGGCATTCACATGTGGTCCGGCATCGCCATCGAGGCGTGCGAGATGACGGCACTCTCCGGTCCCGCGCTCGAGAAGCTGCTCAAGGGCATGCCGAGCTTCGCGCTGGCGCTGATCGACGGCCTCATCGCCAAGGGCAAGTGCTATTCCTCGATGGCGCAGATCCTCGGCACGCGCTCGGTGATCGAGCGGCTGGCGCAGTTCCTGCTCACGCTGTCAGAGCTGCACGGTGTGGCCGACGGCGACACCATCGTCATCAACCGCAAGATCACTCATGACCAGATCGCGGCCATGGTCGGCTCGACCCGGCAATGGGTGACGATGATGATGAAGCGCTTCCAAAACCGCCGCATCATCGCCATCGACGGCAGCTCCATCCGGATCAGGCGGATCGATCTGCTGGAGCAGATCTTGTTCAAGCATTGAGGTGGGCCGATCGACGCTCCGGGGCCGCATTTCTCCTCCCTCTCCCCGTTCTTACGGGGAGAAACGAAGAACGCGCATCACCGCGCCTCTTCGAATCCGGCCAGCACGGAAGTCAAATTCGCGCCGAGGATATTCGAGAGATAACCGCCTTCCGTGGTCGCAGGTTCGCTTGACGTGCCACGAAAGTCTTGATCTCCGCGGCCGCGAGATGCAAGCAAGAATGCCGCATCCGTGCGCGCGGCTCTGCATCGGAAGCAGATCATGCTCTAGCAGCGCCCGCGCTGGAGGCAGTGCTCGCGCCCCGGCTGGTCGGTGCGGAAGGATTCGATGAAGCCACCCTGGCGCTGGGTGACGAAGACAGTCTTGCCGTCACCGCCGCCGAAGGCGAGGTTGGTCGGCTCCTTGGCCCGAAGCGCGATCTCCCGCTCGACCGCGCCATTGGGCTTCATCAGCGCGATCGTGCCTTTGAGAATGCGCGCGACATAGAGGCGGCCGGCGACGTCGGTGCGCAGGCCGTCGACGGTGTCGGGCTGAAACGACTTCACGAGCCTTGCGCCAGTGAGCTCGTTGCCGCTGATCGCATAGGACCAGATCTGGCCGCTGCTGGATTCGCCCACATAGAGCGTCTTGCCGTCCGGGCTGAGATCGATGCCGTTGGTGGTGCCCATCGCGCGCGGCGCCGGCATCACCTGCCCCCGCACCGTCCCGTCGGCTCGCTTCGCGATGCGCCAAATATGACCTTCCCTGCCTTTCCAGTTCGGATCGCTCGCATAGATCGTGCCGTCGCGCGCGATGGTGATGTCGTTGGGCTGATTCATCTCGTCGGAATGAAACCAGACGGTGGGCTCGGTCGCGCCCTTCGGGATCGCGAAGATGTTGTGCTTCTTGTAATCGGCAATGAACATGGTGCCGTCGCGTGCAAAGCGGATGGCATTGCCGACACTGCCTTCGGGAAGCACCGTGAATGGCTCCGACGCCGCGCCGCCCGCCGGCAGCCTGCCGATGGTGCCGGGCTTGCCGAGATTGACCACGAAGAGGTTGCCGTCGAGGTCGGCGGCGGGCCCTTCGATGCCGAACGTATATTCGCCGGCGGGCGTCACCTGCACGCTTTCGAACAGCCTGGTCTCGGCCTGGGCGGGGGCCGTGGCGACGACGAAGAGGATGCTACTGCACAGGCACCAGAAATTCCTGCCGGATGTAATAGCCATCGCCGTCGGAGCACTCGCCATTCAGATAGGGATCGGCCGGCCGAAAGAATCGGCTGAAGCCGGGTCTGTCTACAGCGCTCCTTTGTGTCACGACAACGACCTTGGCGGCCGGTATTTCGCCGCATTCCTTGTCGGACTTGTCATAGAACTTGCGCTGCGGCGGACCGGCTTTGATCCGCATCCGCGTGCCCGGAACCATCTTCGCGACGAGCAGATCCGCCGCATCCAGCAGACGCTTGTAGCCAGGCTCGGTCTTCGGCAGGCTCTCGCCACCCGGCGGCATCAGCTTCTCCGCGCCAAGGCCGCGCAGGCGCGTGCGCAGCTTGCCGGCGTCGGGATCGCCGGGATAGATCCAGCCATCCTGCGACAGCATGAAACGGAGCACGGCGCCGTCCTGCTCTGCCTCCGATTGGCCCGCCTTCAGACCGAAATCCGAGTGGCAGCCGACGCAATGCTTCTCGACGAGGCCCTTGCGCAGCGTGGTCAGCCGGGCGCTGTTCCGTGCATCCCTGGCGACCAAGGCCGCGAGCTGATCGATCATCGCCGGGCTGCGGCTGTCGCAGGGCAGCGGCGCCGGCGCTTCACCCGCGGCGCGATCGACGCGGATCACGGTCCGGTTCTTGTCCTCCACCAGCCAGATCGCGCCGTCCTCCGCAACCGTCATGCCGACGGGCGCACCTTGCGGCCGCGCGCCGTTGACGCGGTGCCAGCCGGCGATCAGCTCCTCGAACGGCGCGGCGGCGACCTCGCCGGCCTCGGTTTGGAAACTGCGGGTCGGGTCAGCCGCGCAACTGACGTGATAGCGCACCGGTGCCGGGGCAGGTTTGGGGAAGCCGTGATCGTCGACATCATAGACGAGCAAGCGGCTGCCGGTCGGGCGATAGCCGTGCAGGCCCACCAGCAGCTTGCCCTCAAGCTCCGGAAATTTGCCGCCGTGGTAGTAGAGCATCGCGAGCGGTGCACCATGCGGCGGCAGCAGCGAGAGCGGCGGCTTATAGAGCGCGTTGGCCGTGCAGAGCGACTTGTAGACCCCGGATTGCAGCACGAGCCTGAATTCGGGACTCGGCGTCGACAGATCGTAGCAATACGGCCAGCCGTAGTGCCTGCCCTGCTCGATCGCGTTGATCTCCTCGTTCGGCTTGAAGATGTCGGGCAGATCGCGCCCGTTCTCGCCCTGCAGGAAGGCGTAGCCGGCATCCGGAAAGTTCGGATGCAGCGCCAGCGCCATCGAGTTGCGCAGACCGCGCGCATAGACGGTGTGCGGCGGGTCGGGATCGCCAGGCTTCAATGCCGGGAAGACGCCGCCTGGTGGCGGCGTGAACAGCCAGATCGCAGCCATCGCGGAGCCGCCTTCGGCCGCAGCGCAGGGCCTGGTGATCGGCGCCGGCGTGATGCAGTCGTCGCTGTGCGCGCCGACATTGACGAACAGCCGTCCATTCCGATCGAGCACGAATTGCTTCAGCGGATGCGCGCTCTCGTCCAGCCTCGTGCCGTCCGGCAAAGTGATTCGGCGGCCGGGCATGTGACGGATGATGGTCTCGACCGTGCTCCGTGGATTGTCGGCGAGCGGATCGAAACGGAAGATCGTCTCCGCGGTCGAGGCATAGAGCTTTTTGTCGGGACCGATCACGAGGCCGAACGGATATTCGAGCCCCGTCAGCAGCTCTTTGAAGCGTTGCCCGTGGGGCGCATGCGGATCGAGCAGCAGCAGCCGCCCGTCGGCATGACCCCAGCCGCCCATGTCGGCGACGACGAACAGGTCATGACCGGGCACCTGGACGATCGAGCGCGGGAATTTGAGGCGGTCCTGTTCGCTGGCGACGAGGCCGGCGCAGAATCCCGCCTTCATGTCGATCTCGATTCTGGGGAAGGCGAGATCGCCGCTGCCGCAGGATTCGGTGCCGATCGCATAGCCACTTTTCCTGACCGGCTCGGACGATGCCGGCGCTAAGCCGAGCAGCGCGGCGGTCAAGACCCCTGCAAGCAAGCGCAGATTTCGCCGTCCGATCTCGAATGTGAACTGATTCACGGTCGCCCCCGACCTTCCCGCGGACGTTGTTCCATGCCGCCTCGGCGCCGTCCAGTCATCACTCGCCTGTGATTAAACCTGTAACGACCTTGGTGCCGACCAATCTCCGTAAATTCCCTTACCGGGCTCGACCCGAATGTTTCGCGAAGGCTTGGGGTGGTATCGATTTGCCGTCCCAATCGCTTTCTACAGGAGGCGCTCATGGTCCAGGTCTATTTTCACTGCTCCAACACCGAGGGCACGCTGATCGACCACTACGGGGCCGCCGTCGCCAATCTGACCGAGGCGCGCGACCGCGCCACCCAGATCATGAACTCGATGATCCAGACGCCCGGTGCCGAGGACTGGCGCGATTGGGTGATCCATGTCAGCGATGACGACGGTGAGGAGATTTTCGATCTCCCCTTCACCGCCATGCTCGGCAAGCCGCATTGAGGTGATACCATGTTGCTCGCTTCCTTGAGCCTGTTCCGCCAGCCCCTGAGCTTCGTCGCCACCAAATGGCAGACGCTGATCCGCGTCGCGGGCAACCCCTATCGCCCCGAGCTGCATTACATGCGCGGGCCTGGCCCGAAATGGCGCGCCAAATATCAGGCCAGCCGGCTGGACCGCTCGCTCTAGGCGCTCCTTCGCTGCGTTCGAGCTGATTTCCGTCTCTTTCCCATCATGGCCGGGTTCAACCCGGCCATGATGCGTTTGGGAGACGGCAGCGCCCCGCCATACCGCCTATTTCACACCAGCCATGTCGCGCCTCCCTTTGTTCTCGTTGGCGGCAATGTGTCATTCTGCGCTCGCTCCGCCGTTTGCGCGGTCGCGCAATGAAGCCAAGACACAGACCAACAAGACACAGAACAAGACGAGATCATGCCTCACCAGTTCAGCCTCAACCAGACCGTCCGCAAACCTGCAGTCAAATCGAAGGGCGGCATCGTCGCCTCGCAATCGCGGCGGGCTGCTGAAGTCGGGGCGCAGGTGCTGGCCGCGGGTGGCGACTGCGTGGACGCGATCGTCGCAACCACCTTTGCCCTGAACGTCCTGGAGCCCTGGAATAGTGGTATCGGCGGCGGCGGTGCGATGGTGCTCTACCGCGCGAAGGAAAATCGCTACGAGGTGATCGACTACGGCATGTGCGCGCCGCAGAGCCTGCGCACTGCCGACTATCCGCTCAGTGGCGAAGGCGCGGCGGCCTCCGACCTGTTTCCCTGGCCCCGGGTGAAGGATGACCGCAACATCCATGGTCCCGGCTCGATTGCGGTACCCGGCGTCGTCGCCGGCATGGAAGAGGCGCATCGCCGCTACGCAAAGATGCCGTGGAAGGATCTGGTCGCGCCGGCTGCCGCGCTCGCCGGCGAAGGCCTGCTGGTCGATTGGTGGACGACCGTGACGATCGCTGGCTCTGCGGCGGATCTCAGGCGCTATCCCGCAAGCGCGGCCGCATACCTGAAAGACGGTCTGCCGCCGAGCGCGCCATGGGGCATCAAATCCGAGACACGGCTGCCCCAGGACACCATGAAGGCGACTTTGTCACATCTCGCCGAGGCCGGCCCTCGCGATTTCTACCAGGGCGATCTCGCCAGGAGCATTGCCTCCGATATCAAGGCCGACGGCGGCTCGCTGTCGGTGGAGGATCTCGCCGCATTCCACGCCCACCTGCGCGAGCCACTGGCGATCCCCTATCGCGAGGGCAAGGTGCTTGCGACGCCGGAGCTCACGGCGGGACCGACGATGGCGCATGCGCTGCGCCTGTTGCAGCAGAGCTTGACGCCCGCAGGCGCGCCGGATGCCGCCGCCTATGTCGAATATGCGCTCGCCCTGCAGGCGGCCTTCCGCGAGCGGCTCAGGGACATGGGCGATGCCGACGGCAAGCGCTCGCTTGGCGCAGAATATCTGGCGCCCGCCTGCACCACGCATTTCTCCGTCGTCGACCGTCACGGCAACATCGCGGCGGTGACGCAGACGCTGCTCTCGTCCTTCGGCTCGAAATATGTGACACCCCACACCGGTATCACCATGAACAACGGCATCATGTGGTTCGATCCGACGCCGGGTACCACCAACTCGCTTGCACCCGGCAAGCGCTGCCTTTGCAACTACACGCCCGTTATCGCCGAGACGAAGGACGGCAAACGCCTCGCCGCCGGCGCCTCCGGCGGACGTCGCATTTTGCCCGCCGTGATGCAACTCGTCTCCTTCGCGATGGATTTCAGGATGGATCTGGACGCCGCCATCCATCAGCCGCGCATCGACGCCAGCGAAGGCGCGATCGTGATCGGAGACGCCCGACTTCCGGAGGAAGCACGCAAGGCGCTGGCCGCACGCTTCGACTACGAAGAAGGCCGGGTGCAAACGTTGCCGCAGAAATTCGCCTGCCCGAGCGTGGTGATGCGCGAGGGCGACACGAATTATGGGGCGGTCGAGATTTTTCAGCCATGGGCCGCGGCGGTCGCGGAAGGCTGAGCGCAGAAATCGACGCGAGATCATGCGAGCGCTCGTTGAGCCGATACGGGATCGCGCATCTGCACGAGCGTCACGACTCCTCCACATTCGCAGGGAACTTACCTGCGCACAGTTCGTTCATTGAATGGACAAATGCGCTCGCCCCAGTGGAGGACAAGATGAAGAAACTTGCGCTCGCCGCGTCCCTGATCATCGCGGCCGGCGTTACGTTTGCCGGCCCCGCGGTTGCAAAGGGCGGACATGGACATGGTCGCGGTCACGGCCATGGTCACGCGATGGGCCATTATCACTATGGCACACCGCCCGGCTGGTCGCATGGACGCAAGGTCGGCTGGCGCGGCATGGGATGCCCGCCCGGGCTGTGGAAGCAGGGCCGCTGCTGACGCAATCTGCAACTCCCAACACGGCGCCGCCCGAATCCGGGCGGCGCCTTTTTCATATGCCAAGCCGGTCCCGCACCCGGCCCGCGATCACCGCGGTCGTCACGCCGACCGGCCAGAACGCGTGCATCGGGATCGGCTTGATGCCCGTGATCGGCATGTCGATTTCGGCCTTGGCGCCGCCGATCAGGCGGCGCGCGAGTTGCGCGCCCATCGCGGTCGAGAGCGCGACGCCGCGGCCGTTGCAGCCGAGCGAGATCAGGATGTTCTCCGCGGGCTCATGCACGTGGGGATAATGGTCCTTGGTGATGGCGAGCCGGCTGTTCCAGCCATGGGTCCAGGCGGCGCCTTTGAGCTGGGGCCATAGCCGCTCGGCATAACGGATGAGATAGGCCACGTCATACGGCGACTTGATCCAGCGCATCGGGCCGCGGCCGCCCATCAAGAGACGGTTCTGCTGATCGATGCGGTAATAGACCGTGATGTGGCCGCTCTCGTAGAGGACCGGACGCGTCGGCATGATCGAACGGGCGACCGCGTCGGAGAGCGGCGCGGTCGCGGCGATCGAGGAAAACACCGGCACGATGGTGCGGCGGAGCGCCGGCCAGAGATCGTCGGTGAAGCCGTTGGTGGCGAGCAGGACCTTATCGGCATGAACCACTGCGCGCGGTGTCTCGATGCGCCAGCGCCTGCCGTCGCGGCGCAGTGACAATGCCGGCGTCTCGCCATGGATCTTCGCGCCCGCGGAGATCGCGGCGCGCGCGAGGCCACGGGCGTAGCTCAGGGGATGCAGATCGCCGCCGCGGGTATCCAGCATCGCGCCGATGTAACGGTCGGTGCCGGTCATCTCGCGCAGCTGCTCGCGGTTCAGATAGGTCACCGGCATGCCGCGGCGGATACATTGTTGCGCGGTCTTCTCGATCGCGGCGGCGCTGGCCTCATTGTAAGCCGCGCGCAGCGTGCCGTTCTGCCGCGCCTCGCAGGGAATCTGGTAGCGGCGGATCAGGTCGTGGGTGAAGTTCGTCGTGCCGTAGGAGAACTCGATCATGCGGCGGCCGAGATCTGCGCCGAAATCGGCTTCGATCTGATCGGGATCGTGCTTCAGTCCGGGATTGGTGTGGCCGCCATTGTTGCCGGACGCGCCCCAACCGGGTTCCTGCGCCTCAAGCACCAGCGCCTCGACGCCTTGCTCGGCCAGATGCAGCGCTGTGGACAGGCCGGTGTAGCCGCCGCCGACGATCGCGACGGAGACGCTTCTGTCGACGTCGAGCGGCGGCGTGGCGACCGGCGCGACGGCGGTGTCGGCATAGAGCGAGGGCGGCAGAGGCAGGCGCGTCATGGCGAAGTCCGGTCAGAGCGGATGCAGCACGCGGCGCAAAAAGTCCTGCGTGCGCGAATGCTGCGGCTGGTTGAGCAGCGCCTTGGCCGGGCCCTGCTCGACGATGACTCCGCCGTCGATGAACAGCACGCGATCGGCGACATCGCGGGCAAAGCCCATCTCGTGGGTAACGACGACCATGGTCATGCCGTCGTCGGCGAGCTTGCGCATGACGCCGAGGACCTCGCCGACCAGCTCGGGATCGAGCGCCGAGGTCGGCTCGTCGAACAGGATCGCCTTGGGTTGCATGGCGAGCGCCCGCGCGATCGCGACGCGCTGCTGCTGGCCGCCGGAGAGTTGCGGTGGATGGGCATCGGCCTTCTCGGCAAGCCCGACCTGGGCGAGCAGAGCGCGGCCGCGCTCGAGCACCTGGGCGCGCGGCTCCTTCTTCACGAAGAGCGGCCCCTCAATCACGTTCTCCAGCACCGTCCGATGCGGAAATAGGTTGAAGCGCTGGAACACCATCGAGACCTGGGTGCGGATGTTCACGATCGACGGAGCATCGCGATCGACCTTCAGGCCTTCGACGCTGATCTCGCCACGATCGTAGCTTTCGAGCCCGTTGATGCAGCGCAGGATGGTCGACTTGCCCGAGCCTGATGGCCCGATGATGCAGACCACCTCGCCCTTCTCGACGCTCGCCGTGATGCCCTTGAGCACCTCGACCTTGCCAAAGCTCTTGTGGACGTCGTTGAGTTCGATCATCGCTTGCGGGCCCGCTTCTCGAAGTGACGGACCAGCAGGATCAGGGGGATGCTCATGGTGAGGTACATCAGCGCCACCAGGGTGAACACGCTGGTGTTCTTGAAGGTCGAGGAGGCGATCAGCTTGCCTTGCAACGCAAGCTCTGCGACCGTGATGGTCGAGGCCTGCGAGGAATCCTTCAGCATCATGATCATGACGTTGCCGTAGGGCGGCAGCACGATACGTACCGCCTGCGGCAGCACCACGCGACGCATGGTGAGCCACCAGCCCATGCCGATCGACTGCGCCGCCTCGATCTGGCCCTTGTCGATCGCCTCGATGCCGGCGCGAAAGTTCTCAGCCTGATAGGCCGAATAGGCGATGCCGAGCCCGAGGATCGCAGCCTGCAAGGCCGTCAGCGTGACGCCGAGATCGGGCATCACGAAGTAGAGGTAGAACAGCAGCACGATGATCGGGATGCCGCGGATCACGTTGATCAGGCTGGCGCTGAGCATCGACAGCGCCTTGATGCCGGAGACCCGCATCATCGCCCAGACGAGCCCTAGCACGGTCGAGAGCAGCAGCGAGCCGACCGTGACGACGATCGTCAACGCGACGCCGTTCAACAGGATCGGGAAGAACTCGACGGCGTCGCGCCAGAAGCCTTTCATCGGGAAGCCTTCATCGGTCAGACGCTCACGATCAACCTTGTGCCTTCAGGCCCCATTTATCCAGAATCTTGTCGATGGTGCCGTTGGCTTTCAGCTTCGCCAGCGAAGCATTGATCTTGCCGAGCAGCGCAGTTTCGCCCTTGCGGACGCCGATGCCGACCGAGCCGACCGTGACCGGCTTATAGCCGTCGACGAGACGCACCTCGGGGAAGCCGCCCTGCTTCAGATTGTAGGCGAGGATCGGATAGTCGGCATAGCCCGCCTTGAGGCGGCCGGTGTTCACGTCGCGCAGGATGTCGGGGATGGTGTCGTAGGCCTTCACCTCGGCGAACAGACCAGTCTTCTTCAGCGCGTCGACGAAGGCGGTGCCGACCTGGGCGCCGACCGTCTCGCCCTTCAGGTCGTCCTGCGTGGCGTAAGCCTTGGTGTCGGTCTTCGGCACCACGAGGCCCTCGCCGTAGGTGTAGATCGGGTCGGAGAAGTCGACGACCTCCTTGCGCGGCGGCGTTATGAACATCGCAGCCGCGATGATGTCGATCTTGCTCGAGGTCAGCGAGGGGATCAGCGCCGAGAACTGCATCGGCTCGATCTGAACGTTGAAGCCGGCGTCCTTGCCGACCTCGGTGATGAGATCGACCATGATGCCCTGGATGGTGTTGGTCTTGGTGTCGAGGAAGGTGAAGGGAATGCCCGTCGGCGTCGAACCGACCTTCAGCACTTGTTGCGCCGACGCCGGCACGGCTGTGGCAATGGCGAGCGCCGCGATCGCGGCCTGGACAAAACGCTTCATCGCATCCCCCTTTGGGTCTGGCCGGTGACGGCGCTCGCGCATGTCGTGACCAGACGTTGCGGGCTCAGCCGTTTCGGCCTAGTTTCACCAATATGAAAATTGGTCACAGTTTCGCGAACGATGCAAGTGGTTTTCATGCACATGAAGGAGGCTGTCTGACGTGAGCGGTGGCAAAAGAATGCGCAAACCGGTCGCCGCAAAGCCGGCCAGGAAGGCGAGAGCCAAAGCCGTCGCCAAGCCGGCCGAACCCGCGATGGACGTCGCGGTCGGCCGTCGCATCCGCGATCTCAGGCGGGTCAGGCAATTCTCGCTGGAGACGGTCGCGGCGCGCACGGATCTGTCGATCGGTTTTCTCAGCCAGATCGAGCGCGGCCTGTCGTCGCCGTCGCTGCGCGTGCTGGCAACGCTCGCCGACGTGCTCGGCGTCGGCATCGCCGCGCTGTTCGGCGCAAGCCCGAGCAGCGATGGCTCCTCCGATCAGGTGGTAACCCGCGGCCTGCAGCGGCCAGAGCTGAAACTCTGGCGCACCGGCGTCTCGAAACAATTGCTGAGCCCGGCCAGCGCCGATAACAAGCTCAACCTGTTCCTGGTGCATCTGGAGCCCGGCGGCTCCACCGGCGACGAGCTCTACACCCATGATGGTGAAGAGGCCGGGCTCGTGCTCGAGGGCGAGATGATGCTGACGGTGGACAGCCGGACGTGGTCGCTGAAGACGGGTGACAGCTTTCGTTTCGCCAGCCGCCGGCCGCATCGGTTCTCCAACCCGGCGCAGGATGCGAAGGCCGTGGTGCTCTGGGTGAATTGCGTGACGGGGGCGTAAGCCTCCCTCCTTTCGCGCGCACACCCTCAGCCCGTGATAGGTTGGCGCTCCGCTACCTCCACATCGTCATTGCGAGGAGCCCTTGCGACGAAGCAATCCAGACTGTCTCCGCGGAGGGATACTGGATTGCTCACATGGGGATTTGGTGTGTCAAGGCGGTTTGTTCAGCTCTTTGTTCGATTGCAGGCCAGCTCTTCGTCCCGACCGTGGAGCACGTAGGATGGCGCGCGCAGATCGAGTCAAGGTCGGCCCGTAGGGCCGTCGCGAAGCGACTTGGCCTTGACTCGAGCGAGCACGCCATCAGGCTTTGGCAGTCGGGGCAGCGGGCGGATAACTCCTTTTCGTCAGGCGATCCAAGGGTCGAGCCGGTTTTTGCAATCTGGTTTGCTTGCCAGATCAAACTCACATTCGGTCGCCGCGCGGCGGCGGCTGCACCAACATTCCGCTTGCGGCGGGCAGGCTCGAGAGGACGAGACCATTCTTCGTTACGGCGTTTGAAGCCATGCAATCCATCGGTTCGTCCACCCGGATCGGCCGAGGCTGATCAATCTCGGCGGATTGGCTTTGAGGCTGAGGAGCGTGGTGTCAGGCGGCGGCCTTTATCTCGGCTCCCTCGATCACCACGCCCGCGGTCACGTACTTCCAGAGGGCCACGAGCAGCTTGCGCGCGAGCGCCACGATCGCGCGCTTGCGGCCGCGTTGGCTGTGCACCTTGAACCACTGGGTCAAAGCCGATTGAGGCTGGTGGCGTACCCAGAGCCAGGCGAGCTGGATCATCGTGGTTCTCAGGCGCGGATTGCCAGCCTTCGACACGCCTTGCTCGCGCTCGATGCCGCCACTGCGCCATGGCGTGGCTGCAAGGCCGGCATAGGATGCAATCTGGCGGCGGTTGGCGAACTGCCGGTAAAAGGCCTCCGACCAGAGAACGGCCGTGAAGTTCGGGCCCAGGCTCTTCAGTTCGAGCAGCATTGCCACCGGGTTCGATACGGTCTTTCTCCCCGCCGCCTTGCTCGCGGCCAGCAACGCATCCTGCTCGCGCTCCACCGCCGTGATCTGGTCGAGCAGCAGTTCGAGCCGGTCGAGTTCGCGGCTGATCTGCGCCTTCAGATGCGCCAGCAAGGCGCGCCCGTCGCCCGTCCGCAAGGCCTCCAGCCGCTTCCGCCGGTCTCGCCGCAGCGGCGCGTAGTCGAAGATCCCTTGCGCGAACAGAAGACCCTTGATCCGGTTCACATGCTCGATCCGCTCCGCGATCAAGGTCTCTCGCTCGCGGCACAGCCTACGGCGGTCCTCCTCTGCCGGAGAGGGCGCAACGACCATGGCGCAGACCCGTACCTCGCCGCGCTTGTAGGCCAGCAGCGTCCGCAACAGCGTCTCGCCATCCAGCCGGTCCGTCTTGGCCCGCCGGCGCCGGCGCGGCGTCGCAATCGAGGCCGGATCGACTACGTGGCTCTCGATGCCTTCCTGCTGCAGGGCGCGGTGAAGCCAGAACCCGTCCAGCCCCGCCTCCTGGATCGTGATGATCGGATAGCTCTCACCCGTTCGCGCCTGCGCCTTGCGCTTCAGCTCCGCAAACAGCTTCAACAGTTCCGAAAGGTCGCCGGCCTTCATGCTGCGTTTGGACATCTTCTCGCCCTTGCAGGGCGACAGCGAAGTGACCAGCCATGTCGAACGGCTCAGTTCCAATGACACAAAAATTGCGCCAAACTGCGTGCGGATAGCGGCCAGTCCGTCGGAAGGATGATCGAGCAACATCGTCGTCTCCAGGTTGAATGGATTCAGCAACCCTCAGTCTGGCCTCAGACCTGGTCGCTATCCACTCCCCATGGAATCTTCGCTACGCACGCAATGACGAACGGATAGAGCCTTACCCGAACCGATGCGCGTACCGCTCCACCGTCAGCGCACTCACATCGATCTCCGGCTTCTTGCCCGACAGCATGTCGGCCAGCACGCGTCCCGAACCGCAGGACATGGTCCAACCCAACGTGCCGTGGCCGGTGTTGAGGTGGAGGTTGGCGTATTGGGTCGGGCCGATCACGGGCGGGCCGTCCGGGGTCATGGGGCGCAGACCGCTCCAGAACGTTGCCTTGGCGAGATCGCCGCCGCGCGGGAACAGGTCGGTGAGGGAGTGATCGAGCGTGGCGCGGCGGGCGTCGTACAGCTTGCTCGAATAGCCCGAGATCTCGGCGGTGCCGCCAACGCGGATGCGGTCGCCGAGGCGGGTGATCGCGACCTTGTAGCTCTCGTCCATCACGGTGGATTCCGGCGCGCCGGAGGCGTCCTTGATCGGCACCGTGATCGAATAGCCCTTCACCGGATAGACCGGCAGCGCGATGCCGAGCGGCGCCACCAGCCGCGGCGACCAGCTGCCGAGCGCGAGCACGTAAGCGTCCGCCTGCAACAGGCCGGCGCTGGTCACGACGCCGCTGACGCGCGCGCCCTCGGTGACGATGCGATCGATGCCGGTGTTGAACAGGAAGCGCACGCCGAGCGCCTGGGCATGCTTGGCCAGGGACTGCGTGAACATATGGCAGTCGCCGGTCTCGTCCTGCGGCAGACGCAATCCACCGACGAATTTTTCCTTGACGCCTGATAGCGCCGGCTCGACCGCGATGCAGCCCTCGCGGCTCAGCACCTCGAAGGGCACGCCATATTGCTTGAGCACGGCGATGTCTTCGCCGGTGCCGTCGAGCTGGGACTGGTGGCGGAACAGCTGCAGCGTCCCCTGCGAGCGCTCGTCATACTGGATGCCGATGTCGCGGCGCAGGTCGCGCAAGGCGTCGCGGCTGTATTCCGCGATCGGGATCATCCGGCTCTTGTTGACCGCATAGCGCGCGCTGGTGCAGTTGCGCAGCATCTTGAGCAGCCAGACCCACATGACCGGATCTAGCTTCGGCCGGATCACCAGCGGGCCGTGCTTCATCAACAGCCATTTGACCGCTTTCACCGGCACGCCGGGGCCGGCCCAGGGCGACGAATAGCCGGGCGACACCTCGCCGGCATTGGCGAAAGAGGTCTCCAGTGCCGGCTCCGGCTGACGGTCGACGACCGTCACCTCATGACCGGCGCGAGCGAGGTAGTAGGCAGAGGTGACACCGATGACACCGCTGCCGAGGATCAGAACTTTCACGCTTCGTCAAACTCCCGCGGCATCACACGCGCCGCTGCCAGGAAACAACTCGCAACGGCGAGAGCAATTATCAGGCCACCTTCTTGATGGCGTCGCCGAGGATGGAGACCATCTGATCGATGTGGCTCTTCTCGACGATCAGCGGGGGCGACATCGCGAAGCTGTCGCCGCTCATGCGCAGATAGAGACCGGTGTTGAAGCAGTCGACCATGACGTCATAGCCGCGCGCGCCGACGACGCCGTCGCGCGGCGCCAGCTCGACCGCGCCCATCAGGCCGCAATTGCGGATGTCGACGACGTTCGGCAGGCCTTTGAGCGAATGCAGCGCGTCGCGCCAGTATTCGGCGATCGAGGCACCGCGCGTGAGCAGGCCTTCGTCCTTGTAGATGTCGAGCGTCGCGATGCCGGCGGCGCAGGCGGTCGGATGCGCCGAATAGGTGTAGCCGTGGAACAGCTCCATCTGGCTCTCGGGGCCGACCATCATGCCGTCATGCACCTTGCGGCTCGCGAACACCGCGCCGCAGGGAATGGTGCCGTTGGTGATGCCCTTGGCCGTCGTCATCAGGTCCGGCGTGACGCCGAAGAAGTTGGCGGCGAACGGCGTGCCGAGGCGGCCGAAGCCGGTGATGACCTCGTCGAAGATCAGGAGGATGCAGTGCTTGTCGCAGATCTCGCGCAGGCGCTGCAGATAGCCCTTCGGCGGCGGCAGCACCGCAGTCGAACCCGGCACCGGCTCGACGATGACGGCGGCAATGGTCTCGGCGCCGTGCAGCGCCACCAGACGCTCGAGATCGTCGGCCAGCTCGACGCCATGCTCGGGCTGGTCCTTGGCGAAGGCGTTACGGGTGAGATCGTGGGTGTGGCGGATGTGATCGACACCCGGCAGCAGGGTCGCGAAGGCGCGGCGATTGGCGACCATGCCGCCGACCGAGGTGCCACCAAAGCCGACGCCGTGATAGCCGCGCTCGCGGCCGATCAGACGGGTGCGGCTCGACTGGCCGTTGGCGCGATGGTAGGCGAGCGCGATCTTGAGCGCGGTGTCGACCGACTCGGAGCCGGAGTTGGTGAAGAAGACGCGATCGAGTCCCTTCGGCGCGATCTCCGCGAGGCGCTCGGCGAAGTCAAATGCCAGCGGATGGCCCATCTGGAACGAGGGCGCGAAGTCCAGCGTCATCAGCTGCCGCTCGACCGCGGCGGCGATCTGCTTGCGGCCATGGCCGGCATTGACGCACCAGAGGCCGGCGGAGCCGTCGATCACCTTGCGGCCGTCGACGGTGGTGTAGTGCATGCCCTCGGCCGAGGAGAACAGGCGCGGCGCCTTCTTGAACTGCCGGTTGGCGGTGAACGGCATCCAGAACGAGTCGGTCTTGATGGTGTTCGGAATCTGATGAAGGGTCACGGCCGCGCTCCTTTGCTGACGGGCCAGCAGAGCCACGGCTTCGAAGCCGCAACAAGTCCTTTTCTGGTGATCTGCAAGCCATTGATTTAACTGGGGCCGCCGGTCCATATTTGCGCGATCCGCAACACCTGCAACAGGGCTTGGGCTATGAGCGTCGACATCGGTGGACGGCTACGATTCATCCGGGCGCGCCACAAGCTGTCGCAGCGCGAGCTGGCCAAACGTGCCGGCGTCACCAATTCGACGATCTCGCTGATCGAATCCAACCAGATGAATCCCTCGGTCGGCGCGCTCAAGCGCATCCTCGACGGCATCCCGATGGGGCTCGCCGAGTTCTTCGCGCTGGAGCCGGAGTCGAGGCGCAAGATCTTCTACCGCGCCGAGGAGCTGACCGAGGTCGGCAAGAAGCCGATCTCGTATCGGCAAGTCGGCGACAATCTGTTCGGCCGCAGCCTGCAGATCCTGAAGGAGCGCTACGAGCCCGGCAGTGACACCGGACGCGTGCATCTCGTCCACGACGGCGAGGAAGGCGGCATCGTGATCTCGGGCAAGCTCGAAGTCACCGTCGAGGACGAGCGCCGCATCCTCAATCCCGGCGATGCCTATTATTTCGAGAGCCGCCGCCCGCATCGCTTCCGCTGCGTCGGCGGCAAGCCGTGCGAGGTGATCTCCGCCTGCACGCCGCCGACGTTCTGAGGGGGATCTTACGGAACCACCGATATCTTACGGATATTGAGCCACCTCAATTTCCGCGAACCAAGCCGCTACATATTACGAACCGTGCCGGGCAGCCTGGCGTTGAGGTGCTGAGGTTATGGCCGGATACGTGAGAATTCCTTGGGCACTCCGGGGCCGCTTCGTAACAGGACTCGCAGATGAAGATCACGCTCGCCAATGCAGAAGCCGCGCTCGACGAAGTCCAGCGCGATGCCGACAAGCTCCATTCGCGCGAGCTGCGCAAGGCCATCGCCGACTACATCGAGATGCAGCGCGAGGCGCTCAGGGCGCTCCGCAAGAAGCTGCATTAGCGAAACGCGGCGGAGCGAGAAGATCTCGTCCCGCCTTGCCCCTCAACGCTGCGTCAGCAACTCCTCGATCCGGATCGGGAAACGGCGGACGCGCACGCCGGTCGCATGCCAGACGGCATTGGCGACCGCGCCGGCGCTGCCGGTGATGCCGATCTCGCCGACGCCCTTGATGCCGAGCGCATTCACGTGCGGATCGTGCTCCTCGACCGTGATGACGTCGAGCGGCGGCACGTCGGCATTCACCGGGATGTGGTACTCGCCGAGATTGGCATTCATGATCCGGCCGCTGCGGCGGTCGGTGACGGCCTCCTCGTGCAGCGCGAAGGACATGCCCCAGATCAGGCCGCCGCACAGCTGGCTCTGCACCATGCGCGGATTGACGATCCGTCCCGCCGCGAAGGCGCCGACCATGCGGGTGACGCGGACCTGGCCGAGCTCCGGATCGACCTTCACCTCGGCGAACACCGCGCCGTGGGCATGCATGGCATATTCCTCCATCGCCGCCGGATTCGGCGCGCCGGTACCGCGAGCCTCGACCTCGGCGACGCCGGCGCGCGCGAGAATCTCGGCATAGCTCTCGCCGCGGCTCTCGTCGTCGCGACGGATCAGCCTGCCGTCCCGCGCGATCACGCCGGCATTGCCGGCGCCGAACAGTGGCGAGCGCTCATCATTGGTGGCGAGATCGGCGAGCTTTGCGATCACGGCCGCGCCGGCGCTATGGATCGCGCTGCCGGCCGTCGCGGTGTGGGCCGAGCCGCCGGCGATGCCGGCATCGGGCAGGTCGGACGTGCCGGCCTTGAATTCGACACGGTCGACATCGAGGCCGACGGCATCGGCCGCGATCTGGGCCAGCGCGGTCCAGGCGCCCTGCCCCATGTCATGCGCGCCGATCTCCATGACACCCGAGCCGTCGCGGCGGATCGCCGCGCGCGCTTCGGCCTGGAACATCAGCGCCGGGAAGGTCGCGGTGCCCACGCCCCAGCCGACCAGAAGACCGTCATCGTCGCGCATCTGCCGCGGCTGGAGCGAGCGCTTCGCCCAGCCGAACCGCGCCGCACCCTGCTCGTAGCAGGCACGCAGTGCCTTGGACGAGAACGGCTTGCCCGAGATCGGCTCGACCTCGGCGTAGTTCTTCAGGCGGAAGGCGAGCGGGTCGATGCCGCAGGCCCAGGCCATCTCGTCGATCGCACTCTCGAGCGCGATCGAGCCCGTTGCCTCCCCCGGCGCGCGCATGAAGAGGGGCGTGCCGGTGTTGACGCGCACGGCATCGTGCGAAGTGCGGATCGCAGCCGCCGCATAGAGCGTGTGCGAGGCATCGGCCGCGGGCTCGTAGAAATCGTCGAACGTGCTCGACACGGTCCTGGCGTGATGATCGAGCGCGGTCAGGCGTCCCTCCCCGTCGGCACCGATGCGCAGGCGCTGACGCGTCGGCGCACGATGGCCAACCGGGCCGTACATCTGCTCACGGCGCAGCACCAGCTTCACCGGCCTGCCGACGAGTTTTGCCGCCATGATGCCGAGCGTTGGCGGCCCGGTCATCAATCCCTTGGAGCCGAAGCCGCCGCCGAGGAACGGGCTTCGGATGTGGATCTTGTCGTGCGCGATGCCGAACAATTCGGCGATGCGCGCCAGCGACAGCATCAAGCCCTGGGTCGGCATGTCGATCTGCAGACGGTCGCCATCCCAGGAGGCGACGATCGCATGCGGCTCCATCGCGTTGTGATATTGCGGCGGCGTCTCGTAGGTCGCGTCGATCCGCTTCTCGGCAGCGGCAAGACCCGCCTCGACGTCGCCGTGATGATGTTCGCTCGGATTGCCGACGCCGACGACGGGCGGCACGAAGGTCTCCCCGGCATCGAGCCCGACCAGCGGGGGCAGTTCATCATAGCGAGGCGCCAGCAAGGCAACGCCTTCGGTCGCGGCTTCGAGCGTTTCCGCGATCACGACCGCGATCGGCTGATTGGCGTAGCGAACCTCATTGCTCTGCAACACCTCCATCCGGAACACAAACGGATTGGTCTTGATCTCGGGGTCGATCGCGAGCTGTGGCTTGTGGTCGGGCGTCATGACGTCGACGACGCCGGGATGGCGCTTGGCGGCCGCGACATCGAGCGAGGTCACGCGGCCACGCGCGATGCTCGAAACGGCCATCACCGCAAACAGCATCCCGGGTGGATGATTGTCGGCGGCGTAAGTCGCCCGCCCCGTGACCTTGAGGATGCCGTCACGGCGGGTCAGCGGCTGGCCGATATTCGAGCCGTGCCGCAGATGGGCGGGAGCGCTGGTCAAATTGAGCTCAGGCATGGATGGCTCCGGAGATCGAGGCAAAGGGAGAGGCCGGCAGCGCGGGGATACGCGCAGGCGTACCGGCGGCGGCGAGTAGCAGCGCGCGCACGACGATGCGGCGCGCGAGCTCGATCTTGAAAGCGTTGTCGCCGGACGGTTTTGCGCCCTCGAGCGCACGCCAGGCCGCCTCCTGGAACGCGTCTGGGGTGGGCGCAACATTCCCAAGCACGTCCTCTGCTGCGCGAGCGCGCCAGGGCTTTGCGGCAACACCGCCGAGCGCAAGCCGCGCCTCCGCGATTCTGCCGTTCTCGATCCGCAGCGCGGCGGCGGCCGAGACCAGGGCAAAGGCATAGGAGGTGCGCTCGCGGACCTTGAGATAACGCGCATGCGCGGCAAAGCCGCGCGCGGCGGGCGGCAGGCGCACCGCGACGATGAGATCGCCGGGCTCGAGCACGGACTCGCGCCCGGGCGTATCGCCGGGCAGGCGGTGCAGCGCGTCGAGCGCGATCTCGCGCCGGCCGTTGCTGCCCTCGATCTCCACGACCGCGTCGAGCGCGACCAGGGGCACGCAGAAATCGGACGGATGCGTGGCGATGCAGCTCTCGCTCCAGCCGAGCACGGCATGGCTTCGATTCTCGCCGTCGCGGGCGTCGCAGCCGGAGCCCGGCTCGCGCTTGTTGCAGCGGCTGGCGGTATCGTAGAAATATGCACAGCGTGTCCGTTGCAACAGATTGCCGCCGACGGTGGCGGCATTGCGCAATTGAGCCGACGCGCCGGAGAGCAGCGCTTCGGCCACCGCAGGATAGGATCTCGCGAATTCGGCATTGTGCGCGAGATCGGCGTTGTTGACGAGCGCGCCGATACGCAAGCCACCGTCTGCGAGAGTCTCTATACCATCGAGTCCATTGAGATGCGTGACGTCGACCAGACGATCCGGACGGCTGACGCCGCCCTTCATCAGATCGAGCAGGTTGGTGCCGGCTGCGAGATAGACGGCGCCCGGCCGGGCCGCGGCGGCGACGGCTTCGGCGATCGTGCCGGGCCTGACATAATCGAACTGTTTCATGCGGAGCGCCTCTGATTGGTCTCGTCCATGCCGGCCTGCGCTTCCAGCACGGCATCGACGATGCCGGCATAGGCGCCGCAGCGGCAGAGATTGCCGCTCATGCATTCGCGGACGCGTTCGGGATCGTTGCCGGCCTGGCCTTCGCGCATCATGCCGATCGCGCTCATGATCTGGCCGGGCGTGCAGAAGCCGCACTGAAAGCCGTCATTGGCGATGAAGGCCGCCTGCACGGGATGAAGCTGGTCGCCGCGTGCGACGCCTTCGATGGTGAGGATGTCGGCGCCGTCGTGGCTGATGGCGAGCGCAAGGCACGAGTTGATGCGCTTGCCGTCGACGAGAATGGTGCAGGCGCCGCACTGGCCGCGGTCGCATCCCTTCTTGGTTCCGGTGAGATGGAGGCGCTCACGCAAGAGATCGAGCAGCGTAACGCGCGGATCGTCGAGGACGAAGTCGCGCCGCGCACCGTTCACGGTGAGGCTGATGGAGTGGTTCATACAAGGCTCCGATCAGAAATGGACATGAGTCGTCGTGCAGCGCGCCACCGCCGTGGCCGCCGTCGATACCGCGCCGCCCGAAGATGATGCGGCCGACGCCCGATCGAAGATACGGAGGCAGCCTCCGTTTAACAAGAGCCGCTCGGAAATATCTGGAATTCGTCAAAAGCCCCTGCGCGACCAACGCGATGCAGCCCTGCACGGGTCCGGCGAGGGTTCAATCTAACCAATTCGTGATCTACATTGCGCGGCATGGATGACCACACCGACCAGGCCCGAAAGCCCCGCGCCGACGCCGTGCGCAATCGCGAGCGCGTGCTCGAAGCGGCCAAGGCCGTGTTCAGCGCCGGCGGCCCCGAAGCGAGCCTGGAGGCCGTCGCAAAACGCGCCGGCGTCGGCATCGGCACGCTCTACCGCCATTTTCCGACGCGCGAGGATCTGTTCGAGGCGGTGTACCGGCGCGAGGTCGAGCAGCTCAGCGAGCTGGCCGAGCAACTGAAGAATGAAAAGGACCCGGTCGAGGCGCTGCGGCGCTGGTTGCACTCAGGGGTCGAGTTTGTTGCGACCAAGAAGGGGATGATGGCAGCGCTGGCGCTGGCGGTGCAGAGCGGGTCGGAGCTGCATGCTTTCTCCTTCGAGCGTCTGACCAAGGCGATCGGCTCGCTGCTCGAGCGCGCGGTCGCAGCTGGCGAGATGCGCGCCGACATCAGCCCTGAGGATCTGCTGCGCGCCTTCTTCGGCATGTGCTACGTGCACGATCAGCCCGGCTGGCAGGCGACGGCGCTGCGCCTGCTCGACGTGTTCGTCGACGGCTTGCGCGTGCAGCCGGCCGGCAAGGCCAAGGTGCGCGCGGCCAGGACGACGAAGCCGGCACCGAGGCGGAAGCGGTAGGCGCGGAGATGTGTTAGCATCGCCTCCGCCGGGATATCGACGCGGAGCCTGTCATGCGCATCGCAGTCTTGGTCGTCGCCTTCACGATTGCCCTTAGTCTCCTCGCCGCACGCGCCGGCGATGTCGCGGCCGCCCAAAGCGTCATCCGCGCCCAGGAGCAGGCCTTCGTTCGCGACGATGCGACGGCGGCTTATTCCTATGCGGCACCTTCGATCAAGGAGATCTTTCCCGCACCCGACATCTTCATGTCCATGGTGCAGAGCGGTTACGCGCCGGTCTATCGTCACAAGAGTTTCGAATTTGGCGAGAGCAAGATCGATGGCGGCTGGATCGCCCAGCGCGTCCATATCATCGATGCCAATGGCGAGGCCTGGGAGGCGCTCTACACGCTCGAGCAGCAGGGCGACGGCAGCTACAAGATCACCGGCTGCTCGCTGCTGAAGGCAGGACAGTCCGTTTAGGTGGCAAAACCCGGGCCGGTCTTGACCGAGCCCATCCGCGAGCGGATCAAGAGCAGCACGACGATGCCGATGTTCAGCGCATTCCACGCCACGCCATTGGCGAATGCCGCGGCGTACGATCCGGTGGCATCGAAGATGACGCCGGACACCCAGCCGCCGAACGACATGCCGAACACGGAGGCGAAGATCACGATGCCGACGCGGGTCGCCGCCTCGCTCGCCGGCATCGCCTCGCGCACGATGATGGCGTAGCTCGGCACGATGCCGCCCTGGAACAGGCCGAACATCGCGGAGATCAGATACAGCGAGGTGAGGCTGTCGAAGAACAGATAGAACACCAGCGCAAATCCCTGCGCCAGCGATCCCACCAGCAGCGTGCGGATGCCGCCGATCTTGTCGGCGAGATAGCCCGAGCCGATGCGGCTGATGATGCCGCAGCCCATCATCAAGGACAGCATCTCGGCGCCGCGCGCGACGCCGTAGCCGAGATCGCCGCAATAGGCGACGATGTGCACCTGCGGCATCGCCATCGCCACGCAGCAGGAGATGCTGGCAATCGAGAGCAGCACCGTCAGAGTGTTGGTCGACAACTTGAGATCGACCCGCGGCGGCGGTGCGTTGGCATGATCGCGAAGATGGTCGTTGCCCATCTGCGCGCGCAGGATCAGCACGAGCACCGCCATCAGGCTGGCGCAGACGATGCCGATGCCGATATGGGTGTAGCGCCAGCCGATCTCCTGCGTGCCCCAGCTCACGATCGGCGGCCACATTGTTCCCGCTACATAATTGCCGCTGGCGACGATGGTCACCGCTAATCCGCGATAGCGCTCGAACCAATGCGAGGCTTCCGCCATCAGCGGCGCGAAGGTCGCGGAGGTGCCGAGCCCAATCAAGAAATAAGCCGCTACGAACTGCCAGAGCTGGGTCGACAGACCCGCGAGCACATTGGCGACGCCGAGGAAGGCGATGCTGATCGCCATCGCCGGCACGATGCCGAACCGGTCGGTGATCTTGCCGGCGATCACGCCGCCGAGCCCGAAGCCGAACATCATGAGGGTGAAAGCCAGCGACACCGCGCCGCGCGTGGCGCCGAATTCGGTCTGCACCACGGGAATCACGACCACGACCGCCCACATGCCGACGGCGCCGATCGAGCCGATCACAAGGGCAATGACCAGGCGCACCCAGGCCTGACGGGAGTCAGGGGTGAAGGACGCAGGTGTTTGTCCTGGATGATTTGGCGCGTGCACGGGCCGGACCATGACCCGCGGTTCGCCACATGGTCAAGCATCGTGGCGCGATATTGGGCATGCGCGGTGCGCTGCGGTAGGAAGAGCTTGGCGAATGCGCCTTTTGCCATTAGTTTGCAATCAGCGTGTGCAACATTGCCGCGCGGAGTCGGCAGAATGTTGTTGCGATTGACGCGATCGTTGCGGATCAGGGTGGGGCGGATCATCGCCCTCGCCTATCTGTTCTGCGTGCTCGCGCCGGCCGCAAGCCTTGCCTGGGGCGGTGGCCCTGCGCCCTGCCTTGACGACGCGCGCCTCGCAGATCTCGTGCCGGCGCATCACCAGATGCCGACGAACCATGTGCACGGCGATACGTCGCACGCGCATGCGGCAACCCACGCTCATCACCAGACCGCGGCGAAGGACGCGCCCGCACAGCATCACCACGACGGCAAGGGAACAGTGGGCCCGTGCTGCGCGATGATGTGCGTCAGCGCGCTGCCCGCCGATCTGCCTGATGTCGCCAAGCCGCTTCTGCCCGTCTCCGCCTGCGCACCCGAGATCGTCCCCAGCCTGCACGGCGCGGCACCACCCCAGCACTACCGTCCCCCCATCGCTTGATCTGACGCGACGATTTCGGGCCGAGCGCGCTTCTGCGCGCGCGAACCTGTGGTCTCCAGATCAAGGACAGGTCATGTTTACGCTTTCCGGGGCGAAGTCCGCCGCATCTGCGGTGGATCGACGATATTTTCGATTGAATCGGCTGCTGCTCGCCCTTGCCGCGCTGTCGCTCTCCGGCTGCATGCCGGCAACGACACCGATCGCCAGTGCCGACCCCGCCGCTCCGGCGGCGAAGGTGGCGCGCATCGGCTATCGCTCGACCATCGCGCCCTATACCAGCCTGCGGCCTGCGACGCCGGCGCCGTGGCGCGGCCGCAACGATGCGGTGACGCCGCAGCCGAAGCAAGACCGGTAGGAGCGCGCCATGACACGCCATCTTGCGCGAGGCCTGCTCGTCCTCACTGCGCTCAGCGTTTCCGGCTGCGCCGCGTTCTCGCCCGACAGCGGCATGACTGATGTCTCGGATCTGACGAACCAGACCATCAACAAGGACGTCGCCTTTGTGCGAACGGCCGAAGGCACCGGCGCGGTCGAGGCGCGCGTTCGCCAATTGCTGTCGCGGACGCTCAGCGCAGACGCTGCCGTGCAGATCGCGCTGCTCAACAACAAGGGGCTGCAGGCCGCCTATGACGAGCTGGCGCTGGCCGAGACCGATCTGGTCGAGCAGAGCCTGCCGCCCAACCCGGTGTTCTCGATATCGCGGATATCAGGCAATGGCGCCAGCGAGATCGAGCGCCAGGTGGTCGGCGACATCCTCGCGCTTGCCACCCTGCCGTTCCGCTCCGACATCGCCCGTGACCGTTTCAGGGCAGCGCAATTGCGCGCTGCCCTGGCGACGCTGCGACTCGCCGCCGACGTGCGCCGCGCCTACATCCGCACTGTTGCCGCCAACGAGATGGTGGTGCTGCTGACCGACGCGAAGGCGACGGCGGAATCGACCGCGCAGCTCGCGGTCAAGCTCGGCGAGACCGGCTCGCTCAACAAGCTCGACCAGGCGCGCGAGCAGGTGTTTTACGCCGAGACCACTGCCGACCTCGCCACCGCGCGGCAGACCGCGGCGAGCACGCGCGAAAGGCTTGCGCGCCTGATGGGTCTGTGGGACGAGGGTCTCGACTTCCGCTTGCCCAACGCGTTGCCCTCGCTGCCGCGCCGGCCGCTGGCCTTGCCCTCCATCGAGGCCGATGCGGTCGCCCATCGCATCGACCTGCAGATCGCGCGGCTGGAGCTGACGGCGCTGGCGAAGTCGCTGAACCTCGCCGAGGCGACGCGTTTCGTGACGCTGCTGGATATTGCCGGCATTTCCCGCCGCACTCGGGATCCGGAAGGGCCGCCGTTCCGCGAACGCGGCTTCGACGTGCAGTTCCAGATCCCGATCTTCGACGGCGGCGAGGTGCGCGTGCGTCAGGCAGCCGAGACTTACAACTTTGCCTTCAACCATTTGAGCGAGCGCGCCGTGAATGTGCGCTCCGAGGCGCGCGATGCTTATCGTGCCTATCGCTCCACTTACGACATCGCGAGCCACTACCAGCGCGAGATCATCCCCTTGCGCAAGATCATCACCGAGGAGATGCAGCTGCGCTTCTCCAGCATGCAGGTCGATATCTTCGCGCTGCTCACCGAGGCGCGGCAACGTCTGGCGTCGCTGCGCGGCGCGATCGACGCCAGGCAGAGCTTCTTCCTCGCCCAGGCCGACTTGCAGACCGCCGTCAATGGCGGCGGCGCGCCGGCGGCCGTCAGCGACAATCCAACCACCATCGCCGCGGCAACACCTGCCGATCGCGGCGGCCACTGAGATGGAGGCCAGGATGTTTTCCCGCCGAGGATTTCTGGGGAGCGCCGCGCTTGCCGGCGCGTCGGCTATTCAAGGCCGCGTGCAGGCCGCTTCGATTCCGGAAGCACCCACCATGGACAAGGTGGTGATGCAGCCGCCGCTGCATCCGATCAGCGGACCGGATTATCGCCCCGTGGTCACGCTGAACGGCTGGTCGGCGCCGTTCCGCATGAACGGCGACTGGAAGGAATTCCATCTCGTCGCAGAACCGGTGGTGCGGGAGTTCGCCGAAGGCATGAAGGTGAATTTGTGGGGCTACAACGGGCAATCGCCCGGCCCGACCATCGAAGCCGTCGAGGGCGACAAGGTCCGCATCTTCGTCACCAACAGACTGCCCGAATACACAACCGTGCACTGGCACGGCATGATCGTCCCGAGCGGGATGGACGGCGTCGGCGGATTGAACCAGCCGCACATCGAGCCGGGCAGGACCTTCGTCTACGAATTCGAGATGAAGAAGAGCGGCACGTTCATGTACCACCCGCATTCCGACGAGATGGTGCAGATGGCGATGGGCATGATGGGCATGGTCGTCGTGCACCCGCGCGATCCGAATTTCCGGCCCGTCGATCGCGACTTCGTGTTCGTGATGAGCACCTATCGCGTCGACCCCGGCACCTATCTGCCGCATGTCAACGAGATGACCGATTTCAACATGTGGACCTGGAATGCGCGGGTGTTTCCCGGGATCGATCCACTGCCGGTCAGGCTCGGCGACAAGGTGCGCGTGCGCATGGGCAACCTCAGCATGACCAATCATCCGATCCATCTGCATGGCCACAGTTTTGCGGTGACCTGCACCGACGGCGGCTGGGTTCCGGAGAGCGCGCAATATCCGGAGACGACGACGGACGTTCCGGTCGGCGCGGTGCGCGTGCTCGACGTGCTCGCCGACAATCCCGGCGACTGGGCGTTCCACTGCCACAAGTCGCACCACACCATGAACGCGATGGGACACGACGTGCGCAACCTGATCGGCGTGTCGCGCAAGGATCTCGCCAAGGCCGTCGGCAAGCTCGCGCCTGACGGCATGGCCATGGGCTCGACCGGCATGGCGATGGGGAACATGGAGATGCCCGCGCCCGACAACACGCTGCCGATGATGACGGGCACCGGCCAGTTCGGGCCGATCGAGATGGGCGGCATGTTCACGGTGATGAAGATCCGCGAGGACCTCGCGCGCGACGATTACCGCGATCCCGGCCCGTACAAGTTCCCGCAAGGCACCGTCGCCTACGAGGTCACGGCGCCGGCCGCCGAACCAGCCCGGCAAAAACCCGGCAGCCCGCCGATGAAGCACAAGATGTGAGCGTTTCGATGAACCACCAACTGGAGATAACGATGAAGACCACGATCAAGCTCGCCCTCGCGCTGGCCGCGCTTTCGACCGCACCGGCCTTTGCTCACGACAAGCACGGGCACGAAAACTATTCGGCCGGCGAGCCCGGCGATCCCAAGAAGCCGGCACGCACCGTCGAAGTCCTGCTGAACGAGATGGACTACACGCCGGCAAAAATCGAGGTGAAGCGCGGCGAGCAGATCCGCTTCGTGCTGCGCAATGTCGGCAAGGAGGACCACGAATTCCTGCTCGCGACGACGAAAGAGAATCTCGCGCATGCGGATGAGATGAAGAAGCATCCGCACATGGAGCACGACGATCCCAATGCAGTGCGGCTTGCCCCGAGCAAGACGGCCGAGATCCTCTGGAAGTTCAGCAAGCCCGGCACGTTCGAATATTCGTGCCTCATCCCCGATCACCGCGACAACGGCATGATCGGTCACGTCACCGTCAAGTAACGCGAAAGGAGATCCACATGAACCGCATCATCAAACTTACCGCCGCGCTGGCGCTGGCGGCAAGCGTTGCCACCGGCGCGCTGGCGGCCGGGGCCTCGATCAGCGGCGAGGTCAAGAAGATCGACGAAGGCGCCGGCAAGATCACGCTCAAGCACGGACCGGCGAAGAGCCTCGGCATGGATGACCCCATGACCATGGTCTATCGGGTCAAGGACGCGGCCATGCTCAAGCAGGTGAAGGTCGGCGACAAGGTGACCTTCGAAGCCGAGGAGGCGTCGTCGGGCTACACGGTGACGAAGATGGAGAAGGCGAAGTAGAGGGCCCGCTGTCATTCCGGGGCGCGCCGCTTGGCGCGAGCCCGGAATCCATTCATCCACCAACTCCGCCGCCCGATGGATTCCGGGTTCGCCCTGCGGGCGCCCCGGAACGACGACTGCGCATTTGCGGGGCAAGGACGACGGCTTGACCGCATTGGCGCCGGTCCGCGATCGCTTTCCCGAGTTCTCCCTTCTGCTGGCAACCGAACCCGAAGCCGATCTGTTCGGTGCGCTGCGTTCAGCCGAGAGCATCGGCCGCCCGCTTGGAGACAGCCGCTTTCTCGCCCGCATCGAACGTCAGACCGGGCGCATCCTCAAGCCAGCCAAGCGCGGGCCGAAGCCCGCCGTGGAGGAAGACGGGAAAAATATTTAGTGCACTGTCACCGTAATTAGAGAAACATGATCAACGGCATATCGAATATGAACCCACTCAGATCGTACTACATCCAGCAATCAATCAATCTATTTGGAGCTTTGCCAGACAACTCCCCTGGGGCTCGTGGACAGTGAGGGATGGTTGGGATGCAAGACGAACCTGAATTGAAATATGCGAGAATGAAAGATTTTCTTTCATTTTATGCTGAGCGATATCTCAAGGCTGAGGGTCTGCCGCCGGACAGACAGCCCATAGCCAGCCTTGAAGCGCTAGAGAAAAAGAGCATGAAGATGGCTCTCAAAGGGCTCCGCCAAGCGATCAACGATTGCGTGGAAATGTCGTTACGTTTTGACCATAAGGAGGTCGAGAAACTAGACTCCCAGCTTCGCAGTCGCGGCATTGTCACGCTCTCTGAACTGCGGAGACGATATTCGAAAAGCTACGCAAAGATTGTAAAGCGAGGCCAGATCAAGAACGAGACCGAATATTATCTGGTCCGCAACGTGCTACACGACCCGACTGAAAAGTCTCCTGAAGAGCGCAAGTTGCTGGAAGAACTGATTTCCGACTATGAAGCTACATAGCACTTCCAAGCCTAAGCGGCTCGGCGGCTTTGCCATGCTGATTGCCTGTTGTGCCGTTCTTCTATGCCCTGCCCCAGTCTCAAGCGGTGGCTGGGCCGCTGATACGCTTTCCAATGACAATGCATCAGATCTCTTGGACCAGATTGTTCCTAACGGCAGTGTGGAGTCGATTCGTAGTGCTCTCGACGCCGCTTTAAGCCCTGTATCGACTATCGGTGACGAGACAGCTTCGCGCGCTTTAGCTGCCGCCGAATTGGTTGCGGCGATGATGGGCAACCCAGCAGCCCATTTACCTGCCCCAAGTAGAAAATGGGCGGCGCTCCATTCGATAGATGCGAATCGGGACCTCATAGACTCTGCGGTCAGAGCTGTCGATCGCATCCTTAAGGATTCGGGGGCGCAAGAACTGATGCGAGAAGGAGGCGCAAAGAATTTACGCGATTGGCAGGTGAGTGTGACGAATCTCCAGGCCCGACTTAGTCGGTGACGCAGAAGCCGAGGATTACGGTGACATGCACCCCTGAAGTGAGACACGATAATCCCCCTTCCCTCCCCCCGTTAACCCTTTGCTAACCATACACCGGGCAAAAATTGCCGGGTGAAGTCGAGTGTCGTCGGCCGCGTAGAACGGGAGGAACCCCGTGGACGCCAGTGCGGTGCCTCACTTTCGGAACGGCGGCCCTTCGGCCGCCGCGCAGACGTTTGGGGCGCGCGGACGGCAGTCGCGCGGGGAGGCAGCTACCATGGTCGACGTCACCGCGGGACAGGGCGTAGGCAACGCCAAGCCCGGCATCCCCTCCCTCAACGACATCGTCACCGTCCTCAAGCGCGGCGACATCGCGCTGGCGCTCGGCATCCTCACCATCCTGGTGGTGCTGATCCTGCCCCTGCCCGCGATCGTGCTGGACCTGTTCCTGGCGATCTCGATCACGCTGTCGATCCTGATCCTGATGACGTCGCTGTTCATCCAGGCGCCGCTCGAATTCTCGGCGTTCCCGACCATCCTCTTGATCTCGACCATGCTGCGCCTGTCGCTCAACATGGCCTCGACCAGGCTGATCCTGTCGCACGGGCACGAGGGCACGGCTGCGGCCGGTCACGTCATCGAGGCCTTCGGCAACTTCGTGATGGGCGGCAATTTCGTCATCGGCATCATCGTCTTCGCCATCCTGATCATCGTCAACTTCGTCGTCATCACCAAGGGTTCGGGCCGCATCGCCGAAGTCGCCGCGCGCTTCCACCTCGACGCCATGCCCGGCAAGCAGATGGCGATCGACGCCGACCTCTCCGCCGGCCTGATCGACGAGAAGGTCGCCAAGGAGCGGCGCAAGGAGCTGGAGGACGAGAGCGGCTTCTTCGGCGCCATGGACGGTGCCTCCAAGTTCGTCCGCGGCGATGCCATCGCCGGCCTCTTGATCGTCTTCATCAACGTCGTCGGCGGCATGATCATCGGCGTCGCGCAGCAGGGCATGTCCTTTGCCGATGCGGGGCGCAGCTACACGCTGCTGACGGTCGGTGACGGCCTCGTCACCCAGGTGCCGGCGCTGATCGTCTCGACCGCGGCCGGCCTGCTCGTCTCCAAGGCCGGCGTCTCCGGCGCTGCCGACAAGGCGCTGATGAAGCAGTTCTCCGGCTATCCGCAGGCGCTGGCGATGTCCTCGGCGGTGATGCTGGTGCTGGCGGCGCTGCCGGGCATTCCGACCATTCCCTTCCTCGCGCTCGGCGCCGGCGCCGGCGCGCTGGCCTGGCACGCCCGCAACCACAAGAGAACCGCCGTCAAGGCCGAGCAGGCCGCCATGGCCGCACCCGCTCCGGGAACGCCGGGTGCGCCTGGCGCTGCCGCGGCGGAAGAGCCGATCTCGGCCGCGCTCAAGATCGACGACCTCAAGATCGAGCTCGGCTATGCGCTGCTGCCGCTGGTCAACGGCCCCGACGGCACCGACCGCCTCACCGAACAGATCAAGGCGCTGCGCCGCTCGCTCGCGATCGAGATGGGTTTCGTGATGCCGGCGGTGCGCATCCTCGACAACGTCCAGCTCGAGGCCAACACCTACATCATCAAGATCAAGGAGGTCGACGCCGGCACCGGCAAGATCTGGCCGAACCAGTTCATGGTGATGGACCCCGGCGGCAGCCAGGTGCAGGTGCCCGGCATCCACACCACCGAGCCGACCTTCGGCCTGCCCGCGACCTGGGTCGACGCCAGCCTCAAGGAGGAGGCCTCGCTCAAGGGCTACACCGTCGTCGACGCCGCGACCGTGCTCTCGACCCATCTCACCGAGCTGCTCAAGGCCAACATGTCGGACCTGTTGTCCTATGGCGAGGTGCAGAAGCTGCTCAAGGAGCTGCCGAAGGAGCAGAGCGAGCTGGTCAAGGACATCGTTCCGGGCCAGGTCACGGTCTCCGGCATCCAGCGCGTGCTGCAGCTGCTGCTCGCCGAGCGCATCTCGATCCGCGACCTCTCCACCATCCTCGAAGGCATTGCGGATTCGCTCGCCTTCTCGCGCAATCCGGCGACGATGGTCGAGCACGTCCGCGCGCGCCTCGCGCGCCAGATCTGCGCGCAAAACACCTCCTACGCCGGCTATCTGCCGTTGATCGCGCTGTCGGCGAAATGGGAGCAGGCCTTCGCCGAGTCGATCATCGGCCAGGGCGAGGAGCGCAGCCTCGCAATGCAGCCCTCGAAACTGTCGGAGTTCATGACCGCCGTGCGCGAGGCCTTCGAGCGCGCCGCGCGCGAAGGCGAGGCGCCGGTGCTGGTCACCTCCGCGGCCATTCGTCCGTTCGTGCGGTCCCTGGTGGAACGGTTCCGGGCCCAGACCGCCGTGCTGTCGCAGGCTGAAATCCACCCCAGGGCGAGGTTGAAAACGGTCGGAAGCATCTGATTTGCCTTAAGAAGCCGTGTGTTTTTCAGCCACAGGCAAATGTTTTTTGAGTTCCTGGCGCCTTGTCGACCACCAAGCCAGAAAGCGCCAGGGAGGCCCATTACATCTCTGAAATAATTATAGAAAAACACAACGAAGGGATCGCTTTTGATCGCGATCTTTCACGTCCTGTCACGGTCTTGTGATCGCCCCTTGGGAACGAATCCGCCGATATTAGGTTGTTGGGCACCGGAAGCATGAACCTGCCCGAATGGGCGGGCGACTACTTCGGGTAGATGGCGGCAGGAGGCTTCCATGAACCACTCGATCTACAGCGCTGATCGCGCGACCCATTTGAAGATTGTGGTCGTCGCGCTCGTCGCAGGGATCGCGGTGGCGGGCTTCGGCATGACGGCGCGCTCTGGCTCGGATGAAGGCCTGACCCAGACCGCCCGCGTGGTCAAGGCCGGCAAGCCGGTCGTTGTCACCAGTTCGAACGCCTCTCTCGTTCGCTGAGGAGATTTGACGAGTTTTGTGAATTCACGCGGCTCTTTACCAGCCCCCCAAAGTCGCCACGTGGATATGTAGACGACCCCAACCCCAAGTCGACTACGGAAAGCGCCCGCCCCCCACGGGCGCTTTCTCATGTCTGGGGTATGTCGCGCGGTTGCGCAGGGACGGGTCAGATCATCGATGCGAGCATTCTCTCCGCCCGTGTCCCGGACGCGCCAGCGCGTTCACGCGCGTCTTCGACGCGCTATGGCGTTGCTGCGCAGAGCCGGGACCCAGCAGCTCCACGGCATCCCGACACATGGGCCCCGGCTCTGCTGCGCATCGTCGAAGGGACGCTGCCCTGCGTCCGGGGCACGAGGGCAGAGTGATGGCGCGTGGGAGGTGACACAGTCGCTTCATCATTGGCATTCATCGCAGACACACCCTCGCATTCTCGCGACTGATCTCGCCCGAGCTTTGCTTCGTCGCCTTGCCCTCGTTGGAAAGAGCAACTGTGGCGAAGTAGCCCGGCGATCGGCCGGCCTCAAGGCTGGCGCTGGCGCGCCCCCGCCTGCGGCGGCTGACGGCCTTGACCCCGTCCGCTCACCGGTCTGTTGGCTTTGCATGCGCTCGGCCGAGGTCCGAGCGCGAGATAGGCGCGCTCGTCAGGCCACCCTGTATTTCTTCGGATCCCACGTCTCGCCGCGCGCGATCATGGTGTTGAGGATGATGATCAGCTTGCGCATGCAGGCGACGATCGCGACCTTTGGCGGCTTGCCCTTGGCAATCAGCCGTTCGTAGAAGGCCTTGAACACCGGATTGTTCAGCGTTGCGGCACCGACACAGGGCATGTAGAGGGCATTTCGCACCCAGCGGCGGCCACCCTTGATGCAGCGTTCACCTCGACGTTTGCCGCTATCATCGTCATAAGGAGCAACGCCCATCAACGCGCGGCGGCAACTTCGTCGCTCACCTGCCCCAGCTCCGGTAGTCCTCCAAGCAGCGCCATTGCGGTCCCCTCAGCAAAGCCTGGTACGCTCTGGATGATCTCGGCACGTTTGGCAAAGTCCGGCGTTGTCTTGATCGTCGCCGCGATCGCGGTCTCGAGCGCGGCGATTTCGTCAGCCAGCTTCTTAAGAAGACGCGCGCGAGCCTTCTGAACAAGGGCCGGCGCCTCATGCTCCTTCTGCATTTCCAGGCGAGCCCTGACGTCAAGCAGGCCTTGGCGTCCCTTCACCAGTGCCTTCATCTCCTCGTGAGCGGGATTGTCGACTTGGCTGGGAGCCTCGCCGAATGTCTCGGCGAACCAGGAGATCATCTCCGCGTCGATCTTGTCATTTTTCGCAAGGCGTCCCGCCGATTCCGCAAAGTGGCGAACCCGTTTGGGATCGACGATCCGTACTTCCAGCCCTGCTTGGCGCAACGCCTTGGCCCATACCCGCTCGTAGCCGCCGCTTGCCTCCATCACTGCCTTGCCGACCTGATGCTTGCGAAGCCATGCAATCAAGCTCCGTCGCCCCGCCGCGGTTGTTGGGCAAGTCTTCCGCTCCGTTACGGTCCGAATGCACGCATCAATCTTGTCTTTAGCGACATCGATGCCGACGACAACCAGATCGTCTTGTGTCATCATCCACTCCCTTCCTTGCCTGGTACGGGCTCGCAGCCCTTGCAACTGTTCGGGTTCAGGAAGACACCGGAGCTGTCCCTTGCTCTTTAGCAGGCTCTGTCGCCTTTGGGCGCAACGGGCTCAGTTCCGGCAACGGGCGGTTCTGATCCAACCGCCCGTTGCCACATTCTGGCAGATTTCGGGGACACAAGGGCGCAGGGAAGGCCGGGAGCCGGCTGGCACCCGCGGTCCACTGTGCGAATTCTGCGTAACAAGAAGCTGCACAGCGGCATACAGGTGTAGCCAGGACATCCCGGCCTTCCCTGCGCAGTGGTTTGACGGCTTATGTCGTGATCTCCTCGGGGAGCGATGCACTATTGCCCCCGTCGCCTTGCGGATGGCTGATGTGCATGCCCGGTCGGGCAATACACATCACCGCAAGACTTGGCGCACAGACCCCGGGCGCCAGGACCACACGATTTTGCCGTACGCCAGCCACACCGGTCGTATGCGCGACGCACTCGCTCACGGTTGCCCGCCCTGCAAAACCCTTCGCGCCGATGTGACCCACGTCCACCGCCGCCCGGCCCGCGTGTCGTGACGATCGCGATACGCCCCTCTTCCTCGGGCCGGAGTGCCGCGACACCTACGCGATTTCCGAATTTCGGTAAAGCGGAATATTTTCGACTGCGCCCGTTGACCGACAGTTGGGGTGTTTTGCCCGTCGGCAACACAAGGTCTCGTAGCCCGGATCGAGCAAAGCGTAATCCGGGATCGCATCCGCGGACAAAGCGGCCCCGGATTGCGCTAACGCTCCATCCAGGCTCCGTGCTACGCGCCTACAAGCCGCGGCTCACGCCTCGCGCAGCTCCGACGGCGTCGCGCCGAAGCGCTTGCGGAAGGCGCGGTTGAAATAGGACAGGTCGGCGAAGCCCGAGGAATGCGCAATGTCGCTGATCTTGCGCGCCCTGGCGCGGGGATCAGCGAGCAGCTTGCGCGCGTGGAGCAGGCGCTGCTCCAGCACGAATTCGGTGAAGGTCGTGCCGGCCTGCTCGAACAGGCGCTGGGCCTGGCGCGGGCTGAGCCCCGAGCGCGTCGCGACTTCGGACAGGCAGAGATCGTTGCGGCCGAGTGCGGCTATCACATCGGCGCGCATGAGATCGAAGCGAGCCGCCGCCTGGCCGCGGCCGCGTGCGCGATTTGCATTCTCCGCATCCGTGCCGAGCAAGAGGCCGACGAGGTCGACCATATGCTGCGCGGTCAGGCGCTGGCCGACCGCATCGAGATGCGGCGCATGATTGGCGGCGAGCGCATGGTAGCGGAAGATGGTCTCGGCGACCGCACCATCCGAGAGCACCTGCGAGAGCTTGTCCTCGGCGCGCGGACTGATGTCGAGCAGCGCACGGCGCGGCATGCGAATGGTGGTGAAGCGGTCTGCCTCGGTGTGGCCGACGGTCCCGGTCACGCTCATGTCGACCAGCACCATCTGAGCGGGCGCGAGCTCGACGCTGTGGCCGTTCTGCCCGACGCGGACGAGCCCCGCATGGGCCGCGATCAGGACGAGATCGTCACTGCCGTCGGCAAGGTGGCTCTGCGTGCGGGAATATTGCGCGGAGGCACCTTCCGGAATGGCGAGCGCGATGTTGTCGACGACGCTGATCTGCAGCCGGCAATCGATGTTGTCGCCATGGCTCGGCCCGATATCGAGGCCGCAGGGACCGACGGCCCGCTCGCGCCAATGTTCGAAGGCGGCGCCGTGCGGCAGGCCTGCATATTGGTGAAGGAAGATGCCTGGCGTTCTCGCTGCATCCATCTGATTTTCTCGCCCTTTCCAGCATCGCGGACTTCAAATTCCGGGGATTTGACGCGGCGAATTGCGGGGAGGTTCAAAGCGGGGATGGATTCACGGACACTTAATCGGGATGCGACGGCGGGATGGACCGTGGCGGCAGTGGCGCGGCCTTGTAGCCCGCACGGAGCAAAGCGGAATGCGGGAACAGTGGTCCCGGATTTCGCTTTTCGCTCCATCCGGGCTGCGGCACACGCACCTATTTCTTCGCAGGCGCCTGCGGCTGGGACGGCGGCACGGCCTCGATCAGCTTGCCGGAAAACACCGGCGCCGAGGTCGGCTGGCCGCTCGGCGAACCGCCGGCCTGCTCGACCGTGACGGCGTAGGTCGCGCCTTGGACGACCTCGGCATCATAGGAGGCGAGCAGCGGACGCGCGGTGAAATCGCTCGCGCCGATGACGCCGAGCGAGCGCGGGCGCGGCAGCTTGTCCGAGATCAGCCAGAGCTCGAAGCTCTTGCCGGGCTCCGGCGTCGCGCCGACCTTGCGCACCGTGAAATTCCGCGTCGCACCGTCGATGGTGAGGATGAAGGCGGGGCCGCCGCCCTGGCCCTGCAGCAGCGCGACATATTGTGCGGAGGCGGCGAGCGGCGCGGCCGGCGTCTTCACCTCGACCGTCTGGATGCGCGGCGCGGGACGCAAAGCACCCGGCAGCGCGTCGGGCTGGAAGATCTGGAGCGACAGCGTCACGAGCAGCGCGGCTGCGAGCGCGGCGGCGGCCGATGCAATGGAGCGCCAGCGCTTCACGCGGCCCTCGAGGCGAACCACATTGCTGTCGCCGACGACCGGCGGCTGCGGCGCACGAACGACGTTGATATCCGGCGCATGGACTTGCGGGATGAATTGCGGTGCGACGTCAGGGAGGGCGTCCGGCTCGGGACGCGACGTCTCAGCTGGCCCGGCCTCGGGATGCTGCACCTCCACCGACTGCGAGCTTTCGGTCGGCGCCTCCGCGGTCTGCAGCGAGGATGACTCCGGCACGGACGGTGGTGGCGGCGAAGCCTCGGCCAGCGCGGGCGGCTCCTGTGCGGCGGCCGTGCGCGCGATCTCGGACCTGATGTTCTCCCACACGATCGGACGCGGCTCGACGGAGCCGACCATCTGGTTGAGCACGCCGAGACGATGGGCCCAGCCCTGCACGATGGCGGCGAACGCCTCGTCGACCGCCATCATGGTCTCGACCTGCGCGCGCTCATCGGCGTCGAGCGTCCCGAGCGCGTATTCCGCGGCGAGCGCGATATGGTCCTCCGTGTAGGCCATCACATTCCTTCACCTCTCCCGAAGGGAGAGGTCGGAGCGCATCGCAAGATGCGGCCCGGGTGAGGGGTTACGGTCCCCCAGGAGATCCGCGGCCCCTCGCCCGGCGCTACGCGCCGACCTCTCCCCGACGGGGGGAGGTCAACTGCCGTTGCCGCTCTGGTTCGTGCCACTCTCGTCATCCTCTAGAGCCCGAGGCACTCCCGGATATCCAACATGCTGCGCCGGAGCCACGTCTTCACCGTGTTGACGGGCGCCGAAAATTTCTCCGCCAATTGCTCGCGGCTCCAGCCGTTGTAATAGGCGAGCAGCACGAGCCTCTGACGGTCCGGCTCGAGCCGGCCGATACATTCCAGGAGCCGCTTCAGCTCCTCGGTCATCTCGCGGCGCGCCAGCGGATCGGCACTCTCGGCCGCAATCTCCATCGCCTGAGGCTCTTCCTCGATGGATGCTTCCGATTTCTTGCGCACGATGTCGATCGCACGATTGCGCGCGATCGAGGCCATCCACGTGATCGGCGACGACAGCGCCGCATTGAACTGGCCGGCGCTGTTCCAGATCTTGACGTAGGTCTCCTGAATGACCTCCTCTGCGAGATCCTGCCGACGCAAGATACGGAGCACGACGCCATAGAGTTTCGCGCGCGTGGCGGCGTACAGGCGCTCGAACGCGGCCTGATCGCCCTTCGCCACCGCCTCAATCAACCCGACCAGCTCTGCTGGCGTCAGCATTGAGCCCCCTGAAACGCGACCCGTCGCTTCACCTCTCCCCGTCGGGGAGAGGTCGATTTGCGCAGCAAATCGGGTGAGGGGGCGCAGGGCTAACGGCAGACCGTAACCCCTCACCCGGCGCTCCGCGCCGACCTCCCCCGAGGGAGAGGTGGGCACCGCCGTCGCTGGCACAGCATTCACTCCCGCCAGCATAGCGCGCGGCCAAGCCGACCACCAAGGGGCGCGGCGCTACACTGTGGACAGCAGATACGAAAACCCGGACCTTGCGGGTCCGGGTTTTGGCAAATTCCTGGATGTTTGGTTGCTGGCGCGTCAGGCGACGGCGCCGATGCGCGCGCGCATCAGGCCGATGCTGTCGAGGTCGGCCTGCTCACGGGCGTTTTCCTCGGCGCGCTCGCGAGCCTGGTCGCGCTCGTCGAGGAGCTCGACTTTCTTCAGCTCCTCGAAGGCCTCGGCCAGCGCGGCCTTGGCTTCATCGAGCTGACCCTTGAGCTCGTCGGCCGAGCGGGTCAGATTCTCGCGGCGCTGGATCGCGGCCTTGGCGTAGGTCGGATAGGCGAAGTGCGAGGGATCGTTGATCCCGGCACGCTCCTGCTCGGTCTGGATCTCGCGCTCGAGATCGACCGACATCCGCTGGAAATCGGCGATCATGGTCTCGATCTGGGTGACCCGGCGGCGCTTCTCGTCGACCTGAAATTTCTTCAGGCGGATAAGCGTATCTCGTGACTTCATCGACTCGTACTCCCCAGAAGTCCCCCCGCTGCACGTGGGACGGCACCGGTCACCCCATAGGCCCGATCGAGGCCAAGACCGGCTCTGCTACTCTGTGGGATCGGATGATGACCTGACAAAGTTAGCGTTCCGTTTCCAAATTGCCCAGGATTTGGGCCAATTGGCGGTAGCCGTCCGCGAGTGATGCATTTTCGTCCTTGCGCTGACGCAGGAAGGCCTCGAGCGGCTCGTGCAGGCGGATCGCCTCGTCGACCTCGGGGCTGGAGCCGGCCCGGTAGGCGCCGAGACGGATCAATTCCTCCATGTCGGCATAGGTCGCCATCACCTGGCGCGCCCGCTGGATGACAGGCCAGAACTGCGGATCGGCCGATTTCGGCATCGTGCGGGAGACGGATTTGAGGATGTTGATCGCAGGGTAGCGGCCACGCTCGGCGATCGACCGCTGCATCACGATGTGACCGTCGAGGATGCCGCGGACGGCATCGGCGATCGGCTCATTATGGTCGTCGCCATCGACCAGCACCGTGAAGATCGCGGTGATGGCGCCCTCGCCCAAGCCCGGCCCGGCACGTTCCAACAGCTTCGGCAACTCCGTGAAGACGGTCGGCGTGTAGCCCTTGGCGGTCGGCGGCTCGCCGGCGGACAGGCCGATCTCGCGCTGGGCCATGGCAAAGCGCGTCACCGAGTCCATCAGGCAGAGCACGTCCTTGTCCTCGTCGCGAAAATACTCGGCGACCGCGAGCGTGAGATACGCCGCCTGGCGGCGCATCAGCGCGGGCTCGTCGGAGGTCGCGACCACCACGACCGAACGCGCCAGGCCCTCCTCGCCGAGATCGTCCTGCAGGAATTCCTGCACCTCGCGGCCGCGTTCGCCGATCAGCCCGATGACACTGACGGCGGCATCGACGTTGCGCGCCAGCATCGACAGCAGCACCGATTTGCCGACGCCGGAGCCTGCGAAGATGCCCATGCGCTGGCCACGGCAGCACGTGAGGAACGTGTTCATCGCGCGCACGCCGAGATCGAGCGGGCTGCCTACTCGCTTGCGCGAATGTGCGGGCGGCGGCGTATTGCGGAACGGCATCGGCGAAGAGCCCTGCGGCAACGGGCCCTTGCCGTCGATCGGCTCGCCCAGCGCGTTGACGACGCGGCCGAGCCAGGCTGCGGACGGCCGCACCTGATTGGCGGCATTGGCAATGACCGCCTTGCAGCCGCGGCGCACGCCTTCGAGGCCGGCGAACGGCATCACGACAGCATTGTTACCGGAGAAGCCGATCACTTCGCAGGGAATGGTGCGGTTGGCGCCGGTCTCGATCACCAGCCGCGCGCCGACCGACATCGCGTGGATCGGACCGGCCACCTCGACCATCAGCCCGCGCACGCCGACCACGCGGCCATAGATGTTGATGCCGTCGATGTCGCCGATCTGTTCGGCAAGAGCCTTCATCGGTGAGCCTTCATCGGTGAGCCTTCATCAAGGGGCGCGCCCAGGTCATCCGGGACCTCACGGTGAAACTCTTAAGTTTCGCCATATTTCTGAACGGCGCTTAACTTCGTGTTTACCCGCATCATTAATCATTGCGTCACTGTCTTTGTGACTGAGCGTGACTCCCCTTCAGAAGAAGGCTGAGTCGCGGGAGTCGGTTAGGTCCGTCTCTTAAAGTGGAGCTTGAACGGGATCGGGTAACGAAAGCTGCTTCGCGCGCAAGACCTTAGGGCGATTCGACAAAAATTGCACCGGGGGGACTTGCGTTCCAGAATCAGAGTTTGTTAACCATCTGTCGTCAGGATCCGAATCAGTTGTTCAAAGGCGTTTTGTTGAGTGCCGCGAATGCGGCCGACCTGACGCCCAGGAGCGGCGACTATGGGGAACTGGCATGCGCGTTTTGCTGATTGAAGATGACAGCGCCGTCGCGCAGTCGATCGAGCTGATGCTGAAGTCGGAGAGCTTCAACGTCTACACGACCGACCTGGGGGAAGAAGGCGTCGATCTCGGTAAACTGTACGATTACGACATTATTCTCCTCGACCTCAACCTGCCCGACATGTCCGGCTACGACGTGCTCAAGCAGCTCCGGGTCTCCAAGATCAAGACACCCATCCTGATCCTCTCCGGCCTCGCCGGCATCGAGGACAAGGTCAAGGGTCTCGGCGTCGGCGCCGACGACTACATGACCAAGCCCTTCCACAAGGACGAGCTGGTGGCCCGCATCCATGCGATCGTGCGCCGCTCGAAGGGCCACGCCCAGTCTGTCATCCAGACCGGCGACCTCGTCGTCAACCTCGACACCAAGACGGTGGAAGTCGGCGGCCAGCGCGTGCATCTGACCGGCAAGGAATATCAGATGCTGGAGCTGCTTTCGCTCCGCAAGGGCACGACCCTCACCAAGGAAATGTTCCTCAACCATCTCTATGGCGGCATGGACGAGCCGGAGCTGAAGATCATCGACGTCTTCATCTGCAAGCTCCGCAAGAAGCTCGCCAACGCCTCCGAGGGCCGCAACTTCATCGAGACCGTGTGGGGCCGCGGCTACGTGCTGCGCGAGCCGCACGAGGCCGACGAGCGCATCCCCGCCTGATCTTCCGGGTTACATCGCGAGCCCGAAAGGGCTCGCTCCTCCCAGCCTGGCCCCCGCCGCAAATGGCGGGGTTTTCGGTTTTGGGGGGCAGCTTCATCTGAAGCTTAACGTTTGAACCGCTAGCCTTCCCCTGCCGACGAATGGTCGCTGCACGATGGGGGAACGATGCTCCTGCAATCACTCGCCGGCCTGCCCGCCTTCCTGGTCTATTTCTGCACCGGGCTGATCGCGATCGTGGCCTATCTGTTCGTCTACACCCGCATCACGGCCCATAACGAATTCCAGCTCATCCGGGATAACGAGCCGGCCGCAGCGATCGCGCTCGGGCTCAGCCTGCTCGGCTTCGTGGCGCCGCTGGTCAGCGCCATCGCGCATTCGGCCAATGTGCTGGACTGCCTGATCTGGGCGACGATCGCGCTGATCGTGCAGGTCATCGTGTTCTTCCTCGTCAAGGTCCCGGTGCCGAAGCTCTCGGAGCGGATCTCCGCCGGCGAGCTGGCCCCGGCGATCTGGCTTGGCCTGTCCTCGCTCGCCGCGGGGCTGCTCAACGCCGCCAGCATGATCTACTGAGATGGCCGACAAGCCCTCCAAGAAGGAATTCGGCAAGCGCCGCCCAGTGGTTGAACCACCGCCTGCGCAGCCACCGGTGAAGCGCTCCGGCCATGTCGCGCTGCTGGTAATGGGTACGATCGCGGTCGGCACCACCGCCTACACGCTGATGCCGCGGCAGATCTGCGAGCCCTCTCCCGGGGCCGTACCGGGGCAGACGACCACGACCTGCAGCAGCAGCGGCAGCAGTTCGTCAGGCGGCAGCAGCCCGCATTGGTCGTCGCGATCGAGCGTCTTCAGCAGCGATTCCTCGAGCCATTCCTCGTCGGGAACATCGTCCGACTCGGGCTCTCATAGCGTGAGCCGCGGTGGCTTCGGCTCGTTCGGCCACGGCTTCTCGGGCGGCGGCTGACCCATGCAGCGCATCACCTGTCTCGAGCGCGACGACTGGCGAGAGACCGCAGCGAAATGCGGCTTCGTCTTCCACACCATCGACGGCGAGCGCTATTGGGACGAGCGCGCCTATTACGGCTTCACGCTGGACGAGATCGAGCGTGGCATCGAGACGCCGACCGGCGAGATCGATGCGATCTGCCTGGAGCTTGCCGGCCGCATCATCGGCGACGAGCACTCCTTGCGGCGCTTGAAGATTCCGGAAGCGTTCTGGGGCCTGATCGCCGAGAGCTGGAAGCGCGACGACCGCAGCCTCTATGGCCGGCTCGATTTGAAGTTCGACGGCAAATCGCCGGCAAAGTTGCTCGAATACAACGCGGACACGCCGACCTCGATCTTCGAGGCCGCCGTGTTTCAATGGACCTGGCTCGAGCAGGCGATCGAACGCCGCATGATCCCGTCGCGTGCCGATCAGTTCAACTCGATCCATGAGCGGCTGATCGCGACGTGGAAGGAGATCGCTAGCGGCCGCCACGTCCATCTCACCGGCATCACCGGCAACGAGGAAGACGCCGGCACGCTCGCTTATCTCGAAGACACCGCACGCCAGGCCGGGCTCTCGACCAGGCTGCTCGACATCGAGCAGGTCGGCTGGCACGACGAGCCTGGTGGCTTCATCGATCTCGACGATGGCGACATCGCACTCGCCTTCAAGCTCTATCCCTGGGAATGGATGTTCCAAGACGCATTCGGCGCAAAGCTCAAGGATGCTCCGACGCGCTGGATCGAGCCGCCATGGAAGGCGGTGCTCTCGAACAAGGGCATTCTGCCGCTGCTCTGGGAGATGTTTCCGAACCATCCCAACCTGCTGCCGGCCTTCTTCGAGGACGACCCGCGCGCTGCCGAGCTCGGCAGCTCCTATGTGCGCAAGCCGCTGCTCTCGCGCGAGGGCGCCAACGTCACGATTGTGTCCGGCGGAATGCCGCTCGATGAACAGAATGGCCCCTATGGCGCCGAAGGTTTCGTGCGCCAGGCGCTGTCCCCGCTGCCGAATTTCTCAGCCTTCTATCCCGTGGTGGGAAGCTGGCTGGTGGATCACGAACCCTGCGGCCTGTCGATCCGCGAAGACGAGAGCCCGATCACCGGCAACCGCTCGCGGTTTCTGCCGCATGCGATTCTGTGAGGGCCCCTCATTCCGGGGCGCGACGTCGTCGCGAACCCGGAATCCATAGCCACAGGCAGATCGAACAGCCCCACGTCCAACGGCCTGCCCATCTCGGAGGCCTGTGGTTATGGATTCCGGGCTCCGCGCTTAGGCGCGGCCCCGGAATGACGAGAAGCTGTTCACCGCGCCGCAGCGACCTTCAGCGGCTGCGGCATCAATACGCCCATCCCCCGGCCGGAGCGCGCGGGGTTAAGCTGGTAGAGACCGCGACGGTCGGAGATCGGGCGGAACGCATCCGTGATGCCGACGACGGATTCGGCGGCCCCAAGCAGCAGCGTGCCGTCGGCTTCCATCGCTTTCGCCAGGCGCTCGAAGATCACGGCCTTTGTATCCTGATCGAAATAGATCAGCACGTTGCGGCAGAAGATCACGTCGAACGTGCCGAGATGGGAGAAGTCCTGCAGCAGGTTGAGCTGACGAAACTGCACCATGGCGCGAATGTCGGGGTTGAGCTGCCAGAGCTCGCCGGTTTGCGTGAAGTATTTCACCAGAAGCTGGATCGGCAGGCCGCGCTGCACCTCGAACTGGCTGTAGACGCCGGCCTTGGATTTCTCCAGCACCTCCTGCGACAGGTCGGTGGCGACGATCTCGATACGCCAGCCGGCGAGAGCAGCTCCCATCTCCTTCACGCACATCGCGATCGAATAGGGCTCCTGCCCGGTCGAGGAGGCCGCCGACCAGATGCGAAGCGACTTGCGCGCCGCGCGCGCCTGGATGAGGCCCGGCAGGATGGTGTCGCGCAGGTTGTCGAACGGAATCTTGTCGCGGTAGAAGAACGTCTCGTTGGTGGTCATCGCTTCGACCACATCGGTCGCAAGCCGGCCGTCGCCGTTCCTGATCTTCAGGACGAGATCGGGAATGCCTGATAGGCTTGCCTTGCGGGCGAGCGGCAGCAGTCGGCTCTCGACCAGATATTGCTTGTCGGCGGAGAGATCGAGACCGGAGCGTTCCTTCAGGAACTTGCGCAGATAATCGTAATCCAAGGGCGTCACGAGCGGTCTCCCGCGAACAGGCGGTTGACCTTGGCGCCGATCTGGTTGAGCGGCAGGATCGCCGCGCAGATGCCGGCATTGGCCGCCGCGCCCGGCATGCCCCAGACCACGCTGGAGGCTTCGTCCTGCGCGATCACGCTGCCGCCGGCCGCGACGATGTCCTTGCCGCCGCGCATGCCGTCCGAGCCCATGCCCGTCAGGATCACGGAGAGGATGTTGCCGTGCCAGACGTCGATGGCGGAGGTGAAGAGCGGATCGACCGCGGGCTTGCAGAAATTGACGGCGGGGCCGTCGTCGAGCCCGATCACGACATCCGCGCCGCTGCGCGCCACACGCATGTGCTTGCCGCCGGGCGCAAGATAGATCCGTCCCGGCTTCACCGGCTCGCGGTCGACCGCCTCGGCTGCCGGCCGGCGGCTCGAACGCGCCAGATGCTCGGCAAGGATGGTGGTGAAGGTCGGTGGCATGTGCTGGGTGATCAGCACCGGGAAGCGGTCGATCACGGGGCCAAGCTCGGTGACAAGCGACATCAGCGCCTGGGGACCGCCAGTCGAGGAGCCGATCAGCAGCACCTTGGGCGCCTGGGCCGAGAACGGACGCGTCGACGGCGATCCTGACGAGAGGGCGTGCACGGCCGGAGCGGGCGCAGGCGCGACAGGCCGCGCAACCGGACCGCGCGCGGCCGGAGCCGGGCTCGCGGGCGCCAGCGGCGGGCTCGCAACCGCGGGCCTGCGACGCAGCCGCGCACCGAGATGGCGGATCTTCTGGATCAGGTCGTGATGAAAAATGTCCGCGGCTGCCGCCTCGCGCGTCGACTCCGGTTTGGGGATGTAATCGGCCGCGCCGAGCGACAGCGCCTTGAAGCTGATCTCCGCGTTGCGGCGGGTCAGCGTCGAGGCCATGATGATGACGAGATCGCGCTTCTTTGCCAGCAGCCGCGGCAGCGCCGAGAGGCCATCGAGCTCGGGCATCTCGATGTCGAGCACGGCGACGTCGGGGTTGATGCGTTCCAGCTGGTTGACCGCCTCGAGCCCTGTGCGCAGCGAGGCCGCAACCTCCATGTCGTGCTCGGCGCCGATCCAACGCGAGATCAGACCGCGGATGACGACGGAGTCGTCGACGATCATCACCCGCAGCGGTCCGGCTTCGCGCGACGTGCCTGTAGTCGAATTACCTGCGAACGCAATACTCATTACTCACCAACTCAGACTGAAACGGTTCAGTTGAAAACAAGCGCCGGAGGATCCGTTCAGCCTCCGGACAATCGCTCAGATCAGGCCGACTTCCTGGAACTTCGCCGTCACGATGTCCTTGTCGAACGGCTTCATGATGTATTCGTTGGCGCCGGCGTGCAGCGCGCGCGCAATATGCGCGACGTCGTTCTCGGTGGTGCAGAACACGACCTTGGGCTGGTCCCCGCCGGGCATGCGGCGGAGATGGCCGAGGAACTCGTAGCCATCCATGACCGGCATGTTCCAGTCGAGCAGCACCGCATCGGGCAGGCCGCGCTTGCAGGCCTCCAGCGCCTTCTCACCGTCCTCGGCTTCGAGGATCTGGAAGTCGAGGCCTTCCAGGATCCGGCGCGCAACCTTGCGAATGACGCTGGAATCATCAACGACGAGACAAGTTCGCATGTGAACCTCTGCTTCCTCCCCTCTGCGGGGACACTTCCAATTGCAGGCCCGCCGGCGGCAGCGCCGCCGTATCAGGCCGCCATCATTTCGGGCGCAAGCTCGAGGACGCGATCGACGTCGAGGACGACCATGAGTTGGCCGTCGAGGCGGTGGACACCGCCGGCGAGCTTGGCCATGCGGGGGTCGAGGTTGACGGGGTTCTCCTCCTTGCCGTCCTCGGGCAGGCGCAGCACCTCGCCGATCTGGTCGATCAGGAGGCCGTAGGATTCGCCGCGCAGGTCGACGCCGACCGCCATCGCCGTCTTGCCGTCCTCAGGTCTGGGCAGGCCGAGACGGGCGCGCATGTCGACCACGGTGACGATGCGGCCGCGCAGGTTCAAGACGCCGGCGATCTCGCGCGAGGACAAGGGCACGCGGGTGACGCGCTCGGGCATGAACACGTCCTGGACGCGGGAGATCGGCAGCCCGAACAGCTGGCCGCCGATCATCGCGGTGACGTATTCGACCATGGTGCCTTCGCTGGCGTGGGTCTTGCTGCTCATCGATCTCTCCTTGTCGCCCTTACGCCGCCGCCCGGCTCAGCTCGGAGGCGCCGGCGGCGCCCGCGGTCTGCTCCTTCAGCGCCGCGATCAGACCGGGACGGTCGAACTTGGCGACATAATCGTGGAAGCCGGCCTGGCGGCCGCGCTCGATCGCCGCCGGCGACACCAGCGCCGAGAGGCCGATGATCGGCGTCGCGGCGAGATTGTTGTCGGCGCGGATCACTTCGGCGAACTCGAACCCGTTCATGTCCGGCATCTCGATGTCGGTCAGGATCACGTCGAAGTTTTGCGCGCGCAGCGCGGCGAGGCCCTCCTGCGCGCCTCCCGCGGTGCGGACGCGGTAGCCGGCGGCCTTCAGCACCGGCGCCAGCATGTTGCGGAAGAACGCAGAGTCGTCGACCAGCAGCACCGACTGCGAGTGCATCGACGGCCGCATCTCCTTGCGGGTGAACCAGTCGGCGAACGCCATCGGCAGGAAGTGGCCGACGTCGATCACCTCGGTGGCCTGGCCCTTGATCACCGCCGAGCCGAGAATGCCCGAACCCGAACCGCCGACCTCGATGTTGAGCCGTTCCTCGACGATGTCGATGATCTCGTCGACGACGAGGCCCATGGAGCGGCCGTCATCGGCGAACACCAGGATCGGCTGGGCGCCCTGGCTGGCAATGGTGACGCCTTCCATGGCGACCAGCGGCATCAGCTGCTCGCGGTACTGCACCATGTAGCGGCCGTTACTGAACTCGATCTTGTCGGCCGGCAGCTCTTCCAGGCGCGTGACGAGGCCGAGCGGGACCGCCTTGGGCTGCGACGAGCCGGCGCGGAACACCAGCAGCGAGGTGGTCTGCTCGCCCGAGCCGATGTGATGGCCGGCCGCGTCATCCGCCATGTCGTGGGCCGAGGAGCCGGCGGCGCCGAGCGCCTTGGCAATGCCGTTGGGATCGATGATCATGATCACCGCGCCATCGCCCAAGATGGTGTTGCCGGAGAACATGTCGATGTGACGCAGCTTGGTCGACATCGGCTTGACCACGATCTCTTCGGTGTGGAACACGCCGTCGACGACGATGCCGAAGGTCTGGCTGCCGACCTGCGTCACCACGATGAAGCCGTTCTCGGGATCGCTGGCGGCGCCGTCGTCGATCTTCAGGAGCTTCTTCAGGTGGATCAGCGGCAGCAGCTTGTTGCGCAGCCGCAGCACCGCGGTGTCCTTGATGCGCTCGATGCGGTGCTCGCTGTTGGCGCGGGCGCGGACCAGCTCGACCACCGAGAGCTGCGGAATGGCAAAGCGGTCGCCGGCGGCTTCCACGATCAGGGCCGAGACGATGGCGAGCGTCAGCGGGATCTTGATGGTGACCGAGCTGCCCTCGCCGGCCACGCTCTTGATGTCGATGGTGCCGCCGATCTGGTCGATGTTGGTGCGCACCACGTCCATGCCGACGCCGCGGCCCGAGACCGAGGTGATGGCGGCGGCGGTGGAGAAGCCCGGCGCGAAGATGAACTTGTGGATCTGGGCTTCGCTCATCTTCTCCAGCTCGGCCTCGGTGACGAGACCGCTCGAGAGCGCCTTGGCCTTGATCTTCTCGGTGTTGAGGCCGCGGCCGTTGTCGGCGATGCAGATGATGATGTGGCCGCCCTCGTGATAGGCGGAGAGGCGAATGGTGCCCTGCTCGCCCTTGCCGCTGGCGAGGCGCTCGGCGGGGTCTCCAGGCCATGATCGGCGGAGTTGCGCACCATGTGGGTGAGCGGGTCCTTGATCAGGTCGAGCACCTGGCGGTCGAGCTCGGTGTCGGCGCCGTGCATCTCCAATTCGATCTGCTTGCCGAGTTCGCTCGAGAGGTCGCGGACGATGCGCGGCAGCTTCTGCCAGGCATTGCCGATCGGCTGCATGCGCGTCTTCATGACGCCCTCCTGCAGCTCGGCGGTGACGTTGGAGAGGCGCTGCAAGGGCACCTTGAACTCGGTGTCCTCGTTGCGGCGGGAGATCTCCAGCAGCTGGTTGCGGGTCAAGACCAGCTCGGAGACCATGGTCATCAGATGCTCCAGCGTATCCACGTTGACGCGGATCGACTGGTTGGCGACGCGGTCGCCCTCGCTCGCCGTCTCGTCGGCCATCGACTTCTTCGGCGCCGGCTTGGCGGGTTTTGCCGCGTCCTTCGCGACCGGTGCTTCGGCGGCCGGCGCAGGCGCGGCCTCAGCTTTGACAACAGGCACCGGCGCTTCGATCGCGGTCTCGCGGAAGGCGCGCTCGAGCTCGTCGAGCGAGACTTCGCCCGGACGCAACGGGCGCTCCAGGGTCTGCTCGACCAGCGAGCCCGTGGTCATCTGCTTGGCCGGCGCAGCAGCCGGGGCATCCGGCGCCAGCGGCGGAGCGTCAGCAACCGGAATGGTGCCGCTCGGCATCGGCTGCGCCGAGCCGAACGCGATCGGCGAAGCCGACGCCGACATCGCCGCCATGCCCTGCTCGACCATCGCTTCCAGCTTGTCGATGAGGTCGCGGTCGTTGCCCTCAGGCTCGGCTTCGGTCGCCTCGAGACCTGCCAAAATCTCCTTGATGCGGTCGATCGAGGACAGGATCACCGTCACCGCCTGCCCGGTCACCGGCATGCCGTCACGGAATTTGCCCATCAAGGTCTCGCCGGCATGCGCCAGCGCTTCCAGCCGCGGCAGGCCGAGGAAGCCGCAGGTGCCCTTGATGGTGTGGACCAGGCGGAAGATGTTATCCAGGATCTTGGCGTTGTTCGGCTCCTGCTCGAACTTCACCAGCTGGTTGTCCACGGTGTCCAGGCTCTCGCTGGTCTCCGTCAGAAACTCCCGCAACAGATCATCCATGAAAACAGGCCTTCATACAGGAAGGGCGCGCACGAGGCGTGATGCGCCATTTCGGAATGGGGCCAGCTTCACCGCAAAGCGTTTAATATTGGTTGAGTATGTGCAAAAGAACGGAACCAACAAAGAGATAGGGCGCTCCGGACAAACCGAAGCGCCTCATAAAGATTCGATTAAGAAGCCGAACGCGACGCGTCTGTTTTACGAAGCGCTAACGATGATGGCGTCGCCTTCGGGCGCGAGAGTCACCGTGAGCCCGCAGGACTGCGCGAGCAGCCGCGTGTAGTAAGGCTGGATTGCATGCGCATCTGCGGCAGGCCCGCGCTCGCCGCTCAGGAGCTCGGAGATGTTTTGCGGCAGGCGCGCATTGTGCCCCGTCGCAGTGATGCGGAAGCTCATCGTCTCGCCCTCGCCGATCGGATCAACCGTCAGCATGCCGCCGCGCGGGATCGTATGCTGGGCGACGACCAGCATGTTGAGCAGCAGCTTGACGCGATTCTTCGGCAGCAGCAGCCGCGGCAGATTCCAGGTGATCGAGCATTTGCCGTCCTCGATGTGGCCGCGCGCCATGGTCTGGGCATCGCCGAGATCGATCTGGGCGCCGGAGGAGCCGGCGGCGCCGAAGGCAAGGCGGCAGAACTGGAGTCGGGCGGAGGCAGTCTTGGCGCTCTTGCGGATCAGGTCGAGCGCGAACTCGCGATCTTCCGGCTTGGGATCATCGTCGAGCACTTCGAGCCCGTTGACGATGGCACCGACGGGGCTGATGAGATCGTGGCAGACCCGCGAGCACAGGAGCGCGGCGAGTTCGAGCATATCGGGAGCAGTAGCGGTCGCGGGCGACGAGGCGTCAGACATATAATGGGGTCCTGGAGGGTTCCTGGAATTGCACGGCGCTGGACGCCGCGAATCACGCATGCTTGACGGATGCTGCGGGTTCTAACATTCGCCAGCCGGTGGCAGCTAGCTTGCGATAGGTTCGAAGCGGCCATAAGAGCTGCGGGCGAATCAATTGAGAGGGCAGACTTGCCGATGAATGAGGCATGCAGGTGAGGATCATCGATGCCGAGGCCGCATCCGGATTGATGGAGGCGCTCACCGCACTGGTGGTGAAGGCGGGCGAAGCGATCCTTGCCGTCAACCGCTCCGCCATGCGGATCGAGGGCAAGCAGGACGGCTCACCGGTGACCGAGGCCGACCTCGCCGCAGACCGCATCATCGCCGACGGCCTGGCGCGGCTCGCGGGCGACGTTCCGACGCTGTCGGAAGAGCGGACCCAGCTCGCCGCCCCGCCGTTTCAGGGCAGCTTCTTCCTGATCGATCCGCTCGACGGCACCAAGGAGTTCGTCGCCGGCCGCGACGAATTCACCGTCAACCTCGCCCTGGTGACGGACGGCGTTCCCTTGCTCGGCATCGTCAGCGCACCCGCGCTCGGGCTGCTCTGGCGCGGCATCGTCGGGCGCGGCGCCGAGCGGGTGAAGTTCGACGGGGCAACCATCGGGGCGGCCGAGCCGATCCACACCCGAAAGCTGCCGGCACCGGGCGAGCCCTGGATCGCGGCGGTGAGCCGCTCCCATGGCGACCCCAAGAGCGAGGCGTTCATCGACGACAGGCCCAATGCCGTCAGGAAGACCTGCGGCTCGGCCGTGAAATTCGGCCGGATCGCGGAAGGCAACGCCGACATCTATCCCCGTTTCGGGCCGACCTCGGAATGGGATGTCGGGGCCGGCTGCGCGGTCGTGACCGCGGCTGGCGGCAAGGTGACCGACGGCAAGGGCGGCGAGCTCCGATTCGGCCAGCGCAGCGATACGGGCTTCATCATCCCGGAATTCATCGCCTGGGGCGACCCGCAGGCCGTAGGCTGCTACTGACCGAGCTGTTCCTGAAGAGTCGGCCAGCGCTTGCCTACCTCATAGAGGAAGCGCTCGGGATCGGCGACGAAAGCGTCGCGATTGGCTTCCCGGCTGAACAAATAGAGCCGCTGCGCCACGATCGCGAAGAAATGCGGATTGCCGGCGATGGTGACGCCGCGGGCGATATCGGCCGGATCGTAGCCGCCGAATTGCGGACCATAGATCTCGGGATGCGCCAGAAAGGAGGCTCGGTTGCCCTCGTTCCGGAAGCGCCAGACCGCACCCCGGAGATTCGCCTCGAACTCTGCCGTCCCCTGCACGGCCTTGCCAACAACGAAATAAGCGACGGGGTCGAAGCCCTCGATGGCGACGCCGGTGAAGCGGTTGACGACGATCCGTTCGGTGGTGGTAGCCGCTGCCGGTAACCCCGGGCAGATGATCCAGATGCCCGCCAACAGGCCGATGAGGCCGATCAAGGCAATTCCGGGGCGCAAAGGGCTATCTTCCTGCCGTTGTGCCGTCATAGTTGCTGCGGATAACATCCGAGTCGAGGGGACATTCGGCGCAACCTACAGCCGTGCCTGTTGGCGTCAGGTTAAGGAAGCGATCGGATTCGGTACCAGGGGTTCTTTTATGACTTTCGCATCACGCCTTGCTGCGCTCGCGCTTGCCGCGATGATCGGCTGGATCGTGCCGGCCTCCGCCCAGCAGGCGCCGCCGCCCAACCTGCCGCCGCCGCAGCGAGCCCCGTCCCCCAACACCTATGGGCCGGACGAGCTCGTCACGGCCGGCCACCGCTTCTTCGGCAACGTCTCGCGCGGGCTCGCCTCGATCATCGAGAAGGCGGTCAGCCAATGGGGCCTGCCGAACGGCTACATCCTGGGTGAGGAAGGCTCCGGCGCCTTCGTCGCCGGCCTGCGCTACGGCGAAGGCACGCTCTACACCAAGAATGCCGGCGACTTGCGCGTCTACTGGCAGGGTCCCTCGCTCGGCTTCGACTGGGGCGGCGACGGCGCCCGCACCATGACGCTGGTCTACAACCTGCCCGCCACCAATGCGATCTACCAGCGCTTCGCCGGCATCGACGGCTCGGCCTACATCATCGGCGGATTCGGCATGACGGCGCTCACCGCCAACAACATCGTGCTGGTGCCGATCCGCTCCGGCCTCGGCCTGCGGCTGGGTGCCAATATCGGCTATCTCAAATACACCCCGCGGGCGACCTGGAACCCGTTCTAGGTCCTCGCCTCTTATCCGCCTACGGATCAAGGTTAACGACAGAGCGGGGCTGGCTTTTTGCCGGCCCGCCATGGCATTGTCGTTGGTGAATTTTTCCTTAAGCTTGGGAGTTCTGGCCCATGGTCGAACCGATCATGTACCTGGCGATCGGTTTCCTGCTCTCGATGCTGTGCTGGCTCGCGATCGTGCCGCTGGTGCATAACCGCGCGGTGCGCCTGACCACGCGCCGGCTGGAGGCCGCGACTCCGCTGTCGATGGCCGAGATCCAGGCCGACAAGGACCAGCTCCGTGCCGAATTCGCCATGTCGGCGCGGCGGCTCGAGATGAGCGTCGAGCAGCTCAAGAACAAGACCACGAGCCAGCTCGCCGAGCTCGGCAAGAAGAGCGACGCCATCAACCGCATGAAGATCGAGCTTGGCGAGAAGAACGCCACGATCTTCGCGCTCGAAGCGCGCGAGAAGGCGATGAAGGAGCAGCTGCGCGCCACCGAGGAGGAATTCAACGCCAAGACCGAGGCGTTGCACGCCGCCGAGATCGCGCTGGCCGACAAGCAGGCCGAGCTCGCCAGGATCAATGCCGAGCTGTCCGACCGCTCGATGATGGCGGAGAGCCGCCAGGTCGAGCTCATTGCCGTGCGCGCGCAAATCGAGGAATTGAAGAACCGCGTCGGCGATGCCGAGAAGGAATTTGCCGCCACGCAAGCTCGCCTCGCGCAGGAGCGGACCGACTCCGAGACCGCCTCGCGCGAACTCGGCGAGGCGCGCGGCCGCGTCGAGAATTTGAGCCAGCGCATCACCGAGCTCGATCGCCAGCTCATCGTGCAGGTGAAGGAGGCCGAGATGCTGTCGGGCCGCGTCGCCGACCTCGAAGGGCGACTTGCGACGCAAGGCAAGCTGCTCGCCGAGCGCGACTATGAGAACAACCAGCTGCGCCAGGCCAACGAGGCCGCCGAGCGCACCATCAAGGAGCTGCGCGTCGAGATCGCCGCCTTGAGCGGCGGCAAGTCGTCGGCCGCGTTTGCAGCGATCCGCGCGGAGAAGGCCGCGTTGGAGGAGCAGCTCCGCTCCGCCCGCGACGAGCGCGCAAAGCTCCAGCGCGACATCAACGCGATCCAGCAGCAGGCGGAAAGCTCCTGGGCGACCGAGCGCATGGAGAACGCGCTGCTGCGCGAACGCATCAACGACATCGCCGCGGAAGTGGCAAAACTCGCGATGCAGCTCGAAGGCCCGAACTCGCCGATCGAGGCGCTGCTGGCAGCCGAAGCCGGCCAGCCGCCCAAGCCGGCGCCACGCCCGGCCAACGATGCCGCGACCAATGGCGCGGGCGCTGCCACCCTGCCCGAAGGCGGCGGAACGCTCGCCGAACGCATCCGCGCCCTCCAGGCCCACGCCTCCCGCGCGCGCCAGCAAGGCGCGTAACCGGCCCAAAATCCGGCTTCCCTCGCGAATTGCGCGACCTGCGGAAGGTTTTCCGCCGCCGCGCCGCCTGGAAACTTGACACCTTCGGCCGGCACTTCTAAATCGCGGGCTCCGATGTGCCGGCCGGCCGAAAGGTCCGGCCGCCTGCATGATGGTCCCGGGCGCATAGCTCAGCGGGAGAGCGTTCCCTTCACACGGGAGAGGTCCAAGGTTCGATCCCTTGTGCGCCCACCATTTCATTTCACCAAAACAATCGGTTAGGCGAAGGCCGGTTTGACACCGTTTTCCGGGGAAGCGACCGGGAAGCGAGCAAAGACAAATTACTTCCACCGTTTGTTTCGACCCCGGAGCCAAGAATCGTCCGGCTTCTCGCGTGGCTTAAGCCGAGGCGGTGCGATGCGCTTGGGCATTTCGAACTCCACCGCAGCATCGCCCTGGACGATGCTCTTGAGCTGCGTTCGAAACATCTGCACGTCGCCGAAATAATTCGGATAGGCAGCCTTGAGGTTCTCGATGCTGTCCGCCTCTACGAGCACGGAAGTAACACCGGACTGCGACTTCTCCGCCGTTATTTCCGACGCATCGTATGCCTCGGCTCCCGCGACTGCGCTGAAGAATGGATAGACATTTACGATGCGGTTCGTCTTGTCGTAGATGATTTGGTAGTACTCGGGCTCGCTCTTGGGATCGATGTTCTCGGTGTACTTCACCGCGTGCGCGATGTTTTCGAGCGTGTCCGCCGCATTGAGCGTCTTGTCCAATTCGATGATCTCTAGCACTCGCGCGGCCCTGTCGGGGAGTCCCGGCGGCTCAGCGCATTTCTCGGTGACCGCGAATTCGGCTGACATCAGCGCAAAGAGACGGAGCCATTCTGGGCTTCCCTCTCCACCCTTCATATTCTCGCTGCGGTATGCGCCGACGGCCTCGACCGCGGTCGCCCAAGTGTGCTGAAGCCAAGTCCTAATCTGCACCTCTACGCGCCGGTCGTGGAAGACACCATCATCCCCATTGCCGCGATACCGGAAGACCATGTGGTGGCACCGATAGCCGTTCGCCTTTGGTTTTTCGATGTATGGGTCTTCCTTATGCAGCACATGACCGTTGAGGCCGCGCATGCGCTCGATTAAGACCTGCGCGTCTTTGATGGATGGCAGGATCGCGCGACACCCGGCTAAGTCCTGGATCTTATCGAGCGGCCATTGCTGCTTGATGAGCTTGCCCCGAATAGACGGCATTCGCTTCAGCCGGGCGACCGCATTTCCAGCCATATTGTTGCGCTTGATCTGCCCGCTGAGAATCGCCCGAAACCTGTTCATCGGGTAGCCGTGCGAGTCCCGCCAATTATGTGCGATTGCGAAAGTGCGGCGGATTGCTTCGGCGGTCTCGTCGGTCCAAATGAGTTTCTGCGACAGCGCCTCTCCGGCCTGCCGAACTTCTTTCATTGTGTACTTGAACGGCGGGAATTCGGGCATCTTTCTTAGCCAGATGGGAATCGGCTCATTATAGCCCATCCTGGCTCCACAATGCCTGCTCATCGGGCCAAAGCAGACCTATCCTATCTTTTTGGGGGGGGGGGCCGGTTTTGACCCTGAACAGGCTTGGACCCGGGAACTCGGGCGTCCGATTTACGTTTTAGATCAAAAGATACGTCGCTCCGGAGCGCAGCATGGCAGCATCAGACATGGCTTCGCAGTCCGACCTTCTTCCCCCGATCTATTGGCCGTCACGCCGGCAGGATCGCCTCGCATTCGAACGCGCGAAGGCCGTCGTGGAAATGGCGCAACAGGTGCTTCAGCAGTGTCCTGAGCCGGACACGTTCCTTGGCCGCAAAACCCAAGAACCGTTCCCCCAAGAAGAGAATTGAGTTTGATCTTCGTCAAACCAGGTCGCGCAAACTCGTGTATGGTTTTGGAAATGGATCGCGAGATGCACCTGCGCCACTTGCGACACGCCGAACGGCACGTAGCCGAGGGCGAGCAACACATCGCGGCTCAGGAAGAGCGCATAGCTTTCTTGGATCGGGCCGGTTACGAGACCAAGCTTGCGCGAGAACTGCTAGCCACGTTCCGAGCTGGCCTAGCTTCGCACATCGCGCATCGTGACCTCATCATCGATGAGATCAATCGGTCCTAAGTTCAACTTTGAACAATCTCGCCCTGCGGTGGTTTCTCCCTAGGAGAACTATGGAGGCGAGCCATGGCTGATCGTGATCGCATCTACAGGCCGGTCAATGAAATTGACGCAGAGCACAAGGCACAGGCCCGAAAGGCAGTGAAGGACGCTCGCGAAGCCTTGAGAGAGGCGGTCCCCGACACCTTCCTAGGCCGCAAAACGCACGAGCCGTTCCCGATGCAGGACGAGGAGTAAGGCCGCCTCAGTTACCACCCCTCCATTGATCTAGCGCAACGGTCCAGCCGTCTCCCCGGTGACGCTGGGCCATGACCGAGCCAGACAAACAGAGCGAGGTACAGGAGACCAAGCCGTCACGGCTGGGCGAGGCACGGCGCATCGTTGAGGAGTACGCAGCCGAGCTGCGCGCGATCATCCAGAAGCTACGCCGCAAGATGAACTGAGGCCGCCTGAGTTGGCGGCCTACGTTGACTTCCGCTGCTGGCCCTTCGCGAACGACTGGTGGGAGAATGCAAAGTCTGCTCTCAGACCTTAAGGCGACAATAGGTGACCCCCGGCCTTCATGGGTAGGCCGGGGGTCTATACCGGACGGGCGTCCCGTTCCCGTCCAGCAGTCCTAACCGCCCGCGAGTGCCTTCAACTTCTCGGCCGCTTTCTCTGCCGGCGAGAGGTGCATGCTGCGAGTCAAAGCACCGTAGCGAATGCCGACCTTGGTCCCCGCCTCGATCACGTAGTCCAGCGCCGTGGCAGCCGCCTGGTGCTGGGCGTAATCCTGCGGAGCAAACTTTGCAGCAGCCTGCTGGCGGAGTGTGCTCTGTGCTTCCGCTGAAAGCCCAGACAGGAAGGCCTGTGCATGCAGCACGCTGGCAACTGTCGCTCGGTCACCCTCGTTGATGGCCTGCATAATGAACGCGCTTCGCTTCTCCTCGGGGAGCGCCTTCACGTAAGCGCGCACCTCGCTTGCATGCGAGAGCCCTTCCGGCGTCTTCCGTTTGGGATCTTCCAGCGCCGTGGCGACGCGCTCGGCCAACAGCGTCATGCAGCCTCGTAGCTGCTTCACCTTGCCGTCGATCACAGGCGCAATCCGCTTCCATGCGGCCTCGGTAGCAGCGGCGAACTCCTTGGTGTTCTCCACCACGATTGTCGGCCTGCCGTTGACGAGCCGGGTCTGCGGGTTGGCCTCCTTGAGCGCACTCTCGGTGTCGTTCAAGAGAGCGTAGCCTTGATAACAGACTTCCAGCGCGTCACGGGAGGCGGCCCAAACCTGCGCACCGGGTGTGTTTTGCTGATTGAGCGTGTCCGTCAAGTTGGACAGGGCATCTGGATGAAGCGAGATCGGAACATCCGTGCGAATGCTGGCGCGGTCTGACATTGTTGTCTCCTTGTTAGCTGCTATGGAAACCGTACTCGGACGCCGGTCTCGGATTGGTGGGATAGTTATCTGGGAGGTAGGAGCGCGGGTCGATGTGACGGAGCGGATTGCGGGGCGTGTTGATCTGCCCAGAGGTCATCTGCTGCTCCATGACTGCGTAACGTGCAGCATCGGCAGCATGATCGGGACCTGTGGTGAGGACGTCTTCGGGCCGGGATGGGTCGCGCTGGATGAACGGCACGGTCTGCCAGAAGTACTTGCACCGCGCGGTGATCCACATGCCGGGCAGACCGTTGCGCTCCTTCGCGTTGTGGAGGAGCTGGCGCATCGCAGCCCAACCCGCAACGCGCTGCTTCTGCGGACGTTGCAGGTCCACACCGTGCTCGCGCAGAACTTCTAAGAGAGTGTCTTGCAGACCCGCCGCATCGTCACCGACGCCATACGTGTTGGCATTCCAGCGACCGCACATTTCGATAATTGCCTCCGCAAGCTTGCTCGGCGGCCAGCGAAGACCCTCGTTGGGGTCGTTGGGCTCGACGGTTGCCAGCTCATCGACGAGGATCAGGCTGTTGCGCGGGAACGGTCCGATGTCCCCTGGCGCCTTGACGCAGACGTAGGTGACCGACGGCGCCGAGCTGCCCCAGTCCATAGCAAGATACGAGCGCCACTCCTTGGTGATGGGGTACGGCCAAGCCACCGGCAACATGTGGACCTTCTCGTCCAATGTGCCGCCGAAGAAGGCGCCTCTGGCGATATTCCAATCGCCGTTGATCCATGCCCGGAACAGCTCTTCGTCGTTGCCGCAGGCCGCGCGAAGGCGACGCTTGTAGTCCTCGTGGTCGAGGTGCGGGTTGTCGATTAGGGTCGAGGGACAATTCACCCAGGTCTCGCCGTCCAGCTCGTACGGATGCCACGCGAGCTGGCGCGCGATGAAGTTCTGATGGATGAGCGCATGCAGAGGTCCACCGGGGTTAGCGGTCCGAACCTCGCGAAGGGGTATGCCCTCAGCGCCACGCAGGTTGGATTTCAATAGGTCGACCCAGCGACGATCGGCGAGGAGGCCGAACTCGTCGACGATCAGCAGCGTGAACGAGCGCCCCTGATACTTCTTATATGCGTTCGGACCATCCAGCTGGCCGCACTCGATGATGGCGCCGTTCGGAAGGCGGAAAGTGTGCTCCGCTCGATTGTGCCGGACGCCTTTGCCGTATGCGACCGAGAGAAGGCTATCGAGCTGTTCTTCCAGCTCGGTGATTGCCTTGTGTGTCTCGCGGACGATCAGGGGGCGCGCTTTCTCGCCATACTTCTCGACGTGTCGAAGAACCAGAAGCAGCGCACCGGTTGACTTACCGCCGCCACGGCCACCCGCCATCAGCAGGTTCCAATTCTCGGGTACCGACAAGACTGTCGCTTGATATGGCGTGGGGTTGATCACGAGTATCGCCTCGCGCGCGTTGGAGTGCCATCGGCGTTGAAGCCGCCTGTGTGCGTGGGATGACGCTTGATCCGGCGAGCGAGGACGGGCTTTCCGTCGGCATCAACCGTGACCTGCACGGTGTCGAACTCGCCAAGGTCGATCTGAGGCACGGGCTGCTCGGTGCTCACGGCTGCCCCTCCGACGGTTCGATGACCTTGATGGCCTTGAGGTAGGCCTCGGGCGTCGCTGCATCGGGCAGGTTGATGACGATGTTCGGCCGGGTCTCGGGTGCGAGGCCTTCCACCCAGCCGAGGCGAGCCTTGGTTAGGTAGATCGCGGCCACGATGTTGCCTCGCCTCGCGGCGCGCAGGAGCAGGTGCGAGAGCTCGTCGGCCAAAAGCGCCTTACCGAGGTTCATGGCCTCCTCGGCCTGCTCGTCGCGCTTGATGAGGGCCTGGAGAGTGGAGCGGTTCATGCCGAGGGCAGCAGCGATGCTGTATTGGTCCTGCCCCTCCGCTGCCATCGCAGCGAGCGCTCGCAGGCCTTCCGGAGTGAGGGTAGCGCGAGGCATGGGGCCACCGCTCTCCTCACGCGTAACCAGCTCGGTACCGCTCGCTAGCAGCGAGGCGAGCGCGGTCTGCGCGGGCGTCGGTGCGTCCGACTCCTGCTTTGCGGTCTTACTGCGCTCGATCTTTGGTGGTCGTCCCATGCCCGAGCAGATAGCGCGGGCGCGAAACCATTCGTCTCAATTACGCATACGGTGCGAATGGGGCTGCTGGACCGGTGCAGTCTATGGCAGGGGAAGCTCTGGCGAGCTAAAGCCCAGCAACTGCTGCGGTCGTGGCGACGAGCGACGATGCGGGGAAGCGACGGGGAAGCGGCGTCCAAAGGCGCGACTTAATAGCGTATTGGATGTCCTTTTTTAGAGCCGTGATGGCTGGTGCGTGGTGACTGGATGCGGATCGACCTTTAAAGCCCAGGTGTGGTGCTCGATCCTCGAACGATCCTCTTCTGCATCCTCCCTTCAATTTCTGTCATCAAGTACTGAGGATAGGAGGATGGAGAGGATAGAGAGGATAGAGAGGCTGTGTAGAGTTTTGAGGGGTCTAGGAGCAATCTAGAGGCCGTTTATCCTCGTATCCTCCTCCGAACAGCCTAACCCTTTCTTCCCTTGGGCCTTTCTCCCCTAGAGGATGCTCTAGAGGACCCCCTTTGGGCCTGTGCCGATCCTCGATCCTCTCAGACCGCCGGGGCCCAGCCACCCCGAACGAAAAAAGCCCCCGCAGACCGAAGTCGCGAGGGCTTAATCCCGAAGAAGACGCCAACAATGGAGTGCGCCCTCTATGCCCGAGGCCCCCGGCCCCAGCAATCACTAAGCTCGCTCACCGCGTCTGTCTTCAGGCACAAACGGCAGTTCGCGCTCGATCACCTTGCCCGTCGGGATTTCCCGCTTGCCCAGCTTGGCCCAGGAGGTGATGGCCTCGTTGAACTTCACATCAAGGATGAACTTGCGGAAGTTCTCACGCGCCTCCTTCAGGGGCCGGGGTATCCACTGCCTGTCCACGTGATGTAGATCGTGATAAAATAGCAGCTTGTCAAAGACATTAGCGATAGCCTTGTAGCCTACCTTCTCACCGAAATACTCGGTAGACGAGGACGAAAGGTCATACGTTGACACATAGCCCTGCTGGCGGAGCGTGTCATACTTCGTATCGCTGGTCGGAAAGAACTGCCCGGTGTCAAGCACTTCATAAACTAGCCGCTCAGCAGGCGTCAGGTTCAGGCGCTGTTGCTCGCGAAGCGCATCAGTGATCACCCGCGCACGCGGATGCCACCCCTTCAGGTCCATGATCAGTAGGTCGTGCAGCATTGCCTCCAGGCCACCGTTCTTGAGCTCTGCAACCAGCGCCGTGAAATACTTTGCGTCCTGCTGATGGGTGTTAGGCACGTCAGCCACCACAAATCGCCGCGCGTCCTTGCCTGCAGGCACCACGCGCTCATCGTTGGAGATAATAATAAGCCCGAGGTGGTTCAGCACCCAATCGACGTCTCGACCTTTTCCCTCAAGCGCGATTTCAGGCTCGGTGACCAGACCCTTGAGCGCAGCCTTGCCATCCTTGTCGTCCGGTGCCACTGCCTCGTCAGCTATCAGCAGACAGCAATCACGCAGATGCGCGTTGAACCGTCCAACAAGGTGCTTGGACGAGAAGATCTGTTTGCCGTTGCGGCCGAGCAGGTCCTTCATGGCCCGACCAAAGATGCCCTTACCTACGCCTTCGCCACCAATGAACACCAGCGCCACCTCTGGGCGTTCGCCGGGGTTTTGCAGCTTCCAGGCAGACCACTTGATGATGTAGTCGCCGAGCGTCCTGTTGCCGTTGGCCAGCACATCCCGGATGTGCGCCTGCATCAGTGACCAATCACCCTGCTGGGGCTTCACGCCAAAACCGCGCCACAGATTGTAGTTGTCATCAAAAGTTTCAGGCTTAGTCGGTTCGAGCACGAGGTTTTCGTATGTGCGCCGTCGCGGGTGATCCAACCACCACTTACCCTTTTGTTTCTTTTCTGTCTTGCCGCCAACCTTCACCTCTACGTACTGGTTGCGGAAGGCCTCCTCGAACGGCTTGAGCTGACGGATGTTAAGTCGTTCAATGCCCTCGACAGTCTTCCACTCACACACCCCTGGTTTGCCGCCGATGTCGCGGCACACGAAGTAGCGATCGTTCATCTCTGCCAGTGCAGGGTCGATCGCTTTCTCCTCGGCACGTTCGATCTGCCGGATGGCATAGCTCTCCGCATTGCCCCCCTTCTCCAGAACGCTCTCGCTGATGAGGTACTCGGGGTCGGTCAGGATCGAGAAGATCACCTCGTGTGGCACGCCACAGCGGACAAGCTCGCACACCGCGTCGAACACCCACATAGAGCGGCTGTTGTCACCTTCCTTGGGCTGCTCCGGATGCTTGCCCTGCACACAGATAACCTTGATGCGGTCAGGCACTTCCCATTTATCGAGCTCGTTGATGTCGTCGATGCGCCGGACCACATCACCAACCTGGACGTTGACAACCACGCTGCCGCGCTCGCCTTCTGCCTTCTGCTTCCGCTGCGGCGCCCACTTCAATGCCTCTTGGAACGCGCTCCACGCGTAACGGTGCCGCTTCTCCTGCTCAAGGATGTAGGAGCGGACGCGCTTGCGGCCGGCTCTCACCTTCGCGTCATCAGGGTTATTCCAGGAGAACGGCTCGCGCATGATGCGATCGATATTCCAGCAAGCGTCAGCTCCTTCGAGTTTGCCGCCAAACTTCATGCACAGCCATTGATTGATGCGCTCAATCTGCGGCAGCACCTCTTCAGTGACGACGACTGGCTCCCTGAAACCAGAGCAGCCACCAGCCACCACCGCTGAATATCTTGTAGGTAGCGTCGGGCACTCCGGCAGGCCACAGTGCATCGTTGGTGACAAGCGCTTCGAGGCGCGCGAGCTCTTCAGCCAGCGACTTCTCTTTGTCTGCGTCAAGGTCAAGCCAGACGCCATAGCACAGCTTGCCAAGAGTATCTGGCTTCGAGGCCTTTTTGGCCTGCCCTATGGGGACGCAGGCGGAATAGATGTTGTGGTCCGCGTGGTCGCGGCGAAACTTGATGTACTCTGACTTGGTATCCGGCCCGAACGTGCCGTGGAACAGTTTCTTCCTGTCCGGACGGATGGCGGTGAGGTCCCAGCCGTTGGGATGTTCAAGGCGGTGAAACTCGTAAGCGAGCTCGTGGCATGCGTCTTCGCTCAGCGCGGATGCGCCGTCGTTCATGTTTGACATGTGGACTTACTCTCATTGTGACCGTTCTTCGGGAACGGCAGCCTGTTCCTTCTCGCAATCTGAAGCGCAGCGCAGTCATATTTGGAAAAGCACATCGCGATGCAGGCTCAAAGCAATAACAAGCGCATGGTAAAGATGCTGACCCCTGGAGTTCTGTCAGCTCAAGTCCTGTTACCGTCTTGTTATTGCTTTGAGATTGCTTAGCTCTGTGGCAGGCACAACCTTGACCGATCGTCGCCCTTGCGCCTTCGGTCGGACAAGATGTTACAATGCTGCTCCTGGAGTGCGAGATGCCTTTTGAATTTAAGAAAATCGCTAGCCACGGAACGACCAACCCAATCGTTGCGCGCCTCTCTCTTCAGATTTTGAAAATTCTGCAGAACTGCAAGGGAACAAAGGAAGCCAAGGATAAGATAGGTCTCCTCTATCATGAATCATTGATGATGAAGCTTCTGCGGTGCTGGGAGATCAAAGAAGCCTACACAAAATCATTCGCGGAAGCTGCCGCAAAATACAAACCCCCGACTAGGCCGAACGAACCGGTCGAGGTTCCACAAATCGAGCGGCTGGAGGCGGAGTGCCACAATTTTCTATACGAGGCGAAAAACTACATTCGCGACCTACTCTATGTCGTCAACAAGCTCTACGGCACGTCGTTCTCGGAAGCGAGCGAGTTTTCGAAGGCACGCAAAAAGGGAAAGTCCCTTATCGAATTTGCGACGGAGACGTTTGGCCCGGACGATGCGAAGACGAAGATGTTAGTGGAGGCCGTCCCCTGGGTAGAGATGGCAATTGGAATGCGTAACGCGGTGGAGCATCCAGACGGTTACAGCGGTCAGCTTGTGATTGAAAACTTCCGGCGTGATCCAGATCAGAAGCTAAGCGAGCCAGTTTGGTATCGGGTCAAGGATGGCAAGAATGCCACCGAGCCGTCTTCGATCCGCGCCGATCTCGACGCATTCATTCACAACATGCTGACCTTAGGCGAGGACGTGTTAGGGTTCAGACTCAATTGATCCAATAGGCGACGATGGCGGCGAGGTGCACGGCAGCCAAGAAGTTCCTGGCAAGTTTGTCGTAGCGAGTTGCGACACGCCTGAAATCCTTGAGCCGGCAGAAACAGCGCTCGATAACATTGCGCCCTTTGTAGGCGCGTTTGCTGAAGGTGTGGAGGGTCACCCTGTTGGATTTGTTTGGAATGACGGGCTTTGCGCCGCGATTGGCGATTTCGGCGCGAAAGCCGTCGCCATCGTAGCCTTTGTCCCCAATGAGGGCAGACATGGGCGGCGCGAGTTTCAAAAGGGCCGGCCCTGCGGCAATATCTGCGTCTTGTCCCGGAGTGAGATGAAATGCGCAAGGTCTGCAATCAGGGTCGCTCAGCGCGTGGATTTTCGTGGTCCGCCCACCGCGCGAGCGTCCGATCGCCTGTTCATGCTCCCCCCTTTTCCACCGCTCGCCGAGCGATGCGCCTTGATCGAGGTGGAGTCGATGGACAAGGTCACGCCATCCTTGCCGCAGCGGGCGAGCGCTTCAAAGATCGCCTGCCAATGTCCGCGCTTAGCCCAGCGATTGAAACGATTGTAGATCGTCGTGTAAGGACCATAGTCGGGCGGGCAATCGCGCCAGCGTGCGCCGCACTGAAGCATGTGAATGATACCGCTGATGATGCGTCGATCGTCATCGCGCGCCGGGCCGGTCTGGTTCGTTGGCAGATGCGGCTCGATCTGAGCCCACTGCTTGTCGTTCAGCCAGAACAGCCCTTTGCGCACCGAAGTCCCCCATCCCGAATCAACTTGGTGCGAAGGAATCAGAGATCGCTAATTAGGTACAGACCCTAGTATCTTGGGCGAATGAAAATCTTGAAGCGCCAGAGATGATGGCCATCGCCTTCATTCCAGAAGAACATCGAGATCCAAAAAATCCTGCTAAATACACTGTGGGACCGGGTCCCAAGCTGCGCGAGGCGCTTGCAAAGCTGCCCGCTGAGCCCGATCCAGCTTCAGGGAAGACCTAAGCGATAATCCCTCCAATGGAATGGGCATAGGCATCGAGCGCCTCTCGCTTCTCTTCGGCATACTGGTGCTTGTTGTACCGGCGCTGTAGCCCTTGGGCCATGTGCCCGAGAACGGCGTCGCGGACCTCCTGCGCAAAGCCCAGCGAGGCGAGGCGGGTCTCGCACGTGACGCGGAAATCATGGATGCGGTACGGCGCCTTGACACCCGAAACTTCGTCCAGCTGCGTCTTGGCCTTGCTGAAGCCCGACACCGGCGTCGTCCCGTTCGTCGTGAACAAGTAGCCGTCCCGCTCGGGCAGGGTATCGACAATTGCCATGGTCGCATCGGAAATCGGCACGAGGTGGTCGCGCTTCGACTTATATCGACCGGACGGCACCTCCAGCAGGCGCCTGCCAACGTCAAGCTCGGAACGTTGTGCTGCAGCCCAGTCGCCGCGCCGTTGCCCGGTCAGCATCAGCAGCTGGTAGATCGGCCCGAAGGGATAGCCCATCTCGCCCGCGCCGCGCCAAATCTGCCGCAGCTCGTCGTCCGTAAGCGCCCGGCCCGCCTCGTAGTTGGCGCTTAGGTCGCGTCGCCGCAGCCCGTCTAGCGGGTTGGAGTGCACGAGCTCGCGGTCGATGCACCAGTTAAAGAAGCGGGACAGGTTCTTTCGAACCTCTCGGGCCATGCCATTGCGGCCCTCCTCCACCATCGTGTCAAGCAGCGCATGGATGTCGGTACGGCGGATGCTCTGGAGCGGTCGATTGCCCAGCAGCGGCCGGCAATGTAGGCGGAGGGTGCTCTCGACCGCCTGCCAGTTCTTGATGTTGGGCTTGAGTTCCGCCTCCACGAACCGGTCGCTGGCCCAGGCGAACGTCGTCAGGTTGTTCTCCCGCTGAGCTTGGCGAGGATCGCGGCCCTCGCTGGCAGCCTGGAGCGCCTGCCGCGCTTTGTCGCGGGCCTCTCGCAATGCGATATGCGGCCACGTGCCCAGGGTGATCCGGTGCGCCTTTCCGGTCAGCAGCCTGCCGCTGGGCGACACCCCGCCCTCGCCCGGAACCTTGAAGATGACGCTGAACGACTTAAGGCCGCTCGGCCTAACCCGCAGGAATAGCCCAGGGCAGAGTTCGTCCTCGAAGGCGATGTCACCGCTAGGCGCTGCCTCTCGGCGGTCGTATCGCAGCTGTTCGAGGAAGAGGTCGTTAAAACGCTGGCGGGGCACTGGGCTTACTCCGGGGAAACGAGGGGAAACGAACCCTCTCCCGGATAGCCCAAAACGCGCAACATTACGTCTCGTTTACTGTAAGTTGAGGCTTCCGAAACTCTTCACACGGGAGAGGTCCAAGGTTCGATCCCTTGTGCGCCCACCATCCGTCCTCCTGAACCATCCAGTTTCGGGCAATCCGGACAGCTGGCGTCGCCGTCAGGGCTTGCCGAGAGCGTTCCATCAAAAAATCGAAAAACAACCCCATGCACAGTAGCCGACGTCAGTCGGATCAATGGGTTACGCCTTTTCCGAAATCGGATTTGACTTGTCGGGCAAAACAGGGGCAGGATGGCACGATCAGGTAGGGCTCACCGGGCGACCCGGTCGGTCGTACCTGAACGGGTCACTCGCCATGGCAGACCTTGGCGGTTGGTTGCATCGGCCTGCATTCAACGCTCGCGGAACGCCCGGGCAACCTGGTCCAGGAGTGGCTTGGTGAAATACGACAAGACGCTGCGGTCGTAGGTCTTGGCAAAGACTTCCGCCGGCATGCCGGGCACAAGCTTGACAGTGCCGAGCCGTGCCAGCTCCTCGGGCATTATCGAGACACGTACCGTGTAATAATTCTGACCCGTACGTTGATCCGACGTCACGTCGGCGGAGATACGGCTGACCTTGCCCTCGATCTCCGGCGTCGTCCGCTGGTTGAATGCAGAGAATCGCAGGCTTGCCGATTGGCCGACATACAGCTGGTCGATGTCGGCCGGAGAAACCTTGGCTTCCACCATCAACAGGTCGGCTTCCGGCACGATCAGCATGACGGGATCGGCCGGGCTGACCACGCCGCCGACCGTATGGACATTGAGTTGATGAACCACGCCATCTTGCGGAGCGCGTATGTCAACCCGTCTCAGCTGATCTTCGGCCGTCACCTTGCGCTCGATGAATTCGCCAATCTTGCCGTCAATCTCGCGCAACTCCTTCGCAACCTCGCTGCTGAGGTCTTGGTCGATCTGCAGGATCTGCAGCTCGATTTCGGTGACCTTGCCCTGAACCTGGGCCGTGGAGGCGATCGACTGCGCCAGTTCGCCCTTGAGACGCGCGGCTTCGCGTTCCAAGAGGGTAAGACGGTTTATCTGGACCAGATTCTTCTCCCAGAGGCCGCGCACTCCGATCAGCTCGCGCTGGATCAATTCGATCTCCTCCGCCTTGGCTTGCTGCAAAGCCGCATAGCCGCGGATTTCATCCTCGAGCTGCGCGATCCGCTGGCGAAGCTGGGCTTTCTGGCCGCGACGCGCGGTGGCGCGCAACTCGAACAGCTTGCGTTCGCTGCCGATCGCCGCAACGAATTCCGCAGAAGCGTTGTCGAGCAGTTCCTGCGGGATGACCAGATTGTCGGCGCCGTCTCGCTCGCTGGCAAGACGAGCCTTGCGGGCGCGCATCTCATCCAATCCCTTGGTGTAGATGGCGAGGCCGGCACGCAGGGCGGTTTCGTCGAGCCGCACCAATGTCTCACCGGCACGAACATGGTCGCCTTCGCGAACCATCAGCTCTCCGACGATACCGCCGGTGAGATGCTGGACTTTCTTGACATTGGAATCGACGACCACCGATCCAGCAGCGGTGACCGCTCCCGACAGCTCGGTCGTGGCGGCCCAGCCGCCGATCCCGCCGGTCAGACCCGCCGCCAGAACGACGCCGGCGAGCAGATGATGGCGCATGCTGCGATCTTCGCCATATGTCGCGGTGGTCATGTGGATGCGGCCGGTTGAGGAACGACAACCTTGAACGGAGCGCCAGGCGGCCCGGCTTCCCGCCTTGCCACCAGCGACTGCACTTCCTCCTTGGACCCGAACGCCTGCTGCCTGCCATGGGTCATCGTCATCACGAAGTCCACGGCAACCAGCGCGCTGGAGCGATGCGCGACGATGACGACAACGCCGCCTCGAGCCCGAACGGCGAGAATTGCGCGAGTCAGCGCCTCCTCGCCCTCGATGTCCAGATTGGAATTGGGCTCGTCGAGCACGACCAGGAAAGGATTTCCATACAGCGCGCGCGCGAGCGCCACGCGCTGTCTTTGCCCCGCCGACAATAGCGAGCCCTGCTCGCCAATCTGGGTGTTGTACCCATCGGGCAGGCTGACGACGAGCTGGTGGACGCCGGCGGCTTCGGCAGCGGCAAGGATCTGCTCCATCGAAGCATCAGGTGCAAACCGTGCAATGTTCTCGGCGATGGTCCCCTCGAACAATTCGACGTCCTGAGGCAGGTATCCGATGTGATTTCCAAGTGCGTCAGGCGACCATTGCTCGAGCGATGCACCGTCGAGCCGGATAACACCGCGTGATGGCCGCCATGCGCCGACAAGGGCGCGCACCAGCGAGGATTTTCCCGAGCCACTGGCGCCGACAATGCCAAGCCCGCTGCCTGCCTTCAGGTGAAAGCTGATATCAGCAACCAGGATCTTTTCCGATCCAGGGGCGGCGACGGACAACTTGTCCACGACGAGGAATCGCGTTGGAGGCCGCAGAGGCAGTTTATCGGCGGACACCGGCAACGCCGACATGAGCCCGGTGAGGCGCTGCCAGCTTTGGGCCGCGGCGATGAAATTCTTCCAGTTGCCGATCGTGACATCCACGGGAGCAAGTGCGCGACCCGTCAGGATGGAACTGGCAATGATGATCCCCCCGGATGCCTCCTGTCGAATGACGAGGTAGGCCCCAACCCCCAGCACGGCCGATTGCAGCATCATGCGCAGCATCCGTCCCGTCACCCCGAAGCCTCCCGAGATGTCGTTGGCGATCCTTTGCTGCCTGCGATGAGCATCGCCCAGCTTGCGCCATCGCTCCAGAAACCTGGAGGACATCGACATGGCAATCAGGACTTCCGCATTGCGACGACTGGCTTCCGCAAGGCGGTTGCGTGCAGCGGCATAGCTCGACGCCTTCCGGACGGATTGCCGCGACAGCCGATCGGTGACCAGCGTCAACATCACCAGCATGAGCGCGCCGCCGAGGGCTGTCGCGCCAATCAGCGGATGGAAAGCAAAGCAGATGGCGAGGTAGAATGGCAACCAGGGCAGATCGAACAGGGCAGGAAGACCAGAGCCCGACATCACCGATCGCACCGTGTCGACGTCGCGGACCGGCTGCAGTCCGTCTCCGCCACCGCGTGTGCGAAGCGGAAGGCGAACCACCAGATCGTAGATGCGGTCACTGATCCGCCAGTCGATCTGGTTCCCGATGCGAACCAGCATTCGACCGCGAACCACTTCCAATGTGCCCTGAAAGAAGAACAGCAAGGCCGCGATGATCGTCAGGCCGGCCAGCGTAGATACGCTGCGGCCAGGCAGCACGCGATCATAGACCTCAAGCATGTAGAGGGAGCCGGTCAGGCTGAGGATATTGATCAACCCGCTGAAGGCTGCGATGCCCACCAGGGCCGTGCGGCACGATCGAAGTGCGGCGCGCAGCTCCGATCCTGCATCCGTGGAAACGCCTGCTTGCGTAGCCAACATCACACGCAATGACTCCGCAGCTTACGATGTGGTGATTGTCTCGAACTGATCGCCCCTTCACCGCAGAAAGCGATGAAACGGCTTCTAACTGTCGATGACTCATGACAGACGTTTGACAGCGACAGAGGTGCCGGACTTGGAGTCCGGCACCTCCACAGAGCAATAGCCTCGTCGGGCAACTTGGCGTCAGACGAGATATTGGTGGATCAGTTGCAGCTGGCCGCCTTCGACGAGCTCCCCTCCCACATTGAGGTGAGACTGGGTGTCGATCAGGTAGACGTTTTCCCCGGCATTGCCGAGGATATGCGTGACGTCGATGACGCCTGATGCCTCTTCGTCCTGGGTCAGGAAGTTTGCACCTCCCGTAACGAAGCGGCTTGCGTCGTGCTGGGCAAGCTGTGTGAGCGCGTCGGTCGCAGGATCGTATTGCCACACCTTGCCGAGATGGGCGTTGTTGCCGACGTCCTCGCAAAGAATGACTTTGCCGTGAGAATCGACGGCGACGTTGTCAAGCATCTTCTGGCCTTCGCTGCCGTTGAGCAGCAGCTTGATGGTGCCGCCGAGCTCGGGGTGCGACGCGTCGGTAAAGTCCAGCGCCCACAGCTGGCTTGGCGCGTTGAACGCATTCGTCGTCACGAAGTAGAAGCGGTTGGGATTGAGGGTGTCCCATGCGCCGTCCTCCGGCCGCAGGAAGCTCGTCACACCCGCAGTTTCGCTGTCCGCGTCGATTTGCGCGCCGGTTTTGCCGCTGACGTCGCCGAGGTCAATCATGGTGAAGGCGGACTTCTCGTCGGCACCCAGCGGGCTGGTGCTGCTCGGCGCATTGTTCGCGTAACCCTCGAAGTCGGTCACGTGAACCCCGAGCAGATGGCCGCCAGTCAGCCCGGCCTTCTCGATGGCATTTCCGGTCGACTGTTTGGTGCCGGAATAGAAGTAGACTTGGCCGTTCTGGCCGTCATCCATCATGCCGACGACGGTCTTGTCTCCCGTGTGCGCATTGGCGACCACGTTCTCGTAGGCCATGTTGCCGAGCCAGGCCAGCTCGTAGCTGTTCCCGTCCTGAGGGCCGCCGACAATATGCGCAAAGGCTCGCCCCTCGACGCCACCCTCTTCACCATTGAGATACAGCCTGCCGTCGAAGCCGAGCCCCGTCTGCGCGTTGTAGAACGCGCCCGAATCGGCAAGATCCGCGGAACAGAACCGGTTGAACGATACGGGGCTGTTGCCGGTGCTGTGGTCGACATAGTTGCCGCCCTCGTACATCCAGACGTCATGGATGAGGTCCTTGCCCGACAGGACCTGCAGCGTCGTCTTGTCAATGACCCACTCCGACACGAACGCGCCGGTGCCGCCATGAGCGCGGGCAATGCCCGCCGCCGAGGGAAGTTCATGGTTCATCAGCACGGTGAAGGTGCCATCGCCATTGTCGAACGCGCCGAGGCCGTCCGGAATGCCGGCCATCTTGTAGCCGTTCACGCTGTCGCCGGTCGTCAGCAACGACTCGGTATAAACGTGGGAATCGCTGCTGAGCAGGTAGGGTGTCTGTGAGCTCGACGCGCCCTTCACCTCATCGGAAACAATGAACTGCTCGGCGTGAAGATCAGAAATGCGGGCATGCTCGATGATGAGCGCGTCGCCATTGCCGAGATCGATCTGAACTTTGTGGCCGATCTGGCGCGCGGAATTGATCAGCGCCTGAAAGGACGGAATGTTGAAGTCGCGGACGTCGATGCGATCGCCGGAATCGAGATGCTGGATCGTGTCCACACCCATGCCCTTCCGAAGCAGGAACTTGTCGTTGCCCTGATCTCCGTCCAGTTGGTCTCGGCCTGCGCCGCCAAGGAGCAGATCCCGGCCGCGGCCGCCATGCAGGTCGTCATTGCCGTCGCCGCCGATCAGGACGTCATTGCCGCTTTCGCCGAACAGCGCATCGTTTCCCTTACCGCCGTCGATCCAATCATCGCCGCGACCGCCGAAGACGGTGTCATTGCCGAGGCCGGCATCGATGGTATCATTGCCACGGAAGCCAAGAATGATGTCGCCAAGGTCCGACCCCGCAATGATGTCGTCTCCGTTGGTTCCGAACTTGATTTTCTTGAACGGACCGATGTGGCGATCGCCGTGGTGATGGTGTGACATGCTTTGCTTCCTGGCTTTTGGCTTGGTACTGGCACGAACGCTCCGTTAACCAACGGCTGTGACGTTGACGCGACATCGAGATGACGAGGACGATGCCCGCGTTCGATTCGAATTGTGCCATTCCGCTCTAATGAGCCATCAGGACAGGCAGATCCGCATGCTCCATGATATAGCTGGTCGCCCCGCCGAAGATCATTTGCCGCAGCCGGGTGCGGGTGAAGGCTCCCTTGATCAAGAGATCGCAGCCTTCAGCTCTCGCGGCATCGAGGACCGCCTCTCCGGTCTCGCGGTTCTCCAGTTCAACCCTTCTCACCTGGGCTGCAATGTCATTGTACCGCAGTTGCTGAACGATCTGATCGGCAGACGGTCCTGCTACCCCCTGGCCGCCAATGACGGTTAGCACCGATACCCTTTCGGCCGCACGAAGCAGCGGCATGGCAAATGCGTTTGCCCGAGCCTGCTCGGTACTACCATTCCAGTGGATCATGATGTTCGTCGCGATGCTTCTTGGTGCATTGGATGGCGTCAGGAGCACGGGCCTGCCGCTCTCAAACAGCGCGGATTCAATCGCGCGACGGTGAGGGCCCGCAGCATCGACGTCGGACCGTGCCATCACGATCAGATCGAAAGCGCGCCCATAAGTTCCGACAAAGTCTTCGCCCTCAGGCGCGGTCTCCAGCCAGCCGAAGCATGGTCCACGCGATCCCGCAATGGCTCGAGGAATATCGTGCTTCAACATGAATGCTTCGAAAAAGTTGCGCATGTCGTTCAATTCGGCTTCGGTCTTGACTTGATACGAATCCAAAAGGATGCCGGTGGCCAATTCCGCGGCTACATATTGAGGGATGCCGAACCGGAGCGGAAAGCCCTCGATATAGGCGCCGGAACGTTGTGCGAGACCTACGACGACATCGAGCGTGGATGTCATCATCGGAATGTTTCGAAGCGGGACCAAGAGCGTCTTCATTTTGAACCCCCGGTGTTTGCGGTGAACATTGACGCAAGATGCCTAGTTTCGCTTGGGACGGCGTGCCACGCGTGCTGACGATACAAACTCCGCGAGAAAACGACCGGCGCGCAGATCACGTCGGAACTGCCGGCGGAATGGTGCCTCGACATCGGGTTCATCGTCGACGACATTATTTGACCGCTCAACTGCTGCCTCCGGTCTGCAATGGTGCCGCCAGCGTACGTGGCAGCGTAATGATGAATTCCGTATGATCGCCAGGCTCTGTATCGACCTCGATGCTGCCGCCATGTTGCTTCACAATGACGTCGTGGCAGATTGAAAGGCCAAGCCCGGTACCTTCACCTGCGGGCTTGGTGGTGAAGAATGGATTGAATATTTTCTCCCTCACGTCGGCCGGGATGCCCGTGCCATTATCGCGAATGCGGATTTCGACGGCGCCGCCGAGGTTTGTGGTCGTCGCGCGCAGCCTTGGCTCGAAGCCGTCGCCGGCGGCGTCCTTCTGCTTGCTAGCCGCGTAGAAGCCATTTGAAATGAGGTTGAGGAACACCCGTGTGATTTCCTGCGGATACAGCTCGATCGCCCCCGCACTGGGATCGAGATTCCTTTCGAGCTCGATGTTGAAACCCGCCTTTTCAGCGCGCGCTCCGTGATAGGCAAGGTTGAGACTTTCCTCAACGATGGCGTTGATGTCGGTCGAGCGGCGCTCGCCAGAACCCTCGCGCGAGTGCAGAAGCATATTCTTGACGATGGAATCGGCGCGCTTTCCGTGCTGCACGATTCTCTCCAGATTGCCTTGTAGCATGCGTATCAGCGCGTCGATGTCCTGCCTTGCTGCCTCGCCGAGAGCGGCCGAGCGCAGCCCGTCGCCGAGTTCGTCAATCAGCTCGGAGGAAAGCGCAGCGAAATTGTTGGCGAAATTGAGCGGGTTCTTGATCTCATGTGCAATGCCGGCGGTGAGTTGCCCGAGCGAGGCAAGCTTCTCGGTCTGGATCAACCGATCCTGCGCGTTTCGCAATTCCTCGAGCGATCGCGACAACTCCATAGTGCGCTCGCGCAGTTCATTCAGCAGGCGTGCATTCTCGATCGCGATCACACCCTGGTGCGCGAAATTGGACACGAGCTCGATCTGCTTGTCCGTGAAGGGCTTAACTTCCTGGCGGAAGATCGCGATGGTGCCGATCAGTTCGTCTTCCTTGAGCATGGGCACGATGACGAGGGTCCTTGCGCCAGCAAGGTCGGCAAGCGCGCGAACGTCGGGGTTGCCTTCGATATAGGGCGGCTGCGTCCTGATATCGTCGATATGAACCGTCTGGTGAGTCTTCTCGACGGTGCAGAGCCCGCTCGCGGGATGCGGGCGAATGCTCTGGTGCAGCCGGGTCTCGATATAAGCTGGCGGCGCGTTGTGCAATGCGACCGTACGAAAGCCGCCTTCCTCGTAGAGATTCATGGTGCCGAAGCCGGCGCCGCAGATCCGTGTCGCATTCTCCAGCATCTTGTGGAAGACCGGAGTCAATGAGCCTGATGAAGCGCTTATGATTTCCAGCACCTCCGAGGTTGCGGTCTGCCGCTCCAGCGATTCGTTCAACTGCTCGAACAGGCGCGCATTGCCGATGGCGATAACAGCCTGATCTGCAAAAGTCTGGAGCAGGTTGATCTGCTTCTCGCCGAATGGACGAACCTCCGTGCGACGTAGCACGATCGCTCCCATGGCCTCGCCTTCGCGCAACAGCGGCACACTCAAAACGGTCCGAACGTTGGAGCGAAGCGCATATTCGCGTCCTGTCGGGAATTCCTCCCCTTCGGGCCCAAGCAGATCATGCACGTGAACGGTGCGGCGGTCGATAATGGCCCGGCCGCTGGGCGATTGCGCACTGATCGATCGTCGGCTCCACACGACGGGAACTCGACCATGGTGCGCCTGGACGAGGATATCGTCGCCGTCCCTCAGAACGACGAGCGCATCGTATGCCTCGCAAAGCCCGCATGCGCTTTCCACGATCGCTTTGAGCGCCGGACCGACTTCAGTCGGCGAGGAAGCGATAACCCTCAGGATATTGGCGCTGCCGGTCTGGTACGTCAGCGCCTCGGATAGATCCCGCGTCCTGCTTTGCAATTGTTCGAAGAGCCGTACATTCTCGATGGCGATCACGGCCTGGTCGGCAAACGTGGCGACCAACTCGATCTGCTTTTCCGTGAAGGGCTGCACGCGCTTGCGGGCGATCACGATCGCGCCGATCGGCTCATTCTCGCGCAGGAGGGGAACGCCGAGTGCCGTGCGCTGGCCAGCCATGGTGATGGACTCGTGCAGGCGGTATTCGGGATCTGCAGCGACGTCGAGGATTTGCACGGGACGACGCTCGAGAACGGTCCGACCTGTGACCGTGCTCCTGCCGGGGGCAACCGGGTGAGCCTGCAGAAACGCGATGTATTCCTCGGAAAACCCTACCGCTGCTCCGGCCTGATATTCATCGCCTTCGCGGCGCATGATGAATGCCATCTCCGCTTCGCACAGCCTTGCCGCCGAATCGACCAGCGTGTTGAGTACGGCTTGCAGATCGAAGGTCGAGCGGCTGATCACCTTCAGCACATCGGCAGTCGCGGTTTGCTGCTGGAGCGATTCGGCGAGATCGCGCGTCTTCGCTTGGACCTCATCGAACAGCCGGACGTTCTCTATGGCGATGACGGCCTGGTCGGCGAAGGTCTGCAGAAGTTGCACATGATGCGGAGCGAAGGTACCCGGCTCGGCTCGCGTTACGCTGATCATGCCGATCACCTCGCCGCCGGTCGCGAGCGGAACGAACAACATGCTGCGAAAGCCGCGGGCGCGGGCGATGAACTTGATGTCGTTTGTCAGCGCTTCGGTATCGGGGGTCGGCACCACCTTACCGGTCTGCGTCCTTGCAAAACTCTCGAAATCGGCAATCGGCCGCGGAAACATCTTCTTCAATGCTTCATCGGCGGCGGAATTCGTCGGCGTGAACGCCGCCAAGTGGGCGGAGCCGTCGATGAAGCGGAATACGGTCGTCGAAAAGCCGCCGAGCAAGGCATTGGCGCGCCTCGCGATTGCATCGAATACCGGTTTCACCTCGGATGGCGAGCCGGCAATGATCTTGAGAATGTCCGCGGTGGCGGCCTCGCGATCTTGTGCGGCGCGCAATTCGGCGAGGAGCCGCGCGTTCTCCTGCTGCAAATCCGCCACAACGTCCTGAGGAAGCGCGGCCATGGTGAAAATCCACGTCGCCAGCCGGTTCGCAGCCGACGTCAAAATCCAATCAAGAAAGCATCCGGAATTATTCCACCATCAGGTGCTTCCGACCAGACCTATCGTGAGTTGATTTTCACTCGATTACGCGTCAGTTCGCCTCCGCAATGTGGCGAAGCGGCGAGTTCCGCAAATTGCCGCTGCGGGCCGACTTGTTTTGTGCCGGAGCGGAGCGCGGCGTGATCGTCGGCCTGCTCGCTGCCGCGGTGGCCGTGAACGACGAGCAGTATCGGAAATGACGCGCGGGCGCGATACACTGCGCATAAGAGGTCAGGAGGAGCAGCGCATGGCGACCATATTCATCACGGGCAGCACCGACGGCCTCGGCCGGGCGGCGGCGCAATCACTCCTCGATCAAGGTCACCGCGTGGTGCTGCACGCGCGTTCGGCGGATCGTGCCGTAGCGCTTGGCCAACTCACGTCGCGTGCCGCGGGGGTGGCGGTCGGCGATCTCAGAAGTGCGGCAGAGACGAGGAGCATCGCGGATCAGGTCAACGCGATCGGGCGCATGGATGCGGTCATCCACAATGCCGGCGTCTACACGCGGCCGAGCCGTGGCGCGACGCCGGAAGGCCATGCCGAGACCTTCGCCATCAACACGCTTGCGCCGTACATGCTGACGGCCTTGATCGAGCGGCCGGGCCGATTGGTCTATCTCAGCAGCGGACTGCACCGGGACGGAGAGGGTTCGCTCGGCGATCTCGACTGGAGGAAGCGGACTTGGGATGCGGCCAAGGCCTACGCCGAGAGCAAGCTGCACGTCGTCGCTCTGGCCTTCGCGCTGGCACGACGCTGGCCCGAGGTCCTGAGCAACGCCGTCGATCCCGGATGGGTCCGCACGAAGATGGGCGGCGCGGGCGCTCCGGTCGATATCGACACCGGACAACGAACCCAGACCTGGCTCGCGGTGAGCGAGGATTCCGCTGCCTTGGTCAGCGGACGCTACTGGCATCATCTCGCGCAGCAGCAGCCGGCCAGCGAGGCGGCCGATCGGAAATTTCAGGACCAGCTCATCGGTCAATTGAGCGAGCTGACGGGCGTCGAGCTGCCGGAGGTGTAACGCAGGATGTGATGAACACGAAACGCTGCAATGACGGAGGTGCGCTCCCTCTTCCGCAGGACTATCGCAAATGAGAGCTTTTCCGTGCGGCCATCCTTCGAGACGCCCGCTTGAGGCGGACTCCAATGAGATTGCTCCCGTCGATAGCGCCTTTTGCCGCGCGATCGTCGCCTGGCCCCGCGTCCCTACCCGATCGACAGGATCTCGATCTCCTGCGCGCCTGAGCCCACGACGTCTCCGACCGCCTTTGACATCAGCGACCTCGCAACCGGCGAGACGAACGAGATCGAGCCGGCCTTGGGATCAGCCTCGTCCTCACCGACGATACGGTAGGTCTGCACGCGGCCATCGGGGCGGCTGAAGGTCACGGTGCTGCCGAAGGCGACGATTTCGGTCGAGGTCGGATCGGGCATGACCTGAGCGGTGCGTAAGCGTTCGGTGAGATAGCGGACGTCGCGCAGCGGCACCGCCGACTGCCGGCGCTTCTCGTTGACGTCCTCGATGGCTTGCGCGGCTTCATAGGCCTGGCGCGCTTCGGCAAGCTGCGTCTGCAACGCCTTGAAGCCTGCCTCCGTGACGAGGTTCGGATGCGGTGAGATCGGGCGATCCGGCAACAGCGTCTCGGACGCGGTTTCGGCGCTTTCTTCCTTGGTGAAGGCGACGCTCAATTGAATATCCTGTCGAGCTGGTTGGATGGCGACGCCGTGTGCCGCCGCTGCCCGAGACTATATCTCAAGTTCGACGAAACGGCGGAGCTTGAAGACGAGGTCCGGAATCGCCTGGCGGAACCGGGTTGCGTTCTGGAAACTGGTCGAGAACGGCGCGAAGGTGAGCATGGCGTTCCAATTTCGATAGCCGTAGACCGTGACCGAGACGCCAGAGCTCGGGAAATCTTCCAGCTTGCGCAGCTCGCCGAGCACGAGATCGGCGATCGCCTCCGCCGGCAGCAGGCGCTTGCCGTCCCGCGTGGTCGCGATCTGCACAGGCGGCTCGACCGGTTTCGTGGCAGCCGGCGCGGCATCGGGCGCGTTCTCGGCTTTGGCCGCTGCCGGATCGGAGCTGGATGTCGGCCCCACTGCATCCGCCGGCACGATCGGCGGAACCTCGGCGGGCGGAGGCGGTGCAACACTGTCCGCGCGCTTGTTGCCTCCCAGGATGCTGCTGATCATGGCCACAAGGCCAGCATCCTTCACCTCGTCACTCATCATTCCCCCCGGCTTCGCCCTACTTTAGCACTGCTCTCGCAGACCGCCACCGCGGATGTGGGGCCGGAAGCCGCCCGGCCAAGACCGTCGTCGCACCACCGTCGATCCCGCTACTGCTTATCGAACGGAATGTATCGCTGATACTGCTTGGGCACTGAACTGCGGTAGCGCGCAGGCACGGTGCCGGTGTCGATCGAATGATCGATCTCCTGCTGCCGGGTCATCCTCTTCTTCGCCCGCTTCTTCGACGCGCTCTTCTTGGCGTCGGTCGGCTGGCTGGTATCGGTGGTCGCGCCCGGCGTGGTCGACGCGGCTGGCGCAGGGCTTGTCGCCGCAGGCGCGGTGGTCCCGCCGGCGGACGGAGTGGTCTGCGCCAGCACGAGCGACGATTGTGCAAGAAGCGCCAGCGCTGCGGTCGCACCGAGCAAATATGACCTTTGCATCAGAACCTCCAAATGACCTGACCCGAATGAGCAAAAGCGTAGGCCTCCGGGCATGGCGCGTGCAAGTCCGCAGACGGCAAATCCGTTCACGACAAGTCTGCACGATAGGCCGACAACCCGGTGGCGAACTGTGGCCGAGATCACATTGCTCGCCGCGGTTCGCATCATCATGCATGCGTGTTGAACGCGGCGGCCGCTGCGGACACCAAGACGAGCACGACGAAGTGTCGGACAAGTCCCGGAACACGTAGAATGAGCTGGTGTTCCTCATCCCCCGTTCTCGAAGGAGTCTGAAATGCGTCGCACCATCCTCACCCTGGCATCGCTCGCAGCGCTGATCGCCGTCGCATTGCCGGCGGCCCAGGCGCATCCTGCAAACGATCGATATTGCCTGCAGGGCCGCATGTGGGGCTATCCCGGCAACTGCCAGTTCGCGACCTATCAGCAGTGCCAGGCCTCCGCCTCCGGCACGTCGGCCTATTGCGGCATCAATCCGCGCTACGCGTTCGCGCCGCAGCGCTATTACTGACGTGACTGCGGCGTGCGCGCTGTCGCGCGCGCCGCCACAATCTTCCGGTGAAGACGATCGACCGAAAGCCCGGCGAGTCGTCACCGCATGAAGCTGCTTGCGCGCGGCGATGACGAGAATGTTATCCGTCATCGGTCCGGGAAGATTTTGCAAAGCGCCGCCGCAGCTTGCTCGCACCCCTCCGCTTCGGACAGCATCGACATCGCGCACAGTGTGAAGCGACGGCTTGTCGCACGCCGCAATCCCTGATCTAGCTTCGCCTGTATATTCTATTGCGAACAACTTTAGCTTTATTCGTGCCGTCGTGACTTTTCAGAGGAGGTGTTTTCAATGAGCAGCCGCCACGCAATTGTTCCGCGCGGATTGAACGCAACCCGTTCGCCGCTTTCGCAAGGCCGCTTCGGCCGCATGTTCCGCAAGCTCACCCCGGCAACGTTCGGCGTGAACGACGCCGACAATGTCGCGAACCTTTCGGCGCTCGCCGACAAGATGGTCGGCAAGTTCGACGCGCCCAAGGATGGACCGGACGCGGAGGAGAGCGGCATCCCCGCGCTCTACACCTATTTCGGCCAGTTCGTCGATCACGACATCACCTTCGATCCGGTCAGCTCGCTGACGAGGCAGCAGGATCCCGACGGGCTCGTCGACTTCCGCACGCCGTCCTTCGATCTGGACAACGTCTACGGCCGCGGGCCGAACGACCAGCCCTACATGTATGACGGCAACAAGTTCCGCCTCGGCGAGACGCTGAGCGGCGCGGGCGTGCCTGATGCCAACGACCTGCCGCGCTTCAAGGGCCGCGCGCTGATCGGCGATCCCCGCAACGACGAGAACAGCATCGTCTCGCAGTTCCAGGCCCTGATGCTGCGCTTCCACAACCGCATGGTCGACGACAATGACAGCCTGTCGTTCGAGGACGTGCAGCAGCGCGTCCGCTTCCATTATCAATACGTCGTGCTGAACGACTTCCTGCCGCGCATCGTTCACGCCAGCGTGCTGGACGAATTGAAGACCGCGGGCCGCTACGACCGCAGCAAGCTCGCCCACTACCACTGGAAGACCTATCCGTTCATGCCGGTCGAGTTCTCGGTCGCGGCCTACAGGCTCGGGCACTCCATGATCCGACCCGGCTACCGGCTGAACGATGCGGACAACATGCTGCTGCAAATCTTCCCCGATCCGAACAACCCCGACCAAAACGCGCTGACGGGGTTCCGCGCCATGGGCCCGGGGCGCGCCATCGACTGGGGCCGCTTCATCGATCTCGACACGCGCGCTTACGGCGTCGATGACGACGACACCAATCCCGAGAACAAGCGGCGGCTGCAGTTCGCCTATCGCATCGACGCATCGCTGGTGGACCCGCTGCGCAAGCTGCCGCCGGAGGTCGCATCCAATCCGGCGGCGCTGGCGCTGCGCAATCTCGAGCGCGGCTGGCGGCTCGGCCTGCCCTCGGGGCAAGCCGTCGCCAGGGCGATGAACGTGACGCCGCTGGCCGACGACCAGATCGTCATCGGCAAGGCCGTCGACGAGCCCGGCCCCGACGATCCGCAAACCAAGATCGCAAGCATTGCGAACGGCGTGTTTGCCGGCAATTGCCCGCTCTGGACCTACATCCTGGCCGAGGCGCGGCAGTTCCAAACCGCCGTGGCCATTCCCGCCACCGGCGCGCCGGCGGCCGGAATCAACACACCGCAGCTCGGCCCCGTCGGCGGTCGCATCGTGGCCGAGGTCTTCCTCGGCATGCTGTTCGGCGACAACTCCTCCGTGCTGTCACTTGACCCGCAATGGACGCCGGTGACGGGCCCCGGCTTCGCGTTGAAGGACCTCGTCGCCTACGCGCTCGGCCAGGGCGATCCGTTGCACTGAGCGCGCGTGCACAATGAAAGGCCGCTCGCATCGCGCGGGCGTCCTTTCGGCTGAAACTCATTGAAATGAGATTCGGCGAGCCGTCCCTGGTTCACCTCTCCCCGACGGGGAGAGGTGAAACCGTGCCCCGAGCGCGTATCGATTCAACCAAAACTCAGCGTCTAAAGCGCGATGAGATTTGGATGAATCGTCATCGCGCTTTAGCTTGTTGTTTACGCATGATCTTTCCGGAAAACCGCTTCGCACTTTTCCGGATCATGCTTCAATGCGCAGCCCCAAGACCACTCTCCGCAACCCGCGCTGCGAACCAGAGTGACAGCGGCTGATCGACAATGCCACTCACATAGACCTCCGACATGGTCACATGGTGCCTGTCCAGCACCAGGAGAACACCCATCCAGTAGGGAAACCAGACATGCACATCGGTCAGCGCCCGCAGCTTGTGCTGATCGTGATCGAGCGGCGTGTGATTGCTCGCCTTGCGGATCTCAAGCGCGAGCAGGTTGTTCGGGATCTCGCGCTGATGCACGACGACATCGGGATAGATCGACTTGCCGAGATGATCGTCGGTCGAGATGATGGTGCCGTGCGGCAGGTGCAGCGTGCGCTCGCCGAGCCGGTCGTAGTTGCAGTCGACTGACCAGCCCGGAAACTGCTTTTCCAGATGCACGGCGAAGCGGTGCGTCACTGCACGCTCGCCGGCGTCCTTCTCGAACAGGAAACCCTCGTAGGCGTAGACGTCCCTGAGCGCCGCGATCACCTTGTTCAGCTCGGTCTGCATCGTGCCTCCGGGCTCACGGCGCTCTGTCTGTTGGCGCCCTACATCTGGACTTCGATCAGCCGCGGGCCAGGCTCGGCGACGGCCTCAGCCAACGCCTTGTTGAACTCGTCGGCATTGGTGACGGCTCGGCCGGGCACGCCCATACCTTTGGCCAGCGCCACGAAATCCAGCGTCGGACGATCCAGGCGCAGCATGTCGTTGGCGCGCTGGCCGGGCTCGCCGGCGCCGACATTGTCGAACTCGCCGCGGAGGATCTGGTAGATGCGGTTGGCGAAGACGATGGTGACGATGTCGAGGTTCTCGCGCGCCTGCGTCCACAGCGACTGGATCGTGTACATCGCGCTGCCGTCGCCGACCATCGTGATCACCTTGCGGTCCGGGCAGGCGATCGCCGCGCCGATCGACAGCGGCGTCGAGAAGCCGATCGACCCGCCCATGTTCTGGAGCCAGTCGTGCGGGGCGGCCGCCGCCGTCGGCGGGAAGAAGCCGCGGCCGGTGGTCAGGGATTCGTCGACCATGATCGCATTCTCGGGGATCGCACAGGCAATGGCCTGCGCGATCGAGGCGAAGGTGAGCGCGCCGGTCGGCTTGACCAGCTCCTGCAAAGCCTGCGGCTTGACGTCCTTGGCGCTGGCCTTGACAGCGCCGGCAAGCGCTTCCAGCGCCGCGACCGAATTCTCGCCCCAGGAGGTCATGTGGTGCACTTCGCAGCCCTGGGGCTTGAGCATGCTCGGCTTGTTCGGATAGGCGAAGAACGCCACGGGATCATCGGACTCGACCAGCACGATGTGACGGAACCTGGCCAGCATGGGCAGCGCCTGGTCGATGACATAATGGATCCGGTCGATCGAGAAACGGCCGCGGCCGCGCGCCATCTTCGGACGGAAGGTCGGGCCCATCACGGTGCAACCGGTCTTGCCGGCGATGCGCTCGGCCAGCGCCAGACCCTGCTCGCTCAAGGCGCTGCCGGTCATCAGGAGCAGTGTGCCTTCGCCGTCGCCATGCAGGATTCTTGCGGCTAGGTCGACCGCCTGCGGCGAGTAGCTCGCGCGCTGCCGCTCGGCCGGAACCTCGGCGATGCCGTCGGCCTCGTTCCAGGCAGTGTCCGCGGGCAGGATCAGGGTCGCGATCTGCGGCGGCGCGCTTTTGGCGGCGGCAATGGCCGCGGCGCCGTCGGCGGCGACCGATTTGGCATCCGGCGAGGTGCGGACCCAGGATGACATCGGCCGGGCCAGGCCCTCGATGTCCGAGGTCAGCGGCGCGTTGTAGCCGATGTGGTAGACGGCGTGCTGGCCGACGATATTGACGATGCCGGAATTCGCCTTCTTGGCATTGTGCAGATTGGCAAGGCCGTTGGCGAGGCCGGGGCCGAGATGCAACAGGGTCGAGGCCGGCGCGCCCTTCATGCGGAAATAGCCGTCGGCGGCACCGGTCACCACGCCTTCGAACAGGCCGAGCACGCAGCGCATGCCGGGCACGCGGTCGAGCGCCGCGACAAAATGCATCTCGGAGGTGCCGGGGTTGGTGAAGCAGACGTCGACCCCACCCTTGACCATCGTCCGCACCAGGCTTTCCGCACCGTTCATTCTTTCTGCTCCCGTAACCGGCGATTTCGAGTGATCCATCCGACCAATCATTGTTCGCAGGCCCCGTCAAAGCAATAGCGGCCATCGCGGCCCTGCCCCGCGCGTGGATGAGCTGGTTTGGCTAACGCTTTCCGGCAAATTGGCGCGGTTGCCGATTTGGTAACGCCATTCGTTAAGCATGGCGCCCCTCACGGGGCCGTGGCTTGCGAAACCCTCGCGAATATGGCCTCTGGCCTTTGTTGAAGAGATTTTTTTCGGGGGAAACATGATCCGGTTTTTTGCCGCGCCGATCGCCGCTATCGTACTCTTGACCGCCGCGACCGGCGGCGTGCTCGCCGAGGAGTTCGACTCCCGGGACATCATGGGCGGCGGCCCGAACTTCTTCCGCGGCGGCGCGAGCCCGATCCCCCGTTCCACCGTCATCTATAACGGCAACTATGCGCCCGGCACGATCGTGGTGAACACCGCCGAACGCCGGCTGTATCTGGTGCTCCAGAACGGCCAGGCGCTGCGCTACGGCATCGGCGTCGGCCGCGATGGCTTCCGCTGGGGCGGGGTACACAAGATCACCGCCAAGAAGGAATGGCCGGACTGGACGCCGCCGTCGCAAATGCTGGCCCGCCGGCCCGACTTGCCGCGCCACATGAAGGGGGGCATCGAGAATCCGCTCGGCGCCCGCGCCATGTATCTCGGCTCGACGCTCTATCGCATCCACGGCTCCAACGAGCCGGAGACGATCGGCCAGGCCGTGTCCTCGGGCTGCTTCCGCATGACCAATGACGACGTCACCGACCTCTATAGCCGCGTCTCGGTCGGCACCACCGTGGTGGTGCTGAATAACTAACCGGCAGCCAGTCCGCAGGGTGGGCAAAGCCGGCGGATCGCGCGAACGCGGATCCGCCGTGTGCCCACCACTCTGGCGGCCGCGATTGCGGGCGCGTGTATTTGCGGTCTTGTGTGCGCGTCGCGAATACGGCAGCGTTGCACAACGATGAGCGCATTGGACCCGCCCTCGCCCGGCCTTCGCGTCGCCCTGCTGGCGCTCGCAACGTTCACCTGCGTGCCTGACACCGCTACCATGGCCGCGGGCGAACTGCCCGCGATCGCTTCACGCCAGCGCGCCGAGAAGAAGAGCTTCACCGACAACGAGATCGTCGAGGGTTTTTTCAAGACCGCGTTCGGCGCCGAATACCACCTGGCCGGCCGCGTCGACCGCATCCGCAAGTTCGACGGTCCGGTGCGCGTCTACGCCGAGAGCGACCGCGCCGACCGCAAGGCACAGCTCGCAAAAGTCGTGGCCGATATCGGCAAGCGCGTGCAGCATCTCGACATCGCGATGATCGACACCAATGAAGCGGCGAATGTACGGGTGAAGCTGGTGCGCGACCGTGATCTGTTCCGCACCATCTCGAGCTTCTACGGCGTGGAGAAGGCGCGCGAGATCCGCTCCTCGCTCGATCCGCAATGCCTGTCCGGATTCCGCAAGAACGACAATTTCGAGATCGAGCATTCCGACGTCATCCTCACCGTCGACAACGGCGATTTCGTCTTCCTCGACTGCGCCTATGAGGAGCTCCTGCAATCGCTCGGGCCCATCAACGACACCGCGAGCGTGCCCTGGACCATGTTCAACGACAACGTCTCGATGGGCTATTTCGACGTCTACGACCAGTACCTCCTCAACCTGCTGTACGATCCCCGCATCAAGGCCGGCATGACCGTGGCAGAGGTCAAGGCCGTGCTGCCCGCCGTGCTCACCGACGTGCGCGCGTGGGTGAGGCAGGTGAATGATCTGAAGGAGTGAGGCGCTCTTCCCTCTCCCCTTCTTGTGCCTTCTTGTGGGAGAGGGTGGCTCGCCGCGTAGCGGCGAGACGGCTGAGGGGTTGTCTCCGCAGACTCACTCTCAACTGAATTCGCGGATGGAACCCCTCATCCGGCGCTTCGCGCCACCTTCTCCCAGAAGGGGAGAAGGAAAAGCAGCACCTCTCCGCCCTATTGCACGAGATCCGCGACGGTGGTCGCGGCCTTCAGCCCGGTGCCGGTGAGGACTGCCACTGTGGTCTCGTTCGCCTTGATCAATCCGGCCGCGGACAGCTTTTCCAGCGCCGCGGCCGCGCTCGCGCTGGTCGGCTCGGCGAACAACCCCTGCCGCGCAAGACGGCGCAGGGCGGCGACGATCTCATCCTCGGCGAGCGCGACCGTGCCGCCGCCGCTTTCGCGCAAAGCGGCGATGATCTCGCGCAGGCGCAGGGGGTTCTTGATCGCGGTGCCTTCGGCGATGGTTTTACTGACCTCGCGCGCGACAGGCGTGTCGACGCCGGCCTGAAAACTCGCATCGATCGGCGAGCAGTTGAGCGGCTGCGCCGCGAACAGGCGCGGCAGCTTCGATATCTGCCCGGCTTTCAGGAGCTCGCGGAAGCCGAAGGCGCAGCCGAGCAGGCTGCTGCCGGCGCCGACGGGGACGATGATGTTGTCGGGGGCGCGGAAGCCGAGATCTTCCCAGATCTCGTAGGCGAGCGACTTGGTGCCTTCGAGGAAGAACGGCTGCCAGTTGTGGCTGGCATAAAACGTCTGACTCGACTGGCGGATGGCCTCGGCTTCCGACTCCTCGCGCGGCCCTTCGACGAGTTGCACCGTCGCGCCGTAAGCGCGGACCTGCGCGATCTTGGCCGGCGACGTCGAGGCCGGCGCCAGGATCTTCACGCGCATGCCGCCGGCGGCGCCCAACCCCGCCATCGACGAGCCGCCATTGCCGGATGAATCTTCCAGAATGGCTGAGATGCCGATCTGGCGCAGGAAGGACAGCATCACGGCAGAGCCGCGGTCCTTGAAGCTGCCGGTCGGGTTGAACCATTCGAGCTTGAAGAACGGGCGCAGCTCGCCCCAGCCCTGCTGGACCAGCGGCGTGCAGCCTTCGCCGAGCGTGATCGGCTGCTTGATCGCAACCGGCAGCGCCGCCCGGTAGCGCCAGAGCGAGCGCGTGCGACCTTCGATCTCCTCGCGCGAGATGCCGGTCCCCGGCGTCACCAGCAGTGGCGTGCGCTCGTCCGAGCACCAGCGCGGCTGGTCGAGCGGATAGAGCTGTCCGTTGCGGGGGTCGATATAGCTGGCGGTGGGCATTGGGGTCTCCAGGACAAGGACGAATGCGATTGGGCCAATGAGACCTTTAGTCCGGGATTCGACGCTGGCCGAGCGAAACGATGCATAGCCCCCTTGAAAAGATGAAATATAGAAATATTTCAATTGCTTAAGGCGATCGCGCCGGCAGATCGGCGAGCCCGGCCAGCGCGAGCGCCTGGCGCTGAAGGCGGACTCTGCAGGCCCATTGCTGTCGGGAATTTGGTGGCAAGCGGCCCTGCCCGCCCGGCACGATTAACTTGTCTGTCGTCGCTGGCCGCTACAATATATTGGATTGAGCTTGCGTCGCCGCCATGCTGCGCAAGCGAGCCAGGCCCGTCCGAGCGGCGGGCCGTTGGCTTTTTGGGAGCCTGGACATGAGCCGTGCAAACCGTACCGACCACATCCGCCTGACCTCCCATCCGGAGCCCGGCAGGAAGGCCGCCTTTCCGATCCATTGGGGTGCTGCGGACGCGCGCGCCCGTGGGCCAATCATAGGCACAGTGTCGCGCGCCGGGGATCGCAACGTGATCGGCAGCCATGGCGGGTCCTACGCGATGTACCGCGCGCTCGCCGTCTCCGCCGGCGCGCTCGATCCCATCAGGCGCCCTGACCTGACCAACACTTTTCCGGCCGCAATCATCGGGCCGTTCGAGCAATGGCGCGATCCCACCAAGATCGTTGCGCTCGATCCCTGGGGGCATCTCGTCGCCGAAAACTTCCGCCAGGAGATCGCCGAAGGCGTCGACATCCGCCCCAGCATCGCGGTGACGCGGGCGCGGCTGGACCTGCCGGAGATCCGCGAGGCGCTGACCGCAAAACGGCTGCGCGCCGACGGCGAGGTGGTGCATGCCAATGGCAGCGTGTCGGTGGTGAAGATCGCGATCGATCCGGTCTGGTATCTGCCCGGCCTTGCGGCCCGCTTCGGCACCGGCGAGACCGAGTTGCGCCGCACGCTGTTCGAGCAGACTGCCGGCATGTTCCCCGAGCTCGTGACGCGTCCGGACTTGAAAGTGTTTTTGCCGCCGATCGGCGGCACCACCGTCTACCTGTTCGGCGATGTGACAAAATTGCCGGACCATCGCACCAAGATCACCTGCCGCGTGCATGACGAGTGCAACGGCTCCGACGTGTTCGGCTCCGACATCTGCACCTGCCGTCCCTACCTCATCCACGGCATCGAGGAATCCGCGCGCGGCGCGCAGGAGGGCGGGCTCGGGCTCGTCGTCTACAACCGCAAAGAGGGCCGCGCGCTCGGCGAGGTCACCAAATTCCTGGTCTACAACGCGCGCAAGCGCCAGGAGGACGGTGATGCCGCCGCGGCCTATTTTGAACGCACCGAATGCGTCGCCGGCGTGCAGGATGCGCGCTTCCAGCAATTGATGCCCGACACCATCCACTGGCTGGGCCTGAAGCGCATCGACCGCTTCCTGTCGATGAGCGACATGAAATACGACGCGCTGACCTCGCAAGGTATCGACATCGTCGAGCGCGTGCCGATCCCGCCGGAGCTGATTCCGGCCGACGCCTATGTCGAGATCGCCGCGAAGAAGGCCGCTGGCTACTACTCGACCGACATCGCGCCGGAGAAGGACATCGATGGCGTGGTCGGCCGTTCGCTGGAAAAATACTGATCGCGTGATGGCGGACGCTTTGGAATTGCAGGCACGCTCGCTACTCTCCGCAAACGCGGTGCGCGCGCGGGCGGGGCAGATGCTCGAGCTTGGCCTCGCCGGCGGACTCCAGCATTTCACGATCGACCTCGACCGCATGGATGGCGTCGCGGACGCCGTGCTCGCGGTGACGCGAACAGCCTATCCGACGCTGGACATTCCGTTCCATGCGCGCTGGCGGCACTTTGTGCTCGGCGGCGTCGATCGCTGGGCGCAGCTTGCCGGGGCAGCATCATGGCCCGATCGCGCCGCGCGGGCGCGCTCCGAATTCGATCTTGCGATCGTCAGCGTGCTGCTCGATGCCGGCGCGGGTGCGGCGTGGCGCTATCGCGACGCGCTGACCGGCAAAAGCATCGGCCGCTCCGAGGGGCTCGCCATCGCAAGCCTCGACATGTTTGCAGACGGGCTCTTTTCGCGCGATGCGCGGACGCCGTTCAGGGTCGACGCGGAGGTGCTCGCGAAACTGCCCCTCACCTCACTCACATCCGCTTTCCAAGTGACGGACGCCAATCCATTGCTCGGCCTGGAGGGGCGCACCGATCTGCTGCGTCATCTGGGCAAGCTGGTAGCAGAGCGCGCGGACGTGTTCGGCCTGCACGACACGCCGCGGCCGGGCGGCCTGTTCGATCACATCGCGGCGCAAGCCGTCGGCGGTGCCGTCGCTGCGCCCGCCATTCTGTCGGCGGTGCTGAACCAGCTCGGTCTGATCTGGCCGTCACGGCTCGAGGTCGCGGGCGTCCCGCTCGGCGATTGCTGGCGCCATCCGGCGATCAAGGCGGACGACGAAACGGCCGGGCTCGTGCCGCTGCACAAGCTGTCGCAATGGCTGAGCTATTCGCTGATCGAGCCGCTGCAGCGCGCCGGATTTGCCGTCACCGACATCGACGGGCTGACCGGCCTTGCCGAATACCGCAATGGCGGCCTGTTCGTCGATCACGAGGTGCTACGCCTGCGCGATGCCGCGGATGCCGAGCGTGCGCATACGGTGGATTCATTGCTCGTCGTGGAATGGCGCGCGCTGACGGTTGCGCTGCTGGATCGTCTTGCCGAACTGGTGCGCGCCAAGCTCGGTCGCACCCCTGAAACCTTGCCACTCGCCAGTATTTTGGAAGGCGGCAGCTGGGCCGCGGGCCGCGCCATCGCATTTGCGCGCCGCCCCGATGGTTCGCCGCCGCTCAAGGTGATCAGCGACGGGACTGTGTTTTAAATCTTCTCCCCCTGTGGGAGAGGGTGGCTTCGCGAAAGCGAAGCCGGATGAGGGGTATGTCTCCGGGGGCACATCTCTCATTTGGAGTTCGCGGAAAGATACCCCTCATCCGGCGCTTGCGCGCCGCCTCATCCCACAAGGGGAGAAGGAAGAAAGGCATCTCGATCATGGAAGGCGTCACGATCGTCGATCATCCGCTGGTGCAGCACAAGCTGACGCTGGTGCGCGACAAGTCCATCTCGACCAAGTCGTTTCGAGAGCTGATCAAGGAGATCGGCATGCTCTTGTGCTACGAAGTGACGCGCGACCTGCCGCTCGCCGACACCGTCATCGAGACGCCGCTGTCGACGATGCACTCGGCCAAGATCGCCGGCAAGAAGCTGGTGTTCGTGCCGATGCTGCGCGCCGGCACCACCTTCGTCGACGGCATGATGGACCTAGTGCCGACCGCGCGCGTCGCTCATATCGGACTCTATCGCGAGCCGCACAGCTTTGCCGCGGTGGAGTATTTCTTCAAATCGCCGTCGGATCTCGGCGAGCGTCTCGCCATCGTGGTGACGCCTGTCGTCGCCACGGCCAACACGGCTGTCGCCGCCATCGACCGGCTGAAGGAGCGCGGCGCCAGGGACATTCGCCTGGCCTGCCTGATCGCAGCGCCGGAAGGGCTGGAACGGCTGCGTGGATTGCATCCCGATGTGCCGATCTGGACAGCCGCGGTGGACGAAGGTCTCGACGAGAACGGCTTCATCCTTCCGGGCCTCGGCGACGCCGGCGACCGCGCCTACGGGACGCGATAGCTAAACTTTCCCGCTGCCGCAAATGCCCTTCAGCGCCCGCCACTCCTTGTCAGTCAGCAGCGGCGGGCCGCTGGCGGGCCGATCCTCTCTGCTCATGCGCTTGAGGCGGTCCTCGGTCAGCGGGTGGCTGGCGAGGATCGTCGTGAGCGTGGAGCCGCCTTCCTTACCGGTGATGCGGAACATCAATTCGGCCGCGGGCTTCGGCGAGCGGCCGAGCGCATGCATGATCTCGATCGCAAACGTATCCGCGGCAGCCTCGGCCTCGCGCGAATAGGAGGCCTCGACCAGGCTGCGCGACGCGAAGATCACGGCCGACGAGCCGGTGACGTCGCCGAACAAGAGTCCGATCAGGAACGAGGTGCCGCCGTTGTAGAGCAGGCCGCGCATGTTGTCGTGATGCTTGAGATGTCCGAGCTCGTGGGCGAGGATGCCGGCGAGCTCGTCAGGGCTCTCGGCCTTGTCGAGCAGGCCCTTCAGCACGAACACCTTGCCGCCCGGCAGCGCGAACGCGTTCGGCACCGCGGTCGGCAGCACGCCGGCCGTCATGGAATCGTCGTCGAGGCCGGCCGCATCGCGCAGGCGGTTGACGAGCCTGGTGAAGGCCGCCTTGCCCGCGGGATCTTCGCACACACCGCGGCCGAAGATGGCCTTCATCTGCACTTCGGCGGCGTCGCCGATGCGCCGTTCGACGGGTTTCGGCACCAGCGGAGCGAGACGGTCGGCGGCGAGCGGCACGCCGAACAGCACGACGCAGACGATGGAGACGGCGGCGGCGACCGACCAGCCGACGATCTTTGCAATGCCGCGGCGCGACGTCTGATGTTCGTCGAGACGCATGCAGCGGGCGGTCACGTCGGCGGCGAGGGCGGCGTCGCGGATCTCGAGCCGCGCCAGCGGCGGTGCCGACGTCGAGGCCAGCCGCAAAACGCCAGCCGGGCTATCGGCGCGGCGAATGTTGGCGTAGGCCCAGCGCACGTGCGCTCCGTCCTCCTCGACGATTTCGAGCCCATCAGCCAGGGTCAGCATCACCTGCCGTTTGCGGCTCGACACGCCGTCGAAGAAGATGGTCGGCTTCCTAGATTGTGCCGGCGCCTCGGCAAACACATCCGTCACAGCTCAGAATCCCGCAACATCAAGCCCGTCGGCAAAACCTTCGCCGAGCGCGCTTGCAAGCTGACCGCTGCCGCGCACATCCGCCGCAGCCCCGATATTGTGCACCTCGACGGTTTCCAGAACCTTGGCCCAGAGATCGCGCTGGAGATAGACGCGCATGACGATGTTGGCGCCGAGCGCAAGGGCGAAATAGCCGATAACCGTCACCACCAGCATCGGGATGTTCACCCCAGGCGCGGCGCCCTGCGCCGACGGCGCGAGGTCAAGCTTGACGGTGATCGCGATGGCAGCACCGAGATAGGCGCCGTATATGATCGTCAGCAACAACCACCAGCCGATCACTTTCCAGTACAGGCCGTAGAATGCGTGGTGCGGCAAATCCGAGGACAGGCCGACGTCGCCGATGCGGATGCCGTTGAGCCACCAGCGCCACTCGCGCGCCTTGAACTCGGCATAGAGGAACGGCGCAGCCGGGAAGAAGAGCAGCGCGAGCGGCGTGAGAAGCCACAGCCACCAGCCGCGCTTGAAGAACTCCCAGCCATCGCCGTCGAAATCGCCCTGCAGATCGCCGAAATGCGTGTGCTGCATCTTGTAGCGCTCCAGCGACGCCTCCCGCCAAGGCAGCGCCAGACCGAGCGTGAGGAACATCAGCAGGCCCCAGGCCATCGCGCGGGACGAATAGGCCCAGCCGGAGCCGTCCATCCAGAAACGCACGCCGCGCCAGACCGTGCGCGTCAGCCGATAGCGCCGCGCGCGATAGATCGCGAACTGGCCGAACGCGTAAAACGAGACGAACAGCGGCGTCGAGGCAAAACCCTTCCAGCGCTCGAACTCGATGCCGACGAGGAAATAGACGACGTAGATCGGCACCAGAATCGCGAGCGCGACAAGGAAGCCGAACAGAAGTTCCCTGGCCCGCCCGGTGTATTCGGCGGCGTCGCCGTCGATCGCAGTGTTCGACCACAGATGACGGCGGATGTCGGTGACCAGCCAAAACCGGTAGAAGCCGAAGGTAATGAGCTCCAGCATGGCACCCTTCGTTACCAATTTGCGGAACTCAGAGCGATTGCCGGTGAAATCGACTCGCGTTGGCGGCAGAGGCGGCGGCAACGGTTCGGAGCCGATGGGCACCCATTGCATGTCGTTCACGGCGGCAACCTCGGGATGCGGGCCTGATCCGATCAAACTATAGATCAAAGGTTAGTCGATCCCCAAGATCGTCGGGTTCGATTTGCCTCGATTCCAGTCGATTTCTTGCAGGATTCCTCGGCCAAGGGCGTGCGGGAGATCACGCTGGCGAATCCCCCTGCGGTCCAGGTCGCCTCTCGCAAGGGTTGGGTGTGGCAAAACTCTCCCTTGCTCCGACGCAGGCGACCGGCTGTAATTGCAAATCAAATACCGCAGCGCAGAATTCAAAAATGACGTGCGGAGAACCCAGGGAGAACGGTCATGCATGGGACCATCGAGAGCGCGTCCAAGCTCGACGCACTTCGCGAGCGCGCGTCGACATTGCCGCTGGAGCAATTCGATCCGGGTGACCCCGAATTGTTCAGGACGGATACGTTCTGGCCGTATTTCGATCGCCTGCGCCGCGAAGATCCCGTGCATTACTGCAAGGACTCGATGTTCGGCCCGTACTGGTCGGTGACGCGCTACAACGACATCATGGAGATCGAGACCAACCATGCGGTGTTCTCCTCGGCCTCCGCGCTCGGCGGCATCACCATCCGCGACATCGATCCGGATCTGCGCCGCGAGAGCTTCATCTCGATGGACCCGCCGCGCCATGCGGCGCAGCGCAAGACCGTGGCGCCGATGTTCACGCCGACGCATCTGGACAACCTCGCCATCAACATCCGCAAGCGCTCGGCCGAGTGCCTGGACAACCTGCCCCGCGGCGAGGTGTTCGACTGGGTCGACCGCGTCTCGATCGAGCTCACCACGCAGATGCTCGCGGTGCTGTTCGACTTCCCCTGGGAGGACCGCCGCAAGCTGACGCGCTGGTCGGACATCGCCACCACCATTCCCGGGCCCGAGGGTCTCGTCGCGACCGAGGACGAGCGGCAGGCCGAGCTGACCGAGTGCGCGCAGTATTTCTCGCGTTTGTGGAAGGAGCGCATCGCGCAGCCGCCGAAGAGCGATCTGCTCTCGATGATGGCGCATGGCGCCGCCACGCGTGACATGGACGCGAAGAACTTCCTCGGCAATCTCATCCTCTTGATCGTCGGCGGCAATGACACCACCCGCAACACCATGTCGGGTTCGATTCTCGCGCTGAGCCAGCATCCGGAGCAATACCGCAAGCTGTGCGACAATCCTGATCTGCTCGACAGCTTCGTGCCCGAGGTGATCCGCTGGCAGACGCCGCTGGCGCATATGCGGCGCACGGCGCTCTCCGACTTCGAGTTCCGCGGCAAGCAGATCAAGAAAGGTGACAAGGTCGTGATGTGGTACGTCTCGGGCAACCGCGACGAAGAGGCGATCGAAAAGCCTTACGATTTCATCATCGACCGTGCCCGCCCGCGCACGCATCTCTCCTTCGGCTTCGGCATCCACCGCTGCGTGGGCCTCAGGCTTGCTGAACTCCAGCTCAAGATTGTTTGGGAGGAGATCCTCAAGCGTTTCGACCATATTGATGTGGTCGGCGAGCCCAGGCGGGTCTATTCGAGCTTCGTGAAGGGGCTGGAGGCGTTGCCGGTGAAGATTGCGGCGTGAGAGAACTGAAAACTCCCTCTCCCCGTTCTTACGGGGGAAGGGTCGGGATGAGGGGCTCTTCTCCGCGAATACGCTGAGAGGCGGACTCGCAGAGAGTCCCCCTCACCCGGAGTGCATCTTCGATGGAGCCACGACCATGAACATCCAAGCGCCGGTTAAAGTGGACAAAGCCGAACGCCTGCGCAGGGCGCGCGAAGAGGCCTATGCGACGCCATTGTCGCAATTCCACCCCGGTGCGCCCAGGCTGTTCCAGGACGACACGCTGTGGCCCTGGTTCGAGCGGCTGCGCAAGGAAGAGCCGGTGCATTACTGCACCAACGCGCCGATCGAGCCGTACTGGTCGGTGGTCAAATACAACGACATCATGCATGTCGACACCAATCACGGCATCTTCTCCTCGGACTCGACGCTCGGCGGCATCTCGATCCGCGACGTGCCGGAAGGCTACGACTGGCCGAGCTTCATCGCGATGGACCAGCCCCGGCATTCGGCGCAGCGCAGGACGGTGTCGCCGATGTTCACCCCTCAGCATCTGGACGAGCTGGCAAAACTGATCCGCCAGCGCTCGCAGACCGTGCTGGACAATCTGCCGCGCAACGAGACCTTCAATTTCGTCGAGCGCGTCTCGATCGAGCTGACGACGCAGATGCTGGCCACCCTGTTCGACTTCCCCTGGGAGGAGCGGCGCAAGCTGACGCGCTGGTCCGACGTCTCCACTGCGCTGCCCAAGAGCGGCATCGTCGCCTCGGCCGAGGAACGCCGCCGCGAGATGGACGAGTGCTACGCCTACATGTCGAAGCTGTGGAACGAGCGCGTCAACTCCGAGCCGCGCAACGATCTACTGTCGCTGATGGCGCACAACCCGGCGACGCGCTACATGGATCCCGACAATCTCATGGGCAACATCATCCTGCTCATCGTCGGCGGCAATGACACTACGCGCAACACCATGACCGGCTCGGTGCTGGCGCTGAACGAGAACCCAGAGCAGTATGACAAGCTGCGGGCCAACCCGGCGCTGATCGATTCCATGGTGCCGGAGGTGATCCGCTGGCAGACGCCGCTGGCTCATATGCGGCGCACGGCGTTGCAGGATACCGAGATCGGCGGCAAGCAGATCAAGAAGGGCGACCGCGTCGTGATGTGGTACGTCTCCGGCAACCGCGATGACGAGATGTTCGAGAAGCCGAACGAGTTCATCATCGACCGCCCGCGCCCGCGCACCCACCTCTCCTTCGGCTTCGGCATCCACCGCTGCGTCGGCATGCGGCTCGCCGAACTGCAGCTCCGCATCGTCTGGGAGGAGATGCTGAAGCGGTTCGACCGCATCGAGGTGGTCGGCGAGCCCAAGCGAATCTATTCCAGCTTCATCAAGGGATATGAGGCGCTGCCGGTGAGGATTCCGGGGTAGGCTCCTCATCGGACTGCCTTGGGGCAAACCAGCCTCCTCAACCTCCGCTGTCATGCCCCGCGACGGCGGGGCATCCAGTACGCCGCGGCTTCTCGATTCTGGCCGCGCGGCCTCTGGAATACAGGATTGCCCGCCTTCGCGGGCAATGACGCCGAGGGTGAGATGGCGAGCGCGCTCCGAATGCTCCAGGAACTGGCGTCCCAGCTATAAAATTCCGGCATGTCAGCTCGCGCCAGATGCGAAGGCAAGGCGACGCCCAACTGTTCTACGACACGGCATCTAACTCAACTTGATGTCCCACACGCCGTCCTTGCGGCAGGCGGCGACCTCCTCGCGCAGGAGCGCGGTGATGGCGAGGGACGCCGTCGAGGCCGGGCGGTCGATTGGAGATGCGAAAATGAGCTCGCGCGTCATCGGCTTGGAGACGGGCGCGGTTTCCAGCCGCCCCTCCGCGACCTCGCCGTGGACGGAGGAGGGCGGCAGCAGCGCAAAGCCGAGCCCCTCTTCGACGAGGCTCGTCAGTACGCGGAAGGAGTCCGCCTCGAGCTGGACGTTGAGCTTGATCTTGCGCTGGGCGGCGGCGTGCTCGATCAGGGCGCGGAGGCCGTGGGAATGACTGGGCAACACCAGCCGCTGCCGCAAAAGCCAGCCGATGTCGACGCTCTTCTTGCGCGCAAGGCCGCAGCCGCGCGGGCCGACGGCGACGATGTTGTCGCGGCCCAAGCTCTGCACGGTGAGATGCAGATCAGCCGAGCGGCCGTAGAGGATGGCGAGATCCATTTCGCCGCGATGCAGCCATTCGACGAGATGGCCGCTGTAGCTCTCGACGATGCGCAGCGAGATGCCGGGAAACTTTTCGACGCAGCGCCGCGCAAAGCGCGCCGACAGCACGCAGCTCACGGTTGGAACGAGTCCGAGCACGACTTGCCCGGACGGCGGCCCTTTGGACGACTGGATGTCGTCGCGGATCTGGTCGATCTGCCGCACGATGCCGGAGGTGCGTGCCAGCAGCAGCCGCCCGGCCTCGGTCAGCACCATGCCGCGGCCGTTGCGGGTGAACAATTCGGTGCGCAGCTCGTGTTCCAGCAGCTTGATCTGCCGGCTGAGTGCCGGCTGCGCCACGCGCAGCGTGTCGGAGGCCTTGGACAGGCTGCCGAGCTCCGCCACGCAACTGAAGGTCCTGAGCTGCCGGAAATCCATGCTTGCCAATCCTGGAAGGCTACTCCATACGCTATAACAAATGAGCATAGGGGGCGGGCGTTGTTTTCACAACGCCAGGGGATTGGCCGGCGTTATCTTAACTGCCGCTAAGAATTGGAAACGCCATGAGTCAAGAACACCACACCGAAGATTACGCCGATATTCGCGAGGCCGTCGCAAAGCTCTGCGCGCAGTTTCCCGGCGAATATTGGCGCAAGCTCGATCGCGAGATGGCCTATCCCAAGGCGTTCGTGGATGCGCTGACCGAGGCCGGCTATCTCTCGGTGCTGATTCCGGAAGAGTATGGCGGCGCGGGGCTGAAGCTTTCGGCTGCGGCCGCGATCCTGGAAGAGATCCAGCGCGCCGGCTGCAATGGCGGCGGCTGTCATGCCCAGATGTACACGATGGGCACCGTGCTGCGGCACGGCAGTGCCGAGCAGAAGGCAAAGTACCTGCCGAAGGTCGCAAGCGGCGAATTGCGGCTGCAAGCCTTCGGCGTCACCGAGCCGACCAGCGGCACCGACACCTCCTCGCTCAAGACCTTCGCGCGCAAGGACGGCAACGACAGCTACATCGTCAACGGCCAGAAGATCTGGACCAGCCGCGCCGAGCATTCCGATCTGATGATCCTGCTGGCGCGCACCACGCCGAAGGAACAGGTCAAGAAGCGCACGGACGGCCTATCCGTGTTCATCGTCGACATGCGCGAGGCGAAGAACAATGGCCTCGAGATCCGCCCGATCCGCACCATGATGAACCACGCCACCACGGAGGTGTTCTTCACCGACATGAAGGTGCCGGCGGAGAATTTGATCGGCGAGGAAGGCAAGGGCTTTCGCTACATCCTCTCCGGCATGAATGCCGAGCGCATCCTGATCGCCGCCGAATGCGTCGGCGACGCCAAATGGTTCATCGCCAAGGCGACGAACTACGCCAAGGAGCGCAGCGTTTTCGGCCGGCCGATCGGGCAAAATCAGGGCATCCAGTTCCCGATCGCCAAGGCCTACGCCTCGATGCGCGCGGCCGAGCTGATGGTGAAGGAAGCCACGCGCAAATACGAGGCCGGGCTCGACTGCGGCGCGGAGGCCAACATGGCCAAAATGCTGGCGGCGGACGCGTCCTGGGAGGCGGCGAATGCCTGCATCCAGACCCATGGCGGCTTCGGCTTTGCCGAGGAATACGACGTCGAGCGCAAATTCCGCGAGACGCGGCTCTACCAGGTGGCGCCGATCTCGACCAATCTCGTGCTGTCCTACGTCGCCGAGCATGTGCTCGGCATGCCCCGCTCGTACTGAGGCAACATCATGGGAGCACTTGACGGGATCAGGGTGATTGCGGTCGAGCAGGCCGTGGCGGCACCGTTCTGCTCCTCGCGCCTGGCCGATGCCGGGGCGGAGGTGATGAAGATCGAGCGGCCCGAAGGCGATTTCGCCCGCGGCTATGATGCGGCGGCCAGGGGGCAGAGCAGCTATTTCGTCTGGCTCAACCGGGGCAAGCAGTCGGTCGTGGTCGACCTCACCACGAAGGAAGGCCGCGCCGAGCTGGAGACGCTGATCGCGAGCGCCGACGTGCTGATCCAGAACCTCAAGCCCGGCTCGATGGACAAGCTCGGCTTCTCGCGCGAGCGGCTGCTGAAGGATTATCCCAAGCTGATCTCGTGCACCATCACCGGCTATGGCGACGAGGGCCCCTACGCGCACCGCAAGGCCTATGATCTGTTGATCCAGGCCGAGAGCGGCCTTGCCTCGATTACCGGCAATCCCGACGGAGCCTCGCGCGTCGGCATGTCGATCGTCGACGTCGCAACCGGCGCGACGGCCCATGCGGCGATCCTGGAAGCGCTGATCGCGCGCGGCCGCACCGGCAAGGGCTGCGACATCCGCATCTCCATGTTCGACGTGATGGCGGATTGGTGCACCGTGCCGCTGCTCAATGCGGAGGCCGGCAATCCGCCCAAGCGCATGGGGCTGCGCCATCCCTCGATCGCTCCCTACGGCGTGTTCACCTCGAAGGACGGCAAGGACATTCTGATCTCGATCCAGAGCGAGCGCGAGTGGAAGACGCTATGCACAAAGGTGCTGGATCAGCCCGATTTGCCCGCCGATCCCCGCGTCGCCAACATGGTCGAGCGCGTGCGCAACCGCGACTTCACCGACAAGACCGTCGCCGACATCTTCGGCAGGATGACGCGCGACGAGCTCTTGAAGCGGCTGTCGGACGCCGACATTGCCTTCGCCGAGGTCAACACCATGGCCGACCTCACCAACCATCCGCATCTGCGCCGCATCGAGATCGATACGCCGAACGGCCGTGTCAGCTATCCTGCGCCGGCGCCGATCATCGTCGGCGAGACACGCAGCTATGGCGCCGTGCCCGCGATCGGCGAGAAACCAGCCAAGAAGTAACAGAGCGAGGCGTCATGACCGAAAAGCTCGACATCGATCATTTGCGGCAGTGGATCGGGCGCAGCACCGAGGCCACCGACATCGTCACCGCGCAGCTCGTCAAGGGCCTGCGCGCGACGCTGTTCCAGGACGTCGGCGAGCCCAAGACGGGCGATGCCGCACCCTTCACGGTGCACTGGTGCATGGCGCAGCCGGTGTTTCCGATGTCGATGCTCGGTCCCGACGGCCACCCGACCCGCGGCGGCTTCCTGCCGCCGGTGCCGCTGCCGCGCCGGATGTGGGCCGGCGGCGAGATCGAGTTCTTGCAGCCGCTGCGGGTCGGCGATGAATCGACGCGGACCTCGCGCATCGCCGACGTGCAGGTGAAGACGGGCTCGACCGGCACGCTTTGCTTCGTCTCGGTCGAGCACAGCATCTCCAGCCCACGCGGCATCGCCATCCGCGAGCGGCAGGACATCGTTTATCGCGAGATGACGAGCAGCGCGCCCGCGACGGCCAAGGCGCCGCCTCCGCCGCCCAGGGCACAGCATCGCGAGACCCACGTCTCCGATCCCGTGCTGCTGTTTCGTTATTCCGCGCTGACCTTCAACGGCCACCGCATCCATTACGACCGCGATTACGTCACCAGGGTCGAGGGCTATCCGGGCCTGATCTTCCACGGCCCGCTGCAGGCGGCACTGATCATCGAGATGGCCGCCAAGCTGCGCAGCGGCAGGGCGCCGAAGAAGTTCACCTATCGCGGGCTCCAGCCGCTGTTCGAGGGCACCGAGTTCTCCGTCAACGCCAACGAGACCGCTGATGGCATGGAACTGTGGACCGCGAACGCGGAAGGACAGCCGACGATGAAGGGCACGGCGGTGTGGTGATACGCTGCTGCCTCCTCCTCTATTGCGAGCGCAGCGAAGCAATCCAGAATCTTTCCGCGGTGACAGTCTGGATTGCTTCGTCGCATCAGCGCAAAATTGCAACGCAATCTTGTCGCGAGCTCCTCGCAATGACGGGTGAGGCTGCTACCTTCCATAAACAATAGGGACGGAAACCATGGCCAAGAACGGCAAGACCGGCAGCAAGTCCGTCACCGTGAAGCAGGCGACGCTCGACCTGTTGCGCTCGTTCGGCATCGACAGGGTGTTCGGCAACCCCGGTTCAACCGAGCTGCCGTTCCTCAGCGACTGGCCCGATGACATCGACTACGTGCTGGCGCTTCAGGAAGCCTCCGCGGTCGGCATGGCCGATGGCTACGCGCAGGCGACGCGCAATGCCGGATTCGTCAACCTGCATTCGGCGGCAGGCGTCGGCAACGCGCTCGGCAACATCTACACCGCGCACCGCAACCAGACGCCGCTCGTCATAACCGCAGGCCAGCAGGCTCGCTCGATCCTGCCGCTGCAGGCGTTCCTCTATGCCGAGCGCGCGTCGGAGTTTCCGCGCCCTTACGTCAAATACAGCGTCGAGCCGGCGCGGCCCGAGGACGTGCCGGCCGCGATCGCGCGGGCCTATTACACCGCGATGCAGCCGCCGTGCGGGCCAACCTTCGTGTCGATCCCGATCGACGACTGGGCGCACGCCACAACCCCGATCGAGGCGCGCAAGGTGAGCCGGGAGATCGGACCAGAGCCTGACGCGATGAGGGCGCTGGTCACAGCGCTCGGCTCCGCAAAGCACCCTGCCCTCGTCGTCGGCCCCGGCATCGACCGCGCCGGTGCGGTCGATCTGATGGTGCGTGTGGCCGAGAAGGCCAAGGCCAGCGTCTGGGTCAGCCCGTTCTCGGCGCGCTGTTCGTTCCCGGAGCGGCATCCGCAATTTGCGGGCTTCCTGCACGCTTCGCCGGCGCAGCTGTCCGACGCGCTGCGCGAGCACGACCTCGTCGTCGTGATCGGCGCGCCGGTGTTCACCTTCCATGTCGAGGGCCATGCCGCGATCTTCGACGGCGGTGCGACCATCTTCCAGATCACGGATGACGCGGATGCCGCCGCGGTGACACCGGTCGGCACCAGCATCATCGCCACGATGAAGCCGGCACTTTCGATGCTGCTCGACCTACTGCCGGAGAGCAAACGCGCGGCGCCAAAAGGCCGCACGCTGCCGCCGGCGCCGCAGGCTGCCGATCCGCTGCCGGTCGAATTCCTCTTGCACTCGCTGTCGTTGGCGATGCCGAAAGACGCATCACTCGTCGAGGAAGTGCCCTCGCACCGGCCGGCAATGCAAAAATTCCTGCCGATGCGCGGCCAGGACAGTTTCTACACCATGTCGAGCGGCGGGCTCGGCTATAGCCTGCCCGCTGCCGTCGGCATGGCGCTGGGCAAGCCGAAGCAGCGCACCGTCTGCCTGATCGGCGACGGCTCGGCGATGTATTCCATCCAGGCGCTGTGGACCGCCGTGCAACGAAAACTGCCGCTGACCGTCGTCGTCATCAACAATTCCGGCTACGGCGCGATGCGCTCGTTCAGCCAGGTGATGCAGGTGCGGGGCGTGCCAGGGCTGGAACTGCCGGGAATCGATTTCGTGCGGCTTGCCGAAGGCATGGGCTGCGATGCGGTGCGGGTGACGAAGGCTGCAGAGCTCGGCGAGGCGCTGAAGCGCGGCATGGCGTTCGAGGGCACGAGCCTTGTCGAGGTCGTCGTGGATTCCGCGGTGCCGGTGCTGTACGGGCAAAAGCACTGAGTTGTCATCCCGGCGAACGCCGGGACCCGTACCGCGTGATCTATCGATTCAGCGCAGGTATCAGTACCGTGGGACAGAACAACTATCTGTCTTCGCAAAATTACGTCCTGTGGTTATGGGTCCTGGCGTTCGCCGGGACGACATCGAGTTTGCCGTGCCACCGACCAACATACTACGACGCCAAAAATCCCCCGTCCGCCGCCAGAACGTGGCCGACCACATACGACGACGCATCCGACGACAGCCACACCACGGCTTCCGCGACTTCCTCCGGGCGGCCCATCCGCCGCAGCGGCAGGCCGGCGCCGACCGTTGCGACATCGCCGACGCCGGCGCGCAGCATCATGTCGGTGACGACGCGGCCGGGCGCGATCGCATTGATGCGGATGCCGCGCGGAGCGTTCTCCATCGCGGCCGAACGCGTCAGCGAGATCGCAGCGGCCTTGGAGGCCGAATAGAGCGAGAAGCCGGGATTGGGATTGCGCATGCCGCTGACCGAGGCGTTGACGACGATGCTGCCTCGGCCTTTCGCCAGCATCGCCGGCAATTGATGCCGCAAGCACAGGAACAGCGCGCGGACATTGGTGTCGAACACGCTGTCGTAGATATCGGTCCCCTGCTCTTCCAGCGGCGCGCGGCGCTCCTGGAACCCGGCATTGTTGAAGGCGACGTCGAGCCGGCCGCAGCGCTCGACGGCCGCGCGCACCAGCCGTGCGACGTCATCCTCCTGCGTGATATCGGTCTTGACCGGGACGGCCTCCACGCCGCGCTCGCGGCATGCTGAGGCGGTGGCGTCGATCTCGGCTTCGCGCCGGCCGGCGACGAAAATCGCTTCGGCTCCCTCGGCCGCCATCCTGAGCGCCGTGGCGCGGCCGATGCCGCTGCCGCCGCCCGTGACCAGGCAGACCTTGCCTGTCATCCGCATCCCGGTTGGCAACGTTCCGCTCATCGTCCACTCCAAAACGCTTGCGCGCGGCGTTGCGCGCATATAGTTGTATGATACAACTATATGCCGGGAGTCAAGGGATGGCCGAGCTTTCGCTGATCGACGACATCCGCACCGCCTCGCGCCTGATGGTGCGCGAGCTCGGTTTCATGGACGCGACGGTGGCGGCATCGGACTATCCGCCCTCGGCGGTCCACACCATCCTGGAGCTCGGCATCCGCGGCCCGATGACTTCGGGCGAACTCGGCGACTGCCTGCGCCTGGAGAAATCCAGCGTCAGCCGCCTGGTGCGCAAGCTGATCGATTGCGGCGAGCTGCGGGAGACCACAAATGAGCTTGATGCCCGCAGCAAGCTGCTATCGCTGACGGCGAAGGGCCGTCGCACGCTGGAGGCGCTGCACGCCTTCGGCCGTCAGCAGGTGCGCGGCGCACTGGCGGCGCTGACGCCAGCCGAGCAGCGCACCGTGCGCGAAGGCATGATGCTCTATGCGCGGGCGCTGCGGGCGAGCCGGATGGAGGATGAGGTCGTGGGCTAGCCACACTCTCCGTGCCATCGCCCGGCTTCCGGGCGATCTCGTACTCCGAGGCGTCAACGTTTCAATCGATAGGTCGCGGCGTACTGGATGGCCCCCTTGCCGCCTTCGCTAAAGCTTCGGCGCCCCTGGGCCTCAACGCCGGCGAAGCCTTGGCGTAGCCGGGTCGCGGAGCATGACAACGTCAGGTGTGGCGGTCACTTGCCGAATTCCTCTCGCATCTTGGCCTGGATCTTGGCCATGCCGCCAATCCAGCGGTCGTAGTTCTCGGTCTTCTTGCGCATGTAGCCGAGCACCTGAGGGTGCGGCAGGATCAGGAATGTCTCCTGCTCGAGCCCGGCGAGCACGTCTTTCGCCACTTGCTCGGGCGTGAGATCGCCGTCGCCGGATTGCGGGCCCTTGGGGATGGAGCGCAGCATGTTGGTGTCGACGCCCTGCGGGCAGAGGATCGAGACCTTGATGTTGTGGGCCTTGTGCGAGATCGCGAGATTCTCGGCAAAGCCGACCGCGGCATGCTTGGTCGTCGAGTAAGCCGGGCTGCCGACCTGCGACAAGAGGCCCGCGGCCGAGATGGTATTGAGGAAATAGCCGCCGCCGCGGGCCCTCATACGGGGGACGAGATGCCGCGCCGCATAGACATGCGCCATGACGTGGATCGCCCAGCTGCGCTGCCAGGGTTCATCCGAGGCGCCCCCGGCATTTTCCGACATCGGATCGAAGCCGCCGCCGATGCCGGCGTTGGAGCAGAACAGTTCGATAGGGCCGAACTGCCGCTCGGTCTCCTCGATGACGTGGGCGATGTCCTTTTCCTGCGCGACGTCGCATTTGAAGGCGGCGCCATCGACCATGGCCGCGACCGCCCTCGCATTGGCGGCGTCCATGTCTGCGACGACGACCTTGGCCGCGCCCGCATTGTGAAAGGCCTCGCACAGCGCCTTGCCGATGCCATTTGCGCCGCCCGTGACGACCACGACCTTGCCGGTCACCTGCATGCGACGTCTCCTCTTGTCTTGTACCGCTTTGTATCGCGCCGCTCATTCCGCGTCGCGGGTCCTCGTCAGCTCAACACGAGGTCGAGCACCGCGGTATAATGGCATGCCGCGCCGGCCAAGACAAAGCCGTGCCAGATCGCATTCTGGAAGCGCAGCCGGCGCCAGGCGTGGAAGATCACGCCAAAGCTGTAGAGCAGGCCGCCCGCAAAGATGAAGCCGAGCGCCAGCGCAGGGAGAGCCCTGACCACGGCGTCGTAGAGCATGATGCCGCTCCAGCCCATCGCGAGGTAGATGCCGACCGCGACTCGGTCGAACCGGCCGGGATAGCGCAGCTTCAGCACGATCCCTGATATCGCCGCGCACCAGACGCCGGCGAGCAGCACCAGCGCGAACGCGCTGTCCTTGAGCTCCAGGATGAATGGCGTGTAGGTCGCCGCGATCAGCAGGTAGATCGCGGAATGGTCGAACCGCCGCAGCAGCCACTTGGCCGGCGACACCGGCCAGAGATTATAGGTCGCCGACAGCACCAGCATCGAGAGCAGACCAGCGACATAGATCGACACGCCGACGATGTCGGTGACATCGGAATAGACCGCCGCCAGCACCACCAGGACGGTCGCGGCGATGATGCCGGAGAGCACGCCGATCGCATGGATGATGCCGTCGGCGATCAGCTCGGCGCGGTCGTAGTTCCAGCCGATCGCGTCGGCTGCAGCGTGGACAGAATCGGACGCGAACTGTTTCATTTGGAAGACGGTCATGGCAATCCGCAAAGCGTGGCAATGCCCTCTTGCATGGGTCTTTCGGGATCGGCGTATCGTTCAAACGGCTGATTTGCCGACAAAGGCGGTGGAAGTATGAAAGCTTGATTTTCCTCAGGCAATTGCCACTTTTGTGACTAATCCGTTCTGCGTATCCCTCGCCCGAGATCCCCTCACGTTCATATGGCATTCAGTTTCCAGGATATGGTCGAGGAGGCGCGGCTGTCGGCGCGGGCGCTGATCGACTATGGCGAGCACTTCTTCAATCCGACGGTGCGGCTTGGTGTCACCGGCCTGTCGCGCGCCGGTAAGACCGTATTCATCACCGCGCTGATCCATGGGCTGACGCGCGGCGGCCGGTTTCCGGTGTTCGAAGCCTATGACTCGGGTCGGATCGCGCGGGCGCATCTGGCGCCGCAGCCTGATGATGCCGTGCCGCGCTTTGCCTATGAGAACCATCTGCGCGCGCTGGTCGAGGAACGGCGCTGGCCGAACTCGACCGTGGACATCAGCGAGCTCAGGCTCGTTATCAACTACCAGCGCCCGACCGGCGCCGATCGCACGCTGACGCTCGACATCGTCGACTATCCCGGCGAATGGCTGCTGGACCTGCCGCTGCTCCAGAAGAGCTACGAGCAATGGTCCGCCGAAAGCCTGGCGCTGTCGCGCGAAGCGCCGCGCGCGCATCTCGCGACCGAATGGCACACCCATCTCGCAACGCTCAAGCCCCAAGCGCGCGAGGACGAGCAGGCGACGCTGACGGCCGCAAAGCTCTTCACCGATTATCTGCGCGCCTGCCGCGACGAGCGGTTTGCGATGAGCCTGTTGCCGCCCGGCCGCTTCCTGATGCCCGGCAATCTCGCAGGCTCACCCGCGCTGACCTTTGCGCCGCTCGATGCGCCCGCCGGCGGGCAGGCGCCTGAGGGATCGCTATGGGCGATGATGGTGCGGCGCTTCGAAGCCTACAAGGACGTCGTGGTGCGGCCGTTCTTCCGCGATCATTTCGCGCGGCTCGATCGCCAGATCGTGCTGGCCGACGCGCTCGCCGCCTTCAACTCCGGCCCCGAGGCGCTGCACGACCTCGAGGCCGCGCTCGCCGGCATTCTCGACTGCTTCAACATCGGCCGCAGCACCTTGCTCTCCAGCCTGTTCCGGCCGCGCATCGACCGCATCCTGTTCGCGGCGACCAAGGCTGATCATCTGCATCATTCCAGTCACGACCGGCTCGAGGCCGTGCTGCGCCGCGCGGTCACCCGTGCCGTTGCGCGGGCGGAAAACACCGGCGCGGCGATCGACGTGGTGGCGCTCGCCGCCGTGCGTGCCACGCGCGAGGCGCAGGTGGCGCGTGGCCGGGATAAACTGCCGTCGATCCTGGGAACGCCGGCCGCGGGCGAAAGTGCCGGCGGCGAGTTCTTCGACGGCAACACGGAGGTTGCGACCTTTCCGGGTGATCTGCCCGACGATCCCGAGCCGCTGTTCCGCGGCACCGATGCGTTCCGCGGGCTCGCGACAGAGGCCGCCGAGAGGAGCGATTTCCGTTTCCTGCGCTTCCGCCCGCCGAAGCTCGAACGCGCGGGCAACGACGAGCCCGTGTTGCCACACATCCGCCTCGACCGTGCCTTGCAGTTCCTGATCGGAGACAAGCTCGCATGAACGACCGATCCCAGCCGCGGCGGCCGGCGACGTTCCGGCTCGACGATCCCGGCGTCCTCGTCACCGAGGCCGATGAAGCGGGACGGATCGGTCGCGACACGATCCAGATCACGCCGGAACCAGATCTCATGGCGCTGCCGGTGCCGGTTGAAGCTGCGCTGCCGGCGCGGCGCGGCGTTCCCTGGGGCACGCTGTTCTGGTCCGGCCTCGCAGGGCTGACGTTGCTCGGCACCGGGCTTGGCGTGATCCGTCTGATCGAGGATCTGTTTGCGCGCAGCGAAAGCCTCGGCTTCATCGGCCTTGCCTTCGCCTTCGTCACTGCGCTGGCGCTCGCCGTAGTGATCGGGCGCGAGGCGTTCGGGCTGGCCCGCCTCGCGACCATCGAGAAGCTGCATCAGCGCGCCGCCGCGGTGCTGGCCAGCGACGACCGGAAAGAGAGCCGCGTCATCGTGCAGGACCTGCTCAAGATCGCGCACCAGAACCCGCAGCTGGCGCGCGCCCGCGCCACGCTGGAAAGCCATGCCGGCGAGATCATCGACGGCGCCGACATGATCCGCCTCGCGGAGCGCGAGTTGATGTCATCGCTGGATGCCGAGGCGCGGCGGCTGGTCTCGTCAGCGGCACAAAAGGTCTCGATCGTCACGGCGGTCTCGCCCCGCGCCGCGATCGACGTGCTGTTCGTGTTCGTCGCCGCGCTGCGCCTGATCCGCCAACTCGCCTATCTCTATGGCGGTCGTCCCGGCGCACTCGGCATGATCCGCCTGCTCCGCCACGTCATCGCCCATCTCGCCATCACCGGCGGCATGGCCGCGAGCGACAGCCTGGTGCAGCAGATGCTCGGCCACGGCATCGCGGCGAAGCTGTCGCAGCGACTGGGTGAAGGCGTGCTGAACGGGCTGCTGACGGCGCGGCTGGGATTGGCCGCGATCGACGTGACGCGGCCGCTGCCGTTCGCGGCCTTGCCGCCGCCGAAACTGTCGGATCTGGCAACGGATCTCTTGCGGAAGAAGGACGGGGAAGAGTAGTTTCTTCGCGGCACGTGCTGGCTGCACCCTCTCCCCTTGCAAGAGGAGAAGGAAGTTCGGAGCATGCCGCGCTAAAGCATGATCCGGAAAAGTGCGAAGCGGTTTTCCGGAAAGATCATGCGTAAACAACAAGCTAAAGCGCGATGACGATTCATCCAAATCTCATCGCGCTTTAGGCGCGCTCCCGCTTTTCGGTTTCTCCCGCCAGCACCTTCCACTGGAATAGCGGCGAGTCCTTCGGCGGCGAGAGCTCCGGGGTCCAGCCGGTCAGCTTCTCCAGCACATAAGTGTCCATCACGAGGCCGCGCCAACGGCGCTCGACCTCGCCAAGTTGCTCGCGTTTCGCCGGGATACGCTCCCACAGCGACGAACGATCGTCCGGTTCGCGCCCGACATAGATCCCCGCATGTCCCCTGATCTTGTCCATGCCGGGATCGCGGAAATCCTGGAAGCGGCCGCGCTCGTTGAGCTCGATCACGGGCACACGGCCCCGGAACAACCAGCGCATCATGGCATAGGTGCGATAGTCGGTGGTCGCGATCCAGGTGGCGCCGGTCTCGTCGAGTGCAGCCTGCGCGCGCGCGGCGACCTGCTCGTAGCCGGCCTCGGCGCCGATCGGATCAATCTTGCCGAGCAGATTCCAGGGCGCGACGACGTAATAGAGAAACACGAGAACGACGAAAGCGATGCCCGAGACGATCGCCGTGTTGACCCAGACCAGTGTCGATTTGAGCATTCGGGCCGACCAGCCCTCTTTCGTCATCGTGGCGAGGTTCACCGCGGCGGCCGCAAAGCCCACCGGCCACATGAACATCGGCCAGGTGTCGCCGACGCGAAGTGTCAGCGATTTCACGAGGAAATAGAGAAACGGCACCAGCACCGCGGTGGACAAGAGGATCGCGACCGGCTCGCGCATGCGATAGCCGCGCCGCGCCGTCAACACCAGGCCCGTCAGCACCACCGGCAGCATGACAAAGCCGACCAGGCCGAATTGCAGGCCGATGTAGTCGCCGATCGTGCGCAGCGAGATGCCGTAACTGGCGGTGGCGCGCACGCCCTGGAAACGGAACGAGGCCCAGTCGTGCTGTGCATTCCAGATCAGCACCGGCGAGAACGCGGCGATCGCGACCAGCATGGCGAGGTAAGGGTAGGGACTGCGCAACCAACGCCAGCGCCAGTCCGGCACCAGCAGGAAGGCAGCCACTGCGGGTGCGAACATGATCGCGGTGAATTTCGACAGCACCGAGAGGCCCGCGAACAGGCCGGCCGCGAGCCACCAGCGGCCATCGCCGCTCTGCGCCAGCCGCACCAGCGACCAAACCATCGCCATTGCACACGGAATCATCGCAACATCGGGCGCGACCTTGGCCATCAACAGGCCGTAATAGAGCGCAGCCTCCGGCATCAGCACGGCGACCACAATCGCACGCGTATCATGCGTGAGGCGGCGGACGAGGTCGCCGAGCAGCAGCTGCATCACCAGCATCGCGACGATGCCGCCGAAGCGAACGCCGAGAGTGGTGTCGCCAAAGATCGCGGTTCCGAAACGGATCAGCCAGGCGATTCCCGGGGGATGATCGAGGAAGCTGAGCGCAGCCTCCTTTGACCAGGTCCAGTAATAGGCTTCATCGGTGCGCAGCTCGATCGCGCAGGCATAGACGATGCGGAGCACGGTCATCGCGGCGATGATCACTGCCGCCATGACTAGAGGTCGGCGCGCGCCGCCGCGGAGGGGCTTGATGATGTCAGAGGCTGTCGTCACGGCCGCGCTTTTCGCCAACCTGGGAGGGGGAGTCAATGCGGGGAGCCCATTCGCGCTGTCGTCCCGGACAAGCGCGCGGAGCGAGCGCTTATCCGGGCCCCATAACCACAGCGAGGAGTTTGGCGAAGGCTCGCGGTTGCCAGCTCGCGCGCAAGCCGATCCTGTGGTTATGGGTCCTGGGTCGGCACGCGCCTGGGGCCCTCTTGTCCGGGACGACGGTGGCGGCTTGCCGCGCATGTGATCGGGCGAGCTGTCCGCGGGGGGAATTAAACGCTACGCTGGCTGTTCTTCTCGATGAACTGATACAACCGAATCATGGCCACCGCTCCCGTCCATATGCCCGAACTCGTCCGCGCGACCAGCGCGCGGCAGGTGCGGCTCATCTGCGGCATCATCCTGTTCTGTTATGTGGTCAGCCATTTCCTCAACCATGCGCTCGGCAACATCTCGGTCGATGCCATGGAGATCGGGGTCTACTACCACACCCTGTTCTGGCAGTTCCTGCCGGTCGCGATCGTGTTCTACACGGCCGCGCTGACCCATATGGGGCTCGGGATTTACGCGCTGTATCAGCGCCGGCAGTTCCGCTGGCGGACGATCGAGCCGCTGCAGCTCGTGCTGGGACTGAGCATTCCGGCTCTCGTGATGGCGCATGTGATCGGCGTGCGCCTCGGCCAGACGCTGTACGGACACCAGAAGCTCTATCCGCAGGAGCTCTACCTGTTCTTCGTCGCGGCGCCGGGCCGGCTCTGGCAGATGACGATCCTGCTTCTCATCGCCTGGGTGCACGGCTGCATCGGCATCTATTTCTGGCTTCGCCTCAAGCCGTTCTTCACGCGCGCGGCGCCCTATCTGCTCGCGGCCGCCGTGCTGATCCCGACGTTGTCGTTGCTCGGCATCTACCAGGGCGGCCGTAGCGTCGAACTCGAGGCCGACGACGGCGAATGGCGCACGCACAACCTCGCACGTCGCCAGGTCGGCAGCGTCGCGGAGGCCGACACGCTCGACCGCATCACCGGCGGCCTCACCGTCGGATATTTCGGGTTGCTGGGACTGGCGCTGGCGGCGCGCGGCGTGCGCGCCTGGCGCGAACGGCGCGGTGGCACGATTGTCCTGTCCTACGGCAATGGCAAGACGGTGCGCGTGCCAAAGGGTCTCTCCGTGCTGGAGGCGAGTCTGCGCCACAACGTGCCACATGCCAGCGTCTGCGGCGGCCGCGCCCGTTGCTCGACCTGCCGCATCCGCATCATCGGCGACCATGGCGCCCTGCCCCAGCCATCGCAGCGCGAGGCCTTCGTGCTCGCTCGCGTCGGCACCGCCGATCCGTCGATCCGACTTGCGTGCCAGCTGCGTCCGGACTGCGACCTCTCTTTCTTCCAGCTCTTCACGCCCCACACGCATGCGGCGGATGGACAGGCCTCGACGCCGGCGCGCATCGGCCAGGAACGCTATCTCGTCAGCCTGTTCGTGGACATGCGCGGCTCGACGCAGCTCGCCGAGAAGCGGCTGCCGTTCGACACGGTCTTCATCGTCAACCGCTTCCTCGGCGCGGTCTCGCAGGCCGTGATAGAGAGCGGCGGGCAGCCGAACCAGTTCGTCGGCGACGGCATGCTGGCGCTTTTCGGGCTGTCGGCCGATCCGCCGACCGCCTGCCGGCAGGCGCTGAAGGCTGCCAGCAGCATCGCGATGCATATCGACGAGCTCAACGCGCTCTTGAGCCACGATCTGCGCCAGCCGATCCGCTTCGGCATCGGCATCCATGGCGGCGAGGTCATCATCGGCGACATCGGCTATCGCGATCACATCGTCTTCACCGCGCTCGGCGATGCCGTCAACGTCGCCGCCCGCCTGCAGGACATGACCAAGACGCTGGCCTGCGAGGCCATCGTCTCGGAGGAGGTCCGCCGCACCGCGGACCTTGCAGGGGACGCCCTGCCGCAGCAGGAGGTCGCAATCCGCGGCCGCGACGAGCCGATGGCCGTCCGCGTGATCGCTGATGTGAGGGAGCTGGGGGCGCTGGTCGATGGACGCGAGCGCGTTGCGGCGTGAGGCGCGAGCCAAGCGACAGGTGCGCTCTGTCCCCCGCTTGCGGGGGAAGGTTGGGGAGAGGGTCTCTCCGCGACGGGACAATCCCCTAGAGGAAAGAGCCCTCACCCGGCGCTTTGCGCCGACCTCTCCCGCAAGCAGAAGAGGGCGAGCGCACCGCCGCTGCCGCCACGACTCGCCACTCTCTCCTCGCGCCGCGTAACACCGGCCTGCTGCAACGCAGCGGCATGGGCTTGCTGCGAAAGCACGAATTGACATCATCCAAATCGTTGCGACAGATGAGCACGGGTCTTACGGTGATGACCGCTGGTCCAACGAAAAGCTCCGGGAGGAGACCAGAATGTTCGATCGACGCGACCTGCTCAAAGGAGCGGGGCTTGCCGCGCTTGCGGCCACACTGAATTCCACCAAGGCGCTGGCACTCGACACCGTCACCCTGCCCTTCGCCAATGGCGAACGGCCGCTGGTGAAATATCCGCAGAAGCGGCCAATGATCGGCCTCACCAGCCGGCCGCCACAGCTCGAGACGCCGTTTGCGGTGTTCAATGACGGCCCGATCACGCCGAACAACGCGTTCTTCGTGCGCTATCACCTCTCCGACCTGCCCTACAATCTCGACCCCGACAAGTTCACGCTCGAGGTCAAGGGCAAGGTCGACAAGCCGCTGAAATTGTCGCTGAAAGACATCAGGAAGATGAAGGCGACGGAGATCGTCGCCGTCAACCAGTGCTCGGGCAACAGCCGCGGCTTCTTCGAGCCGCGCGTCGCCGGCGGCCAGCTCGCCAATGGCGCGATGGGCTGTGCGCGCTGGCGCGGCGTGCCGCTGAAGGCGGTGCTGGAGTTGGCGGGCGTTCAGACCGGCGCCAAGCAGGTGACGTTCAACGGCATGGACGGGCCGGTCAACGACAAGACGCCGGACTTCATCAAGGCCCTCGACATCGATCACGCCACCGACGGCGAGGTGATGCTGGCCTATGGCATGAACGGCGAGGACCTGCCGTTCCTCAACGGCTTCCCGCTGCGCCTGATCGTGCCCGGTTATTACGGCACCTACTGGGTCAAGCACCTCAACGAGATCACCGTCATCGACAACGTCTATGACGGCTTCTGGATGAAGTCGGCCTATCGCATCCCTGACACGCCCAACAACGCGGTCGAGCCGGGCACCGCGCCGAAGGCAACGATCCCGATCAACCGCTTCACCATCCGCTCCTTCATCACCAGCGTCCCCGATGGCGCCAAGCTGAAGGCGGGAGCGACCACCCTGCGCGGCATCGCCTTCGACGGCGGCAAGGGCATCAAGGAGGTCCAGGTCTCCACCGACGGCGGGCAGACTTGGGTGAGCGCAAAGCTCGGCAGGGACCTCGGCAAGTACGCCTTCCGCGAATGGAAGCTGCCGGTGAAGCTCGCGGCAGGCAGCCATGAGCTCAAGGTCCGCGCCACCGGCAATGGCGGCGAGACACAGCCGGATACGCCGCGCTGGAACCCGGCGGGTTATTTGCGCAATGTCGTCGAAACCGTCCGCGTGACGGTGGCCTGAAGGAGACTGATCATGCAGCGCACCGTTCTCCTCGCCATCGCGCTCACCCTCGCCGCGGCAGTGGGTTCAACGTTTGCCGCGCCGGTCAATTACAAGACCCCCGACGAGATCGCGGCGTTCAAGCCGGGGCCCAATCTCGAGGTCGTGCAGGGCAATTGCAGCGCCTGCCACTCGTCCGACTACATCGCCACGCAGCCGCCGATGAAGGACAAGAAGGGCTTCTGGCAGGCCGAGGTGACCAAGATGATCAAGGTCTATGGCGCACCGATCGACGATGCCGATGTCGGCAAGATCGTCGATTATCTGGCAGCGACGTATTGACGGTTGGTGAGACGCGTCTGGGCCATTTGACCGCGAAACGGGCAAAACCGGCAAAAACGCCGCGAAGTTGAGCGGAATTCGGCGAAATGCCGATGTGGTTTGAGCTACCAAGCCTGCCACATTCCGCGTATCCTGCTATGACCGAACCGGCTGGTTGGCGGGGACTGGCGGTTCGAGATCTCGGAGGAAGACCCGCGGAGAAGTCGTGATGGCTAAAGGTACGGTCAAGTGGTTCAACCCGACGAAGGGTTATGGATTTATCCAGCCTGCGTCGGGTGGCAAGGATGTGTTCGTGCATATCTCGGCGGTGCAGAAAGCCGGTCTGTCCACCCTCAACGAGGGACAGACGGTGGAATACGAAGAGATCGCAAACCGGGGCAAGACCTCCGCGGAGAACCTCAAAGTATAAGCCCGCGCAGCCTTTGCTGCCTCCCGGATCTGTCCGGGAGCGGGCCAAAAAATTTAAGAAGACGGCCGGTGCATTCGACGACAGGCGTTGCGATTGCACGAGGATGACTATTTTTCCTGCAAAGACCGCCTTTCCGACTACAGCAATGACAATCGCGACAGCACTGCGCTAACCCACCGGCAATGGTGCGTCGCGCTTGATCTCCTCCATCACCGCATAGGTCCGCGTCTCGCGCACGCCCGGCATCGACAGCAGGGTCTCGCCGAGAAAGCGTCGATAGGCGGTCATGTCCGCAAGCCGCGCCTTCACAAGATAGTCGAAGCCGCCGGCAACCATGTGACACTCCAGCACCTCGGGCGCGAGCTTCACCGCGCGCGCAAAGCGCTCGAAATTGTCGGGTGTGGTCTTGTCGAGCAGCACCTCGACGAACACGAGCAAGCCGAGGCCGAGCCGGTGCGGATTGAGCCGCGCGCCATAGCCCTCGACGAACCCCTCGCGCTGCAAGCGCTTCAGCCGCTCGCCGATCGAGGTCGGCGAGAGGCCAATGCGCTCGGCGAGCTCGACATTGGCGATGCGCCCGTCCTCTTGCAAAATCGAGAGGATTCTCCGGTCGATGCGATCAAGTTCCATATCTTACGAGGCTTAATGGTGAATGATCTTCATTTTCTAAGGCAAATCGACTAAATTGTCTATCGAACTACGGTCATGCGGGCTTTATCCTGAATTTCAGCCACAGGACACGCCATGCCGAACATCCCGCCGCCCTTCACTGCTCCCTACGCCCCTGACGACGCCGACATTGCTGCGCGCCTGTTGCCATCGGCCCATCTGAGCCCTCCGCAGGATGCGCGGATCGACCGCGCCGCGACGCGGTTGATCGAGGCGATCCGCAAGCGCGACGACCGCCTCGGCGGGATCGAGGATATGCTGCGGGAGTTCGCGCTCTCGACCAAGGAGGGGCTCGCGCTGATGGTGCTGGCGGAAGCGCTGCTGCGCGTGCCCGATGCCCGGACCGCCGACCAGTTCATCGAGGACAAGCTCGGCGAGGGCGACTTCATCCACCACGAGACCAAGTCCACCGCGTTCCTGGTCAACGCCTCGGCCTGGGCGCTCGGCCTGTCGGCGCGGGTGATCCAGCCCGGCGAGACGCCCGACGGCACCATAGGCCGGCTGGTGAAGCGTCTGGGCGCACCGGCGGTGCGCACCGCCACGCGCCAGGCGATGCGGCTGATGGGCAATCATTTCGTGCTGGGCGAAACCATCGAGCAGGCGCTGGAGCGGGCCCGGCCGCGCTCGGGCCAGAAGCCGCGCTATTCCTTCGACATGCTTGGCGAAGGCGCGCGCACGGCGGCGGACGCCAGGCGCTATTTCGACGCCTATGCCAGTGCCATCGAGACGATCGGCAAAGCGGCTGGCAACCATCCCCTGCCCGACCGACCCGGGATCTCGGTAAAACTTTCGGCGCTGCATCCGCGCTTCGAGGCGATCAGCCGCGCGCGCGTAATGGCCGAACTGGTGCCGCAACTGCTGGACCTCGCGCAGCGCGCCAAAGCCCACGACCTCAACTTCACCGTCGACGCTGAGGAGGCCGACCGGCTGGAGCTGTCGCTCGACGTGATCGCAGCGACGCTCGCCGATGCCTCACTTGCCGGCTGGGACGGATTTGGCCTGGCGATCCAAGCCTATCAGAAGCGCGCCAGCGCGATGATCGACTATGTCGATGCGCTGGCGCGTGCGCATGACCGCAAGCTGATGGTCCGGCTGGTCAAGGGCGCCTATTGGGATACCGAGATCAAGCGCGCGCAGGAGCGCGGCCTCGACGGCTATCCCGTGTTCACGCGCAAGGCGATGACGGATCTCAACTACGTCGCCTGCGCCTCGAAACTCTTGAGCCTGCGGCCGCGCATCTTCCCGCAATTCGCCACCCACAATGCGCTGACGGTCGCGACCGTGCTGGAGCTTGCCGCTGACAGCGGCGGATTCGAATTCCAGCGCCTGCACGGCATGGGCGAAGCGCTCTACGAGCAGCTTGCCGAGGATCACCCAGACATCGCCTACCGCACCTATGCGCCCGTGGGCAGCCATCGCGACCTGCTCGCCTATCTGGTGCGACGGCTGCTGGAGAACGGCGCCAACTCCTCGTTCGTGGCGCAGGCCGCCGATTATCGCGTGCCGGTTTCGGCGCTGCTGCAGCGCCCGGCGGATGCCGTCGGCCGACCGCAACAGGCCGCTCATCCCAGGATTCCGTTGCCGGCAGATCTGTTCGCGCCGGAGCGGCGCAATTCGCGCGGCATCGAATTCGGTGAGCGTGCCGCGCTCGACCGGCTGCTGGCCGACGTCAAGGCGGAAGCAGCCGATCTCAAGTCCGTCACCAACGCGACGCCGGATCAGGCCAACGCGGCGGTAGCCGCTGCGCGCGCGGGCTTCGCCAGTTGGAGCCGGGCGCCGGCGGGCGCACGCGCGGCAGCGCTGGAGCAGGCCGCGCATCTGTTGGAGTGCCGGGGTGCCCGTTTCATCACGCTGTTGCAAAGCGAGGGCGGCAAGACGCTGGACGACGCGCTGTCGGAGCTGCGCGAGGCCGCGGACTTCTGCCGCTACTACGCCGCGCAGGGCCGCAAGCTGTTCGGGAACGATGCCGCCATGCCGGGCCCGACCGGCGAGAGCAACGCGCTTAGCCTGCGCGGCCGCGGCGTGTTCGTGGCGATCTCGCCGTGGAACTTTCCACTGGCGATCTTCCTCGGCCAGGTCACGGCGGCGCTGATGGCCGGCAACAGCGTGGTCGCAAAACCCGCCGAGCAGACCCCGCGCATCGCACATGAGGCCGTCGCGCTGCTGCACGAGGCCGGCATCCCCAGGAGCGCGCTGCATCTCGTCACCGGCGACGGCCGTATCGGGGCGGTGCTGACCGCACACCAGGACATCGCCGGCGTCGTCTTCACCGGTTCGACCGAGGTCGCCCGCAGCATCAATCGGACGCTCGCGGGCAAGGACGGGCCGATCGTGCCGCTGATCGCAGAGACCGGCGGCATCAACGCCATGATCGCGGACGCGACCGCACTGCCCGAGCAGGTCGCCGACGATGTCGTCACCTCCGCGTTCCGCTCCGCCGGCCAGCGCTGCTCGGCGCTGCGGCTCTTGTTCGTGCAGGAGGATGTCGCCGACCGCATGATCGAGATGATCGCGGGCGCCGCGCGCGAGCTCAAGATCGGCGATCCCTCTGACGTCGCGACGCATGTCGGGCCGGTGATCGACACGGAGGCAAAGCAGCGCCTCGATGCGCATATCGCGCGGATGAAGCGCGAGGCGCGGCTGCACTTTGCAGGCCAGGCGCCGGAGGGCTGCTTCGTCGCGCCGCACATCTTCGAGCTCAAGGAGGCCGGTCAGCTCACCGAGGAGGTCTTCGGGCCGATCCTGCATGTCGTGCGCTATCGCGCCGAGAACCTCGCGCGCGTGTTGCAGGCCATCGAGCGCACCGGCTACGGGCTCACCCTCGGCGTGCACTCCCGCATCGACGATACGGTCGAGGCCATCATCGACCGCGTCCACGTCGGCAACATCTACGTCAACCGCAACATGATCGGCGCCGTGGTCGGCGTGCAGCCGTTCGGCGGCAACGGACTGTCCGGAACCGGCCCCAAGGCCGGCGGCCCGCACTACCTCGCGCGCTTCGCCACCGAGCAGACGGTGACGATCAACACGGCTGCAGCGGGCGGCAATGCGGCACTGCTTGCGGGGGAGGAGTGAGGCCCTGCGCCCGGCGCCGTTGCATCCCGTCGAAACATCGGTCTAATGCTCCCATCACTGGCCTGCGCCAATTCCAGCGCGCGGGAAACAACAGGAGCGAGGGAGCAACGCCGCGATGGACAAGGGCATTTTTGCGGGGCTGAAGGTTCTGGACTGCGCGAGCTTCATCGCAGCGCCCGCGGCCGCGACCGTGCTGTCGGATTTCGGCGCCGATGTCATCAAGATCGAGCCGCCCGGCACCGGCGACCCCTACCGCAATCTGCCCAACCTGCCGGGTTATCCGACCGGCGAGCACAATTTCGCCTGGCTCTTGGAGGCTCGCAACAAGAAGAGCATCGCGCTCGACCTCGCAAAACCCCAGGCGCAGGCCGTGCTCTACAAGCTGGTGGCGGAAGCCGACGTCTTCATCACCAACATGCCGCCGCCGGTGCGCGCCAAGCTCGGCATCACCTACGACCATCTCGCCCATCTCAACGATCGGCTGATCTATGCCTCCTTCACCGGCTATGGCGAGAAGGGCGAGGAAGCCAACAAGCCCGGCTTCGACAGCAACGCCTATTGGGCGCGCTCCGGCCTGATGGACCTCGTCCGCGCCGACACCGACACCACGCCGGCGCGCTCGGTCGCCGGCATGGGCGATCATCCCTGCGCCATGGCCTTCTACGGGGCCATCGTCACTGCGCTCTATCAGCGCGAGAAGACCGGCAAGGGTTCACACGTCGCCTCCAACCTGATGGCGAACGGGGTGTGGGCGGCAAGCGTGCTGGCCCAGGCAAAGCTCTGCGGCTCCAAGTTCGGCGAGCGACGACCGCGCGAGCGCGCGCTCAATGCGGTCGCCAATCACTATCAGTGCAAGGACGGCCGCTGGCTGATCCTGTCGCTGCTGAACGAGGAGAAGCAGTTTCCGACGCTGGCGCGCTGCCTCGGGCGCGAGGATCTGATCGACGATCCCCGCTTCGCCACCAAGGCCGACCGCCACGCCCGCTCGGTCGAGCTGATCAAGATCCTGGACGAGACCTTCGCCACCAGGGATCTCGCCGAATGGCGCAAGATTCTCGACGGCAATGGCCTCGTGTTCGGTGTCGTCGCCATTCTGGACGACATCCCGAACGACAAGCAGATGCTCGACAACGAGGTGCTGGTGCCGTTCGAGAACGACACCATGCTGACCATCAACAGCCCGATCTGGATCGACGGCGCCAAGAAGGTGCAGCCGCGCAAGCCGCCCGCCGTCGGCGAGCACAGTGACGAGATCTTGCGCGAGGCGGGATACGACGAGGCGACGATCAAGACGCTGAGGTCGTCGGGGGCGGTTGGTTAGGAGCGCGTCGCTCCAACCCCGTCATTGCGAGCGCAGCGAAGCAAATCCAGAGTGTCTCCGCGGACGCATTGCTGGATTGCTTCGCTGCGCTCGCAATGACGGTGAGGGACTATCTCGCTATAACAATCGGCAACACACCGATGCCGCGAGGTCCCATGCCCAGCTACCGCCTGCACTACTTCCCTGAATCCGGCAACAGCTACAAGCTGGCGCTGATGCTCACGCTTTGCGGCGAGACGTTCGAGCCGGTCTGGACCGATTTCGCCGGCGGCGTTACGCGCACGGCGGAGTGGCGCCGGAACGTGAACGAGATGGGCGAGATTCCCGTGCTCAAGATCGACGGCGCGAAGATGACGCAGACCGCGCCGCTGCTGCTGAGACTGGCCGAGCAATACGGCCGCTTCGGCGCCGAGACGGAGGACGAGAAGTTCGAGCTGCTGCGCTGGCTGTTCTGGGACAACCACAAGCTCACCGGCTACATGGCGACCTATCGCTTCATGCGCGCCTTCACCGAAAAGAGCGATTCTCAGGTGCTGAAGCATTTTCGCCGGCGACTCGAGGATTTCCTCGGCATCCTCGACGGGCACCTCCAGCACAATGAATTCGCGATCGGTGCGAAGCCGACGGTCGCCGACATCTCGATGATGGCCTATCTGCACTATCCGAGCGACGAGCACGGCTTTGATTTCGCGCAGAGCCATCCGGCCGTTCATGCCTGGCTCGGCCGCATGGCCGCGCTGCCAGGCTGGAAGCCGGCCTATGAGCTATTGCCGGGCAAACGGATGACGAATTACGCGAAGTGAGGCTTCCTCTTTCCCCTCTCCCCGCATGCGGGCAGAGGCGAAGAAAAGCTACCTCAGCGACAGCCAGCCGAGCGTGAACAGGATCCCGCCGACGATGACGGCCAGCGCAACCGCCCAGGTGCTGACGCGGATGCTGCCGGTGATCTGCTTGGCTTCTTCATTCCGCGCAATCTCGCGATTGCGCTCCTTGTTGGCTTGCCTCGTATCCGCCATGAATCATCCGAATCGCTTCTTGCGCGTGATCTTTTCGGAAAACCGCTACACACTTTGCACTGGCGCGACCCTCCGGGTCCGGATCACGCGCTAACGCGTCTTGATGAAGCACATGCCGATGCGGCGCGAGGCCGCGGCAGCCTGACAGGTGAGACCGTTAGCACAGCTCCATGACGTAAAACTCTCATCCTGCGTTCCCGATCCCGCGTCTTGCAGGGAACAATGCGCGCCCCAGCCGTCCTGATATTCGGTGCCGGCGAGCTCGCTTCCGCCGCGGGTCTGCGGCCGGCTGGCAAATCCGCGTGAGAAATCGGGGTGTTTTCCGGCCGCGAACGCGGTCAGGATGTCGCGGCGGCGGAGCTGATCGCCGAAGAAATGCGGCGAGGCCGGCACGATGGTGGAATTCGATGGCTTGTCAGCAAGCCAATCGACGCCCGGAAAATGGAATCCGCCGATGCCGCGGGTCTGATGGCAGCCGGCGCAGGTGACGTCGTTGAGACGGCGCTGGAAGCCTGCGACCGAGCGGACATTCTGCATGTCGACGCCGCGTGCCGCCGCCTGCTTCAGCGCGCTGACCACGTCATTGTCGGTGAAGACGCCATCGCCTTTGCCCTCTCCTTGCATCATGCCGAACTCCGGCTGCAAGGCCGAGGCATCGAGGCCGGCGGGGGTCGGTACCACCGCAGCCTTGGCCAGGAATTTCTCCGGGATCAGCACGGTGCCACGATCGAACTCGCGAAGATGATCGGGCGCGAGCAGCCAGGTCTTGAAGTCGCGCCGCAGCACGTCGTCAGCAAGAATCCGGTCGCGGTCGATCTGGTTCTCCAGTGTCGATTCCTCGAAGGTCTTGCTGGCAGCGTCGTACTTGAACACCTTGAGCAGATAGTCGGAGCGGAAATCGTGCAGCGCCGATTTCGGTGCGACCGAGACCTGAATGTTGGTCTCGATGCGGTCGAGCATGGCGTCGTGAGGCGGGAGGCGGCTGCCGATCAAATCTTGCCAGTCGGCATTGTCGAGCCAGCGCCGCGCGACATCGGCGCAGCTGATCGACTTGCCGTTCCCGTCCGTCTGGCGCACATCGCGCGCCTTCATCACGAGGTTGAACGTCATCGGCAGGCGCGTTGCGGTCTTGCCGCCATCGGGCCCGCTGTCGAAACGCGTCAGACGATAGATCAGCCGGATCTCGCCGCAGGACCCTTCAGAGACATAGGCACGGTCCATGCGATTGACGATCCCGGCCAGCACGAAGCGCGTGTCGTGCGATCTCAGATTGGCGAGGTCGAACAGTTGCGCATCAAAACCCTCGCCGACGCCGATGGTCTCGCCCGGATATGTCACCTTGTACCGCGCGATGTAGCGCTCGAACTCCGCATCGATAGCCGGCACGATCTCCTTCAGCTGCGGCAGAGACACGAACATCAGCTCGGTCGTGAGCGGGACGTCCGCGTTCCGCTCCGGCGATAGCAGACGTGGGATCGTCAGCGTATTGTTCTGGTCGAGCTTGCGCAGGAGATCGGGATCGGTGATCGCGATGCCGCGCGTCAGCGCAGTGTTCTCCGCTGCGAAGAGCGAAACGACACCGCCCAGCAATGCGACGGCAGCAACGAGAATTCGCAGCGCGCGGCTCATGCCTCAGGTAACACCGCGCAGGGACGCCTATTCAAGCAAAAAAGGCGCCTCACAGGGTGGTGAAGCGCCTCTGCGACGGTCGAATATCGAATGTTCAGCGCGCGACGATCAGGCCCCTGCTGGTGACGACCACCCAGCGGCCGTCCTGGCGGCGAATTGCATCGACGCGGCCGACCCCGGGTATGGGGTCGCCGGGATAGACCTCGTAGATGCCGTAGCGGCCCTCGATCAGCGCACCGCCGTTGCCGGCGTTGCGCAGCCGCCAGCCCTCGACCGTCGGGAGACGTCCAATCTCGGTCTTGGGCGCGGCGGGAGCGGGAGCCGGTGCGGCCGCAGCAGTCGCGAGCTGGGTCGGCGCGATCGAGCCGGTGGTCTCCTTGGCCGGTGCGGCCGTGGCTTGCGCAGGTGCGGCGGGCGGAGTCGCGCGGAGCTTGTCGACGGTCTCAGACAGCTTGGCGATCTTGGCCAGCGGCTCGGCCTGCGCCTTTTCGAGCTTGTCGAGGCGCTCGTTGGTCCGGCTCAACTGGCTGACTCCGGTCTTCGAGCTCTGCTCGACATTGGCCTTCAGTGCGACGAGATCGGCATCGATCCGGGCGACGGACGCATCCAGCGCGCTGGTATCGGCGACCTGTACTGGCGCCTGGGCCGGGGATGCGAAATGCATCATGCCGGCGGTCGCGAGCGCACCGCTGATCGCGCCGACGCCGGCGGCAATCGCCACCGCGGCAGCCATGGCCGAGAGGCGGCGCTTGCTACCGGTTTCGCGCGGCTCGTCCGCCTTCACATGCGGAGCGAACTCCTCGCGCTCCCAGGTGCGGTCGGCAGGCGACATGACGATGAGCTTGCCGAGCTTCGGCTCGGGATTGGCTTCGGTCTTAGCTTCGAACTTCGGCACCTCGATCCGCGGCGGCTCCACCTTCGGGGCTTCCGCCTTGACCGGATCCGGCTTGGGCGGCGCCTCGTGGTCGGGGGCAATCGAGGGGGCCTCGATACCGGCGGCAGCCTCGACGGCCTGCGGCGCTGCGGCGTCGACAGCACCGGAATCCTGGGCAGCCTGCTCGGGCAATGGTTCGCTCACGGCTCAAATACTCCAGTCTCGGTTGACCTTTTGGTAACTTTCATTGCTTGCGAAATCCTTACCTTCGGATCCGCTTACCGAAATTTTAGGAACTCATCCGGGGCCGAATTAGGCCGGGAAAATGGAACCGGTGTGGCGGGCGTGAAACAGTTTGTAATCGGGGCAAGATGAATGGCGGCGCAACGGACGGGCCGTCGCGTTCGCGGCGCGCTGAAGAAGCGGGCGCTTCAGTGCGACGGCGAGAGAGTTAACGCGTCCGCTGCGTCCACATCGTCATTGCGTGTGGGGCGTCAGCCGGCATTCACATCACCACCGGCGCATCCGGCAGCTCGTTCGGATGCGGGCCGCCCGGCGGGAAATGGCGCGCCAGTTCGCGCGACACCGCCTCGATGCCGGCGATCACACCGCGTTCGAACTGGCCCGATCTGAAATCGGCCTCCATCGCCTGGCAGATGGTCTCCCAGCCCTCGGCGCCAACCTTCGCGTCGATGCCGCGGTCGGCGATGATCTCGACGTCGCGGTCGGCGAGCAGGAGATAGATGAGGACGCCGTTGTTGTGCGCGGTGTCCCAGATGCGCAAGTGCGAGAACACGTCGAGCGCACGCTCGCGCGCCGGCTGGTTGCGGAACAGGGGGCCGCCGTCGAGCGCGCCTTCGACCACGAAGCGGATCTGGCCGGAATGGGAGGCTTCGCCGCGCTCGATCGCCTGCTCGATGCGTTCGAGCACGGCTCGCGGAAAAATCTGCTTCGCCCGCCAATGATGCTGCACGAGATGTCGGGCAATGCGCTTGATGCTCATGACTGCTACCAGCTCCCCGAGGCGCCGCCGCCGCCGAAGCTGCCGCCTCCGCCGCTGAAACCGCCACCGTCGCTCGACGATGATCCGCTGCTCCAGCCGCCGGACGAGGAGCCGCTCGACCAGGAGCCGCCGCGCGAGCGGCCTGTCGCCGATCCCACCCCCAACAGATCCGCGATGAAGGTCAGGATGGCGCCGAGCACACCGGCGCCGAGGCCAATCACGGCAGACTCCAGCACGAACCAGGCGAGGACGCCGACGATGACTCCGGCCACCACCGAACCCAACAGACGCCCGAACATGGCGCGCAGAAATCCGCCCACGACGAGGGGGCCGAACAATACGAAGTAAAACAGCGGCTCGATGTCGTTCCAGCTGCCGAAATTCACGCTGCGCGAGGGCGTCGGCAGGGGCTCGCCGTCGATCACGCGGATCATGCGATCGACGCCCGCCGAGATGCCACCTGAAAAATCGCCGCTGCGAAATTTCGGCGTGATGTCCTCGTCGATGATGCGCCGCGAGGTGACATCGGTGAGCGCGCCTTCGAGGCCGTAGCCGACCTCGATGCGCAAATGCCGGTCGTTCTTGGCGACGACGAGGATCGCGCCGTCATCGACCTTCTTGCGCCCGATCTTCCAGACCTCCGCGACGCGGATCGAGAATTGCTCGATCGTTTCCGGCTCCGTCGTCGGCACGATCAGGACGGCGATCTGGCTGCCCTTGCGGTTCTCGAACTCGCGCAATTTTTGCGACAACGAGGCGATGTCGCTGCTGGAGAGCGTGCCGGTCTGATCGACGACGCGGCCGGTGAGTTGGGGGACGGCGACGTCGGCGCGGGTGGGGAATGCGAGGGTGAGAAGCAGTGCGATGGCGAGGACCAGTGCGGCGACCAACGAATACGCCCGCCACATTCGCGCTGTCATCGCCCGCGCAGGCGGGCGATCCAGTATTCCAGAGGCCGCGCTGCTCGAGCCGTGAAGCCGCGGCGTACTGGATTCCCCGCTTTCGCGGGGAATCACAGTGGAGTGTGGGGCCCGCATCGGAAGCCGAACGCAGCTACTTCGACGGCGCTGGTGACGGATTGAAATCCACCTTCGGCGCGGTCGAGATCGCCTTCTCGTTCTCGACCGAGAAGTTCGGCTTCTCCTTGTAACCGAACGCCAGCGCGGTGAGGTTGGTCGGGAAGGAGCGGATGGTGACGTTATACTCCTGCACTGCCTTGATGTAGCGGTTGCGCGCCACCGTGATGCGGTTCTCTGTGCCCTCCAACTGGGACATCAGGTCCCTGAACAAGGCATCGGACTTCAGCTGCGGATAGTTCTCGGTGACGACCAGGAGACGCGACAGCGCGCTGGAGAGCTCGCCCTGGGCGGCCTGGAATTTCTGGAAGGCGGCGGGATCATTCAGCACCTCCGGCGTTGCCTGGATGCTGCCGACCTTGGCCCGGGCATTGGTGACACCGAGCAGCACGTCCTTCTCCTGCTGCGCAAAGCCCTTCACCGAGTTGACGAGATTGGGCACGAGATCGGCGCGGCGCTGATACTGGTTCACGACCTCGGACCAGTTGGCTTTGATCTGCTCGTCCTCGGTCTGGATCGCGTTGTAGCCGCAATTGGTCAGGCTGAGCGAGGCCAGCGCCGCCAGCACGGTCAGGATCTTGCGCATCAAATTTCTCCCGGTGGAATCCTGTGATTCAATATCAGATAGCGATCACACGATGCCAGCTTCCCGCGTCATTCCGGGGCGCGAAGCGAACCCGGAATCTCGAGATTCCGGGTCTGGTCCTCCGGACCATTCCGGAATGACTGCGGCGAATGGGGCACCCCAGCCGACTGACGCAAGCCCCTTGCCTATCGCAGGCGGTCATAGTCAACTCCGGCAAAACAAAAGCGGAAACGCCAGGAGGAGCGCGATGTCCTCGTTCGAGACCATTCTCGTGGAGCGGCCGGAGCCGGCCATCGTCCGTGTCGTGATGAACCGGCCCGAGGCGCGCAACGCCCAGAACCTGCAGATGACCTACGACCTCAACGCCGCTTTCGATGCAGCGGTGCAGGACGACGCGGTCAAGGTGATCATCCTCGCCGGTGCGGGTCCGCACTTCTCGTCCGGCCATGACCTGCGTCCGGGCGGCAAGAACGCCGCAGGCGTCGATTTCCCGCCGATCGGAAATTGGGGCGGCTTCGCCGAACCCAACGCGCATGGCCGCTTCGCGCGCGAGCAGGAAATATATCTCCAGATCACGCGGCGCTGGCGCAACCTCGCCAAGCCGACCATTGCCGAGGTGCACGGCAAGTGCATCGCCGGCGGTCTCATGCTGGCCTGGGCCTGCGACCTCATCGTCGCCAGCGACGATGCGCAGTTCTGCGATCCCGTCGTCACCATGGGCGTCTGCGGCGTCGAGTGGTTCGTGCATCCCTGGGAGCTCGGGCCGCGCAAGGCCAAGGAGTTCCTGTTCACCGCCGACAGCTGGAGCGCGCAGGACGCGCATCAGCTCGGTATGGTCAACCAGGTCGTGCCGCGCGCCGAGCTGTCATCGCGGGTGCTGGAGCTGGCGCGCCGGATCGCGACAAAGCCCTCCTTCGCGCTGAAACTGACCAAGGAGGCGGTCAACCGCTCGGTCGACGTGATGGGCCAGCCCGCCGCGATCGACCAGGCCTTCGCGCTGCATCAGCTCTGTCACGCGCATAATCTCCAGGAGTTCGGCATGATCGTCGATCCCTCCGGCCTGCATCCCTCCGTGCGCAAGCCGCCGACGGCCGCGGAGTAGACGCAATGGACCTGAATCTCAGCGACGAGCAGAAATTGCTGCGCGGGAGCGTGGAGCGGTTCGTGGCCGAAAGCTACGATGCCGATCACCGCCGCAGAATCGCGAATGATCCGCTCGGCTTCAGCCCTTTGGTGTGGAAACAGTTCGCCGACCTCGGCTGGCTGGCGTTGCCCCTTCCCGAAGAATTCGGCGGTCTCGGCGGCGGCGCGGTCGAGATCGGTATTCTGATGGAAGCCTTTGGCCGCGGGCTCGTGTCGGAGCCCTATGTAGCGACCGTGGTGCTCGGGGCCGCGCTGATCGCCAGATGCGGCACCACGAAGCAAAAGCAGGCGAGCCTGTCCAAGATAGCGGACGGATCATTGAAGCTCGCCTTGGCGCATTCCGAGCGCGCGGCCCGGTTCGATCTTGCCAAGGTCACGACCAGCGCCACCAAGACGTCGCAAGGCTGGCGCCTCGCCGGCAGCAAGATCGCCGTGCTCGACGGACATGCCGCCGACGAGATCATCGTCTCCGCCCATATCCACGATCACCGGGGGCCGTCGGGGCGGATCGGCCTGTTCCTCGTGCAGGCGACGACGCCGGGCCTCGTCATCAACGATTATCCGCGTCTTGGCGGCGGACGTGCCTGCAACATCGAGCTGTTCGACGCGCATCTGCCGGAGGATGCCCTGCTCGGCGACGGCAGCGATGCGCTGCCGGCGATCGAATGGGCAGTCGATCGTGCCATGGCCGCGCTGGGTGCCGAAGCTGTCGGCATCATGCAGACGCTGCTCGACACCACGCTCGAATACACCAAGATTCGAAAGCAATTCGGCCGGCCGCTCTCGGCCAACCAGGTGATCCGCCACCGTCTCGCCGACATGGCGATGCAGGTGGACGAGGCACGCTCGATGGCGCTGCGGGCCGCGTTGAAGGTGGATGCTGCGCCGATCGAGCGTGCCCGGGCGGCGTCGGGCGCGAAAGCCAAGATCGGCAAATGCGCGCGCTTCGTCGGTGAGCAGTCGATCCAGCTTCACGGTGGCATGGGCGTCACCGAGGAGCTCGAGGTCGGCGCCTATTTCAAGCGGCTGGTCGCATTCGACACGCTGTTCGGCGGCAGCGCGCATCATTATGCCCGCCACGCCGAACTTGGCCGCAGGGCCTGACACCGGGAGAGCCTCATGGACCTGTCGTTCAATGTCGAGGAGCGTGCCTTCCAGGACGAGGTGCGCGGCTTCATTGCAAAGAATCTCACCGAGGAGATGAAGCGCGCGACCGCGCTGACGCCGTCGGTGTTCTCCGATCCTGATATCGGCATGGCCTGGCAGCGCGCGCTGCACCGGCAGGGCTGGGGCGCGCCGGGCTGGCCGGTCGAATATGGCGGTCCCAATTGGACGCCGGCACAGCGCTGGATCTTCGAGACCGAATGCGCGCGGGCCGGCGTGCCGAACGTCAACGTGATGGGCGTGAAGATGGTCGGGCCCGTCATCATCGGCTTCGGCAGCCCCGAGCAGAAGAACTTATACCTGCCGCGGATTCTCTCCGGCGAGGATTATTGGTGCCAGGGTTATTCCGAGCCGGGCTCCGGCTCCGATCTGTCCTCGCTGAAGACGCGCGCGGTCCGCGACGGCGACGACTACATCATCAACGGCACCAAGATCTGGACCACGCATGCCCATCACGCCAACCGCATGTTCGCACTGGTGCGCACCAGCGACGGGCCGCGGCAGCAGGACGGCATCAGCTTCATCCTGATCGACATGAAGACGCCGGGCATCACGACGCGCCCCATCCTCACCATCGGCGGCGACCACGAGGTCAACCAGGTGTTCTTCGACGACGTCCGCGTGCCCGTCGCCAATCGCGTCGGCGAGGAAGGCAAGGGCTGGACCTACGGCAAATATCTGCTCGAGTTCGAGCGCGGCGCCGGCATCGCCTCCGCCAAGCTGCGCGAGGGCCTGAAGGCGATCGCGGATCTCGCCTGCTCCGACCTCACGGGCCGCGCAATCGACAGTCCCGACATCGCGACGCGGATCTCCGAGGTGGAGGTCGATATCGACGCGCTGGAAATGACCGAGTTGCGCGTGCTCTCGGCGCTGCAGACCGGGCAAAATCCCGGCGCGGTGTCGTCGATCCTGAAGCTGCGCAACAGCGAGATCCGCCAGGCCGTGACGCGGCTGGGCGCCGACGTGATCGGCCACGATGCGCTCGCAGTCGAGCCGATGCGCCCGCTCTACAAGCTCAACCACGAGCCGGCGACACCTGAGGAAATGCTGACGGTGATGCCTGAATATCTCAACGGCCGCGCCTACACGATCTTCGGCGGCACCTCGGAAATCCAGCGCGATATTATTGCGAAGATGATGCTCGGGATTTGATGGCTGCGGCCCTCTCCACCGTCATTGCGAGGAGCCCTTCGAAGCAATCCAGAACTGCCGCTGCGGAAAGATCCTGGATTGCTTCGCTGCGCTCGCAATGACGGTGCCCTTGAAGGCTTACCCCGCCGCCTTCGCATCCCGGATCGCCTGCCAGATCTTCTGCGGCGTCAGGGGCGTGTTGAGCTGGGTGATGCCGAGATCGGCGAGCGCGTCCATCACGCCGTTGGTGACGCAAGGAGGGCCGCCGATCGCGCCGGATTCGCCGCAGCCCTTGGCGCCGAGCGGATTGGTGCGGCAGGGCGCCGAATCGTCGAGCGTCACCACGATCGGCGGAACGTCGTCGGCGCGCGGGATGCAGTAATCCTGGTAGCTCGCGGTGAGGAGCTGGCCGTCGGCGTCGTAGGACACGCCTTCATACAGCGCCTGGCCGATCCCTTGCGCGACGCCGCCATGGATCTGGCCGGTGACCAGCATCGGGTTCACGGCGATACCGACGTCATCGACCGTGGTGTAGCGCACGACCTTGGAGACGCCGGTCTCGGGATCGATCTCGACCTCGCAGATATGCGTGCCGTTGGGCCAGCTCGGACCATCGACCTCGCCTTCGGAATCGACGCTGAGCTTGGCGCCGCGCTCCTTCTCGGCGAGATCGAACAGGCTGATGCGGCGGTCGGTGCCGACCACGGTGAGCATGCCGCCCTGATATTCGATGTCCTCGACCGAGGTCTCCAGCACGTTGGCCGCTTTCTCGCGCGCCTTCTGGATCAGGTCGTTGGAGGAGACCGCGACCGCCGTGCCGCCGACGAACAGCGAGCGCGAGCCGACACTGCCGAAGCCCATGGCGAGATCGGTGTCACCCTGGACGACGTCGATCTTGTCCATGGGAATGCCGAGCGAGTCGGAGATCATCTGGGTGTAGGTGGTCTGCAGCCCCTGCCCCATCGCCATGGTGCCGGAATGCAGCACGACGCGCCCCTGAGAGGTCGCGTGCAGGCTGACCTTCTCGGTGTGGGCGCGGCCGCCGGTCCACTCGATGTAGGAGGTGAGCCCGCGGCCGTAGAGCAGGCCCTTCTTCTTCGCCGCCTTCTTGCGCGCGGCAAAGCCGTCCCAGTCGGCGAGCTTGACGGCACGGTCGAGCATGTGGGCGAAGGCGCCGGAATCGTAGACCTGGCCGGCGGCATTGGTGTAGGGCAGCTGCGCCGGCTTGATGTAGTTCGCTTTCCGGATCGCGCGCGGATCCATGCCGATTTTTCGTGCGGCCGCGTCAAACAGGCGCTCGACGATGAAGACGGCTTCGGGTCGGCCGGCGCCGCGATAGGCACCGACCGGCGCGGTGTGGGTCATCACCGTCTTCACTTCGAAATGCACCAGCGGCAGATCGTAGACGCCGGTCTGCACGAAGGGCCCGAGCACCAGCGGAATGATGTTGGCCGCGCCCGAGGAATAGGCGCCGGTACAGCCGATCGACTTGACACGATAGGCCAGCACTTTGCCTTTCTCGTCCAGCGCGAACGAGGCCGTCGAGGTGAGATCGCGGCCATGGGTGCCGCCGACAAACTCGTCGGTGCGATCGCCGCGCCAGCGGATCTTCTTGTTCAACTTGGTCGCGGCATAGGCGACGATGCCGTCTTCCGGATAGAGGTTGGTCTTCTGGCCAAAGCCGCCGCCGATGTCGCCGACCAGCACGCGCACGCTGTCCTTGGGACGCTTGAGCACGGCTTCCGCCAGCACGTCGCGGGTCGAGGCCGGGGTCTGCGACTGCACGTGCAGGAGGAGACGGCCGGACTTCCTGTCGATCTCGGCAATGGTCGAGCGCGGCTCCATCGCGGAAGGAACGAGGCGCTGGCTGACGATGTCGAGCTCGACCGTGTGCGCGGCCTTGGCAAAGGCCTCGTCGACCCTGGCGGCGTCGCCATAGCTCATCGCGCCGACGATGTTGTCGGGTGCCTCCGGCCACACCACGGGCGCGCCGGGCTTCACGGCTTCGACGGGATCGACCACCGCGGGCTGCACGTCGTATTCGACCACGATCGCCTCGGCGGCGCTCTGCGCCTCCACGCGCGATGAAGCCACCACCGCGGCCACGGCCTCGCCGGCATGGCGCACGACCTCGTGGGCGAGCAGCCGGCGCGGCGGCACTGTCATCGGCTTGCCATCGGGGCGCTTGAAGATGTTCAACGTCGGGATGCTGCCGATGTCGTCCTTGACGAGGTCCGCGCCGGTGTAGATCGCGGTGACGCCGGGCATTGCGGCCGCGGCGCTGGTGTCGATCGAGACGATCTTGGCGTGGGCATGCGGCGAACGCAGCACGTGCAACCACAGCGCGCCGTCTTCCGGCTTGTCGTCGATGAACTGTCCCTTCCCGGTGAGCAGCCTGAGGTCTTCCAAACGCTTGACGGGTTGCCCCGCTCCGAAACGCAAATTGCCGGGAAGAATGTTCATTCCGTTATGTCCTCGAAATCCGGAAAACGACCGCGGCGGTTTTAACCGATTTTGCGGGTCAGACAACCGAGCCCCGGCGCATCTGCAATGCGCGTCAGAGCCCCTTGCAGGCGCGGATTGGCCCGCTAAGACCTGTCGATATCGATGATGCTTACGTTCACATCACGGGTATCCGAGCCGCGCTTGACCGTGAGCCGAACGGTCTTTCCGGCCCCGGACAGCTCAAGCGCATCGGTCAGGTCGGAGAGGCGTCGCACCGGCTTGCCGTCGGCCGCGGTGATGATATCTCCGACCGCTCCGGTCGAAAAGTTGACACCACGAATTCCCGCGCGCTCGGCAGGACTGCCGGGGGCGGTCCGGACCACGATCACCCCTTCGACACCAAGCCGCGTCGACACATCCTCGCTGGCGGCCACGATGCCGATACCGGGTGTCGGCACCCGGCCGTTGCGGATGAGCTCGGGCACGATCCGGTTCACGACATCGACCGGCACCGCGAAGCCGATGCCGGCGTTGGAACCCGACGGCGATATGATCGCGGTCGTGACGCCGATCAGCCGGCCGGCAGAATCCAGCAGCGGTCCGCCTGAATTGCCCGGATTGATCGCGGCGTCCGTCTGGATGACATTGGCAATCTCCCGGCCGCCATGAGTCGGGAGCCTGCGCTTGAGCGCGCTGATGATGCCGCTGGTCATCGATTGATCCAGCCCGAAGGGGTTACCGATCGCAAAGGCGGATTGCCCGACCTTCAGGTCGCTCGAGCTGCCGAGCGCCACCGGCGGAGGCAGTTCGCGCACACTGCGGATCCGCAGCACCGCAAGATCGTAATTGGGAGCCGTGCCGACCAGATCGACCTGGGCCACCTCTCCCGACGCAAAACGCACGGCGATTTCCTCGCCATTGGCCACGACATGATTGTTCGTCACGAGATGGCCCTCACGGTCCCAGACGAATCCCGTGCCGGAAGCGCCGCCCTGGGCTTCCTCGCCCATCAGCGGATTGGCCGCCGATTTCGCCGCCACCTGGACGACCGAGGGAGACACGCGCTCGAAGATGTCGATGGTGGCCTTTTCGGCCTCGGACAACGGCCCGCGCTGCTCGATGGCTCGCGCGGCAGGCGTGGTCCACGGCACATGCTGGATCTTCGCGGCGGTGACCACGACGAGCAGAGCGGCCAAAACTGCCGCGGCAATTCCGTAGCGACGATTCATGGGTGATCACTGCGTGTGCTGAAGACCATGCTCGGAATGCAGATACATAAGCTGGCGGACCTCGCTCACGCAGCAACGTCCCAAGCGGATGGAAGTTTCCCGGTCAGGCAGATGGGGAACGGCTTGGCTCTTGGCAGGCGTCCGAGGACATATTGCCGCGTGACAATCGGCTATGCCAACTCCCTCAGCGCGGCTTCGACGATCCTGCGCTGCTCGACTGTCAGCGCGGCCTGCGGCGGGACGGGGTCGCCGACGTCGTAGCCCTGGATCGAAAGGCCGGCCTTGATGCAGGCGGCGAGGTTGAAGCGGGCGAAGGCTTCGTTGATGCGCCACAGCCGGCGCTGGAGCGACATGGCCTCGTCCCAGCGGCCGGCCCTGCAGAGGTCGTAGAGCATCACGCTCTGGCGCGGGATGATGCAGGCAGGTCCCGCCATCCAGCCGCGGCCGCCGATCAGCATCACCGCCGCCGGAATGTGGGCGGAGGCGGAGAACACGCGCAAGGCGTCCCCGCAGCGGTTCATGATCGAGAGCAGCCGGCCGGTGTTGGTCGAGGCGTCCTTGATGTAGCCGATGCGCGGATGCTCGGCGAGGCGCGCTATGACGTCGAGGGTGAGATCGGAGCGCTGGAATTGCGGATTGGTGTAGATGACGACGGGAATGTCCACGGCATCGGCGATGGCGCGGAAGTAGGACTCCACCTGGACATCCGAGAGCGGGAAATAAGCCTCCAGGATCGCCAGGATGCCGTCGGCGCCGAGGGCCTGATAGGCTCTCGCCTGCGCCACCGCATCCGCCGTCGAAGTGGAGGCAACGCCGGCTACGACCGGCACGCGGCCCCTCGCCGCCTCGATCGTGGTCCGTACGACAGAGGTGCGTTGCGCTGCATTGAGATAGGCGAATTCGCCGGTCGAGCCCAGCGGCGTCAGCCCGTGGACGCCGGCAGCGATCAGGTCCTCACATAGCTTCGCAAGGACGTTCGTCCGCACCGTGCCGTCGGCATCAACGGGAGATACGAGGTAGGGAAAGACGCCGTGGAATTCGGACATGTCGGGCTCCCGGAGAGCAGCTGGCACCCGACGGTATTACCAACGCCAGCTCCAGCGATCAAACCTTGAGCAAGCGTACCCGCGTGCCCCAGGGATCGATCGCTTCCAGGCCGTCGGCAAGCGCCGTGACCTTCACACCGTTCTTGCGCAGGCGCTCCTCCTGGGCGGCGAGCAGCTCCGGCTTCGCCATCATCAGAGAAAACCAGGCAAGTCCCGTCGTCTGCTCATCGCGTTGGCCGGCGCCCTGGCTCTGCCAGACGTTCATGCCAAGGTGATGGTGGTAGCGGCCCGACGACAGGAACGCCGCGCCGTCGCGGCGGCGGGTCGGGTCGAGACCAACCGTGCCATGATAGAAGCTCTCGGCCTGCGCGAGATCGCCGACGCGAAGATGCATGTGGCCGACGCGCATTCCGTCCGGCGCTTTGGCATAGTCGGCAACGCGCGTATTGGTCAGCGACAGCAGGTCGGGGATGTTGAGCTCGTCGGTCGCCATCTTCACGCTGCCCTCGCTCCATTGCCATTGCGAAGGGTCGCGGTCGGCATAGACCTCGATGCCGTTGCCCTCGGGATCGTCGAGATAGATGGATTCAGAGACGAGGTGATCGGCAAAGCCCGACAGCGGCACGCGATGCGAGGCCGCGTGAACCAGCCAGCGCGCCAGATCCTTGCGGGTCGGCATCAGGAAAGCGGTGTGATAGAGGCCGGCGGCGTTGCGCGGCTCGATCGCCGCATCGGGACGAGCTTCCAGCGCGAGCAGCTTGATGCCGGCCGTGCCGAGCTTCGCGCCGGTTGCCGAACGCTCCATCACGGTGAGACCGATCACGTCGCGGTAGTAGTCCGCGATCTTCTCGAGATTCTTCACCCGGAGCGTCACCATGCCGACCCGCATCGGCGTGCGGCTGGCATAGGTCGGGCCGCCGCCCTGCGGTGTGCCCTCGGCGCGCGCCGCCGCTGCGGCGGCCATCGCAAGCGAGGTGGCGCCGGCCAGTTGAAGCAGGGTGCGGCGGGTGAGATCGATGGTCATCTGTCAGGGCTCGCTGAAATCCTTGGTGCCAAAGGGCGCACTTTCGGGATTGCTACACGTTCCCGTGAGGCGCTCCCAATCACATGTTCGTCGGCCGTGGTCCTGCGGCGGACCGCCCTGTCCCTGCTCTGGTCCTGGCCACCCGGCCAGTTTCGCAATCGTGCGCGGCATCCCAGATTGAGGGCAACTACAGGAGCCTGCCATGACTGATTCAACTCCTCTGACCTTGCTGTCGTCCGCGCTCGCGGACGTGGTGGCGCGCACCGCGCCCTCCGTCGTCTCCGTGCATTCGCATCGCGCCCGCGCAACCGGCTTTGCCTGGAAGCCCGGTCTGATCGTCACTGCCGATGAGGCGCTGGCCGACGAGGGCGAGGTCGAGATCGGCCTCGCTGACGGCAGCCGGGTCGCGGCCACGATCGCCGGCCGCGACCACACGACCGACATCGCGCTGCTACGCACTGAGGCCGCTGTCGCACCGGTCAAACTCGCCTCCACGGTCCCGCCCCTCGGCGCGCTGTCGATCGTGGTCGCCACCCATCGCGAGACGCCGAGCGCCGCGCTTGGAATGGTATCGGCGTCCGGCAAGGGCTGGCGCTCCTTGCGCGGAGGCGACATCGACGCCCGGATCGAGCTCGACGTTCGCCTGCGCGATAGCCAGCAGGGCGGCCTCGCGCTCGACGCATCGGGCGATGCCTTCGGCATGGCGGTGCTCGGGCCGCGGCGCGTCCTCGTCATTCCGACGGCGACGATCGAACGTGTCGCGCCGCAGCTTGAGGCACGTGGCCGCATCGCACGCGGATATCTCGGCCTCGGGCTCCAGCCGGTGCGGCTCGACGATGGCGTCGGGGCGATGGTGATGAGTGTCGACAAGGCCGGCCCCTCGGCCGCGGCCGGCATCCGCCAGGGCGACGTGATCGTCGCGGTCAACGACCAGAAGCTGTCCGGCGTGCGCGCCTTGTCGCGGACGCTCGGACCTTCGAGCGTCGGCGCGGTGGTCGAAGTCGCCGCCCGCCGCGGCGGCGAGCCGGTCAGCTTCAAGGTCACGGTCGGCGAGAGGCCTGAGGCGTGAGCGAGGACAACGCGCCCGAGATCGTGCTGTCGCTGGAGATCGACGATCCCGCTCTCGCCGATCGCCTGGCGAAGCTGCTGAGCAACGTCACAGGGTTACGCCTCGCCGCGCCCGGCGAAGCGGCCTCAGTGACGGTTGTCGCCCGCGACCCGCGCATCAGGCCCGACATCGCGCTGACCCAGCGCGAGCTCGACGTGCTGGCGCTGATGGCCGAAGGCGCCTCCAACAAGATGATCGCCCGGCAGCTCGGCATCTCCGTGCACACCGTGAAATTCCACGTCGGCTCGCTGCTCGACAAGCTGGATGCCACCGGACGCACCGATGCGGTCGCGCATGCGGCGCGGCGTGGCGTGATCGAGCTTTGACACCGCCGGGCGTCACGGCGCCGACGTCGCTCGGAAGCGGAGCTCGACCTTCAGGCCCGGCGCATTGTCTTGCAGCGCAACCTCGGCGCCATGAAGGCGCGCGACCGCGGCGACGAGGCTGAGGCCGAGACCATTGCCCGGCGTGTAGCGGCTCTGCTCGAGTCGATAGAAGCGCTTGAAGACGTGATCGCGCTGCTCGGCGGGAATGCCGGGACCGTCGTCGGCAATGGATATCAACGCACCGCCATCGGCTCTGCGGCAGCTCACGGTCACCTGCCCGCCCTTGCGGCCGTGCTTGATCGCGTTGTCGACGAGATTGGCGATGGCGTCGAACAGCAGGTCGCGGTCGCCGGTGATCGCCACCGCGCGGTCACCATCGAGGCTGAGGCGCGTGGCGACCTGCTCGGCGGCGGCATCGTAGAGCTCGACGACCTCGCCGGCGATCTCGGCGAGATCAAGCGCGCGGAAGGCACCGGTGCGGGCCCGCGTCTCGATCTCGGAGATCCGCGTGATGGAGGCGAACATGCCGAGCACGGCATCGAGATCGGCGATGGTGTCGCCGATCAGCGCCGCGTCGGCTTCGCTGTTGCGCGGCGCGTGGAAGGCCTTCTCCAGCCGGCCGCGCATGCGCGTCAACGGCGTGCGCAGATCATGCGCGACATTGTCGCTGACCTGCTTGACCTCGCCCATCAGCGTCTCGATGCGGTCGAGCATCTGGTTGAGATTTTCGGCGACGCGATCCCACTCGTCATTGCTGCCCCGCAGGGGAATACGCTGGTCGAGGCCGGAGAGCATGATGGCGCGGCTGGTGGCGTTGATCTGTTCGATCCGTCCGACCGTGCGTCGCGTCACCAGCACGGCTGCGAGCCCGGCGAGCACCAGCAGCAGCGCAGCGACGGCAGCCATCGCGAGCTCGATCATGCCGGTGAAACCGTCATGATCGACGACAGTGCCGACCCGGCGCTCGACATAGGCGAGCGTGCCGAAATAGACATAGGCCATGATCGCCGCCACGATCAGCCCGAATGTCGCGATCGCGATCAGCGCCAGGCGGAAGGTCGAGGAGCGGAGGGTCTTAGCCAGGAGCACGGAGACAGTATCCGATGCCGCGGATGGTGTGGATCAGCGGATAAGCCTGGGCGTCGTCGACCTTGCGGCGGACGCGCCCGACATAGACGTCGATGATGTTGGTGGAGGGATCGAAATGCAGGTCCCAGACATGCTGCAGGAGCATCGCGCGGGAGACGACGCGGCCCTCGTTGCGGACGAGATATTCGAGCAGCTGGAATTCACGCGGCAGCAGCGGAATCTTGCGGCCGCGGCGGCTCGCGCTACGCGCGATCAGGTCGATGGCGAGATCGCCGACGCGCAGCAGCGTTTCCTTGGCGATGGTCTCGCTGCGGCGGCCGAGCGCCTCCAGCCGCGCCAGCAATTCGGTGAAGGAAAATGGCTTGACGAGATAATCGTCGCCGCCGGCGCGCAGGCCGCGCACGCGGTCGTCGACTTCGCCGAGTGCGGAGATGATCAGAAAGGGTGAGGCGACGCCGTCATCGCGCAGCTGGCGCATCACGCTGATCCCGTCGATATCGGGTAGCATGCGGTCGATTGTGATCACGGCATAGTCGCGCGCCGAACCATGGCTCAGCGCTTCGCGCCCGGTGGCGGCGAGATCGACGTCATAGCCCGAGGTCGTCAGTTCCTCGACGAGCTGGCCTGCGGTTTCCGGATCGTCCTCGACGACCAGGATGCGGCGGTGACCTCCGGTCATGCAAGACTCCGCGCGACGGTCGCCACCAGACTATCCCGTTCCGGGGCTGAGCGGAACTGCCCGGTGGCGATCGCGACAATGGTGCGGTCCGGCGATGCTAGTACCAATCGTACCCGCACACATTGACCCATTGCCATCCGTAGGGCGTCCAGCTCCTGCGCCAGCAGCCGTCATAGTAACTGGCATAGATGAAAGGCGCGCCGAAGAAGGCGAAGCGGTGGAAGCGATGATGCCGGAAGAAGAAGGCATGTCGGCCAATGAAGGGCCTGTGGAATGCCGTGCCGGCAAACCGCGGTCCGAAGGCGGCGCGGGTCGCGAACGGCGCACCGGCAAAGCGCGGCCCGATCGCCGCGTGAGCGGCCATCGGGGAACCGGCGAAGCGGGCGCCACCGAAATGAGCGCCGCCCATGCCGCCCATCCGCATGCCCCCGCCCATTCCGCCGACGTGCATGCCGCCACCACCGAAATGCCCGCCGCCAAAGCCACCATGGCCGCCGCCGCCAAAACCACCGCGCGCGAGAGCGGGCGCCGCAGCCGCCAGCGTCGCAGCAACTGTCGCCGCGACGAGCCCTGTGAGAAGCCTGTTCTTCATCGGAATATCCTCCTTGCAGTGCAGCGCTAGTCCCGCTGCACGAAGGGGATCAGGAGATGCGAATGGGCTGTCCCTATCAACTTACAAATGCGCCAGTTTCTGACGCCGGTGTTAGGGAGGGCAGGCTCTCTCCCCGTCATTGCGAGGAGCCTTTGCAACAATCCAGAGTCCCGCCGCGAAAGCGGTTCTGGATGGCTTCGCTGCGCTCGCAATGACGATGTGGAGAGAGTTTGCCGTACGGCGAGTAGCCGACCTCTCTCCGCAAAGAGCGGGGAGAGGCAGAAGTCACGCCCGCTTACCGCCGCTCTTCTCCGCAGCCCTGCGCAGCGCCTCCGCGAGAGCGCCGCCGCCGGAGGACTCCTGCTTGCGCGGCGCCGACGAGGTCATACGGCTCGCGTTGCGCGAGCCGTTGTCGCGCTGCATGCCGGGAGCGTCCTTCTTGGCGCCGACCTCGTCGTCGAGGCGCAGCGTCAGCGAGATGCGCTTGCGGGCGACCTCGAAATCCAGCACCTTCACCTTGACGATGTCGCCGGGCTTCACCACCTCGCGCGGATCCTTGATGTAGCTCCTGGACATCGCCGAGATGTGCACGAGGCCGTCCTGGTGCACGCCGATGTCGACGAAGGCGCCGAAGGCAGCGACGTTGGTCACGGTACCCTCGAGGATCATGCCCTTCTTCAGGTCCTTGATCTCCTCGACGCCCTCCTTGAACACGGCAGCCTTGAACGCCGGTCGCGGGTCGCGGCCGGGCTTTTCCAATTCGCGCAGGATGTCGGTCACGGTCGGCAATCCAAACCTCTCGTCAACGAAATCCTTCGGCTTCAGCGTGCGAACGACGTCGCTGTTGCCGATTAATGCCTTGATGTCGCTCTTGGTCGCTTCGAGAATCCGGCGCACCACGGGATAGGCTTCGGGATGCACGCCGGAGGCATCGAGCGGGTCCTCGCCGCCGAGGATGCGCAAGAAGCCCGCGCACTGCTCGAACGCCTTCGGCCCGAGCCGTGGCACGTCCTTGAGCGACTTGCGCGACTTGAACGGGCCGTTGGCGTCGCGATGCGCCACGATGCTCTGGGCAAGGCCGGAGCCGACGCCCGACACGCGTGCCAGCAGCGGCGCGGAGGCGGTGTTGACGTCGACGCCGACGGCATTCACGCAATCCTCGACCACGGCATCGAGCGATTTGGCGAGCTTGGCCTGGCCGAGGTCGTGCTGATACTGGCCGACGCCGATCGCCTTGGGCTCGATCTTGACGAGCTCGGCGAGCGGATCCTGCAGGCGACGCGCGATCGAGACCGCGCCGCGCAGCGTGACATCGAGGCCGGGCAACTCCTCCGAGGCAAAGGCCGAGGCCGAATAGACCGAGGCGCCGGCTTCCGACACCACGATCTTGTTCATCTTCAGCTCAGGCAGCCCCTTCACCAGCTCGGTCGCGAGCTTGTCGGTCTCGCGCGAGGCGGTGCCGTTGCCAATCGCGATCAGCTCGACGCGATGCTTCAGCGCGAGCCGGCCGAGCGTCGCCAGCGACTCGTTCCACTGCCGCTGCGGCTCGTGCGGATAGATCGCGGTGGTGTCGACCACCTTGCCGGTGGCATCGACGACGGCGACCTTCACGCCGGTGCGGTAGCCGGGGTCGAGCCCCATGGTGACGCGGGTGCCGGCGGGCGCCGCCAGCAAGAGGTCGCGCAGGTTCGAGGCGAACACGCGCACGGCCTCGGTCTCGGCCGAGTTCCACAGCCGCATCCGCAGGTCGATGTTGAGATGGACCTGGATCTTGGTGCGCCAGGCCCAGCGCACGGTGTCGATCAGCCAGCGGTCGCCGGGGCGCTTGAGATCGGCGATGCCGAAGCGCTTCATGATCTTGAGTTCATAGGCACTCGGCACGCCCGGCGGCGGCGCTTCGGCCTCGGCTTGAATTTGCAAGTCGAGGATCTCTTCCTTCTCGCCGCGGAACATCGCGAGGATGCGGTGCGACGGCAGCTTGGTCAGCGGCTCGGAGAAATCGAAGTAGTCGGCGAACTTTTCGCCCTCGGTCTTCTTGCCGTCGCGCACCTTGGAGGCCATGCGCGCGTTGGTCCACATTTCCTCGCGCAGAGCACCGATCAAGTCGGCGTCCTCGTCGAACCGTTCGACCAGGATGGCGCGGGCACCATCGAGCGCGGCGGCGGCATCCACCACGCCCTTATCGGCGTTGACAAAGCCTTCCGCCACGACCTTCGGATCGTTGCCGGGCTCGGCCATGAGCTGATTGGCGAGCGGCTCGAGGCCGGCTTCCTTGGCGATCTCCGCCTTGGTGCGGCGCTTCGGCTTGAACGGCAGGTAGATGTCCTCGAGGCGTGCCTTGCTGTCGGCGGCCATGATGGAGGCTTCGAGGGCGGCGTCGAGCTTGCCCTGCTCGCGGACCGATTCGAGGATGGCCTTGCGGCGGTCTTCGAGCTCACGCAGATAAACCAGGCGCTCCTCCAGGGTGCGCAATTGCGCGTCATCGAGCGCACCGGTCGCTTCCTTGCGGTAGCGGGCGATGAAGGGAACGGTGGCGCCGCCGTCGAGCAGCGTCACCGCCGCCTCGACCTGCTCGGCGCGAACCCCAAGCTCCTGCGCAATTTTCTGGTTGATGTTGGCCACGCGAGATTCCCTCTGTCAAAGCACGCGGCGCAGGGGCGAACCACCGGCCGCGGGACGGAGCTTATGGACCAACCAAGGTTGATTCATCAAGGTGCGGCGGAGGACCTTCGACAGAGGATTTTTTGCTGGATCGATGCGATCTCGCCACATTCGTGGGGGCTGGCGGCTTCTCTCTTGCGTCGCGGCAGACCAGAATAGCCGGCCGTCATCCTGAGAGGGTGTGAACCTTTTTCAGGCTGACGGTGAAAGTGCATCGCTTGCAGCTTGACATCAGCCCCGCGTTCCGCGCCTGCTTGATCCGCCGGACCACCGAACTCTGAGGACCAGTATGCCTGCAACATCGGTCGGCGTTTTCAAGATCGCGACCAGCGGCCCCGGCGACGTCTCCGGCCTCATGAGCCTGATCAGCTCCGGCACGATCGATCCCAAGTCGATCCTCGCGATCCTCGGCAAGACCGAGGGCAATGGCGGCGTCAACGACTTTACGCGGGAATATGCCGTTGCCGCGCTGTGCACCGCACTTGCACCACACCTCAACCTGCCGCCGCACGACGTCGAGCAGCGCATTGCCTTCGTGATGTCCGGCGGCACCGAAGGCGTGCTCAGCCCGCATGTCACGGTATTCACACGCCGGACGGTCGAAGCTCGTCCGGACGGCCGCTCCGGCAAGCGGCTGAGCATCGGCATGGCGCAGACGCGGGACCTCCTCCCTGAGGAGCTCGGCCGCGCGACGCAGATCACGGAAACGGCGACGGCCGTGAAGGCCGCGATGGCGGACGCCGGCATCAGCGATCCCGCCGACGTCCATTTCGTGCAGATCAAATGCCCGCTGCTCACCAGTGATCGCATCGCGGCGGCAGCGGCGCGCGGCAGCAAGACAACGACGACCAGCGCCTACGCCTCGATGGCCTATTCCCGCGGCGCTTCCGCGCTCGGCGTCGCCGTCGCGCTCGGCGAGATCGCGCCTGGTATCCGCGACGAGGACGTGCTGCGGCGCTACGACCTGTTCTCGAAGGTCGCCTCGACCTCGTCCGGGATCGAGCTGATGCACAACGTCGTCATCGTGCTCGGCAATTCAACATCGTCAGCAAGTGAGTTCGAAATCGGGCACGCCGTGATGAAGGACGCGATCGATGCCGCCGCAGTGATGGCGGCCCTGAACAGCGTCGGGCTTGGTACTACGCCGCAATCAAGCCGTGAGCTCGTCAACGTCTTCGCCAAGGCCGAGGCTTCGCCTGACGGCAGCGTACGCGGCTTTCGCCACACCATGCTGGAGGACACCGACATCAGCGCGACGCGCCATGCCCGCGCTGCGGTCGGCGGACTGCTCGCGGGCCTTGCCGGCAATGGTGCGGTCTACGTCTCCGGCGGCGCCGAGCATCAGGGACCTGCGGGCGGCGGGCCGGTTGCAGCGATCGCGCGGCTCTCTTCCTGATAGGGCGACCCCACCGCGCCGTGCAACCCTGCCCCTCGCGCCGGCTCGGTTGATTCACGCCCGCCCTTGCGAAAAAGGTGACGCTGCTACCGAGGGGATTTGATTTCATGACTTTGCCGATGAGCTGGAGTGAATGGGCGCAGCACGATGGCGTCGCGCTGGCGGGACGCGTCCGCAAGGGCGAGCTGACGGCGAAGGAACTGGCACGGCAGGCCGCCGCGGGCATCGCCAAGGTCAATCCGGCACTGTCGGGCGTAGTCGAGCTGTTCGAGGACGTGATCGCCGATCCCGCCAAGGATGGCGCCAATCTTGCGGGTCCGTTCGGCGGCCTGCCCTTCCTGATGAAGGACCTCGGGCCGACCATGAAGGGCCGGCTCCAGGAAATGGGCTCGCTGTTGATGCGCGGCAATCGCGCCGCGGCCGACACGTTCCTGACAGGTAAATTCCGTCAGGCGGGGCTCAATCTGATCGGGCGCACCACGACGCCGGAATTCGGCGTATGCAGCTCGGCCGACAATCCCGCCGTCTACGTCACGCGCAATCCCTGGAATACCGACTACACCACCTGCGGCTCGTCAGCCGGCAGCGCCGCGATGGTCGCCGCCGGCGTTGTGCCGATCGCGCATGCGACCGATGGTGGCGGCTCGATCCGCATTCCCGCCGGCGTCAACGGCAATATCGGACTGAAGGTCTCGCGCGGCGTGTTCTCGCTGGCGCCGCACATGTCCGACCTCACCGGCCTCGTCTCGATCCAGGGCTGCCAGTCGCGTTCCGTGCGCGACACCGCCGCCTTCGTCGATCACGCGAGGGGACCGGCGCCGGGCGAGTTCATGCCGTTCTGGACCACGGCGCAGCCTTATTGCGAGATGATCAAGCGGGACCCGGCAAAGCTTCGCATCGCGCTGTCGCATACATGGGGCGACTACACCGCGACGCCCGAGATCGCCGCCGAGCTGGCGAAGGCCGGTCGCTTCCTCGAAGGCCTCGGCCATCACGTCGACTACGCGCTGCCCGAGCTCGATTTCCGTGCCGCGTTCGCAGCGCAGACCACCTGCTACATCTCGAACTTCGCGGTGGTGATCTCCAACTTGCTGGCCGCGCGCGGGCTGGAAAGGCCGCCGGAAGACCTGATCGAGCCCATGAACGTCCGGATCTGGGAAGCCGGCCGGCACACGAGCTTCGCCGAGCGGGCGAAGATGCAAGGCGTATTCAACACGACCTCACGCGGTTTCGGCGCGTTCTTCGAGCAGTGGGACGTGATCCTGACGCCGATCACGGCGCTGCCGACGCCGAAGGTCGGCACCAAGGAATACCTCACCATCTCCGATAATCCCGATGTGCTCGACTGGTTCGGCAATCTCTGGCGCTTCTTCGCCTTCACGCCGCTCGCCAATCTCTGCGGCATGCCGGCGATCTCGCTGCCGATGGCCGCGCAGGACCACGGCCTGCCGCTAGGCATCCAGGCGATCGCCAAGCAGGCCAATGACGGCCTGCTTCTCCAGCTCGCCGCCCAGATCGAACGCGCACTCGATGGCAAGTGGAACGGCGGCAAGAAGCCGAAGGTGCATGTGGGCTGAGAAGCTGGGATTGCCCTGACAGGCGATCGCGCTTCTGCCTCAATTCTTCACCGCCGGGATGTCCTCCGTCGGCTGCTGCTGGCCCTGCTTGTACATCGCGAGCGCCTTGTCGAGCGCTTCGCGCAGCGCCAGCGCGGCGGCCACGCTGCAACGTAAGTGCGCGGTCTGGACCACGTCGACCCTGACGGCGGCGCCGACCGGCATCAGCAGGTTTGCGGCGAGTTCGATCTGGATCGCGCCGTTGTGGTGGCCGAAACAGGAAGCGCCATCGAAATAGATGATCGGCGCCCGCTCGGCGCTGGAGGTCGAAATGGTGACGGGCCCCTGGGCGGTCGAGGGCGTTTCGGGATCGGCCATGGGCACTCCTTACAACGAGTCGAACGAACGGAGCCCCACCATCGTCGCTTCGGACCGCCCTGTCGAGGCCAAACCGCTCCAGGCCGAGCAGCGACGCCCATTCGGGGTTTTGCACGGCGCCCGGCGCTGGTCTAGAACCTGCTCATGTCCAGCACACCGACCGCACTCCCTTTCGAGGAACTCGCCGAGGCCATCCAGGGCCGGCGCTCCGATTACGGCCATATCAGCGGGCTCCAGCTCGATCGCTTCGCGCCGGCCGAGGCCTGGTCCAGCCTGCCCTACCGTCCCGTCTTCGTCGGCGACACCGAGACCGGCGTTCTGCATGGCGGCGTCGTCACCGCGATGCTGGACGAGAGCTGCGGCATGGCGGTGCAACTTGCGCTCGACGGCACGCGCGCGATTGCAACCCTGGACTTACGTATCGACTACCAGAAGCCGGCAACACCCGGCCTCGACATCAAGGCGCATTCGGTGTGCTACCGCACCACGCGCTCGATCGCCTTCGTGCGCTCCACCGCCTATCAGGAATCCGAGGACGATCCGGTCGCGACCGCGACCGCCTGCTTCATGATCGGCGCCAACCGCACCAACATGCTCGCCGATCGCCGGATGGACTTGCGCAGCATCCCGACTCTGGAGGCGCCGGAGGATCCGGATGGCCCGTTTGCGAATAGCCCGTTCGCGCGCTGCCTCGGCATCCGCGTCAACGACAATGGCACGCTGACGATGCCGTTCTCGCCGAAGATCATCGGCAATCCGATCCTGCCCGCGATCCACGGCGGCATGACCGGCGCCTTCCTCGAGACCACCGCGATCGTCGGCGTGGCACGTGAGCTCGGCGCTGCCGCGCCGCCCAAGCCGATCGGCCTCACCGTCAACTACTTGCGCTCCGGTCGCGCCCTCGACACGTTTGCCAACGTCTCGATCGTGAAGCAGGGCCGACGCATCGTGGCCTTCGAGGCGCGGGCCTGGCAGGACGATGCGAACAAGCCGATCGCCACCGCTTTCGGTCACTTCATGCTGCGGTCAACGCCGGGCCTCGAGCAGGATTAAGTCGCATCTGGCGGTACGCTACCCAAGACCACGAGCCTACACCGACGACCGTAAATTCCGATTCGTGATCGCGGCGCCATCGCCGTCGCACAAGCATTCTTGAGATCATGCTGCCCGATCTGGAGCGCGCCGTCGCCAGGTTCTCCACCCGCTCGTCGAAACGCGATGCTGCGATCGACGAGGCGAGGATTGAGTTGCTCGAGGAGTCCATCGACACCGCCATTCGTGGGCTGATCGCCGAGCGGACCGGCTTGGCTCCGTGGCTAAACCGATTTCTGGATGAACCGGAAGCGCTAAAGCGCGATGAGATTTGGATGAATCGTCATCGCGCTTTAGCTTGTTGTTTACGCATGATCTTTCCGGAAAACCGCTTCGCACTTTTCCGGATCATGCTTTAGCAACTTGGATCTCCGCGAATAAGATGCAGCCACCCAAATCGGAGCTCGAGCGCGTCGAGAGACGTCTTCGTCTACTCGATCGCCAGATCTTGGAATGCCGACACATCGAGCGCACGATCGCAAATATGCGCGTCCTGGCCGGTGGCGCAAGGCGAACCGCGGGTGTATGAGTCAGCAGCCTACGTTGCCGGCCCGGCGTTGCCGTGCGACCCGGAGTGCCTGATCTTCACCACATTGGGGCTTGACGGGCGACGCGCGCGTCTACAACGATACCGTGGTTCCACGAGAGGTACCGTCGTGCGGCATCCGATCGACATCGTCGCCATGTTCGCCGCGCTCTGGCTGCTGGCATCAATGGTGCTCGACGCGTTGACGCCGAAGGAGCTGACGGCGATCATGATCGCCATCGCCATCGGGCCGGCCATCGTCATCACCGCCGTGTTTTATTATCTGCGCTGCCCGCGAACCGACTTTGCGGTCATGTTCGCAGCGCTGTGGCTGATCTCTGACATCGCCATCGCCTTCATCTCGCCGAAGGAGCTGCCGCACTTCCTGATCATGCTCGGCTTTGTGCCGGCGCTGCTGATCGGCATCGTGCTGCACTGGCAACGCTTCCAGCGCCGCCATGAGCGGTTGCCGCTACCCTCGGCGAAGCGCGGCTGAGGACGCGCATTGGTATTCACCTCTCTCCATCGGCGGGAGGTCGGAAATGCTCTTGGCGATGCGAAGCGTCGTCCAGTGCAATCCGGGTGAGGGGCCGCAGCAGTCAGTGAGACTGCAACCCCTCACCCGGACCGCATTTGCAATGCGATCCGACCTCTCTCTTCAGGAGAGGTGAGGCCGAGCCGCCTCAGCCGGAATCAACGCGGCAACAAATTCGTCTTCGCAAGGTCCAGAACCTCGTCGCCGCGCCCGTTCATCACGGCGCGCAGGACCCACAGGCTGAAACCCTTGACCTGCTCGGCGGTGATGGTCGGTGGCATCGACAGCTCCTGCTTGGCGGTGACGACATCGAGCAGCGCCGGCCCATCGTGCGCCAACATCTCCTTCATCGCGCCAGGGAGCTCGCCGGGATCTTCGACGCGTTTCGCGAAGATACCCATCGCACGCGCCAGCGCGGCGAAATCGGGATTCTCCAGATCGACATTGGTGTCGACGAAGCCTGCCGCCTTCATCTCCAGCGCGACGAAGCCGAGCACGCCATTATTGAAGACGACCACCTTCACCGGCAGCTTCATCTGCGTCAGCGTGATGAGATCGCCCATCAGCATGGTGAAGCCGCCGTCGCCGGAGAGCGAGATCACCTGTCGCCCGGGCTGTGCGGCCTGCGCGCCGATCGCCTGCGGCATGGCATTGGCCATCGAGCCGTGCGCGAAGGAGCCGATCAGCCGGCGCCGGCCGTTCATGTCGAGATAGCGCGCCGCCCACACCGTCGGCGTGCCGACATCGGCAGTGAACACGGCATCCTCAGATGCGTGGTCGCTGATGACCTTGGCGAGATATTGCGGATGGATCGGCTTGCTGCCGGGCGTGCCCTTGGCGAGCGAGTCCAGACCTTCGCGCGCCCTCTTGTAGTGCACGATGGCATCGTCAAGATGCCTGCGCTGCGTCTTGGTCTTCAGCAGCGGCAGCAGCGCCTCGATGGTCAGCTTGACGTCGCCGACGAGGCCGAGATCGATCTTGCAGCGTCGCCCGAGATTTTCCGGACGGATGTCGATCTGCGCGATCTGGCAGCCGGTCGGGAAGAACTGCTTGTAGGGAAAATCGGTGCCGAGCATCACCAGCGCGTCGCAAGCGTGCATGGCGGCGTAGCCTGAGGAGAAGCCGATGAAGCCGGTCATGCCGACGTCGTAAGGATTGTCGTACTCGACATGCTCCTTGCCGCCGAGCGCATGCACGATCGGGCTCTTGAGCGCTTCGGCCAGCTGCATCAACGGCGCATGCGCGCCGGCGCAGCCGCGGCCGCAGAACAGCGTGACACGCTCGGCGCGGTTCAGGAGGTTCGCAAGCGCCTTCAGCTCATCGGGCTGCGGCTCGACCTTCGGCGCAGCCAGCGCAAGCCCGCGCGCCGTCGATAGCGCGCGCTTCGGCGGGCTGCGGAAAGCGACATCGCCGGGCATGGCGACGACCGCGACACCGCGCAGGCCCACCGCCGCGCGGATCGCATTCTCCAGCACGTAAGGCAGCTGGCTCGGGTCCGAAACCAGTTCGCAATAATGGCTGCATTCGCGGAACAGGTTCTGCGGATGCGTCTCCTGGAAATAGCCGCCGCCGATCTCCGCGGTGGGGATCTGCGCTGCAATCGCCAGCACCGGAACGCGACTGCGATGCGCATCGAACAGCCCGTTGATCAGATGCAGATTGCCCGGGCCGCAGGAGCCCGCACACACCGCAAGACTTCCCGTCATCTCGGCTTCGCCGGCCGCGGCGAAGGCCGCAACCTCTTCGTGGCGAACATGGATCCATTCGATCGTGCCGCGGCGACGCAGCGCCTCAGTCAGCGCGTTCAGACTGTCGCCGACGATGCCGTAGATGCGTTTGACGCCGGCCTGCTCGAGCGTTGCCACGAACAGATCGGCCACGTTGTTGATCGCCATGTCGGTCTCCTGCTTCAGCCATTCGCATGCGCACGATGCGCGAACATCGCGGCACCGCGAAGGACAATAAGCTATCACACGATCAAGGCTTGTCTGTTCCGGCTCACTTTTTCGCAATCGCCCGATCGTAGGCCGCGACTGTCACCTTTGCGCGAGCTGCGACATCGGCTGCACTCATGCCGGGCTTGTAGAGGCTGGAGCCGAGGCCGAATGCGGTCACACCACCGTCGATGTACTCCGCAAAGTTCTGGTCGGAGACGCCGCCGACGGCGGCGATCATCACGCCTGATGGCAGCACGGCGCGGATTGCGGCAATGCCGGAGGCGCCGAGCACGCTCGCCGGAAAGAATTTTAGGCTCGACGCGCCGGATCGCATGGCGAGCAGCGCTTCGGTCGGCGAGAAAACGCCGGGCATCGTGATCATGCCGTGCTGATGCGCGCGCGCCAGCACCTCGGTGTCGACATTGGGCGAGACCATCAGTCGGCCGCCGACATCGTTGAGACGATCGACATCTGCCGTGGTCAGCACCGTGCCGGCGCCGATCAACACGCCTGATGGCGCCCGCTTCACCGCCATCGCGATGGAGCGGAATGGATCCGGCGAGTTCAAGGGAATCTCGATCGCGGTCATGCCGGCCTCGATCAGCACGCCGACGATCGCCTCGGTCTCCTCGGGCCTGACGCCGCGCAGGATCGCGACCAGCGGCCGCTTCATCGACGGAAAGGGAACGCTCATCTCAAGAATCCTTCCACTTCGTCCAGATCGCGGCGGCCGCCATCGACAGGCCGCGGCGGACGGCTTCATCCGCATCGACGGGCCTTGCGGTCACCGACAGCGCCTCGAAACCCAGCCGATACAGCATCGCAAGCCGCCCCGAGGCAATCAGCTGGACACCCGCTGGCGGCACGGCGCCGGAGAGCCCCGCGGCCAGCTCGACGCCGATCAACGTGCCAGACAGCGTCTCGCGCGCCGCGGCCGGCGTGCCGCCGAACAGAAGCTGCCGCGACCGCGCGGTGAACAGAAGGTTGGCAGCGAAGGCCGGGGCGTCGAACGCGGCCTTCACGGCCGCCTTGAAGCTCACGACATCCTCAGTGTCGTCTGCGCCGGCGACCGCGAGCGACAGGATGGTCTCGCGCGAGACGACACTGAACAGCTCGCCGGTCATGAACGTGGAAAATCGTTCGACAGTCCCGTCCGTCACGCGAACCCATTTCGAATGCGTGCCGGGCATGCAGACCAGCGCCTCACCCGCGGCATCGAGGCCGAGCGCGCCGAGCAATTGCGTCTCCTCGCCGCGCATCACGTCCGGCGCTGTTGCATCGCGCTGCGCGATGCCCGGCAGGATGCGGATGTCGCGCGCCTCGCCCGGCACGCGCACGGCCTGTTTCAGAACGGCGGAGAGCGGCGCCGGCGTGTCGACATAGCCGGCCTCGACCCAGCCGTTACGGGCACCGGCCATGCCGCAGACGAGCACCGGCAGATGATCCGGCGCTTCGACGGCCGCAAGATGCGATTGCAGCACGGTGGGAAAGCCAGCCTTGGCCGCGGCCAGCATGCCCTCGCCGCTGCGGCGCTCGGTCAGCGCCTGGCCGGCGCGATCGATCAGCCAGAGCCGGAAGCTGCTGGTGCCCCAGTCCACCGCGACGTAAGCGGGTTCGGTCATGTCAGGTCTCGTCCTCGTCTCACGGCTAAGACGCCGTCTCGCGACACATGAGACGATGTCTTGCAGGCTCCCGTCGAGATACCGGCTATTGCGCGGGCAAACCAGCCCTTTCTCTTCAATTTGAGACCCCGCCGCGCTGGCACACCGCTTGCTCAAGCTGGGTCACTCAATCCGTCAACGCGCGGCAAGACGCGTCAACATCAGATGAGGAAACCCATGGAGATCGGTTATTTCACGATGCCCTCGCATCCGCCGGAGTGCGGCCTGAAGGAAGGGAACGACTGGGACCTGCAAGTCATGCGCTGGCTCGACGAACTCGGCTATCAGGAGGCCTGGGTCGGCGAGCACCACACCGCACCCTGGGAACCCAATCCCACGCCGGACCTCCTGATCGCGCAGGCGCTGATGCAGACCAAACGCTTGCGCATCGGACCGGGCGGCTTCCTGTTGCCCTATCACCATCCGGCCGAGCTCGCCAACCGCGTCGCCATGCTCGACCATCTCTCCGAGGGCCGGCTCAATTTCGGCGTCGCGGCTTCTGGGCTGCCGAGTGACTGGGCGATGTTCAACGTCGACGGCATGAGCGGGCAGAATCGCGACATGACCCGCGAGGCGCTGGAGATCATTCTCAAACTCTGGACCGAGCCGGCACCCTTTACCCACAAGGGCAAGTTCTGGACGGTGACCAAGCCTGACACGATGTTCGACTTCCTCAAGCCGCACATCAAGCCGCTGCAGGCGCCACATCCGCCGATCGGCGTCGCCGGGCTTTCCAAGAACTCGGACACGCTGAAGCTCGCCGGCGAGCGCGGCTTCATCCCGATGAGTCTCAACCTCAACCCGGCCTATGTCTCCAGCCATTGGGACTCGGTCGAGATCGGCGCGGCCAAGACCGGGCGCAAGCCGAACCGGCAGGATTGGCGTCTCGTGCGTGAAGTGTTCGTCGCCGACACTGATGAAGAGGCCTGGAAGCTCTCGACCGGCGACATGATGGGCCGGATGATGCACGAGTACTTCCTGCCGCTGCTCGGCCATTTCGGCTTCAAGGACTATCTGAAGCACGCACCCGACGTGCCCGACAGCGACGTCACCGTCGAATATTGCGCCAAGCGGAACTGGATCGTCGGCTCGCCTGCGACGGTCGCCGAGAAGATCGAGAAGATCTACGACGAGGTCGGCGGCTTCGGCGTGCTGCTGGTGTTCGGTTTCGACTACAAGCACAAGGCCGAAGCCTGGCATCACTCGCTGTCGCTGCTGAAGAACGAGGTGATGCCGCGTCTTGCGCATCTCGGCTCCGCGAAGAAGGCGGCTTGACCCGCAGCGGGTGCGGCGCGATCGTGCCGCACCCGCATTCATTTGGGAGATTTCCGCGTGTCCGTGGATGCAAAGGATTTCAAGCAGGCCATGCGCCAATGTGCCGGCGCCGTGGCGCTGGTCACGGTCGGCGCGGAGCACGGCAAGCGCACGGGGCTCACAGTCACGTCGGCCTGCTCGCTGTCGGACAATCCGCCGTCGCTGATCGTCTGCGTCAACCGCAATGCCAGCGCCCATGCACGCATCCGCGAGGAAGGCGCCTTTGCGATCAATTTCCTGCACGAGGAACACGCGCTGCTGGCGCTCACCTTCAGCGGCCAGAAGGGCGTCAACGGCGACGATCGCTTTGCCTTCGGGCAATGGACACGCGGCGCCACCGGCGCGCCGGTGCTGACGGATGCGGTGGCGGCATTCGACTGCGTGTTGGCGCAGGAGTTCGAGACCAAGACGCATTCGATCTTCGTCGGTGAGGTCCGCGGTGTCTCGCATGCGGATGCCGCCAAGCCGCTGGTCTATCTGCGCGGCAATTTCCATACGCCGCACGAGATCCGCGAGATGGTCGCGCTCGGCGACCTCGATGCGCGGCATCTGAGCTGGACGGATTTTTCGTGACGAGCGCTCGCGTTCTTCCTAATGCGCGATGAGATTTGGATGAATCGTCATCGCGCTTTAGCTTGTTGTTTGCATGATCATTCCGGAAAACCGCTTCGCACTTTTCCGGATCATGCTTTAGGGGGAAGACCCCCTCGCCACATGCAGTTGAGCCCTACTGCGCCGTCTCGATATTCAACTGCTTGAGCTTCCGATAAAGCGTCGCGCGGCTCAGCTTCAGCGCGCGTGCGGCCTCGGTGACGCGGCCGCCATGCCGGCGCAGGGCTTCCACGATCGTCGCGCGCTCGGCTGCCGCGAGATCCAGCTCCGCCCTCCCGCCAAACGGCGGCAGATCGAGGTCGGAGTCGGCAATCACACCGTTCTCCGCCGTACAGCCGGCGAGCCGTAGCACGTGGCGGAGCTGGCGCATGTTGCCGGGGAACGGATAGGTCGCGAGCTGCGACCAGGCCTGGTCCGAAAGGCGGCAGTTCGGCGCCTCCTCGCGCGCGATCTGGCGGATGATGTCGCCGCGGTCCGCACGCTCGCGCAAGGCCGGCAGGTGCACCTCGAGGCCGCGCAGGCGGAAATAGAGGTCGGCGCGGAACGCGCCCTCTTGCGCCATGCGGCCGAGATCGCGATGGGTGGCGCTGATCAGGCGGATGTCGACGGCGACAGGCTTGAGCGCGCCGAGCGGCCAGACCTCGCGGTTCTCCAAAACGCGCAACAGGCGCGTCTGGAGCGCAATCGGCATATCGCCGATCTCGTCGAGGAACAGCGTGCCGCCATCGGCCTGCACGATCAGGCCCTTCGAGCCCTCGCGCCGCGCGCCGGTGAAGGCGCCGGCCTCGTAGCCGAACAGTTCGGCGTCGATCAGGCTCTCGGGCATGGCCGCGCAATTCAGCGCGACATAATTGTTGCGCGCACGATTGCTCGCGGCGTGGATGGCGCGCGCGAACACGTCCTTGCCGACACCGGTCTCGCCATGCAGCAGGACCGGCAGATTGTGATCGCCGATGCTCATGAGCCGCTTCACGCTTCGGATCAGACCGGGATCGCGTCCAGCAAGCCGATGCAGGGCATCGAACCGGCCAGCAGGCGCATCGCGGCGCGGCACATGCGACCTTGCACGCAGCGGCGGAGCAACGCGCCCCTGTCCCAACGGACTGCCATCGGCGCGGCGCAGCTCGACCAACTCGTCCGCACCGCGCGCGGCGTGATGATCGAGCTTGATGTAGCGCGACAGATCGATGCCGGATGCGATGAGGCCATCGGTGAGGCCCAGCAGCGCACGCGCGGAACGGCAGGCGCCCACGATGCGGCGGTCGTCGTCATAGGCGACGAGGCCGCTGCCGCCGTCGCCGGGCAGGGTCGCGATCCAGGCGTTGCGGAAATGGCCACGGAAGATCGCGCCCTCCATCCGCCGCGTCGCCTCCATCGTCACCGCGAGTGCAAGCTGATGTGCGGCGCGCTCCAGATCCTCGCGGCAGGAGGTGATGTTGATGGCACCGGCGAGGCGCCCGGCCTGGTCGAACAGCGGCGCCACGGCGCAGGAGAACATGTGCCATTGCGCGCGGAAATGTTCGTCGCGATGCACCAGGATCGGCTTCTCCTCGGCCAGCGCGGTGCCGAGCCCATTGGTGCCTTCAAATGTCTCGGCGAAGTTCGAGCCCGTGTAGATCTTCCAGTCCAGGAACATCCTTGCGTCGGCCTCGCCCGGCAGGCGGCTGAACAGCATGGTCGCGTTCGCATCCGCGAGATTGACGCAATAGCCGGCGTCGCGCAGCACGCGGGCGAGATCCTCGAGCTCGGGCGTGGCGAGCCTGATCGTCTCCTCCATCGGTTCGGCGGCATGCCGGATCTCGGATTCGGTCAGCGTTTGCGGCGGGCCCTGACGGGCGGGATCGAGCTTGTGATTGACGAGGCACCGCCGCCAGGAATTGGCAATCCGCGAAGAGGCATCGACGTCGGCCACGTGGTTGGCGACGGACAAGACACGGGCGACATGGTTCGAGGCCGAAAGGCTGGCCATCGCGGACGTCTCCACCCTGTATTATTGTGCAAAGTCTGGCACCACAGGCGGGGATGTCAATCGGAAACCGGGGACGCAGTTGTATCGCGCGATGCCTCAGCGCCGTCATGGCGGGGCTTCGTCGCGGCCATCGACGTATTTCAGCGCGTGCGAAAGAACGTGGATGCCCGGGACGAGCCGGGCATGACGGTGCGGAGGCGAGTTCGCTAGAAACTTACGGCGCGCATTGCTGCACCGCCCTCACCACGTGTCGATGCACGGCCGCTTCTTCGCCGTCCTCGGCTCGGGCTTCGGCACGGAGCGCAGCCCCGCCATGATCCAGCGCCGCGTCTCGGCGGGATCGATGACGTTGTCGATCTCGAACACCGAGGCGATCGAGACCGCCTTGCCGTTGGCATAGAGCTCGGTAACCTTATTGCGGTAATAGGTCTCGCGCTGCTCGGGATCGGCGATCGCCTCCATCTCCTTGCGGAAGCCGAGGCGGACATAGCCCTCCAGGCCCATGCCGCCGAACTCGCCGGTTGGCCAGGCCGCGGTGAAGAAGGAGGCGTGGAAGCCACCGCCGATCATCGATTGCGCGCCGAGACCATAGCCCTTGCGCAGCACGATGCCGAACAGCGGCACGGTGAGGCTCGCGCCGGTGACGAACATGCGCGAGACGTGGCGCACGATCGCAGTCTTCTCCGCTTCGGGGCCAACCATGAAGCCGGGCGTGTCGCAGAGCGAGACGATGGGCAGATCGAACGCGTCGCAGAGCTGGAGGAAGCGCGCAGCCTTGTCGCCGGCATCGGCATCGATGGCGCCGCCGAGATGGCGCGGATTGTTGGCGATGAGGCCGAACGGCTTTCCCTCGATGCGGATCAGCGCGGTGATCATGCCGACGCCGTAATCGCGGCGCAGCTCAAGCACGGAATCCTCGTCGGCGAGGAGGTCGATCACGTCGCGGATGTCGTAGACGCGCAATCGGTTCTCGGGGATGGCGCGGCGAAGCAGGCGCTGGTCGGCGGCTTCCCACTCGGTCACCGCGCCCTGGAAATAGGACAGATATTTCTGCGCGACGCGCGTCGCCTCTTCCTCGTCCTCGACCAATATATCGATGACGCCGTTCGGCGACTGGAACGAAACCGGGCCCACCTCGGCCGGGTGATAGACGCCGAGCCCGCCGCCCTCGATCATCGCGGGACCGCCCATGCCGATCGAAGCGTTTTTGGTGGCGATGATGACGTCGCAGCAGCCGAGCATCGCCGCGTTGCCGGCAAAGCAATAGCCGGAGACCACGCCAATCACCGGCACAAGGCCCGACAGTCTTGCGAACTGCACGAAGGACGGACCGTCGAGGCCGGTCATCCCGAGCCGGTCGGTATCGCCGGGTCGGCCGCCGCCGCCTTCCGCATAGAACACCAGCGGCACGCGCCAGTCTTCCGCGAGCGTCAGCATGCGGTCGATCTTCTTGTGATTCATGTGGCCCTGCGTGCCCGCGAGCACGGTATAGTCATACGCCAGGACGATGCAGCGGCCGCCTTCGGCGCCGAACTTCTCGGCATTGACCGTGGCAACGCCCATGACCAGGCCGTCGGCCGGCGTGTTCTTGATGAGGTCGTCGAGCTTGCGGCGGCGGCGCTGTGCCGCGATCGCGAGACTGCCATACTCCATGAAGGAGCCGTCGTCGACGAGCTGTGCGATGTTCTCGCGCGCGGTGCGCTGGTTGGTGTTGCGGCGGCGCTCGACCGCAGCCGGGCGGTTCTCGTCAAGCGTGTTGGCCTGGCGCGCGATCAGCTCGGCAAGATCAGGGCGGATGTGGTCGAGATCGATCTCCGATTCCGCCGCCGCGCTATCAGCCGCGACGTCGAGCGGCTCGAGATACAGGATCGGCTCGCCATGCAGCAGCGTAACGCCATCGCCGGCGACGAGCTTCATGACGCGGCCGCCCTGCTCGGCCATGATCAGATGCTCCATCTTCATGGATTCGATCACGGCGAGTTGCTGGCCGGGGCGGACGATCTCGCCTTCCTTCACCTGAATGGTGACGATGGTCCCTTGCAGCGGCGCCGCAACCATCACCGCGCCTTCGGGTACGACTTGCGCGACGTGCGCCTCAGCGGCGAGCGTGCCGCTTCGCTCGGTCGCAGCGAAGTAAAGCGGCTTGGCTGCGCCATCGGCGGCTTCGACAAGTCTTGCGATGTTGCGATCGATGAAATCGGTCGCGATGCGGTTGGTCCTGAAATCGGGATGCGCGAGCACGGCCTGGAGGAAGGCGATGTTGGTGACGACGCCGTCGATCCGGAACTCGCGCAAGGCACGCGAAGCCTTGGCGACCACGTCATGCCAGGCCTCGCCCGGCGTATGCACGATGACTTTCGCCAGCAGCGAATCGAAAGCTGCGCTGGTCTTGTAGCCGGCATAGCCAAAACTATCGACGCGGACGCCTGGGCCCGACGGCGGCTCGAACACGGCAAGCACGCCGCCGGTCGGATGCGTCGCGCCGGTCTCGTCCAGCGTCTCCATGTTGACGCGGAGCTGCATGGCATAGCCGTGCGGCTCGGGGATCGAACCCTGCGCAAGACCCAGCGAGGCCAGCGTGCTGCCTGCAGCGACCGCGAGCTGGGCGCGGACGAGGTCGAGCCCGAGCACCTCTTCCGTCACGGTATGCTCGACCTGGAGCCGCGGATTAGCCTCGATGAAGGCAAAGCTGTCTTCGGCGGTGCCGTCGATCAGGAATTCGAATGTACCGAGACTATCGTAGGACGCGGCTGCCGCGAGCTGCTTCGCCGCCTCGATGATACGGCCGCGCAGGGCATCGCTCAGCGAAGGGCTCGGCGCCACTTCGATCAGCTTCTGGTGCCGCCGCTGGATGGTGCATTCGCGCTCCCAGAGATGGGAGATCGCGCCATGGCGGTCGCCGATGATCTGCACCTCGATATGGCGCGCCTGCCGGATCAGCCGCTCGGCGTAGACGCCGTCGAAGCCGAATGCCGCCTTCGCCTCCGACTGGCAGCGCACATAGGCTTCCGCGAGATCGGACGCGTTCTCGACCACGCGCATGCCGCGGCCGCCACCGCCTGCCATCGCCTTGATCACGATCGCCGCCTTGCTGCCCAGAGAAGTGAAGAACGCCGAAATCTCCTCCAGCGAGGACGGCCCGCTGGTGCCGGCGATGATGGGGACGCCGCAGCGCTTTGCCAGTTGCCGTGCCGCAACCTTGTCACCGAACAGTTCGAGCGCCGCGGCCTTCGGCCCGACGAAAACGATGCCCGCATCGCTGCAAGCCTCGGCGAATGCCGCGTTCTCGCTGAGAAAGCCGTAGCCGGGATGCACGGCATCGCAGCCAGCCGCCGTCGCCGTCTTCGCCACCGCATCGATATCGAGATAGGCCCGGGCGCCGCGGCCGGGGATTTCGACCGCTTCGTCGGCAACGCGCACGTGCAGCGACAGCGCATCGTCGGCGGGGTGGATCGCAACCGTCGCGATGCCGGCGTCGGCCGCCGCGCGCGCGATGCGGATGGCGATCTCGCCGCGATTGGCAATCAGGAGCTTCTTGAACGACATCGTGGTCTCTCACTCAAACGGCAGCGGGCAGGTTGGGATTGAGGTCTTGCTTCTTCACCTTGCCCGTCGCCGTCAGTGGCAGGGCTTCGATAATACGCACTTCCGGGACCTTGTAGACGGCCATGCGCTCGGCGCACCAGGCGCGCAGGTCTTCCGCGGAGATGGTGCCTACCGCCTCCGGCTTGAGCTGGATATAGGCCACCGGCACCTGGCCCTTATCAGGGTCGTCGCGCCCGACCACACCGGAGCCCAGCACCTTCGGATGCTGGCCGAGCAGCGCCTCGATCTCCGGCGGAAACACGCTCATGCCCTTGACCTTCAGCATCTCCTTGCGGCGGCCGAGGAAGTGCAGAAAACCGTCCTTGTCGATGGTGCCGATATCGCCCGTGCGCAGCCAGCCGTCGACGAGCGACTCCGCGGTGGCCTCCGGCTTGTTCCAGTAGCTCTTGAGCAGCGACGGCGTCCGCACGCGGATCTCGCCTTCCGCGCCGAGCGGCGGCAGCGCGCCGGTTTCGAAATCGGTGATCTTGAACTCGGCGCCGGGGACCGGCAGGCCGACGAAGATCGGCTGGCTGTTGAGATCGAAATCATCGTCCTGGAAGCCCGCCGTGAACGTGTTGGACGTGTGGGTCTCGGTCATGCCCCAGGCCGCCTCCATCAGGATCGTGCCGGTGAGATCCTTCCAGCGCCTGCGATAGTCGGCATTGAGCTTCTTGACGAAGGAGACGACGCGCACCTGCTTCAGGGACGACAGGTCGAACTCGCGCCAGCGCGGATGATCCATCAGCTCGACCGCACCGTCGACCGGCATCGCGGTGATCGTGACCTTGTACTTGTCGATCGCGCCATCACGCCGACGGCGTCCCAGCGCGCGAGCAAAACCAGCGTCGCGCCAGAGAACAGCGGGAAGATCAAGCCGAAATTCTCGCCCGCGATCCAGAACTCCGGGAAGAACGACAGAAACACGCTGCTCTCGTCCGACAGCACCGAGATGCCGTAATTGGCGGCGGCGGTGTAGACCATGTCGCGATGGGTATGGACGCAGCCCTTGGGCATGCCAGTGGTGCCGCCGGTGTAGTTGAGCGCCGCGACATCATCGAGATCCGGTGGCGGCAGCGGGGTTGGCGCGGGCATTGCCGCGAGCGCGGTCAACAGATCGGTTGCGCCCGGTACCGCGATGCGCGGTGTGCGGATCGAGTCAGGCGCGGGAAACGCAGGCGCTGGCGGAACGACGTCGGCAAAGCTGGTGACGATGATTTCGCGCAGGCGCACCTCGCCGCGGACCTGCTCGACGACCGGGATGAGCTGGTCGAGCGCGACGATCACTTCGGCCTGGGTGTCGTTGAGCTCGTAAGACAGCTCGAACGCGCGCGACAGCGGGCTGACGGGGACATGGACCGCACCGAGCTTCAAGATACCGAAGAACACGATGTGGAATTGCGGGCAGTTCGGCAGGAACACGGCGACGCGATCGCCCTTGCGCACGCCCTTGGCCTCGAGCAGCGCCGCGAAGCGATCGCTCTGCCGGTCGAGATCGGCATAGGTGGTGACGTGACCGTAAAAGATCACCGCGGGCCGCTCGGGACTGCGCTTTGCCCAGGCGCGCAGATATTCCGTCAAGGGAACTTCGCCGTGCAGATAGTTCGGCGAGCGCGGCATGCCCCGCGGCCAGGCCTTGTCCCACAAACCGCGCAGGGTGGCGAGGTAGTCCTTCTCGTCGAGGCCCACGTTCATGACGTCCTTCCCGTGTTGCTTTTCTTCTCGCGAAGGCACGCAGGTGCCGTCGATCGACATCGCTACAGGTCGAGCACGGCAGAGGTCATGTCAAGAAAAACAGCACCGCGTCGCGGCCGATGCCGCGACGCGGAAATACCAGACGTCTCGCAGCGCTCTTTCGCTAGCCCGCACGCCTGCAACGAAGGCGCTGACCTCGGTTTCGAGCGATTGCAGCTTCTGCGCCAGCCGGCCACTCGATTGCAGGACGAGGCCGGCGGCCTCGCCGGTCGCCGCCGTGGCGTCGGTGAGGCCGGAGATGTTTTGCGAGACCTGCCCGGTGCCGGAGACGGCATCGAGGCAAGCGAGACTGACTGCATCAGAGATACGAATTCTTCCAATCTAGAACACCTCGACGTCGCCTCTCCGAGCGTTGACTTGATGAGGTCTCTGGCAGAACGATCGGCGCAGATCATCCGCGCCAACTCCGGCGTGAGCGCAGCCAAAGGCCAGAGGCTCAATGCATCAATCGACACATACCAGGGTCCTCGAGCTCCCTGCGCTGAGCGCGGCGGAGCGGCTCTTCATCTGGGGATTCAGGCGAAGGCACGCAGCGGAGGCGCCGTTCCGACCGCGGCCGATATCAAGGAGGTGTACGACCATTTTTGCGTCGGCGATGCCGTGCCGTCGCTGGAGTCCATCATCGAGATCTTCGCCTGCACGGCCCATACCGCCATCGAAGTGCATTGCCCGACTTGTCCCCGCATGTCGGACGGCGAGCACGGAATTCTGCGCGCCATCGCCGCGGCGCAGCGGGACCGCATCGATGTCGCGCGCGAGCAGTTCGAGCGCTGGCTGCTACCGGTCGGCGCCGATTGGGCGCTCGCGCCGGTCCAGGGGCTTGCAACGATCTTCCGCATGGCCGGTCTCATCCTGCCCGACCGGCACCTGCGGTCTTTCGAGCATGACCGGATGATGGCGATGAAGAGCTGGCTGGTCGGAAGCCCCACGCTGCATTGACCAGGCGGGCTTGATGCGCCTGCTTGCGGTCGCACGGCGCAAGCAGCCGGGTGAGCTCGCCTCACTCGTTTGCCAGTTCGTCGGCTCCGACAAGGAGGACGCGGCGACGCTGGCGCGGTTGCGTTCTGCTGAGCTTTGACAGGCTCTGGTCGCATATCTCCTCTTGAGAATTGATCGCCGGAAGGCTCTGATGGGGTGCGGAGATCGATACGATGATCCGACTGCGCGGCGCCCACGGCGCTCCCCGGACGAGACGGACGAAGGCACCGGCCGAGCCGGAGGTTGAATGAGATGGTGGTGTTCCGCGGCAGCTGCCTGTGCGGAGAGGTCGCCTTCGAGGTCGATGGTCCGTTCGACCGTTTCCTCAACTGCCACTGCTCGCGCTGCCGCAAGGCGACAGGAACGGCGCATTCCTGCGAGGTCATCGTGAAGGCGCAGGCGCTGCGATGGCTGCGCGGTGAAGCATCCGTCGCGCGCTTCGATCTGCCCAATGCGCGAAGCTTTGCCACCGCGTTCTGCAAGATCTGCGGCAGCCCGATGCCGCATTTGACTCGCAGCGGGCGCGAGGCGATCATCCATGCCGGCGCGTTCGACGAGAAGCTGGATGCGACACCCGACCGGCATGTGCAGTGGTCATCGCGCGCCGAATGGTATGTCCATGGGGATGGATTGTCCGTGGAGGATTGAGACACGACGCGGGCTTCACACCCCATCAACGCACGCCTCCATGATCGCGTCGAGCTGCGCCTTCGAGAGAACGCCGAGCTCGGCGATGAAGACGATGCGTGATCGCGGCACGCCCGGCGCCGGCGCATCGCCGGGTGCCAGCGTCGCGCGGCCGGCCGCGAACTGGAACACCATCATGCGGCCGGGCTGCTCGACGGTCTCGAACAGGCCTTTGGCGCGCGCCAGCTTTGGCGCCAATCGGTTGATGGCCTGCTGCAGGCGGGGCAGCGAGACCGGCTTGTCCGAGATCCAGCTCAGCGTCTCGAAGCGTTCTTCCGCCGGCCGGCGCGGGCCGACCTCGCGCGGCGCGGGCGCGCGATCGGCATTCGCAGGGAACAGCAGCGCGGCCGGAATCTCGCCGTGGTTTGCATCAACCACCACGGCGGGAACACGCAGCGCGCGGATGGCCGCGCGCATCCGCGCCCCCGCGCCCGCATCCGCCAGATCCAGCTTGCTCAACGCGACGATATCGGCGACGCGCAACTGCGACCGCAGCAGCGCGTCATCCAGGGCCGTTGCCGGCGCCGTCGCATCCATCACGCAGAGCACCGTCTCCAGCGGCGCCTCGCGCAGGATCACCGGGTCCATCAGATTGCGCACGATGTCGGCGGGATCGGCGACGCCGCTGGTTTCGATGACGATATACTCGGGCTTGGGATCTCGCCGCAGCAGCGTCGAGAGCGTGCGCAACAGATCGCCCTCGAGCGAGCAGCAGATGCATCCATTGCTGAGGCTGACCACGCCATCGCTCGCGCCCGCGATCAGCTCCGCATCGATGTTGATCGCGCCGAAATCGTTGACCACGGCGGCGATGCGCCGCCCCTCAGCATGCGCCAGCAGATGGTTCACGACCGTGGTCTTGCCGGCCCCCAAAAAGCCCGTCACCAGGAGAATGGGGACCTGCATGGGTCAGCCCTCAACGACAGGGCGGCGCACGGGCTTACCCGGCCGCGCCGCCACATCAAGCACGCCATCGCTGATCAGCACCTCGCCGCTGACAATCAGATGCCGCACGCCTTCGGAGGGACGGTTCATCGCCGTGAAGGTCGCGCGGTCCGAGAGCTTCTCGTAATCGAACACGACGACGTCGGCATCCGCGCCTTTCGCAAGCCGGCCCTTGGCCCGCATCGCGGGCGTGCTCTGCGAGAGGATCTCCGCGGGGATCAGTGCGCATTTGCGCACGCCCTCCAGCAGCGACACGGTCTTGCGCTCGCGCACCCATTCGCGGATGAATTTCGTGAAGCAGCCGGCCGAGCGCGGATGCGAGGTGGCATCATCCGGCAGCGGCCAGGCATCGCCGGCATAGGTGGTGCCGTCGGAGAGCGTCCATGGCATCGCGTCGGAGGCAATCGCGCCGCCGGGATAGAGCACCGACATGTCGAGCAGGTCGCGGTGATGCGCATTGTTCTCGGTGTCGAGGATGTGCCAGAGCACCAGCGAGGACGGCTCTTCGGCCTGCGCCTTGAGCAGCTGCTCGCGGTCGTGGAAGCGGTAGCCGTCGGTCACGCGCTGGACGGAATCGTAGCCGGTGCCGTTGCGCTCGACGAACTCCGGATCACTGAAGAAGGCGGCGGCCAGCACGGTCGAGCCGGTGCCGTAAGGATAGGCTTCGACCGTGATCGGCAGCCCCTGCGCCTGCGCCTTTTCGATCAGCACGCGGCAGCGCTCGACGTCGGTCTTGCTCGACGAGTTGAAATGGCAGATGTGCATGTGCGCGCCGGTGGCGCCGGCATAGCCGATCAGGCGGATATAGGCCTCCGCCGCGCTTTCGGGGTCGATGCGCGACATGAAGGCGACATGGGTGAAAGTCGGCACGTCCTTGGCCGCAGCCAGCTGGCACACCGCCGTCAGCTCCTGGACGCCGGCGCCCGGCGCATAGGCGTTCAGAATGCCGATGCCGATGCCGCCTTCGTTGAGGCCGCGGGTGAGACGCTCGAGGATGCCTGATACCTCCGCATCGGTTGCGACATTGTCCATCCAGCGGCGATCGCGCATGGCGTTGCCGAACGCCTCCAGCGAGCTCTCCGCATTGGAGCCGGTCATCGCGCCGATGCGCGCGAAGGCCCAGTTGGTGGCTGCGCCATAGTTCAGCACGCGGCCCTTCCGCGCCTGGCGCTCATACCAGGATGCGACCGGCAGCACGCCGGCCTCGAGATCGAGCGTCGTCGTGACGCCGTCGAACGCCTGCATGCGGTCGGCCGGAATCGACTGTCCATGCGCATGCAGGTCGATGAAGCCCGGGGCCACCACAAGCCCGGTCGCGTCGATCATCCGCTCGGCGCCGCCGAGGCCCGTGCCGACCGCGGCGATCTTGCCGTCCACCACCGCCACATCACCAACGGCGTCCATCCCGCTCGCGGGATCCACCACCCGGCCGCCAGAGATCACCAATCCGCTCATCTCGCCACTCCTCCGCCTTGAAATCGCATCAAGGCAGATTCCGGGGGCAACGACCACCTTCACGAAGGCCGATGCATCATGCTTCAGCGGAAGGCCATTTAGGGGATCGCAGACACGCGCCCGCATCCTCGCGGCAGGATTTGCCCGAGCTATGCTCCGCTTCACGCTCGATTTTGCCCGCGAGTGTCTGCCTGATGATTTCGACGACGCCCGTTATTTCTTCAGCAAGCGAGGCGCTTACCCGAAATTAAAGGCCCTGCTCGCCAGACGAGGTGCGATCGATCGATGGCATGCATACGAGAATAAGGCGATAGAGCAGGCCTTGCGCGAGCGGTGCGCGCTGCATGAGATCGAAATCGTGGGCTGATCTGACGTCCCCGCTCGGACACGGTTGGAACTTCGCCGGACGCTCGCAAGTCCTGCGGCGGGAACGTGGACGCCATGTCCACGCTGCCGAGTGCGAAACTGGCTCTGCCGTCTTCTCGCCCCCATTGTCATTCAGGGAGCTGGGCGGGGCGGCGTTACGGTGGGCAAAGTTCCCGAGGTTCCGTGTGATCGTCCGACGTCTTCTGCAACGCGACTCCCGTCATTCTGTTTCGCGCCGCGCGCTTCTTGGCGGACTCGTGTCGGCAGGAAGCGCACTCGCGCTGGGCGGATGCGCCGGCTTGGGTGCGACCGGCGCACGCTTCGACGCCTCGTCGCTGTCCGTTGACCCCACATTGCTCGTCGTCACCACGCGTAAGCCCGTGAACGGCCGCACCAAACCCTGGTTCGGGCCGGAGCGCGCGACGAGCATGACGGTCGCGCGGGCGAAGCTGGTGGCCCCGGACGAGAGCCGTCTTTCTCTCGCCTCGGTTGGACTCGACGATTGGCGTCTCGACCGGATCGAACCGGTGTCGACCGACGCCGGCGATCTCGCTGCGCAGGCCGGCGCAGGGGACGTGCTGATCTATGTGCACGGCTTCAAGCAGACATTCGAGACGGCGGTGCTGGATGGCGTCCATCTCTCCGACGGAATCAAGTTCCGCGGCCGGACCATGGTGTTCTCCTGGCCGTCCAAGGCCGGACTGTTCGACTACGCCTATGACCGCGACAGCGCGATGTGGTCTCGCGACGCTTTCGAACGCGTGCTCTCCGCGCTCGTCTCGGCGCCAGGCGGCGGCCGCGTGCACATCGTTGCGCACAGCATGGGAACGATGCTGACGCTCGAAAGCCTGCGTCAGCTTTATGCCCGATACGGCGATACAGTCACGAGCAAGATCGGCGCTGTGGTGTTTGCCTCGCCCGACATCGATATGGACGTGTTCTCGTCGTCAATCCAGCGCATCGGTCCGCTAACCGGCAAAATCACCGTGATTGCCTCGACGAACGATCGTGCACTGGCGCTGTCGGGGCAGATCGCCGGGGGAATGACCCGGGTCGGCGCCGCCGAGAAGGCCACCATCGCGCGGCTCGGCGTGCGCGTGGTCGATGCCTCCCAGGAAGGCTGGGGCATCATCAACCACGACCTGTTCTTGTCGAATGCGGAAGTGCAGCGCGTGATCCGCCGCTCGATCGACGGCACCACGGCGTAAGGGCGCGCACTTGCGCAGCTAGGGCGCGATCAGATTGGGATGAATCGTTGCCGCGCTTCAGGTCATTGCTTGAGCAGGATCTTTTCAGACCACCGCGTCGCGCTTTGAGCAAACGCGGCCCTCCGGGTGGCGGTGTCGCCACGGCGCCGCTAGCCGGCGGCAACACCGCCGCCGGCTAGCTGGCTCTTGGCGCTCGCTAAGCAGTTCGTCCCATCTGCTTACGCGAAGTGGAAGTCGTGGCTGTTCAGCTTGTCGAGCTGGGTGTTCTTCAGCGTGAGGGTGTCGCTCCCCGCCGCGATAACGACGTCGTGGCCTGACTGGGCCGCGTGGGAGAGAACGCTCGCAAAACTGTCGAACACGCTCTTGCTGAACTCACCGAAGTCATTATTGAATGATCATCACGGCCGACACGTAGCTGTTCTCGTTGATGACCGTGTTGTGCCGAATGACGACGTCTGAAACGCCGCCGTCGATCTCGATACCATCGTAGTGCGGGCCACCCAATGACGTGCCGAGACGCACATTCGGCGCATTCATGTGGTGGATATAATTGTCTTGGACGAGGCTCGAGCCTGTAACAATAATACCGTTCTCCACGTCATGGATATCGTTGCGCAGGAATGTGCCGGACCCGACAATGCCGTTCGCGCCATTTGGGCTGCTTCCAACGTTTATAATCTCGCTATCCTTGACGACAGTTCCTGCAACGCCATCCTTGATCCAGATGCCGGTCCAATCGCTGGACGTGATGCGGCTATTCTCAATCGTGACGTTATCGGCCTGGACCGAAATCGTGCCTTTGACATCGAGAGCGTCGATTACGGTACCTGGCTGAGTGACAGTCACGTCGCCCGATGGAGTCGGAATAACGCCACTAGGAAGACCGGTGCTATTCGCGTCTGGAAATCCAGCAATTGCCATGTTGTGTTCATCCCCTTGAGCAATGCACGCGCAGACTAAGTTTCATGCGGTTCGATACGTCGCGGCTCAGTCCGACTTGATCTGGTTCTTTGCCGCCCCATCAGGAGAACTGAAAACTAATGATCAGGATTTAATTTCGACGGAGCGCGTTGTTTAAAAGCAGGCGACGAACGACCGATGTGGTTCGCGTCGATACCAACATGCTCTACGCTATCAAACGCTGCACCAATGCCGACTCGCTCGAATACGTCAGCAGCGCTTCGTGAGTCGCCCGGGTCACCCCGACATAGGTCAGCCGGACACATTCCTCCACGGTCTCGCCGTGGCGGCCGAGCAAGCCCAAGCCGGCAATGGCGACGCACGGAAACTCCAGTCCTTTCGCGGTGTGCATGCTCAGGAACCGCACGGCGACGCGCTTGACCGAAACCCTGTTGCGATTGTCCTTGGCCATATCGATCGGCACGTCATGCCTGGCGAGGATCTGCGCGACCCGCCCGCCGATCCAGTGCTCCGGGTAGAGACACGCCATCTGCGACCACTCGTACCCGGCTTTCTTCCGGTCGAGAAACCACTCGGCGACGCAGTGAGCTTCTGCGTCGATGCTCACGCAACGCCGCACCGCGGGCTCCAGTCCCTGCCGACCCGCATCCTCGGGCAACAGGATGGCGTGCTCATCGTCGGCCGTGACGCCGGGAGCGCCAATGACGTCTGCAGCGAAGCGTCGTGCGAAGGCAACGATTTGCGCCGTGTTGCGATAGTTGACTTTCAACACGGTCGTTCTGCCCTTCGCCTCGATCCCGAGCTGACTCCACACCGGGCGCTCACGTCCTTTATAGATGGCCTGAATATCGTCGTAGACGACCATCAGCGCCTTCGTGCGCGGGTTCACCATCTTGGCCGCCAGCGCGAGCCATTGCGGCTCGAAGTCGTGCGCCTCGTCGATCAGGACAGCGTCGTACTGCTCCATTGGGATGTGGCCTTGATCGACGGCCTTCACGACCTCCGACACGCTCGCAGCCAGGCGTTCTGCGTAGTCAGGATAGTCTCGCTCGGAGGGGGCCGGAATCCCATAAGTCCGCAGCATCCGGTAACACCAGGAATGAAAGGTGAGAACCTGAACGCGGTGCTCCACGCCCCTGCTCTGCATGGCGTCCTCGAGCCGCCCGGCGATGCCGTTGGCGTAACACAGGATCAGCACCGGCTTTGCCGCCGCACGTGCCAGATACTCGGCCCGAAATGCCAGGATCAGCGTCTTGCCCGATCCGGCGACGCCGCGAATGATTCGATGCCCTTCTCCCAGACTGCGCGCGAACTGCTCCTGATGCAGGTCCATGACCGCAAGCGTCCGGTCCGAAGGATCGGCCCGAGGCGCGTCGTCCAGAGGCAGGGCGATCTGCCGTATGCGGATTTCCGGAAAGAGCAGCGCCCGCAGGCGGTCGAACTGCGGCATGGATAGGGGGTCTCCGAGACGCGGATGAACCATGCGCCACAATCTGGCCCGGAATTCCTCGGGATCGGCGCCCTCCGTCATTTCGTCCTTGAACAGACAGAGGTGCTCGGCGAACACCTCCTTGAGATCGGTCTGGTCGAACTGCCTGCGCGTGATGTTGGTGAACACGGTCCCGAAGCCGAACGGAACAATGGCCCGGCCCGCGAAGCGATGACCGGGCGGAAACAACAATTGCCCGTCGCGCTCCAGTGTGCGCACGACCTCGAACGTGTACTTGCGAGCCCGCTCGAGCGGATTACTCTCCCGCACGACACCACGACTTGTCAGCAACTCGACCTTCGTCTTGTCCGCCGAAACGATCGTCTCCAGCCGCCAGTCTTTCACCTCGAGCACGAGCAAACCGTTCGCGGGATGAACGATAATGAAATCCGGATGCCGGTTGAGAGGGCCAACCGGGAGGTTGTGCCAGACGACGGTGTTGTCTTCGAGGAAGTCCTTGAGCCGCTCGGCCAATCGAAGCTCGCCACGGCTGTCGAAGCGCGCGAAGCCGAGACTCGGGATCAGGATTGCCATGTTGCGACTGCGAGGGCCATTGCGGACCACCTTGTGAGACTACGCATGTGGCAGGGCAGTCTCTCCAGGTTCACATGGTCGCCTAGAGTGTGCAGGTTTTCAATGGCTTAGGATTATCTGGCGCTCCCTGGGGGGAATCGAATCCCTGTTTCAGCCTTGAGAGAATTGCATCTCGTACGTTGGTGTTGGCGAACACCGGCGAACGTCAATAAACGACGTATTTTCAATCGCTTAGTTCGTTCACGCTCGGTACTATGCGCCTCAATTCTCGACCGGCTTTTGAAGAAACCTTGAAGAAATGGAGCACATGGTTGGCACGCGGAGCTCGTCACTCGAAACGCGAACAGCTCCCGAAACGAGTGCCAGGCGCGCCCCCCTTACGATGATGATGCGCGACGCGCCCGACGGGCGTCACGGGCGGAACTCAGCTCGCGAGTTCGGTTACTCGCGCCGTCATTCGTAGTTAGGGCGGTAACGCCAGACGCGGTCAGTCCTCGCCGATCGCCTCGGGCTCCGCAGCGATCGCCGACCAGCACATCGCCGCAAGTTGCCGGCGCCTTTCCGGGCTGAGTTCCTCGCCGCGGGCGCGCATCCATTTCAAGGTGTTGCGCAGGCCGCCGCCGATGAAGGCGCCCATGTCGTGGGTTCCGAAATCGCGCAGCACGCCGGCCTCACGCGCCTCCCGGATGGTCTTGTTGGTGAAAGCGATGACTGGCGCGAAGATCTGCAGCATCTCGGCGGCGGGGACGATCGGCACGTTCGAGAGATATTCGAACAGCAGCGCCCGGTCGGCATCCGTCCAGACGAAGGCGATATAATCCTCGATATAACGGCGCAGCCGCGCCTCGGGCGAAGTCGCGGCATCGTGCTCGACGATCAGCGCCGCGACGATAGCTTCGGTCAGCTGCGCATAGACGCCGCGGACTAGGTCGTCCTTCGATTTGAAGTAGGTGTAAAGTGAGCCGGTGGCCACGCCGGCCGTCGAGGCGATCTCCGCCATCGAGCATTGCAGGCCGTTGCGAACGATGAGCTTGGCGGTGGCGGCCAGGATCCGCTCGCGCTTGTCGAAAACGATGGCATGCATGATTGAATGAACGTTCATTCGGTTGTCATGATGCCTAGATAGGGTGCCGCCGCCCTCGCGCAAGAGCGAATACGCTGCCTTCAACAAACGTATCCGTCTGCGCCCCTCGATTTGACGCAGAGCCCCGCCATGTCGCATCCGCTGACCTTCGTCCACCTCACCGACCTGCACATCGGCGACCCCGCCGTGCAGGACGACCATCTCTATTCCGACACCACCGCCACGCTGCGGGCGATCCTCGCCGATGTGAAGCGCATCGAGCCGAAGCCGAGCTTCGTGATCGCCAGCGGCGACCTGACCAATCGGGGCGACATCGGGAGCTACGAGCAGCTCAAGGCCATCCTGGCCGAGGCCGCGCTCGACATGCCGGTGCTCTTCACCCTCGGCAACCACGACAAGCGCCAGGGCTTCTATCCTGCCATGCTCGGCCGGACCAAGGATCTGTCCGTCCCTTACGACCATTCTGCGGTGATCGACGGCATCCATGTGATCCTGGTCGACACCAGCACGCCCTACAAGATCGGTGGGCATTTCGAACCGGGGCAGCTCGACTGGTTGGCGGCCGAGCTCGACCGCGAGCCGGGACTGCCGAAGCTGATCGCGATGCACCATGCGCCGGCACTCGATGCCGACCGGCCCGACCTGGAATGGGAGGCACTCTCCTTCACCGATACAGAGGCGCTCCGCGCGGTGCTCGACGGCCGCCGCAACGTGCTCGGCATCCTCTGTGGCCATATGCATTACGACCGCGTCAGCAACTGGCACGGTATCCCGGTGATCGTCGGCATCGGCCAGCATGCCGCCACCGACGTGCTGCGGCTGCATGAGGAACTGCGCATGGTCTCCGGCGCCTCCTTCGCGATCGGCACCGTGCGCTCCTCCGGGCTGACGATCTCCTTCGTGCCGCAGCCGGCCGAGCGCCGCGAGCTCAAGGTTCACAGCTTCTCCGGCATGGCCGAGATCATCAAGCGCTACGAGGCCGAAGCTGAGGCCCAAGCCCAGACGCTGGCCGCCGAATGACCCACCTCACAGGAACCATGATCATGAACGTCAGATCCTTCCTGCGGGGCGCGCTCGCGCTCCTGGCGGCAGGCGCCGTGCTTCCGGCTCTCGCTCAGAACGTCCCTGCGACCGTCGACCGCCCTGTGACGATCAGCTACTACAACTACAACCTCGCCTCGGCCGGCATCGGCGCCGAGGCGACTAAGCGGCTGATCGCCCAGTTCGAGGCCGTCAATCCTAAGATCAAGGTCGAGCCGGTCGGCGCCAGCTCCTTCGAATTGACCAGCCGCGTCCAGGCCGATGTCGCCGCCGGCCGCATTCCGGACGTGGCGCAGATGGTGTTCTCCGACCTCGCCTTCGGCGTCGACAATCTCGGCGTCGCGGCGCTGGAGGACATCGTGTCGGAGGAGGAGCGCAAGGCTCATTTTGCCGGGATGTCGCCCAACGGGCTGAAGCTCGGCATGCTCGACGGCAAGACCTACGGCCTCGCCTATACCTTCTCGACCCCGGTGCTGTTCTACAACGCCGATCTGTTCAGGAAGGCCGGGCTCGACCCGGACAATCCGCCGAAGACCTGGGCAGAGGTGAAGACCGCGGCGCTCGCCATCACCAAGAAGACGAAGGCAGCCGGCGTCGCGACCGGCATCTTCGGCGCCTCGGCCGGTGACTGGCTGTTCCAGGGCGTGCTGCGCTCCAACAACGGCAGCCTGATGAGTGACGATCGCAAGAAACTGACCTTCTCCGAGCCGGCTTCGGTCGAGGCGGTGGCGATGCTGCGCGATCTCTACGACAGCGGGGCCTACACCAATCTGGAGATCGACGCGGCGATGGAGGGCATGGCCGCCGGCAATATCGGGATGTACCTGCAGACCTCCGCCATCCAGGGTTTTTTGGTCCGCGGCGCCCAGGGCAAGTTCGACTTGCGCGCCTCCACCATGCCGCGCTTCGGCGACAAGCCGCAGCGTCCGAACAATTCGGGCAGCGCGCTGGTGATCCTCAGCCGCGATCCGCTCAAGCGCCGCGCCGCCTGGGAGCTGATGAAGTTCATGACCTCGAAAGAGGCCTATACCGTCATCACCTCCGAGATCGGCTATTTGCCGCTGCGCACCGACATCGTCGACGATCCGCAATATCTCGGCGATTGGGTCAAGAAGCACCCGCTGATCAAGCCCAATCTCGAACAGCTCGCGATGCTGGAGCCTTGGGTCTCCTTCCCTGGCCCCAACTACCGCCAGATCCAGAAGATGATGATGGAAGGCGCGGAGATGGCCGTGTTCGGCGGCATGAATCCCGCCGACGCGATGAAAGCCGCGCAGGACAACGCCCAGGCCCTGATGCCGCGCTGATCGCCCGGACCCCGGCTCGCCATGCGCGGCGGGCCGGGACTTCCACGTTCGTTTCATCGCCCTGCCGAGAGACATGATGTCGGACGCCACCTTGAGCGGGCCTGTGCAGGCCCCACCACAGCCCCTGCGCCTTCCCCGCCCCGCGACGCCCACCCGGCGCGCCTCGGCCTGGCGGATCGCGCCCTGGCTCTATCTCGCGCCAGCCGCCGCCACGCTGATCCTGTGGATCTACTGGCCGCTGCTCGACGCCTTCCGGCTCAGCTTCTTCCGCTGGAACATGCTGCCGGGCGCGCCGATGACCTTCGTCGGCTGGGAAAACTACCAGAACATCTTCGCCCTGCCGAAATTCTGGCAGGCGCTGCGCAACACTGGCCTCTACATCCTCGGCCTCGTCCCGCTCGCCGTCATCGTCCCGACGGTGGTGGCAATCTACACGCACGACCTGCCGGCCCGCTCGCGCAATTTCTACCGCACCGTCATCTTCGTGCCGATGATCATCGCGCCCGTGGTCGCGGCCGCGATCTGGCGCTGGCTGCTCGATCCCGCGCACGGCATGGTCAACGAGGCGATCACGCTCTTCGGCTTCCGCCCGGTGCGCTTCCTGCAGGACCCAACCGTCGCGATCTGGACCATCATCGTCCTGACCGGCTGGAAGCTGATCGGCTTCTCGACGCTGATCCTCTCGGCGGCCAACGCCAACATCAATCCGGCACTGATCGAGGCCGCCCGCATGGACGGCGCTTCCAAATGGGAGATCGTCCGCGACATTCGCCTACCGCTGCTGCGCTCGACCATCCTCTTCCTGGCGCTGATGACGATCCTGCTCGGCGCGCAGTGGAGCTTCTCCTATATCCATGTGCTGACCGGCGGCGGACCGCTCGGCTCCACCACGAACATCTTCTACATCCTATGGGATTTCGGCTTCTCCACCCTCTCGGTGGGCTGGAGCTCTGCCGCGGCCGTCATCCTCTTCCTCGGCTTCGGCGCGCTGGCCTTCGTGCTCTTGCGCCTGATGGACAGGTACTCCTTCCATGACAACTGACGCGATGACGCTCACGCCGGCCCGGCCTCTGCCGAAGCCGGCCCGCCGCCCGCGCAAGGCGAAGCCGAGCCGGAGCTGGAACACCGCCGCCGGCCATCTGGTGATGGTCGTGCTCGCGATCTTCTGCCTGTTCCCCGTCTACTGGATGATCGTCTCCTCGCTGCGCCCGGCGAACGCCATCTTCGAGACCACGCTCTGGCCGAGCACGGCCTCGCTCGACAATTACTCCTATGCGCTCAAGGCGATCCCGATCCTGCGGATGCTGGTCAACACGCTGGTCGTCGCCGCGACCGTCACCGTGGTGCAGCTCTTCACCGGGCTACTGGCCGCCTATGCCTTCGCGCGCTGGCGCTTTCCCTGCGACAAGCTGATCTACACGCTGATCGCGCTGACCTGGCTCGTGCCCTTCCAGGTGGTGATGATCCCCAACTATCTGCTCGTCGCCAATCTCGGCCTGCTCGACAATCTTTTGGCGCTGATCCTGCCGCATTTCGCGGCGGCGCTCGCGATCCTGATGCTGGCGCAGTCGATGCGCTCCTTCCCGCGCGAGGTGCTGGAGGCAGCGCGCATGGACGGCGCCCGGAGCTGGCGCATCCTGTGGGAGATCGTCACGCCCAATCTGCGCGGCACCATCGCCTCGCTGGCGATCCTGATCTTCATCTCGACCTGGAACGAGTATTTCTGGCCGCTGCTGCTCTCGCGCTCGCCGCAGAACAGCGTCGTCCAGATCGGCATCCAGATGTTCATGAGCTCGGAGGGCACGCAATGGGTTCCGCTGATGGCCGCTTCCACCCTGGCGAGCCTGCCGATCCTCGTCATCTACGTCGTCCTGCAGCGGCAGGCCTTCATGAAATCCGGAATCCGTTGATGTACATCACCGTCCAGCGTCACCTGCCGATCCCCGGCACCTTCAACATCCGTGACCTCGGCGGCTATGCCGCAGGCTCCGCCGAGACCCGTTGGCGTCGCATCCTGCGCGCGGACGGCCTGCACCATCTCGATGCCGCGGGCATGACCGCTCTGACCGGAGAAGGCGTCACCACCGTCATCGACCTCCGACACGATCACGAGCTGCAGAGCCGCCCCAACCCGTTCCACGGACATCCCACCGTCGCCTATCACAACGTCTCGCTGTTCGAGCGGCTGGCGCCGGCCGACATGTCCGTCAGCGACGTCCTGCTCGATCTCTACATCCAGGCGCTAACCACACGGCACGGCGCGATCTCGCAGGTGCTGACCCTGATCGCTGAGGCGCCGCGGGGCGTCGTGCTGTTCCATTGCACCGCCGGCAAGGACCGCACCGGCCTTGTCGCCGCGCTGCTGCTGGCGCTGGCCGGGGTCGCCGACGCGACCATCCTCGACGACTATGCGCTGACCAAGCTGATGATCGCGCCGCTGCTCGACCGGCTGATCGCGGAGGCCGAAGAGCGCGACGCCGATCTCGCGGCCTTGCGCCCGCTGCTGGCCTGCGAGCCGCAGACCATGGCAGCGACCATCGCGCATATCCTCGACAACCACGGCTCGGTCGAAGCCTATCTCCTCGCAATCGGCCTGAGCGACGCCACCATCGCGCGGCTGAAGGCGCGCCTGCTGGAGGATGCGTGATGGCGAAGCTCTCCCTCTCCGGGCTCCGCAAGAGCTATGCCGGCAAGCAGGTCCTGCACGGCGTCGACGTCGAGATCGACCAGGGCGAGTTTGTGGTCATCGTCGGCCCATCCGGCTGCGGCAAATCCACCCTGCTGCGCATGATCGCCGGGCTCGAGGAGATCACCGAGGGTGAGATTGCGATCAACGGCCAGGTCGTCAACGATCTCGACCCCGCCGACCGCGGCTGCACCATGGTATTCCAGAACTACGCGCTCTATCCGCATATGACGGTCGCCGAGAATATCGCCTATCCCCTCAAGATTGCGCGCGTGCCCAAGCCCGAGCGCGAGAGGCGCGTGCGCGAGGCGGCCGCGATTGTCGATCTCTCCGACTATCTCGACCGCCGGCCGGCCCAGCTTTCGGGCGGGCAGCGCCAGCGCGTCGCCATGGGCCGGGCGATCGTCCGCGAGCCGCAGCTCTTCCTCTTCGATGAACCGCTTTCCAATCTCGACGCCAAGCTGCGCGTCTCAATGCGCATCGAGATCAAGCGACTGCACAAGCGGCTCCAGGCCACCTCGATCTTTGTGACCCACGACCAGGTCGAGGCCATGACGCTGGCCGACACTCTGATTGTGATGAATGGCGGCCGGGTTGAGCAAATCGGTGCGCCGGCGGAGATCTACGACAAGCCGGCATCGACTTTCGTCGCGGGCTTCATGGGCGCACCGGCGATGAACCTCCTGCCGGCTACGGTCTCCGGGCCCGGTCGGGTAACCCTCGACGGCATCCCCGACTCCTCGATCCAGATCGAAGGCTACGATGTGGCACCTGGAACGAAGGTCGTCTTAGGCATCCGCCCAGAGGACCTTGTGATCGACGCCGGCGGCGCTGACAGCTCCCTCTCCGGCGCGGTCGATCTTGTGGAGGAGCTCGGGAGTAGTCGTGCGGCGTATTGCTCCGTTGGGCCGCAGGAGCTGGCGGTCATCCTGCCCAAAGGTTTTGCTCTGGATCGCAGCGGTGCGATCGGGCTGGCGGTGCCCCCCAAGGCGGTTCATCTCTTTGATGCGGCAACGGGGCGGCGGCTGGAGTCCATGGAGGGCCAACGCTCCTGCGCAACGGCCATGAACGCCTCCGAATAGTCGGCACTGCTGCGCCCCCCCGATCGTAGGCGATAGATGCGTCTGGCCGCGCTACCGAAGGGCACATGCATAGGAGCCGCGGCCCGCCGGACCCGGGATGAGGCTGACCAACAAAAGACTGCCGGCGTGGCGCAGAGCAGCTGCTGGGACGCATCTACGGAAAGTCGGAGAAAACGATCGCTCGGGGGAAAGACCGCTGGGCTTTTTGGCACTAAGCAGCGGGTCGCCTACGAGCTAATGCTAAACGTTGGCACTGCTCGCGTGGACACCCATTTGATCACATGGGTTCAGGCCGACGCTGACGAGTTCGAGTATACAAGGCGCGGAGCTACCGCACACGAAATCATGGCCGCGCTCGGCCATCTCACTCTCGCTGAAGCTGAGCGCTATACGCGTGAAGCTGATCGCCGGCGCGGGGGGGGGGGGCGGCGAGCAATCGTGAAGCTTGAAAATCACAAAGCGAACAGAACACCCCAAACCCCTTCGAAAAGTTTGGGGAAATCAGCGAAAACGATAGGAAAATCAAAATGAAGAAGAAAGCGCTGGCGCTCCCTAGGGGAATCGAACCCCTGTTTCAGCCTTGAGAGGGCCGCGTCCTAACCGCTAGACGAAGGGAGCGTGAGGGGTACGACATAGCCGCGAATTCCGCCGGCGGCAAGGTGAGATTCACGGGTTTCAAACGGCTTCGGCAACGCCGTCCTGGCGAAAACCCGGGGCCCAAAGGCAAATCGGAGCTGACGGGATTCGTTAACTGAACCCTGCGGCTTTGGGTGCCGAGTTGCGCTTCGCTTGTCCGGGACCACAGCGGAGTTATGCGTCGCGACTGCGGCCCACCTCACGGCTCATTGGCAAATTTCAGCTTCCCGGCCGGCTTCAAGGTGTGGGCATCGAAGGTGCGGATCTCGATGATCCCGCCGACATCCAGCGTGACCACGAGGCGGTCGCCGGCGACGCCGGTCGAGACGATCCTGGCGCCCTTGGGCAGGGTGGCGGTGACGTCGCTGGCCGCTTCGACCGCCCTTCCCTCGGACTTGAAAAGGCGGTAGCCCACCGCGATCACCACGGCGCAGATCGCCAGCGCCGTGGTCAACCCCGCGATCAGCATCATCCGCCGCACCCGCGCGAACAACGCGGCCTGCTCGGGGGTCGGCTCGGGAACAGCGGTATCAGACGTCGTCATGGAAAGCTCTGGGTCAGCGCAAAGGTTGGAGGTCGTGGTCGCCGGCGATGAGGGCTCGGCGCGGCTCGACCGCGTGCTGGCGGCGCGCCTGCCGGAGCTGTCGCGATCGAGGCTGAAAGCCCTGATCCTGGCGGGCGCAGTGCACCTGAAGGCCTCCGCGGTCCGCGACCCCGCTTATCACGTCGCATCCGGCGATACGATCATAATCGACGTGCCGGAGGCGGTGCCTGCGGAGCCCAAGGGGGAGGACATCGCCCTCGATATCGTGTTCGAGGACGACGACATCGTCGTCCTCAACAAGCCCAAGGGGCTGGTGGTGCACCCCGCGGCCGGCCACGAGACCGGCACCCTTGTGAACGCGCTGATCGCCCATTGCGGCGCCTCGCTGTCGGGCATCGGCGGGGTGCGCCGGCCCGGCATCGTGCACCGGCTCGACAAGGACACGACGGGGCTGATGGTGGTCGCCAAGAACGACCTTGCCCATGCCTCACTGACCGCCCAATTCGCCGATCACGGCCGCACCGGCGCGATGCGCCGCGGCTACATGGCCTTCGCCTGGGGCGTTCCGAACCGGCACCGCGGCACCGTCGATGCGCCGATCGACCGCCATCCGCACGCGCGCGAGAAGATGGCGGTGCGCCAAGGCGGCCGCGAGGCGGTGACGCACTGGGAGATTCTTGAGAGCTTCAATGGACGCGACGGCAAGGGCGTCGCCGCCCTGCTCGCCTGCGAGCTCGAGACCGGCCGCACCCATCAGATCCGCGTCCACCTTGCCCATATCGGCCACCCGCTGATGGGCGATGCCGTCTATGGCCCGCATTTCAAGACCAAAGCCAACCAGCTCGGCCCCGAGTCGCAAGCCGCGTTGGCGGCGCTTGGGCGACAGGCCTTACATGCTTACCTGCTGGTATTGGAGCACCCGAGGACAGGAGAACTTCTGCACTGGGAAGCGCCTCTGCCGGAGGATTTGCTTCTCCTTCAAAGCGCCCTCAAAGCGGCGCTATGACGCAGGCCGCTTCAGAAAGTCTTTACATTACAAAAAGTTATAGCTGCCACACGGGGACGTGACGTCAGCAATCCTTCCCTTTCCGCCCCCCGATGGGGTATATTGCCCCTGCGTTGAAATGATCAACGCGGAACATCGCAGCTACGGCCGGCTTTAACACAGCGGTCGTCTGCCTGGCCCGCCGCTATCGGGGGCCTGAACCTTTGGAGGGCGCACTATGGCCCGTACCGCTGCTTTGCCGGTCCTCAATGGAGAATCCGGCCTTTCTCGCTACCTCGCCGAGATCCGCAAGTTTCCGATGCTGGAACCCCAGCAGGAATACATGCTCGCCAAGCGTTGGCGCGAGCATGACGATCGCGACGCGGCACACCAACTCGTCACCAGCCACCTCCGCCTCGTGGCCAAGATCGCCATGGGCTATCGCGGCTATGGCCTGCCGATCTCCGAGGTCGTCTCGGAAGGCAATGTCGGCCTGATGCAGGCGGTGAAGCGTTTCGAACCCGAGAAGGGGTTCCGTCTCGCCACCTACGCCATGTGGTGGATCAAGGCGTCGATTCAAGAGTACATCCTGCGTTCCTGGTCGCTCGTGAAGATGGGCACTACCGCGAACCAGAAGAAGCTGTTCTTCAACCTGCGCAAGGCGAAGAGCAAGATCAACGCGCTGGACGAAGGCGATCTCCGCCCCGACCAGGTGCAGATGATCGCCAAGCGCCTCGGCGTCACCGATCAGGACGTGATCGACATGAACCGCCGCCTCGGTGGCGACGCGTCGCTCAACGCGCCGATCCGCGACGACGGCGAAGCCGGCGAATGGCAGGACTGGCTGGTCGACAACACGCCCAACCAGGAAGCCATGATGGCGGAGCACGAGGAGTATGATCATCGCCGTGACGCGCTGAACGGCGCCATGGGCGTGCTCAACCCGCGCGAACGCCGCATCTTCGAGGCCCGCCGCCTCGCCGATGAGCCGATGACGCTGGAGGACCTCGCCGCCGAGTTCGGCGTGTCGCGCGAACGCGTCCGCCAGATCGAGGTCCGCGCCTTCGAGAAGGTGCAGTCCGCGGTCAAGGGCACGATCGCGAAGCAGGAACAGGCTGCGCTGGAAGCCGCGCACTGAACGACGGCCCAGCGCCAGAGATTGGCGGATCGAAAGAGACGAAAAGCCGGCGGCAACGCCGGCTTTTTTGTTTTGGACTTGAGAGGATCAATGCTCCATGCTCGCTGCAGGAGACGTATGCGCCCAGATGTTGCTTACCTTGAGCGCACCGCCGACGCCGTACTAACTCACTCTCCCCATTCCCTTGCCAGCGTCGTGAGCGTGCAGCCTTCGCAATAGCGCGCGTCCTTGTAGTCGATCCAGTTGTGCGCATAGACGCGACCAGCCGGGATGTCGTAGCGCGCGCGCAGCACCTTGACGAGGATCTTCCAGGCCGCGACCTGTGCTTCGGTCGGGGCCGCCGTCACGTCGGGATAGTTGCCGGCGAACTCGACGCCGATCGAATTGTCGCGCACGACCTGACGATAGGTCGGCCTGTTGTCGATGTATTTGTTGTCGTTGCGGTTGGCGCCGTCGCCATGGGTCGGCACCAGGTTTTCGGCGACCGCCCAATAGACCGTGCCGTCGGTCTCGACCCAGATCGTGACGCCGCGCCGCGTCGGGTTCTTCGCCTGCGCTTGCGCGCCGCCGCGCGCCGAGCCCGCTGGTCCCTCGGTCTGGTGCACGATGATGTTGCGCCAGGCTCTTGCGTTGCGGACGTCGCCCCATGGCGCCAGCCAGACGATCTTCAAGCCGGGGATGTCGGGCGTGCCGGAGGCGCGCGCGAGTTTTGCGAGCTCGGCGTCGGCTGCAACGGCTGGTGCGGTCAAGAAGAGTGCGGCGAGGAGGAACGCGAGCAGGCGGGACATCATCATGCGGGTCCAATGACGGACCCCAATCGTAGCAGGCTTTACGCGAATGTGCGCTTGCCCTCGGCCAGCCTGATCGGCTCCGGCGCGAGCGGCGGAGCGGGATCATAGACCGCAAAATCGTTCTTGCCGTCCTTCTTGGCGGCATAGAGGGCGTGGTCGGCGTTGGCCATCAGTCGGTCCGGGAATTCTCCGATGCCGCGATCCCACTGCGCGACCCCGATCGAGATCGCGATCGGAATGTCGCTGCCGGTGCAACCGGCGGCATCCCGACGGCAGACCTCGAGCACGCGGCGGGCGATCGCGGCAGCCTCGCGCAACGACGAGGACGGCAGCACGACGCAGAACTCGTCGCCGCCGGTGCGGGCGAGCATGTCGCCGGGCCGGAGGCGCGTCTGCGCCATCAAGGTGAAGTGCTTGAGGCAGGCATCGCCGGCGGCATGGCCATGGGTGTCGTTGATGGTCTTGAAGCCGTCGAGGTCGATCACCAGCAGCGAGAACGGCTCACCGCTGCGCGCTGATCGGGCGCATTCCTCGGACAGGCGCTGCAGCAGATGGCGCCGGTTGGCAACGCCGGTGAGATCGTCGAGCAGCGCAAGGTCGGCGACCTCGCCCCGCAGCCGGTCCATCGCCATCAGCAGGAAACCGAAATTGAGCGTCATCGACAGGAACAGCAGCCCCAGCACCATGACGGCATGGTTCTGACCGCCCGCGACCGCCGAGAAATCATGGCCGAGCAGGTTGCCCAGGACGCGCGTGCAGAACGTCGCGACCATGGCGGTGATGACGATGCCGGACAGCCGGGCTCCCGGGCTAACTCGGCCTTCCGGTGGCGACAGCAACAGACCCAGCGAGCGCAACAGCGGCAAACACTGCCCGAGCGTGTAGCAGAGCATCCGCAGCGGCATGTGATCGAAACCGAACTTGAAGAAAGCGGCGCCGCAGAGGCTCAAGACGCCGGTCGCGAGCATAAATCGCCAGGACACTGGCCGACCATAGAAGCGTTGGATGCCCATTGCGGCGAAGCAGCTCGCCGCGATGATGCCGGCGCCGCCGATCAGAAGCGGCATAGGGGACATGGCCAAGAGGCCAATCAGGGCGACCATCGCGCCGGCCGCACCGACGAAGGCCGATGCCATCCAGAACCGCGCAGCCGCGAATTTCGGATAGGAGCGCGTCACGTAGGCCCAGATCAGGCCGAGCGCGAGGAAGTTGACGATGAAGACCGTCCAGAGTGTCGGTACGTTCAGCATGGCGAGCGCAGCGCGCGCAGCGTCGCGTCCCCCATTCCTGGCAGCCGTTCGTCCATGACCCGCCCCCGTTTTCTTGCGGGGAAGAATGCGCGGGTTGCACTTAACGGAGTCTCACTGGAATCCTTCAAAGCGCGCCTTTGGTTTTGGATTCATGAACGGCGCAGTCGCGTTCTCGGATCGTTAGGCATTTCGCTGCCGTCGCGGCGCGACACGCTTGATGCGGATTCGCGCGGCAAAATCACCCGAAAATGCATCTGAGCTGTGGATAACGCGATGACGGAGATATGACAGCGCGGGGCAGCCGGCTCCGAATCTGCTGAGTTTGTGGTCGAGGATGTTGCGAGGCTGGCCCTCCGCCGAGCATGCCTCGAGTCGCGTTCCACCATTAACCCTTAAGAGGATACTATGGCTAAGAAAGCGAAGAAGGCGGCGAAGAAGAAGGCGAAAAAGGCCAAGAAGGCGAAGAAGAAGTAACGAGGCTTCTGTTCTTTGCCCGGGTGGGGTTCTCGCTCCGCCCGGGCTTCGGGTGGCATCGATCGGGTTTGAAGATGGCGGGCGGCGGGCCCGCTTTTTTATTGCCTCACTCCGCTCTCTCGCTCCCTCTTCCCACGCTTGCGGGAGAGGCGAAGAGACGCCTACCGCTCGGCAAACGCCAGCTTGGCGCCGAGCGCGGCGAAGCCGGCGGCAAAGCTGCGCCGCAGCCAGGCCATGACGCGGGGACGGGAGATGACGCGCTCGCGCACCGCAGCGGCGAGGAAGCCGTAGAGGACGAACACCGCAAAGGTCATCGCCATGAAGGCGCCGCTCAATTCCAGCATGCGCGCCAGCACATGGGCCTCCTCCGCCGCGATGAACTGCGGCAGGAAGGCGAGGAAGAAGATCGACAGCTTTGGATTGAGGATATTGATCAGAAAGCCGGTGACAATGACGCGGCCACTCGATCGCTCCTTGATCTCGCCGCTAACCGCGAGCGTCCCCGCCTCGCGCAGCGCCTGCCAGGACATGTAGAGCAGATAGGCGACCCCGCACCATTTCAGCGCGGCGAAGGCAAGCGCGCTGGTGTGGAGCACGGCCGCAAGGCCGAGCATCGCCGCCACCATGTGCGGCACGATTCCGAGCGTGCAGCCGAAGGCGGCGGCTATGCTGGCCTGCGAGCCGCGGGTCAGCGCCGCGGCCAGCGTGTAAAGCACGCCGGTGCCGGGCGAAGCGATGACGATCAGCGAGGTGAGCAGGAAGGACAAGGTCATTGGCTGACCTTATCACCACTGGCTCGCGGCGAGAAAGCGAGCTCTCTGGCGAGCCGTCAGGACAGCTGAGCGATCTCGGCCTCGCGCAGCACGTCGAGCGGCGCCCAGGGCTTGGCCCAGAACTTGGCGCCGTCGGGCAAGGGCTGCTTCAAGGGGCGGCCGGAAGTGACGACGACATCGAGCTTCGGATTGCGGTGCTTGGCCACGTGCGCGAGCTCGACGCCGTTCATGCGGCCGGCAAGCTGGATGTCGGTCAGCATCAGACAGAGCGAGCCGGCGCTCGTGTCGAGGACGCGCTCCGCCGCCTCGGCGCTCTCGCACTGGATGACTTGGTAGCCGCTCTCTTCCAGGAGGACGCAAAGCATCTCCCGCTGCATGGCGTCGTCCTCAACGATCAGCGCTGTCGCGCGAAATGGCGTCGCTTGTCCCATCGGCAGCTCCCAATGCATGCCTCCATAACACATGTTAAAAACCCGAAGCCGGCAACGGTTCGGTTTCATTTCAAAAAAAGTGATTGATGGTTCCGCCGATTGGACTCGACGGGGAAAGCATGACCGGGACGAGGCGCAGCGGCGCCACCTCACACTCCGCTGTCCTTCCCCGCGAAAGCGGGGAATCCGGTACGCCGCGGTTTATCGATCGAACCACAACCATCTCGGACTGGATCGCCCGGTCAAACGGCCGATGAAACCGATTATGTGAAGCTCTATTGCCCCATCAATCGGTCGGCGAAATACCCGATCGTCTTGCGATAGACCACCGCCCTGTTCCACTCGCGCATCGCCTCGAAATTGGCGGTGCCCTCGCCATAGGGCTGGCCCATCTTGAAGCCGCTCATGTGCAAGAGGTTCGCGGTCGAGGCGAGCACGTCGGGGACGCTGTGGCGGAGGTCGACATGGCCGTCGCCGTCGAAATCGACGCCGTATTTGATGTAGGACGACGGCAGGAACTGGGTCTGGCCGATCTCGCCGGCATAGGCGCCGATGAGGTCGCGCAGCGGCAGGTCGCCGCGCTGCACGATTTTGAGCGCCGCGAGCAGCTCGCCCTGGAACAGATCGGTGCGGCGGCAATCATGCGCGAGTGTCGCCAGCGTGCGGATCACCGGCAGCTTGCCCATGTCGCCCTTGCCGAAATCGCTCTCCAGCCCCCAGATCGCGACCAGGATGTAGCGGGGCACGCCGAACTGCTGCTCGATGCGCGACAGCAGCGCAGCATGGCGCTGCAGCAGAGCCCGTCCGCCATTGATGCGGCCGGGGCCGACGCGGGTCGAGACATACTGCTCGAAGCTCTTATTGAAGGTGTGGCGCTGGCGCCGGTCGAAGGCGAGCACGGCGCCATCAGGCGTCACGCCGCCGAGCGCCGCGCTCGTCACGCTCGCGGAGACGCCGGCCGCCTGCGCCTCCGCGGCCATGCCGGCAATGAAGCTGTTGAAGTCGCCGCCGCAGCGGGCGGCCTGCGCCGGCCCGCCGGCCAGAGTCACGACCAACGCGGCGGCGAAAAGCAGTCTCAGCATGTGGAGCAATCCCCCAAAATCCCAGCGCGAAGCAGTGCGCGATCATGCCCGGGAACACTGCGAGCGTCAAAGCGCAACGGCTTGAAGCGCAAGGCTTGATCCGCATCAAACTGTCTCACGCCCTGCTTTCTAAACTGAGCGAAACAGGAGAGCCGCACATGACCGGAATTACCTTGACCGCCGAGCAGGTCCGCAATGCCCCCGCCGTGGTGCGGCAATGGATCGAGCAGGAGGTGATCGCCGCGCTCGGCCTCGCGCCGCCGACGCCCGCGGCCGCACCGGCGCAGGCTGCCCATCTCATCGCCTGCAGCGTGGAGGACATGGCTGGCGTGCTCGAGCACATCCGCGGCTTGCTTCCCGCGGTGAACGTGCTGTTCGAGCTCGGCCGCCCCGGCATCAGCTTCGGCCGTCCCGCGGTGATGACGTTCCGCCTGATGGACATCCTGCATCACACGCGCCTCTCGGACGTCGGCCAGGTCATGACATGTCTCTGGAACAGGTGCAGGCCAACGCACTTTCCTTACGGAGCGCGTCGCTCTAGCCGCATTGCATGCGCAAAAAGAAGATGAACAGGATGATTTGGTAACCAAAACAATCGTTTCGATGCGGGGCTGCATCACACGTCAAAACCAACACAGATCCGATGCGCTCGCTGCGACATCGACACCACCACGATTTGCCTTGCCATCGCGGGGCGCAATCGATAGAATTCTATTTTAGGTTGTCACCCCACCAGCCCCGGGCGACGCTGAGGACCAGGATAAACGGCGGGCTTCGGCCCGCCGTTTATTGAGCGCCATGCGAGTTGCGACCTCGGAATCGAACTCACTTGGTCTGTTTCGCGATCCAGGATGCGTTCTCCGCCGCCAGAATATTTTCGCAGTCGTTGACGAAGTCCGAGAGCGGTTGCTTCGCGCCGTCCACGCGTCGCTGCAGCTGCAATGCAGTTGCGCGATACGTGACCACGAGAAAGCTATAACGCTCCGCCTCGATATGGGCGATGACGGCGCCGCCGAGGGTCGTGAGCACGGCCGTAAGGGCGGCGAGATCGAAGTGGACGCCCAGAATAACCGGCTTGGCAACGACGCTGGCAATGGCCGTGAGCAGCGTCGCGGCTGCCGCCAGAGCCATCTCGAGGGACCTGAGTCGCCAGGCCGTCGACTGGTACTCCTTGGCCCGATTCTCATAGAATGCGATCTGCTTGTTCGCGCGCTTCGCCACATACTCGTCGATCCCAAGAAAAACGCGCGGCGATGATCCCTGGTCCTTGGCCGGGATTTGCTGTTCGAGCAAGTCTTTGGCCTCTTCATCGATCTTCTGAAGCTCGGCGCGGAGAACGTCGTCCGCCTTGGCCGGATCGTCATAGGGCGCAGTCTTCGTCGCATATCGGTAGGCCTCACGCTTCAAGCGTTCCGAGATTGCGCGGGAGCGAACCCAGGCAATGACGCGCTCGGAGCCCAGCAGGCGGTGCGTGAAGAAAGTCGCGAATGCGAGGCATATTGCTGCCGTGATCGCGACCCAGGTGCGGGGATTGGCATTCCCTTCCTGCAGCTGGCTCGCCACTGCCGCCAGAACCGCGCCCAGTGACGACAGAGCGAAGACAAACCACCGCGCGCGATCGATCGTCGACTTCATCCCGTTTGCGGCGGTCGACCATTTGGCCTGACTATCCGCAACGGACTCCAAGATGGTCATCGTCGTTTCCTCCAAGATGCTTCGATTGAACACGAGGTGTCAGGGCATTTGACGCGGTGGGCGTTGCGCCTCGCCTCTGAACCAGCGGAGGCCCGTTCGGTCACTCCGGCGGCAATTTCTTCTCCAGCTCTTCGAAGCCCGTCTTGAATCCCGGAAGCTCACTCTCTGCGGGTAGCAGCCCGCGCATAGCGTCGATGAAGCTCTTGCGTTGCCAATTGACCGTGTCCAGATCCGCAAATCCATCCTTGGCGATCTTGAGAAAGGCAGCGGCATCCCCTTGATACAGCCTGATCTCCGCCAGATCGAAGTAGCACCAGGGTCGATCGAACGGCGGCTGCTGCTTCAGCTGCGCCTCCCGGACGCGGGCGGCACGCGCCAGCGCGAGCTGGTCCGACTCGGACAGGGCAAGACGTCCGTTGACTTGCGCACGCAGCTTCAACGCGTTGAGCAGCGGATACGGATGTCCGCCCGAAGCCTTCATCGACTCCTCATAGGCCGCAAGTGCAGGCACAAGGCGCCCTGCACGTCTGAGGACGCCGCCAAGGGAGGCGAGAGCGTCGAATCCCTTCGGGTTGAGTCTGATCGCCTCGCGAATGGATGTTTCGCCGGGCGCGGGATCGGAATCGAGTGGCGGCCGTTTGGCGATTTGCGCGACCTTGTTCTCGGCGACTCCCTTCTCGCGCCAGGCTTCGCTATAGGTCGGCGACGCGGCCGCCGCAGCGGTGAATTGTTCGAGCGCTTCGTCCCATATGTCGTTGTCTCGGCATAACAGGCCGAGCTTCATCCGCGGCAACGGATTGTTGGGATCGGCCGCAACCACTTGGCGATAGATCTCCATCGCGCCGGTGACGTTGTAGGCGCGGATCTCGTTTTCGGCCTGTGTCAACAAGTCGTTGACCGGCGGAGACTGCCGCTGCTCGTCGAGGGCCTGCCGTACCGGACTGTCGATCCGGTTTCGCTTGAGCGACTCTGTCAACACCTGCGTGATCAGCGCCCGCGATTTCTGGGCCTCCGTAGCAGGCGCATATTCGTAGGGAAAAGCCTTGATCGACGCGATATCAAAGGGCGGGGCGGAGTTGCCCTGGCGGAAGATCGCCGTGCCGGCCTCACGAGCGCGGTGCCGAACCCCGAGCTCGTAGGCGACGTTGAAGTTGAGCCCGCTGAGGTCGGCCAACGCGAAGCGCGAGTACTCCAAATACTCGAACATGTCCTGCGTGATCAGTGCCGTGAAGAAGTCCTGATCGGTACGCCGCGGCTCGAGCTTGCCGCCCTCGGGCAGGTCGACCGCGGCAATGGCGGGGAGAAAGATGTCACTGTAGATCACATCGAAATCGACATCCTTGTCGCCGACTTTCTTCAAACCGAACGGCATGATGACGAAGCAGATCTTGGAATAATCGATGGCCGTATTGGGCATATCACGCGCTCCCAAAATGCAGCGGAGCAATTGAAAGCTTCATGTTCCTCCAAGGTCAACCTCAGGTCAAGTGTGGGCTTCAAGGAAAACGCGGAGGCTTCGCCCCGCTCGGCAGGAGCCCACCTATGCAAGCCGCAAAGTCATTTGACTGCGGCGTCCTGATCGACGACAAGCCGCCATGGCCAAGAAACCCGGAACCAACCCGAAAGGCGAATTCGCCTTCTTCAACGTCGTCTATGAAGACGGCTCCCAGCGCTCAAACCGCCGCGTGCCCGCCGAGCTGCTCGGCGGCCTCGACGGCGACGAACCCGCCCGCCGCTTCATCATGGAGCAGGACCGCGAGATCGCGGAAAAGAGCGGCCGACCGGCGTTGGAGATCAAGCGGATCGAGCGGGTGGGGGCGAGGAAGAAATAGGCCTTCAGCCTCTCCCGTCATTGCGAGCGCAGCGAAGCAATCCAGAAAACCCTCCGTAGAAAGACTCTGGATTGCTTCGCCGCGCTCGCAATGACGACAAATGAAAAACGGCGGGTCAAGGCCCGCCGTTTGCTTTGAATCGCTGTCTACGATCAATTATCCAAGAAGCTCCGCAGCTTCCTCGACCGCGACGGATGCTTCAGCTTCCGTAGCGCCTTCGCCTCGATCTGCCTGATACGCTCGCGCGTGACCGAGAACTGCTGGCCGACTTCTTCCAGCGTGTGGTCGGTGTTCATGCCGATGCCGAAGCGCATGCGCAGCACGCGTTCTTCGCGCGGCGTCAGGGACGCCAGCACGCGCGTGGTGGTCTCGCGCAAATTGGACTGGATCGCGGCGTCGATGGGGAGGATCGCGTTCTTGTCCTCGATGAAATCGCCGAGATGTGAATCCTCTTCGTCACCGACCGGCGTTTCCAGCGATAGCGGCTCCTTGGCGATCTTGAGGACTTTTCGCACCTTCTCCAGCGGCATACCGAGCTTTTCCGCTAGCTCTTCCGGGGTCGGCTCGCGGCCGATCTCGTTGAGCATCTGGCGGCTCGTGCGCACGATCTTGTTGATCGTCTCGATCATGTGCACGGGGATGCGGATGGTGCGGGCCTGGTCCGCAATCGAGCGGGTGATCGCCTGCCGGATCCACCACGTGGCGTAGGTCGAGAACTTGTAGCCGCGGCGATACTCGAACTTGTCGACCGCCTTCATCAGGCCGATGTTGCCTTCCTGGATCAGGTCGAGGAACTGCAGGCCGCGGTTGGTGTACTTCTTGGCAATCGAGATCACGAGGCGGAGGTTGGCTTCCACCATCTCCTTCTTGGCCTGGCGTGCCTCGCGCTCGCCCTTCTGCACGGAGTGCACGATCTTGCGGAATTCACCGATCTCGAGGCCGGTCAGGGCTGCGAGCTGATGCACCTCGTGGCGGAGGTCCTTGATGCGGTCCTTCTCGTGATGGACGAAGTTCTTCCAGCCCTTGGCCGACAGTTTCGAGACGCGATTGAGCCAGCGCGGATCGAGCTCCGAGCCGGTGTAGTTGCGCAAGAAGTCCTCGCGCGCGACGCCATGGCTGTCGGCAAGGCGCATCAGGCGGCCCTCATGCGAGACGAGGCGCTTGTTGATGTCGTAGAGCTGCTCGACGAGGCTGTCGATGCGCGCCTGGTTGAGGCGCAGCGACTTCACCTCGACGATGATCTCGTCCTTGAGCTTCTTGTACTTGCGCTCCTGGTGCGGCGACAGCGACTCGTTCTGGAGCTGGTTCTGGATGTCCTGCTCCTGAAGCTTGCGCAGCTTCTTGTAGCTGTCGGCGATCTTGTCGAAGATCTCGACCACCTTCGGCTTGAGCTCGGCCTCGATCGCCGCGAGCGACATCTGGTTCTCGAACTCGTCGTCGTCCATGTCGGCTTCGGCCGCGGCCTCGCCCGGATCCTTGTCCTCGCCTTCGCCGCCGGCGGCAGGCGCGGCGCGGAACGGGGTCGGCGCCGGCGGCGCTGCGGGCGGAGCGACATGCGCAGGCGCGGCGGCTGCCGCCGCGGCCTCGCCACCCTCGGCCGGCGCTTCGCCGTTCTCACCGGTGGGACCTGCAATCATCGCAGTGTTCATGCCGCCCTTGGCATCGGGGCCGGCATAGGTCGCTTCGAGATCGATGATGTCGCGGAGGAAAATCTTGCCTTCGTTGAGCTCGTCGCGCCAGATGATGATGGCCTGGAAGGTCAGCGGGCTTTCGCAGAGGCCCGCGATCATCGCCTCGCGGCCGGCTTCGATGCGCTTGGCGATCGCGATTTCGCCCTCGCGCGAGAGCAGCTCGACCGTGCCCATCTCGCGCAGATACATGCGCACCGGATCGTCGGTGCGCTCGCCCGGCTCGCTCTTCTTGACCTCGGTGACGGCCTTCTGGGTGACCTCGACGAGCTCGTTATCGGTGTCGTCGTCGGCCTCGTCCTTCTCTTCCTCGCCTTCGGTGTCGTCGGCTTCGGTGACGTTGATGCCCATGTCCGAGAGCATCGACATGATGTCCTCGATCTGTTCGGGCGAGGTCTGGTCGGAGGGGAGGACTTCGTTGAGCTGATCGAAGGTCACGAAGCCGCGCTTCTTGGCCTGCTTGATCATCTTCTTCACGGCCGCGTCGGACAGGTCGAGCAAGGGCGAGGGCGCGTCCTGGGAGTCCTTCTCCGGCGCATCCGCTGCCTTGTCGTCTTTTTCCTTGTCCTTCGCCTGCAGCGTCTTTGCCTTGGTGGCCATCCATTGCTCCTAAACGCGCTTCATGCGAGACGCCCGCCGCGCCTGCGTGAATTCACTTGATCCTGTTGCTCGACGCTCTCGCTTCGGCAGCTCTCGACACGGAAAGGGCGGCGCACAAACCTCTCGCCACCCCCAACTTTCTCTCGCCGGAATTGCCTAACGCTTCGTCAGCCTCTTTGACGCGGCGGATGCAGGTGTAGTGCCAACAGCGATTGCGCGGATTCATTCCTGACGCGTCTGTTATGCCTGCGGCCGCCTCTGGGCCAAAGTGCTACAAGACCGTTAAGCCTCGATTAACCCTGTTTTTGCCGCCAAACCCAGGATTTGGCGAGTCTTTTAGCGGTTCCGGCCGCGGCCGTCCGCATGATTCTTCATCACATGCTCTTCTGGAGCCGGCCCGACAGCTCACCAAAACCCTCGATCAGGGCCTCGGTACCGTCGACTTCCCCTATCCGAGCCTTGACGTCACGCAGCCATGCCAAATTGGCCTCACTGGGATCCTCCCCCAAGGCCAGCTCGGCGTCTTTCAGCTCTCTAAGTAGTGAATGCCATTGCCGATGCAAGGCAACCAGCTGGTGCCAGGTGGCAAGAACGTCATCCCTTGCTGCGCCCTCGCGGGCGGCCCATACCGCCTGGGTCGTGATGACGTTCTCAACCCTTTGAAGAACCTGGGAAAATCCACCCCGTTCGAGGTCGCTGCGCATCTTTTCGGCCTGCTCGCCAGGGTCAGGCGAGTGGTGATGGTCGTTGGCAAAGGCGGCGATGATGCCGGCCCTGAGCTTGTGGGCCTCGGGATGGGCCAGCTCCAGGGCGGCGACCTCCTCGAGATGCTCATGCAGCAGCCAGGGGTGATTGATCAGGCATTGCAGGATCAGGGCCTCGCGGCGGGAGATGGCGCTGCGCTGGCCCCGCATGATCGGGCTTGCCGCCAGCTGGGGGCTCGCCGCCTGGTAGGGGCCGGACGGTAGCAGGGTGGGACCCGGGGCCCCGCGGCGGCCGCCGCCGAATCCCTGGGCGCCGAATCGATTCGGGCCCCCTGCCCTCGGCTGGAACGGCCGGCCGCCGCCGGGCCGGAAATTGCCCCGGCCGCCAAAGCCGCGCCCACCTTCGGGGGCGAAGGTGCGCTGCAACCGCTCGACGAACTCGTCGCGATAATAGCGCCGCACCACCTCGTCGCGGATGCCGTTCGTGAGCTCCTTGATGCGCGCCTCCAGCGCGGCGCGGCGCTCCGGCGTGGCGAAATTGCCGCCCTCGAGCTCGCGCGACCAGATCATGTCGGCAAGCGGCCGCGCTGCCGCGATCACCTCCTCGATCGCGCCGCGCCCGCCCGAGCGCACGAGATCGTCGGGGTCCTGCCCTTCCGGCAGCAGCGCGAAACGAAGACTCTTGCCGGGGCTGAGGAAAGGCAAGGCAAGATCCGCGGCGCGATAGGCCGCCTTCTGCCCGGCGCGGTCACCGTCGAAACAGAGGATCGGCTCGTCCGCCATCTTCCAGAGCAGCGCGAGCTGGCTCTCGGTGAGCGCTGTGCCGAGCGGCGCCACGGCACCCGCAAAACCCGCGGTAACCATGGCGATCACATCGACATAGCCTTCGACCACGATCAGCGCGCTGCCGTCATGCGTGGCTTTGCGCGCGGTCTGATGATTGTAGAGATTGTCGCCCTTGTGGAAGAGCGGTGTCTCCGGCGAGTTCAGATATTTGGCTGGAACGTCCTTCTCCAGCGCGCGCCCGCCGAAGGCGATGACACGGCCGCGCAAGTCCGTGATCGGAAACATCACGCGATCGCGGAAGCGGTCGTAGGGCACGGGGATGTCATTGCCGGCAACAAGCAGCCCGGTCTCGATCATGTCCTCGACGGAGATGCCCTGCTGGCCGAGGTGCTCCTTCAGCGCGAAGCGATCAGGCGGGGCATAGCCGAGGCGGAATTGCAATTGCGTCGCCGGCGAGATCGCGCGGTCGGCGAGATAACCACGCGCTTTCGCCCCCACGCGCGAGGCCAGCGTCTCCGCGAAGAATCTTGCGGCGAGATCCATGACGTCATGCAGCGACTTGCGCCGCTGCTCATGCCGCGCGGCATCGGGCGTCACCGCCGGCAGCGGCAGGCCCGCCATATTGGCGAGCCGCTCCACGGCCTCCGCGAACGGCACGCCCTCGGTCTCCATCAAGAAATCGATGATGTCGCCGTGCTTGCCGGAGGAGAAGTCGTGGTAAAAACCCTTCTGGTCGTTGACGTAGAAGGACGGCGTCTTCTCCTGCTGGAACGGCGACAGCCCTCTCCACTCCCGCCCGGCCTTCTTCAGCTTGACGCGCTTGCCGACGACTTCGGAGACCGAAAGCCGGGCACGAAGCTCGTCGAGGAATTGGGGCGTGAAGCGCATGGGATGAGTTTAGCCGAGCGTTTGAGTCGGGCGAAGGATCAGGGATATAGGCGCGGCCTCGCCAATAGTCAGGTTTAGGCGGGTTATCCGGGTTATTCGACCTATGCACAGGCCTTGGTCCCGTCACCCCTGAAAGTGCTCGCCTCTTCGGCGAGCCTCGAAGGCCGACGGCCCGGCTGCATCCAGGCCGATTCATCCCTCGAGGATGACGGAATAAGTGGCCGGAATGACTTGACGGAGCCACTTGAACCGCGCCCGGTTCCGCGCTTCCATGCCTGCATGTTCAGGACCTTTCGAGGCGGTCAGAGCGGGGGCTGGCGCGTGACCTCGATTTCGCCAGTGACGGGCGAGCCCCTGCCCTTTGTGCCGGCGCTGTCGGTGACCGACAGCGAGGCCGTCTCGTTGCCGCAGGTGCCCTCGCGCAATGCCTGGCGGCTGGTCGGGGTCGCGAGCAACTTGCGCTACACCGAGCGGGCCGAGAAGCAGCAGCTCGTGGCCGTGCAGGCTGGCCTCGGCCGGCTGGAGGCAACCAGCGCGGCGCTGATCCCGATCCGCAAGTCGCAATCCTGGTGGGAGCTGACGCAGGAAGAGCGACGCAAGATCTTCGAGGACAGATCGCACCACATTGCGAGCAGCCTGCGCTTCCTGCCGGCGATCGCGCGCCAGCTCTATCATTGCCGCGACCTCGGCGGCCCCTTCGACTTTCTCACCTGGTTCGAGTTCGCTCCCGCAGACGCCTCGCTGTTCGAGGAGCTGGTGGCGATGCTCCGGCGGACCGAGGAGTGGACCTATGTCGAGCGCGAGGTCGACGTGCGCATGGTGAAGGAAGTGCTGTCGGCTTAGTGCTCCAGGAACCGCCCGGACTCGATGCACGGCAGACCGGTGACGGGCCAGTTGTAGACATAGGTCCAGGCCCTTTCCGTGGCACCATCAGGCAACGTGACCTCGATCATCTGCCGCAGATATTCCGTCGGCTCCGGAAAGCCCTCGCCACAGGCCTCGTACATGTCGAGCTCGCGCAGGAGCTCGTCCGGCACGCGCAGGTGAAAGAGCTCGCCATGGACGATGTCCGTCGGCGCGTCGGAAAGCAGCAATCCGGGATAGTGCTTCACCAGAACGAGCCGGCCGCGGCAGGTCGCTTCGCACAGAAATTCCGCATGGCCCGCGAGCAGCCGGGCCATCGGATGATCGAAGCCGCGCATCAGGGTGCCGTAGACGAAAAGTCGATCGGAGCTCATGGTGTTCCAAAGTTGCAGCTTCGGTGCGATACCGTTACTCCGTTTACACACGTTGTTATTCCATAGGCAAATCAGGATGGCTTTGGACACAGCCGAGGCAACCGATCAACTGCTCGGCGAGGGCGATATTCCGCCCGTGCATGAGGTGAATGCGGCAGGGACATCGCCGTTCCTGCTCACCGCGGATCACTACGGACGGATGCTGCCGCGCGCGCTCGGCGATCTCGGCCTCGCGGAAAGCGACCTTGTCAGGCACATCGCCTGGGACATCGGCATCGCCGGCGTCGCCGAGCGGCTCGCCAAGATGCTCGACGCGCATCTGATCGCGCAGCGCTATTCGCGGCTCGTGATCGACTGCAACCGTCCGCCCGACGTCGCGAGCTCGATCCCCGTGACCTCCGAGGCGACCGCGATCCCGCGCAACGAGGGCATTTCGGAGCGGGAACGTGAGGCACGGCGGCGCGAGATTTTCGAGCCCTATCACCACCGCATCGATGAGGCGATCTCCCGCCGCCGCCATGACAAGCAGCCGACGGTGCTGGTGTCGCTGCACAGCTTCACGCCTGTCTATGCCGGCATCGCACGTCCCTGGCACATCGGCACGCTCCATCACCGCGACACCGTGCTGCCACAGCTCTTGCTCAAGCACCTGCGCAGCGAGGGCGATCTCGTCGTCGGCGATAACGAGCCCTATGCGGTGAGCGATCTCACCGATTACACCATCCCCGTGCACGGCGAAGCCCGCGGCCTCGTCAACACCGGCATCGAGATCCGCCAGGACCTGATCGAAGACCAGTCCGGCCAGCAGCAATGGGCCGAACGGCTGGCACGGATCCTAGCGGAGATCGCGGTGGAGCTGCGGGCGGAGCCGTTGGTGTAGCCGGCCAATCCGGCGGTGCCCTCACTCTCCCCGCAAACGACCGCAAACGGAGAGAGGTGAACGTCAACCGGCTCGCGTCGCGACGAACAGCGCCAGCGCCGCGAAGATCGCGGCGATGGTCCAGAGCACGTAGGCGAAGCGGCCGAGCGATGACAAAGCCAAAGGCGCAGAAGGCCACGACGAGCCCGGCGAGATCGGGCCGAGCGATATGTCGGGCGAGATATTGATAGCTCTGGTGGAGGCAGAGCGCAGCTTGCGGGCATTGACGGAATATTCGTAAGTAAAGCGCGATGGGATTGGGATGAATCGTCATCGCGCTTTGGCTCGTACTTCGGGCACGATCGTTTCGGACAACCGCTCAGCACCTTGCATCAACGGCGGCCGTCCGGGTCCGGATCATGCCTTCGCTCACTTCGCCCGTGTCAGCGCGAGCCAGATGCCGCCGCCGATCATGAAGCCGCCGGAGATGCGCGACATCATCCGCGTGCGGCGCGCCGAGAAGAATTTTCGGGCGCGCCCGGCGGCGATGGCGTAGAGCGCATCCGTCATCACTGCGGTCACCATGAAGGTGGCGCCCAGCAGCGCGACTTGCGGGAAGTGCGGCCGGTTCAGGTCCATGAACTGCGGGATGAAAGCGCCGAAGAACACCAGCACCTTCGGATTCGACAGCAGCACCAAAAATCCCTGCAGGAAAAAGCCGCCGCGCGGCGGTGGTGGCGGCGCGTCGACCTCGACGCCCTCGACCGGCGTCCAGATCAGCCTGATGCCGAGCCAGACGAGATAAGCGGCGCCGGCAAAGCGCACCCAGTCGAACCAGTAACCCATGGTCGCCATCAGCGAGGTCAGGCCGACCGCGACGATGCCGATGACGATGGCAAGCCCGGCCTGCGCGCCGGCAACGTTGGTGAGCGCCGCACGCGTGCCGTGGCGCAGTCCGTTGGCGATGACGAGGGTGACGATCGGACCCGGCAGCAGCGCCAGCGCAATGCAGGCGGCGACGAAGGCGAGATAGGCTTGCATGGACATCATGGGAGAGACTCGCTGGAGGCGGTGCCACATTAATGCATGGCGCGTGCTGGAACGGAAGACGTTCCCCCTCCCTCTATTTTCGCGCCTTGACATGCAACCGTTTGGTTGCGTATTATCCTGCCATGGATGAAGTCTTCAAAGCGCTCGCCGATGCGTCACGACGGTCGCTGCTCGACAGGCTTCACGCCAGGAACGGCCAGACGCTGAACGAGCTCTGCGAGGGTCTCGCGATGACGCGGCAGGCCGTGACCAAGCACCTTGTCATTCTGGAAGAGGCCAACCTGGTGACGACCATCAGGCAGGGCCGCGAGAAGTTGCATTATCTCAACCCGGTACCGATCCATCAGATCGGTGAACGCTGGATCAAGAAGTTCGAGCGCGGCAAGCTCGCCGCGCTCAGCGAATTGAAACGCCAGTTGGAGAAACGCGATGAGTAAGCCCGAATATGTCTACGTCACCTATATCGAGACGACTGCCGATGCACTGTGGCGGGCCCTGACGGACGGCGATCTCACGGAGCGCTACTGGTTCGGCAATCGCATTGCCTCCGACTGGACGCCGGGCTCGGCCTACCGTTTCACCAATGCAGGTTCCCCGACGGTGGAGGGCGAGGTGATTGTGTTCGATCCGGTGCGCAAGCTCGCCTATAGCTGGATCGATCGCAAGCCGGAAGCCGCGGGCGAGAGCGCTTCCCGCGTCACGTTCGATCTCGAGCCGCGTGGCAAGGTCGTCAAGCTCACGGTAACACATGACGAGCTCGGAGAGGACGGCAGGACACGGCGTTCCATCTCGGGCGGCTGGCCGATGGTCCTCTCCAATCTGAAGAGCCTGCTGGAGACAGGACATGTCATCGAGATCGCGGCTCCCAGCTGTTCTGCGAAGGATGCTGCGTGATGCCGAAGCCCCAATTCGTCTACGTGACCTACATCGAGACCACGCCCGAGAAGCTGTGGGAGGCGCTGACGTCGAGCGAGTTCACCAGGCAATACTGGTTCGGCGCCGAGGTGAAATCGGACTGGAAGGTCGGCTCTCCCTTCGCGCTTCTGCTCGACGGCGAGGTCACCGATTCCGGCGAGATCCTCGAAGCCGATCCGCCGCGGCGTCTGTCCTACAGCTTCAAGCACCACAAGTACGAGGAGCTTCGCGGCGAGCCGACCTCGCGCGTCGTCTTCACCATCGAACCGTTCGGCTCGCTCGTGCGTTTGACCGTGCTGCATGACGGCTTCGTCGAGGGCGGCAAATATCTCGGCGCCGTCTCCAATGGCTGGCCGGCGATCCTGTCCCAGCTCAAGAGCCTGCTCGAGACCGGCAAGTTGCTCGGCATTCCACGCGCAGCCCTGAACAAGGGATTCGATGCAAAATGAAGCTCGATCAATTCAAGCCGCTCACGGTCTACACCATCTACATCGCTTCGACGCCGGAGAAGGTGTGGGAAGCGCTGACCTCGGCCGAGTTCAGCAGGCAGTATTTCTTCGGCAACACCGTCGCGGTCGAGCCGCGCCTTGGCGGCTCGTTCATCGTGCGCACGCCTGACGGCGCGCTGCACATCAGCGGCGAGGTTCTCGCCTACGACCCGCCGCGAAAGCTCTCGGTGACGTTCAACGTCAACTGGCCGGACCTGATCGAGAAGCTCGGCCCCACGCTCGTCACCTACGAGATCGAGCAGGTCGGCGATGCGGTCCGGCTCACCATGAGCGAAGGCCATGATCGCCCGCTCAGCGACGACATCCTTGCCGGCGGACGCCAGGGCTGGCCGGCGATCCTGTCCAGCCTCAAGAGCCTGCTCGAGACCGGCCAGCCACTGGTGGTGAAAATGGGCCCGCCGCAGCGAATGCTCGACGCGCTGAAGGCGATCGGGATCAAGACGCCGTAGGCGCGGCCATCTCCATGTCAAACGTGCGGCGCCTATCAAGCGCGCGACAGCAGCTGAAGCGCCACGCCGAGATTGGCCGCGAACAGAGCCGCGTCGATGACGAAGATCCGGAGCATCGGGCCCTTCAGCACGGGCCAGTAAGCCACTCCGACGCGGCCTCCACGCATCAGCACGGGAACATTGTAGGCGAACTGGCTGAAATGGCAGGCGGCGAAGAACAGGAACAGCGCGAGCTGCGCTTCGGCCGGCTGGAAGAAGGACGGACGGGCGGCCAGGAGATAGAGCGACAGCAGCCCGATCGGCAGATTCATCGCGCCCAGGAACGCAACGCTCGCCGCCAGGGTCGGCGCAATCGGATTGCGACGCTCTTCCCGCGGCAGCAGGATCTTCAACGTGTTGGTTTGCGCGATGCTGAACTGGATGAAGGCGCCGACGAACCAGAGCGTGTTGAGAAGCAGGATGAAATCAGAAAGGTGCATCGTCATTTTCCGTAAAAGGCTTCGCTGCGTACGACGCGGCCCGCGTCGTCGAAGTCCATGAACTCGCTGGCGCGGGTGTCGCCCAGCTGCCACCACACCGTCAGTCGCGCGATCGCCTCGTCCCAGCTCCAGCTCAGGATCTTCAGGTCGGCACTTTCGATGTGGCCATAGGCTTTCCGCCAGTAGGCGCGGATAGCCTCAGCGCCGGTGACGGTCGGAGAACCCGTCAGGGTGAGAGCGAGAGGGCTGCGCATCTGCGCATCGTCGGCGAAATGCGCGACCACCGCGTCGATATCGACCCTGCACCAATTCGCGCACCATGCCGCGACGAAGCGTTCGGCGGCCGCGCGATCCATTGCTTGTCCGCTCATGATGCGGATCCTCCCCTGGCTCGTGGCCGGGAAGGTGGCAAAGCCCGCGCCTCATGTCAACTATGTTGACTTGAGATTTCGTTCAGCTGTTGTCGGCGATCGCCTCCATCACCCCCATCCAGCCAGCCGCACCGGACGCCCCGACGCGATCGAACGCCGCGCGCAAGACCTGGCGCTCGTGGTCGGAGGCGCGCTGCTCGATGCGCCGCCCCGCTTCGGTCAGGCGCAGCAGTTTCGAGCGGTGCTGCTCCGGCGAGCGCTTCGACGTCAGGAGCTTGCGCTCCAAGAGCAGATTGAGCGGCCGGTTCAGAGCCTGCTTGGAAATGCCGAGGACCTCGACCAGCGAGCCGATCGAGATATCGGGCCGGCGCGCCACCACATAGAGGATACGATGATGCGGGCGCGACAGACCCTGCTTGGCAAGATATGCGTCGGCTTCCAGCGTCATCCCGCGCCAGCCGTAATACATCAGCTCGAGTGCCGCATCGAGCTCGTGCAGCTTCGCAAGCGACGCACGGTGAAGCCCCGCGGCTTGAGACGTCTTGGCCATCGTCGGAAGCTAGCCCCTCGCCCGCAGCTCGCGCCGCAACACCTTGCCGGTCGCCGTCATCGGCAACGTCTCGGCGAACTCCACGAAGCGCGGATATTCGTGGGCGGCGAGCTGCACCTTGACGAACTCCTGGATCTCGCGCGCGAGCGCATCGCTGCCGGTAAAGCCGGGACGCAGCACGATCCAGGCCTTGATCGATTCCGTGCGGATCGGATCGGGAATACCGACCACCGCCGCCATCGCCACCGACGGATGCTTCATCAGCGTGTGCTCGATCTCGGACGGGCCGACGCGATAACCGGCGGTGGTGATGACGTCGTCCTCGCGGCTGACATACCAGAAATAGCCGTCCTCATCCTGCACGCCGAGATCGCCGGTGAGCAGGAACTCGCCGGCATATTTCTTCGCCGTCGCCTCCGGATTGCGCCAGTATTCGAGCATGGTGACCGGGCATGGCTGGCGCACGCCGATGATGCCGCGCTGGCCGCGCGGCAGTTCCTCGCCCTTGTCGTTGACGATGCGGACGTCGAAACCCGGCGTCGCCTTGCCCATCGCGCCGGGGCGGATCGGAAACAGATTGGAGTTGCTGCCGATCACGAGGTTGCATTCGGTCTGACCGAACACCTCATGTGCGTCGACACCAAAAGTCTCGCGCACCCAGCCGAGCAGCTCGCCGCCGAGCGACTCGCCGCCGGTGAAGATGCTGCGCAGCTTGACGCCTTGATGTTTCACGCCGGCCTGCCGCATCAGCTTCAACGCAGTCGGCGGCAGGAAGACGTTGCGGACGCCGAGGTCGGCCATCATCTGCATCGCCGCCTGCGGCTCGAATTTTCGCGCGCGATGGCCGACCAGCGGTATGCCGTGATACCAGAACGCCAGCAGGCCGTTGATGAGGCCGCCGATCCAGGCCCAGTCCGCCGGCGTCCACATGAGATCGCCGGGGCGTGGCAGAAAGTTGTGACACATCTCCACATTCGGCAGATGGCCGAGCACGACGCGGTGCGCATGCAGCGCGCCCTTCGGGTTGCCCGTCGTGCCCGAGGTGTAGATGATCAGCGCGGGATCGTCCGCCGAGGTGTCGACGTTTGCAAAATCCTCGGATGCGGTTTCGATCGCTGACCAGAACGGCTTTGCACCGGCGTGGACGGCGCCACTCGTGACATAGATGTCCTGCAAATAGGGCAGCCGGTCGCGGATCTTGGTGAGCTTCTCCCAGCCCGCCTCATCGGTGATGATCGCTCTCGCCTGCGAATTCGACAGGCGGAATTCCAGCGCGTCCTCGCCGAACAGCGCAAACAGCGGGATCGAGATCAGCCCGGAGCGGAACGCCGCCATGTGCGCGATCGGCAATTCCAGGGACTGCGACAGGAACACCGCGACGCGGTCGCCACGGACAAGCCCATCCGTCTTCAGCACATTGGCGAAGCGGCGCGACATCTCCGCGACCTCGTCGAACGAGGTGCGCGTGGTGGCGCCGTTCTCGTCGACATAGATCAGAGCCAGGCGGCCCGTGCCGTCGGCATGGCGGTCGCAGCACGCCTCCGCCATGTTGAACCGCGCCGGGATGTCCCAGCGGAAGTTGCGATAGAGCTCGTCGTAAGTTGCGGCTTCGGTGAGCATTCCGTCCCTCGTGTTTCACTCCATTTTGCGCGGAGAGAGCATCGAAGCCTAGCGAAAAGCGCGGGGGCTAAAGCACCGCCTCGGACAGCGTGGGCCGGGAGCTCCCTTCAGCTGGGCGCAGGCGCGATCTCAGTTCCCTTGCATGTAGCGCGTGGGATTCGTTTTGTCCGCCTTGAAGATGTCGGCAGCCTCCGCAAACAGCGCCGACACGGCCGAAGCATTCAGATCGGTGAACGCCTTGAAGTTCAGCGACGGCAGCCCTGCGCATCAGCGCGTGCAGCTTTTCGAGATCCGCCGTGCGATTGGGATCGAAAGCGAGATAGGCCTCCAGACTGTCCGCAGTGACACGAAACATCCAGGGCCCTTCCTGCTAGCCTGACAGGGCAGCCTTCACCAGGCCGCTGGCCTTGCCGAAATCCATCTGTCCCGCGTACTTCGTGCGCAGCACCGCGATCACCTTGCCCATGTCCTTCATACCGGCCGCACCGGTTTCAGTGATCGCATCCGCGATCGCCTTCTTCACCTCGTCGTCCGACATCTGCTTCGGCAGGTATGCCGAGATCACCGCGATCTCCTCGCGCTCCTGCGCGGCAAGCTCGGCGCGGCCGCCCTTGTCGTAGAGCTCGACCGCCTCCTGGCGCTGCTTGATCATCTTCTGCAGCACGGCGAGGATGTCGGCGTCCGACAACGGCGGCTTGCCGCTGCCGCGGGCGTCGATGTCGGCATTCTTGATGGTCGAATTGACCATGCGCAGCGTGGACAGCTTGCGCTCGTCCTTGGCCTTCATGGCCTCCTTGACCGCATTGTTGATGTCGTCGCGCAGCATGGTCGTGATCCCTTCGAGTATACGACGCCTGATCTAGGCCGTTTGCGGCCTCCGCACAACCTAGCTCGCGAGCCATTCGGTGAGGGCGCGCGCAGTGGCTTCCGGCTGTTCCGGCTGCGGCAGGTGTCCGCAGCGATCGAGGATCACGAGCTTTGCGCCTGCGATGGCCTCGGCCATCTCCTTCGAGAAGGCGTTGGGGATGGTGTTGTCCTGATCGCCCGTCAGCACCAGCGTCGGGCATCTGATCGTCGCCAGCGTCGGGCGTGAATCCACCCGCGCGATGATCGCGGTCTGCTGCCGCAGATAGCCTTCGACGCCGACGTCCTCGTCCTGCGCATGCACGAGCTTCAGGATAGCGGCATCATCGCGCCGCGACGGATGCACGAGCTCCGGAAAGCTCTCCTCGCGGATGGCGCGGAGCTCGCCGCGTTTCGCGCGCTCCATCAGGCCGCGGCGGCGCGCGGTCGCCTCCGGCGTGTCGGGGCCGGCCTGGGTGTTGATCAGCGCGAGTTTTGCCACCCGCTCGGGCGCCTGGCGCATGATCTCGAGCGCGATGTAGCCGCCCATGGAATGACCGCCGAGTGCGAAGCGCGGCGGCGCCTCACTCAACACCCGGGCGGCGATCGCCGCCATGCTGTCGTCGCGGATATGGTTGGCAATCATCACCGGGCCGAGCCGCCACAAGGCGGGGAGGACCGGGGCATAGATCCGGGCCGAGGAGGCCAGCCCCGGAACCAGCAGAAGCGGGGTGGTCTGATCCATTATTGCCTCGCAAGCCCCTCAAACTGCCGGAAATTGTGCGGCCGAGCTTAAGTGCGCGAGAAGAGCTGTCAAATATGCAAAAACGCATGTGAATCGGCCCTCTCCCGCTTTGACGGGCACGTCCGGGGGGCTTATGAAGCGGGCTCATGACACAACATGACAACGATCCCGCCTGGCCGGACCATAAACCGACCGCGCTCCTCGTGCTTGCCGACGGCACGGTGCTCGAGGGCTTTGGTCTCGGCGCCGAAGGCCACGCCGTCGGTGAGGTCTGCTTCAACACCGCGATGACCGGGTACGAGGAGATCCTGACCGATCCTTCCTATGCCGGACAGCTCATCACCTTCACGTTCCCGCATATCGGCAATGTCGGCACCAACGAAGACGATATCGAGACGGTTAACATGGCCGCGACGCCCGGCGCGCGCGGCGTGATCCTGCGCACCGCGATCACCGATCCCTCGAACTATCGCGCCACCAAGCATCTCGACCAATGGCTGAAGGCGCGCGGCATCATCGGCCTCTCCGGCATCGACACCCGCGCGCTGACCGCGCTGATCCGCTCCAAGGGCATGCCCAACGCCGTGATCGCGCATTCCCGGACCGGCGAGTTCGATCTGCATGGTCTTAAGGAAGAGGCGCGCGAATGGCCGGGCCTCGAGGGTATGGACCTCGTGCCGATGGTCACGAGCGGCCAGCGCTTCACCTGGGACGAGACGCCGTGGCTATGGGACAAGGGTTTTGGCCGGCAGGAGAAGCCGGAGTTCAACGTCGTCGCCATCGATTACGGCATCAAGCGCAACATCCTGCGCCTGCTCGCCGGCGTCGGCTGCAAGGTAACAGTGGTGCCGGCGACAACGTCCTCCGAAGACATCCTGGCGATGAAGCCGGACGGCGTGTTCCTGTCCAACGGTCCGGGCGATCCGGCCGCGACCGGCAAGTACGCGGTGCCAGTCATCCAGGACGTGATCAAGTCGGGCACGCCGACCTTCGGCATCTGCCTCGGCCACCAGATGCTGGGCCTCGCCGTCGGCGCTAGAACCAAGAAGATGCATCAGGGCCATCATGGCGCCAATCATCCCGTCAAAGACGAGACCACCGGCAAGGTCGAGATCACCTCGATGAACCACGGCTTCGCCGTGGACGAGACCACGCTGCCAAGGGGCGCGAGGCAGACCCACGTCTCGCTGTTCGACGGCTCCAATTGCGGCATCCAGCTCGACGGCAAGCCGGTGTTCTCGGTGCAGTACCACCCCGAAGCATCGCCCGGCCCGCGCGACTCGCATTATCTCTTCCAGCGCTTCGCCGACCTGATGCGGCAGAAGAAGAGCGCGTAAGACTCGCTACGGCTCTCGTGCCCCGGGCCGGGACACGAGGCCTGCCAAGGAACGCCCTGACAAGGTGAAATGTTGTCTTGGCACCTTGCAGCAGGAGCCTGCCATGTCCGTCCTCCGCGACAAGGCCGAGCCGCTCGCCATCGTTTTCGAGGATGACGGGCTCGTGCCGAACAACATCCTTCCGTTCCTGGTCTACCAGGACGCGGTGAAGCTCGATCCGAAGCGTCCCGAAGAGACCATCGAAAACCTGTTCGAACAGAACGGCTGGGGCGGGACATGGCGCAACGGCGTCTACGACTATCTGCACTATCACTCGACGGTTCATGAGGTGCTCGGCGTCGCGCGCGGCAGCGCCCGCGTCCGTTTCGGCGGCGATCATGGCCAGGAGCTTCAGATCAAGGCCGGTGACGTCGCGATCCTGCCCGCCGGCACCGGACACCAATGCATCAAGGCCAGCAATGATTTCTGCGTGATCGGCGCCTATCCGCCAGGCAGCAAGATGGAGATCACACGGGTTACGCCGGAGAACCATGCGAAAGCGCTGAAGACGATTCCGCAAGTCGCGCTGCCGCCCGCTGATCCCGTGACCGGGAAGGATGGCGCGCTGATGCGGTTGTGGCGATAGCTACACGCGCAGTACCGTGGTGGTCGGCAAAGCGAAGCGTGCCCACCAATCGATTTGAGCCGCGAAGGATAGATGGTGGGCACGGCGCGAAGAGCGCGCCTTTGCCCGCCCTTGTTTTAGCGCACCGGACTAGAATGGCCTCGTTCCGTGAGGAATGGCCCAGCTCGGGTGGCCGCCCGAGCTGGGCTGCCGATCGATCGGATCGATGCCCACCGAAGCCTTGAGGGCTGCCTTTCGTAGCAGGATCGCGATCGGTACTTCATCGGGACCCGGATGGTTGAACGAACTTTAGGTTCGCACACACAAGGGAGGGTCGACGAAGATGGCCAAGCGTATCACGATCTGTGCCGGGATCGATACCGGTAAACGTAAGCTCGATGTGGCACTTGATGGCAGTTTGGAGCGGCTTCAGGCCGATAACACGCCGGATGGCTATAAAGTGCTGGTGGAATGGTTGCAGCGCCACAAGGTCAAACGGGTCGGGATCGAGGCGAGCGGCGGCTATGAGCAGGCTGTCGTCGCCGAGTTGCGGCGCCAGCGGTTTGTGGTCGTCGTATTTCAGCCGGCCCAGGTGCGCGCTTATGCCGTGTTCCAGCTGCAGCGCGCCAAGAACGACAAGATCGATGCCGCGCTGATTGCGGCCTGCACCGCCGCGGTCAAGAAGATCCACGCAGCTCCGGATCCCCGCTTGCTGCCATTTGCCGAGCACCTGACGATGATCGACCAGATCACCGAGGACATTGCTCGGCTGAAGAACCGGATCGAGAGCTGCCGCAATATGCGGCTCCAGAAGCTGTGGAAGGAGGATATCGCTCGCCTGGCCAAGCGCGAGAAGGTCGAACTGAAGGCACTGGCCGCCGCAATCCGTGAGCATCGCGATCTTGCCGAGCGGCTCGACTTGATCAACAGCATCGATGGTATCGGGCTAAAGACCGCCATGGTCATTCTGGTGCGGATGCCCGAGATCGGTCAGATCACGCGCGAGCAAGCGGCCGCGCTGGCTGGCATTGCCCCTTACGATGACGACAGCGGCGATCGCACCGGCGTTCGTCACATCGCCGGCGGGCGTGAACGGCTGCGACGTGCGCTCTTTACTGCGGCGCTGCCGGCGTCATTTCGCTGGAATCCGCAGCTCATCACGCTCTATGGAAGGCTGATGGGAGCAGGCAAGGAACACAAGCGCGCATTGATCGCTTGCGCCAGAAAGCTATTAATCTTCGCCAACACAGTGGTCGCCCGCGGCACGCCTTGGCAGACAAAACCGCCCGAGATCGCGAGGGCTCCGGCTACCTGATGGCGTTTCTTTGTTCGGCCGAAGCACCGTTTCTTCGTCCCGACCTGCCGTCACAAAGACGCCGCGCGCCGCGGCCGTCAAAGGCTGGCCGTCGCCCTGGCCTCAACTCCATCTCCGCTGCCGCCAGGCCACGCCTTGACGGCCGCAAGCACGGCGTCATGCTACCCTCAGCGATCGGGCGAATCTAATGGTTGCTACGACACCGTGCGCTACGCCGCGTTGCTGCCTTCCTGCCGGGTCGCCTCGAACAGGAACCAGGTGCGGCGCTCGGTCTCGTCGATGAAGACCTCGAGGATGCTGGCGCTGGCGACGTCGCCGGCCTCGTCGCAGACTTCGTGCGCCTTGCGCATCGCGGCTGCGACGTGCTTGTTGTCCTGCATCAGCTCGCGCAGCATCTCCCGCGGCGGGACATAGTCCTCGTTGTTGTCCTTGATGGTCTGGAGCTTTGCGACCTGGCCGATCGACTTCAGCGTGGTGCCGCCGACCTTGCGGACGCGCTCGGCAAGCTGGTCGGTGGTGGCGAAGATCTGGTCGGACTGCTCGTCGAGCAGCAAATGATAGTCGCGGAAATGCCGGCCGCTGATGTGCCAGTGGAAATTCTTGGTCTTGAGATAAAGCGCGAACGCGTCGGCCAGAAGCACGTTGAGCGCTTCCGAGACCTTCTTGACTCCTTCGGACGACAGATCGGTAGGGGTGTCGAGATCGGGCGAGACCTTGTTCGTTTTGCTCACGGGAGACCTTCCTGTTAGGACGCGGACATTGACGGCGCGCCGTCGCACCCCTAACGCAAGGCAGGCAGCGTCGGTTCCTGAGCAGGAACCATTTGGCCGGGACGTTCGAATACCATGGACGATTGGATCGATTATTACGACTCGACGCACACGATCTATGTCAGCAAGCTGCATCGCGATTTGCACTTCCAGATCATTGCGCGAGACATCATCGGCTACATCCCCTCGCCCGAGGCGACGGTGCTGGACTATGCCTGCGGCGAGGCGCTGTCGGCGAACCAGGTGGCTGCCGCCTGCGCCAAGCTGATCCTCGCCGAGCCCGCGCCCGGCGTGCGCGGCCGGCTGATCGCGCGGTTCGCCCCGAACACCAAGATCCGCGTCCGCTCGCTCGATGACGTCCGCAAGATGCAGGACAAGTCGATCGACCTCGTCGTGATGAACTCGGTCGCGCAATACATGACGCCGGAGGAGCTCGATGCCGCCCTCCTCAACATCCGCCGTATCCTGAAGCCGTCCGGCAAGCTGGTGCTTGGCGATATCCTCCAGCCCAATGTCGGCATGGTCAGGGACGTGATGGCGCTGCTCGGCTTCGGTCTGCGTCACGGCTTCCTCAAGGACGCGCTGCTCGGGCTGATCAGCACCGCACTGTCTGATTACCGTCATCTGCGCACGCGCATCGGGCTGCAGCGCTACAGCGAGGACGAGATCACCGCCAAGCTGAAGGCGGCGGGCTTCGCGGTCCAGCGCGCCCACAGCAACATCGGCCATAACCGCTGGCGCATGACCTTCATCGCGCGACCGCCTTTGATTCGTTAAGCATAACGATCGGCCGAGGTGGCCTCTCGCATTCCGATCGGTCATTATCGCCGCGGCCCGGTGGCGGAAGCGTCTACGCGGGAGCGGTGCATCGCTCTTCATCCTGGTTCAAATCCAGGCCGGGTCTCCACGCTTGCGGGGTTACGCGTGGCGCAGCCACGCAGGGGCGAAGCGTGTCCGCCGTAGCTGGAGCGGAGCAAAAGCGAAGACGGACTGCCGGCTAAACGCACGCCGGGCAAATCAGCACCCCACGAGCAACCGTCTCATTTTCGGTCACCCTCGACCAATTCGCAGCCGGACACGAGCGGAAGCCGGTCCGCATCCCTGGCCGCCGAACTGAGCACGGCATCGAGCAGGCCTGGGAAGCGCGCCTCCAGATCCTCACGTCGCAGCCGCATGAATCGATTGGTGCCCGCCACGCGCGTCTGCATCAATCCGCATTCGCGCAGCTTGGCGAAGTGGTAGGCGAGGTTCGACTTGCCACCAAGCCCGCTGAAATCGCCGCAACAGAGTTCGCTGCTGACACGTTCTTGCTGGGCAAGCTGGTAGACGATGGCGAGCCGGATCGGATCGCTCAAGCAATCCAGCACCATCGGCAGCTCGATCTGCTCGCGGGTCGGATGAAGTGGCGTGCGGCTCATGCCCGGATCATAATGAAGCGGCGACAATGTTCAATAGTTCTTGAACCAATTGACTCTCGGAACCATAACATCCAATAGTTCAATAAACCTTGAACATGGGGATTTCTCCAATGAGCGTGTTCTGGCTGGCCCTGGCGGCCTTTGCGATCGGCACTGAAGGGTTTGTCATTGCAGGACTTTTGCCGGCAATCGCCACCGACCTTTCGATTTCGGTCTCGGCCGCGGGCCAATTGGTCACCGCCTACGCCCTCACCTATGCGGTGGGCTCGCCCATCCTCGCCGTGGCGCTGAACAATATCGACCGCCGCACCGTCCTGGCCCTCGCACTGACGACCTTCATCGCCGGCAACCTCGCGGCGATGGTGGCATCCAACTACGCCCTGCTGCTGGCCTCGCGGATGCTGATGGCGCTGGGCTCGGGGCTGTGCATGCCCACGGCGCTTGCGGTGTCCGTGGCGGTTGCCGCGCCCGAACGGCGTGGCCGCGCGGTGGCGCTCGTCACCGCGGGGCTCACGGTTGCGACCGTGGTCGGCGTGCCCTTCGGCAATCTCGTCGGCAGCCTGCTCGGCTGGCGCGCGACCTTTGCCATGGTCGCCCTGATCGGCGCGGTCGCGCTCGCCGGCCTGTTGCTCGGCCTGCCTAAAGGCCTGCCGCGCAATACGGCCTCGCTCAGCGAACGGTTGGCGGTGGCGCGCCACGGTCACGTTGTGGTTGCGCTGCTGATCACGACATTGTGGGCGCTGGGCGGCTTCACAGTGTTCACCTATTTCGCGGTCCCGCTGCGCGGCCTCGGCTTCGGCGCCTCGCAAATCAGCTTGGCGCTGCTGGTGTTTGGCGGCGCGGCGGCAATCGGGAACATGCTTGGCGGCGTCCTGGCCGACCGGCTCGGCACGCTCGTGACCGCGGGCCTCGGGCTCGCCGGCATGGCGGGCGCCCTGATCCTGCATTCGCTGGTCCTGAAGCTGATGCCCGCACAGGCGCATTACGCGGTGCTCGGGGCGATCTTCCTCTGGGGGCTCTCGGGCTGGGCGTTCTATCCCGCCCAGCTCGCCAGCATCATCCGGATCGAGCCGCAGGCTTCGACGATCGCGCTCTCGCTCAACGCCTCATCCATGTATCTCGGCTTCGCCATCGGCGGAGCGCTGGGCGGCGCTGTGCTGGCCACCCTGTCGCCGACAGACCTCGGCTGGATCGGCGGATCGAGCGTTGCGGCCTCGCTTCTGGTGCACCTTGCCCGTGGCTGGCAGGCGCGGCCAAAACCGGTCAAAATTGCCGGTTGATGGGCGTTTTTCGGGGTTTCGCCGCCCCGAAAACTGGTCTAAGACCCACCCGCGCGCGAGGGAGACCACCGCGCTCTCGGCCAAAGGGACGCGCAGCAGGCGCGCCCTTTTTTTGTGCCCAAATTCCACTTCGGCGAGAGTTGATGCCCAAACGTACAGACATCACCACCATCCTGATCATCGGCGCCGGTCCCATCGTGATCGGCCAGGCCTGCGAGTTCGACTATTCGGGCACTCAGGCGGTGAAGACGCTGAAGGAAGAGGGCTATCGCATCGTCCTCGTCAATTCCAACCCGGCCACCATCATGACCGACCCGGAGCTGGCCGATGCGACCTATATCGAGCCGATCACGCCCGAGATCGTCGCCAAGATCATCGAGAAGGAACGTCACGTCATTCCCGGCGGCTTCGCGCTGCTGCCGACCATGGGCGGCCAGACCGCGCTGAACTGCGCGCTGTCGCTGCGCCGGCAGGGCACGCTGGAGAAGTTCGACGTCGAGATGATCGGCGCCACCGCCGATGCCATCGACAAGGCCGAAGACCGCCAGCTGTTCCGCAACGCCATGGAGAAGATCGGGCTGCAGACGCCGAAGTCGCGGCTCGCCAACGCCTCCGAGCTGAAGAAGTCGTTCCGCGACAAATATCTCGCCGAACGCGAGAAACTGTCGGGCGCGGCGCTCGAAGAGCTCGACCGGCAATGGACTCTCGGCGAAGGCGACCGCCGCAAGCGCTATCAGGAGTACGCGCTTGGGCAGGCGATGATGGCGCTATCCGAGATCGGCCTGCCCGCGATCATCCGCCCGTCCTTCACCATGGGCGGCACCGGCGGCGGCATCGCCTACAACAAGGAAGAGTTCCTCGACATCATCGAGCGCGGTCTCGATGCGTCTCCGACCAACGAAGTGCTGATCGAGGAATCCGTGCTCGGCTGGAAAGAGTACGAGATGGAGGTGGTGCGCGACAAGAACGACAATTGCATCATCGTCTGCTCGATCGAGAACCTCGATCCGATGGGCGTGCACACCGGCGACTCCATCACGGTGGCGCCGGCGCTGACGCTGACCGACAAGGAATACCAGATCATGCGCGACGCCTCGATCGCGGTGCTGCGCGAGATCGGGGTCGAGACCGGCGGCTCCAACGTGCAGTTCGGCGTCAATCCCGAAGATGGCCGCATGGTCGTCATCGAGATGAATCCGCGCGTGTCGCGCTCGTCCGCGCTGGCCTCGAAGGCCACCGGCTTTCCGATCGCAAAGGTCGCCGCCAAGCTCGCGGTCGGCTACACGCTCGATGAGATCGCCAACGACATCACCGGCGGCGCCACGCCGGCCTCGTTCGAGCCGACGATCGATTACGTCGTCACCAAGGTGCCGCGCTTCGCCTTCGAGAAATTCCCGGGCGCCTCGGCCACGCTGACCACGTCGATGAAGTCGGTCGGCGAAGTCATGGCGATCGGCCGCACTTTCCAGGAAAGCCTGCAGAAGGCGCTGCGCGGGCTCGAGACCGGATTGACCGGCCTCGACGAGATCGAGATCGAGGGCCTCGGCCGCGACGACGACAAGAATGCGATCCGCGCCGCGCTCGGCACGCCGACGCCGAACCGCATTCTTCAGGTCGCCCAGGCCATGCGGCTCGGCTGGTCGAACGAAGACATCTTCAACTCCTGCAAGATCGATCCGTGGTTCCTCGGCGAGATGCGCGGCATCGTCGACATGGAGGAGAAGGTCAGGAAGAACGGCCTGCCCGGCAACGCCTTCGGCATGCGCACGCTGAAGGCCATGGGCTTCTCCGACGCGCGGCTCGCCGTGCTCGCCGAGACGACAGAGGCCGAGGTCAAGGCGAAGCGCCATGCGCTCGGCGTTCGCCCCGTCTACAAGCGCATCGATACCTGCGCGGCCGAGTTCGCCTCGCCGACCGCCTACATGTACTCGACCTACGAGGCGCCGTTTGCGGGAGCACTGGCGGACGAGAGCACGCCATCCGACAAGAAGAAGGTCATCATTCTCGGCGGCGGGCCGAACCGCATCGGCCAGGGCATCGAGTTCGACTATTGCTGCTGTCATGCCTGCTTCGCCCTGCACGATGCCGGCTACGAATCCATCATGGTCAACTGCAACCCGGAGACGGTGTCGACCGACTACGATACGGCTGACCGGCTCTATTTCGAGCCGCTCACCTCCGAGGATGTGCTCGAGATCATCGCGACGGAGCGCAGCAAGGGCACGCTACACGGCGTGATCGTGCAGTTCGGCGGTCAGACCCCGCTGAAGCTGGCGCACGCGCTGGAAGCCGCCGAAGTGCCGATCCTCGGCACCTCGCCGGACGCCATCGACCTTGCCGAGGACCGCGACCGCTTCAAGCGCGTGCTCGACAAGCTCAGGCTCAAGCAGCCGAAGAACGGCATCGCCTATTCGGTCGAGCAGGCTCGCCTCGTCTCCGCCGATCTCGGCCTGCCGCTCGTGGTGCGCCCGTCCTACGTGCTCGGCGGCCGCGCCATGCAGATCATCCGCGAGGAGAACCAGCTCAACGACTATCTGCTCGGCACGCTGCCGGAGCTGGTGCCGGCCGACGTCAAGGCGCGCTATCCGAACGACAAGACCGGGCAGATCAACACCGTGCTCGGCAAGAACCCGCTGCTGTTCGATCGTTATCTGTCTGATGCAACCGAAGTCGACGTCGACTGCCTCTGCGACGGCAGGGACACGTTCATCGTCGGCATCATGGAGCACATCGAGGAAGCCGGCATCCATTCCGGCGATAGCGCCTGCTCGCTTCCGCCGCACTCGCTCGATGCGAAGATGATCGAAGAGCTGGAGCGGCAGACTCGCGAGCTCGCGCTCGGCCTCGACGTCATTGGCCTGATGAACGTGCAATACGCCATCAAGGACGGCGAGATCTACGTGCTCGAGGTCAATCCGCGCGCTTCGCGCACCGTGCCGTTCGTGGCCAAGGTGATCGGCATGCCGGTCGCCAAGATCGCCGCGCGCATCATGGCGGGCGAGAAGCTCGCCGACTTCAAGCTGAAGAAGGCGGCGCTCAAGCACGTCGGCGTCAAGGAATCGGTATTTCCGTTCGCCCGGTTCCCCGGCGTCGATACCGTGCTCGGCCCCGAGATGCGCTCGACCGGCGAGGTCATGGGCATCGACCGCTCGTTCGCGGTCGCCTTCGCCAAGAGCCAACTCGGCGGCGGCACCAGGGTGCCGCGCAAGGGCACGGTGTTCGTCTCGGTGCGCGAAAGCGACAAGACGCGCATCGCCGACTCCGTTCGCGAATTGCACTCGCTCGGCTTCAAGGTGCTGGCGACGTCGGGCACCGCGCGCTTCCTGACCGACCAGGGCATTCCGACCGAGAAGGTGAACAAGGTGCTGGAGGGGCGGCCGCACATCGTCGATGCCATCACCAATGGCGACGTCCAGCTCGTCTTCAACACCACCGAAGGCCCGCAGGCGCTGGCGGACAGCCGTTCGCTGCGGCGCGCGGCCCTCTTGCATAAAGTGCCATATTACACCACTCTTTCCGGGGCCGTGGCGGCCGCGCAGGGCATCCGCGCCTATCTGGGCGGGGACCTTGAGGTTCGTACCCTGCAGAGCTACTTTTCGGAAACCTGATCGCGAGCGGCGGCGAACCCGCCGCTAAGTGATTGGCAATGAAGCTACAATGGCCGGAGGAACCGTCCGGCCATGTGGTTGTTCTGTTCCGGCGCCAGACCACATGAGAGATCCCGGCGGGCGCGTGTTCAGCCCCGGGAATACCGACGAATCAAGGTTGCCGCGCCCCGCATCTTTCCGGGGCGCGCAGCTGAAGGACGAGAGAAGAGATGGAAAAGGTTCCGATGACCCAGGCCGGCTTTGTCGCGCTCGGGGAAGAATTGAAGCACCGCCAGTCCGTGGACCGTCCGCGGATCATCGAGCACATCGCCGAGGCGCGCTCGCACGGAGACCTGTCGGAGAACGCGGAGTATCATGCCGCGAAGGAAGAGCAGTCCCACAATGAGGGCCGCATCGCCGAGCTCGAGGACAAGCTTGCGCGCGCCGACATCATCGACATCTCGAAACTGTCCGGCGACACCATCAAGTTCGGCGCCACCGTGACGCTGGTCGATGAGGACACCGAGAAGAAGACGGTGTGGCAGATCGTCGGCGAGGTCGAGGCCGACGCCAAGAAGGGCCGCATCTCCATCACCTCGCCGCTCGCGCGCGCACTGATCGGCAAGAAGAAGGGCGCTTCCGTCGAGGTCAATACGCCCGGCGGCGCCAAGGCCTACGAGATCACCAAGGTGGAGTGGCGGTAAGCATTTGCCGCCACCGTGTAATGATGTTTCGAAAAGGCCGCGCGTGGCGCGGCCTTTTTGTTTTTGCGTGTTGTTGGCATGGGTGAACGCTGGCTCTCGCCATCCGACATTGTGCGGGCGCAGCGAAGCAAATCCAGACTGCCGCTGCGGAAAGACTCTGGATTGTTTCGCTGCGCTCGCACTGTCGATGTGGAAGCAGCGGACCCAACTCCATCACCGTCACTCTGAGGTGCCCGCCTCTTCGGCGAGCCTCATCAGGATGACGGAATGAGCGATCTACCTCCGCCCCTTCACCTCCAGCGGCACCGCCGCCTCGTATTTCGAATTGTGCAGTACCAGCGAGGTGCGCACGTTGCGCACATGGGGCGCTGCAGTGAGGTGGGTGACGAAATCCTGGAAGGTCGCCATGTCGGGGGCGACGCATTTCAGGATGAAATCGACCTCGCCCGACAGCATCCAGCATTCCCGCACCAGGGGCTCGGCGCGGACGAACTCCTCGAACGCGCGCAAATCGGCCTCGGCCTGGCTGGACAGGTGCACGGCCGCGAACACGGTGACGTCGAAGCCGAGCTTGCGGGCATCCAAAAGGCCCCGATAGCCGTGGATGTAGCCCTCCTCCTCCAGCGCGCGGACGCGGCGCAGGCAGGGGGGCGGCGAGATGCCGACGCGCTTGGCCAGCTCGACATTCGTGATTCGACCGTCGGCCTGAATCTCGGCGAGAATTTTCAGGTCGATCTCGTCTAGGTTCCGCGACACGTGATTGGAACTCCTGCCCCTTACGGGGTATTGGGTGATTTGTCGAAATCCTCATAGCCCAGTCCGCACTGTCGACGCAATTTTATTGCGCGCGCGGCCCGATCGGCTTTTGTTCCCTGTTGGAAAAATCCGCCGTGAGGGAATGCAATTCTTGCATGGCTCATCAGAAAGCTTAGATTGGCTCTGATATTTCAGCGCCTCCGCGAGGCCTCCCGGCACGTTCCGCGCCCGCGCTGCAAATCCCCCGTGAAAGGCGTCCATCGAAATGTCCGCTCCTGTTCATGCAAAGGTCGTCATTATTGGCTCTGGCCCCGCCGGCTACACCGCCGCGATCTACGCCGCGCGCGCGATGCTCGAGCCGATCCTGATCCAGGGCATCCAGCCCGGCGGCCAGCTCACCATCACCACGGACGTCGAGAACTATCCGGGCTTCGCCGACGTGATCCAGGGCCCCTGGCTGATGGAGCAGATGGAGAAGCAGGCGGTCCATGTCGGCACCAAGATCGTCACCGACCTGGTCACCAAGCTGGAGACTGCGCAACGGCCGTTCCGTCTCACCTGCGACAGCGGCGACGTCTATCTCGCCGACACCGTGATCCTCGCCACGGGAGCGCAAGCACGCTGGCTTGGGCTGCCCTCCGAAGCGAAGTTCCAGGGCGGCGGCGTGTCGGCCTGCGCCACCTGCGACGGCTTCTTCTACCGTGGCAAGGAAGTCATCGTGGTCGGCGGCGGCAACACCGCGGTCGAGGAAGCCCTGTACCTCACCAACCATGCTTCGCAGGTCACCATCGTGCATCGTCGCGATCACTTCCGTGCCGAGCGCATCCTGCAGGAACGCCTGTTCAAGCATCCGAAGATCAAGGTGATCTGGGACTCCGCCGTCGACGAGATCTGCGGCACCGAGAACCCCAACAAAGTCACCCATGTCCGGCTCAAGAACGTCAGGACCGGCGCGCTCACGAACGTGAAGGCCGACGGCATCTTCATCGCCATCGGCCACGCACCGGCAACCGAGCTCGTCAAGGGCCAGGTCAAGCTCAAACCGTCGGGCTATGTCGAGGTCGCCCCGAACTCGACCGCCACGTCGGTGCCCGGCTTGTTTGCCGCCGGCGACGTCGCCGACGAGACCTATCGCCAGGCCGTGACGGCCGCCGGCCTCGGCTGCATGGCCGCACTCGAAGCCGAACGTTTCTTGGCCCTTCGCGCCAGCGAGCGCGCGGCAGCGGAATGAAGATCATGCCTCGAACACGCGACGGATTCACGGATATGGACTGGGACAAGCTGAAGGTGTTTCACGCGGCGGCGGAAGCGGGCAGCTTCACGCATGCTGGCGAGCAGCTTGGTCTGTCGCAATCGGCGGTCTCCCGCCAGGTCTCGGCGCTGGAGCAGGAGCTTTCGGTCTCGCTGTTTCACCGCCACGCCCGCGGCCTGATCCTCACCGAACAGGGCGACCTCTTGTTCCGCACCGCGCACGACGTGTTCATGCAGCTGCAGGCGGCGCGCGCCAAGCTGACCGACAGCCGCGAGCGGCCGAGCGGCGACCTCAAGATCACCACCACGCCCGGCGTCGGCATCAACTGGCTGATCCCGCGGCTCGGCGAGTTCACCGCGCTCTATCCGGAGATCCGGATCTCGTTGATCGTCACCGACGAGGAGCTCGATCTATCGATGCGCGAGGCCGACGTCGCGATCCGCACCCGCAAGCCGACGCAGCCCGATCTCATCCAGCGCAAGCTGTTCGCAATGGGCTTTCACGCCTATTGCTCGCCGGAATACATCAAGCGCTTCGGCACGCCACGCACGCTGGAGGAGCTCGACTCCCACCGCATCATCACGCTTGCCGACGGCAACTTCGCGCCGCATCTGCAGAACCGCAACTGGCTGATCGAAGCCGGTCGCAACGGGTCGGGTCCGCGCGAAGCCTATTTCAAGGTCAACAACATCCTCGGACTCGTGCGCGCCTGCCAGCAGGGACTCGGCATCGCCGCCCTGCCCGACTACCTCGTCGAGGAGCAGAGCAAGCTCGTGCAGCTATTCGGCGAGTCGGATTCGATCCAGCTCGACACTTACTTCGTCTATCCCGAGGAGTTGAAGACGGTCGCGCGCGTGCAGGTGTTCCGCGACTTCGTGGTGAGCAAGGCACAGCGCTGGCCGTCCTGATTTCCGCATGACTGACATGCGGCCTCGGCTGTTGCTGCATGGCGCTTGGCAAGCCCATAATGTTTGCACGCTGAGCCTTCGCGTTGCGCATTTGTCCCCCTCCTCCAGTGGCGCGGGAGTTCAGTAATCCCTCTTGGAAGGTGATTGTGTCGGCCTCACGTGGCCAATACCTAAGCCGGGCCCTCGGGTCCGGCTTTTTTTCGTCAAAATGTGGCTTCGCGCTCCGCGTGTATTGACAGTTCCAGGCATACCCCGCATCATTTGCAAATGATCACGAAGTCGTGCGCAGTCATCTCGAAAAAAGGCCCCCATCCCGGGGCCTCGGATTTCTGCGCGCACTAGGCTGACGTCGTCATTGCGAACAAATCCCGAAAACCCCGCCGCCTGGACGGGGTTTTTTCATGTGCCTCCGTCTCAGGCTTTTTCCCGAGAAGGAGATGGAACATGACCGGACTACGAGATCATTTGCATGGGCTATGGCTGCCGCTGGTGACGCCGTTTCAGGGCGGCGCACTGGACGACAGGTCACTGCGGCGACTGACGCGGCATTACGGCGGACAGGCCGTTGACGGCTTCATCCTGGGGGCGACCTCCGGCGAAGGCATGACACTGCGCGGCGCCGAGTTCGAACGTCTCGTCGCCGTGGTGCGCGACGAGATGGCGGCCGGCGGCCGCAGCCTGCCGATCTGCCTCGGGCTCTCGGGCGCGGACACCTCGCGGCTGCAGGAGCGCCTCGACGAGACCGCGGACTGGCCGATCGATGGTTACCTGATCGCCAGCCCCTATTACGTGCGGCCGTCGCAGCGCGGGCTGCTGGCGCATTTCGAGGCGCTCGCCGACCACGCTGCATGGCCGATCGCGCTCTACAACATCCCCTATCGCTGCGCGGTCAACATCACCAACCAGACCATGCTGCGGCTCGCCGAGCACAAGAACATCGTCGGCTTGAAGGATTGCGGCGCCAGCCGCGAGCAGTCGATCGCGCTGCTGCGCGACCGGCCGAAGGACTTTCGTGTGCTCACCGGCGAGGACGCCAACTATCTCGAGGCGCTCATTGACGGCGCCGACGGCGGCATCCTGCTGTCGGCCCATGTCGAGACCGCGATATTTGCAGCCGTGTATGCCGAGCTGAAGCGCGGCAACCACGATGCGGCGCAGGCGCGCTGGCACGAGGTCGCCGAGCTGACGCGGCTGTTGTTCACCGAGCCGAGCCCCGCGCCGGCGAAGTACTGGCTGTGGCGCAGCGGCCTGATCGACAGCCCCGAAGTGCGCCTGCCGATGGTGGAAGTGAGCAGCGAGCTCGCGGCGGCGATCGATCGCGAAATCGAGCGACGGAGGAAAGTCGCGGCGTAGCGGCTTCCATCCCCTTCCCTGGAGGGCCCCTCCAGGGAAGGGTAAGAGGCGACCGTGGTTAACAGCATCCCAACCGCATTCGCAGCCGCCGCATCGCGCATCCACGGCTCGTTTACGCAATCGGGCCTATCGTCTCCGCAAAGGACCTCGGAGAGGGGAATGATCATGGGGCATCGCATCCGGCCGACGGCCGCGCGGCAATTCGCGCCGGCCGATCTCTTGCAGGGCATTCTGATGGTGTCGTCATTCGGGTTCTGGGCGGTGATGCTCGGCCTGATACCGGTGCTGCTGTTTCGCGTCTGGCTGATCGGCTGACGCGAGCGGGCGCGGGATGGTTAACCCGTGGGTCACGGCCGTGCTCAAATGCGCTGGTCGCAGCGACCCGGAATGTTAAAACATCCCGGCTAGCGTGGACGCCATAAGCGAAGAAATCGCGGAGGCGTTTGTGAATAGTCATAATGAACTGGCGTCGCATTGCGACGCTGGACAGCAGGGCTTTACCACCGAGGACATTCTCTGGGCGACCGGCATCTGGTCGGTGATCCTCACCTTGTCGCCGGTGATCGTGTTCTACATGCTGTTGGTGGCGTAAGATTCATTTCGTCATTTCCGGATGGCGCGATAGCGCCAGACCGCAGGTGCACAATTGCGCACCGGGGAATCTCGAGATTCCGGCTTCGCCCTTCGGGTGCTCCGAAATGACAGGTGAAGGCAGAAACGCAAAACGCGCGGCTCGACCCGCGCGTTTTTCGTATCCACGAAATGACCAATGAAAATTAAGCGGCCTGCTTGTGCATTGCGCCGGACGCCGACGCCGTGCCGCGAATAGCCTTCACCGAACGCTCGATCGCCGCCCAAAGCCTTGCGATTTCCTGAGCCGCACGGCTCTCGGCCTGATACTCGCGCGCGCCTTCGCCGTGGCTGAGCGCCATCAGCAAATCCGAACGGTTGGTGATCTGGCCGCCCCACACCGGAGCGCGGAATTTCGCCAGCGCTTCGCGGGCGATGGTGACGATCGGGCTTTCGACCTCGTCACGGCGCGCCGGCGCACCGTTGAGCACGACCGCGTAGGGCTTGCGCGCGGCGCGGCACATCTGGATGGTTTCCTGCACCGCGTTGACGTCGAACACGCCGGGACGCGCCGGAATGATCACCATCGTCGCGTTACGGATCGCGTCGTCGACGACGGCCGACAGGTTCGGCGGCGTGTCGATCAACACCCATTCATAACCGTCGCGCTTGGCAGCGGAGACGATGCCGCTGACGGAGTTCACGGCAGCCTTGATCGGCGGCTCGTTGGTGCCACGCAGCTTGTGCCACAGCGTGAGCGAGCCCTGCGGATCTGCGTCCACCAGCATGACCTGCTTGCTCGCCTTGATCTGCGCGGCGAGATGTGCAGCCAGGGTACTCTTGCCCGAGCCGCCTTTACGCGATGCAAAAACAATTACGTTCATACCTTCGGCCTCCAGATTGACCCCAGGCCGCGAAAATGAATCAGCGCAGTGATTCGCGAAAGAAAAATGTATCGAGGGTTGCGTTGGCGCCACGAAATAACGAGGCGTGTTGGCTTTTGAGTCACACTGCTTGCTGTGACGTCACACACAAACTGCTGCAAAACGCTTCGCGCGCGGGCAAGCGTGCGTTTCTTGAGCAGCGGACGGGACAACACAACCTTGCCGCGCAAACCTCGGGGCGGCTCTTTTCCGTCAGAGGCGCCCGTAATGGCCGCAAGCCTGTGCGGCGACGCGCGAACAAAACGAGTCCGCTGTCGCGAAGCTGATGTCACGGCCGGAGCGAGCCGGATATGCGATGGCGCGGTTCCCAGGCCTGTCGGGTTTCAAAACAGGCACGCGCTTCGCTCGGGATTTTAGCCTTCGCTGGATTTCTTCTTCTTCGAGGCCGGTTTGGTCTTCTTCGCGGTCCTCGGCGCGATGTGGGTCGGCTTGCCGGCGCGCAACTCGCCCGGCTCGGGGCCGGCGCGGAAGAACACCCGGCATTGCGGCGAGAGCTGCGCCTTCTTCTTGATCATGCAGGCGGTGATGGCATCGACGTTCGGAACGAACTCGCTGCACAGCCGCATCGCATCCGGCGTGCAGGCCTGCTGCTGCTCCTGGGTGTAGGCGAAACCTGAGCGCGGCAGCGCCAGGACGGCCAAGGCAAGCGAGAGGCTCGCAATGGCCAATGACTTCTTCAAGCGAAATGCCGGCATCGATCCCCCCACATGACGAGTCAGTGCGAATAGTGGGTGAACGGCGGTTCATTGGCAACCGAGGGGAGACGCGAAAGCCGGCACGTGTGCGGTCTCGGCAACAGGGACGCCGCGGCGTACCGGATCCCCCGCTTTCGCGGGAGATGACACCTGAGGGTGGGGACAGGCCGTTCAAGACAAAACTGCGAAAACAACCCCATGCACAGTAGCCAAGTCATGGCAATCCTTACGCATTTCATGCCTTAGGATTTTGCGAAGTCGAGTTTGACTCGTCGGGCAAAACAGGAGCATGATGGCAGCATCAAAGAATGCGCGTGGGTGGTCGGCTTGTCTCCTGCGCTGATCAAGAGCTTGAGCGGGAGTGGAGGCGATCGCATGGAGGGGAATGAGGCGGAGCTGCCGCTGTCGGGCGTGACGGTGGTCTCGCTGGAGCAGGCGATCGCAGCGCCGCTGGCCAGCCGGCATCTGGCGGATTGGGGCGCACGGGTGATCAAGATGCGGATTCCGACGAAGTCGCCCAGGCGTACCGATATGAAGTCGCCCGTGGATTCCGAGACGATGTCGCCCACCTTTCCGATTTGATCTCGCCCAGCGGCGAGGCGTTCTGGCCGGCTGGTTCTCTGGCATCGGTCAAGCCGCGCGGTCAATCTGGAATCGCGACTTCAACCTTTTTTCTTCTTCTGCGGTTGCTGTGGGCATGTGGGCAACGCGATTGCGTTGTCCAAGCGCAGCGGCATGTCCACAGCGCTCAGGTCTTTCGGGCGGATTGCCGGGTTCGGCGCAGGCTCTCACCGGTGAGGTCGAGCCGATGGGCATTGTGGACGAGACGATCGAGCACGGCGTCGGCATAGGTGGGATCTCCAATGAGCAGATGCCACTGGTCCACGGGGAGCTGGCTGGTGACGATGGTGGAGCGATGACCGTAGCGATCTTCGAGGATTTCCAGGAGGTCGTGACGGGCGCCGGCATCGAGCGGCTCGAGGCCCCAATCATCGAGGATCAGCAGATCGACACGGCCAAGGCCGCGCAACAGGCGTGGGTGACGACCGTCGCCGCGGGCGAGCGCCAGATCGTCGAACAGGCGCGGGACGCGCTGATAGAGCACGGAGCGATTGTCGCGACAGGCTTTGTGGCCGAGCGCCGAGGCGAGCCAACTCTTGCCGACGCCTGCCGGGCCGCAGATCAGGAGATTGACGTGGTCGTCGATCCAACGGCCCTCCACAAGCTTGGCGAACAGCGGGCGGTCGAGACCGCGCGGGGTGCGGTAGTCGATGTCCTCGACGCATGCCTGCTGGCGCAGCTTGGCGTAGCGCAGGCGAGTGGCGAGCCGTTTGTCGTGCCGCAGCGAGGCTTCACGTTCGAGCAGCAGAGCAAGCCATTCGGCGTGACCGAGGCTGCCAGCCTCACCGGCGGCTTCGATGTCGGCGAAGGCCTTAGCCATGCCGTGGAGGCCGAGGGCGTTGAGGCGGTCGAGGGTCGGATGGGTGAGCAAGGGACGGTCTCCTAATTGTAGTAGCGCGGTCCGCGGATGTTGGCATGCAGGATCGGCGCATCGTCCGCGGAGCGCTGGTGAGCGGGACGCCGATCGAGATTGTTGGCGAGGATCGACTTGACCGAGCCATAGGTGCGCGCGCCGATGTCGATCGCCCGCGCAGCCGCCGCGTCCAGCCGTTCGCGCCCATAGGAGGCGGCGAGCCTGAGGATGCCGAGGCAGGCGCGGAAGCCTTGTTCGGGGTGCGAGCGCTCGTCGAGAATGAGGTCGCACAATGCGCTGGTTGCCGGCCCGATCGCGGCGGCGTCCTGACGGATACGCCCGATAGTCCAGCCGGCGTAGCGCCGATGGCTGGAGGCCATGTGCTCCGGCACGGTGGTGTGCTTGTGATTGCCACTCATGCGCTGATGCGCGGCAATCCGCTCGCCCTTGTGGAAGATCTCGACGGTGCGGGCGGTGAACCGCACCTCGACCTCGGCACGCGCGAAGCGATGCGGAACGCTGTAATAATGCTTCTCCACCTCGACGTGGTAGTCGAGGCTGACGCGGCGGATCCGCCACTCGGCGAGCACGTAGGGGCTCGCCGGCAACGGCTTGAGCGCCGGCCGGTCGATCTCCTCGAGCAGCCGGCGGCGCGTCACGCCGAGCCGCCGGATCGGCCGCTCCTCGTTGAGCCTGGTGAGCAACTCGCCGATCGCTGCGTTGACCTCGGCGAGGCTGTAGAAGACGCGGTGGCGCAGGCGGCCGAGCAGCCAGCGCTCGATGATGAGGACGGCCTGCTCGACCTTGGCCTTGTCGCGCGGCTTGCGAGGTCGCGCCGGCAAGACGGCCGTGCCGTAATGCGAGGCCATCTCCGCATAGGTGCGATTGATCTGCGGGTCGTAGAGGCTCGCCTTGATGACTGCGACTTTGGTGTTGTCAGGCACCAAGAGCGCCGGGACGCCGCTGATCGCCGCGAAGGCGCCAACATGGGCGCTGATCCAGTCGGCAAGCCCCTGCGTCCACGTCGCCTGCGCGTAGGTGAAGCTCGAGGCGCCGAGCACGGCGACGAAGATCTGCGCCGTCCTCCGCTCGCCGGTGAGGCGGTCGACCACCACCGGCACGCCGTCGCCCGCGTAGTCGACGAACAGCTTGTCGCCGGCCGCGTGCGCCTGGCGCATCGTCACCGACAGGCGCCCCTCCCAGGCGCGGTAAAGCTCGCAGAAGCGCGAGTACCGGTATCCGCCGGGCTCGGCGCCGATGTACTCCTCCCACAGGATCGACAGCGTCACGTGCTTGCGCTTGAGCTCGCGGTGCACCGCCGCCCAGTCGGGCTCGGCGATGCGGCGATGACCCTGCCGGTTACCGTTGCCGGTCTTGGCGAACAGGCGGGCCTCCAGGGCCGCGTCCGTGAGTTCGTCGGGCAACGGCCAGCTCAGGCCTGCGGCCTCGAACCGCCGGATGGTCAGTCGCACCGTCGAGGGCGCCGCGCCCAACCGCCGAGCAATCTCGCGGCTCGGCAGCCCAGCCGCCTTCATCCTGATCACATCGCGCACACGGCGCATCGCAAGCCTCTCCGTCGGCATCCAGGGTCCCCCTTCGCAAAGCCGAAAGGTTGACCCTATGGGAGCCAGAAGAGGTCTCGTCACCCCGGGTTCGCTCTTGCGATACCCGGGCGACATCATCCCGGAATGGTGGGCGACATCATCTCGGAACGGGTGGGCGACTTCAAATCGGAATGGTGGGCGAGATCATCTCGGATTCCTGGGCGACATCGATCGGAATCCGCAATCAAGATCGAGCGGCCGGGCGGCGGCGATTTCTGCCGGGACTACGATCATGTGATGAACGGCATGTCGAGCCAGTTCGTCTGGACCAATCGTTCCAAGCAAAGCCTCGCCATCGACATCAAGAGCGAGAGCGGCCGCAAGGTGCTCGACGCCCTGCTGCCGCGGGCGGATGTGTTCATCCAGAATCTCGCGCCTGGTGCTGCGGAGCGGCTCGACCTCGATGCCGCATCGCTCGTGCGAAGATTTCCGCGCCTCATCGCCTGCGACGTCTCGGGCTATGGCAGCGGCGGCCCCTACAGCAACAAGAAGGCCTATGATCTGCTGGTCCAGTGCGAGGCCGGCGTGCTCGCCGTCAACGGCACCGAGGCGGAGCCGGCCAAGGTGGGGCTTTCCGTGGTCGATATCGCCACGGGGATGTACATTCTCAACGGCGTGCTGATGGCGCTGTATCGCCGGGAGCGAACCGGCAAGGGCACGGCCTTCCAGGCCTCGCTGTTCGATTCCATCACGGACTGGATGAGCTATCCCGCCTTCTACACGATGAGTACCGGCCGGCCGCTGCCGCGCACCGGCGCGAAGCATGCGACGATCGCGCCCTACGGCCCGTTCCGCGTGGGTGACGGCACCACGATCTTCTTCGGCATCCAGAACGACCGGGAATGGCGGTCGCTGTGCCGGTGCTTGGCGACGCCGGCTTCGCCGACCATCCGAGCTTCCGCACCAATCCGCTGCGCATGCAGAACCGCGACGATCTGCAGGCGCATATCGAGCAGCGTTTTGCCGCGATGACCAGCGAGGAGGTGCTGCGGCTGCTCGATGAAGCCGCGATCGCCAACGCGCATCTGAACTCGGTCGAGGCCTTCCTGCAGCATGAGCAACTCCATGCGCGCTCGCGGGTGCAGAGCGTGGGATCGCCCTGCGGGCCGGTGATGAGCTTCCTGCCCGCCCTCACCATTCCCGACGTAGCGCCGCGGATGGACCCGGTGCCTGATGTCGGTCAGCACAACGAAGCCATCCTCAGCGAGCTCGGTCTCGCAAAGGAAACGTGACGATGGTCTCGCTGCGACCAACGCGGGCGTACCTGGCCGTCCCCGCGCACCGCTCCCGTCTCGTCGCCAAAGGGCCAGGAGCCGACCTCCGTCTGAGCGACCCGGCGAAATGGGCGAAACCGGCGGTTGCCAACGGTACCCTCGAGGCGCACGCTGACCGCGACAGCCACGCTTCTCGAGCCCCCCAAATGATTGGTTTCATGCAATCTCCCTGCGACGCCAACGTTATCCGGGTGACACCAGCTTTTGACGCGGCACCGTCGCAAAGACGCAAGCGGCTGACGCTGGCGGCGACCATATTCGGGTCGAGCATGGCATTGGTCGATGGGTCTGTCGTAAATATCGCCCTGCCGACGATTCAGCACGTCCTGCATGCAAGCGTGGCCGCGACCCAATGGATCGTTAATGCTTACCTGCTGCTGCTAAGCGCTACGGTGCTGGTTGGAGGGGCGGCTGCCGATCTTTACGGCCGTCGACGCATCTTTGTTTTCGGCATTACGATATTCACCTTGGCCTCTATTACGTGCGGCCTGTCCCCCAACATCACGGTGCTAGTCGCAAGCCGCGCAATTCAAGGGGTTGGCGCCGCGTTCCTCATCCCGGCGAGCCTCGCGATGTTGGGAGCGACTTTTGACGAGCACGAGCGCAATCATGCGATCGGAGTATGGGCTGGTGTCGGCGCGCTGACCGCCGCCGTCGGCCCGGTATTGGGCGGCTGGCTCGTCGATCAGGTGTCGTGGCGCGCGATTTTTCTGCTCAATGTGCCGCTGGCGGCCGTCGCGGCGGGACTTGCGAGCTTCGCAGGCGAAAGCCGAAATGACAGCGCAAAATCGTTGGACTGGACCGGAGCGGCCACCATCGCCGCCGCTCTCGCCTCGATCACCTGGGGGCTTAACGCCATTCCGGCCTCGGGATTTTCTGACAGAACCGTAGTCGGCGCGCTCGGATCGGGATTTCTATTGCTCTTGTTATTTCTCGCAATCGAAGCCCGGCTCGGCGCACGAGCAATGATGCCGCTATCGCTGTACGGTTCGCGCAGTTTTGCCGCAGCCAACGCATTGACGCTGTTGCTTTATTTTGCGCTAGGCGGTGCGCTGTATTATCTGCCGTTTGGCTTGATCCGGCTCGGCGGCTACTCCGCGACACAGGCCGGTGCAGCACTGCTTCCATTTGCTCTCATCATGGGTTTCGGCGCGCAATTCGCCGGCATGCTTTCCGACCGTTTCGGGCCGCAGCAGTCGCTCACCTTCGGGCCCGTCATCGCAGGCTGCGGTCTGGCGCTGCTGGCTTTTGCCGATTTCCGACAATCCTACTGGGCCGGAGCGTTTCCGGCGATCTGCGTATTTGGCATCGGTATGACCATCACGGTCCCGCCGCTGACGTCGATGGTAATGTCGTCGGTGGGTGACGCCCACGCAGGACTCGCTTCGGGCGTCAACAACGCGGTCGCCCGGGTGGCAGGTCTCTTTGCAGTCGCGGCGCTTGGCGCCGTTTTGTTTGCCAGCTTTTCGTATCATCTTGCCGGTGCGCCGCGGGCACAAGCCAACGAAGCGCTGAATGCAATACTGGCCGGACAAGCCGGCATCACCGAAGCCGCAACGGCCGCGTTCGAACGCGCGCTACGCATAGTGTTGCAAGTGGCGGCGCTCTGCTCCTTGCTGGGCGGCATTCTTCTTCGGTTTTGGATCCGACCGATTGGATCGCAAGCGGCGCGTTGAAAGCGAACACCAAGGCAGATCCGAGTCGGGCGGCGCCTACCGTCGATGGGACGAGCAGCCCCGCCGGCATAGCATAGTGGCTCGACGTCGCGCTTAAGGTGCTCTGCCTGAACAACGGGAAGGCTGGTGAACTTCACCTCTTCCTGTTGAGAGGGCGGGGCCGAAGGGGGTGACCAATCGGACATTCGAGCGCGGCACGATCCCAGCCTCCGAGATCCGCTGCCGCACGATAGGTGCTTTCCAGAAACGACATGAGCGTCCCCTCTGGATCGCTTGACTTCCTCACAATGTCGTAGGCCAGGAGATATTCTCCGAGCTTCCGATCGAAATATGCGCCCGTCGGCAAAATCTGTTCGTCGGCAAAGCCGTTCGGAGTGGGATAGGCATAGGAGTAGAAAGCCGCAAAGTCTGTGCCGCCTCCGCCCGGCCAGAAGCCGGCGGATGAGACTTCATCACTGTACGCCTCGCGCGTCACTTCATCAGGTAAACCCGGTACGCCCCCCGGGTGAAGCGGAGCAGGACGTCCGGAGAAGCGCGTCACCGCGAGATCGAAGCTGCCCCAAAAGAGATGGACTGGACTGACCTTTCCGGTGAAGCCCGTCCGAAACCGATGAAAAACACCGTCGATTGCAACCAGGGCCCTGAAGAACCGCGTGGCGGCGTCTGCATCATAGGGGCGGATCTGACGGTCGTCCTGAAAAGCGATTGGATCAGGGACTTCATTGGGCCGGCCGTCGAATTCCGGTGTGCCGCCGAGACGTCCCACCAGCTCACAGAACCTGGTGTGGAAGTCGGCAACGGACATCGGCCCGAGCGCCATTTCAACCCTGCGCCCGTCAGAGGCCTCTGCGATCACGATATGGCGGGAGAGATCGAAGGTGATCTCGATACCTGAGGCGTCTGGAACCAGTGAAGTCGTGAGCCCGCGAGCATTCACGTAGAAAGTCGCGTGCCATGAATGGTTGATCCACGGCGTCCTCGCGAGCCGATACTTGCCGGCAACTTGGCAATACAAATGAAGCGCAGAACAGGTTTCGCGCCATGTCTCGAAGGGGATTTCCGGCCAGATCGCGCTCATGGGGTTTCCTCCTTTGTGCTTGGTCGCCCGGACGAGGCGCTCGTATCGTTATTTCACATATGAGCCTTGACGATGGCGCGTCGCCAAGTTCGTTGAGGTCCGGCCATTTTCCCGAGGCTATCGGCGGTCCGGTTCCTTGCACGCCACGTCCGGTCTGCACTTAAGAGCCGACGCTTGGACGAGCGTCGCGTTAGTCAGCCTCGGGCCATGTGTGGACGGCTCCGGGTTGGCAAGAAGAATCTTCACGTCGCAGCATTGGTCGGAGCAGCCATGTGTTCGGCCTGTTTGCGCGGCTCTCATGACCGCTGGCCATAATGCCCTCCGCGGATCAGGTCCCTATCACAAGCACGCATTCGAAGATGCCTTGGCCCATTGTGGGTTGTCCTGATCGCCGGATCGACCGGCACTGCATTACGTGCTGTTCGTCCTCCCAACCGTTACGCCACGCCGGCTGGCCGGTGTGATCTCATTCACGCCGCGAGAGCGGCAGGTTCCCTATAGCGTTCGTTCCTTGCCATCATCGCCCATGCCATCCTGGCGAGCTTGTTGGCGAGCGCGATGGCAGCGACCTTGGTGGGGCGCCGCGCCAACAATCCAGTGAGCCAGGGCCTGTGACCGCTGCCGTGGATCTTGGCATAGCGGATCACGGCGAGTGCGCCTGCCGTGAACAGGCTGCGCAAATAGCGATCGCCTTGCTTGCTGATACTGCCAAGCTTGTCCTTGCCCCCGCTCGAGTTCTGCTTCGGCACGAGCCCGATCCAGGCCGAGAAGTCCCGTCCCGATCGGAAGGCGTTGGCATCGGCAACGCTCGCGACCAACGCTGTTGCCAGCGCCGGCCCGACGCCGGGGATCGCGTCCAGCCGTTTGCTCGTCGCGTTCAATCGATGCCAGCTGATGATACGTCGGTCGAACTCTAGGATTTGGGCCTTCAATGCCCGCAATTGGCTGCCGAGAGCCGCAAGACACGCGCGGGCTACCTCTGGGAGCCGGTGGTCGGCTGTATCGGCGACGACTTCCAGCAGTTGCTCGACACCCCTGCGCCCGACAGGAGCGACAATCCCGAACTCGGCAAGATAGGCGCGGATTGAATTGATGACGGCAGTCTGCTGGCGGATGAAGAGATGGCGCGCTCGATGAAGCATCAGACAGCTCTGTTGCTCGACCGTCTTGGTCGGCACGAATCGCATGTTGGGTCTCGTGACCGCCTCGCAGATCGCCTCCGCGTCGGTGCTGTCGTTCTTTTGCCGCTTGACGTAGGGCTTCACATAGGCTGGAGGCATCAACCGCACCGTATGTCCCAACGCCTGCAGCTCGCGGGACCAATGGTGCGATGACGCGCAAGCCTCGATCCCCACCACGCAAGGCGGCAGCTTCTGGAAAAATGCCAGGACGTGTCGGCGCCGCAACTGACGGCGTATGACCACCTGGCCGGCTGCATCAACACCATGCACTTGAAAGACCGACTTCGCGATATCCAGACCGATTGTCGAAATTGACTGCATAGGCTCCTCCTCCGAATCGTGGGAGCCTCAAAACGGCGCCCACTCCTTGGCACTCTCGTGCCCGTGGAGGAGCCGTCCACAGCATCACAAGCGGACATGGCGGCCTAGTTTGAACTTGAAGGTGGCCTAGTTTGAGTTGAAGAACGATTGGACCTGATCCACAACGCCATGGGCAGAGCAACCGTCAGAGCTAGTGCGGGCACACCAATCGTCACCACAGCAAAAACCGCCGGGTTGGTGGTGCCGAACAGGTACATAACGAGTATTACCAGTCGATCACGACCAAGCCGATCAAACGGCCTTTCATTGCTGTGCTCATTTTGCTCCGCCCAGGCCAGCTTTGAACACCGGGCACGCCCAATGGTAGGTTGCGCAGCATCGGTCGATCAACCGAAAAGATCGGCGTGCTAAACGATGAATGAAACGGGTTGTGATTTCCGCGTTGGGTCAAAAGACTGCCCTCGGCAGCCAGCATGCCCTTGGTCGGGTCACCTCTCGGAAGCGGACATTGCCGCGCAGGTCAGTCACGGGCCAGAAGGAGACTTTCGGTGGTGCTAACGACCTACGAGGCAAAATCAGGCTGCGTGGTGCGCGCCGCCAAAGCGGGGTTCAATCCGTGGGCTGCGGGCCGTCGTAGCCTTCGATCACGATGATGTCGATGTCCACGGCGCCGGCGCGCAGTTCCCTCGCCTTGGTGTATTCAGGTGAGCGGTAGCAGGCGAGCGCGGTTTCGTAGTCCTTGAACTCGATCACGATGTTACGCTCGCGCGACTTGCCCTCCACCGCCTCGAAGGTGCCGCCGCGCACCCGGAATTTCGCACCGTATTTGCGGAGCACCGCCGTGAGGGCGGGGCCGTAGGCTTTGGTGTATTCGGGTTTGATCACATCGATGCGCCCGATCCAATACGCGTTCGGCATGTTGTCCTCCTCATCTTTGCATTCTCAAGTCAAAAGGGGCCACTGGCGGTTGAATTGCCCGCCGTGCCGATGGTTCCGTTGGGTTGACGATACCGTTGGGCTTGAGGGTAGTGGCCCGGCGGGTGGACCGTCGAGGTCCGTTCAGGGGCAAAATGCGAAGTATTCAGGTTGAGCAAATCTGGCCCGCTCTGGAGTTGTGAGCGGACCTCCGGCAGACACAGCGCAACTCCGCAGATGGGCCGTGTGTGGACGGCTCCGGCGCAGCGAAGATGTGCCCATGTAACGATGTGGCTCGACGTCAGAGTCGCCCCTCGAGCCGCCCGATGTCTTCAGATTTCAAAATGTTCACGCACCAACAAGATCGTCGGGCTTGGTGGAGGCAACGGTCACGTGCGACTCGTTAGCAATTTGATGCCGGCAAAGCAGAAGAAGGTGCCCAGCGCTAAGTCGATTGAGCGGCGCGCCCTCCGGTAAATGAGCACGATGCGCTCGGTGGAGAAGGCGAGCGCATAGAGAAGGTGGCCAACGACGGAGAGAAACGTCGTACCCGCAATGATCACCGCAATCACCCACCAGGGTGGATCGGCCTGGAGGCCGAGCGACATGAGTGCGATCCATGCCAAGGCGGCTTTTGGATTCGTCATCTGCGCGATCAGTCCGCGCATGAAGAACGGAAAGGCCGATTGCGGCCCAAGGTGATCCCGGGTCTCGATCGGTCTTGGACAAGCGGCCGATCGAAAAGCCCTGAAACCGAGCCACAAGAGATAGAGACCCCCGATGATCTTGATGAAGACGAGAGTTGAGGCATACGCGGCCACCAGCGCCGTCAGAGCAGCGCCCGTCAGCAAGCCCCAAAACAACGACCCGATCGAGACCCCGAGTGCCACCGCGCCGAACGCATTATCGAGTGAGCCACCAAGTCGGCTCAGGGTCAAAAGCGCCGTTCTGACCAGCGGTCGGGTGCTTCCGGTTTACCCCCGACTCCGGACATCTCGCCGCGACGCGCTAACGGAAGCGATGGGCCATGTGTGGACGGCTCCGGGTTGGCAAGAAGAATCTTCACGTCGCAGCATTGGTCGGAGCAGCCATGTGTTCGGCCTGTTTGCGCGGCTCTCATGACCGCTGGCCATAATGCCCTCCGCGGATCAGGTCCCTATCACAAGCACGCATTCGAAGATGCCTTGGCCCATTGTGGGTTGTCCTGATCGCCGGATCGACCGGCACTGCATTACGTGCTGTTCGTCCTCCCAACCGTTACGCCACGCCGGCTGGCCGGTGTGATCTCATTCACGCCGCGAGAGCGGCAGGTTCCCTATAGCGTTCGTTCCTTGCCATCATCGCCCATGCCATCCTGGCGAGCTTGTTGGCGAGCGCGATGGCAGCGACCTTGGTGGGGCGCCGCGCCAACAATCCAGTGAGCCAGGGCCTGTGACCGCTGCCGTGGATCTTGGCATAGCGGATCACGGCGAGTGCGCCTGCCGTGAACAGGCTGCGCAAATAGCGATCGCCTTGCTTGCTGATACTGCCAAGCTTGTCCTTGCCCCCGCTCGAGTTCTGCTTCGGCACGAGCCCGATCCAGGCCGAGAAGTCCCGTCCCGATCGGAAGGCGTTGGCATCGGCAACGCTCGCGACCAACGCTGTTGCCAGCGCCGGCCCGACGCCGGGGATCGCGTCCAGCCGTTTGCTCGTCGCGTTCAATCGATGCCAGCTGATGATACGTCGGTCGAACTCTAGGATTTGGGCCTTCAATGCCCGCAATTGGCTGCCGAGAGCCGCAAGACACGCGCGGGCTACCTCTGGGAGCCGGTGGTCGGCTGTATCGGCGACGACTTCCAGCAGTTGCTCGACACCCCTGCGCCCGACAGGAGCGACAATCCCGAACTCGGCAAGATAGGCGCGGATTGAATTGATGACGGCAGTCTGCTGGCGGATGAAGAGATGGCGCGCTCGATGAAGCATCAGACAGCTCTGTTGCTCGACCGTCTTGGTCGGCACGAATCGCATGTTGGGTCTCGTGACCGCCTCGCAGATCGCCTCCGCGTCGGTGCTGTCGTTCTTTTGCCGCTTGACGTAGGGCTTCACATAGGCTGGAGGCATCAACCGCACCGTATGTCCCAACGCCTGCAGCTCGCGGGACCAATGGTGCGATGACGCGCAAGCCTCGATCCCCACCACGCAAGGCGGCAGCTTCTGGAAAAATGCCAGGACGTGTCGGCGCCGCAACTGACGGCGTATGACCACCTGGCCGGCTGCATCAACACCATGCACTTGAAAGACCGACTTCGCGATATCCAGACCGATTGTCGAAATTGACTGCATAGGCTCCTCCTCCGAATCGTGGGAGCCTCAAAACGGCGCCCACTCCTTGGCACTCTCGTGCCCGTGGAGGAGCCGTCCACAGCATCACGAGCAGATCTTCGTGCGCACCTGTCACGAAGCCTGGTGCATCGAGTCGAGCTCGGCGATAAGGCGTGTCAGGTTTGCTACAGCCCGTGGACGGGCCTCGCGCAGACGCTCGAGGATACGTACTCCTTCGGGACTTGACCTTACGCCGGTGTCCGGAAAACCAGTGCCGGATAACCTATGCTGGTCGATCCAACGACGCAGCTCCTTATCGGCCCCCATCGCCGTTCATTTCGCAAAGTGTCCAGCATCGTGCTCAAATAATCTGCCGCGAGCTCTACTGACGGAATTGGCGCACATAAGTCATTCTTGATCGCGTCATCGCCATAAGATGCTTCCACATGCGCAATCAAGGCCGCACTCAAACTGAGACGTCCCGGGCGCACCTGCTGGCGCGTGATCTCTTCCGCATCAAAGACCGGAACCGACGGGCGTTTCCTGAATGCTTTCGCGGTACAATCGACATAAAGGTCGTCCGGCGCCGCTTCGACCTTGCCTCTCTCGAGAACTATGGCGTCGCGTCGGTGGACCGAACACTTTGCTGTGGACACTACCGGGATGGCCGGGGCGCTTGCCGATCAACAAGGGCTTCCCGGTCTCTTGGGACCTCACCCGCGCCCACTCTTCAGCCTTGGCTATGGCCTCATCGCGGCCCGCAGCTTGAATGATGCTGCGAGCATAGGTGTTGTCGTTGTCGCAAATATCGACAAGCACAGCGTCACTTTCGTCGTTCATCGTCCCCGCGTGATAGCTAATTGGTAGCTACGCGACCTTTTGAACCAACCCGATTTAGGCTGAGAACATTGGTACAGTTGGGTGGGCTCGAACCACCGACCTCCTGTTCCACAGACAGGCGCTCTAACCAACTGAGCTACAACTGCATCCTGGCGAGCCGCGCCTTGGGACGCCCTGATTGGGCCGGTCACCGAGGGGGCTGGACGGGGCGGAAACTAGGTGCAACGGGGGTTTTTGGCAAGGCCGCAATGGGGTGAAAAACCGGCGGAAATCACCTTCGGTGCGAGGAAATCGGACGCGGTGGCGGGCGTCGAGGGTTGCGCCCCCCTCTCTCGCTTGCGGCAGGGCAGCGCATATGACGCTGGCGCTTAGGGCGCTGAAGCTTCCACATCGTCATGGCCGGGCTTGTCCCGGCATGACGACCTTCCCGGATTCCTACATGTGCAAGCAGGAGAGGTGAAAAAAACCCGGGCCTTTCGGCCCGGGTTTCTTAGCTCAAACCGGCCTCACCGCTCAGGCGGCGGGCTGGTAGAACTTCGAGGCGCTCGCCTTGATCGGCTCGGCGGTCTCGGCGGCGACGCGCTGGGTGAGCTCGACCAGCTCCTTGGCCTGGGACTGGAAGGTCTCGAGCTGCTTGCGGGCGTGGCCGGTCCACAGCTCCAAGGCTTCCGACGGCGACTTGGCGCCGAACAGCTGCTGGGCGAAGTCGAGCTGGGCGTTGGAGTTGGCCTTCATGAACTCGACCAGCTTGGCGGTGTACTCGCTCGCGCCTTTGCTGGCGCAGGTGAACACGGCCTCGACGGTGCCGTTGTGGGTTTCGGCGGCGTCCTTGAACTTGGCGTAGTTCTCGCGGGCCTGCGCCGCGCCCTTCTCGGCGAACGCACGCATCTGCTCAGGAACCTCGAACGGGATGATCGAGGCAGAAAACGGATCAGTCGCACCTGTCATGTTGGTCCCTCACGCAAATTGAAAAAGTGGAGTGAGCCTTCTGGCGCGCCCGCCGGCCCCGATTGTGGACCCTGGCATTGAGCGGGAACGTAAGACTGGAAACGCGAAACAAACGAGATGGCTCGCCCAGCGCCCAGCACTATGGCTGCCTATCATGTCAACATTGTGCATCGCAATCGTCCTGAGGATGCGTTGCGAAATTAATCTCGTAGAGGGTGAAGTTCCAAGGCGGGGGAACCGCGGGTTGAGGTAGTGCGGTGCCTGCTTGGCCGCCTTTTGCCCACCGTTGGGGAGGAGGGTCGGCTCGCTACGGGTCAGCCATGCGAGGCGCGGCGGGCTGATCTGTCCACATGAGGATCGCCTGCGGGGAGAGACTGTCACCCCACCTCGGTTCGCTCTCCGTTTCGCTGCATGCGAACCGATCCTCCCCCTCCAGGCCCTCCAGAGGAGGATGGGCAGCTGCGATGCCGCGTGAAGGCACATCTCTTGGCAAGCCAGCCTGAAGACGCGAATCCCTTCGCGAATCCCTTGGATGAAGCTGGCTGCGGCTTGCGGGTCTGGGCGCATTAAGGTTATCGCCGCTTGGGGGGCTCTTGCGGGCTTGCGGCCGTGGACCTGCCCGCGCCTTCCGGGCGATACTAACCCTTTCTTAAGGCTGCCATTCCCGGCGGCCGCCCTGATGCGTGAGCGACAGCCGGCCTTATGACGCGTTCGGATTTCCAGTTGCGAGGGGTAGGCGATCCGCGGCTGGCCGTGCATGCGACCTCTCCTTTGCCGGCCTGGCTGTGGTCGATCGACGGCGCGCGCGTGCTGTGGGCCAATCCAGTCGGCGCAAGACTGTTCGGCGCGGCGAATAGCGCAGGCCTTGCGGACAAGGTGTTCGGCCCGGCGGATAGCCATCGCCGTCAGGTTATCAGGCTCGCGCACCAGCTGCCGGCGAACGGCGCGGTGCGGCTCGAGCGGCTGCGCGGCTTCGGCGCCCGGCTCGGCACACTGATGACCTGCGCCTGCGCGCGGCTCGACTTCGCCGATGGCGGCCATGCCGTGCTCATCACCGCGATGGACCCGACGCTGCGCCCGATGCCGCTGGTGGAGCGGCTGCATCGCCTCGTTGCGGGCGCCAATGTGCCGATGGCGGCGTTCGCGCCGGATGGATTGTTCGTCGGAGCGAGCGAGGCAGCCCGCTCCCTGCTCGGCTTTCGCGATCTCTTTGAGGCCGGCCTCGATCGGGCCCGCAGCGATGCGCTGACAACCGGCCGCGCCGCGACGCCGATCGGGATCGGCCAGATGGTGCTGCAGCGGGTCGGCACCGGGGCCGATGTCGGGCTGGTCGCGCTGATCGAGCCCGGTGCCGCGCACAAGGCGCCCGCAGCGGTCGCGCCGGAGAACACGACGAATGCCGTCGCCGAAGCGCCGGTTGAATCCGCACTGCGGGAGGCCGCGGTGACGGGCGAGCCGTCATCGCTGGAGGAGCCGGGCGGCATCGCATTGTTCGACGCCTTCGCGGAGCCGGTCGACGCAAACGAAACAGCCGAGCCGATGACGCCCGCGTCCGAACCGGCCGAAGCGGCCGTGGAGGCGCCGGTGCCCGACCAGAGGAGTGAGGCCGCGGCCAAAACTCCGGTTGAAAACCACTGCTCGGCCCTTGTGTCGGCGCAGGCTACGCCGATCACTGTCGGCATGGTCGAGCCGCCGTCGGGCCAAGGGGCCTCGGGCCAGCAAGAGCCGCCCGCACCGCGTCAGCATCCGCTGCGCTTCCTCTGGCAGTCGGATGCAGAGGGCCGCTTTGTGCTTCTCTCCGATGAATTCATCCGCCTGATCGGCGCGCGCACGGCCGCCGGCTTCGGCCGCCCCTGGCGCGAGATCGCCGAGCAATTCTCGCTCGATCCGGACGGGCGCGTGGCAAAGGCGCTCGAGAGCCACGACACCTGGGCCGGCATCACCGTGAGCTGGCCGGCCGATGGCGGCGAGCACATTCCGGTCGAGCTTGCGGGCCTGCCGGTCTACGATCGCGAGCACAACTTTGCGGGCTTCAAAGGATTCGGCGTCTGCCGCGATCTCGACGGCCTCAACCGGCTCGAGGCGCTCAGGCGCTTCGAGCCGCTCGGCGCGCCGCCGGCGCAGCAGGGCCGCTCCGCTGACGTCGTCGAACCTAAGCCCAAATCCGAAGCAGAGCCCGAAGCAGCGGCGGCGGCGCCGCCAGTCGAGCCACCCGAGCCGACAGCCGAGCCCGACCTGACAGAGCCCACAAGCGACGCGACTTCACACCCAACCGATCTGGACACGCCCGTGGAAACGCCTCCCAATGTCGTGCCGTTCCGCCCGCCCGGAGATACGCGCGCCCCGACGCTGACGCCGGTCGAGAACAGCGCGTTCAACGAGCTCGCTCGGCAATTGTCCGAGCGGCTCGAACGCGAGCGCGAGACCATCGCGGCGGATACGGCCGAGCCGGCGGCGGAGATCTCGGCCGAACCGCCGGAGCCGCTGCAGGCTGCAGCCGAATGGCTGGCCGAGCCGGCACCGCCGGCGAGCGGCGCCAGCGCGCGCGACCGCATGCTGCTCGACCTCCTGCCGACGGGCATCCTGATCTATCGGCTCGACCGCCTGCTCTACGCCAATCCCGCCTTCCTCGCGCGCATGGGCTATGCCAGCCTGAACGCGCTGGAGGATGCAGGCGGACTTGACGCGCTCTATGTCGAGCCTGGCGTGTCATCGGCGAGCAGCACCTCGCAAGGCGGCACGCCGGTTGCGATCAGCGCGACGGTCGCGAACGGGCAAGCGCCGCTGGCGACGACAAATGCGCATCTGCACACGATCGACTGGGACGGCGAGAGCGCGCATGCGCTGATCTGCGCAGGGCCGCAGGCGGCCCCCATCACCGCGGCGGCTGCCGTCACAGAGACCCTGGTGGCCGACTCCGTTGTCGCGGACTCCTACGCGGCGGACGTGGAGCCCGCGGCCGGCGATGCCGATGCCGAGGATCTCGCCGCCATCCTCGACACCACCGCCGAGGGCATCGTCATGTTCGATGCCGAAGGCAACATCCACGCCTGCAACCGCAGCGCGGAAGCGTTGTTCGGCTATGACGGGCAAGCGCTGCTCGAGCAGAATTTGCTGACGCTGTTCGCGCCCGAGAGCCAGCAGATCGTCGCCGACTATCTGGGAAGCCTGAAGAGCCAGGACATCTCCAGCCTGCTCGACCACGGCCGCGAGGTGCTGGGACGCGAGAAGAAGGGCGGCGTGATTCCGCTCGCCATGATCATGGGCCGCACGCGGCCGGACGGGCCGAACTTCTTCGCCGTGTTCCGCGACCTCTCGCAGAGCAAGAAGGGCGAGAGCGAATTGATCCAGGCCCGCCGCCTCGTCGACGGCGCAGCCAATGCCAAGGCCGACATGCTGGCGCGGATCAGCCACGAGATCCGCACGCCGCTCAACGCCATCATCGGCTTTGCCGAGGTGATGATCTCCGAACGCTTCGGCGCGCTCGGCAACGAGCGCTATGGTGAATACATGAAGGACATCCGCGCTTCCGGCGAGCGCGTCATCACCATCATCGACGATTTGCTGGAGCTGTCGCGGATCGAGACCGGCAAGCTCGATCTCAATTTCGCCAACCTCAATCTCAACGACCTGGTCGAGGCCTGCGTCACGGTGATGCAGCCGCAGGCCAATCGCGAGCGCATCATCATCCGCACCTCGCTCGGGCATGCGCTGCCGCAGGTGAACGCGGACGCGCGCGCGATGCGGCAGATCACCATGAACCTGATCTCGAACTCGATCCGGCTTGCGACCGCCGGCGGCCAGGTCATCGTCTCGACGGCACTCACCGACCGCGGCGAGATCGCGCTGCGCATCCGCGACACCGGCCACGGCCTCACCGAGCGCGAGGTCGCCGCCGCAATGGAGCCGTTCCGCACCCCGCCGCCCGGCGATGCCGCCGACAATTCCGCGCTCAGCCTGTCGCTGACGAAAGCGCTGGTCGAAGCCAACCGCGCCCGCTTCAACATCAAGAGCGCCGGTCATGGCACGCTGATCGAGGTCGTGTTCGCACCGGCGCTGGCGAAGACTTAGAGCGTGTCGCGCCCCCCGGCCTCTCGCTTCAGGAGAGGTGAAGCAAAGCTCCTGCGCAGGAGCTGGTTCCAGAACCGGGCTCTGCTGCGATCACCTATCGCTTCGCGGGCGGACCACTCTTGTTGCCCGGCATGCCCTTGACGTTCGAAGGGTCCTGCTCCTGGACCGAAAGATTTGGGGAGGCCGATCCGACTGTTCCCTTCTGGGCGGGCGGACCGCTCTTGTTGCCGGGTGCTCCCGCGATGCCCGCGCCTGAATTCTGCGCGCTCGGGGACGTGGCAACACCACTGTCGGCACGGTTGCGATCGCCCGGCATGGTTGCGGCCGTGCCCGGCTTATCCTGCTCTCCGACATATCCCGAAGCGCCGGAGTTTTCCGTTTTGATGCCCTTGTCCGCCTCACTCTGCATGTTCGGGTTCGGCGTTGTCTGCTGCGCGATCGCCGGCGCCGCCAGGAGCGGGATCGTCGTCAGGATTGCTGCCATTGTTGAGCGCATGAGCGTTCTCCTCCATCTGCCCCGTCGCGCATAACGCGCGGCCAGCCAAAGATTTCCTGCGCTCGACGAATAAGGCTTCGGTTGCAGACCAGCTTTGCGGCACGGTGGTTCAAACAAAAGGGCACGGCACTTGCCGTGCCGTGCCCTTTTCGTGTTCCTTGCGACGATCTCAGTGATAGATCTCGAACAGGCCGGCGCCGCCCTGGCCGCCGCCGATGCACATCGTCACCACGCCCCACTTGGCCTTGCGGCGCGCGCCTTCCTGCAGCAGATGGCCGGTGAGACGGGCGCCGGTCATGCCGAAGGGATGGCCGATCGCGATCGAGCCGCCGTTGACGTTGTACTTGGCGGGATCGATCTCGAGCTTGTCGCGGCAATATAGGCACTGGCTGGCGAAGGCCTCGTTGAGCTCCCACAGATCGATGTCGTCGATCTTCAGGCCGGTACGCTTCAAGAGCTTCGGAATCGCGAACACCGGGCCGATGCCCATCTCGTCGGGCTCGCAGCCGGCGGTCGCCCAGGCGACGAAGCGGCCGAGCGGCTTGAGGCCGCGCTTCTCGGCATCCTTGGCTTCCATCAGCACCACGGCGGCGGCGCCGTCCGAGAGCTGGCTGGCATTGCCGGCGGTAACGTACTTGCCCGGGCCCTTCACCGGCTCGAGTTTTGCCAACCCTTCCATCGTGGTGTCGGGCCGGTTGCACTCGTCGCGATCGACGACGTAGTCGACGATGCTCTCGGCCTTGGTCTGCTTGTCGACGACCTTCATCTTGGTCTTCATCGGGACGATCTCGTCCTTGAACTTGCCGGCCTGCTGCGCCGCGGCCATGCGGCGCTGCGATTCCAGCGAGTACTCGTCCTGGTATTCGCGGCTGAGCTTGTAGCGCTCGGCGACGATGTCGGCGGTGTCGATCATCGCCATGAAGATGTCGGGAGCGACCTTGAGCAGCTCAGGATCGATCGATTCCTTCGGCGAGCCGCCGCCCGGGATCGAGATGCTTTCGACGCCGCCGGCGACGATGCAGTCGGCCCCGTCGGAGCGGATCGAGTTGGCCGCCATCGCGATGGTCTGCAGACCCGAGGAGCAGAAGCGGTTCACCGAGACGCCGGCGGTGGTCTTCGGCAAGCCCGCAAGCAGCGCCGCCTGGCGGCCGATGTTCGGCGCGCCATGGGCGCAATTGCCGAGATAGCAGTCCTCGACATAGTCCTTCTCGACGCCGGCGCGGCTCACAGCATGCTTGATGGCGTGGGCCGCGAGCGACATCGGCGGTGTGATGTTGAACCCGCCGCGGCCGGATTTGGCGAGACCCGTGCGCGCATAGGAAACGATGACGGCTTCACGCATTGTTTTCTCCCTTTTCGAACGATTTGGAACGGAGCATAGCTACGAGGCGTTCTGGGCGCCATTGGTACACAGTTCGGCAGGCGCGGGGAAAATAAAAACGCCGCCTCCAGTGAGGGAGGCGGCGTTGTTCCGTGGGTCGGAATATATGGTGACGGGCGTGATTAATCTGGCTCTGTCGACTTGCCCTGTCACCTCTCCCTACGGGAGAGGTGAAAATCAGAACGACAGCGCCTTGACCTGCTTGACCTGCGGCAGGGCCTGCACCTTGGCGAGCACGTCGGCCGGCACGGCGCCGTCGACCTCGACCAGCGCAATGGCATCGCTGCCGGGCGCGACGCGGCCGAGATGGAAGGTGGCGATGTTGATCTTGGCATCGCCGAGCAGGCTTGCGAACTTGCCGATGAAGCCCGGCTTGTCCTCGTTGGTGATGTAGATCATCGACTTGCCGAACTCGGCATCGACGCGGATGCCCTTGACGTCGACGAGGCGTGGCTTGCCGTCGTGATAGACGGTGCCGGAGACCGAGCGCTCCTGGCGTTCGGTCGCGACGGTCACGGTGATCAGGCTCTCATAGTCGCTCTGGGCGGCGCGCACGATCTCGTCCACCACCATGCCGCGCTCCTTGGCGACGACCGGCGCCGAGACGACGTTGACCTCGCCCAGCATCGGCCGCAACAGGCCCGACAGCACCGCGGAGGTGATCGCCTTGATCTTCATCTCGGCGACATGGCCCTCATAGGTGATCTCGACCTTGAGGATGCCGGTCTCGGTGAGCTGGCCGGCGAAGGAGCCGAGCTTCTCGGCAAGCGCGATGAACGGCTTCAGCTTCGGAGCTTCTTCGGCCGTGATCGAGGGAAAGTTGACGGCATTCGAGATCGCGCCGGTCAGGAGATAATCCGACATCTGCTCGGCAACCTGGAGCGCAACGTTCTCCTGGGCTTCGGTGGTGGACGCGCCGAGATGCGGCGTGCAGATCACATTGGGATGGCCGAACAGCACGTTCCTGGTAGCGGGCTCCTCGACGAAGACGTCGAAGGCGGCGCCGGCGATATGCTTGGAGTTGAGCGCATCGACCACCGCCTGCTCGTCGACGAGACCGCCACGGGCGCAGTTGATCAGGCGGACGCCCTTCTTCATCTTGGCGATCGCAGCCGCATCGATGATGTTCTTGGTCTTCTCGGTCAGCGGCGTGTGTAACGTGATGAAATCGGCGCGCTTCAAGAGGTCGTCGAGCTCGACCTTCTCGACGCCGATGTCCTTGGCGCGCTCCGGCGACAGGAACGGATCGAACGCGATCACCTTCATGCGCAGGCCGAGCGCGCGGTCGGCGACGATCGAACCGATGTTGCCGCAACCGACGACGCCGAGCACCTTGCCGGTGATTTCGACGCCCATGAAGCGGTTCTTCTCCCACTTGCCGGCCTGGGTCGAGGCGTCCGCCTGCGGGATCTCGCGAGCCAGCGCCAGCATCAGGGTGATGGCGTGCTCGGCGGTCGTGATCGAATTGCCGAACGGCGTGTTCATCACGATGATGCCCTTGGCCGTGGCGGCGGGGATCTCGACGTTGTCGACGCCGATGCCGGCGCGGCCGATCACCTTCAGCCTGGTCGCCTTCTCGATGATCTTGGCGGTCGCCTTGGTCGCGGAGCGGATCGCAAGCCCGTCGTAATTGCCGATGATCTCGGCGAGCTTGTCCTTGTCCTTGCCGAGATTGGGCTGGAAGTCGACCTCGACGCCGCGGTCCTTGAAGATCTGCACGGCAGCGGGCGAGAGCGCGTCGGAAATGAGAACTTTGGGTATTGTCATGGGGATGATCCGTGGTGCGTGCTGCATTTACGGAATGTCATCCGCGGGCTCGACCCGCGGATCCATCATCGATTGATGGATGGCCGGGTCAAGCCCGGCCATGACGAAGATGGTTTGGTCAAGCCGCCTTTGCGAGCTGTGCCTTGGTCTCGGCAAAGGCCCAGTCGATCCACTGCGTCAGCAGCTCGACGTCCTTCGCCTCCACCGTGGCGCCGCACCAGATGCGCAGGCCCGCCGGCGCATCGCGGTAATAGGCGAAGTCGTAGCCGGCGCCTTCCTTCTCGACCAGCGCCACCAGCTTCTTGCAGAAGTCGGCCTGCGCGTCCGCCGGAAGCGAGGTGATCGCGGGATCGGTGAACTTCAGGCACACCGAGGTGTTGGAGCGGATCGCAGCGTCCTTGGCCAGGAAGTCGATCCACGGCGTCTTCGCCTTCCAGTCGGCGAGCACCTTGGTGTTGGCGTCGGCACGCGCGATCAGCGCCTTGAGGCCGCCGATCGACTTGGCCCAGTTCAGCGCGTCGAGATAATCCTCGACGCAGAGCATCGACGGCGTGTTGATGGTCTCGCCGACGAAGATGCCTTCGTTGAGCTTGCCGCTCTTGGTCAGGCGGAAGATTTTTGGCAGCGGCCAGGCCGGCTTGTAGGTCTCCAGCCTCTCAACGGCACGCGGCGAGAGGATCAGCATGCCGTGCGCGGCTTCGCCGCCGAGCGCCTTCTGCCAGGAGAAGGTAACGACGTCGAGCTTGGACCAGTCGAGAGCTTGCGCAAACGCAGCCGAGGTCGCGTCGCAGATGGTCAGGCCTTCGCGGCTCGCGCTGATCCAGTCGGCGTTCGGCACGCGCACGCCCGAGGTGGTGCCGTTCCAGGTGAAGACGACGTCGCTCTTGGGATCGACCTTGGAGAGATCAGGGATCTCGCCATAGCCCGCGTTGAGCTTGGTGACGTCCTTCAGCTTCAATTCCTTGACGATGTCGCTGACCCAGCCCTCGCCGAAGGATTCCCAGGCGAGCGTGGTGACGGGCCGCGCACCCAGCAGCGACCACAGCGCCATCTCGACCGCGCCGGTATCGGAGGCCGGCACGATGCCGATGCGGTAATCGGCGGGAACCTCGAGCACCTCGTGCGTCAGGTCGATGGCTAGCTTGAGCTTGGTCTTGCCGATCTTCGCGCGATGCGAGCGACCGAGCGCTGCGTCCTTGAGATTTTGGGCATTCCAGCCGGGGCGCTTGGCGCAGGGGCCGGAGGAGAAATGCGGCACAGTCGGCCGCGAAGCGGGCTTCGCTACAGTCATGATCTACCCTTCCAGATAGTAAGCCTCCCGTTGGGGGGAGGTGTCCCGCCGCGGCTGATACGGGAAACGTGAAGGGCAGTCAAGGAAGTTCCGGGGCCTCACGCGCCGGTGATGGCGTCTCGGGCACGGTATTTGGGATTCCACCACGGCCAGCGCATTCAGCATGTCCGTGGCATCGCTGATCAATTGCGCGGCCCTGCGACGGCTGCCGACCTTCAAAATGCATTTGTCATTGGCCTGCACGACGTAGTCGTTGCCGACCTTGATCATTGAATAGCTTGTCATCGAAATCCGCGAACCGACCGAGTTCGGTGTCAGAGGCTGCCGTAGCACCGTTCGTTCCCATGGGAACGTGAACGACCGCCGGGTAGTTTATCAGCTCTTAAGATGAACGAATGCGAGGCTCGATTTCGCTGATCGCACAGCGCTCGCGTCGCGCTGCCTCAAAAGCGGACAGTCATGCCGACGTGACTGGCGGTGAATCCCAGCCGTTTGTAGAAGCGCTGCGCATCGATTCGCGTCTGGTGCGTGAGCAGTTCGACCAGATTGCAGCCGCGCGCCTTTGCTTCCGTCACCGCCCATTGCACCAGCTGCTCGCCGATGCCGCGGCTGCGACAATCGGAGGCAACGCGAACGTCCTCGAGCAGGCCGCGCACGCCGCCTTGCGAGCTGATGCCCGGCAGGATCGCGAGTTGCAGGCAGCCGACCACCCTGCCCGCGCTCTCGGCAACCACGAGCGTCAGATTCGGATCGCGCTCGACGCGCGCGAATGCGTCGTAATAGGCGGCGGGCAACGGATTCTCCACGCGCTCGCGCGCGCGGCCGAGATGATCGTCGGCGAGCATCGCCACGATCGCGGCGACGTCCTCGCGGCGCGCGGGACGGATGCAGACGGCTTCGTCGTTCATGTCAGGCAACTCCGGATTCAGCGCACCGGCGAAAGGCCGAGAAACGCTTCGACTTCGCCGATCCAGCGGCGGACGGACGCATGACGGCCAAGATCGAAGCCGCCTTCATGCGCGAGGCGGGTATAGGCGAGCAGCGACACGTCGGCGAGCGAAACCTCATTGCCGGCGAACAAGCGGCTGGTGGAGAGATGCTGCTCCATGCGGTCCAGCGCCGCATAGCCGCGCTTGACCTTTTCAGGATCGAGCTCGGCGACGTCCTTGCCGAGATAGACGATGAGGAAACGGCACACCGCGATATAGGGCTCGTGGCTGTACTGTTCCCAGAACAGCCATTCGTCCATCTTCGCCGCAGCGAAGGGATCACGCGGAATGAGGACGCTGTCGCGGGCGAGATAGCGGATGATGGCGTTGGACTGTGCCAGCGTGCGGCCGTCGTCGAATGCGACGGTCGGCACCTGGCCGGCGCCGTTCATCTTCAGGAATTGCGGCGTGCGCGTCTCGCCCTTGCTCGTGTCGACCTCGATCCACTGGTAGGGCAGCGCGAGCTTGTCGCAGACCCACTTCACCTTCAGACAATTGCCGGAATTGCTATCGCCGTAGATCTTCATCGCTGCCGCCCCGCTATTGAGCGACAGAGCATCAGGACGAAGCGGCCGTGTCAACGACTACGACCGCCGGTCTAGAACTTGTAGCCGGCGCCCAAACGAAAATTGTTCAAGTTGACCGAGATATTCTTGGCGTTCGAGAACCCGACGTGTTCCCATTCGCCGCGCAGGATCACACAGTCGAGCAGCGCGTATTCGATGCCGATGCCCCCCGTCCAGCCATAGATGAAACTGTTCACGCGCCGCTCGGACTGCGTCATCAAAAAGGGGCCAGCGGTCGTGCGGCTCGCGGCGCCGGTGGTCGGGTCCGTAAAGTCGTCGTATTTCAGATACGACACTGTCGCAAACCTCGACACATCAGCACGTCCGATCGCAAGGCCGCCGAACGCATAAGGCATGAAGTCTCCACCGGACCATCCAACCCGACCTCGGAAGGTCACATAGTCCTTGAGCTGCAACGCAGCGCCGCCGCCGAGCGTCGTGTTGTAAGTATAGGTGTGATTCGGTGGCGCGGCTTCGCCGGGGATCAACCGCGTCATGGAATCGCTCGCCGTGCTCGCGAGATTGTTCATGTAACTGTAGTTCGCTTCAACGCCCATCACGGCGTCGTAGTATTGCCAATTCCGGCCGACAAAGGCACCGAATCCCGTCGTCTGGACGTGATTCTTCGGTAGCAGCGACCATCCGCCAACGGGAGCCTGCAGGATGCTGTCGCGCAACACGAAATCCGTCATCGATTTCGGAGCCCGGCTGAAGTCGATCTCGGTCGTGGCAAAGCCGAACTGACCACCGACGTAAAAGCCATCCCAATTGACGGAGGACTTCGACAGGCCGTCGGTGAAACCGCCGCGCAGGATCGGCAGGTCCGGCATGTCGGCCGCGTGCGCGGCAGACACCATCCCCAACATCGCCGCTGCCAACAAAAGCCTGCGCATCGCAACGCTCCAAATCGGACTCGAACTTTCGCTGATGATCATGGCTCGTTAACCTTAACCAATGGTTGCGTCCGGCGATTTCGCCGCGGTCGAGCCATGAAAAATCCGCAAAGCAAGACGGCGCGGGATGATCCCGCGCCGTTAAGAGACGTTAAGCGATGAGGCTGCCGCTCAGCCCTTGGTGACCAGCGGCGCATGGTAGACCGGCGCCGGCTGATCGAGATTCCAGCGCACGCCGAGCATCAGATCGTGCGAAGTGATGTCCTTGACTGTAAAGGCGCTGCCGTTCACCACGGTGACGCCGTCGAAAGAGCGAGTGGGCCCAGTCACTGCGTCGCCCAGATTGATGTAGCGATAGGCGAGATCAAGCGTCACGTTTGGCGTAACCTTGTAGGCAAGGCCGGCGTGCACGGCCCAGGCTAGATTCCATTTGCCGGAATCGCCCGCATAGGTGACGCTGCTGCTCTGAACGCCGCCCGTCGAGATCACGCCGTCATCGCGGAAGCCGCTGAGACGATTATACGCGCCGCCGAGACCGGCACCGACATAGGGCGTGACGCACCACCAGGTACCGAGATCGACATAGGCGTTGGCCATGACGACCCATTCCGACTTGCTCCCGGAGTAATTGTCGACAAAGAACTGGTTATTGGCAGCGGCATAGGCTGAGTTCGCTGGGACGTTCTGCGAACCGTGAAGGTTCGCCTTGCCACGATATTCACCAGTGAGATCGGCACGGAACCAGTTGTTGAACTGATAACCAACACCGAGCTTGTAGAGCGGAGAGCTGTCGAAGCCGAAGCCGTTGTTCTGCAGCGAGCCGGGGAAGTTGGTGTTCACTCTGTCGATGCTCGCGCTGTGCAGGCTCTTCATGCTCTGGTTGGTCATGCCGATGTCGCCGCGCAGATACCAGCCGCCGAAATCGGCGGGCGGAGCCGGCGGCGCGTACATGGGAGGGGGCGCGGCGATCGGCATATCGGCGGCGAACGCCATCGACGAGATCAGGGTTGCCGCACCCGCGGCAAGGAGAGACTTAACGCTACGCATTGGCTTCGTCCTTATTGGCCGGTGAGGCAAAATGCAGAGGCCCCACGTTCTGGAAACTCACGACGCGGACGATGGCAGCAAATGCTTAAGCGCCACTTAACCCTAATTTTTAAGGTTGATTTTTTCTCTACCCACACGCGCGCGTCGCGCGAGCGTTGCAAGAATGCCGCGCCAAATGCGACGCCCTCGCCGCATTCCCTAACGATGTGTGAAGCCGCAAAGCGGCAAGAGAGGATGCGTTAACGTAGCGGCCGCGGCAGTTTCGGCAGGAACACGGCGAGCAGCCCGATCGCCGGCAAATAGGCGCAGACGTGGTAGACGAACTCGATCGAGGTGTGGTCGGCGAGCTTGCCGAGCACGGCCGCGCCGAGGCCCCCGATGCCGAAGGCGACACCGAAGAACACGCCGGAGATCATGCCGAAGCGGTGCGGCACCAGCTCCTGCGCGAACACGATGATCGAGGACGTCGTCGAGGAGATGATCAGGCCGATGGCGACACTGAGCACGGCGCTGGCACCGAGCCCGGCATAAGGCAGCGCCAGCGTGAAAGGCAGCGCACCGAGGATCGAGATCCAGATCACGATCTTGCGGCCGAAGCGGTCGCCCAAGGGACCACCGAGAAACGCACCGACGGCGTTCGCTGCAAGAAAAACGAAGAGATAGATCTGGGCTGCCTGCGTCGACACGCCGAAACGGTCGATCAGGTAGAAGATGTAATAGCTAGACAGGCTCGAGACGTAGAGCTGCTTGGAGAACAACAGCGCGACCAGCACCAGCAGTGCCACGGCGACACGGCGTGAGCTCAGCCCGCCGGGCTGGGTATGGACGGGCGCAGCCTTCTTCGTCGTGATCTGCGGCGCGTACCAGCGGCCGATGCGCCAGAGGATGAGGATCGCGAGGAACGCGATCGAGGAGAACCAGGCGATGCTGCCCTGCCCGAACGGCACCACGATCAGTGCCGCCAGCACCGGCCCCATCGAGGTGCCGAAGCTGCCGCCGAGCTGGAACACCGATTGCGCAAAGCCGTAGCGGCCGCCGGAAGCGAGCCGCGCAATGCGTGCGGATTCGGGGTGAAACACTGCCGAGCCGAGGCCGACCAGTGCAGCGGCGAGGAGAATGACGAGATATTGGTGCGCGGTGCTGAGCAGCAAGAGGCCGAAGAACGTCGAGGCCATGCCGATCGCCAGCGAATAGGGCTGCGCCTTCTTGTCGGTGTAGTGCCCGACCACCGGCTGCAGCAGCGAGGCCGTGAACTGGAAGGCCAGCGTGATCATGCCGATCTGCGCGAAGTCGAGCGCGTAGGTGTCCTTCAGGATCGGATACACCGAAGCGATCAGCGACTGCATGGTGTCGTTGAGGAAGTGCGAGACGCTGATGCCGGCGAGCACGATGTAGGCCGGCCCTGCGGCTGCCTTGGCGGCGGGCGCGACGTCGCTGACGACGATGGGCTCGGTCAGCGTTTCCTCTGAGACGACGACAGGCTTGTTCAAGGCAGCATCCCGGCGCGGCAGATTGCCGCGAGGAACTGATTACGATGCAGGCGGCGGGGGAACCAGCGCCAATCGCAAATGGCTGGGATGCGCGGGTATCCCCCACTCTCTGGCTCCCTCGCCCCGTCCTTCACGGGGGCCTTCACGGGGAGAGGGTGGGGTGAGGGGCTGTCTCCGCACGTCCGGTCCGAACGAGACGGGGAGACCGCGCGCGTCGCTTGCGCGCCGGATAGAGATTCAGTGCGGCGACAGCCTGCCACGCCCCTCACCCGGATCGCATCGCGATGCGATCCGACCTCTCCCCCGCGGAAGAGCGGGGAGAGGTTGAGCAATCAGGCCGCAGCCTGTCCCAGCGCCAAGACGATGGTGTCGACGACGTCCTCGACCAGAATGCGGTCCTCGCCCTCGCCCATGACGCGGATCACGGGCTCGGTGCCGGAGGAGCGGATCAAGAGACGGCCGTGGCCGTTGAGGCGCTTCTCGCCGTCGGAGATCGCCGACTTGACGTCGGAATCGTCGAGCGGCTTGCCGCCCTTGTGACGAACGTTCTTGAGAATCTGCGGCAGCGGATCGAAGCGGTGACAGACCTCGGACACGGGCCGGCGCAGCTTCTGCACCACGGCCAGCACCTGCAGGGCCGCAACGAAACCGTCGCCGGTGGTGGCGTAGTCGGACAGGATGATGTGGCCGGACTGCTCGCCGCCGAGATTGTAGCCGCCGCTCAGCATCTGCTCGAGCACGTAGCGGTCGCCGACCGGCGTGCGCACGAGCTCGAGCCCCTGCCCGTTCAGGAAGCGCTCGAGGCCGAGATTTGACATCACGGTGGCGACGATGCCCGGCCGCGACAGCCGGCCGTCTTCCTTCCAGCTCTGCGCGATCACCGCGAGCAGCTGGTCACCGTCGACGATGTGGCCGCGCTCGTCGACCAGGATGACGCGATCGGCGTCGCCGTCGAGCGCGATGCCGATGTCGGCGCGCATCTCGCGCACCTTCTTCGACAGCGCCTCCGGCGAGGTCGAGCCGCATTCCTTGTTGATGTTGAAGCCGTCGGGCTCGACGCCGATCGGCACCACGTCGGCACCCAGCTCCCACAGCGCTTCGGGCACCACCTTGTAGGCCGCGCCATTGGCGCAATCGATCACGACGCGCAAGCCGTCCAGCGACAGATCGCGCGGCAGCGTGCGCTTGGCGAATTCGATGTAGCGGTCGTGCACGCCGTCGATACGGCGCGCGCGGCCGAGGCTCGCGCTCTGCGCCAGCCGCTTGTCGAGGGATTCGTCGAGCAACTGCTCGATCTGCCGCTCGACATCATCGGAGAGCTTGAAGCCCTGCGGCCCGAACAGCTTGATGCCGTTATCCTCGAACAGATTGTGCGAGGCCGAAATCATCACGCCGAGATCGGCGCGCATCGACTTGGTCAGCATCGCGACCGCCGGCGTCGGCATCGGGCCGACCAGCAGCACGTCCATGCCGACCGAGGTGAAGCCTGCGACCATCGCGTATTCGATCATGTAGCCGGACAGACGGGTGTCCTTGCCGATCACGACCCGGTGGCGGTGGTCGCCGCGCTGAAACGCAAGGCCTGCGGCCTGGCCGACCTTGAGCGCGAGCTCCGGCGTGATCAGTCCGTTGGCGCGGCCCCGGATCCCGTCGGTCCCGAAATATTTGCGGCTCATATCGTCCCCCAAGGCAACAACCAGGGAATCCCCTTTACAACCACGGGCTGCCCGACCGGGCCCCGCATCCCCTGATGTGCTGGGGGTCTTATAATGCCATGGTAGCTAACTTGGCTTCAAAAAATATGATCAATCGTTACGGAACCGGGCGCGGCAACGGCTCAATAACGCTTTGTTAACATTATATTTCATACTGGAACGCCGCGCCAGCTGGAACCCGCGCTACCCGGCGCGCTTCACATGGCCGTCCTCGCGGCTCGGCGCCGGCTGGGTGACATTGACCGGGTCGGAGCCCGGAAAGGTCTCTTCCAGTCCCTCTTCCAGCGCCTCCTCGAGATCATGCTTCTCCTTGATCTCTTCCGGCGAGGGTCCAGCGTGCGGCCGCTTCATGGCGCCCTCCTTGAAAACGTGCTGCAAACGATTTGGCTGTGCATCCAACCATGCTAGATGACCCCGAAATGTTCCGATGCAAGAACTTCCACGTCAGACGGGCCGGGGAAACGACATGAAGCACATCACCTGTATCGACGATCTTCGCACGCTGCATCAGCGCCGCGTGCCGAAGGCGTTCTTCGACTATTGCGACCGCGGCTCCTATGCCGAGGAAACGCTGCGCGCCAATCGCGAGGACATGCAGGCGATCAAGTTCCGCCAGCGCATCCTCGTCGACGTCTCCAAGCGCGACACCTCGACCACGATCCTCGGCGAGCCCTCGACCATGCCGCTGATTCTCGCGCCGGTCGGCCTGCTCGGCATGCAGCACGGCGACGGCGAGATCCATGCCTGCCGTGCCGCCCAGGCCGCCGGTATCCCGTTCACGCAGTCGACGATGTCGATCTGCTCGATCGAGGACATCGCCGCCAATGTCGAGAAGCCGTTCTGGTTCCAGCTCTACGTGATGAAGGACCGCGGCTTCATCAAGGAGCTGATCCAGCGCGCGATGGCCGCCAAGTGCAGCGCGCTGGTGCTCACCGTCGACCTGCAGGTGATCGGCCAGCGCCATGCCGACATCAAGAACGGCATGACGGTGCCGCCCGAGTGGTCGCTGTCGAAGCTCCTGGACTTCGCCAGCAAGCCGGCCTGGGTCTCCGGCGTGCTGCGGGGCAAGCGCCGCACCTTCGGCAACATCGCAGGTCACGTGAAGAACACCGAGGATCTCAACCGACTCGCCGAGTGGACCGCCTCGCAGTTCGATACCTCCTTGAACTGGAAGGACGTCGAGTGGGTCCGCAGCATCTGGCCAGGCAAGCTCATCATCAAGGGCATATTGGACGTCGAGGATGCCGAGGAAGCCGCCAAGACCGGCGCGCAGGCGCTCGTCGTCTCCAATCATGGCGGCCGCCAGCTCGATGGCGCCCCGTCCTCGATCGAGGTGCTGCCCGAGATCGCCGACGCGGTCGGTGACAAGATGGAGATCATGTTCGACGGCGGCATTCGCTCCGGCCAGGACGTGATGCGCGCGCTGGCGCTCGGCGCAAAGTCCTGCATGATCGGCCGCGCCTATGCCTATGGCTTAGGTGCCGGCGGCCAGGCCGGCGTCGCCAAGGCGATCGAGATCATCCAGAAGGAGCTGCTCACGACGATGGGCCTGTGCGGCGTCAACCGGATCGACGAGATCGATGATCATGTCATTGCGGTGTGAGACGCCTGGCGAGACGCTGCCACATTGATAACTGTCGTCCCGGACAAGCGCAGCTTCAGATAACGCGCAGCGTTAGCTGGAGCGGAGCGCTGATCCGGGACGACAGCGGAGATTGTGGAGGCAACTGCGCGCTACACCACCCGCCCTCACATCGGCGGCGTCAGGCCGTCGCGGCCGACGCTGACGCGGTTGGTCTCGAACGAGCCGTCCGGCAATTGCTTCATGAAGGCGATGACCTTGGCGCCGGCCTTCAGGTCGGATTTGTCGCCGGGCACGAATGTCACCACCGTCGTGTTGTCGGCGACGAACACCTTCTTCTCGCCGTCCTTGTACTTGACCAGCAGCGTGTGACCGTCATTGCCGACGACGCTCTCGGCCACCGTCGCATTGGTCATGCTGGAGTTGGGCTTGAGGTCCCACGGCCGAGAGCCCTCGCCGGTGCCGCGCATGCTTTCCGGAAACACGTGCACCTCGACGGCGTTCTGGCTGCCGTCCGGTCCCGGCACGGTGGTCGCCCCGATGAACGAACCCGGCTTGATGTCGGCGAGTGAAATCCTGGTGATCCCCGACACGTTCACGTCGGAGGCGAGGTGAAGCTTGACCTCCTCGCCGCTGCGCGACTTGACCTGCATGGTGTCGCCATTGACGCTTTCGATGGTGCCGCGCACGCGCGTCGGCACCGGCGCCTTCTGGGCGAAGGCGCAGTAGGTCGAGACGGCCACCATCGCGACGGCGATCAGCGGACGTGTGAAAGTTGCACGTTGAACAGGCATGATGGTCTCCGATTGTCCCCACGGATGGAGAACTCCGAAGAGCCGCGCCCTATTCTCTCAAGACTTCGTGAGATCGGCCTCGACCAACGCGCGCAGCTCGGCCGTGACCTCAGGCCGGCGGCCGAACCACAGTTCGAAGCCGCGCACCGCCTGATGCAGCAGCATGCCGAGCCCGTCGGCGGTTTTCAGGCCTCGCGCCCTCGCTGCGGCGAGCAGCGGCGTCACCAGGGGAACATAGACGAGGTCGGCGACGACCGCCGCTTGCGGCAGCCGTGCGACATCGACATCGAGTGAAGGCTGCCCGTGCATGCCGAGCGATGTCGTGTTCACGAGAAGTTTTGCCTGCGGCAGCACGTCGCCGATCGCGTCCCACGTCACGGGATGCACGTTCGGTCCGAACTGCTTTGCCAGCGTCTCGGCCCGCGCGACGGTGCGATTGGCGACATGCACGCACTTGACGCCGCGTTCGAGCAGGCCGAACACGACCGCGCGCGCGGAGCCGCCGGCACCCAGCACCAGCGCTTCCTCAGCCGCATCCCAGCCGGAGGCGCTGGCGTCGAGATTGTTGACGAAGCCTTCAACGTCGGTGTTGGTCGCGCGCAGCTCGCCATCCGCGAACCACAGCGTGTTGGCGGCGCCGACCGCCTTGGCGCGCGCATCGGGCGTCGACAGCGCCAGCACGGCTTCCTTGTGCGGGATGGTGACGTTGGCACCGACGAAGCCGCGCAGCAACAGCCGCAGCACGAAATCGCGCAGGTCCTCGGGCGGAACCGCTTCGATGACATAGCCGCCCTCGATTTCGAGCGTGCGCAGCCAGTAATGATGAATCAGCGGCGAGCGCGAATGCGCCGCCGGCCATCCGATCAGACAGGCTGCGGGAGTTCTTGGCGCGGTCATCTTTCCCTCGGGTCGTTTCCGAGGCGATCCATTTCGCGTCGCGCCCGCGCTGTCAAGCGCGCGCCGTCAGCTCGCAGCGGTCTCATCGGCGGCTCGGCCCTTGATGTCGGCGATGGCACGCTCGAGGCTCTGGCGATAGCGCGCGCGCGGCGGGCTCACGCCATGGGTGAGCAGCGCGCGCCGGACCGCGGGCGAGGCCCCCGTGATGAACAGCCTGATGCCCTGGCGGTGCGCCTTGGCCGCGACCCGGCCGAGCACGTTGGCCGCGGTCGAATCCAGGAACGGCACCGCGGCGAAGTCGACCACGAAGGCCTTGCGCCGGTCGGCGATGTCGTCGAGCACGCCGCCGATCGCCGAGGCTGCGCCGAAGAAGAACGCGCCGGTGATGCGATACACCAGCACGTCGCGGTCGATCGCAAGCGCGGGGTCGTAGGGCACGCGCGCACCGTTGCTGTCATCGGCCCGATCGGCGGCCACCAGCGGCGTGCGCTCCTCGATGCCCGTCATCTCGGCCATGCGGTGGATGAACAGCACCGCGCCGAGCGCGAAGCCGACCAGGATGCCTTCGGTGAGATCGCGGAAGATCGTGAGCAGGAAGGTCGCGAGCAGCACCACGGCATCGCCCCACGACGAGCGCAAGAGCGTGGCGAACTCCTGCTTCTCCGCCATGGTCCAGGCCACCACGACCAGCACCGAGGCGAGCGCGGCCAGCGGAATGTAGCTCGCCAGCGGCGCCGCGATCAGCATGAACAGCAGCAGGAACACCGAATGCAGCATGCCCGCGAGCGGCCCGCGCGCGCCGGCGCGGATGTTGGTGGCGGTACGTGCGATCAGGCCGGTGACGCAGATGCCGCCGAACAGCGCCGAGCCGATATTGGCCGCGCCTTGCGCCACCAGCTCGCAATTGGACCGGTGACGGCGGCCGGTCATGCCGTCAGCCACCACCGCCGACAGCAGCGATTCGATGGCCGCCAGCAGCGCGAAGGCGATCGCATCCGGCAGCACGGCCCGTGCCTTCTCCAACGAGAACGCCGGCAGCACTGGGGAGGGCAGCTCGCGCGGAATGCCGCCGAAGCGCGAGCCGATGGTCTCGACCGGGAGCGACAGCATGCCGCTTGCGACCGCCGCAAACACGACCGCGATCAGAATGCCGGGCCAGGACGGCCGCCAGCGGCGCAAGCCGGCGATGATGGCGATGCTGACGATGGCGACTGCGACGGCGGACGGATTGATGGTGTTGAGGCCGCGGGCGAGCGCGAGGAGTTTCGGCACGAACTCGCTGGGCTCCCTTCCCGCGAGCGCGATTCCTGAGAGATCGCGGAGCTGGCTGGCGAAGATGATCACGGCGATGCCGGCGGTGAAGCCGACCGTCACCGGATAGGGAATGAACTTGATGTAGGTGCCGACCCGCAACAGGCCCGCGGCGATCAGAAACAGGCCCGCCATCGTGGTCGCGAGGATGACACCGTCGACGCCGTGACGCTCTGCGGTCGCTGCGACCAAGACGATGAACGCACCGGCAGGTCCGCCGATCTGGAACCGGCTGCCGCCGAGCAGGGAAGCGATGAAGCCGCCAGCCACAGCCGTGTAGAGGCCGCGGTCCGGCGTCACGCCCGAAGCGATCGCAATCGCCATCGACAGTGGCAGCGCAACGATCGCAACCGTCAGGCCGGCAAAGACGTCGGCGCGGAAATCGGCGAGACCGTAGCCTTCACGCCAGACGGTGACGAGCTTCGGCAGATACAGTTCGGCAAAGGTCGGCTGATGCAGCTGGTGCAGCCGGCTCGCCTGATCACTTGTGATGGTCATTGCCCCACAATGCTCCGGTGCATCGTGCCGCGCGCGTGCGACGACGATGCGCTAGTTCATTCTGCCCGGGCACGATCACCGTAGCGATCATGCTCAGATGCGGCGCGGCGGCCCCGGCTCCTTGAGGCGAACGCCACGCCCGCCGCTGTCGCTGCGGGCCTGCTCGCCGATCAGTTCGACGCCGGCCCGGTCGAACGCCTCGACCACCTTGATCAGGGTCTCGACCACGCCACGAACATTGCCGGTAGAGGCCTCCATCCGCTGGATGGTCGGCAGCGAAACGCCGGCAAGCTCGGCCAGGGTTTTCTGGTCAATGCCGAGCAGCGCGCGGGCCGCCCGCATCTGGAACGACGTGATCACCTTGGCCTCACGTATTGGAACTTATAAATGATGTTCAGAACATATACAATGATGTAAAATACATCATTCTTGGATAAGCGCAAGGAGCTCGCGCGTCCTCCGTCATTGCGAGCCAACGGGTCCGCGCGAAGCGCGGCCCGATGACAGGCTCTGCGAAGCGATCCAGAATCCCTCCGCGGAACGACTCTGAATTGCTTCACTGCGCTCGCAATGACGTGTGGATGGGGCGCGACCTACATGAAACGCCGCACGCGAAGAGACAGCCCTCCACCCTCTCCCCATAAGGACGAGGAGAGGGAGTGAGAGAGCGGAGACTTACGTATCACGCCGCGTGCTGATGCGCGGCGATGATCTGGTCGGCGGCGCGGCCGGTGACCTCGGCCATGTGGTCGAACTGGCGCGTGAAGCTGCCGGCGCCGGCGGTGGCCGAGCGCAGCTCCACGATCAGTTCGCCGATCTCGGCTTCCGGCATCATGGCGCGGACGCAGTCCCAGCCGCTCCAGCCGTCGCGCGTATCGAAGCCGAGGATCTGTCCGCGCCGCGCCGACAGGATCGCGTTGATCTTGGCCGTGGCGTCGGTCGGGCAGACGATCTCGACCACGTGGATCGGCTCCAGCAGCACCGGCTGACATTGCGGCAGGCCCTCGTTGAGGCCGATCCGCGCCGCCGTGCGGAAGGCGAGGTCGGAACTATCGACGCTGTGATAGGAGCCGTCGGTCAGTGTCACCTGCACGTCGGTGACGGGGAAACCGAGCGGGCCGCGCGCCAGCCCATCAATGACGCCTTCCTCCACCGCCGGGATGTAGTTGCGCGGCACCGCGCCACCCACCACCGTCTCGGCGAACTTGAAGCCGTCGCCGCGGGGCAACGGCCTGATGTCGAGCACGACGTCGCCGAACTGGCCATGGCCACCGGACTGCTTCTTGTGGCGTCCGCGCTGGGTGATCGGCTTGCGGATGGTCTCCTGATAGCCGATCGCGGGAGGATGCGAGGTGACCTTGACGCCGAAGCGGTCGCGCAGCCGCTCGCCGGCGACGCGCAGATGCATCTCGCCCTGCCCCCACAGCACGGTGTCGTGGGTCTTGGCGTTCTGCACGACGACAAGCGACGGATCCTCCTCGTGCAGCCGCATCATCGCCTGGCCGAGCTTGACGTCATCCTTGCGATCGGTCGCCGCGATCGAGATCGCGAGCACCGGCGGCGTCGGCTCGATTGCGATCAATGCCGCGGGCGGCGTCTTGCCATTTGAGACCGTGTCGCCGGTCTTCACGGGATCGAGCTTGGCGAGCGCCACGGTGTCGCCGAGATCGGCGGTGGCACGCTTGGTGTCGTAGGCGCCGTTGACGGCGAGGATGCCGGAGATGCGCCCTGCACCGCCGGAGGACGATTGCAGCGTGGCGCCGTCGTCGAGATGGCCGGCGAGCAGCCGCGTCAGCGACAGCTTTCCGCCATGCTGCGAATGCAGTGTCTTGAAGACGTAGCCGAGTGCATCCTTGGTTTCGGGAACGCCGAGACGTTTTGCGGTCTCCGCGACACCGGGCGCCTCGTGGCGCAGCGCCTTCATCAGGCGCAACACGCCGTTCTCGCGCAAGGCAGACCCTAACAGCACCGGGCAAATCAGTCCCTCGCGCAATTCGCGGGCGAGATCGTCGAACACGGCATCGCGCGGCGGCTGGATGTCCTCGAGCAGCTGCTCCATCAGCGCATCGTCGTGGTCGGCGAGCTTCTCCAGCATCGAGAAGCGGGCTTCCTTCTCGCGGTCGAGATCGCCGCCTTCGAGCGCGATCACCTCGGAGGCCTTGTGCTCGCGATAGACGAAGGCGCGCTCCAGCGCGAGATCGACGAAGCCCTCGATCAGCTCGCCCTTCCAGATCGGGATCTGGCGCAGCACCAGCGGTACGCGCGAGGCGGGCTGCAGCATCGCGAGGGTCTCGCGGATGCGCTGGCTGGCGCGATCGATCTTGTTGAGGAACAGGAAACGCGGGATCTTCAGCTCCTCCAGCTCGCGCAGGATGATCTGAAGCTGCGGCAGCTTCTTCTCGTCGGCCTCACAGACCACGATGGCGGCGTCGACCGCGGGAAGCGCGGCGCGCATGTCGTGGGCAAACTCGACGGAACCGGGACAATCGAGGAAGGTGTAGCTGTCGCCCATGAAACTCGTGGTCGCGGCAGTCAGCCCGACGGTCATCTTGTGTTGACGGGCCTCTGGCGTGGCGTCGCCAACGGAAGTTCCGGCGTCGACGCTGCCGGCGCGCGGGATTGCGCCCGTTCGCGCCAGGATTGCTTCGAGAAGTGTGGTTTTACCGCTTTGGAAAGGGCCCACCAGCGCAATGCACCGTGGACCTCGGGGACTTCTGACGTCTTGTCCCATTCGCCGCCTCCTTTGTGTGGAGCTCGGCCCATGATTGGGTCGGCAAGCATTGATGCTCTGCCCGTCCCCGAGGTTTGGCAAGCATCAAACGTCGCTGCGGTGCGTCGTCAGTAAGTCTTGATGACGGTTGAGACCAGATGTGGCTTCGAGTCCGGCGTTCTGCCTCTCCCCGACGGGGAGAGGTCGGATTGCGCAGCAATCCGGGTGAGGGGCGGCAGCTTTTGGTGAGACCGTAACCCCTCACCCGGATCGCATCCCTCGATGCGATCCGACCTCTCCCTTCGGGAGAGGTGAACGAGAGCCTCTTCAGTCAATTAGAATTGACGGCGCTCAACGGCCCGGGCGGAGTTCCAGGCTTTCGAGACCGGCGGCGACGTTGAGGCCGACCTGGCCCTGCACGCTGAGCGGCTGGAGCGCGATCGCGTTGTTGGAGCCGCCGACCAGCACGTTGCCGCCGAGGCCGACGCCAACCGAGGCGCTGCCCTGCGCGCCGGCGTAATTGCCGGAGAGATCGCCGGGGCCGAGCCGGTCGACCGGCGCGAACACGCCCCAGGCGAGCGAGGTCTCCTGGGTGATGCCGATGTCGAGGCCCACTTTACGGATGGTCGCGACGTAGCGGTCCTCAGGCAAGCCGTCGGCGCGCAGCACGCAGCCGAGATTGGTCACCGATCCCACGATGAAGCCGACGCTGGCGCCGCCGCGGCATTCGAGCACGCCGACCCGGACCATCCGCTGCTGCTGCGCGCCGCTGCTCCCGACGGAGGCAAGGAGGCTGACGGCGGCGAGCCCGGCAAGGACGAACGAACGGCGCATGAATGTCTCCGGCGATGAATGGGATGCAAGAAGGACGCGGCACACGCCGCGCGATCGTCTATGCCACAAGAGCGTTGTGGCTGCCAGATCGGACGCGTTTAGAATCGAATTCGCGGAGAGAGGCCCCTCGCCCCACCCTCTCCCAGTAAGAATGGGCGAGGGAGCGAGAGAGACGTGCGTCCCTTACAGTCGTCGCAGATGTGATCCGGGTGAGGGGCCGGGCACAACGCCGACCAGAGCAAAAGTCCATCCGACTCCGCTTATCGAAACACAACAAGAAAGGCCCGCCGAAGCGGGCCTTTTCAATTCGCACACTGTCCTCGGCTCAGCGCAGGTTGCCGCAGAAGCGCTGGATGCGCTTGCAGGCGTCTTCGAGGTCCGAGGTCTTGGTCGCGTAAGAGATGCGGAAGGCCGGGCCGAGGCCGAAGGCCGAACCCTGCACCACGGCGACGCCTTCGGTCTCCAAGAGCTCGGTGACGAACTGCTCGTCATTGCCGATCACGTTGCCCGACGGCGCCTTCTTGCCGATGGTACCGGCGCAGGAGGGATAGACGTAGAACGCACCCTCGGGACGCGGGCACTCGATGCCGTTCGCCTGGTTGAGCATGGAGACGACGAGGTCGCGGCGCTCCTTGAACACCTTGTTGTTGGCGGGGATGAACTCCTGCGGACCGTTCAGCGCCTCGACCGAGGCCCACTGCGCGATCGAGCACGGGTTCGAGGTCGATTGCGACTGAATGGTCGCCATCGCCTTGATGAGATGCGCCGGACCGCCGGCATAGCCAATGCGCCAGCCGGTCATGCAATACGCCTTGGAGACGCCGTTCACGGTGAGCGTGCGGTCGTAGAGGCCGGGCTCGACCTGTGCGACGGTGGTGAACTGGAAGTCGTCATAGACGAGATGCTCGTACATGTCGTCGGTCATCACCCAGACATGGGGATGCTTCATCAGCACATCGGTGAGCGCCTTCAGCTCCGACTTGGTGTAGGCGGCCCCCGTCGGGTTCGACGGCGAGCACAGGATGACCCATTTGGTCTTCGGCGTGATCGCGCGCTCGAGCGCCTCCGCCTGCAGCTTGAAACCGGTTCCGGCAGGGCAGACCACCGGCACCGCCTCGCCGCCGGCGAGCGCGACCATTTCAGGGTAGCTGACCCAGTACGGTGCGGGAATGATCACCTCGTCGCCCGGATTGATGGTCGCCATCAGCGCGTTGTAGAGCACCTGCTTGCCGCCGGTGCCGACGATGATCTGGTTCGGCTTGTAGGCCACGCCATTCTCGCGCTGAAACTTGGCGATGATGGCTTCCTTCAGCTCGGGGATGCCGTCGACCGCGGTGTACTTGGTCTTGCCGGCCTCGATGGCGCGGATCGCTGCCAGCTTGATGTTGGCGGGCGTATCGAAATCGGGCTCGCCGGCACCGAGGCCGATGACGTTGCGCCCCGCCGCTTTCAGCGCGCGTGCTTTGTCCGTGACCGCGATGGTCGCGGACGGCTTCACACGGTCGAGCGCAGCGGCAAGGAAGGACATCGTCATCTCCTGACAAGCGTCGTGAAGCCTTTCGCCTCACGACTCTGATTGTGGGAATGAGCTACCCTAAAACGTGTGCCGCTGCGCCGCAAGAAACTTCGGCCCGATCTCGGAAAAGTTTATGATTTTCGACCGTCTCAAGGTGCGATTTTCCGCAATATTGCGCAACTTTGCCGGCCAAATCCCTCATATCCGGCAAGGCCTGTCCTCGGAGCAATTTTGCTTGCGCGTGGCGCTGTTTCTGCACCGTCATGGCCGGGCTCGTCCCGGCCATCCACGTCCTGCCAAACGGCGCAAAGAATGTGGATGCCCTGGACAAGCCCGGGCATGACGGCGTGCTGATTCTATGGCAGCGACCTAACTCAATCGCTCAACCGTCTCTCGCTCATGCGCGGCGCAATGCCTGCCCGCGTTGACGCAAGCGTGAACTGAATTGCATCGTCGCGCGGAAATGATCTTCCGCAGCATTGCAGTGCGGTAGGGTTTTCGAGTTTTTCTATTGGCTGGCTCTTGCGGCGGATTCGCATCGGCATCATTGTTTAGCCGCCTCGCGGGGCAACGAGCGCCGCGTCTTCCCGTCCTCGGATTCGAACCCCAGAATGTACAAGCTCTATTCGATGCAACGCTCGGGCAACAGCTACAAGGTCCGCCTTGCGCTGGCGCTGCTCAACCTGCCTTACGAAGCGGTGGAGGTGGACATTCTGCGCGGCGAGAGCCGCACGCCGGATTTTCTGAGCAAGAACCCCTCGGGGCAGGTGCCGCTGCTCGAGGTCGGCGAGAACCGCTATCTCGCCGAGTCCAACGCCATCCTCTGGTACGTCGCCGTCGGTACGCCGCTCGCACCGGAGAACCGCATCGACCGCGCCGAGGCGCTGCAATGGATGTTCTTCGAGCAGCACGCGCTCGAGCCGAACATCGGCGCGGCCTATTTCTGGCTGTCGCTGGTCAAGGGCGGCCGCGATCTCCAGACCCATTCGCTGGAGGACTGGATGGAGCGCGGCTATGGCGCGCTCCAGGTGATGGAGAACCATCTCAAGACCAACGCCTATTTCGCCGCGCGCCAGCTCACGGTGGCCGACATCGCGCTGTACGGCTACACCCACCTCGCCGACCGCTGCGACTTCGATCTTTCGACCTTCCCGGCGATCCGGGACTGGCTGAAACGCGTCGAAGCCACGCCCGGATTCGTGACGATGGACTGGCGCCCGGCCGACATCGACGACCCCGCCAGCATCGCGGCGGGCGCCTGACGGCGCGACCGGCTCCGGCGAATAGCGGGCATAAGGACCGCCTTTGCCGCAATCCCGCCACTTTCAGCGCGATCGCCGCCGCAATATTGCCGGTTGAAACTGGGAATTTCCGGAAAATCGCGGGTGATTCGCTCGCGTGTTGAAGGATTTAGACCAATGATGCGGGCGTCCGGCACGGCAGGCTTTCAAAGCCCATCCGCTACCGTCGCGTCTTCCCGGCTCACCCATGCGGTCGCGGCCTCGCTCGCCGTCGCCGCGCTCTCGCTGTGCCTGATCGTCACCCTGACGGTGCTGTCGACCAAGGCGACCATGGCGATGGGCCTGCCGGTCTGATTCCCGTTTCATCCTGGACCAGCCTTCAGGGCGCCACGGGGCCCGCGCCGACCGGCATTGCGACAGGACGTCGATGAAATCACCTGTGGTAGTCGTTGCAATCACCCTGACTGCGGCCATCCTGGTCGCGGCATCGCTGCTGATCATCGTCGGCACGCGCAAGGGCGCGGGGACATCGACGCTGAATGCGCCGACGCTGCAACAGCGCGTCAAGCACGCGCATATGGTCTAAAATCATCCGAAAACCCTGCGCTTGCACGCAAGCGCGCCTTAAGCACACCGCACGAAATCGCATCGCGCTCGCGCAACAATCACTCAGTGTTGCGGCCTTACATCGTTCGGAAGGAGCGAGACTGGTCCATGCGGTTCGGATGGCGCGCGATCTGCGGTCCGGCGTTGACGGCAACAGCCCTGCTGCTGGCACTGCTTTTCGACCGCTTCATCCCCACGCCCTCGCCCGCGCCGCTGTTCGTCTGCATCGTGGCTCTCGCCGGCGCGCTCGCGGGTCTCGCCGCCGCGACGACGACCGCGGTCGTCGCGGTGATCGGCACGGCGCTGTTCTTCCTCAGCCGCCAGGGCGTGTCCGGCTATGGGCCCGCCGATCTGATCCGGCTCGGGCTCCTGGCCATCACGGCCGCCGGCACGGCCGGCATCACCGGCCTGATGCGCGAGCGGCTGCTCCGCACATTCGCGGCCGAACGCCGGAGCCACGCCACGGCCGCGCGGCTGTCGGCCGCGCTCGACCAGATCGATATCGGCATCGTGCTGCTCGATGCCGAGACCCGGGCCGAATTCATCAACCGCGCGTTCCGCGATTATTTTGGGGTGCCGGACGAGATCGCCGACGGCAAGCCGCCCTTCATCGCGCTGATGTATCACGGCCGCGACACCGGCGCGTTCGAGCTGCCCGCGGACGAGCTCGGCACCTTCATCGCGCAGCGCATGGAGATGGTGCGGGTCGGCGATGCCACGCCGATCAACATCAAATTGCGCAGCGGCGAGGTGCTGCGCTTCGTCTGCACCGCGCTGCCCGACGGCGGACGGATGCTGAGCTACACCCCGGTGACCGACCTCGTGCGCCACACCGACGCGCCGTCGCGCGCCGACTACTACCGCTCGCTGCGCGACCCCGCGAGCCGCAAGCTGATCCGGTATCTGCGCTTCGCGGAGTAGAACAGGGTCGAACGCAAGCACTGGCGGCGCTCGGGGTTCACCTCTCCCCGACGGGCAGAGGTGAACCGAATCCTGAGCTAGCCAATCCTCTTCGTGCCCAACTGACAGCGCGATTGATTGCTGCACCGATCATCACGTATGAAGGGCACTTGATTGATCGCGGAAATTCACATGCCCCTCACCATTCGCGCCGTCACCAGGCAGGATTACGATCAATGGCTGCCGCTGTGGGACGGCTACAACGCCTTCTACGGCCGCTCCGGTCCGACCGCGCTCGCGCCCGAGATCACGCGCATGACGTGGCAGCGCTTCTTCGATGCCTACGAGCCGATGCACGCGCTGGTCGCCGAGGACGGCGGCCGCCTGCTCGGGCTGACGCATTATCTGTTTCATCGCAGCACCACCGCGATCGAGCCGTCCTGCTATTTGCAGGACCTGTTCACGCTCGAGGCGGCGCGCGGCAAGGGTGTCGCCTCGGCGCTGATCCTAGGCGTCTACGAGCGGGCAAAACTTGCGGGATCGCCGCGCGTCTACTGGCAGACACATGAGACCAATCTCACGGCGCAGCGCCTGTACGACAAGGTCGCAGAGCGCTCCGGCTTCATCGTCTATCGCAAGATCTTCTGAGTCCTGTGCCGTGGGGTCCTGTGGATAACTCCGCCTGTCACCCGCGCGTAACATAGCAAGGTTAGGCTGCCCCTGCGTCTGGTCAGGCCCCCCGTCTCCGATCAAGCGCCCAAGCGGTCCCCGTCAGTCGCCGCGTCTGACAGGGGCCGCATTTTTTTGCGACAGCGTCACTTCGCGCCGCGCCCCACCGTCTGCATGACCTCGAATCCCTCGAACTGAGGATGGCCGAGATAAAGCGGCTTGTTGTCGCCGGCCCGGTGATGCGCCGCGCGAAACGCCTCCGACTTGGTCCAGGCCTCGAAGGCTGCGTGGTTCGCCCAGACCGTGTGCGAAGCGTACAGCGTGTGATCCTCGGCTTCCGGCCCGCGCAGCAGATGGAATTCGATGAAGCCTGGCACCTTGTCGAGATGGGTATCGCGCGTGAGCCAGACCTGCTCGAAGGCGGCCTCGGAGCCCTTGGCGACACGGAAGCGGTTCATGGCGATGTACATGGGGTGGTTCTCCTGATGCTCCGCCGATATTTCGTCATTCCGGGATGCGCCGCAAGGCGCGGGCCCGGAATCCATTTTTCTGCAGAAAGTGTGGAGAGATGGATTCCGGGTTCGCGCTTCGCACGGCCCGGAATGACAGCTAAGCCGCAAGCCCCTTCATCGGCCTTGCGCTTGCGCTGTCCGGAAACACCGTCTCCGCCAGCACACGATCCGACAGGCCGAACTGGTCCTGCAGCACGCCCTTGATCACGGAGCGCAGATCCGTCGTTGGCTTGAGGTCGCGGCTCTCATACAGGTTCGCGAGCTTGAGGCCCGGCCAGTCCGAGATGACGCGGCCGCCTTTCACGGCGCCGCCGGCGAGCAGCGCGATCGTGCCGGTGCCGTGATCGGTGCCGTCGGTGCCGTTGATGCGCGCGGTGCGGCCGAACTCGGTGGCAACGACCACGATGGTGTCGCGCCAGCGATTGCCCAAGCAGCTTTCGAATTCGGCGAGCGCGCCGTCGAGCCCACCGAGCAGGAAGGCGAGACGCCCCACCGGGCCGCCTTCATTGGCATGCGTGTCCCAACCGTCGAAGGCGAGTGCGGCGATGCGCGGGCCGTCATCGGCCGCCATCAGTTTGGCGGCGCCGCGCGCCACTTGGCGCATCTGTGCGACGGCGTTGCCGCGCGTCGCTTTCATGTCGTCGCCGCTCGCGACCTTGTCGAGCTGAAGGCCTTGCGACAGCGCCGAGGCCAGAACGGGATCGCGGTGGCGATAGAGCTCGACGAGCCGCATCGCGGTGTCGTCGTCGGCCTGCGGCAGCGCCACCGACGCCCAGCCGACGGTCGGCGCGTTGCCGCGCAGCACCAGCGGCGTGGTCGGCCCGACCGCGAGGCCGCTCGACACGCGCTCGCCGCGCGGCAGCGCCTCCAGCGCGCGGTTGAGCCAGCCGGACTGCACCCGGCCGGGGCCGGCATAGCCGCTTTCGAGCACGTCCTGACCGTCGAAATGCGAGCGGTCGCGATAGGGCGTCGCCACCGCATGAATCACCGCGGCATGCCGATCCCTATACATGCGCGCGAACTCCGGCATCGCCGGATGCAAGGCGAAGAACGAGTCGAGCATGATCGCGGGATGGGCTCCATCGGCCGTGAGCGCGATCGATCCGTGCAGGCCGGCATAATCGGGATCGCCGATCGGCGCGACGGTCGAGAGCCCGTCCAGCGCGCCGCGCAGGATCACCACGATCAATCGCGGATCGCGCCCGTCGGCCGCGCGGGCGAATTTCGGCAGGTAAGCCCAGGCTGCAAAGGAGGCGCTGCCGAGCAGCAGGCCACGGCGCGTGGTGAGGAGCCGGTTCTCGAGGCAATCGGTCATCATCATCTCCTCTGCATTTCCGGCGACATCAAGAGCAGCGCCAGCGCCTGCTGCCGCGACTCCGCACGCTCGATGGTGCGGCGCGTTTCGGTCGAGGCCGCGTCCGCCGCTGCGAACTCCAGCAGGTCGAGCGGATCGATGTTGTTGCCGAGCCGCGCGCCGATCCGCGCGGCGATGTCGAGCCTGAGCTTCATGCCTTCGGGCGCAGCCCAGGCGGCGCTGGTATCGGGGAAACCGTTGGGTCCTGCCGGCGACCACAGCGGCTGGCCGAGCAGGTTGAGACCGTTGAGATACACCCCGGGATCCTCGGGCACGCGCGCCAGCAGCCGGCCGCTCGCGACCAGGAAATCGTAAGGGCTGCGCATCTTGGTCAGCGGCGCTTTCCAGGCCTCATCGGAATCGACCAGCGCCGTCGCGAGCGCCTTGAGATCGCCGTCGGTCTTGACGAAGACATCGCGCAGCCGCGCGACGAGCACCGGCGGCGGATCGTCGGCGACGAAGTGCCGAGCGAATTTGGTGGCGATGAAGTTCGCGGTCGACGGATGTCGCGCGAGGTCGGCGAGCGCGGCTTCGCCCTGTGCGAGCCCGGCGGCGTCGTAGGTCTTGCCGAGCAGGACTTGCGGCCCGGGCTGATGCGCGTTGACGTTGAAGACGAAGGAGCCGGGTGCCCCCAACTGCCCCTGCCGTCCGGCAAAGGTCCAGCCGGTGATGATGCGCGCGAGCGAGGTGACGTCGCCCTGCGTGTAGCCGCCGCCGACGCCGAGCGTATGCAGCTCCATGATCTCGCGCGCGAGATTTTCATTCAGCCCGCGCTTGCGGTTTTGGCCCGCGCGCGAGTCCGGTCCGAGCGATTGCTGGTTGTCGAGGAAGAACAGCATGGCCGGATGCTGCTCGACCGCCCTCAGCATGTCGGCGAAGCGCCCGAGCACATGCGGCCTGATCGCCTCGCGCTCGAAGGAACCGGCCCAGATCCGCGCCAGCTCGCCCTTGCCGGCGGAGATGCAGAAATGGTTGGACCAGAACACGACGAGACGCTCGGTGAAGCCGCAATCGACGAGCGTCGCGCGCTGCAGGCGTGCCAGCGCCTCGGCGCGAAAGATCTTTTGAATCACGTTGAGCGGCTGCGGTGCCGGCTTTGCCGCAGGCGGCGTGGCCGCGTTGGGCTGCATGGTCCCGGACTTGGCGGTGTTCTCGGTCGGCTTCGCCTCCGCCATCTGCCCGGTGATCTCCGCCGCAGCGTTCAGCGAGAGATTGCGGCGCAGCCCCGGCGTCTGATCGGCAGGCGCTTGTGCCGGCGTTTCGGCGGGCCCCCCGGCTTTGGCAGTTTCCTTGGCGGCCTCGCGCGCCTGTTTGACCTGGTCCTGATAGGCGAACACGGCCTGACCGAGTTGCGGCGTCGATTGCAGTCCGGGCGCTTCCAGCAGCACGCCATTGGGACGCGCAAGCTCGGCCTTCACGAAGCCGCGCGGGTCGGATGCTGCGTTGATGAGATCGCCCGATGCGCCGCCGCGGGCGCCGAAGCCGAAGCGGTTGAGTGCGATGAGGGCGGCTTGCGAATCGCGAGCCATCGATCTGTCCTTCGCGCGTTGGGAGCCGCTTTCCTGATACGTTCGCGGCGCCTGAAGCGCGATGGGATCAGGATGAATCACCATCGCGCTCCAGGTTATTGTTCGAGCATGATCCTTTCGGAAAACCGCTCCACACTTTTCCGGATCATGCTCTAATATACCGGAGCGACAGATGAACCCGACATGAAAAATGACGGCGAAGCTTCGACGTAAATCATGACAAATCCGAAAGAACCCGCATTGCAGGAACCACGGCGCCTCGCCTGCTCCCGCTGCGGCAGCGAGTTCGGCTGCGATCTCTCGGGCAACTGCTGGTGCGCGGAGGAAACCGCGCGACTGCCGATGCCGGTCGAGGGCGAGGACTGCCTGTGCCGGGAGTGTCTGCGCAGGGCGGCGGAGGCGCCTAGCCCGGACGGAGCGCAAGCGTAATCCGGAAACGTTCTGCAGGCACAATCCCCGGATTTCGCTGCCATCCGGCTACGAAACCTGCACCTGATGTCCGGGCGATTTGCGCGCCATGCCATCGAACGCATCCAGCAGCTTTTCACGCCAGGCGTAGACTGGATCATCCGCCTCCAGCAGCTTGAACGGGCTGACCACGCGTGCCCATTGGAATCCGCCGAACACGATGTAGTCGGCATAGTTCGGCGCGTTGCCGCCGATGAAGGGCTGCGTCTTGAATGTCTGCCGCATCACCTCCAGAGATTTGCGGAACGCGACCACGCCGGCATCGCGGCTCGCCATGATCTCCTCGAGGGTCTTGCCGCCGAAGCGCGCCTCGCGCGACTTGCGGAAATAGGCGGCGTCGACGTCGGCAAGGTTCGCCGGGATGTCGGCGATAATCAGCGGAAAGATGCCGCCGACGATGGCGATGTCGCCCCATGCGTTGATCATGCGCGCCATCGCGCGGCCGCCCTCGCCGCCGAACAGCGACGGGCGATCCGGGAAATTGTCTTCGAGATAGGTCGCGATGGTCCAGGAATCGACCACTGGCTTGTCGTCGTGCAACAGCACCGGGACCTTCTCGGAGCCGTGCGGGGCAAGCGCGCTCTTCTCGGTGAAGCGCCAGGGCAGTGATTCCGCCGATAGACCCTTGTGCGCCAGCGCCATCCGCGTGCGCCAGCAATACGGGCTGAACGGGCGCGCGGGGTCGGTGCCGACGAGTTCGAACAATTTGAGCGACATGCAAGGTGTCTCCACACGCTCCGTCATTGCGAGGAGCTGTTGCGACGAAGACTGCCGCCGCGAAAGACATTCTGGATTGCTTCGCTTGCGCTCGCAATGACGATGTGGTGAGAGATGTCCACGCCAAATTCTGTTGTCATGCCCCGGCTTCTCCGGGGCATCCAGTACGCCGCGGCAGTCGTGAGATGCACTGCCGCCGGTGTCTACCGGATCATCCGCCTTCGCGGATGATGACAGCGAGACATCGATAAAGCGAGCGCTTCACCGCCCGTTGGTGCGCAGCAGTTTCTCGCCGTCCTTGGTGACCGCGATGACCAGCCCGAGGCCGGCAACCGTCTCGCGGGCGACGTAGCCGCGGTCGGCGGCGTCCTCCCAGATCGTGAGGCGCGGGCAAGAGGTCTTCCAGGTCGCGATCACCTCGGCATAGGCGCGCGGCTCGCGCGCCACCCATTCGACGAAGTCCAGCACCAGCGGATCGACGGTCTCGCTCATTGCAAACCTCCCCTGTCGAAGGCGGCCAGCACCGGCGCACGAAGCAACAGCCAGCCGCCATGGGCGATGTAGTAGCAGGCGATGGTGGTGATCAGCTTGTTGGACCAGGCGATGAATTGCTGGTCGGTCATGGCTTCGAGGATGCGCCGTGCCAGCGTGGTGCCGAGCATCGAGGCGAGAATCGCGACCCCGGCGAGCACGGGATCGAGGCTCGCGGCCTGATCGATGATGCCGCCGAAATAGACCAGCTTGGTGAAATGGCTGACGAGCTGGCACATCGCCTTGGTCGCGACCTTCTCGCGCCGGCCGAAATCGCCGCCGAGGAAGAAGGTGTCGAGCAGCGGGCCGGAGACGCCGGTCATCAACATCAAGCCCATGCAGATCGTGCCATAGACCGTGCCCTGCCAGAGACGGTCGGGATCCGGCTTGATGTTCGCGGGAAGCAGCCGCGCCATGAACGGCGTGGCGCCGAGCATCAGCAGCGCGGTCGGCTTGTCCGGCACGTAGCGGGTGAGCGACCAAGCCGTGAGCGCGACCGCGGCGCCGACCATATAGTTCGCGACCGGCCGCCAGCGGATATGCGCCCGCCACAGGAACGCGCGCCAGCCGTTCGAGGCCATCTGCGTGATCGCGTGCAGTACCATCGCTGTCGGCAGCGGCATCAAGGCCAAGAGCACGCCGATCAGGATCAGCCCGCCCGCCATGCCGAACAGCCCCGACAGGAACGCGGTGGCGACCATCAGCAATCCGAGGGCAGCGATCATGATGGGCGCCACGAAGGGTATCTCCTGCCGGTGGGTTGGGGACGCAAGTTGCCAATTCCCCCTTGCCCCGCTTGGGGGAAGGCGAAGGAGAACGTGCCTCGCTTGCTCCTCTCGCGCAAACTGAGTTATCTTGGCCTGGCATCAGCTTTCCTGAGGGCGGATCATTTGCGGCGGCTGCTGTTTCTCAACGGCATCAAGGCGTTCGAGGCGGCGGCGCGGACCGGCAGCTTTGCTGCGGCCGGGCTGGAGCTGAGCGTGTCGGCGGCCGCCGTCAGCCGCATGGTGCATCTGCTCGAAGAGCGACTAGGCGTCGCGCTGTTCGAGCGCAAGGCCAACCGCCTGGTGCTGACGCAGGCCGGCCGCGCCTATCAGGGCGGACTGACCCCGATCTTCGATGCGCTGGCAAGCCTCACCGCGCAGGTGACGGCGCCTGCCAGCGTGCGCGTGCTCACCATCGGCGTCGGCCACACCTTCGCGATGCGCTGGCTGATCCCGCGCCTGTCGGAGTTCCGCAGCGAGGAGCCCGACATCGAGGTGCGCTTCACCACCGGCGGCGCCGCGGTGCCGTTCGGCGAGGACTGGAGCTGCGGCATCAAGCTCGGCACCGGCGACTGGCCCGGTCTCGTCGCGGAGCCGCTGTTCGCCGGCGATCTCACCCCCGTCTGCGTGCCCCGCCTCGCGGGCGGCCTGAAGCGTCCGGCCGATTTGAAGGGACCGAGCCTGATCCGCGTCGCGCACTCAGCCGAGGACTGGCCGATCTGGCTGAAGGCCGCAGGCGCTGCGCGGATCAATGCGCGCGGGCCCGAGTTCCAGTTCTACGGCCAGGCGTTGCAGGCCGCCGCCGACGGGCTCGGCATCGCCATGGGCATCCGCCCCTATATCGACGACGACCTCGCCGCCGGCCGGCTGGTGGCGCCGTTCGACCTCTCCGTCCCTAAGGGCATGCGCTGGTACCTGCTCTATCGCAGCTTTCAGACCGAGCAGCGCGACTTTGCCGCGTTCCGCCGCTGGATCATGCGAGCGGCGTCGGAACCCGCCGCCCGCCCGCGGCGGATTGGCCGCGCCGCGGCGCGGAGTTGAGGCCCCCCCGGGCAAAAAAGCCGACTGCTTGTGAACGGCTTCACATTCTGAAATCCGCAAACATGGTCCCCTGATCCTCCGAAAAGAAACGTGGGACCTACACTCATGACGACCCTTTACGACGGCTTTGACATCGAATCCTTCGAAGCTGGCAAGGGGCTGTGGCACGCGCGGATCCGGCGTGCCGATTTCAGCCCGGTGGCCATCGACGGCGTGCTGTTTCCTGCCATGGAAGTCGGCTTCGCCTGGCCCGATCGCGATGCCGCGATTGCCGATGCCAAGCACCACATCGATCGCTTCCGCCGGCGGGCCGACGGCGACGACGAATAGACGACGGGTCCGCGGGCGGACCAGAGACGGGGCGGCGCAAGGGGAAAACCGGTCATGTCCATCATCGAAATCAACGCGGCGCGGCCGCGGATCTACGCCCGCGCGGTGCTGTCCAACTGCCCGGAATGCGACGGCGATCTCGCGGTGCTCCGCGTGATCGGCGGTCGTGCCGGATGCGAGTACTGGACCATGCGCTGCACGGATTGCGGCGGCATTCATCTCGACATCCTCGAGCCTCACATCACGGCCGGGGATGACAATGAGCCGCCGCCGGCGGCATGAACCGCAAGGCTGCTGCCAACCTGCTGTCAGCAGCCTGCATGGCAGCGGGCATTCGCCCTTTATCGCGGTGCGGACTCGTCCCATATTCGCCCCATGGCGAAGAAACCTGCATCCTCCGAAAAATCCGGCAAGTCCCCCAAATCCAGAGCACATCGGCCTGACGTGCAGCCGATCGGGCCGGCGCTGGCCGAGCTGCTCAATCCCGCGATCAATCGCGGCGATGCCGGGCTTGGCTCGGGCACCGGCCTGCAGCCGCCGCCGGACAATTCGCGTGACCGCCGCGCCGGGGGCGAGGCTGCGGCGCATCGCGCGCGCGCATCGACGCCGAAGCAGTTTCCGCAGGATATGGCGCGGCCAACATCCCTCCCCCACACGGGGGGAGGGAGCGGTGGTTTCGAGGAGGCGCCGCAGGCCAATTACGGCACGGCGGCCACGATCCCGACGCTCGATCCGGAACTGGCGCGTCAGCTCGGCCTGCCGACGGAAGAGGACGATGCCGAGGCGCTGGCGCGTCCGCCGCGCAGCAAGATGGAAGCGCTCGGCGTCAAGGCGACCGCGGATGCGCTGGAGTCGCTGATCCGCGAGGGCCGGCCTGAGTTCCGCAAAGACGACGGCTCCATGAAGGTGTGGACGCCGCACCGGCCGCCACGCCCGGAAAAATCCGAAGGCGGCGTGCGCTTCGAGATCAAATCGTCCTACGAGCCCAAGGGCGACCAGCCGACCGCGATCGCCGAGCTGGTCGAGGGCATCCAGCGCAACGACCGCAGCCAGGTGCTGCTCGGCGTCACCGGCTCGGGCAAGACCTACACCATGGCAAAGGTGATCGAGGCGACGCAGCGCCCGGCCCTGATCCTGGCGCCGAACAAGACGCTGGCGGCCCAGCTCTATGGCGAGTTCAAGAACTTTTTCCCGGACAACGCGGTCGAGTATTTCGTCTCATATTACGACTATTACCAGCCGGAAGCGTATGTCCCGCGCACGGACACGTACATCGAGAAGGATTCGTCCATCAACGAGCAGATCGACCGCATGCGGCACTCGGCGACGCGCGCGCTGCTCGAGCGCGACGACGTCATCATCGTGGCGTCGGTGTCCTGCATCTACGGTATCGGCTCGGTCGAGACCTACACCGCCATGACCTTTGCGCTGAAGAAAGGTGAACGTATCGACCAGCGCCAGCTCATCGCCGACCTCGTCGCGCTCCAGTACAAACGCACCCAGGCCGATTTCACCCGCGGCACCTTTCGCGTGCGCGGCGATGTGATCGATATTTTCCCGGCGCACTATGAAGACCGCGCCTGGCGCGTGAACCTGTTCGGCGACACCATCGAGGCCATCGAGGAGTTCGATCCGCTCACCGGCCACAAGCAGGACGAGCTCGAATTCATCAAGATGTACGCCAATTCGCACTATGTGACGCCGCGCCCGACGCTGGTGCAGGCGATCAAGTCGATCAAGTTCGAATTGAAGCAGCGGCTCGATCAGCTGAATAATCAGGGTCGCCTGCTGGAAGCGCAGCGTCTGGAGCAACGCACCACCTTCGACCTCGAGATGATGGAGGCGACTGGAAGCTGCGCCGGCATCGAGAACTATTCGCGCTATCTTACCGGACGCCGGCCCGGCGAGCCGCCACCGACGCTGTTCGAATATGTCCCCGACAACGCGCTGATCTTCGCCGACGAAAGCCACGTCACCATCCCGCAGATCGGCGCCATGTTCCGCGGCGACTTCCGCCGCAAGGCGACGCTGGCCGAATACGGCTTCCGCCTGCCCTCCTGCATGGACAACCGCCCGCTGCGGTTCGAGGAATGGGACATGATGCGGCCGCAGACCATCGCGGTGTCGGCGACCCCGGGCAGCTGGGAGCTGAACGAGAGCGGCGGCGTGTTCGTCGAGCAGGTCATTCGCCCCACAGGCCTGATCGATCCGCCCGTCGACATCCGCCCGGCGCGTACCCAGGTGGACGATCTCGTCGGCGAGGTCCGCGCCACCGCGCAGGCGGGCTACCGCTCGCTGATCACCGTGCTGACCAAGCGCATGGCTGAGGACCTCACCGAATATCTGCACGAGCAAGGCATTCGCGTCCGCTACATGCATTCCGACATCGACACCATCGAGCGCATCGAGATCATCAGGGATCTGCGTCTCGGCGCGTTCGACGCGCTGGTCGGCATCAACCTCTTGCGCGAGGGCCTCGACATTCCCGAATGCGCGCTGGTCGCGATTCTGGATGCCGACAAGGAAGGCTTCTTGCGCAGCGAGACCTCGCTGATCCAGACCATCGGCCGCGCCGCACGCAACGTCGATGGCAAGGTCATCCTCTATGCCGACAGCATGACCGGCTCGATGGAGCGCGCCATCGCCGAGACCAACCGCCGCCGCGAGAAGCAGGTCGAGTACAACAAGGCCAACGGCATCACGCCGGAGAGCGTGAAGAAGCAGATCGGCGACATCCTCAACTCCGTCTACGAGCGCGACCACGTGCTGGTCGAGGTCGGCGGCCACGACATGACCGACGACGTCATCTCGATCGGCCACAATTTCGAGGCCGTGCTCGCCGATCTCGAGACGAGGATGCGCGAGGCCGCCGCCGATCTGAACTTCGAGGAAGCCGCCCGGCTGCGCGACGAGGTCAAGCGCCTGCGCGCCACCGAGCTCGCCGTGGTCGACGACCCCACCGCCAAACAGCGCGCCGTGCAGAGCAGGGCCGGCGCCTATGCCGGCGCGAAGAAGTACGGCGACGCCGCCAACCTCCCCGTCAGCGCCATGAAGAACAAGAGCGCCGCAACCGCGCTGAAGGCCGGCGGCGGCAAGGGCTCCCGCGTGCACAAGCCGCATCTCGACGAAATGCACGGCCCGGAATCCCTGCCCTACCGCGCGAGCCCGAACCTGCCGTCAAAGCCGTTCGGAAGCACCAGCCGGATCATCCAGCCGACGGATTCGCGGCAGTCGGGCCCGGAGTTCGGGCCGGCGCCGAAATCGACGGGCGGGGCGCCGGGGCGGCGGGGTGGGTGGAAGAAGAGGTAAGCGGCGGATTCCGGGCTCGCCGCTCCGCGGCGCCCCGGAATGACGAGGAGAGATTTGTGCCCCTCACCCCACGCTCGCCGTCACCACCGCCATCACAGACTGCAGCAGCACAATCGTCACGAGCTGAAGCGAGGCGACCGGCTGGGTACGCCATGCCGTGATCTTGTCGGACAGCGACAACTGCGCCTCGAAGAATTTCGGCTCGTAGACGGTCTTGAAGAGGGCGGGGAAGCTCGGCCCGAGCGTGACTGCAAGCATCGCGTGGACGAGCGAGGCGATGGCGACGAAGATGGCGACGCCGGGGTCGCCGACGAGGTCGTGGTAGCCGCAGAGGGCGCGAATTCGTGCAGCCATCCCATATGTCAACCTGCTCGCCATGAACCGGGCATTGCGCTCGCGCGTCAAAACGTCTGCAACACCCCTGATCTTGCGGCGCGCTAGCGTTGCGGAGCGCCACGGGGCCAAACGAGGACGGGCGTGATGACATTGGAGAAGCTGAATCGCCAACGCGTCGTGCATCTGCTCGACGCCTTCGCGCGCGGCGATATCGAGACGGCGCTGTCCTGCTGCACCGACGATGTCGACTTCCTCACCCACGCGCCGATCGACGTGCTGCCGCACATGGCGCCGCGCCACGGCAAGCAAGAGCTGCGCGAGCTCTGGCAGACGGTCTGGTCGCGCTATTCGGAAATCCGCTACAAGGCACCGCACATCCTCGCCGAGGGCGAGGCGGTCGCGACCTACATGCACACCTATTTCAGGAAGCGCAGCAACGATCGCATCGTGCAGTTCGACATGGCGGTGTTCTACACCTTCCGCGGCGGGCTGGTGGCGCAGATCCGCGAGATCATCGATTCCTACGACCTCGTGCAGCAGGTGCTGGAACGGGAGATCGGCCCGCTGATCGTCGGGACGCGGGTGGACTGATCGTTCTCTCTCCCTGGTGCCGGCCGGAGACCGGAAAATTACGGGGTTCTATTGTAAATCTCACAAAACGCGCTCAATTGTGCTTTGCGAAATTGTGAATTGCGTTTTGACCGAAATCGGCTATTTCGTTCGCATACAAATGGGTTGAGCGCCCCAGGGCACGTTTACGGTGCATGGGGTTGGTTTCCGTTTTTTTCCGCAAGCCAGCGTCAGGACTGCCCAAATGACAGAGCACAGCCTCTGGCGTTTCTCGCGCGCATTGCACCGCGCGATCAACGACCGGCACTTCAGGGATATCGAAGCCCTGCTCGACGAGGACGTCGAATGGGCGCTCTACGGCCCGATCGACATGTTTCCGTTTTTCGGCGCGCGGCAGGGCAAGGATGCCGTGCTCGACGTCATCCGCCAGCTCGCCGACAATTTCCACGTCCGCCGCTTCGACCGCGAGAGCATCATGCTGGGCGCCGATTCCGCCGCCTCGATGCTGCGCTATTCGCTGACGGCCCTGGACTCCAGCAAGCCGATCAGCCTGCGCGTGGCACAGTTCGCCCAGTTCAAGGCGGGCAAGCTCGTCAGCATGCGCGTGCTGATCGACACCTTCGACCTGGTCGAGCAGGCACTCGGCCGCGCCATTCATCTGCCGAAGATGACCAGCGTCGGCTGAAGGGGACGCCAACGGGTCCCGCCTATCGGGACCGATGACCTTGCCTGGCGCGACGTCCTGGCCTCCAGCCCCGCCGGATGCCGTCGCATCAAGAGCTCGTCATCGGGCGCGCACCTTTCGCGCGGCCCGTTGGTTCGCCCCCCAGCGAACCGCCACAATTCCGCAACGATGAATCGGCATTTTCAGCGCGGAATGGCGCATGGTCTTTGCGGACGGCCGATATATAACTATCGCAAAGCATGCGCCGGGGCTCGCGGGCAGGACGATGAAATTCTCGACAGGGTTTGGCTGGACCAGGCTGCCATTGCTGGCGGCCGCATTCATTTTTGGCTCGGCACTGACGGTCTCGGCGCAGATCATTGCGCCGACGCCGGCCGCACCTGACGACGACGCGGCCGAGGCCGCGGAGGCCCCCGACGTCAACGATCCCGACGTGCTCAAGGGCATCGACGTCGACAAGCTCGACTGGAGCCAGCTCGCGGTCGATGCCGGGACCGGCATCGATCCCCTCGCTGCGAAGAGGCGTGCCGAGGCCGCCGCCAAGGAGGGCCTGGACTGGTCGTCCAACCCCAATGCAAATGGCTCGTCGGCGGTGACCGTGAAACAGTCCGTGTTCTCGTTCTGGGATACGCGGGTCGGCGCCGACATGACGGTGACGAGCGAACCCAAGACGATGTCCGAGCTGCTGGCGCAGAAGGCCACCAATGGCGGCAGCTTGCCGCAATCCTCCGGCAGCGCCTGGGCGGCGGCGACTGCGCCCGGCGCGGGCGCGATCTGGGACAAGACCGCGGTGGAAGCCCGGGTCGATCCCGGCGCCGAGCACAGCAAGATCGGGGCGTCACTGTCCAAATCGATGCCGCTGTCGGGCGACACCTCGCTGACGCTGCAGAACGGCTACAGCGTCAACCAGCAGGGTACCACCGCAGTCCCCGGCATTGGCGGCCACGTCACGCGCAATTACGAGACCGACCAGACCGCCAAGATCACCCTCACCGACACCGGCACCAGCATCACCGCCGGCCAGACGCTGTCGACCACCGACGACAAATGGCTGCGCAAAGTCGGCGCCGAGCAAAAATTGTTCGACAACATCACCGTCTCCGGCTCGGTTGGCGAGACTTCGCAAGGTGCGCTGAACAAGAGCGTGACGGCGGGTTTCAAGAAGAGCTGGTGAGACCAGCGCTCCACGCTCTCCCCTCATCCACCCCTCATCCTGAGGAGCGCTCCGAAGGAGCGCGTCTCGAAGGATCGAGGCCCCGCCGTTAGAGCTGGGCCTTTCATGGTTCGAGACGCGCTTCGCGCTCCTCACCATGAGGAGATGGAGGCTCCCGCCGATTCACACTCCCCTAACCATGCGCCACGGCAAAACCCCCGAATGGTCCTCCCTTGCCGCATCTCGGCCCCTTTGCGGTCAAAATCGGACGCCCTGATGCGGGCTGCCTCACAGACGTCGTCGTGCGGGGGACACTCGCGCTGCGCTCAACGCGAACAGGGGAACAACGATGAACGCCACTCGCCCGGAAAAGATCGAATCCACCGAGACCGAGACGGTCGATACCAACCTCGCCGCCGTGACCGAGGTCGAAGCCGGCATCCGCGATTTCGTCCGCAACGACATCGCCTATCTGCGCCGTCCGGCATCGAGCACCGCCGACGCGCCGCCGCTCGACCCGAGCGCGGAAGCCACCGTCAACAACGTCAATTCGCTGATCCAGCGCGTCGCCGGCACCTCGCTCGCCGAGATCGAGAACTTGATCTCCGAGCTCGAGAGCCTGCGCGACCTGCTGCATGCCGAAGGCCAGCGCGTCCAGCGCGAGATCTCCGGCTACGCCCAGCTCAGCCAGGCCGCGATGAAGTCGACCCGTATGATCGCCGACAACGTCGCGCAGTGGAAGCGCGCCGCCGACGGTCTCCGCAACAGCTGATCATTCGCACGACGCCATTGGCCGCCGCGTTCCCGAAAGGAGAGCGCGGCGGTTTTGATTTGTGGGTATGATGGGTGGACACTCTCATCAACGAAGGTGTCATCGCCGGCTTGACCGGGCGATCCAGTATCCCAGAGGCGGCAGTGATTGAATCGAGAGGCCGCGGCGTATTGGATGCCCCGGTCACGCCGGGACATGACGGCGATGGATGCGGCAGCGCGAGGCATTGAACCCTCAGCCCCTCCCCCGCGACCAATGCCAAGCACCCGTGCAGGCACCGCCGGACTCAGGGGACATGTCATGGAAAGCATTCGGCCCGACAACACGGACCCGATATCGCTGCGGCCCGCGCCGAATCAGCTCGGCACGATCATGCTGCGCTTTGTCGGATTGCTGGTGGTTGCGATCGCGGTACTGGCGTTCGTCTACAGCCGCTGACACAGGGCCGGGCACGGGCCCGGAAGATCAACGAATTCTTACGGGGCTTCCACGGTCGAGGCTTCCAGCGTGTAGGCGCCATCGGCATAGCCCTTCACCACCATGCCGGCGACCAGCATCACGGCCAGCGTCGCGGTCGCAAAGATGAATCCAACGAATTTAAGTGCGCCGCGGTCAGCCATGGTCCTCGTCCCCTGTCCTCTGCCAATTCGTTTCAAATAGGCAGCGACAGGTTCATAATTAGTTAGCATCTCCCCGGTTCCGCCAAACTGCTTCGCGGTAACCATGTTGCGCAGGCTTATGGCAGCCGCCCGGAATCGCGTCCATAGCGCGAGGGCAACACTCGCGCACTCATTTGCCCGTCCATCTTGGAACTGATCTAGTTCGTCTTTCGCAGCGGCACGAAGGCGCTGGCGGTGATGGAATAGACCTCTTCGCCGCGCTGGTTGGTGCCGGTGGTGCGAGCCGTCAAAATGCCCCAGCCGGGACGCGAGGCGGAGGTGCGCTTGTCGACGACTTCGCTGACGTAAGAGACGGTATCGCCGGCGAGCACCGGCCTGATCCAGCGCAGGTCGCGAAAGCCCGGCGACGGGCCCCACACCGCGACCTCCTCGCCGCGTGCTGCGGCTTCCTGCGCCAGACGCTGGCCGTCGGCGACAACCAGGCTCATGCAGGCCGAGCCGACATGCCAGCCCGAGGCGGCGAGCCCGCCGAACAGCGAGTTCTTGCCTTCCTCCTCGTCGAGGTGAAAGCGCTGCGGATCGAATTTATGGGCGAATGTCTTGATGGACTCCGCCGTGAACGTATAGCTGCCGAGCTCGCGCCGCTGTCCGATCGCGATGTCTTCGAAGAACCGCATCAGACCGCTCCCTCGCGCCGCTTGATCAGGATCGGCGAGGTCATCTCGGCAAGCGCCTGCCCCGCCGCATTGCGCGCGGTGCATTTGAACTTGACGATGCCGAGCTCCGGGCGGCTCTTGGAAGTGCGCGCCTCCACGACATCGACATCGAGCGTGAGATCGTCGCCAGGGCGAAGTGGGGACAGCCAGCGCACCTCATCCACGCCGGGCGAGCCGAGCGAGGCGGCACGGGTGATGAAGCCGTCGGCCATCATCCGCATCATCAGCGAGCAGAGGTGCCAGCCCGAGCCGGACAGGCCGCGCAGCATGCTTCTGGCTGCGGCCTCTTCGTCCATATGCATCGGCTGCGGATCGAACTCGGCGGCAAAGGCCACGATCTCGTCGCGGGTGACATGGCGCGGGCCGAACGTGCCGAACCGGCCGGGCGGGAAGTCTTCGAAGGTCAGGGTCATCTCGGGAAAGCTTTGCGGGAATGACAGATTGTGGCCGCACTTTGCGGCAATCTCAACCCGCCGGCCCGCATGGCTCGTGCTACATAGGCGGTGGCGGCGGTGGTCTTGAGTCGGATCAGCCGAGGGCCAGGATCCATCGACGCGGCCGAATTTGACGTCCCGATTTGCCCTGGGGAGAGCAATGTTTTCATTCAGCGACCTATTCCAATGGGACCGCTTCATCACGCCGACAATCATCAAGACCTTCTATTGGCTGGTGATCGCGCTGATCTGCCTGTTCGGCCTCTCCGGCATCTTCTCAGGCCTCGCTGCGATGGCGATCAGCCCGTTCGGCGGCTTTCTGGTGCTGCTGTCGTCGATCGCGAGCGTCGTGGTCGGCATCGTGTTCTCGCGCATTGTCGCGGAGCTGATCCTGATCGTCTTCCGCATCAACGAGCATCTCGGCGCGATCCGGGATCAGGGCGGCGGGATGCGGTAGCGGCACACATAGGTGCCGTAGGATGGGCAAAGACGCAAAGCGCCGTGCCCACGATCATTCCGCGATATGAGAGAGGTGGTGGGCACGCTTCGCTTTGCCCACCCTGTACCGAGGTCGGTGCTTACGTATTGAACCTGAAATGCATCACGTCGCCGTCGGCGACGACGTATTCCTTGCCTTCGAGGCGGAGCTTGCCGGCATCGCGCGCGCCGGCTTCGCCGCCGAGCGCCACGTAATCTTCATACGCGATCGTCTCGGCGCGAATGAAACCCTTCTCGAAATCGGTGTGGATCACGCCGGCTGCCGCCGGCGCTTTGGTGCCGCGGTGAATGGTCCAGGCGCGCGCTTCCTTCGGGCCAACGGTGAAGTAGGTGATGAGGTCGAGCAGCGTGTAGCCGGCGCGGATCAGGCGATCGAGCCCGGCTTCTTCGAGGCCCAGCGTCTCCAGGAAGTCGGCTCGCTCTTCACGTGAGATCGTCGCGATCTCGGATTCGATCTTGGCGGAGATGACGACGGCGACTGCGCCTTCCTTCGCAGCCTGCTCCTCGACCGCCTTCGAGAAGGCGTTGCCGGTCGCGGCCGAGCCTTCCTCGACGTTACAGACGTAGAGCACGGGCTTCGACGACAAGAGGCCGAGCATGGAGAACGCGCGCTCTTCCTCCGCCTTGCGCTCGACGAGCCGCGCGGGCTTGCCCTCACGCAGCAGCACCAAAGTGCGGTTGACGAGGTCGAGCTGCTCCTTGGCGTCCTTGTCGTTGCCCTTGGCCTTCTTGGTGAGATTGTCGACGCGCTTCTCGAGGCTGTCGAGGTCGGCGAGCATCAGCTCGGTCTCGATGGTCTCGATGTCGGCGAGCGGGGCGATCTTGCCTTCGACATGGGTGATGTCGGAGTCCTCGAAGCAGCGCACGACATGCGCGATGGCGTCGACCTCGCGGATGTTGGCGAGGAACTGGTTGCCGAGGCCTTCGCCCTTGGAGGCGCCGCGCACGAGGCCCGCGATGTCGACGAAGGTCAGCCGCGTCGGAATGATCTGGCCGGACTTGGCGATCGCGGCGAGCTTCTCCAGCCGCGGATCGGGCACGGCGACCTCGCCGACATTCGGCTCGATGGTGCAGAACGGATAGTTTGCGGCCTGCGCCGCGGCCGTCTCGGTCAGCGCATTGAACAAGGTCGACTTGCCGACATTGGGCAATCCGACGATCCCGCATTTGAATCCCACGAGCGTTATTCCTTGCCGTTCTCGTCCTTGGTCAAAAATCCCTTCGCCTGCATGGCCAGATGGACCCTGTTGGCGAAGGTCGCGTCCGTGCCTTTGGCGAGCAGCGCGGCGTGCTCGGCGACCGCCTCGCAGAGCGTCGCCACCCATTCGTTGTCGGCCTTGGCGAAATCCGAGAGCACGTGGCCGTGCACCAGTTCCTTGACACCGGGATGACCGATGCCGAGCCGCACCCGGCGATAGTCGTTGCCGATATGCGCCGAGATCGAGCGCAGGCCGTTGTGACCGGCGATGCCGCCGCCGATCTTCACCCGCACCTTGGCCGGCGGCAGCTCGAGCTCGTCGTGGAACACGGTGACGTCGCCCGGCGCGATCTTGAAGAAGCCCGCCGCCTCCTGAACGCTGCGGCCGGACTCGTTCATGTAGGTCGTGGGCTTGAGCAGGATCACGCGCTCAGGTCCGAGCGTGCCTTCCGAGGTCTCGCCCTGAAAGCGACGGCGCCATGGCGCAAAGCCATGACGCCGCGCGATCTCGTCGACGGCCATGAAGCCGATATTGTGCCGGTTGCGTGCGTATTTCGCGCCGGGATTGCCGAGCCCAACAAAGAGTCGCATGACGCGGCGCGCCCCTCGCTCGGCGCGCGGTCAGGGACCGCGCGCCAGCTTTGAGAGATTACTTCTTCTTGTCGCCGCCGGCGGGAGCCTTGGCAGCCGCCGCCGGAGCAGCAGCACCCGCAGCCGGAGCAGCTGCAGCCGGAGCAGCAGCACCCGCGGCCGGAGCCGCCCCACCCGCCGCAGCCGCAGCAGCAGCCTTCTGCTCTTCGGCGTAGCCGGATGGCGGCACGATGGTGACGAGGGTCGCGTCCTCGCGGGTCAGCGCCTTCACGCCGGCCGGGAGCTTGACGTCCGACAGATGCAGGGAGTGACCGATTTCGAGCGAGCCGACATCGGCCTCGATGTATTGCGGGATGCTCTCGACGCCGCATTCGAGGTCGATCGCGTGGGCAACGATGTTGACGGTGCCGCCGCGCTTCACGCCCGGAGAGGTTTCCGCCTTCACCACGTGCAGGGGAACGCTGATACGGATGGTGGCGCCTTCCCCGAGCCGCATGAAATCGACATGGATCGGGAAGTCCTTCACCGGATCGAGGTGGTAGTCGCGCGGAATGACGCGGTGCTTCTTGCCTTCGAGGTCGATGTCGACCAGCGTGGTCAGGAACCGGCCGGCGAGGATGCGCTGGCGCAGCTCACGATCTTCGATCGAGATGGTCAGCGGGGGCTGGTTGTTGCCATAGATCACTCCGGGCACTCGCCCGGCGCGACGCTCAGCCCGGGCGGCCCCCTTGCCGCTCTTCGGACGTGCGGTCGCCTTCAATTCCTTGACGGTCGTCGCCATGTCGTTAAGTCCTTGTTTTTGCAAAAGTTAATGGGCCGCAAGGCGGCCCATGGCATAGCTCGCAGCAAGCCTCCAGGGGTGCGGGGGCCGCGAACGTGGCGGGCTTTTACCCGGAAGATGCGGAAATGACAAGGAAATGCGGGGACTTTTTGCGGGGACCTGTGAGGCCCGTACCCCGTCTTTCCGGGGCGATGCGGAGCACCGAACCCGGAACCTCGAGATTCCCAGGTGCGCAATTGCGCACCGGGGTTCGCGACTTCGCCGCGCGCCGGAAATGACGCAGAGAGGCGTCACCCGCCCAGCTTGGCCTCCAGCGCGGCAATCCGCGCCTTCAGGGACTCGTTCTCCTCACGCGCCAGGCGCGCCATGTCCTTGACCGCCTCGAATTCCTCGCGCTTGACGAGATCCATGTCGCGCAGGAATTTTTCGGCCTGGCTGCGCATCACCGTGTCGAACTCGCGCTTGACGCCCTGGGCCGCACCGGCGGCGTCGTTCATCAGGCGACCGATCTCGTCGAAAAACCGGTTGCTGGTCTGGGTCATGTCGGTCTCCTCGCGGCCTTGCGATAAACTTTGCGCGAACATTCGAAAAAGACAATGGCAATCCGCAGGGAACGGTTCAAGGGCCGATCAGCGGTATCCTTGTCATGCCCCCGTTTCCTTGCAATCGTATTCAACCTCCCTGCATAAGAAGAATCACGCGGCGTCTGCTGGCGCTCGATCGCCGCAACCTCGTCTAGGCACAGAAGGCGTGATGCCCTTCCTTCTCATCGACTTTCCCTCGTTCAGCCCAATCGCGCTCCAGATCGGGCCGTTTGCGATCCGCTGGTACGCGCTTGGCTATATCTGCGGGATCACGATCGGCTGGCTCTATGCCCGCGCACTGATCAAGAACGACAGGCTGTGGGCCGGCTCATCGCCGATCAGCCTGGTGCAGATCGACGATTTCATCTTGTGGGTGACGCTCGGCATCATCGTCGGTGGCCGCAGCGGTTATGTCCTGTTCTACAATCTGCCCTTCTTCGTCGAGCACCCGGCCGCCATCTTCAAATTGTGGGAAGGCGGCATGTCCTTCCACGGCGGCTTCCTCGGTTGCGTCGTCGCAGTGATGTGGTTCGCCCGGAAGAACGGCATCTCGATCCTGTCGCTCGGCGACATCACCTGCGGCGTTGCGCCGATCGGGATTTTCCTGGTGCGGCTGACGAACTTCATCAACGGCGAATTGTGGGGCCGCGCTGCCGATCCCAGCCTGCCCTGGGCCATGATCTTTCCGACCGGCGGCGACGTGCCGCGCCATCCGAGCCAGCTCTACGAGGCGGGCATGGAGGGGCTGCTGCTGTTCGCCGTGCTCGCCGTGATGATCCGCCGCGGCGCGTTGAAGCGGCCGGGGCTCATCCTCGGCAGCTTCATCCTGATCTACGGCTTGACCCGGATCATCGGCGAGCACTTCCGCGAGCCGGACGCCCAGCTCGGCTACCTCTGGGGCGGATTAACCATGGGCATGCTGTTGTCGATCCCGATGCTTATCGTCGGCCTCATACTTATTGTATTGGCAGTGCGGCGCGGTGCGCCGAAGCCGATCGAGGCCGTTCATTAATTCATTTCGAGAAAGCACGCCGTGACCGACCAGCCGCTCCTCAACGAGATCAAGGCGCTGATCAAATCCTCAGGGCCCATGCCGGTCTGGCGGTACATGGAACTGTGCCTGATGCATCCGCGCTACGGCTATTACGTCTCGCGCGATCCGCTCGGGCGCGAGGGCGATTTCACCACCGCGCCCGAGGTCAGCCAGATGTTCGGCGAGCTCCTGGGCCTGTGGACCGCCTCGGTGTGGAAGCAGATGGGCTCGCCGCAATTCCTGCGGCTGATCGAGCTCGGGCCCGGCCGCGGCACCATGATGGCCGATGCGCTGCGCGCATTGCGCGTGCTGCCGCCGCTCTACCAGGCGCTTCACATCCACTTGGTCGAGGTCAATCCCGTCTTGCGCGAACGGCAGAGCGCGACGCTGGCCAACGTGCGCAACATCGCCTGGCACGACAGCATCGACGAGGTGCCGGAGGGACCTAGCATCATCCTCGCCAACGAATATTTCGACGTGCTGCCGATCCATCAGATGATCCGCCACGAAAACGGCTGGCACGAGCGCGTCATCGAGATCGATCCCAACGGAAGGCTTCAGTTCGGCGCGGCGCCCGAGCCGACGCCACGCTTCGACGTGCTGCTGCCGCCCTTGGTGCGCGCCGCGCCCATAGGGGCCGTATTCGAATGGCGGCCCGACGGCGAAATCATGAAGCTCGCCACGCGCGTGCGCGACCAGGACGGCGCGGCGCTGATCATCGACTACGGCCATCTGCGCAGCGATGCCGGCGACACCTTCCAGGCCATCGCGCGCCACACCTTCGCCGATCCCTTGAAGGCGCCGGGCCAGGCCGACGTCACCGCGCATGTCGACTTCCAGGCGCTGGTGCGCGCGGCCGAGGATGTCGGCGCCCGCGTGCACGGCCCGGTGACGCAAGGCGATTTCCTGAAGCGGATCGGCATCGACACCCGCGCCGCCGCCCTGATGCAGAAGGCGGCGCCGGAGGTGGCTACCGACATTTCGGTGGCACTCAAGCGCCTGACTGATACCGGGCGTGGCGGCATGGGCTCGATGTTCAAGGTGCTCGGCATCTCCGAGCCGCGGCTATCGGGCCTTGCCGGCCTCAGCGATCTCGAACACGCAGGAGAGGCCTCATGACGATTGCTTCCTCGCTGCTGTCAGCCGTGCCCGGCCTGCGCCATGCCTTCTTCACCCGCGAGGGCGGCGTCTCCGGTGGCATTTATTGTGCGCTGAACGGCGGGCTCGGCTCCAACGACGATCAGGCGCTGGTCGCCGAGAACCGCCGCCGCATGGCCGAACATGTCGGCGTCGCGCCCGAACGCTTCCTCAGCCTGCACCAGATCCATTCGCCCGACGTGCTCGTGGCTGACGCGCCGTGGCCGAACGGGCCGCGGCCGAGGGGCGATGCGCTGGTGACGAAGACGCCCGGCATCGCGCTCGGCGTCTCCACCGCCGATTGCGGGCCGGTGCTGTTCGTCGATCCCAATGCACGCGTGATCGGCGGCGCCCATGCCGGCTGGAAGGGCGCGCTGTCAGGCGTGCTGGAAGCAACGATCTCGGCGATGGAGCAACTCGGCGCCACGCGCGGCGGTATCATTGCCGCGATTGGCCCCTTGATCCGGCAGGACAGCTACGAGGTCGGCAACGAGTTCGTCGCGCGCTTCATCGAGGCGGACGCGGACAACGCGGTGTTCTTCATCCCGTCGGTGCGCGAGGGCCACGCGATGTTCGATCTCGCCGGCTTCATCCGCAAGCGGCTGGAAGCCGCCGGCATCCTGATGATCGACGATCTCGGGCTCGACACCTACGCCGACGAACGTTTCTTCAGCTACCGCCGCTCGGTGCATCGCAAGGAGCCGGATTACGGCCGCCACGTTCACGCGATCGCGCTCGAGGGCTGAGGGCCCGTGCTCCCGGACGCGGCGCAGCACGCAAGTGATGCGGCCGCTGAGCCGGGGCCCATGTCTCTGCAATCTCGATTCTCTGCAATCTCGATTCTCTGCAATCTCGATCTCGGCGCCAATCTCGTGTCCCGGCTCAGCGCAGCGGCACTACGCGCCGCAGCGCGTCCGGGACACGAGAAGCTTCCATGTGACGCAAACCAGGGTGGCAATACCCCATTTCCTTCGGCCCCCTTTTGTGTCGCCTCCGCCCTAGACGTTAATGCGTTTTAACGATATCGCTGCCCTCCAATGAGGGAAGCGTCATCTTTTCTGCGCCGCGCGGGTTCGCGCGTGCTGGCGGTCATGCTGCTGGCGTCTGCGACCGCACTTGGCGGCTGCGCCGGTGGCGGCGGCAGTGCCGCCAACTCCTATGCAATGGCGCCGAGCACCGGCTCGGGTGCGACGGTGGCGTTCGAATCGATCGACGGGCCGCCGCCGCAAGTGTTCGACCGCATGGTCGGCGTGCTCGACAGCGAATCCAAGCTACGCAGCCTGTCCGTCGTCTCCCGCGAGGGCACGGCCGCCTACCGCGTGCGCAGCTACCTCTCCGCCCAGGTCGTCCGCGGCAGGACCGTGATCGCCTGGGTCTGGGACGTCTATGACGCCAATCAGCAACGGGCACTGCGCCTGTCCGGCGAGGAACCGACCTCGGCCAAGGGTGGTCGCGACGCGACACGTGATGCTTGGGCGGCCGCCGACGACCTGGTACTGCGGAAGATCGCCCAGGCCGGATTCAGCGGACTTTCCAACATGATCAACGGAACGCCGGATGCACCGGGCGCGGCTCCCGGCCTCCGGGGGCCGGCGGTCGCGAGCGTGATCCAGCAGCCGCCAGCGTCGGACATGCCGGCCTCGGCCCTCGGCTATGCCGATGACCCCCGCTAAACCACGGGCTCAAGTCACGGCCAAGCCGTTGGCCCGACTCGGGATTTTCGCAGGGAAAACTGTAGCATCCCGGGTTGCCATTCGAGCCCCCGGCCTGATATTTCCTCGCCCGTCGTAACCGTGCTGCCTGTGGGTATTTTCTGATGTTGAACGTCGTATCCAGCAAAGCGCGGGAGGAAACGTCCATGTCGGCCAAAAACGGCTCCATCAAGCTCGTCGCCGGCAACTCCAACCCGGCTCTCGCCCAGGCGATCGCGCAAGGCCTGGACATGCCGCTGACCAAGGCGGTGGTGCGGCGCTTCGCCGACATGGAGATCTTTGTCGAGGTTCAGGAGAACATCCGCGGCTCGGACGCCTTCATCATCCAGTCGACGTCGTTCCCGGCGAACGACAATCTGATGGAGCTGCTGATCATCACCGACGCGCTGCGCCGCTCCTCGGCGCGCCGCATCACCGCGGTGATCCCTTATTTCGGCTATGCCAGGCAGGACCGCCGTTCCGGCTCGCGCACGCCGATCTCGGCCAAGCTCGTGGCCAATCTGATCACCCATGCCGGTGTCGACCGCGTCATGACGCTCGACCTGCATGCCGGCCAGATCCAGGGCTTCTTCGATATCCCGACCGACAATTTGTTCGCCGCCCCCCTGATGGTGCGCGACATCCGCGAACGTTTCGACCTCGGCAAGGTGATGGTGGTCTCGCCCGACGTCGGCGGCGTGGCCCGCGCCCGTGGCCTTGCCAAGCGCATCAACACCCCGCTCGCGATCGTCGACAAGCGCCGCGAGCGTCCGGGCGAATCCGAAGTCATGAACGTGATCGGCGATGTCTCCGGCTACAGCTGCATCCTGGTCGACGACATCGTCGATTCCGGCGGCACGCTGGTGAACGCGGCCGACGCGCTGATCGCGAAGGGTGCCAAGGACGTCTACGCCTACATCACCCATGGCGTTCTCTCCGGCGGCGCGGCCGCGCGCATCTCCGGCTCGAAGCTGAAGGAGCTGGTGATCACCGATTCGATCCTGCCGACCGAGGCGGTGACCAAGGCGCCGAACATCCGCACCCTGCCGATCGCCAGCCTGATCTCGGATGCGATCGCGCGCACCGCTGCGGAAGAGTCGGTGTCGAGCCTGTTCGACTGATTTTTCGCCCCCTCCCGCTTGCCGAGAGAGGCGAGATTACCCCGCCACCCAGGTTAGCCTGCTCACCAGATTGCCTGCGCCTTCCGCGCCCGCCCCACAGCTCTCCAGCGGCTCGGTGGCGCTGTTCCGCGACGACAATTGGAGCAGCCAGCGCTTCGACCTCAGCACCGGCGATTTCGTGCCGAACCAGCGTCAGCGGCTCCAATCATTCACGTTCGACCAGGCCACCTTCGTCGCGTTCAACCTGCCGGTCGGCACTGTGATGTCGTTGATGGATAACGTGACGTCGGTCCCTGCCGGCAAGACTGTGGCGGACCTCAGCGGCTGCGGCCGCTGCGTCGATCTGGTCGGCACCGGCAAGACCGAGGCTGTCGACCTGCGCGCCGTCAACATGAACGATTGCGTCTCGTCGTTCTTCTGGCCGGAGGTCGACCTCAATCTCGGCGCCATCGAGCTGTTCGACGACGCCGGCAGCTTCGCCAGCAGCACCACGGTGAACATCGATTCAACACCGCTGAGCAATACCAAGGCGGCGTGATCCCATGACAAGTCGGTCGGCCTCCATGGCCGACCGATTTGCTTGTATCTGCACCCTGGTCATTCCAGGGCGCGGCAACAGAGCCCCCGGACTCTCGAGAGTCCGGGTCTCGCTGCAAGAACGCTGACGGCTCTTCGACTTATCCCACGATCCCCGCCGCGACCTGGCCGCGCAGGCGCTCCAGGCCGTGCAACGTCTCGGCGCAGGCTGCCGCGACCTCGACGCCCTTGATCGCAAAATGCTTGCGGAAGAAGTCGTAGTGCACCTCGGTCTCGTGGAATTGCTGCGGCGTCAGCACCGCCGAGAACACCGGCACCTCGGTGCGGAGCTGCACATCCATCAGCGCCTTGATCACGGTGTCCGCGACGAATTCGTGGCGATAGATGCCGCCGTCGACGACGAGACCGGCGGCGACGATCGCGGTGTAGCGCCGCGTCTTGGCGAGGACCTGGGCGTGCAGCGGAATCTCGAACGAGCCCGGCACCTCGAACACGTCGACATGTGTGAGGTGCCGCGCCTCCGCCTCCTTCAGGAAGGCGATGCGGGCCTCCGCGACCACATCGCGGTGCCAGCAGGCCTGCACGAAGGCCACCCGCTGCGGCTTTGCGAAGCGCGGATGCTCCGGCACCGGGTCCTGCGGAACCGGCGGTCGAGTGGGCTGGGACGTTTCGGTTTGGGGATCTTGCAACATCTGATTCATGGCTTTCCTCGGTTTAAGGACCAGAATCAGGGCACACGGAACGACAAACAGCCGCATCTTGCGATGCGTCTGCCACCGACCGTTCTCTTTCATCCGGACTTTGACCGTCGGCTTCGGAGTTGCACCGAATCTGCTGACCCTTCCCTTCGGGATGACCCTCACGGAAGGCGCTCGCGGGCTTGGGCCTTTCGGCCCTTACCGCCGGTGGGGACTTTCACCCCGCCCTGAGAACATCGGCCGCCCGGGATTGAGCGACCTGGCTGGAACTATGCCGCCGGTCGGGGGCAGCAAGCAAGCGTGTTCCGCAGCCCAAAACCGCATGGTCCCATGCTGCAGGGGCGGTGCGCCCCCTCGCACAGCGGAATTAGCGACTGGGGGTTTTCGGGAATCCGATTCCGATTTGTTCTCATTCGTTAACAATTGTGGCCGAGATCAGCTGTGGACGAACGAGTCCTGGCTTGTGGACGGACTCGGGACCCAGTTGCGCAGATTCCGCAAATCACATCAGTTGATCCGCGACAGGCCGCGCCGATCGGAAGGAGATTGCGAAAGCGACTCCCGAGATCGACGACGTTAGGGGAGCGCGCGCCGGACCCAACCGCGTGCGTATCAAAGACAACAAGAAGGCAAGAGGTCGAGACGGCATGTCCCTGCTCGAAGGCACTACCGATTCCAGAAGCCATCCGCTCGCGGTGGTCGAGGATATCGCTGCCAGCAACAACTGGCCGTTCGAACGCTCTGGCGAAGACGAACTCACGATTGTCTCGAAGGGACAATGGACCGATTACCAGCTCTCCTTCACCTGGATGGCCGAGATCGAGGCGCTGCATCTGGCGTGTGCCTTCGACATGAAAATTCCGCTGCCGCGGCGAAGCGAGGTGCAGCGGCTCGTCGCCGCCGTGAACGAGCAGCTGTGGGTCGGCCATTTCGATTTGTGGACCAACACCGGCTTGATCATGCACCGCCAGGCTCTGGTGCTGCCGGGCGGCCTCACCGCCTCGACCGCGCAATGCGAGGCCATGCTCGCCGGCGCCATTCACGCCTGCGAGCGCTACTTCCCGGCGTTCCAGTTCGTGGTGTGGGCCGGCAAGACCACCGCGGAGGCCATGGACGCGGCGATGTTCGACACGGTGGGCGAGGCGTAGGGGTCTTGAGGGAGCCGCCGCCCCCTCCCCGCGTCGTCCCGGACAAGCGCGCCTAAAGCGCGCGCAGATCCGGAGTCCATACCGCGTGATGTCCCTTGTGGCACGCGGCTTGTTGCCAACACCTCCATCCACTAGAACCAGTCGTGGTTATGGGTCCCGGCCCCCCGCGCGCAATTGCGCGCTAGGCCGGGACGACACCGAGCTTGTGGTGATCACCGATGGCAAACAACACCCTCCAAAACATCACCGGCACCATCCTGCTCGCCGGCGCCGGCAAGATGGGCGGCGCGATGCTGACGGGATGGCTCGCGGGCGGACTCGATCCGCGCCGCGTTGCGGTGATCGATCCGCACGTTGCGCCCGAGATCTCCGCGCTGGCCGCCAAGGGCGTCGTGCTCAATCCTGACGCGGCGACCGCGGGCGCGATCGACACGCTGGTCGTCGCGGTGAAGCCGCAGATGTTCCGCGAGGCCGGCGCCAAGCTGAAGCCGTTCGTCTCGGACAAGACCTCGGTGGTCTCGATCATGGCGGGCACCACGATCGCCTCGCTTGAAGAGGTCTGCGGCGGCGCCGTGGTGCGCGCGATGCCGAACACGCCGGCCGCGATCGGCCGCGGCATCACCGTTGCCGTCGCGGCGAAGAACGTCAGCCCCGCGCAGCGCGCGGTGGCTGATGCGCTGCTGCGCGCCACCGGCTCGGTGGAATGGGTCGAGGATGAAGGATTGATGGACGCGGTGACGGCCGTCTCCGGCTCGGGACCGGCCTATGTCTTCCTGCTCGCCGAGGAGCTGGCGCGGGCCGGCGTCGAAGCGGGCTTGCCCGAGGCGCTGGCGACGAAGCTCGCCCGCGAAACCGTCACCGGCTCCGGCGAGCTGCTGCACCGCTCAGAGCTGCCCGCCAGCACGCTGCGCCAGAACGTCACCTCGCCCGGCGGCACCACGGCCGCGGCGCTCGGCGTGCTGATGGGCGAACCGGGGTTGCGCGATCTGATGATCCGCGCCATCGCGGCGGCGACGAAGCGGTCGAAGGAATTGGCCAAATAGAATAAGACGGGCAAAGCGAAAGCGTGCCCACCATTTCGATCGAGATTCGGGAAAGATGATGGGCACGGCGCTCCGCGCCTTTTGCCCGCCCTACGATTTCGAGCCTGCGGCTAGCCGCTTGTTGAACAGCTCGACATTCACGAGCCCGCGGGCGTGGCGGCCCTCGCCAAGCTTGCGCGTGCCCTCGAAGGCCTCGACATCGAAGCGGATGACGCGGCGCTCGACGGCGACCACCTTTGCGGTGGTCCGCACCGTCGCGCCGACGAGCGCAGCGGCAAGATGGCGGATGTCGACCTCGGTGCCGACGGTGACCCAGCCCGGCTGAAGCGCTGAGCGGATCGCATCGCCGGATGTCATCTCCATCTCCAGGATCATCATCGGCGTCGCGTAAACGAAAGGCATGCCGGGCACGAAGTGCCCGACGGTGCGCTCCACTGGCACCACCAGCGTGCGCTCGGCGCTCATGCCAACCTTGATGAAGTCGCGTGCGTCCATGGTGCCTCAAACAAGGTGTCGTCCCGGACAAGCGCGCCTTGAGCGCGCGCCGATCCGGGATCCATAACCACAGAACCTCGTGATTGCAGGGACTCGGAGTTACCGCTTCACCCCACAACCGTTCCCTGGGGCTTGCGTCCCGGATCCGCGCTGACGCTTGTCCGGGACGACCAGCGGAAAATGCCGCGCCAGCCGAAACTACTTCTTTGCGGCCGCCGCGCGCTCCACGAACGTCTTGCCGCCCTTCATCTTGTGGCGGAGCGGGGCTTCGTTGATCTGGATGACGACGGCATCGGCGTCGACGCCGAGATTCTTCACCAGCGCCTGGGTGATGTCGCGCATCATGCCGGCCTTCTGTTCGTCCGTGCGGCCTTCGGCCATGCTGATGGTGATCTCAGGCATTTTTTTCTCCCTTGCGGCCGAACACCGGCCATTGACGGTCGCCATCAAACAAGACGCGGATGCCCGGGACAAGCCCGCGCATGACGCTGCCTGCGAATAGCTAGCCCCAGCTCACGTCATGGCGCGCCAGGATCTCGCGCACCTTGGCGACGATATCCGCCTCGCTGCACGAGAACTGCGCCGGCCTGCTCTCGCGCCATTCCTGATTGGAGGCGATCGCGGCCGCCGCCTTGGCGCCCTCGACCAGATCCTTGATCTGCACCTCGCCACGCGCCTTCTCGTCCGAGCCCTGGATGATGACGCAAGGTGAGTTGCGGCGGTCGCCATATTTGAGCTGGTTGCCCATGTTCTTGGGATTGCCGAGATAGAGCTCGGCGCGGATGCCGGCGGTGCGCAAGCTTGCCACCATCTTCTGGTAGTCGGCGACACGGTCGCGGTCGAACACGGTGACGACGACGGGACCGAACTCGGGCCGCGTGTCGAGCTTGCCGAGCAGCGTCAGCGCCGCCTGCAGCCGCGACACGCCGATCGAGAAACCGGTCGCCGGCACCGGCTCGCCGCGGAAGCGCGAGACGAGGCCGTCATAGCGGCCACCGCCGCCGACCGAGCCGAAGCGTACCGGGCGGCCCTTCTCGTCCTTGGTGTCGAGCAGCAGTTCGACCTCGTAGACGGGACCGGTGTAATATTCGAGACCGCGCACGACGGAGGGATCGATCTTGATGCGATCTGCCCCGTAACCCGACGCCGTCACCAGCTTGGCGATCTCTTCCAGCTCGCTGACACCGGCCTGACCGACTTCGCTCTTGGCGAGATAAGCCTCTGCCGCCGCGATGGCGTCTTTCCAATCTTCGCGCGTCTTGGTGATGGCGAGAACAACGTCAGCCTCCGCCGCGCTCAAATTGGCGCCTTTCGTGAAGTCGCCCTTGCCTTCTTCGCCGCCATCCCATCGTCCAGGACCAAGCAGCTTGCGCACTTCGTCGGCGGAAAACTTGTCCAGCTTGTCGATCGCTCGCAGCACGGTCAGTCGGCGTGCCGCATTTTCCTCACCCGCCAGACCGATGGCTTCCAGAACGCCATCGAGCACCTTGCGATTGTTCACCTTCACCACATACTGGCCACGCGCAATGCCGAGCGCTTCCATCGTGTCCGCCGCCATCATGCAGATCTCGGCATCCGCCGCCGGCGTCGCCGAGCCGACGGTGTCGGCATCGAACTGCATGAACTGGCGGAAGCGGCCGGGGCCGGGCTTCTCGTTGCGGAACACGTAGCCGGCCCGATAGCTGCGATAGGGCTTTGGCAGTGTGTCGAAATTCTCGGCGACATAGCGGGCGAGCGGCGCGGTCAGATCGTAGCGCAGGCTGATCCACTGCTCGTCGTCGTCCTGGAACGAGAACACGCCCTCGTTCGGACGATCCTGATCGGGCAGGAATTTTCCGAGCGCGTCGGTGTACTCCATCGCCGGCGTCTCCACCGGCTCGAAACCGTAGAGCTCGTAGACGGCGCGGATCTTCTCGACCATCTCGCGCGTCGCCCGGATCGCGGCGGGATCGCGATCCTCGAGCCCGCGCGGCAGGCGCGCCTTCAGTTTCTGGGGTTTTTTGGGTTTCTCGGCCATGCGCGGCGTTTACCAGCCGACGCGGGAGGCGGCAACCGTCCTACGGCTGCTCGTGCCAGATGCCAGCCGGCGCTCCCCAGCGCGCCGCCTCTTGGCGGCGTGGTGCGCTGCTGATCCGGGGTCCATTGACGCTGGGATGGGTCCCGGCTCTGCGGCGCACCGCTGAAGAAGTGCTGCGCCGCGTCGGGGACACGAGAATCCTAGAAGACTTTCCGTATCCAGTTGTGCGGATCGTTGGTGCGGCCGTACTGGATGTCGACGAGCTGCTTGCGCAGACCCATGGCGACGGGGCCGGCGGCGCCGCCCGAGATCTCGAAATCGCCGCTCACCGAGCGCACCTTGCCGATCGGCGAGATGACGGCGGCAGTGCCGCAGGCAAACGCTTCCTTCAGCTTGCCTGAGGCCGCATCCTTGCGCCACTGCTCGAGCGAATACGGCTCCTCGCGCACGGTCTTGCCGGCATCGCGTGCCAGCGTGATGATGGAGTCGCGGGTGATGCCGGGCAGGATGGTGCCGAGCGGCGGCGTCGAGAGCGAGCCGTCGTCGAACACGAAGAAGATGTTCATCCCGCCGAGCTCCTCGATATAGCGGCGCTCGACCGCATCGAGAAACACCACCTGATCGCAGCCGTGCTGGATCGCTTCCGCCTGGGCGCGCAGGCTCGCGGCATAATTGCCACCGCACTTGACCGCGCCGGTGCCGCCGATCGCGGCGCGCGTGTAGTTCTCGGAGACCCAGATCGAGACCGGCGCAGGCCCGCCCTTGAAATAGGAGCCGACGGGCGACGCGATCACCGCAAAAATATACTCCGACGACGGCTTGACGCCGAGGAAGGTCTCGCTCGCGATCATGAAGGGGCGCAAATACAGGCTGCCCTCGCCGCCCGGCATCCAGGCGCGGTCGATGCGCACGACCTGCTCGACCGCCTCGATGAAGACATCCTCAGGCAACTGAGCCATTGCCATGCGGTCCGCCGAGTCCTTGAAGCGGCGCGCATTGGCGTCGGGGCGGAACAGGTTCACCCCGCCATCGTCGCGCTTGTAGGCCTTGAGGCCTTCAAAAATTTCCTGGGCGTAGTGCAGGACCGCGCCGGCCGGATCGAGCTGGAAGTTGGCGCGCGCCTCGATCCGCGCTTCGTACCAGCCGCTCTTGGCCTGATTGTAGCGGACGATCGCCATGTGATCGGTGAAAACCCGCCCGAAGCCGGGGTCCACCAGCTTGGCGATACGGTCCTTTTCGGACGTCGGATTGGATGCGGGCTGGATGTCGAATTTCATGCTCATGTCCTTGCCTCCCGCTGCCGGTTGCGGCGCTGTTCTGGCGCCCGCCTGCCCGTTTCGGGCCCGGCTGGCTTGATTGGGATCTTGGCCGGACCGCCGCCAGCCTTGTTACGGCCGGTTTCCGTGGCCAGCATGTCGCCGAGGACATGCTTTTGCGGAAGGCGGAAGTCCAGTATGTTTTGCCGAAATGCCGCTCGACAATCGCACGGTAGATCTGATCCGGCCGTCGTCGCCTGTCCGGCCCTTTTCGCCGTCCCTGCTTCGACACCGCCCGACGCGAAAACGATCTAAAATTTCGTCCGGGTCGATCGTTTTGTAACATTGAACCCAAGATACGTCAATATGCCTGACATAAATTTCGCAGCCTCTTCTCCTGACGTCGCCGAATCTCGGCCCGCCGCGTCTGATGGAGGCAATTTGCGCTGGGATATCATCGAGCTCTTGTTCTTCGCCTATCGCGACTTCGTCGGCGATCCCGACCAGGAGCTGGAGGCGTTCGGCTTCGGCCGCGCCCACCACCGCGTCATGCATTTCGTCTATCGCTATCCCGGCCTCAAGGTCGCCGACCTCCTCGACGTCCTGCGCATCACAAAGCAGTCGCTCGGCCGGGTGCTCAAGCAGCTCCTGGACGAGGGCTACATCGTGCAGAAGACCGGTGACAATGATCGCCGCCAGCGTCTGCTTTACGCGACACCGAAGGGCGAGGCGCTGGTGCAGAAGCTCGCCGGGCTCCAGACCACGCGGATCACCAGGGCGCTCGCGGAGTTGGCTCCGCAGGACGCCGAGATCGTGAAGCGCTTCCTACGCGCGATGATCGACCGCGACGATCCGGACAAGGTGCTCGAGACGATCTTCGCTTCCGTCAACCACGACGCCAAGGAGTGACCGTGCTCGCTGCCACGCTCGCCCGCCCGCCGGTGCAACCCGCCGACGATGCCCCGCATCTGCTGCTGGTCGATGACGATCGCCGCATCCGCGATCTGCTCTCGCGCTTTCTCGCCAGTGAGGGCTACCGCGTCACCACCGCGGCGAGCGCCGGCGATGCCCGCTCGAAACTGCTGGGCCTGCATTTCGATCTCCTGATCCTCGACGTCATGATGCCCGGCGAGACCGGCTTCGACCTTGCCCGCTTCATCCGGACCTCGTCCTCGGTGCCGATCGTGATGCTGACGGCGCGGCACGAGGCCGAAGCCCGTATCGAGGGCCTCCAGATCGGCGCCGACGATTACGTGGCAAAGCCTTTCGAGCCGCGCGAGCTTGCGCTGCGCATCAACAACATCCTCAAGCGCGCCGCGCCGCCGCCGCAGGCCACGACCGTCGAGAAGATCGCGTTCGGTCCCTACGTCTACCATCTCGATCGCGGCGAGTTGCGCCAGGGCGAGGAGGTCATCCACCTCACCGATCGCGAGCGCGAGATGCTGCGGATTCTCGCGGAGACGCCGGGCGAGACCGTGCCGCGCAGCGCACTGACCGGCAATGGCAGCGTCAACGAGCGCGCCGTCGACGTGCAGATCAACCGCCTCAGGCGCAAGATCGAGACCGATCCCGCCAATCCGCTGTTTTTGCAGGCGGTGCGCGGCATCGGCTACCGCCTGGTTGCCTCGCCATAAATCAGTGAAGCGCGCTAGATGAGCACGATCGATACCGGCCTGACGCTTCTGAAGAGCGCCGCCGGCCACGTTTCGGCGGCCAATGGCTGGATGGGCAATGCGTTCAAGGGCTGGATGCCGACCGGCCTCTATGCCCGCGCGCTCCTCATCATGATCGTGCCGATGGTGGTGCTGCAATCGGTCGTCGCCTTCGTGTTCATGGAGCGGCACTGGAACACGGTGACGCGCAGATTGTCCGCTGCCGTGGTGCAGGACATCGCCGCGCTGATCGACGTCTACAAGGGCTATCCGCAAGACAAGGACCGCGACCAGATCCGCCGCATCGCGCAACAGCGTCTCGGCCTCGTCGTCGACTTCCTGCCCGCCGGCGACATGCCGCCGCCAGGGCCGAAGCCGTTCTTCTCGCTGCTCGATCAGACGCTGTCGGTGCAGCTCGGCCGCCAGATCGGACGCTCGTTCTGGATCGACACGGTCGGCCGCTCCAACCTGGTCGAAATCCGCATCCAGCTCGACGACGCCGTGATGCGCGTGTTCGCGCAGCGCAGCGCCGCCTATGCCTCGAATTCGGAGATTTTCCTGTTCTGGATGGTCGGCACGTCCTCGATCCTCCTGATCGTCGCTGTGCTGTTCCTGCGCAACCAGATCAAGCCGATCCTGCGCCTTGCCGATGCCGCCGAAAGTTTTGGCAAGGGCCGCGAGGCGCCAAATTTCAGGCCGCGTGGTGCACGCGAGGTGCGGCGCGCGGCGGTCGCCTTCCTCGAGATGAAGTCGCGCATCGAGCGCACGATGGAGCAGCGCACCGCGATGCTCGCCGGCGTCAGCCACGATCTGCGCACCATCCTGACCCGCTTCAAGCTCGAGCTGGCGCTGATCGGCGACAGCCCCGAGCTCGAGGGCATGCGCAAGGATGTCGACGAGATGTCGATGATGCTCGAGGATTACCTCGCGTTTGCCCGCGGCGATTCCGGCGAGCAGTCGCAGCCGACCGACATGGCGCAAGCGCTCGAGGAGTTGCGCAGCGATGCCGAGCGCCATGGCCACACTGCAACCGTGGCCTTCCACGGGTTGCCGGTGGTGACGGTGAAGGCCGCCTCGTTCAAGCGCTGCCTCGCCAACCTCGTCACCAACGCGGCGCGCTACGGCAAGGCGATCGCCATCACAGGCCAGCGCGATCACCGTTATCTCACCGTCACGATCGACGACGACGGCCCAGGCATTCCCGCTCACTTGCGCGAAGAGGTGTTCAAGCCGTTCCTCCGGCTGGACAACGCCCGCAACCAGGACGAAGGCGGCACCGGCCTCGGCCTCGCCATCGCCCGCGACATCGCCCGCTCGCATGGCGGCGACATCACGCTGGGTGACAGCCCGATGGGCGGATTGAGGGCGAGCGTGAGGATTCCGGTGTAGCTCGGGCTACGGTCTCACGACCATCTCACCCTACTTCGGCAGCAGCGCCTTCAGCTTGTCCATGTCGCGCACGTTCATCTTGAAACCGCCTGGCATCACGATGTCGCCGGGCTTTTGCTCCGGCTTGCAGGCTCCCAGCCACTTGGCTTGCAGCGTCGTGGTGTTGTCGCGCCCCGCCGCGCCGGCGACGCCGCCTTGCGCATGCGAGGTCGTCTTCACCGTGTAGGCCGAGTTGAAATCGCCAGTGATCTCGGCATGCGAGGTCGTGCTGACGCCGGCGACGCTGCACTCGGAATCGCTGACATAGCCGGTCGCGGTCTTCCTGATCTCCTGCTTGGCGCAGATCTGCTTGGCCATCGGGGAGACGTTGTTGCTCATCTCCTTGTCGACGGTCTCGTCGGTGCAGTGCTGCATGGTCATCTCGGGCACGGGCGAGCCTGATGTGACCAGCTTCATCTCCCAAAGACCGGCCTTGCGCACCGGCAGGTCATCGGCACTGGCGCTACCTGCCGACAACGCGAGGCAAAGCGTCGAGCCGAGCAAAGCGAGTTTGCGCGTCATGTGGGAAGCTCCCGGCCAACAGATTGCGGCGTTTCGACAACGCCTCAGTAGAGCGTGCGGATCGGCCGATCGGCGGCGCCATAGGGCACCCAGCGGCAGGAGAACGAGATGTAACCGCCCTCATAGGCCTGCACGCCGAGGAATTTCGCGACCTTGCCGTAGCGTGCGCAGTGATCGACCGCGACCTGCCGCGCGTCGACCTGGGTCGCCATCGAATAGGCGATGATGCCGCCGGTGTCGTTGCCCTTGAACGGAGGCACCGGAAGGATATCGGCGCGCGCCGACTGGCTCGCCATCAACCCCAAGGCAAGAAGGCCCGCGGCCGCAATGATTCGCATTCCTGTCACTCCAATTTGTTAGCGGCAGTTTACGGTGCCGGGATGGAAGTGAAAAGAACCGAAGGCCAGTTGGCCGCGACGTCTTGGTCAACTCCTGGCGAAGTGTTGCCGCGCTGCACTTGACCTCCCCCGGCCTTCGCGGCACCGTCCGACCTTCGCAAGACCTCAGCTGTCTGGATTGATCATGCGCGCCCCCTCCTCGAAATCGCTCCGCTTCGCCGCCGTGCTCGGCCTCATGTTCGGGGCACTGTCGCTCGGCGAAGCCAAGGCCGCCAACGGACTTGAGCTGAATTTCTGGCTGAGCGGCCCGCGCTACGACGGCGCCGTTGCCGATTGCGACAAGGCGCTGCCGACGATCGCCACCCAGTTCTGGGAGAAAGAAAGCTCGTTCTGGAATTCCTCCTTGAAGATCACCGGCTTCTCGGCCGTTCGCGAGGTCGCGTTCCGCCCCTGGCAGTCCGATAACATTCCGCGCCGCTATTGCACCGCTGACGCCATGCTCAACGACGGCAAGGTGCGCAGGGTGCATTTCTCGCTCATCGAGGACGGCGGCTTTGCCGGCTACGGCAACGGCGTCGAGTGGTGCGTGGTCGGGCTCGATCGCAATTGGGCCTACAACCCGGCCTGCCGCGCCGCCAAACCCTGATCCGAAGAGCGCCTGATTCGGGCTGATCGGCCGGCGCACGAGAGCGGCTCCAAATTTTGTTCTTGAAATGTTCCAACCGCCTGCTAGGCTGCGTGCACAGTCTAGTTGAGGGCGTCGCCATGTTTCATTCCAGATTGCGTTCGTTGTCCCGTCTGATGATCTCGCTGACCCTTGCTGCCGGGTTGGCAACTCTCGCCGGCGGTGCGAAGGCCCAGGACAAGCGGCAGAACGCGCCCGGCGAATTCGACTTCTATGTGCTTTCGCTGTCATGGTCGCCATCGTTCTGCGAGGAAGCGGCAGAACGCGGCGGCCGGTCACAGATGCAATGCGGCGGACGGCCCTACGCTTTCGTGGTGCATGGGCTGTGGCCGCAATATGAGAACGGCTTTCCGGAATACTGCCAGCGGCCGGCGCCGCGGCTGAATCGCAGCATCGTCTCCTCGATGCTCGACCTGATGCCGGCGCCGGGCCTGATCTTCAACGAATGGGACAAACACGGCACCTGCTCCGGGCTCGAAGGCCGCAGCTATTTCGAGACGATCCGCAAGGCGCGCGCCGCGATCAAGATTCCGCCCGAATATCTCGATCTGTCGCAGGCCAAGACCGTGGCGCCGGCGGAGGTCGAGGAAGCCTTCATCAAGGCCAATCCCGGTCTCAGCAATGCCGCCATCTCGGTCACCTGCAACCGGACCCGGCTCTCCGAGGTCCGCATCTGCCTCAGCAAGGACCTGCAATTCCGCGCCTGCGACGAGATCGAGCGCCGCGCCTGCCGCCGCGACCAGGTGACGATGCCGCCGATCAGGGGCGGGTAGCCCCGCTCTTGTGGCCGGGATTCAGCGCACTACGCCGCGAACCGCGGCGTAGTGCGCTGCTGATCTGAGGCCCAATACGAGAAAGAGCTGGGTCCCGGCTCAGCGGCGCAGCGTTACGCGCTGCACCGCGTCCGGGACATGTGATCGTGCCTCTTTGCTGAAGCGATCACGTAGCGTAGTGCTGTTTCATGAACTACCGCCACGCCTTCCACGCCGGCAGCTTCGCCGATGTCATCAAGCACATCGTGCTGGCGCGCATCCTCACTTACTTGCAGGACAAGCCCGCGGCGTTCCGCGTCATCGACACCCATGCCGGCGCCGGGCTCTACGATCTCGACAGCGACGAGGCGCGCCGCGGCGGCGAATGGCTGACCGGCATTGCGCGGCTGCTGCAGGCGCGCCTGTCGAACGAGACCGCGGCGCTGATCAAGCCCTATCTCGACATCGTCCGCGCCTTCAATCCGAAGGGCGAGCTTAGGGCTTATCCAGGCTCGCCGCTGATTGCGCGCGGCCTGCTCAGACCGCAAGACCGCCTCGTCGCCTGCGAGCTCGAGCCGAAGGCGCGGAAAGCGCTGATCGACGTGCTGCGCCGCGACGAGCAGGCCCGCGTGGTCGATCTCGACGGCTGGGTGGCGCTGCCGGCCTTCGTGCCGCCGAAGGAGCGGCGCGGCCTCGTGCTGATCGACCCGCCGTTCGAAGCCAAGGACGAGTTCGAGCGGCTGGGCGAGGCCTTCGCGGCGGCCTTCGCAAAATGGCCGACCGGTATCTATGTTATTTGGTATCCGGCCAAGAATCGGCGGGCCACCGACACGCTGGCCCAAACGGTCGCGCGGCTCGCAGCTGCAGCAAAGCCGCCGGGGAAATGCCTGCGCCTCGAATTCAGCGTCGCGCCGCAAGCCGACGGCGCCGCCCTCACCTCCACCGGGCTCCTGATCGTCAATCCGCCCTATACGCTGCACGGCGAGCTCAAGACCATCCTGCCCGAGCTGGAAATGCCGCTCGGCCAGGGCGGGGCTGCCAGATTCCGATTGGAGGTGCCGAGACTGTAACACTCCGGCATTCTTGGGAAAAATATGCAGGACCCGTAGTCAATCTGCAAAGAACCGTATTATGCTGTTTCTGTGACTGGCTTTACGTTCCGCTTCCGCGAATGGTTGCGGCGGAGTGAAGGCCCTAAGAAAGATCCCGCCGGACCGATGAGGTCCGTCCAAGGATGGCCAGCTCCCGGGCTCCGTGAGGCCCGGTCATGTCGTGACGTGAGTCTGCGTCGCGGCGGAGGAGCAATGAGGGGGAGTTTCCCGATGGCCATGACGGGAACGGTCAAGTTCTTCAACGGCGAGCGCGGCTACGGCTTCATCAAGCCCGATGACGGCGGTCGCGATGTCTTCGTTCACATCACCGCTGTGGAGCGGGCGGGACTGAAAGACCTTGCCGAAGGACAGCGTATTACTTTCGAAGTCGAACCGGACAAGAAGGGGAAGGGACCGAAAGCGGTCAATTTGGTGATCCTCTCCTAAAGCGCAATGAGATTTGGATGAATCGTCATCGCGCTTTAGCTTGTTGTTTACGCATGATCTTTCCGGAAAACCGCTTCGCACTTTTCCGGATCATGCTTTAGCGAGCCCTGAGTAAAAAAATCCCGGCCGCGAGCGGCCGGGAGGCTGGTCCGGTATTTTCTTCTTTGGATGTCAGAAGTGATAGTTCACGCCTGCGCGGACAACGCTGGCGCTATAGCCGTTTGACACGCCCGTAATGGCGAACTGGCTCGTCGACAGATCGATGTAGAGATATTCGAGCTTGGCGCTCCAGTTCGGCGCGAGGCCGACTTCCGCGCCAGCACCGATGGTCCAGCCCGCGGTGGTGTGCGACTCCGTCCAGCCAAAGGTCTGCCCACGCAGCTCGCCGAAAACGAGACCGGCGGTGCCGTAGAACAGCACATTGCTGAACGCATAGCCGGCGCGGCCGCGCAGGGTGCCGAACCACGGATTGGAGAATTTCCACGGCGCAAAGGTATCGTCGGCACCGCTCGCCTGGATGTCGCCTTCGACACCGAACACCCACGGGCCGTTCTGGAAATTGTAGCCGGCTTGGACACCGCCGACGAAGCCCGACGGCTTCGTCGGGTTGTTGTCGACCGAGCCCCACTCATAGCCGATGTTGCCCCCGAGATAGGGACCTGCCCAGCTATAGGCATTGAGCGGCTGATTGACGGTATAGGGCGCACGCTGCCCGTAATTGAGATCGGCGGCCTCTGCCGAAGCTGTCCAGCCGGCGGCAACCAACGCGGCTGCGCCCACAACGAACCTCTTCATCACTCACTCCAACGCAACTGTCGCAACCCCTCGCGATGTCCGCGCCGCCGCGCCGACACCGTCGCATGGTTACGGAACCAAGAACTTTTCGCGCAGGATTTATCGAGAGTTTTAAGTTAAAGGGCTGTTAAGTCGGGTTACCGCCCGCTTAACAGACTTAAGGAAGCGTTACCGGGAACTGGCCGCCATCCTGTGCGTGCAGCAAGGCCGGAACTTCAAATCGGCCCCCCCAGCACCTAAATTCGCCCCATGGTTCACGATTCCTCCGACAATCCGGACGACCGCGCGCGTAAGTCGCCGCGCCCTGGTGCGACCGACGCGCCGCCCGAGCGCCTGGCAGCGCCGGACGTCGATCCCGCGGCAGCGGGCGGCGACGACGAGGACGATGCGCTGCTGCCGGATATCCTGGAAGAGAGCGGCGCGGTTGGCGAAGGCCCGCTGGCGACCGGTCATGAGGCGATCGAGCGCGCGGTTCGGCTCGCACCCACCTCGCCCGGCGTCTATCGCATGCTCAATGCGAACGCCGACGTGCTCTATGTCGGCAAGGCCAAGAACGTCAAAAAGCGACTGTCCAGCTATGCGCGCCAGAGTGCGCCGCTGCCGGCCCGCATCCTGCGCATGATCGCGGCCACCGTGACCGTGGAGATCGTCTCGACCAACACCGAGACCGAGGCCCTGCTGCTGGAAGCCAACCTCATCAAGCAGCTGCGGCCGCGCTTCAACGTGCAGCTGCGCGACGACAAGTCGTTCCCCTATATCCTGATCACCGGCGACCATTGGGCGCCGCAGATCCTGAAACATCGCGGCGCACAGACCCGGCCCGGCCGCTATTTCGGCCCGTTCGCCTCCGCCGGCGCGGTCAACCGCACCATCACGGCGCTGCAGCGCGCGTTCCTGATCCGCTCCTGCACCGATTCCTTCTTCGAGAGCCGCACCCGCCCCTGCCTGCTGTATCAGATCCGCCGCTGCGCCGGTCCGTGCACCCGCGAGATCGATTTCGGCGGTTATTCGACGCTGGTGCGCGAGGCCAGCGACTTTCTTTCCGGCAAGAGCCATGCGGTGAAGCAGGAGCTCGCCGGCGAGATGGAGAAGGCGGCCAGCGAGCTCGAATTCGAGCGCGCCGCACTCTACCGCGACCGCCTCGCCGCACTGTCGGCGATCCAGTCGCAGCAGGGCATCAATCCGCGCACGGTGGAGGAAGCCGACGTGTTCGCCATCCACCAGGAGGGCGGCTTCTCCTGCGTCGAGGTGTTCTTCTTCCGCACCGGCCAGAACTGGGGCAACCGCGCCTATTTTCCGCGCGCGGAAAAGAGCTTTACGCCGGAAGAGGTGCTCGGCTCGTTGCTCGCCCAGTTCTACGATGACAAGCCGCCGCCGAGGAACATCCTGCTCTCGCACGAGATCGAGGAATGCGAGCTGCTCGCCAATGCGCTCTCGATCAAGGCCGGCCACAAGGTCGAGATCACTGCGCCCAAGCGCGGCGAGAAGAAGGAGCTGGTCACTCACGCGCTGACCAATGCGCGCGAGGCGCTCGGCCGCAAGCTCGCGGACACCGCAACGCAAAGCCGCCTGCTCGAGGCCATGGCCGCGACGCTGAACCTGCCGCATGCGCCCAAGCGTATCGAGGTCTATGACAACAGCCATATCCAGGGCACCAATGCGGTCGGCGCCATGATCGTCGCCGGCCCCGACGGCTTCGTGAAGAACCAGTACCGCAAGTTCAACATCAAGTCGGAAGGGCTGACGCCCGGCGACGACTACGCCATGATGCGCGAGGTGCTCGAGCGCCGCTTCAAGCGCCTGATCAATCCCCCCGAGGACGGTGCAGCCAGGGAAAACGACAAGGCCAAGGACGACGATTTCCCGCAATGGCCCGACCTCGTCATCATCGACGGCGGCCGCGGCCAGCTCAACGCCGTTCGCGAGATCTTTGCAAATCTCGGCCTGACCCAGGTGTCGCTGATGTCCGTCGCCAAGGGGCCGGACCGGGATGCCGGCCGCGAGACCCTGTTCATGCCGGAACGCGAGGCCATCAAACTCGAGCCGCGCGATCCCGTGCTCTATTTCATCCAGCGCCTGCGCGACGAGGCCCACCGCTTCGTCATCGGTTCGCACCGCAAGCTGCGCAAGAAGGACATCCGCGAGGCCGGCTTGCAGGAGATTCCGGGCATCGGCCCGTCACGCAAACGTGCCTTGCTGCACCATTTCGGAACCCTGAAGGAGATCGAACGGGCCTCAATCGCCGATCTCGGCAAGGTTCCGGGGGTGAGCGCCGAGAGCGCCCGCAGGATTTTCGAATATTTCCATCCTCAGCCGGGATGAACTAAAGGGGGGCCGCGGTCATATGGTCGTTGCATCCCGCGCCCATCTGGGGAGCGGAACGGTTGACCTTGGGGCCCGAGCGGTATTGGTAGGACGGATGAACATCGCCACGACACGAGGGACGACCAGCCGCGCGATGTCCCTCCCCAACATCCTGACCTATGGCCGGATCGCCGCGATCCCGGTCGTGGTCGGATGCATCTATGCGCAGTCGATTCTGGATCAGCCGCTCTGGCTGCGCTGGCTCGCCGTCGCCCTTTTCATCGCGGCCGGGGTGACTGATTACCTCGACGGCTATTATGCGCGGATCTGGAATCAGCAATCGGCGTTCGGCCGGATGCTCGACCCGATCGCCGACAAGCTGCTGGTTGCCTCCTGCCTGCTGATGCTGGCCGCGGACGGCATCATCCACGGCTGGTCGCTGTGGGCCGCCATCGTGATCCTGTGCCGCGAGATCCTGGTCTCGGGCCTGCGCGAATACCTCGCCGCGCTGCGCGTCAGCGTGCCCGTGACCAAGCTCGCCAAATGGAAGACCACGGTCCAGCTCGTCGCCATCGGCTTCCTGCTCGCTGGTCCAGCCGGGGACGAGGTGGTGCCGGTCGTCTCGATGATCGGACTGGCGCTGCTGTGGGCTTCTGCGATCCTCACCATGTACACCGGCTACGACTATTTCCGCGCCGGCATCCATCACCTCATCAAGGAGGACGAGGGATGAAGGTGAAGTATTTCGCCTGGGTGCGCGAACGCGTCGGCAAGGCCGAAGAGACGATCGAGCCGCCGGGAAGCGTGCGCACCGTCGAGGAGCTGATCGCCTGGCTCTCCGGCCAAAGCGAGGCCCATGCGTATGCATTCGAGAAGCCGAAGGTGATCCGCGCCGCGATCGACCGCGCCCACGTCAAATCAGACGCCGTGATCGCCGGCGCCGGCGAGATCGCGTTCTTCCCGCCGATGACCGGCGGCTAGGCCGATGTCCTGGAACAGACCAGCGTGCGGCGCCGCCTCACCTCTCAACGGGGAGAGGTCGGATCGCTCGCGGCGATGCAAAGCATCGTCCGGCGCGATCCGGGTGATGGGACAGAGGTCTCACGAGAGGGCGTATCCCCTCACCCGCGCCTTCGGCGCGACCTCTCCCGATGGGAGAGGTGTCGAAGCGGCACGATCATGACCTGTCCCGTCACCATCCGCATCCAGGAGGACGATTTCGACATCGCGCGCGAGATCGCGGTCCTGACCAAGAGCCGCACCGACATCGGCGCGGTCGTGAGCTTCTCCGGCATTTGCCGCGCCGACGAGGAGAGCGCGAAGATCGCCGCGCTCACGCTCGAACATTATCCGGGCATGGCGGAAGAGGAGATCAAGCGCCATGTCGAGGAGGCGACCTCGCGTTGGCCGCTGAATGGCGTCACGGTGATTCACCGCGTCGGCCGCCTTATGCCCGGCCAGAACATCGTGCTGGTGCTGACCGCCTCGCAGCACCGCCAGGCCGCATTCCAGGCGGCCGAGTTCCTGATGGACTATCTCAAGACCAGTGCACCGTTCTGGAAGAAAGAAGAGAGCGCCACCGGCACCGGCTGGGTCGAGGCCCACGCCCGTGACGACGAGGCCGCCGCGCGCTGGACGAAATCCTGATGGCAAAAACTGCAAGAAAGACCGCGCGCGGCCGCGCGGCGCCGAAGTTTGCAAAGGCGGGGCCCGGCGAGCTTGTCACGCTGCTCGACTTCGTCCGCTATGCGGTGAGCCGCTTCGTCGAAGCCAGGCTCGCCTTTGCCCACGGCACCATCGACCCGGTCGCGGAAGCCGCCTTCCTGATCTGCGAGGCGCTGCATCTCAATCCCGAACAATTCGATATCTTCGCCAACGCGCGCGTCACCGCAGCGGAAGGCAAGGCCATCATCGATCTGATTCATAAGCGCGTCACAACGCGCAAACCGGCCGCCTATCTCGTCAACAAGATCTATATGCGCGGCCTGCCCTTCTATGTCGACGAGCGCGTCATCGTTCCGCGCTCGTTCATCGGCGAGCTGCTGGATTCGCATTTCGGCGGCGACGGCGATGCCGGCTCGTTGATCGATGATCCAACGGCCGTGGCGCGCGTGCTCGATCTCTGCACGGGATCGGGATGCCTTGCGATCCTCGCCGCGCATCATTTCCCGAACGCCACCGTCGATGCCGTCGATATCTCCAAGGGTGCGCTTGAAGTCGCCGCCCGCAATGTCGGCGAATACGGGCTGGCGGACCGGATCAGCCTCCATCGCGGCGACCTTTTCGCCCCGCTCGGCGGCAACAGATACGACCTGATCATCACCAACCCGCCTTACGTCGATGCCGAGGGCATGGCGGCGCTGCCGCCCGAGTGCCGGGCCGAACCAAAGCTCGCCTTCGACGGCGGCGCCGACGGTCTCGACGTGGTGCGCCGCATCCTGCGCGATGCGCCCGATCACCTGACGCCGGACGGCGGGCTGATCTGCGAGATCGGGCGCGGCCGCGAGCTGGTCGACGAGGCCTTTCCGGACTTGCCGCTGCTCTGGCTCGACACCGAAGATTCCGAGGGCGAGGTGTTCTGGATCGCAGCCGCCGATCTCGGCTGAGCCTTTGCGACGCGCGCGCTTCGGAACAAGTCAAATAGCGCCACGTTCATCCTCCGATGCATTTTTTCGCTCTCGGAGGATGTCCGCATGCTCGCGCCATCGGGCGAATTGCTGCGCGCCGGCGTGGCGCTCAAGCTCAACCACCTCAAACGCGCCGCTCAATCCTATCTGCGTGACCAGACCAGCCAGGCAACGGGCAAGGTGACATCTTACGCCGTGGCCGGCGGACTGTTCGCAGCCGCGGGCCTGTTCGTTGTCGCGGCACTTTTCGTCGGGCTGATCGCCCTGTACCGCTGGATCGCCATCAGTTACGGGCAATTCTGGGGTTTTGGCGCGGTCGGCGCAGTGCTGCTGGTGTTGGCTGCGGTCTGTGCCGGGGTGGCGATGGCGCAGATGAGGCGCAAGCCCAAGCCGATCGTGCCGCTTGCGAGCCGCCTGCGCGTGGCGGTCGCGACGCCGCGGATCCCGCGCGGAACGGTCAAGCAGGCGGTGAAGGAGGTCGCAACGACAATTCCCCTCGCACCGCTCGCGCCGGGCGAACGCGGTCACGGCGGCAAACATTACGGCAACAGCACCTGGCCGGTCCGCGCCAACCGCCCCGTGCAACTTGGCCTGATGCTCGCGGCCGTCGGTCTGGTCGGACTGACGGCCGCCCGGAGGCGGCGCCACAGGCACAGTCTGGGGGCATGATGCTGGCGCGGCGCTCCGAACCGATCGACTCCTGGCTGCTGGTGGCGGCGACGGCGGTCTTCGTGCTGACGGCGGAGCGCTACTTTCAGGATTCTGGCCTGATCCGGTTGGGGCCTCCGCAGGACCACCGCAAAGCCGAAGCGAACTCACCGGAAACGAGCCCGGCGAGCGCCGCCGTGCAGCCCGGCCGTGGCCGCCGGGCGAAAAGTCCATTCGACATCCCTTGGTCGGGCTGGAAGGACATTTTCTGGCGGACCTATCAGCGTATCGACGAGGATCGCCTGCTCGCGACGGCGGGCGGCGTCGTCTTCTTCGGGCTGCTCGCGATCTTCCCCGCAGTCACGGCGGTCGTCTCTTCCTATGGCCTGTTCGCCGATCCCGCCACGATCAGCGCCAACCTCCAGAAGCTGGCGATGATGCTGCCCCAGGGCACGTTCGAGATCGTCGAGGAGCAGGTCGGGCGCGTGGTCTCGAAGGGCAACACGGCGCTGGGGGCCACATTCCTGTTCGGCTTTGTGCTTGCGATCTGGAGCGCCAATGCCGGGGTCAAGGCGATCTTCGACGCCCTCAATGTCGCCTATGAGGAACGCGAGAAGCGCAGCTTCATCCGCCTGAACATGGTCTCGCTGGCCTTCACCGTCGGCGGCATCGTGGCACTGCTGCTGATGGTGGGGGCCGTCGTCGCCTTCCCGCTAGCGCTCAATCATCTCGGCATGGCGCCCGAAAGCAAATTGATCGTGGCGTTGGCCCGATGGCCGCTGCTGTTCCTGATCCTGCTCGTGGCGCTCGCCATCCTCTACCGCTTCGCCCCGAGCCGCGACGCCCCGCGATGGCAATGGCTCAGCCTTGGGGCGGTGACGGCGGCCATCCTCTGGATCGCCGGCTCGGCCCTGCTCTCCTGGTACCTCTCGGAATTCGCCAATTACAATGCGACCTACGGCTCTCTGGGCGCTGCGATCGGCCTGATGATGTGGATGTGGATGTCGGCGATCGTCATCATGTTCGGCGCCGAGTTGAACTCGGAGATCGAACGGCAGACGCTGCGCGACACCACCACCGGACGGCCGAAGCCGCTCGGCAGCCGCGAAGCCGTCTCGGCCGACACGGTCGGCGCCCCCGCGCCATTTTGAGCGGGGGCGATCAGCCCGGAGCTTGGCCCGACCGCGTCTCGGGCGCGATGAGCGTGATCGCGGGTCCAGATATACCGATAGAAGCCTTTCGGCGGCGGACCGACCGGACTGTGAGACGGTCGCTATCCCCTCGAATCAACAATGATGTTAGCTTCATGCGTGCTTCGGGGAGCATGAGGCGTGACGGGTTCGGACGCGGCCCGTGTTTTCCCGGGTGAAGCAGTCAGCTCTTGAGGCGAACGCGCGGCATGATTCGCATTTCGACGATCTTCATCGCCATCTGCATGGTCCTGGTCGCGGCCTCGCTCGGGCTCGTGCTCTATTCGGTCGCCGGCATCAGCGGAACGGAATCGGCGATCGTGGCGCTGACCGCGCTGACCTTCCTGATCCTCTACAACGCGGTGTCGATGCGGCTGCGCGACCGCAGCGACGTCGGCGGCCAGATTGCCGACCTCTCGCGGGGCACTGCCGACCTCGCCCGGCAGGTGGCCGAGTTCGGCCGCCGGCTTGCAGCGCTCGAGGGCCGCATCGCCTCGTCCAATTCGACCAATTCCGACCGCGTCCAGTCGGTCATCGGCGAGATCAACGAACTGGGCGGATTGGTCAGGCAGCTCGCCACCACCGTGGCTGCCCATGAGGATCTGCTGGCCGGCAACGCGCCGGCTCCCGCCCCGGTCACGAGGCCCGAGCCGGAGATGCCGGTCGATTTGGCCGCTCCCCACGAGGAGGAGAAGCCGGTCGCCCCTCCTCCGCTTTCCGTGCCGCCGCGGCCGGCGCCGGCGATTCAGGCCCAAACCGCCAACCCGGTTCAGAGCGGCAATGGACGCAATCAGACCCAGTTGTTGGCGACGCTGCGCAATGCGATCGACGAGAACCGCATCGACATCTTCCTGCAGCCGATGGTAACGCTGCCGCAGCGCAAGGTGCGGTTCTACGAGGCGGTGACGCGCCTGCGCGACGAGCGCGACCAGCTGATCGCCGCCGAGGAGTTCATCAGCATCGCCGAAGCCTCCGGGCTGATCGGGCGCATCGACAACATGGTGATGCTGCGCTGCGTGCAGGTGCTGCGGCGCCTGATGGTGCGCAACAAGGACGTCGGCGTGTTCTGTAACGTGGCGGCCTCCACGCTCGGCAATTCCACCACCTTCACGCAATGCCTCGACTTCCTCGAAGCCAACCGCGCGCTCGCGCCCTCACTGGTGCTGGAGTTCAAGCAGTCGACGTTCCGCCATCTCGGCCCGGCCGAGACCGAGAACCTCGCCGCGCTCGCTCAGCGCGGCTTCCGCTTCTCGATCGACCATGTCACGGATCTCAGGATCGAGCCGCGCGAGCTGGCCGATCGCGGGGTACGCTTCATCAAGGTGCCGGCCGCGCTGCTGCTCGATCCCAGGCAGGCCTCGACCTCCGACATCCATCCGTCCGACCTCTCGGACCTGCTCGGCCGCTTCGGCATCGACCTGATCGCCGAGCGGATCGAGGGCGAGCGCGCCGTGGTCGATCTGCTCGACTACGACGTGCGGTTCGGCCAGGGCTTCCTGTTCGCGCCGCCCCGGCCATTGCGGCCGGAGGGGGCATCTGCTACCGCCGGGGCGCCGCCGAACCAGGCGAAAGACATTCAGGGACCTCATGGCTCCGGCACACAAAGCTCAGGCGCAACGTCTTCTGCGCCTCCACCACAACGCATCACCGGCAACGCGGCGCTCGCGCGCCGCATCTGATCGGCCGCGCGCATCATGACCACGCTGCATTTTGCCGAAGGCCTGCGCGAGCTCGTGGGCGGCGTTGACGTTGTGCTCAGCGACATCTGGGGCGTGGTCCATAACGGGCTGGAATCCTTCCCCGAAGCCTGCGAGGCGCTGCACACCTGTCGCAGCCGCGGCGGTACGGTGATCCTGATCACCAACGCGCCGCGCCCGGCCGATTCCGTGCAGCGGCAATTGCGCAAGCTCGGCGTCCCGGATGAGACCTATGACGCGATCGTATCTTCAGGCGACCTGACCCGGCTCTATGTGGCCGAGCATCCCGGCCGCAAGATGTTCTGGCTCGGTCCCGAGCGCGACAATTCGATCTATCGCGGCCTCGATGCGATGACCGCGCCGCTCGAGGAAGCCGATTACATCGTCTGCACCGGTCTCTATGACGACGAGACCGAAACGGCGGAAGACTATCGCGGCATGATGCTGAAGGCGCGCGAGCGCAAGCTGACGCTGGTCTGCGCCAACCCCGACATCGTGGTGGAACGCGGCGACCGGCTGATCTATTGCGCCGGCGCCATCGCGGAGCTCTACCGCGAGCTCGGCGGCGAGGTGATCTTCTACGGCAAGCCGCACCGCCCGATCTACGAGCGCGCCATGGCGCTCGCCGGCGAGCGGCAGGGCCATCAGATCGATCGCAAAAAGGTGCTGGCGATCGGCGATTCCGTCCGCACCGATCTCACCGGCGCGCGCGAATTCGGCATCGACTGCCTGTTCGTGACCCGCGGCATCCATGCCGAGGAGTTCGAGGGTCTCGACCAGCTCGACCCGAATTCGGTGATGGAATTGTTCGGCCACCCGCCGAAGGCGCTGATGCGCGAATTGAAGTGGTAGAAAATATCGTGCCCCGGACGCAGCTCGAAGCGCTGCAGAGCCGGGGCCAGAAGCCGCAACCGATGTCGTGAATGGACGGGGTCCCGGCGCAGCGCCGCGTCCGGGACACGAAAGCGCCTTACGCGCTCGCCATGTCCGGGAAGACCGCCTCGATCTTCGTCTTCAGCGTCGCCGCGTTGAACGGCTTCACGATGTAGTTGTTCACGCCGGCCTTCTTCGCCGCGATCACGTTCTCGGTCTTGGATTCGGCCGTGATCATGATGAACGGCGTAGTGGCGAGGTTCGGATCCGCGCGAACTTCGCGCAGGAGGTCGTAACCCGTCATCGGCTCCATGTTCCAATCGGAGATCACGAGCCCGTACTTCTTGCCGCGCATCTTGTTCAGCGCCGCCGAACCGTCGCTGGCATCATCGATATTCTCGAAGCCAAGCTGCTTCAGCAGATTCCGGATGATACGGATCATGGTGCTGTAGTCATCCACCACCAGAACCGGCATCGTCAAATCAACCGCCATCTCGACTCCCCCAACGCAAACCCAGGAATATTACGATCGGACTGCCAGGCCGGCGCCCGGCAGTTCCACGCCTCAAGCACTAGCATCGAGGCCTTAAACAGCCCGTTAACTGGGGGCCGCTCCGAAGGATTGAAATCGTGTTCAATGTCTGCCCGCCCCGCCGCTTGACTTCGCAGGGCCGGTCGCGCCACGGTCCGGGCCGGTCCTGCCCGGTTCGAGAATTCCCCTGATGGCTCCGCCTTTTACCGTTATCCGCGACACAACGCCGGATTCCGCCATTCCGAGGGGCGCCGTGGTCGCCATGGGCAATTTCGATGGCGTTCATCTCGGCCATCGCGCCGTGATTGCGGCTGCCCTGGAGATGGGCCGAGCGCATGGCCGCCCTGCGCTGGCATTGACCTTCGAGCCGCATCCGCGGCGGTTTTTCAGCCCCAACACCCCGCAATTCCGCCTGACGGACGAGCGGGCCAAGCTGCGGCTTTTGGCCGGTACCGGGCTCGCCGGCGCCGTTGTCATGACCTTCGACAAGGCGCGTGCCGGAACCAGCGCGCAAGATTTCATTCGCCATGACCTGATCGGGCGTCTCGGGGTCAGCGGCATCGCGGTCGGCTACGACTTCCATTTCGGCAAGGGACGGGTCGGCTCGCCGAGCCTTCTCGTCAACGAAGCGCCCCGGCTCGGCATCGAGGTCGACGTGCAACCGCATGTCGATATCGACGAACGGCCGGTTTCCTCCAGTGCCATCCGGATCGCCCTCGCCGAGGGCCAGCTCGACCAAGCCACCACCATGCTGGGCGCGCCCTGGTTCATCACCGGCGAAGTCATCCATGGCGAGAAGCGCGGCCGCGACCTCGGTTATCCCACCGCCAACATCCGCCTGGATGCCAATTGCGGCCTCAAGCACGGCATCTACGCGGTGCGGGTCGGCCGGGGGACCGAGCGCCTGGATGGGGTGGCGAGCTTCGGCCGCCGCCCGACCTTCGACAACGGCGCCCCGCTGCTGGAAATCTTCCTGTTCGACTTCAAGGGCGACCTTTACGGGCAGGCGCTCGACTGCGCCTTCATCGGCTTCATCCGCGAGGAGCTGAAATTCGACAGCCTGGAGGCCCTGATCCGCCAGATGGACGACGATTCCGGCCGCGCCCGCGCCATCCTGGCCGCTGCCCCGGACGCGTTTCCGAGGCTGGGCGTGATCGATTAAGGGCCGAAACCGGGCCAGCCGAACCTTTGCGCTTCCTCCGCCCCCCTGCTATGGAGAGCCCATGTTTGCGCGGCGCATCATAGGGATTAGCGGCCCGGCTTCCGCCTGAGCCTCAAGGCTCGGCGCAAGACCGGGATTTCGTCGTTTCACCCCGCGATTCCGCATCGCCCAGCCGTTCCCCGCGCCACCTCCGAGCCAGTCAGCCTCATGTCCGAAAAGCCGCAAAAGTCGCAAAAGTCTGAAGCCAAAGACTATTCGAAAACCCTGTTCCTGCCGCAGACCGAATTCCCGATGCGCGCCGGCCTGCCGCAGCGCGAGCCGGAGATCCTCAAGCGCTGGTACGAGATCGGCCTTTACGAAAAGCTGCGCGAGAGTGCGAAGGGCCGCGCCAAGTTCGTGCTGCACGATGGGCCGCCCTACGCCAACGGCAACATCCATATCGGCACGGCGCTGAACAAGATCCTGAAGGATCTCGTCACCAAGAGCCAGCAGATGCTCGGCTTCGATTCCAACTACGTGCCGGGCTGGGATTGCCACGGCCTGCCGATCGAGTGGAAGGTCGAGGAGGAGCACTATCGCAAGAAGGGCAAGCAGAAGCCCGACTTCCGCGACAGTGCCGCCATGATCGATTTCCGGAGAGAGTGCCGCGCCTATGCCACGCACTGGCTCGGCGTGCAGCGCGAGGAATTCAAGCGCCTGGGGGTGATCGGCGACTGGGACCATCCCTACGCCACCATGAGCTATCCCGCCGAAGCCCAGATCGCGCGCGAGCTGATGAAGTTCGCCGCCAACGGCACGCTTTATCGCGGCTCCAAGCCGGTGATGTGGAGCGTGGTCGAGAAGACCGCGCTGGCCGAAGCCGAAGTGGAGTACGAGGACTACACCTCCGACATGGTCTGGGTGAAATTCCCGGTGACCTCGCCAGCGCACGGTGCGCTTGCCTCCGCGAGCGTCGTCATCTGGACCACCACGCCTTGGACCCTCCCCGGCAACCGCGCCATCTCGTTCTCGCCGAAGATCGCTTATGGCCTCTACAAGGTCTCGGACGCGCCCGCGGACAATTGGGCCAAGACCGGCGACCTTCTGATCCTCGCTGACGCACTCGCTGAAGAGGTGTTCAAGCAAGCGCGTGTGACCGCCTATGAGAAGGTGCGCGACGTCCCCGGCGACACCATGGACGCGATCGAATGCGCTCATCCGCTCAAGGGCCTTGCCGGCGGCTACGAATTCACCGTGCCGCTGCTGCCCGGCGATCACGTCACCGACGATACTGGCACCGGCTTCGTGCACACGGCGCCGGGCCATGGCCGGGAGGATTTTGACGCCTGGATGGCGCAGGCGCGCGATCTCGATGCGCGCGGCATCAACACCGCGATCCCCTACACTGTCGATGAGAACGGCGCCTACACCGATCATGCGCCCGGCTTTACCGGCAAGCGTGTCATCAACGACAGGGGCGAGAAGGGCGATGCCAACGAGGCCGTGATCAAGGCGCTCGTCGACAGAGGCATGCTGCTCGCGCGCGGCCGGCTCAAGCATCAATATCCGCACTCCTGGCGCTCCAAGAAGCCGGTGATCTTCCGCAACACGCCGCAATGGTTCATCGCGATGGACAAACCTGTTGTGGACGCACCGGGCAAGCCCGGCGCTATGGACGTGGCGCAGGGCGGCAAGGCGAAGAGCGGCGACACGCTGCGCGCCCGCGCGCTGCACGCGATCTCGGTAACGCAATGGGTGCCGCCATCGGGCGAGAACCGCATCAATGGCATGATCGAGGCGCGCCCGGACTGGGTGATCTCGCGCCAGCGCGCCTGGGGCGTGCCGATCGCCGTGTTCGTGCGCGAGAAGGGCGACGGCTCCGCCGAGATCCTCCAGGACGAGGCGGTGAACGCGCGCATCGGCGAAGCCTTCGAGAAGGAAGGCGCCGACGCCTGGTATGCGACGGGCGCGCGCGAGCGCTTCCTCGGGCCCCGCGCGAGCGAGGACTGGCAGAAGGTCGACGACATTCTCGACGTCTGGTTCGATTCAGGCTCGACCCACGCCTTCGTGCTGGAAGACCCCGTGCATTTCCCGGGGCTGTCAGGCATCAAGCGCAAGGTCGACGGCGGCACCGACACGGTGATGTATCTGGAAGGCTCGGACCAGCACCGCGGCTGGTTCCACTCCTCGCTGCTGGAGAGCTGCGGCACGCGCGGCCGCGCGCCTTACGACATCGTTCTGACTCACGGCTTCACGCAGGCCGAGGACGGCCGCAAGATGTCGAAGTCGCTCGGCAACACCATCGAGCCGCAGGCCGTCATCAAGGAATCCGGTGCCGACATCTTGAGACTCTGGGTCGCGTCCTGCGACTACACCGACGATCAGCGCATCGGGCCCGAGATCCTGAAGAACACCGTCGAGACCTATCGCAAGCTGCGCAACACCGTGCGCTGGATGCTGGGCACGCTGCATCACTACAAGCCTGCCGACGCGGTCGCGCCCGCCGACATGCCCGAGCTCGAGCGCTTCATGCTGCACGAGCTCGCGGTGCGCGCCGCCGCGATCGGCAAGGCCTATCGGGAGTTCGACTACAAGACCGTGGTCGCGATCCTGTCCGCCTTCCTCAACAGCGAGCTCTCCGCGTTCTACTTCGACATCCGCAAGGACACGCTTTATTGCGATCCGCCGTCGTCACTGACGCGCAAAGCGGCGCTGACGACCATCGACCTGCTGTGCGCCTCGATCCTGAAATGGCTGGCCCCGATCCTCAGCTTCACCGCGGAGGAAGCCTGGCGCATGTACCGGCCCGACGCGGAGCCGTCCGTGCATCTGACGCTGTTCCCGACCGATCTCGAAGCCTTTCGCGACGACAAACTCGCCGCGAAATGGGAGATGATCCGCAACGTCCGTCGCGTCGTCACCGGCGCGCTCGAGTTGGAACGGGCCGCCAAGAACATCGGCTCCTCGCTGGAGGCTTCGCCGGTGATCTATGTCGCCGATCGCGCCATGCTGGCGACCTTGTTCGACGTCGATCTCGCTGAAGTCTGCATCACCTCGAACTACGAGGTGCGAGAGGACGAGGCGCCGGCAGGTGTATTCCGTCTCGATGCTGTCCCCGGCGTCGCGGTCGTGGTGGAGAAGGCGGTCGGCACCAAATGCGCCCGCTCCTGGAAGATTTCGCCGACGGTCGGCGAGGACCCTGAATACCCCGACGTCACCCCGCGCGACGCGAAGGCGCTGCGCGAATGGAAGGCGCTGGGGGTGAGCGTCTGATCGATCGGCCATGACCCCGCTCCGCGCCGGCATCCTCTCGGCCGTGGTCACGCTCGTGGCCGACCAGGCCTCGAAACTCTGGCTCCTGAACGTGTTCGACCTCGCCCGTCGCGGCGCAGTGCGGGTGACGCCGTTCTTCGACCTGGTGCTGGCCAAGAACGTCGGGATCAGCTTCGGTTGGCTCCAGAACGACGATCAGGCGGCGCAGCTCGCGCTGATGGCTGTGAAGGTCATCGCTGTGGTCGCCCTGACGATCTGGATGGTCCGATCGCACACCCGGCTTGCGACCGTCGCCCTGGGGTTGATCATCGGCGGTGCCGTCGGCAATGGCATAGACCGCTTCGTCCACGGGGCAGTGATCGATTTCGCTCTGTTCCACATCGAGATCGCCGGAAATACCTATAATTGGTATGTGTTTAACCTCGCGGATGTGGCCATCGTTGCTGGGGTGGCGGCGCTATTGTATGATTCCATCCTGGGGGTACCCGCCGCAAAAGCGCCCTGATCCCGGCCGATACGGACCGGCCGGTGGAACCCCGCTTTTGCGAGGTTGGAGCCGCGCGCGAGCGGCAATCTGCCACAATATGGAACAGGTAAAGTGATGCGCAGCGCGATGACCAGCGGTTCGATGGTGCGAGACCCCCGGTGGGGGCTTTGGCGGGCATTGAAATTGTCTGCTGTCGCACTCGGCATCGGTCTCGTCATGTCGACCGGCGCGGCCCGCGCCGGTGACGACGACGAGGAAGACGATATGACCTTCGAAGAGAGGCTTATCGACAATCTGATGTCCGGCCTCGGCGCCAAGAGCATGGAGAAGAAGGGCATCGAATACCGCGAGCGCTCGCCGCTGGTCGTGCCGCCCAACCTCGATCTGCCGCCGCCTGCGACTGAAGCCAAGGCTGCGCCGAACTGGCCGAAGGATCCCGACGAGAAGCGCCGCAAGGAGGCCATCGCCGCGCGCAAGAAGGCCACCAAAGCAACGGAGAACTGGCAAGCCGCCCAGCCCCTCACGCCCGCCGAGATGAAGGCCGGCCAGGTCGCGGCAGCGCCCCGGACAAGCAATGACCCGATCCAGCCGGGTACCAATGGCAATCCGTCACTCAGCCCCGCCGAACTCGGCTACTCTGGCGGCCTGTGGAACATGATGAAGGGTGGCAACGCCACCGAAGAGAAGAAATTCGTCAGCGAGCCGCCGCGCCAGTCGCTGGTCGAGCCGCCGCCGGGCTACCAGACGCCCTCGCCGAACTATGCCTATGGCGCCGGGCCGGACAAGTCGCGGCGGATGTACTACGACATCATGTCCGGCAAGGAGAAGGAACAATAGCGTTCCTGTCCCGTCGCTGCATTCTGAGCGACGCGAATCGAGCGTCGGCGGCTCATGTCCGCCCGACGCCATCCAAGATTGCCTATCAGTAACTTGCCTACGCGTTGAGTTCTCTGCTTCGTGACGCGAAGCCTCAGCCGCACGGTGTACCATGCCGTGCCTTCCGAGCCGGAAGATCCGGGCTCGACCTTTCACCAGGGTTCATGATGTCCTCTTACCGATCGGCTGCCTGCCTTCTTGCCGCGCTGCTTTCGACCAGTGTCCTTTCGGCCGGCGCCGCCCTTGCCCAGACCACGGTCACATCGGCCCCACCCGCCAGCTTCACGCTCGATAACGGCATGCAGGTCGTGGTGATCCCGGATCACCGCACCCCCGTGGTCACCGAGATGATCTGGTACAAGGTCGGCTCGGCCGACGAGACCCCAGGCAAGTCCGGCCTCGCCCATTTCCTCGAGCACCTGATGTTCAAGGGCACCTCGAATCATCCAGTCGGCGAATTCTCCCAGACCGTGCTCCGTGTCGGCGGCAACGAGAACGCCTCCACCTCGGTCGACTACACCAATTATTACCAGCGCGTGCCGAAAGAGCAGCTGCCGACCATGATGGAGTTCGAGGCCGACCGCATGACAGGCCTCGTCCTCAAGGACGAGAACGTGCTGCCCGAGCGAGACGTCGTGCTCGAAGAGTACAACATGCGCGTCGCCAACAATCCGGACGCGCGGCTCAACGAGCAGATCATGGCGGCGCTCTACCTCAATCATCCCTATGGCCGGCCGGTGATCGGCTGGCACCAGGAGATCGAGAAGCTCGATCGCGAGGATGCGCTCGCCTTCTATCGTCGCTTCTATGCGCCGAACAACGCGATCCTGGTGATCGCCGGCGACGTCGACGCCGCCGAAATCCGCACGCTGGTCGAGCGCAATTTCGGCGCCATTCCCGCCCAGCCCGCAATCCCGGCGCGACGTATCCGTCCGCAGGAGCCGGAGCCCGCCGCCCCACGCACCGTCACGCTGGCCGATCCGCGCGTCGAGCAGCCGAACATGCGGCGCTACTATCTGGTGCCATCGGCCACCACGGCCGCGGCCGGCGAGAGCGCGGCCCTCGACGTGCTGGCGCAGCTGATGGGCAGCGGCAGCAATTCCTATCTCTACCGCGCCCTCGTCGTCGACAAGTCGCTCGCGGTCTCCGCCAGCGCCAGTTATTCGAGCATCTCGCTCGACCCGACTCAATTCGCGATCTCGGCTGCGCCGAAACCCGGCGTCAGCTTCGCAGACGTGGAACAGGCGGTCGACGGCGTCATCGCCGACGTCGCGCAGAACCCGATCCGCGCCGAGGATCTGGAACGGGTCAAGACCCAGCTGATTGCCGAGGCGATCTATGCCCAGGACAACCAGGCCGTACTGGCACGCTGGTACGGCGGCGCGCTGAGCACGGGCCTGTCGATCGAGGACATCAGGAGCTGGCCCGATCGCATCCGCGCCGTCACCGCCGAGCAGGTGCGCGCCGCTGCGCAGAAATGGCTCGAGAAGAAGCGTTCCGTGACGGGCTATCTGATCAAGGACACCGCCACCGCCAAGCGCGAGGAGAAGCGTTCGTGACCTATTCCTTCCTTCGCGCATCACACTTCCCGCGCACGAGACATTTCGCGCTGTCCTTCGTCACCGGCGCCGCGCTTGCGCTGGCGGCGGTCTCGCCTTCGCAGGCGGCCGCAAAGATCCAGCACCTGATCTCGCCGGGCGGCATCGAAGCCTGGTTCGTGCAGGACGCGACGGTGCCGCTGATCGCGATGGAATATTCCTTCGCGGGCGGCTCGGCGCAGGATCCCAAGGACAAGCCGGGCGTCGCCAATCTGGTCGGCGACCTCCTCGACGAAGGCTCCGGTGATCTCGATTCCAAGATGTTCCATGAACGGCTCGACCGCCGCGCCATCGAGCTCTCCTTCAGCGCCACGCGCGACACCTTCCGCGGCAGCCTGCGCATGCTCCGCGACAACAAGGACGAGGCCTTCGACCTGCTCAGGATGGCGCTGACCTCGCCACATTTCGACAGTGCCGACGTCGAGCGTATCCGTTCGCAAGTCATCTCGGGCCTGCGCCGCGAGACCACCAATCCGACCTCGCTGGCGAGCCGCAAGTTCCTCGAGGTCGCCTTCGGCGATCATCCCTACAGCCGGCAAAGCAACGGCAATCTCGACAGCGTGCCGACCATCACGGTCGCCGACTTGAAGGATTATGTCGGCCGCGTTCTCGCCAAGGATGGGCTCAAGATCGCGGTCGTCGGCGACGTCGATCCGGCGACCTTGGGCAAGCTGCTCGACCACACCTTCGGTGGCCTGCCCGCAAAGGCTAATCTGACGCCAGTCCCGGACGTCGAGGCTGCAAAGCCGCCGCAACGCGCTTTCGTGCCGCTCGACGTGCCGCAGACCGTGATCACCTTCGGCGGCCCCGGCGTGAAGCGCAGCGACCCGAACTTCATGGCCGCCTATGTCGTCAACCACATCCTCGGCGGCGGCGGCTTGTCCTCGCGGCTCTATCGCGAGGTGCGCGAGAAGCGCGGCCTCGCCTATTCCGTGTTCGAATCGCTGCTCTGGATGGAGCATTCGGCGGTCTTTATCGGCAACACCGGCACCCGCGCCGACCGCGCCGGCGACACCATCGATGCCATCGAGAAGGAGGTGCGCCGCATTGCCGAGGAGGGCCCGACGCAGAAGGAGCTGGACGAGGCCAAGTCCTACCTCAAGGGCTCGCAGATGCTGGCGCTCGACACCTCGTCCAAGCTCGCCCAGGCACTGCTGCAATATCAGCAGGACAAACTGCCGATCGACTACATCGAGAAGCGCAATGCCATCGTCGATGCGGTGACGCTGGACGATGCCAAGGCGGCCGCCAAGCGGCTCTGGGGCCAGGGGCTGCTGACCGTCGTCGTCGGCCGCACCCCGCAGGCCGCCGCACAGCCGGCAGCCACGGCGCCGAAATCGAACTGACCTCCTCTCCATACGCTTCCTGAAATGGCCGGGCTCGCCCGGCCATTTGCGTTTCGCGGCAGCGCCATTGCTGAGGGCCGGCGTCCGCGGTATGTCCGGACATCACGAATGGTGCCATCATGCTGCGGATATCCCGCGATCTCGTCATCGACGAGGACGACATCGAGATCGGCTTTGTCCGCGCCTCCGGCCCGGGTGGGCAGAACGTCAACAAGGTCGCGACCTCCGCGCAACTGCGCTTCGACACCCGCAAGCTGACCTTGCCCGAGGATGCCGCGCTGCGCCTCGCCCGCATCGCCGGCCAGCGCATGACCAAGGACGGCATCATCGTGATCCACGCCCAGCGCTTCCGTACCCAGGAGCGCAACCGCCAGGACGCCATCGACCGCCTCGTCGAGATCCTCAAGGAGGCCATGGTGCGGCCGACGCCGCGCCGCGCGACGCGGCCGACCTACGCCTCCAAGCAACGCCGGCTCGAAGGCAAGAAGCGCCGCAGCGACATCAAGGCCGGACGCGGCGGCCGCTTCGACGACTAACCGGCGCGGCAGGAAACTCCGGCCGCAACGCGACCGGAGTTGTGCCGGTTGCGCCGGCGAGCCCAAAGCGCGATGAGATTTGGACGAATCGTCATCGCGCTTCAGGCTGTTGTTTTGCGCATGATCTTCCGGAAAACCGCTTCGCACTTTTCCGGATCATGCTTTAGTAACGCTTCGACGGGGCTGCGCCGCCTGTGGTGGAATCGTCGGCTGTTCCCTTGTGCGCAGCGCTCCCCGTGGTGCCGACCGTGCCCCTGGTGCCCTTGGTTGATTTCATGCCGGTCTTCTCGCCCGCTGCGCCCGGCTGAGCGTTCATCTCCTCGTCACCGCTGCCCATGGTGCCGCCTTGCATGGGTTTGCTTTGCACCGTGCCGCCTGTCTTGGCGGGTGGCGCGCCTTGCGCGAGAACAGGCGTCGCAACGAGAGCCGACAGAGCGCATGCGATCATCGAGGTCTTCACCAACTTCATCCATTTCTCCTGGATTTTTTCGCAATGAATGGCTCGGCGGCTCCCTGCGCCGCCTCGTCTGCACCGGACCATTGCATCGCGTAGAGAGTTCAAGCGGCGCGACCGTCATGCAATGCGCATCATGTGGTGAACGTTTAGGGATTTGACGGCGCTTTCGCGGAATTGTGCTCCGCATATAAGGCAGCGCGGAGCACCACACGCCACAAGCATCGACGCGCGTAGCGACACAGCCCGCTACTACCACCGCATGTTTGGCCGCGCCTAGTGTTTGCGCACGTCGATGCAGTTGGGCGGATTCTTGACGATGCGCGTGGTCGTGCTGGGATTGTGCACCGCGATGGTGCTGTTGGTCAGGGTTGCCGACGCGCAGATGCCGTTGCCGGCCACAAGGCCGCCGGACGGTGCCACACTGTTCAAGCAGCAATGCGCGGTGTGTCACACCTTGAGCCTGTCGGAGCCGATGCGGCAAGGCCCCCCTTTGGTCAAGGTCCTGGGCCGTCCCGCCGGCAAGGTCGAGGGCTTCCATTATTCGGACGGCCTCGCCAAGGCTGATTTCACCTGGGACGAGACCCGGCTCGATGCGTGGCTGGCCAATCCGCAAGCCGTCATTCCCGGCGTGGTGATGGTCTACCGGCAGGCCAAGCCCGAGACGCGCGCCGCCATCATCGCCTTTCTCAAGGAGCAGAACTGAATGGCAAAGCCGATCCATTCCATGATCCGCGTGCGCGACGAGGCGCGCTCACTCGACTTCTACAGGCGCGCCTTCGGCCTGGAGGTCGCCGACCACCTGAAATTCGCGGATTTCGCCCTGATCTATCTGCGTCACCCCTCCTCACCTTTCGAGGTGGAGCTGACGGTGAATTTCGATCGCAAGGAGCCGTACGTGCTCGGCGATGGCTACGGCCATCTCGCCGTGGTGGTCGAGGATCTCGATGCCGAGCATGCTCGCTTCGAGCGCGAGAGCCTCGCACCGGGGCCGCTGCGCGACTTCAAGCACGGCGGCAAGACGCTGGCGCGCTTCTTCTTCGTCAGCGATCCCGATGGCTACAAGATAGAGGTGATCCAGCGAGGCGGACGCTTCGGCTGATCAAATCACAAGAACCAAATCACAAAAATCCACGGAGGAATGCCATGAGAGAAATCGATCGTCGAAGCAAGCAAAGCCGCCGCGTCTTTCTCAAGGGCGCGGCGACCGCTGTGCCGGTCGTCGCTGTCGCGACCAGTATCGCCACCAGCATCGGGGATGCCTGGGCCGATGATGCCACCACGCTCTCGCCCGCGACGATGAAGACGCTGCTGAAGGTCGCGCGCGACATCTATCCGCACGATGTGCTCGGCGACAGCTATTACATCACCGCAATCAAGCCCTGGGACGGCAAGGCGGCGAAGGATCCCGCCGTCAAATCGCTGATCAGCGACGGCATTGCGCGGCTCGATCAGAACGCGCGCGACCGCCACAAGGTGCCTTATGTCGAAGTGCCCTGGGAGGCCGACCGCGTGGTGCTGCTGAAGGAGATCGAGCAGAGCGACTTCTTCCAGAAGGTGCGCGGCGATCTCGTCGTCTCGCTCTACAACCAGAAGGAGGTCTGGCCGCGCTTCGGCTACGAGGGCTCCTCCGCCGAGCACGGCGGCTACATCAATCGTGGCTTCGCCGACATCGATTGGCTGCCGAAGGCTTAACGCACCCAACGGTTCAGGAGAACGCATATGGCCAAATTCGATCTGAACGACTCCAGCGTTGTGGTGATCGTCGGTTCCGGAGCCGGCGGCGGCACGCTGGGCAACGAGCTCGCGCAAAAGGGCGTCAAGGTTGTCATCCTGGAAGCAGGTCCGCGCATCGAGAACCAGGATTTCGTCAACGACGAGTGGGAGAGCTTTTCCCAGCTCGCCTGGTCGGACGCGCGCACCACGTCGGGGACGTGGCGCGTCGCCAAGGACTTTCCCAATCTTCCTGCCTGGATCGTCAAGGCGGTCGGCGGCTCCACGGTGCATTGGGCCGGCGCCTCGCTGCGCTTCGATGAGCACGAGTTCAGGGTCAAGAGCACCTACGGCAACATTCCTAGCGCGAACCTCCTGGACTGGCCGATCACGCTTGCCGAGATGGAGCCATGGTACGCCAAGGCCGAGAACAAGATGGGCGTGACCCGCACCAACGGCATTCCCGGACTTCCCGGCAACAATAACTTCAAGGTGCTGGAGGCCGGCGCAAAGAAGCTCGGCTACAAGACCGTGCACACCGGCAACATGGCGATCAACAGCCAACCGCGCGACGGACGCGGCTCCTGCCAGCAGATCGGCTTCTGCTTCCAGGGCTGCAAGTCCGGCGCGAAATGGTCGACGCTCTACACCGAGATCCCCAAGGGCGAGGCGACCGGCAATCTCGAAGTGCGGCCGAGCAGCATGGCGGTCAAGATCGAGCATGATTCCAGCGGTAAGGTGACCGGCGTCGTCTACGCTGACGAGAGCGGCGCCATGCAGCGCCAGAAGGCGCGCATCGTCGCAGTCGCCGGCAATTCGATCGAGAGCCCGCGGCTGCTGCTCAACAGTGCCTCGACCATGTTCCCGGACGGTCTCGCCAATTCATCGGGACAGGTCGGCCGCAACTACATGCGCCATATGACCGGCAGTGTCTATGCCGTGTTCGAGAAGTCGGTGCACATGTATCGCGGCACCACCATGGCCGGCATCATCCGCGATGAAGCGGCCAACAACCCGAAACGCGGCTTCGTCGGCGGCTACGAGATGGAGACGCTGTCGATCGGCCTGCCCTTCATGGCGGCGTTCCTCAATCCCGGCGCCTGGGGACGTTCGTTCACGTCAGCGCTCGACGGTTATCCCAGGATGGCCGGCATGTGGCTGGTCGGCGAGGACATGCCGCAGGAGACCAACCGCATCACGCTCGACCCTGTCGTCAAGGACAAGTTCGGCCAGCCGGTCGCGAGCGTGCATTTCGACGATCATCCCAACGACGTCGCGATGCGCGCGCATGCCTACAAGCAGGGCGCTGCGGTCTACGACGCCGTCGGCGCCACCGTGACCTATCCGACGCCGCCCTATCCAAGCACGCACAATCTCGGCACCAACAGGATGAGCGAGAAGCCGCGCGACGGCGTCGTCAACAAGTTCGGGCAGAGCCACGATATCAAGAACTTGTTCGTCTCCGACGGCAGCCAGTTCACCAGCGGCGCGGCCTGCAATCCGACGCTGACCATCGTCGCGCTGGCGATCCGGCAGGCGGATTACATTGCCGGGGCGATGCAGAAGAAGGAAATTTGAGGCCTGATAGACGAACCGCTCTCCTCCGTCATTGCGAGCGAAGCGAAGCAATCCAGCGGAAAGATTCTGGATTGCTTCGTCGCAATTGCTCCTCGCAATGACGATGTGGAGGGAGAAGCCCGGATGGAGCGCAGCAATCCGGGACCACCGCCGCTGGTGGCACGAATCCCGGATTGCGCTGCGCTCCATCCGGGATACGCGCCTTTGTTGGGATAGCTATTCGGCCGCGTCGAGGATGGGCGCAACGGTTGCCTTGAAATCCTGGACTGGTGTGATGCTCCGGGAGCGGTAGATCAGGCAGGAGCACCGCAGCAGCGATGCGAAATTATTGACCTCGCCGTGATGGTCGAGCACCTCGTTGTAGAGCGTGGTCAGGAACTTGCCGAGGCTCATGCCCTCCTTGGCTGCGATCTCCTCCAGAGTGTCCCAGAACGCCATCTCCAGCCGAATCGACGTGCAGTGCCCACCGATTCTAAGCGAGCGGGTCTGGGATTCGTAGTCGCGTTGAGGCTGGTGCGCGAAGAGATGGCACATGGCGTCCTCCCGTCCTGTTGCCATTTTTTCACGATGCTACACCGCGGCCCGGCACCCCACAATCACGACAGTAGCCCGCAAGTGGCTTCATCCGGACTGCGCGATTTTCTCGAACGCCCAATGTCTTCAATGTGATAGGCATCCCTCTTCCCCAGGCCGCCACGCGGCTGTTGCCCAACGCATGCTTTTGACGCAACACGGCCTAGAATGGCGCCGACAGCGAATCCAAGTCAGAGCCCAAGTCAGAGCCCCAAGTCAGAGCCCCCAAGTCAGAGCCCCCAAGTCAGAGCCCCCAAGTCAGATTCCATGCCCGTCCGCCAATTGCCAGAACAGCTCGTCAACCGTATCGCCGCCGGCGAGGTGGTGGAGCGTCCGGCGAGCGTGGTGAAGGAACTCGTCGAGAATGCCATCGATGCCGGCGCGAGCCGGATCGACGTCTTCACCGATGGCGGCGGGCGGCGGCGGATCGGCATCACCGACGATGGCAGCGGCATGACCGCGAAGGACCTCGCACTCGCCGTGGAGCGCCACGCGACGTCCAAGCTCGATGACGAGGACTTGCTGCAGATTCGCACCCTCGGCTTCCGTGGCGAGGCCCTGCCTTCGATCGGCTCGGTGGCGCGGCTGTCGATCACGACACGCCATGCCACCGAGCCGCATGCCTGGGCGCTGTCGGTCGAGGGCGGCGAGAAGTCCGAGATCATGCCGGCGGCGCTGGCGCATGGCACCCGCGTCGAGGTTGGCGACCTCTTCTATGCAACACCGGCACGGCTGAAATTCTTGAAGACCGACCGCACCGAGGCGGAAGCGATCCGCGAGGTGGTGCGGCGCCTTGCCATGGCGCGGCCCGACATCGCCTTCACGCTCGCGGGCGAGGAGCGCGCGCCGGTGGCCTGGGCGGCCGCCCTGCCCGGCGCCGCCGGGCGGCTGACGCGGCTCGGCGATATTCTCGGCGCTGAATTCCGCAGCCGCGCCATCGAGGTCCATGCCGAGCGCGAGGGCATCGTGGTTGCCGGCTATGCCGCGGCTCCCGCGCTGACCAAGGCCAACGCGCTCGGCCAATATCTCTTCGTCAACGGCCGACCGGTGCGCGACAAGCTGATCCTGGGCGCCGTGCGCGCCGCCTATTCCGACTATCTGCCGCGCGACCGCCATCCGGTGCTGGCGCTGTTCGTCACGCTCGATCCGCGCGAGGTCGACGCCAACGTGCATCCGGCCAAGACCGAGGTGCGTTTCCGCAACGCCGGCCTCGTCCGCGCGCTGATCGTGCACGGGCTGAAGGAAGCACTCGCGCGCGAGGGCCGCCGCACCGCCGCCAACAGCGGCGAGAGCGCGCTGTCCTCATTCCGGCCCGCGTTCACGCCGCCGCGCCCGGCGAGTTGGGACTGGCGGACCTCGCCATCCGCCCCGGTCGCGCCGATGCCTTTCGAAGGCTCGGCTGCGCCGGCTTTCGCGGAGCGCGCGCAGGCGGCGTTCGATGTCGGTGCACCCAGCGCGGACGTGCGGATCGAGGCGCAGCCGGTGGCCGACCTCGTCGACCGCCCGCTCGGCGCGGCGCGCACCCAGATCCACGAGACCTACATCGTCTCGCAGACCCGGGACGGCCTGATCATCGTCGACCAGCACGCTGCGCATGAGCGCATCGTCTACGAACGGCTCAAGGCTTCGCTCGCCGCAAACGGCGTGCAGCGGCAGATCCTGTTGATCCCCGAGATCGTCGAGATGGACGAGGCGACTGTCGAGCGCCTGCTCGAACGCAGCGAGGAGCTGGCCTCGTTCGGCCTTGCCATCGAATCCTTCGGCCCCGGCGCGGTTGCGGTCCGCGAGACGCCGTCGCTGCTCGGCAAGACCAATGCCGTCGGGCTGCTTCGCGATCTCTCCGAGCACATGGCCGAATGGGACGAGGCTCTTCCTCTCGAACGCCGCCTGATGCACGTCGCCGCCACCATGGCCTGCCACGGCTCGGTGCGCGCCGGCCGCAGGCTGCGGCCCGAGGAGATGAATGCCCTGCTTCGCGAGATGGAGGAGACGCCGAACTCCGGCCAGTGCAATCACGGCCGCCCGACTTATGTCGAGCTGAAGCTGAGCGACGTGGAGAAGCTGTTCGGACGGAGGTGAGTTAAGCGTCTCGCTTCAAAAACACGAACTCCGTATCGTCGTACGCGCGCCGCTCCAATTCCTCAAAACCCTCCGGCGTCACGAATTGCGCGGCCTTGGCCTCCTCCACCACGAGCAACGCGCCCGGGGTGAGCCAGCCGCCGTCGCGCAAGGACGCAAGCGCCTTCTCCGCAAAGCCCTTGCCATAGGGCGGATCGAGGAACACCAGCGAGAACGGCTCGACGGGATGCGCGGGCCCGAGATCGGTCGCGTCGCGACGATAGACTTTGGTGACGCCGCCAAGGCCCAGCGACTCGACATTGTTGCGCAACAGCGCGCGCGCCTCGGCGCCATTGTCGACGAACAGCGTGAACTTGGCACCGCGCGAGGCCGCCTCGATGCCGAGCGCGCCGGTGCCGGCGAAGAGATCGAGCACGCGCGCATCCGCAATCGGATCGTCATAGGCGTGCACGAGGATGTTGAACACGGATTCTCGCAGCCGATCCGCCGTGGGACGGATGTCGCGCGAAGACGGTGAGGCGAGATTGCGCCCCTTCAGGCGACCGCCGACCACGCGCATGCTATTCATCCCGCGGCGTCAGGTCGCGCTTGCCGTGATAGCCGCGCTTGGGACGGCGCGGCGGGCCATAGCCGCTCGCTTCCATCTCGTTGCGCTCGCGCGCCTCCTCGCTGCCGGTGCGCTGCACCAGCACGCGGCGGCCCTTGCGGTCGCTGATGACCGCGCGCTTGCTGGCGGGCTTGTTCTCGCGAGGCGCATCGCCGCCGCCCGCAGAGGATTTTTGCGGTACGTCGAACTGCGCGCCCGACTTCTCGATCACCTTCTCGCCGAGCTGCTCGCGCAGCACGCGCGAGCGGATCTCCTCGACCTGGCCTTCCGGAATCTCCCCGAGCTGGAACGGGCCATAGGAGACGCGGATCAGCCGGTTCACCTCGAGGCCGAGATGGGCGCAGACATTGCGCACCTCGCGGTTCTTGCCTTCGCGGATCGCGAACACCAGCCAGACATTGGCGCCCTGGTCGCGTTCAAGCGTCGCCTCGATCGGACCGTATTTGACGCCCTCGACCTCGATGCCGTTCTTGAGCGCGTCGAGCTGCGCCTGGGTGACGTCGCCATGGGCGCGGACACGGTAGCGGCGCAGCCAGCCGGTGTCCGGCAGCTCGAGCGTGCGCGCGAGGCCGCCGTCATTTGTGAGCAGGAGCAGGCCTTCGGTGTTGAAGTCGAGCCGGCCGACGCTGATCAGCCGCGGCAGGCCTTCGGGCAGATTGTCGAATACGGTCGGGCGCCCCTCGGGGTCGTCATGCGTCGTCATCAACCCGCGCGGCTTGTGGTAGAGGAACAACCGCGTGCGCTCGCGCTCCGGCAACGGCTTGCCGTCGACCATGACGACGTCGTTCCGGGTGACGTCGAGCGCCGGCGAGTTGATCACCCTTCCGTTGACGGTGACGCGGCCCTGCGTGACCATTTCCTCGGCGTCGCGGCGCGAGGCAAGGCCCGCGCGCGCCAATACCTTGGCGATGCGCTCGCCGGCCTTCTTCGGCTTCGGCGCGTCATCGCGGCGTGGCCGGCCCTCGAAATCACGATCGCGCTCGCGATAGGCGCCGCGACCGCCGAAGGCCGGGCGCTTCTCGAAAATCCTGCTGTCGTCCTCATTGTCGCGGCGCGGACGATCGCGGAAACGGCCCTCGCTGCGCGGATGCTCCTGCCAGTCCATGCGGCCTTCCGGCCGCTTCTCGCGCGAGCGATTGAAGCGCGGACGATCGTCACCGGACCGCTCCTCGCGCGGGCGCGAGAAACGCGGGCGATCATCACCCTCTTCCCGGCGCCGGGAGAAACGCGGACGCTCATCGCCATGGCTACCTTCACGCCGATCGTCGCGCTGACGCCAGGGCTTCTCGTCGCTGCGATCGCGGCCGCCGAAATCCTTGTCGAAGGACTTGCGCGGACGGTCACCACCCGGGCCCGCCTCGCGCTTCTGCCACGGCTTGGAATCGTCCCGCTCGCGCGGACGATCGCCAAAGCTGCGCTTGCGGTCGCCGCCCTCGAAGTCGCGCTTGCGATCTCCCGGGTCGCCCTTGCGATCCCGGAAGTCGCGGCCGCGGCCAAAATCCTTGCGCGGCCGATCCGAACCGCCACGCGAGAACTTGCGATCCTCGACACGCCGCTCGCTTCGCTCGCCACGTGGCGCGCGCTCGTCACGGTCGAAATTCGGACGATCGCCGCGCGGCTTGAACGGCCGGTCGCCACGCGGCTTGAAGCTGCGCTCCTCGCCGCCGCGGTCCTCGCGCTTGAAGCGGGGACGATCACTGAACTCGCGACGCGGGGCATCGCCCTCATCGCGACGACGGAACGGGCGGCTGTCGCGGTCGCCGCGGGACGGGCGGCTGTCGCGAGCGCCCTTGCCTTCGAACCCGCGCTTGGCGAATTTCTTCTCGGGGCCGCGCGGCTTGCCGCTGCGGCCTTTGGCCGGGCCTCGCCGGCCGCGGGAATCGTTGTCTTTGTCGCTGTCGCGAGGCATGAATGATCTCACTTAGGGGGTCGCGCGAGGAGCATTGCGCGCGCTCGTTCGGAGCCGCATGCTCAGGCAAAACCGGTATCCACTCTTGCTGAAGGCGGAGCTAGTAGCAGGTTTCTGGCGATGATACGAGGCATGAAAGCCCCTTCTTTCATGGATTTGGCGCTTCTGGCGGCCGAAAATGCCGGAAAATCGGGCGAAGTTCCGATCGGATGCGTGGTGGTCCGCAAGTCCGAGGTCGTCGCCACCGCAGCCAACCGGACGCTGACCGACCACGACCCCACCGCCCATGCCGAGATCATCGCGCTGCGCGAGGCAGCGAGCAAGATCGGGAGCGAGCGCCTCGTCGACTGCGACCTCTACGTGACGCTGGAGCCCTGCACCATGTGTGCGGGCGCGATCTCCTTTGCAAGGGTCCGCCGGCTCTATTACGGCGCCGCCGATCCCAAGGGCGGCGCGGTGGAGTCGGGCGTGCGGTTCTTTGCCTCGCCGACCTGCCACCACGCGCCGGACGTCTACTCCGGCGTCGGCGAGAGCGAGGCGGCGCGGCTGCTCAAGGAGTTTTTCCGGGAGCGAAGGTAAGGGGTCTCTCCCCGCCATTGCGAGCCACCGGGTCCGTGCGAAGCGCGGCCCGATGACAGGCTCAGCGAAGCAAATCCAGGGTCTTTCCGCGGAGACGGACTGGATTGCTTCGTCGCAAGGGCTCCTCGCAATGACGGTGTGGCTCAAGCCGAGAAAAACTCGCGCAACGCCTTCGCGGTGACGTCCGGGTTCTCCTCGGTGAGGAAGTGCCCCGAGTCCACCGGCATGCCGTCCACGTTGGTCGCCCATTGCTTCCACGTCTCCAGCGGCGTGGCGGCGGCTTGCGCGACGCCGGCATTGCCCCACAGCGTCAGCATCGGGACCGTGATCTTCTTGCCGGAATCGAAATCGGCCTTGTCGAGGTCGTAGTCGAAATAGGCGCCGGCGCGGTAGTCCTCGCACATCGCGTGCACCCGGGCGGGATCACGGAACGGGGCGATGTAGTGTTCGAGCGCGCGCGGGTCGATCGCGTCCAGCGTCTTCGACTTGGTCTGGCTCGCCATCTTGAAGCGCAGGAAGAACTCGCCATTGCCAGAGATCAGCGTCTCCGGCAGCGGATAGGGCTGGGCCAGGAAGGTCCAGTGATAGATCTTCAAGGCATAGGCGCGGTTCATCCGCTCCCAGTAATTATAGGTCGGCAGGATATCGAGCACGGCGAGCTTCGAGAGCCGGCCGGGATGGTCGAGCGCAAGGCGATAGGAGACGCGGCCGCCGCGGTCGTGGCCGGCGAGCGCGAAGTGCACGTGACCGAGACGCTCCATCGCCTCGACCATGGCTTTCGCCATCGCGCGCTTGCTGTACGGGATGTGCAGCGCATCGCTTTCGGGCATGTCGGACCAGCCGTAGCCCGGCAGATCGGCGATGATCAGCGTGAAATTGTCGGCAAGCTCCGGTGCCACGCGGTGCCACATCACATGCGTTTCGGAGAAGCCGTGCAGGAGCAGGAGGGGCGGCCCGCTGCCGCCGACGCGGGCGAAGATGCGGCCGAAGGAGGTGTCGATCCATTCGGCGGCAAAGCCCGGATAGAGGTCGGCGAGATCGGACATCTTCTTGCATCCTTATCTGGTCAGTCGCGGAGCCGGCCCGACAAACAAAAATGTCGAAAACGACCCCATGCACAGTAGCGGTATTATATGCGGGGCTGCTAACCCCAACAGGCAATTGGATATTTCTGGCGTGTCGATGTGGCGGCGCGGTGGCGAAAATGTCGAGATTCCGGATCGGCGCGTTCGGCACGCCGTCCGGAATGACACCTCAAGTCTTGGCCTTCTCAAGTCTTGGCCTTCTCCGCATCGACCGCCTGCCAGCCGATGTCGCGGCGGCAGAAGCCTTCCGGCCAGTCGATGCGGTCGACGGCCTGGTAGGCGCGGGCCTGCGCTTCCGTCACGGTCGCACCGAGCGCGCAGACATTGAGCACGCGGCCGCCATTGGCGAGGATCGCGCCGTCCTTGGCAACCGTGCCGGCGTGGAAGATCTCGACGCTCTCGACCTTGGCGGCCTCCTCCAGCCCCTGGATGCGCGTGCCCTTCTGGTAGTCGCCGGGATAGCCCTTGGCGGCCATCACCACCGTGAGCGCGGATTCCGGATACCAGCGCAGATCGAAATGCTTCAACTCGCCGTCGCAGGCGGCGAGCAGCGCCGGCACGATGTCGCTCATCATGCGCAGCATCAAGACCTGGCACTCGGGATCGCCGAAGCGGACGTTGAACTCGAACAGTTTCGGGCCCTGCGTCGTCAGCATGATCCCGGCATAGAGCACGCCGCGGAACGGCGTGCCGCGCTGCTTCATGCCTGATACCGTCGGCAGGATGATCTTGGCCATGATCGCGTCGTGGATCCCTGGCGTCACCAGCGGCGTCGGCGAATAGGCGCCCATGCCGCCGGTGTTGGGGCCGACGTCATGGTCGAACACGCGCTTGTGGTCCTGGGCAGAGGCCAGCGGGATGGCAGTCTCGCCGTCGCAGAGCGCGAAGAAGCTGATCTCGCGGCCCGGCAGAAACTCCTCGATCACGACCTCGGTGCCGGCCTCGCCAAAGGCGCCCTCGAACATCATGGCGATGGCATCCTCGGCCTCGCGCAAGGTCTTGGCGACGACGACGCCCTTGCCGGCGGCAAGGCCGTCGGCCTTGATCACGATCGGCGCGCCCTGGCTCTGCACATAGGCGCGCGCGTCCTGTGCGTTGGTGAATCGCTCATAGGCACCGGTCGGAATGCCGAACTCGGTGCAAAGCGCCTTGGTAAAGCCCTTGGAGCTCTCGAGCTGCGCCGCCGCCTTGCTCGGGCCGAACGCCTTGATGCCGGCCGCAGTGAGATCGTCGACGATGCCGGCCGCCAGCGGCGTCTCCGGCCCGACCACGACGAGTTCGACCGCGTTCTTCTTGCAGAAGTCGATCACGGCGGCATGGTCGGCGACATCGAGCGCCACGCATTCCGCCTCGCGCGCGATGCCGGCATTGCCGGGCGCGCACCAGAATTTGGTCACCAGGGGAGAGGCCGCGATCTTCCACGCCAGAGCATGTTCGCGGCCGCCGGAACCGAGCAGGAGAATGTGCATCGAAGGCTCAGAAATGAGGGGTTTTGCTGGGGGCGGAGGTCGCACGAATCGGGGCGGGTGTGAAGGGGGGAGGCGCTCCGGATTCGATCTCCGCTTTCGGCTGAGTAACGGACATTGCTGAAAGCTCGACGCCGTAACGAACGTTAGGTCAATTTTGTACAAGTCGAGCGCGCTTTATGATTGCGCTTTCAGGAGCACTCATCGATAGATAGTCGGGAAGAATGCAAGAGGTCTTGCCGGGCTCTTAAGAGGGACGGAATGTAGGAATGCCGACAGCCACTGGAGACGGGATTATCTTCGGACCCGATGATGACGGGGTCTCCTATATTTCCCTGTATTATCATCGAGGTCTTCCCACAGCTCAAAAGAGCACGTGGCTGGATGACGTACCTCCACCCGAAGAATATGGCATCTTCTGCGGCTGCTTTGCTCCCTTATGGAGGGATAAGGGCAATTCGCTCAACGATGTACGACTGGCGTCATTGCTGTTTGGGGAAAGGTGCGAAGCTTGAAGTTGCGCTGCACACACGTTGCGGCAACTGGTATGCGGACTTGAAGGAGGACGACTGATGGCTCTGAGTGAACGAATGAAGATCCTGCAAGACGCAATGTCCGAATACAGCGACATGACGGTTAAGAGCTTCCGGACCATCGAAGCGCTTGGAGATGCAATCGTGCAGCACTTGCCAATCTATCTAGGTGAAGGGTCTGAAGCACGGGGCGTGCCGCCTGAAGGCGAGTTTCAAGAGGAGGCGGGCGACTACCGAGGTGCAAAGTTCAGTACCCACGTCAAAGGGACCTTGACGTTAGCTCCTATCCAGATGGGTGTTGCAGTGGGCATTCCGCGTACAAGCGGTAACGGTAAGTTCTGGCCGCGCGTGGTGCTAGAATTTGAGATGATAGGCGATGCCATAACAATCAGAATTGGCGATAGCCCGCGAGCGCTGCGAGGCATTCCCCTCGATTTCGGCGAACAGGACGTCGAACGGGTCTGTGAGGAGATTCACGAGTACATAAGAGCGGTATTGGAGAGCCCCGTCAAAGTCGCAACTGCGGTGACCAAAGGGAAACTTGGTTTCATCTAGTCGCACGCGCGGGAGAACGGCACTCATGGAAGTCACCTTCGGTGGCAGCGAATTGACGGACCAATGACTCCCGACTTCGATGCGATGAACGAAACTGACGTGCGAGAAATCATCGTGGAATTACGGTGACAGTGCACACAATACATAAGGCTTGGATGCTCGATAGCAGTCGATCATTGAGAGCATTGTCACTGCAATTCCGAAATCCCTCAGGGGAAACGGTCCGAACTCTCCACATTCAATTCGCCCGTCGTTCCGGGGCTCGCGCCCAAGGGGCGCGCCCCGGAATGACGAGAGGAAACGCCACGGAATAGCGAGGCTGGCTAAACCTGCTTCCCCGCAATGATCTCCTGCGACGTCGCCACATGCCGCGCGAACGCCCCGCGCCCCGCCGCCGTGGCTGCCACCGTGGTCTGCGGCTTCTTGCCGACGAACGCCTCCTCCACGGACGCATAGCCCGCCTTCGCTAGCGTCTCTATATGCGCGCCGAAATTGCCGTCGGTGGCGCCGGTGAGCTTTTTCAGGCGCGCGAACTCCAAACCGGCCGACACGAGCAGTGCGTTCAGCGCCGCCATGATCTTGAGCCGCAGCGGCTGGTGGATGATGTCGTCGAGCTCGGCCATCAGACGCCGCATCCAGAGGCCGCCGAGGACCAGGTCGCCGCCGTTGACGAAGGCCATCCAGAGCGGGAAGGCGTCGCCGATGTACAAGAACCCAATCAGGGTCAGCGCGGCGATGCCGAGGCCGATTGCCAGGAAGGCAGCCTAGCGAAACCCATCACACGTGTTCCTCGAAGCATCCGTAAAGCTAATCGACCGGGCGCCACCCGCGGTTTGTCGTCACTTGCACGGATGACAGCCGCGATGACGGAGCAGGAATAGGAAAGCAATGGGTTTCTCATGAGCTCAACTCATCCTACGAGCTACACGTTCCGGGCCAACCCCGTCACCCAGCAGTTTGAGATGTGCCGGCCGGAGGTTGACAAACCTCGAGCCTATCACTTCATTTGCTGAGCCGGAAACCACCTAGGAGCCTCGATGGCATCCATCTACGCTCTCTATTCCTGCCGCGACGGGCGGGTACGATACGTCGGGATGACGACCGGCACCATCGATCGCCGTTTTGTGCAGCACCGGCGGGGTCCTTATGACGGGATAGGTGTCGTGCGAGGCTGGATGCGTGACGAGTGGAATGACGCCTTTCCGGTTCGGACCGCATTGCTCGAATGGTGCGACATAAGTCAGGTCAGCGATCGTGAAACATACTGGATTAATCTCTTCGACAATCTCCTGAATACGCGGAAGTATTATCGCCCTCAGCAGGCTCCGCAATGCCGTGCGCGGACTCCCAGGATTGCCGTCATTGCAGAATACATGCGCAACCACACCTTCAACTTTGAAGGCAGACAGGGCATCCATTATCGGCATAGCCTTGATATGTATTTTGTGCTCGTTCCCGACAGGGATGAGGGGCTTCGCCCATTGATCGGCGATGAGCTTCCTGGAGGAAGCAGGCCGATGTGGTTTTCCGACCTTGCCCGCGCCATTGATGCGCGCGACAGGTATCGTGGCCTCTTCCCAAAGATGCAGTGGCCGCGTGACAAGGTGATTTGATCAGCCCGTAGGATGGGTTGAGCCCTTGCGAAAGCCATCACACGTGTTGCCCGAAGCGCCTGTAAAGTTAAATGATCGGGCGCCATCCGCGCTTCGGATGACAGCGGCCATAACTGAGAGCCTGAAGAGGAAAGCGATGGTTTCGCAAGGGCTCAACCCATCCTACGAACCGTTATTCCGGGGCGCGCGCAGCGCGAACCCGGAATCCATTGAGCGGCGGCGTCGGCGGTGGAATGGATTCCGGGTTCGTGCCCAAGAGGGCGCGCCCCGGAAGACGGCGGAGCCTAACCCTGCTTCCCCGCAATAATCTCCTGCAACGTCGCCACATGCCGCGCGAACGCGCCGCGGCCGGCGGCGGTGGCGGTCACCGTGGTCTGCGGCTTCTTGCCTACAAACGCCTTGTCCACCTGGACATAGCCGGCCTTGGCCAGGGTCTCGATATGCGCACCGAGATTGCCGTCGGTGGCGCCGGTGAGCTTCTTCAGGCGGGCGAATTCCAGCCCGACCCCTGCAGGCAGGGCGTTCAGCGCCGCCATGATCTTCAGGCGCAGCGGCTGATGGATGATGTCGTCGAGCTCGGCCAATGCTAGCTCCGCCGCATCCAGAGGCCGCCGAGGGTCAGCCCGCCACCGTTGACGACTGCCATCCACAGCAACAGCGATATGCCCGGGATGTAGAAATAACCAATCAGCGTCAGTGCAATGATGGTGGCGCCGATCACGAGGAAAGCGTAGCCGAACCACACCCCCGCCATCATGTAGAACAGCATGATGTAGATCGGCCAGAACGCCGTCTGTTGGCGCGGGGTGAAATGGCCGAAATAGCAGACGAAGATGCCGAAGGCGACGATCAGCAGAAATGTCAAGAGATAGCGGATGTCGAACACGCGAATGCGGTTTCGGGACCGGTGATAGGCGCCGATGGCAAGGAAGCCGACGATCGAAACCGTGTAGATGCTGATCCAGAAATAGAGTCCATAGCGCGGCCAGAGCCAGCCTGCGATGTTGCCGACGAACGCCAGCACGCCCCACATCAACAAAGCCAGGCTCGAAACTTGATAGATCAGCGACTGGCGCACGCGGCGAACGGTGTCGTCGATATCCGCCATCGCGTCCGCGGCTTGCTTGCTGTCGATCATGACGGCGCTCCAGCCTGCCCGGCCAATCCGGTGGATGGCGCCGCCACATCTGATGGAGGCCGGTACTTGCGGATCACGAGATGGGCGATCGTCATCGTCGCGACCGACACGATCAGTGCGGTCAAGCCGCACTGGTTCCGCATCGTCAGCGGCAACAGCCGCAACGCCGTGTTGATTGCCGCGGCCGACATCAGCGCTACATAGGACCAGGCGATGAAGTGGTAGTGGATGGATCTCCAGTTCGACGGCCTCGGCATGCGCAACAGCGGGACGACCGCCAGCACGATGCAGGCGAAATTCACGATCGCGGCGACATGGAAGACGTTGAAATGCCCCGTGAACCGGTGGATCAGCAAGGTCGTGCCGTCAGAGACCAGCATGGCATAGACGTAGAAGTAACCGCGCGCACGGTGGCCGGCACCGCGCTTGGGACGCAGGAACTGGATGAGCCCGACGGTACTGCAGAGCAGCGCCAGCACCAGATGGATCGTACCTGCGAGGGTCAAATGCGCCATCATGGTCAGCTCCCCGCTGCACCGCGCGTCGCCACGTCCTCGGCGATCGCGGAGACGGCTTTCGGATTGGTGACGATGCCCATGTGGTTGATGCCGTCGATGATCTTGACGTCGACCGACGGCTTCACCGCTCGCACGACTTCCGCATATTTGTCCGAGATCATCATCTCGTCCTCGGCGGCGCCGAAGATCGTGACTGGACGTGTCGTCGCCGGAAGATCGATGCGATAGCCGCGCGTCCCGAAGTTGCGCATCAGGCGGTCCGAATAGGTGGAGACGAGGTACTTTGCCGAGCTCGGCGGCACGGCCAAGGCGAGCACCGGCAGCTGCGAACAGCAGTCGATGCCGAGCCTGCGCAATGCCGTCAGGCCGAGGAAGCGCGGGAGATCGATGTTGGCCCAGCCGCCGGCCTTCGGCCTGTTGGTCGGCGCGTCATAGCCGAGATAGGGCGCGAGCAGCACGGTGCGGACGAACATGTCCTGCATGATCGGTGTCGCGGCGACGCGCAGCGAGAAGCCGGCGCCGGCGGAATGGCCGATCAGGGTCAGCGGCAGATCGGGCGCGCTCTTGCGGACATGAGCGACGAAATCGATCAGGTCATCCTCGAGCTGGCCGACATAGAAGATGTCGCCGCGCGTGCCGGAGCCGCCATGGCCGCGGATGTCCAGCGCCCAGGTCTCCACCCCGTGCGCGGCGATCGCATGGGTCAGCGCGTGATTGACGGTGCCGCTGGAGCCGGAAGAGCCATGGATGAAGATCGCGCCGCGGCCTGTCTCCGGGCCGGTCGGCGCATAATGGCGATAGCCGATCCAGGTGCCGTCACGGGCCTGAAAGCGCTCGAGCGGCGGCAGTGTGGACCAGTCGATGCCCTTGGCGGAATCCGAGACCGATCGCATCTCGGGCGGCCGCTCCAGCGGCATTGCGATCATGGCGCCCAGAATCAACGCCACACCGCCGATTGCACACAGGACCCATTTCAGGCCGTTCAAAACGCCGCGCAGGAGCCGGATCGCCATGCCATCGCCCTCAAACCCATTAATCAACAGAGAACTCTATAGTACAGAGTACTCTTTCGATCAACCCGGGGATTGGCGCCGCGCGGCGAAAATCCTTAACGTCGGGTCTGACCCCAAAATGCCGAATCGTTTTTGAGATGCCGCCTGCGGAACAACTGCTCAACGCGCCCGAATTCACCGTCTCCGAGTTGTCCCTGTCCCTGAAGCGGACGGTCGAGGACGCCTTCGGCCATGTCCGCGTCCGCGGCGAGATCTCCGGCTTTCGCGGGCCGCATTCCTCCGGCCATTGCTATTTCGCGCTCAAGGACGAGAGCGCCAAGATCGAGGCGGTGATCTGGAAGGGCGTGCACGGCCGCATGCGCTTCAAGCCGCAGGAAGGCCTCGAGGTCATCGCCACCGGCAAGTTGACCACTTACCCCGGCTCCTCAAAGTACCAGATCGTGATCGAGGCGCTGGAGCCGGCCGGGATCGGCGCGCTGATGGCGCTGATGGAGGAGCGGAAGAAGAAGCTCGCCGCCGAAGGCCTGTTCGACGAGGCGCGCAAGCAGCTCTTGCCCTGGCTGCCGGAGGTGATCGGCGTCGTGACCTCGCCGACCGGTGCCGTCATTCGCGACATCCTGCACCGGCTGGAGGATCGCTTTCCCCGCCGCGTGCTGGTGTGGCCGGTCAAGGTGCAGGGCGACGGCTCGGCCGAGCAGGTCGCGGCGGCGATCCGCGGCTTCAACGCGATCCCTGAGGGCGGCAAGATTCCCCGTCCCGACGTGCTCATCGTCGCGCGCGGCGGCGGCTCGCTGGAGGATCTCTGGTCGTTCAACGAGGAGATCGTGGTCCGCGCAGCCAGCGACAGCATGATCCCGCTGATCTCGGCGGTGGGGCATGAGACCGACATCACGCTGATCGATTTCGTCGCCGACAAGCGCGCCCCGACGCCGACGGCGGCGGCGGAGATGGCGGTGCCGGTGCGCAGCGACCTGTTCGTCGAGGTCGCCGATCTCGCGCGGCGCACCCGTGCCTGCTGGCAGCGCGGCCACGAGAATCGCCGTAACGAGCTGCGCGCCGTCGCGCGCGCGCTGCCGGCGGCCGGCGATCTCCTGGCGATCCCGCGGCAACGGCTGGATGCGGCGGGCGCCTCCCTGCCCCGCTGCCTCAAGGCCAACACGCACGCGCATTTCCGCAGATTCACCGCCGCAAGTTCAAAACTGACGCTGCGGGTGCTGCACGGCCAGATCGCGCAGGCCGATCACCGCCTCACCGTGTGCGGCGAGCGGCTCGGCCTGTCCGCACGCTCGCTGCTGCGGCAGCGGCGCGATCGCTTTGCCGGGTTGGAGGTGCGCCTGCGTGCCTCAAGACTTTCGAATGCGCAGGCGCAGCGCAACGCGATTGCGCGCCAGCGCGAGCGCACGCATCGACTGGCCGAGCGCGCGGGCCGCGCGCTCGTCACGCTGCTGCACCGGCTCGATGCCCGTGTCGAGAACAGCGGCAAGCTGCTCTCCGCGCTGTCCTATCGCAGCGTGCTCGCGCGTGGCTTTGCGCTGGTGCGCGATGAGGCCGGCCATCCCCTGCATGCGGCCGAGTCGATCGGTCCCGGCGCACGCGTCGAGATCGAGTTCGCGGATGGCCGCGTCGGCGCAACGGCGGATACGGATCGCCCGCCCCCCGCGGTAAAGCGCGCGCCATCGCAGGCAAAGCCGGCCACGCAGGACACAAAGCCGGCACCGAAGCGGGTGGTCAAGCCGGTGGATCAGGGCAGCTTGTTCTGAGGCGCGAGGAGCGAGCGCTCCGCCCTCGGCGTCATTCCCCGCCTTGTGCGCAATTGCGCACTGGAGCGGGGAATCCAGTACGCCGCAGCTTCTCTGTGAATCACTGACGTCTCGGCGTACTGGATCGCGCGGTCCCGGCTCCGCCAAGGCTTCGGCGGACAAGTCGCTGCACTCGCAATGACGAGGTGGAACCAGCCTAGCTCTACCGGCAGGACAATCCCGCGTCGATCGTGGTCCAGAAGCCGCAATGTTCCGGCGCAAGCTGTGGGGCGCCGGCATGGGCCTCGAACAGGAGGATCACGACGGTGAAGACGATCAGCGCGGAGGCGAAGAGCGTGATGCGGTTGCGCATGTGAAATGCGTTTAATCGACATCATGGTCGAATGATGGCGCCGCCACAGGCTGAAACCGCATCAAGGCGCGATCCGTTTCCGTGCACGGCGGTGGTCGATGCGGGGCTGTCCGCCTGATGTTGTTCCCGGATGGCCCCGCTTCCGCCTTCGCTCTACGAGCTACGGCGCGGCAAGTCCGCTCATCCGGTTACCGCGCCAGCCATTGCGCGACGTCCTTCTGCGAGGCCGCGCGCGCCTCGGCGTCCGTGCCGAAATGGCCGTGCTCGGGCGCGGCAGCGTCGCTGTCGGCAGCACCGTGCAGAGGTATGTTGGCGCGGTCGAAATCATGGTCGGCGCCGGGATAGACCACGATGCGCGCGAGCGCGCTGCGGCCGCGCGCGCCGTCCACCATCTGCCGGCAGGCCGGCGGCGACGACACGTCGTCATCGGCGCCGATCAGCACCAGCGTCGGCACCCGCGTGCTCCACCCCAAACCCGCCGAGATCCGGCAATCCGGATAGAACGCGATCGCGGCGCGGAAATCCGGACCGAGATCGCGCCCCGCGCTCTGCGGGCGCACGGCCCAGAGCAGCGCGCTCGCCCCATTTGCCCAGCCGATCAGGCTGACGCGGTCGCGCGCCACCCAGGCCTGCTTCATCAGCCAGGCGCGCGAGGCCGCGATATCGGCGACACGCTCGCGCCGCGCCTTGACATGCATCTCCTTGACGCGGCATTGCGGCCCGAGCTCGCGCGAGCCGTAGCTGTCGGGCAGCAGCACGGCATTGCCGGCCTCGAGCAGGCGCTCGGCCCAATCGCGATAGCGCGGCAGCACGGGATCGGAATGGCCACCCAGGCCACCGCAGCCATGCAGCGCGATCACGGTCGGAAACGGGCCCGCGCCCTCGGGCTTGTAGAGCTGCGCATGAAGGACCCCGGACGCGAGCGGGATGTCGACCGGCTGCGGCGCGGGCGAGGCGGGCGCGGCCGATATCAGCAGCGTCATGAACAGGGCGGTCAGTCGAAGGCGCATCGGACTCTGCCGCAGGAGGTGCCGGAACCAGCGACCCTTCAGTTCAAGCATTATCACGCGGAAACGGCGGCAAAACATCACAAACCGGTGGGTTTAACGGGCGGACAAGCCACCCCATCTATGCTACATCTCATCCAACACATCGTGCCCTCCAAGGTCTTCCATGGAGAGGCGTTCCGTGGAGACTTTCGACCGTGCTGAACAAGTTCGGCCCCTCGGGCCATGGCGAAGCGCAGGTGCAGTATCTCGACGGCGATTTCCGCGTGATCTCGCCGGGGACCTTCGTGCGCTGCGCGATCACCGACACGCGAATCCCGCTCGACGAGCTGAAGTACTGGAGCGTGGATTTGCAGGAGGCCTACGCCACGCCCGCCGCGGTGCTGCAGCGGCACTTTCCCGGAGCACTGAAGCCGCAGCCGTGAGGCCGCGCCCGCGCGCCTATTGTTGTTCAGCGCCATCCGTGCCGACGCAGGTCTTGATGAAGGCCTTCCTGGGCTCGCCGACGACCTTCTGATCAATCGCCTGCTTCAGGCAATCCACCCGCGCCTGCGCCATGCAGAGCTGGAGTTGGTCGCGCTTGTCCTGTCCTTTCAGGTTTGCCGTCGTGGCGAGACACGTCACGCGCTTGGTCGCGGGAACCGGCACGGTGGTGGGAGCAGCGGACGGCGTTTGTGCCAGCGCGGGCGCGATGATCAGACACACAAGGCTGGCGGCGGCCGCGGTCGGCAGTTTCATCGAATTCTCCTGATCGTCCGAAGTGGATAGGAGTCTCGTGATGAATGTGGCCTGAATGTCAGGCATGTCGCGGCGAAGGGTGTGCCACCGTCCACTTCGAGGTGGGTCTCTCTCGCGCGCGAAACCGGCCCTTCGCACAAACCCCCGAGAATCAACCGATGTCTAAAATTGTCGCTGTCCGATTGGGCTACGTTTAATCCGTTGGCCTCACAGTTCTCGGGAAAAAGTGGCAATGTGCGGGGAAGCAGATGGCGCGCCGGAGACTTTGCAGCCGCTCGGCTAATGCACCATGGAGCCGGTCATGTGGCTCCGTTCGTGAGCACGAACAGAGGGCCAGCCTGGTTCAACAATTCGTCCGCGACCAGTCGGGCAGCTATGTCGTCATTTCGGCGCTGCTTATGCCGGTCCTGGTCGGCACCGCAGGTCTCGGGACTGAAGTGGGATGGTGGTACTACAAACATAAGAACATGCAGAGCGCGGCCGATTCCGGCGCCGTCAGCGCTGCAACAGCGGCGGCTTCCGGCGCTGACCCCTTGTCCGAAGCGAAGGCAGTTGCGGCAAACTACGGTTACGCAGACGCGGCGAACAACGTCACGGTTACGTTGAATCAGCCGCCGAAAACAGGCAGTCATACGTCAGATCTGCAGGCAATCGAAGTCATCGTGAGTCAGCCGCAACAACGGCTGCTCTCGTCCTTGTTCGGCTCGGGTCCTGTCCTCATCACCGCGCGCGCGGTCGCCCTGCCCAACTCGGGGACAGGGTGCGTCCTTGCGCTCAACTCGAGCGCCAGCCCCGCGGTCAACGTGAGCGGCGGCAACCAGCTCAACCTGATCAAGTGCAACCTCTACAGCAACTCAGGCGCAAGCCCATCGCTCAATGTTGCAGGCAGTGCGTCGGTCTCCGCAAATCAGGTCGGAGTCGTTGGCGACGTCTCCGGCGCCAGCAGCATCACCGCGACCAATGGCGTCAAGACGCACATCATGCCGGTCGCCGACCCCTATGCGAATGTTTCTCCCCCTCTAGAGCCGAGCTGCACGAACGCCAAGATCACGGTCAACGCCAACGGAAAAACCAATTCCCTCGCTCCCGGCTGTTACACAGGCAGCATTACGGTCAATGCCGGCGCAACCCTGAATCTTAGTCCGGGCATTTATTATCTCGACGGGGCCAGCCTGAGCGTCGCGGGAAACGCCACGATCACGGGCAGCGGCGTGACCCTGGTTTTTACGGGTTCGGGAAGCGATTGGGGGACCGCTTCAATCGGCAGCAATGCGATCATCGATTTGACGGCCCCAACCAGCGGCGCGACGAAAGGCATCGTCATGTACGGTGACCGCAATATGCCGGCCGGGACCTCCTTCAATCTGACGGGCGGCGGCACCCAGAACTTCGGCGGCGCCATCTACCTGCCAAAGGCCAACCTCAGCTTCAGCGGCGGCAACGGCACGAGCACGTCCTGCACCAAGATCATCGCCGATACGCTGACGTTTACCGGCACGTCGAACCTTCAGGTCAATTGTTCCTCGCTCGGCACCGCGACGATAGGGTCGCAAACCGCGCAACTCGTCGAATGAGATTGGGTCCGATGCAAATCCAGAGGTCCGTATCCGCGAGCCGTGATCGCCTGCTCAACGCTCTCAGGGGGCACTTGCGCGCTGCCGCCGCCGACAGGCGCGGCGTCGCGGCCGTCGAATTCGGCATCATGATCCCGTTGCTGTCGTTGATGGTCGTTTCGCTGACCGACATTGGACTCGCGCTCTATCGCAAGATGCAGGTTGAAGAGGCCGCACAGGCGGGGGCGCAGTATGCGATCGTGCGCGGCTACGATGCGAGCGGCATCTCCGATGCCGTGACAAACGCCACCAATTCCACAGCCATTACCGCTTCACCTGCGCCGACCCAATTCTGCGGATGTCCAACGAGTGCGGGAATTAGCGCCGTCAGTTGCGGGACGGTCTGCACCGGTGGCGCGCAGGCCGGAACATATACGACAGTCTCGGCGCGCGCGACGTACTATACGCTCATCAACTATCAGATCGTGGCGACGACATACTCCTTTAGCGCCCAGTCCACCGCGAGGCTACAGTGAAACTCACAGCGCTATGGCACGACGATCGGGGCGCGTCGGCGCTGGAATTTGCCCTGACCGCTCCCGCGTTCTTCCTGTTCATCTTTGGGATCATCGAATTCGGATTGTTGTTCTGGACTCAGCTCGGGCTTCAGCACGGGGCCGAAATGGCGGCGCGCTGCGCAACGGTCAACAGCACGCTGTGCCCGAGCGGCAGCGCGATCACCAACTACGCGGCCCAGCAGGCGTTCGGCCTCACGCTTCCGGCGGGGACATTCACCTATTCCGCGCTGACATGCGGCAACCAGGTCAGCGCGAGCTACGCATTCGAGTTTCCGCAGATCCTCAATCTCTCGCCGGTGACTCTGACCGCTCAGGCGTGCTTTCCGAGCTGAACTCGCAGCGATTTGCCGCTCCGCGTTGCATCGAGCAGTGCGTGCACTCCTTGGTGAGTCATTTCGCGCTGTGGTTGGATTCTTTGTTGCGGTTCGGCGCCCTTAAGTTGTTTGACGAAGTCTTGGTGAAACAAAGGGCTGCTACAATGCACGTTAGGTAATTGGCCCTGTTCTTTTTATCGCACGGACGATCAAGTCAACCAAACAGCCATCGAGCTTTGGAATTGGCGCGGTCTGTGAACGGGCTCATAACGAAGAGCCATCCGACGGGCTACGATCACCTCGAAAATTTGCGGTGGAATTTCTGTAATTCGAAAATCAATCGATGGGGGTGATCATGCCCGCCATTTTCGACCTGCTCTATCGTGAATATTGCCGGGCCCGTCTCGCTGAAATGCGCAATCAGCTTCTGATCGCAGCTGAACGCTCTGAGACTCTCGAAGCGGATCATCATCCTGCAAAGCGGGATGACGATGAGAGAACGGATGCACACCGCGAGGCTGGTCACAGCATGCCGAATTGAAGCGGCCCAAGACCGGCGATCACTCCCGCGCAGCAATGACCAAGCGATTGGCAACAGTTTGGGAGGCAGCAATAATGAATACACCCGAGTCCTATACCGTCATCGTGGCCTGCGTCTCGTGCCTCACCATTATCGGAATGATGGCAGTCGGGGCGTGGTGAGCATGCCGCCTCGCCGCACTGCAGACGTGGCTCTGACTTTCACATGAGCACAGCCGCCACGTCGCCCGACTGCGGCGGCTGCGCTTCGGATCCGGATCTCAGCCTCCCGGCGGGGTATACGAAGAACGCAGCTTCGCCGCGTTCTGGCATGTTCTCCTCTGAACTTTGGCAATGACTCTCGATGCCGTTCCGAACGGGTTCGTTACGGCCGCTGCACCTGATGTGATGAAAGATACGTTGCCCGCCGTGGGCATTTAACGCCGCCGACGATTGCCGGGAGTTCGGCACGTCCCGGTGACGGCTCTCATGCGAGGCTACATCAACTTCCGAGCGTGCGGAAGAGGATTCGCCAGCCGCGACGTTTCGCATTTCGGCTAAGGCACAGACCTCAACGCGCGCTGAACCGCCGCTCGCGCGCCTTGTACAGATGATAGCTGATCAATTCCCGCAGCTTTGCCGGTTCATCGAATTCGAGCTGAACGGCAAACGGCACGATGCCATCAGGCACGCCTTCGCGGCCGCGCAGGCGTGCAAGGTCCTTCTCCGTCGTCACCAGCGTGAGCTGCTCGCGCCGCGCTTCCGCTACGAGCGCCGCGATCTCGTCTTGCGAAAACACGTGGTGGTCGGCGAAAGCGCGCGCGTGCGCGACCTCGATGCCGCTCGCACGCAGAGTGCGGAAGAAGCGGTCGGGATCACCGATGCCGGCGAAGGCGAAGACCCGCTTTCCGAGCAGCTGCGTGAGCGATGCCGTAACCGGCTTCAGCCGCGCGCGCAGCTCGGGCTTGTCGCGCTTGGCAAGCTCGGCCGCGACATCGTTGGCAGCACGGCCATCGCCGATCAGCACCAGCGCGTCGGTGCGCGCGAGCTGCGCCTGCAGCGGCGCGCGCAGGGGGCCTGCGGGAAACACCCTGCCGTTGCCGAGGCCGCGCTCGCTGTCGATCACGATCAGGGAGGCGTCCTTGAACAGACCAGGATTCTGGAAACCATCATCCATCAGGATCACGGTGGCGCCCTGCGACTTCGCGAGCGCGACGCCGTCGAGACGGTCGCGCGCGACTGCGACCGGGACGTCGCTCGCCATCATCAGGGGCTCGTCGCCGACGTCGGTTGCGGTGTGACGTGCGCGGTCGACCGTGACCGGGCCCTTCAGGCGTCCGCCATAGCCGCGGCTGATCACGACCGGCGTCTCGCCGAGCTCGCGCAAGAGCTTGGTCAACGCCAGCACGGTCGGCGTCTTGCCGGCGCCGCCGACATGGTAGTTGCCGACGCAGATCACGGGGATGCCGGCATCCACGCCCGTGCGCTGCATGCGCCGTGCGGTGATGGCGCCGTAGAGCACACCCAGGGGAGAAAGGACATGCGAAAGCGGGGAACGCGGCCGGTACCAGAAGGCCGGCTCACGCATTGGCGGCTCCCATCTCGATCCGCAACTGCAACAGATACGGCTCGAGCGCGGCCATGGTGCGATCGAGTGCACCGCCAAGCTGCTCGACCACGCCCGAGGCTGCGCGTTGCATCTTGTCGCGCACCGTCGGCTCGGCCAGAAGCTGTCCGAGCTGCTTGACCAACGCCTCCTGCGTGTCGGCCTGCCGTGCCCCGCCGCTCGCATCGAGCGCCTCATAGACATCGGCGAAGTTGAACACGTGCGGACCATGGACGATCGCGCCGCCAAGCTTGATCGCTTCGATCGGATTCTGGCCGCCATGGTGGATCAGCGATCCGCCCATGAACACGATTCCCGAGAGCCGATAGAACAGCCCGAGCTCGCCCATGGTGTCGGCGACATAGACGTCGGTCGTCGCCGTCGGCAGCTCCTCGCGCGAGCGCAATGCCGGTTTCAGGCCCGAGGCCGTGATCAGGCCTGCGATCGAGGAGCCGCGATCCGGATGCCGCGGCACGATCACGGTGAGAAGCTGCGGGAAGAAACCGACGAGACTGCGATGCGCCGCCACCAGCATCTCGTCCTCGCCCGGATGGGTCGAGGCCGCGACGATGATCGGCCTGCCGCGCGTCATCGCCATCAGCCGTTCGAGCTTGGCCTGATCGGCCGGCGGCGCCGGCACGTCGAGCTTGAGATTGCCCGTGGTGACGACGTCGCGGCCGCCGAGCGCGGAGAAGCGCTCCGCATCGATCTTCGACTGCGCAAGACAAATGTCGAACCGCGACAGCAGCGCCGAGATGGTTCCGTGCATGCGCCGCCAGCGCGGGAAAGAACGCGGCGACATCCGCCCGTTGATCAGCACCATCGGCACCCGGCGCGCCGCGCCGGCGAGGATCAGGTTCGGCCACAGATCGGATTCGATGAACAGCGCCAGCGACGGCTTCCAGTGATCGAGGAAGCGCGCGACATAGCGCGGCGAGTCATACGGCACGTATTGATGGATGACATCGGGCGGAAAGCGCTTTGCCACCACCGCCGCCGAGGTGACCGTGCCCGAGGTGAGCAGGATACGCAGGTTGAGATCGCGCAGGCGCTCGATCAGCGCCGCCGCGGCCAGCACCTCGCCGACGCTGGCGCCGTGAATCCAGACCAGCGGGCCATGCGGCCGCACGTCGCGGGACAGGCCACGCCGCTCGCCGACCCGCGCGGGATCCTCCTTGCCCTGCTTCAGCCGCCGCTTGATCAGCGCAGGCGCGAGCGGCACCAGGCCGCTAGCCAGGCGCCGATACATCCGCAGCGTCATCGGCAGCGAACTAGGCATCTTCAGGTCCCGGGCGGCCGAGCTGCGCATAGGCGCGGCGGGTCGCCTCGTTCAACGTGTCTTCCAGCTCCTGCCGCAGCGCTTCCATCGTGGCGGCGTCGGCATCTGCGGGAACGTGGATTTCCTTGATGCCGACCAATGCGCCCCGCCCGAATGGCAGATTGATGGTGGTGCGGTCCCAGTTCTTGAGCCGGACGAAGCGGCTGGTCGCCATCGCGAAAGGCATGATCGGCCGTCCCGATTCCCGTGCCAGCATGATGATGCCGAGCCCGGCCACGCGCGAACGCTTGGGGACATCGGCGGTCAGCGCGACATTACAACCGTCCTGGAGCGTCCGCACCATTTCCTTGAAAGCGCCGACCCCGCCCTTGCGGTGGAAAGCCCCGCCATGATCGCCGGAACCCCTGATCGTGCCGATGCCTAGCCGCTCGGCGGCGATGGCGTTGAACTCGCCGTCGCGATGCCGGGAGATCAGGACCCTGGCCTTGTACCGGTCCTTGTTCTTGATGAACGGGGTGAGGAAGTGCTGGCCGTGCCAGAAGGCGAAGATCGCCGGGATCTGCGGTTCGACGCGTTCATAGACATCCGGCGGATCGAACGTGAACCTGTTGGTCCGCCAGACAAAGCGCAGATATTCGGCCGCCAGGACCCCGACGGCACGCTGAACGAAGCTGCTTCGCAGCGTATTGCGAAGCAGTTTCTTCAACGTGCCGGTTCTTGATTCGGATCGAGCAGCCGATGCAGGTGCACGATGAAATAGCGCATCTGCGCATTGTCGACCGTGCTCTGCGCCTTGGCCCGCCAGGCAGCGTGGGCGGTGGCATAGTTCGGATAGAGGCCGACGATGTCGACCTCGTCCAGATTCTTGAAGGTGTTGTGGTCGAGATCGACGAGCTCGCCGCCGATGACGAGGTGAAGCAGTTGTTGCGGGGCACTATCTGGCATGAGTTCTGTTCCTAACGGGCTGCCCGGCAAAGCAGTGTTCGAGAAGCACGACGAAAGCGCTTTAGGCTAAGGGACGGTTGCGAAAATGCGCGACAATGCCCGCATGACGATCGCGTCCCGCTGCCACCAGCACCCCGTGCGCCACTTCCCGGCGGTTATAGAGGATGGGTTCTCCGGAGAGGTCGCTCATCCTACCATCCGCTTCCTGCACGATCAAATCGGCCGCGGCAAGATCCCAATCATGGCTGTTGCCCCCCGCAAAAGCCGCATCCAGCGCGCCGTGGGCGACCCGGCACAGCCGCAGCGCGAGCGAGCCGATTCGCCGGTGCAGCTTGATCTCGCCGAGTGACGGCTTCAGCCGCTCGACCAGGGGCTTCGGGCCGGCGACGCGGGCGAAGTCGAGCTCGGATCCGCCCGTCGCCCGCACCGGCTTGTCGTTCAGCGTCGTGCCCTGGCCGCGCACCGCGAAGAAGAACTCGTCGGTCGCCGGCGCGAACACCGCGGCCAGCACCGGCGCGGCGTCCTCCACCAGCGCGACGCTGACGCACCATTCGTCGTGCCCGCCGAGATAATTGCGGGTGCCGTCGATGGGATCGACGATCCAAGTCAGCCGCCGCGACAGCCGCGCCGCGTCGTCAGCGCTCTCCTCGGACAGCCAGCCATAGTCGGGAGTGGCAGCGCGCAGGCGCGTTTCGAGCAGATCATTGACCGCGATATCGGCTTCCGACACCGGCGAGGACGCGCCCTTGATCCACTTCCTCAGCTCGGTGCGGAACATCGACTGCGCGAGCGCGCCCGCGTCCCGCACCGTGTCCTTCAGCAGCGCCGCATCGCGGGTCAGGATGGTCTTGTCGAGAACAGGCGTCATCGGGTCAACCGAGCCGCATGCGAAGACCACCTCTCCCCATCGGGCAGAGGTCGATTTGCGCAGCAAATCGCGTGAGAGGGCGCAGGTCCCGCGAGAGCGCGGTCCCCTCACCCGCGCCTTCGGCGCGACCTCTCCCCATGGGAGAGGTGAGCCAAGCAGCGTCTGCTCGGTCAGCGTCCGCCAAGCGTCAAACCCTCGATGCGCACCGTCGGCGCATTGATGCCGTAGCGGAACTCGAGATTGTTCGCGGGCTGCATCGACTTGAAGATCTCGAACAGATGCCCGGCGATCGTCACTTCACTGACGGGATAGGTGATCTCGCCGTTCTCGATCCAGAAGCCGGAGGCGCCCCGGCTGTAATCACCGGTGACGCCGTTGACACCGGAGCCGATCAGATCGGTGACGTAAAAGCCCTGCTTGACGTCGGCGATCAGCTCGGCGGGCGTTGGCGTGCCGGGCTCGAGATGCAGGTTGTACGGCCCCGGCGAGGGCGAAGAGGAAACGCCGCGATGGGCGTGGCCGGTCGTGGTGAGGCCGAGCTCGCGTGCGGTGGCGCAGTCGAGCAGCCAGGTCGTCAGCACGCCTTCGTCGACCAGCGCGAGTCTTTGCACCGCGACGCCTTCGGCGTCGAACGTCTGCGAGCGCAGGCCGCGCTTGCGCAGCGGATCGTCGACGATACGGATGTTCTTGGCGAAGAGCTGCTGGCCGAGCTTGTCCTTGAGGAAGCTGGTCTTGCGCGCGATCGAGGCGCCGTTGATGGCGCCGACGAGATGGCCGACCAGGGAGCCGGCGACGCGCGGATCGAACACCACCGGCACCTTGCAGGTCTCGACCTTGCGCGGATTGTAGCGCGCCACGGTGCGCTCGCCGGCGGAACGGCCGACGGTTTCCGGCGACAACAGATCGGCGCCATGTGGCGCCGAGGTGAAGTCGTAGTCGCGCTCCATGCTGGTGCCTTCGCCCGATATGGCGGTCGCGGAGATGCCCTGGCTGGAACGGAGGTAGGAGCCGTGGAAACCGGTCGAGGTGACGAGCACCATGCCGCCGATGCCGGCAGACGCCGAAGCGCCGCCGGACTTGGTCACGCCCTTCACGCCGAGCGCGGCAGCTTCGGCCGCGAGCGCGCGGCGCTCGAGCTCGGCCGTCGTGGGCACATGGGGATCGAGCAGGTCGAGATCGGGGAAGTCGCGCGCGAGCAACGCAGGATCGGCCAGGCCGACATATTTGTCGTCGGGCGCGACACGCGCCATCGCCACCGCGCGTTCGGCGAGCTTGGTGACGGCATCGCCGCTGACATCGTTGGTCGAAACCACCGCCTGGCGCTGGCCGACCAGCACGCGCAGGCCGACATCGTCGCCCTCGGACCGCTCGGATTCCTCGACACGACCGTCGCGCACCTCGACACCCTGCGAGACGCCGCGCACCGCGACCGCGTCGGCCGCATCCGCGCCGGCGCGCCTGGCCGCCTCGACCAGCCGCTGCGCGAGATCGGAGAGCGCGGACTGATCGAACAAATCGCGATTGGCTGAAGTCGAAAGCGTCGAGCTTGGTGAAGAGTTCACGAACGAAATCCTATTGGGGCGGGGTTCGGGACCGGAACCCACAGATGTGCCCTGATAGCGCGGACTTCAAGCATTTTCAGCCCGCAAAAGCTCAAATTCGCAGCTCTCGCGCAACGTCTCGTCAATCATGCGCGCCAAGGTCTTGTCAATCATGAGGAGCAAGTGACGGTGGGTTAACCAGCCTTTTTAAGCGGTTTCGGACAGGCGCGCGCTAAGGTCTTCGCATCGACCGGGAACATAATCCCGGCGGGGAGAACGAAGCCGTGAGGCGTCAAACAGCAACATGCGGGGCCAACCCCGCCGGGTCGAGCCGCTCCTTGCGGCTCGACCCTCTTTCCCTTCCGGTCCGCTTCGATGCGCATGATCCGCGCGCCGACGGACATGTCAGGCAGATCGAGCTTCATCGCGAGCGCGTCGTGCTGCGCCGTGCCGTCCGCGGCATGCAGATGGCGATCAACGTCCGCGTTGCCGACTTCACCGGCGTCGCGTTGCGCGGCAAGGACGAAGCGCAGACGCTCGTCCTCGTGCATCGCGATCCCTCGCTATCCATTCCGCTGCTGGTCGGCGCCGATGCCGACGAGATCGCGCAAGCCTGGACAATCTGGAGCGAGATCTTCGCGCTGCCGCAGCTCGACGAGGGTGCCCGCAAGCCCGCGCCGCGCCGCCGCCGCGCCAACGCGATTCGCACCCGCCGCCCGAAGTTCTTGATGCGGCGCCGCACCGGCATGGCGCGCGAGCTGCCCGTTCATCGGGACGAGCGCGAGATTATTGCGCGGAACTAAGCGGCGACTACGCTGCCTTCACCGCCGCGTCCGCGAGCAATCCCGCAAACAGCAGCAAGCCGGCATCGCGGTTCGACTTGAACAGGCGCAGGCAGAGTTCAGGATCGTCAATCCTGAGGCGCACGATCTGTGACGCCAGATGCGCGGTGAAGGCGATCAGCCCGAGCCAGGCCGGCCAGCGCGCATCGCCGGACGCCAGTGCAATGCCGATCAGCATCACCGCGAGCCCGTAGAAAAGGACCAGCGCCTGGCGCGTATGCGTGCCGAACAGGCGCGCGGTCGACTTGATGCCGATCAGAGCGTCGTCCTCGGCGTCCTGATGCGCGTAGATCGTGTCATAGCCGATCACCCACGTAATCGCGCCGGCATAGAGCACGAGCGCGGTGACGTCGATGCGTCCGAAGGTGACGGCAAATCCCATCAAGGCGCCCCAGGAGAAGGCAAGCCCGAGCACGGTCTGCGGCCACCAGGTGATGCGCTTCATGAAGGGATAGATCGCGACGATCACGAGCGAGGCGATGCCGGTCGCAATCGCGAAGCGGTTGAATTGCAGGAGCACCACGAGACCGATCAGCGCCTGTGCAACCATGAAGACCAGCGCCTGCTTCGTGGTCACCTGCCCCGACGGCAGCGGCCGCGAGCGCGTGCGCTCGACCTTGTCGTCGAGATCGCGGTCGGTGATGTCGTTCCAGGTGCAGCCCGCACCGCGCATGACGAAAGCGCCGATGAAAAACAGGACGATGGTGAGCGGCAGACCGCGGATATCGTGCGCCATGCCGGCGGCGAGCGCCGCCGACCACCAACATGGCATCAAGAGAAGCCAGGAGCCGATCGGACGGTCGAAGCGGGACAGGCGCAAATAGGGTCGCGCCCAGAGCGGCGCGAGCGTATCGACCCAGTTGCCCGTGGAATCGGCAACGCGGGCGGATGAGTCGCTCATCGGGTCAGGACGTTGCCGTTGAGCGTATCGAAGGTGCTGCCACCCTTCTTGCCGGCATTGGCCTCAGGCGCCGAGCCCGAACCCAGCACCTCGCTCAGCGAGGGACCTGCCGGACCGCGCGGCTGGTTCTGCATCTGCTGCGCAACGTTGCAGACCTTCGTCGCCATCGCCTCGGTGTTCTTGTGGCCGTCCTTCATTTGCGCGCCGACCTGCGGCGGGATTCCGCATTTGGCGGCGTGGGTCTCGATGTACTTGATCATCTTGGTCTCAGCCTGGCTGAAATTGCGGATCAGCTTACAGGCTTCGTCCGGCGGTGCATGACGGTCGCTCGCCGCCTTGATCAGCTTGCCGCGCTTCTCGGCCTCTTCGCGCAGCGGAATGAAGGCCTTCATGCAGTCCTCGCCGGGACCGGCTTGCGTCGGCGGAGCGGCGCTGAAAGCGCCACCGCCGCCGATCGGCGCGGCGCCGTTCACGGGAAAGGACGATTGCGGCGCCGTGCCGACGGAAGCGACGGGCGCCGAGCCGTTCACGGGCGGAAACGCCGAGCTGCTCGCGGCCTGGTTCGGCAGCGGCGCCGGGAAGGCGCTTTGCGCATAGGCGCCCGCGGCACCCATGGCGACCATGGCGGCAGTGATCGGAACCATCAGATGACGGATCATCAAGGCAGTCTCTCCGGCAGGAGCTTACGGGGTTCGGCGTCTTCCCAATCGAAGCGCAACCAGCGTGTTCGCGTTTTTACGATTCCCGCCGGCCCTTAACAACCCATCGAATAGGGCAAGAGCGCGGCGCGGAGACGCACCAATTCGGCGATATTTACCCCCAAAAGTACTGGTTTCGGTTAAGAACGGCGGCAAATCGGACCCTTGAACGATGCCCTCTCACGATTTTCGCGCCCCTCGCCTGTTCGTTGACGCCCCCCTCGCCCAGGACGCTAGGGTGCCGCTCGACCGCGACCAGAGCAATTATCTGGGTAACGTGCTGCGGCTGGCCGCCGGGGCCGAGGTCCTGGCCTTCAACGGTCGCGATGGCGAGTGGCAGGCCGCCATCGAAGGCCGCAAGCGGCCGGATGCCCTCGTCATCCTCCAGCAGACGCGGCCCCAGGACCGACTACCCGACCTCACTTACGTGTTCGCCCCGCTCAAGCATGCCCGGCTGGATTACATGGTGCAGAAGGCCATCGAAATGGGCGCCTCCGCCCTGCAGCCGGTCCTGACCCGGTTCACCCAGGCCTCGCGGGTCAACACCGAGCGGATGCGCGCCAATGTCGTCGAGGCGGCCGAGCAATGCGGCATCCTCAGCATCGCCGCAGTTGCCGAGCCGATGCCGCTGGAGCGCTTTTTGAGCCAGCGCGTCGCGGGCCGGTTGCTGATCTTCTGCGACGAGGCGGCGGAGGTCCAAGACCCCGCTCGGAGCCTGCAAAACGCCCGCGGCGAGGCCGCTCAAGGTATCGACGTGCTGATCGGCCCCGAAGGCGGCTTCGCCGAGGAGGAGCGTACGCTGCTGCTGCGGCAGCCCAGGACCCTGCGGCTGGCGCTCGGCCCGCGGATCATGCGGGCCGATACGGCTGCTGTGGCGGCCCTGGCGCTGGTCCAGACGGTGCTGGGTGATTGGGGCAAGCCCACCTGATCCCGGCTTTGCCTGACCGTTAAGCGATTGATCCTTTGGAGGTCGAAACCGCTGTCGGGCCATGCTAAGGGCTGCGCCAATTCCCGTCTCTCCCTTGGCTACCCGGTTCCACCGGGACGATGGACCCCTGTGATGACCGCGACTGCCACCTCAAATGCTGCCGGCTCCGCCGCCTGGGCGGATACGCTGCTCTTGTCGTTCGCGCAGGCCGGCTATGTCAGGGCCGAGCCCGCGATCCTGCAACCGGCCGAGCCGTTCCTGGACCTCTCCGGCGAGGACATCCGCAAGAGCCTGTACCTCACCACCGACCTGTCCGGCGATGAGCTCTGCCTGCGCCCAGACCTGACCATTCCGGTGGCACGCGACTATCTGGCCTCGGGGCGCGCCGGCCAGCCGGCCGGATTCAGCTATCTCGGTCCGGTCTTCCGCTACCGCAGCGGTCAGGCCAGCGAGTTCCTTCAGGCCGGCATCGAATCATTCGGCCGTCAGGACCGCGCCGCGGCCGATGCCGAGATGCTGTCACTGGCGCTGGAGGCGACCGCCGCTTTCGGCGTCCGCGATGTCGAGATCCGCACCGGCGACGTCGCGCTGTTCAATGCTCTGCTGGACGCCCTCAACCTCTATCCGGTCTGGCGCCGCCGCCTGGTGAAGGATTTCAACCGCAAGATCAGCCTGGAGAAGGATCTGGAGCGATTGGCGGCCGCAGCCACCGCGACGCGCAGCGAATATGAGGGCGTGCTGGCCGCTCTCGCCGGCTCCGACCGCAAGGCGGCGCTCGCCTTCGTCACTGATCTGATGTCGATCGCCGGCACCACCCATGTCGGCGGGCGCACCACGGCCGAGATCGCCGACCGCTTCCTCGAGCAATCGACGCTGAAGGGCGGCGCGCTGCCGCGCGAGGCGATCACCGTGCTCAAGCGCTTCCTGTCGATATCAGGCAATCCCGACGATGCCATCGCCGAGCTGCGCGCGCTCACGCTTGATGCAAAGCTCGATCTCGCCTCGGCGATCGATCAACTCGAGAGCCGGGTCGGCTTCATGGCCGCGCGCGGCATCGACGTGAAGCAGACGCGCTTCTCGACCGCATTCGGACGCGGGCTCGATTATTACACCGGATTCGAATTCGAGCTGCATCACAGAGGCAACTGCGCCGAGCCGCTGGTTGCCGGTGGCCGCTATGACAGGCTGATGACCCAGCTCGGCTCGGCCGCGCCGATTCCCGCCGTCGGTTTCTCGGTCTGGGTGGATGCGCTGAACCGGATCGGCCGCAAGGTGGGAGCTTAAGACATGAGCGCGCCGTTCGTTCTGGCCGTTCCCTCCAAGGGCCGCCTGCAGGAAAACACTGAAGCCTTCTTCGCCCGCGCCGGGCTCAAGCTGTCGAAGGCCGGCGGCGCCCGCGATTATCGCGGCACCATCGCAGGGCTGGACAATGTCGAGGTTGCCTATCTCTCGGCGAGCGAGATCGCCTCGCAGCTGTCGCGCGGCTTTGCGCATCTCGGCGTCACCGGCGAAGACCTGGTGCGCGAGACCATCGCCGATGCCGACAAGCGCGTGTCGCTGATCGAAGGGCTCGGCTTCGGCTATGCCGATGTCGTCGTCGCGGTGCCGCAGGCCTGGATCGACGTCCGCACCATGGCCGACCTCGACGACGTCACCACCGGCTTCCGCGAGCAGCATCACATGCGGATGCGGGTGGCAACCAAGTTCGTCAACCTCACGCGTGCCTTCTTCCAGAGTCAGGGCATCACCGATTATCGCATCGTCGAAAGCGCGGGCGCGACCGAAGGCGCGCCGGCCGCCGGCAGCGCCGAGCTGATCGTCGACATCACCACGACCGGCGCGACGCTCGCCGCCAACGGCCTGCGGGTGCTCGATGACGGCGTGATCCTGCGCAGCCAGGCCAATCTGGTGGCATCCAAAGAGGCCGACTGGTCGCCGCAAGCGCGCGAGACGGCGCGTGTCATCCTCGATCACATCGCAGCGCGGGCCCGGGCCAACAAGTACCGCGAGGTCCGCACCCGCTTCCGGCAATGCGACGCCGCCCTGCTCAGCGAGGCTCACAGCCGATACGGAGTCGAGGCCCCGTTCGGCGGTCCGACTTCGTCAGGCATGCTGACGCTGCACTGCCCGCCCGGGCAGCTCTATGCGCTGGCGAGCTACCTGCGCGAGCACGGCGCCGAGACCGTCTCGGTGGTCTCGCTCGACTACGTGTTCGACCGGGAGAACCCGCTATTCGCCAGGCTCGAGGCGTTCCTGGGGCGGTGAGCCTCGGGTCCGTTCAGCGTAGCGACAGCAAACGGCAGTTACCATATGCGGTTGAGAAGACCTAAACGCCTCTGGAACCTTGATCGATGACGCTGGGCTCTGACGTTTCCGGCATGACGACCACCGCAGCTAGCGCCGCAGCGAAGGGGCTGTCGATCGTCATTCCCGTCTACAACGAGGCGGCCGGCCTCGCCGCACTGCATCAGCGCATCTGCGATCTCGCCAAGACCTTGCGGCAGCGGTATCGCCTGGCCTGCGAGGTCGTCTATGTCGATGACGGCAGCGCGGATGCGACGCTGTCGATCGCCCGGTCGCTGCCGGCCGACGCAATCGACGTCCAGGTGGTGTCCTTGTCGCGCAATTTCGGCAAGGAGGCCGCGCTGATGGCGGGCCTCGACCATGCCCGGCTCGGCGCCGTCATGTTCATGGATGGCGACGGCCAGCATCCGCCGGCGCTCGTCGAAGAGCTGGTGCGGCACTGGATCGATGACGGCTATGACGTCGTCTACACTGCCAAGGCGCATCGCGACAACGAGCCCTTCTTGCGCCGGATCGCCGTGCACGGCTTCTACGCGCTGATCAATTGGGGCGCCCGCCAGAAGATCCCGGAGGACGCCGGCGACTTCCGTCTGCTGTCGCCGCGCGCGGTCGCCGCACTCAGGCAGCTGCCGGAGCGCAACCGCTTCTTCAAGGGCCTCGCCAGCTGGATCGGCTTCCGCCAGATCCGTGTCGACTACGAGCCTGCGGCGCGCGCCCATGGCATCACCTCCTTCAACGCCGTAAGCCTGCTCGGCCTCTCGATCGAGGGCCTGACCTCGTTCTCGGTGGCGCCGCTGCGCTTCGCCAGCCTGCTCGGCGTTATTCTCGCCGGAGGTGCCTTCCTGTTCGGCCTGTCGATCCTCTGGGAGGTATTCACGACCGGCAAGCAGGTCCCCGGCTATCCCTCGCTCGTGGTGGGCCTGATGACGATCGGCGGCGTGCAGCTCATCATGATCGGCATCGTCGGCGAATATATCGGAAAAATCCTGTCCGAGCTGAAGGCGCGTCCGATCTACTTCGTCGCCGAGCACAGCGCGAAGCATTTCGAGGCCGGCAAGGCCCAGGACGATTCAAGCCAGGACGCCGCGAGCAGGACGGCAGCCGAATGAGCACCGCCGCGAGCCCGCGGCGAATCTGGCTCTGCGCCGACGATTACGGCATCAGCCCGGGCGTCAACCGCGCCATCCGCGACCTGATCGAACGCGGCCGCCTCAACGCCACTTCGGTGATGATGGTAGGTCCGGCGATCATGCGCGGCGAAGTCGAGGCGCTGCAGGCTTGTGCAAAGCAAAGCCCGCGCTGCGCGATCGGATTGCATGTGACGCTGTCGGCGCCGTTCCGGCCGCTCACCATGCACTTCCGCCCGCTCGACGGCGACATGTTCATGCCGTTTCCAAAACTGCTGCGCGCGGGACTTTTGCGGCGGCTCGACCGTGAATTCATCCGCAACGAGGTGAAGGCGCAACTGGCCGCCTTCATGGAAGCGTTCGGACGCGCTCCTGATTTTGTCGACGGCCACCAGCATGTGCAGCTCTATCCGCAGGTGCGCGACGGCTTCGTCGATGCAGTCGCTGAGGCTGCGCCAAACGCCTGGGTGCGCCAGGGCGGCCGCGATCTGCCGCTGGCGCAGCGGCTCGCCTCACCGAAAGCGATGGTGCTCGATATCCTCAGCGCGCAATTCCGCCCCCGTGCCGCCAGTGCCGGACTGAGCTTCAATCCCGCCTTCGCCGGCGCCTATGATTTCACGCGCGCGGCCGATTTCGGCGCGCTGATGCGGCAATTCCTGGAAGGTCTCCCCGATGGCGGCCTCGTGATGTGCCATCCCGGCTTCGTCGATGAGGTCCTCGCCGGACTCGATCCCATGACCGACGTGCGTGAACGCGAGCACGCATATCTGAAGAGCGACGCCTTCGCGCGCCTGCTGGCGGACAGCAACGTGACATTGGGATGAAACGGGCGAAAAGCGGGACCAGGCGACAGCTTGTCGCCTACGGAAATTTAATCCGGCCGGCACTGTTGGGGCCATAATGGAACCCTACATCTCCTGCGCGCTTGGTTCTGCGCAGAGGAGACAGATCATGACGCCGCAGGAACGCCAGCTCGTCGACGAGCTTTTTGACCGGCTTTCTAAACTGGAGAATGCACCGCGCGATCCCGACGCGACCGCGGCAATTTCCGACGGTCTGCGCAAGGCGCCCGGCGCGGTCTACGCGCTGGTGCAGACCGTGTTGGTGCAGGACGAAGCACTCAAGCGCGCCAATGCCCGCATTCAGGAGTTGGAGGCAGGACACGGGCCCGAGCAGGCGCAGTCTGGCGGCTTCCTGGATACCATGCGCGAGACGCTGTTCGGATCGAGCCCGTCGCGCGGCTCGGTTCCGAACGTGCCGCCGCGCGATTCGCGGCCGGTCTGGAACAGCGGACAGGCGATGCAGCAGACGCAGCCAGGTTACGGCGCGCCGCCCTACGGGCAGGCCTATGGCCAGGGTCCGGGTCAGGGCTATGGCGCTCCGCCGGTCGGTGGTGGCGGCTCGTTCCTCGGCACGGCCGCAGCGGCCGCGGCCGGCGTCGTCGGCGGCTCCCTCCTGCTCTCGAGCATCCGCGGCATGATGGGCGGTCCGCACCAGCAGGCTTTCGGCGACACCACGATCATCGAGGAGCGCGGTGGCGGCGGCGCAGGTGGAAGCCCCTGGGGCGGTAGCGATCAGTCCGGCGGCTCGCTGGCACGCGATGCGGGCCTGAACGACATCGGCTCCAACCGGGACAGCCGCCAGGGCTTCTTCGACCAGGCGGCGAACGACCGCGACAACAACGACCAGAATTACGACGACGATCGCGACGACAATTTCAACACGGCTGACGACAGCGATTTCGACAGCGGCGATGACGGCGGCAGCGATTACGCGTGAGCATTTGCGCTGCAGATGCAAACCGGCCGCCTCCAGGCGGCCGGTTTCTTTTGAGGCTGAGTTGAAGTGCCTTCTGCGCCAGCGCGCGCAGAGAAGCCGTTCGATATAAATAATATGACTAATGCACACCGTTGCTGGATAGCACCGAGCAGAACGTCAGCAGCGCGCATGACTTCACCATAGAAGTTGAAAATCGCGCTTCTGACGCGTGCAGCCGTAGACTCCCGGATTTCCAAATACGGACATGGGTGTTCAACTGGAAGAACACGTTGCTTCCGCCACACGTCGTGGCTGCCTCTCTTGGCTATAGTCGGGGGTCTTGAACATGAGTCCACTTCAGCAGCGCATTGCAACCTTGAGCGACGTGACAACCCATCTCATCACCGAATTGTACGAGTTGGAGGGACTGCACGAACGCCTCCGGAAGGCGGAGCTGTCGGTGCGGCGGCTAAGCCGCTTCGCTCGCGCACCGCGTTCGGCTTCATCAACTTGTCGTCGCCGTCTCGGGTCGAGGGGACACCGTCAGCAGACATAGACTAACCAAGCAGGCGCTCGGCGGCGGCACGCACCCCCTTCGATGCCGCGCATCCCGAGCCGGCGCGGCATGCGGAGTTGATCGCCCCATCGAGCGCATGACGCTTCACATCACCACGACCTTGGTGCCGACGTTGACGCGGCCGTAGAGATCGATGACATCCTCGTTGCGCATGCGGATGCAACCGGAGGAGACGTTGGTGCCGATGGTCCAGGGCTCGTTGGAGCCGTGAATGCGGTAGAGGGTCGAGCCGAGATACATCGCGCGAGCGCCGAGCGGATTTTCTGGACCGCCTTCCATGTGCCGCGGCAAATCGGGCCGGCGCGCGAGCATCTCGGCCGGCGGCGTCCAGTCCGGCCATTCGCGTTTGGCCGTGATCGACTTCACGCCGGACCAGGTGAAGCCGGGACGGCCTACACCGATACCGTAGCGCAACGCGCGGCCGTTGCCCTCGACGAGATAGAGGAACTTGTTCGGCGTATCGACCACGATCGTGCCCGGACTTTCCTTGCCGCTATAGTCGACGAGTTGCTTCTCGAATTTCGGATCGAATGGACGCTGCCGCGGATCGACCGCGTCCTGCTGGAGCGCGCTTTGCTGAATTGCGCCTTGCATCTGCGGCTCGCCCATCGGCGGCAGGCGGCGCTGCTCGTAGTAAGCCGGCTGCTGCTGATACATCGGCTGCTGCGGCGCATAGGCCGGACCGCGGCCGGGACCGTCGCCGAACAGAAACTCGATGAAGCCGCCACCCAGATTCGAATTCGACGCGACGCGCACCGGCGCCGGCGGCACCTGCGGCGCGTAGAGCACCGCGGGCGGATCGTTCGGCACGGTATTGTCGAAGGCGCCGGCGTCCGCGCCGGCAACGAAGGTGCAAGCGCCGCCGAGCAGCGCAACAGACATTTTCTTGAACATCGACGTACTCTGTACTGTTTCGTCTAGATCACATGCGTCGTGGCGAGCCGGTGGCTGATCCGCGCTCCTCGACGTGGTCAATAAAAAGCAAAAGCCGCTTTGTTTGGTAAACGTATCGGGCGTTTGGATTCACCACGTCGCGAGCGGCGGCGCAATTTCGCGATCAGCGTTTATTTTCGATGAACGCAGCGCGGCCATGGTTAATCGCTTCTTTGCGCAGCGTCGCGCGCGGCCGATCGGCAGTTCCGCCTGTGAACTTCGTGTTAAATCGGTTCTGCCTACAAAGACGCGTGAGTGAGGTGGGGGAGTAACCTGATGGCTGTTCACCGCAAGCGTTTTCGCGTCGAGGATATCATCAGCGGCGAGATGCCGATTCTGGACGACACCGAAGAGGCAATCCCGATGCATAGCGAGATCATGGCCGAGCTGCGCGCGATCCGCGCCCAGATGGCGAAGGGCGTCGTCGCGGCCCCGCTGTCCGGCAGCGCTGCCATGGCGGCGATCGATGCTTCCACGGCGCACGAGCTTGCCGAAGCCCGCACCATGCTCGAGACCTACCGGGCGCAGATCGAGCAGTGCGAGAAGCTGAAGGTCGAGCTCGACCTCATCCACGACGCCATCGATCGTACCAAGCGCGAGATCGCGACGCTGCACGGCAAGAGCTTCGACGGCGGCGAAATGGCCAAGGTCAATGGCGAGCTCGGCGCGGTGGTCGGCGGCACCGAGCAGGCGACCCAGCAAATCCTCGAAGCCGCGGAATCGATCGACCAGGCCGCCAGCGCAATGTCCAAGGTGGACTCGGCCGATCAGCAGAAGCGCCTCGCCGACGATATCCAGGAGCGCGTCATCTCGATCTTCGAGGCCTGCAACTTCCAGGACCTGACCGGCCAGCGCATCAGCAAGGTCATGACCACGATGAAGTTCATCGAGCAGCACATCAATGCGATGATGGACATCTGGGGTGGCGTCGACGCGATCAAGGCCCATGTGCCGGCGCAGGTCGACAACCGCAGCGACGACGAGAAGCTCCTCAATGGTCCGAAGCTCGCCGGCGACGTCGGCCACGCCTCGCAAGACGACATCGACGCGCTGTTTGATTGAGCGGACGCGCATACGGACAAAGCAAAACGCCGGCCCAGGGCCGGCGTTTTTGTTTGCCGTCATTGCGAGCGAAGCGAAGATTCCATGGGGAGTGGATAGCGACCGGGTCTGAGGCCAGACTGAGGGTTGCTGAATCCATTCAACCTGGAGACGACGATGTTGCTCGATCATCCTTCCGACGGACTGGCCGCTATCCGCACGCAGTTTGGCGCAATTTTTGTGTCATTGGAACTGAGCCGTTCGACATGGCTGGTCACTTCGCTGTCGCCCTGCAAGGGCGAGAAGATGTCCAAACGCAGCATGAAGGCCGGCGACCTTTCGGAACTGTTGAAGCTGTTTGCGGAGCTGAAGCGCAAGGCGCAGGCGCGAACGGGTGAGAGCTATCCGATCATCACGATCCAGGAGGCGGGGCTGGACGGGTTCTGGCTTCACCGCGCCCTGCAGCAGGAAGGCATCGAGAGCCACGTAGTCGATCCGGCCTCGATTGCGACGCCGCGCCGGCGCCGGCGGGCCAAGACGGACCGGCTGGATGGCGAGACGCTGTTGCGGACGCTGCTGGCCTACAAACGCGGCGAGGTACGGGTCTGCGCCATGGTCGTTGCGCCCTCTCCGGCAGAGGAGGACCGCCGTAGGCTGTGCCGCGAGCGAGAGACCTTGATCGCGGAGCGGATCGAGCATGTGAACCGGATCAAGGGTCTTCTGTTCGCGCAAGGGATCTTCGACTACGCGCCGCTGCGGCGAGACCGGCGGAAGCGGCTGGAGGCCTTGCGGACGGGCGACGGGCGCGCCTTGCTGGCGCATCTGAAGGCGCAGATCAGCCGCGAACTCGACCGGCTCGAACTGCTGCTCGACCAGATCACGGCGGTGGAGCGCGAGCAGGATGCGTTGCTGGCCGCGAGCAAGGCGGCGGGGGAGAAGACCGTATCGAACCCGGTGGCAATGCTGCTCGAACTGAAGAGCCTGGGCCCGAACTTCACGGCCGTTCTCTGGTCGGAGGCCTTTTACCGGCAGTTCGCCAACCGCCGCCAGATTGCATCCTATGCCGGCCTTGCAGCCACGCCATGGCGCAGTGGCGGCATCGAGCGCGAGCAAGGCGTGTCGAAGGCTGGCAATCCGCGCCTGAGAACCACGATGATCCAGCTCGCCTGGCTCTGGGTACGCCACCAGCCTCAATCGGCTTTGACCCAGTGGTTCAAGGTGCACAGCCAACGCGGCCGCAAGCGCGCGATCGTGGCGCTCGCGCGCAAGCTGCTCGTGGCCCTCTGGAAGTACGTGACCGCGGGCGTGGTGATCGAGGGAGCCGAGATAAAGGCCGCCGCCTGACACCACGCTCCTCAGCCTCAAAGCCAATCCGCCGAGATTGATCAGCCTCGGCCGATCCGGGTGGACGAACCGATGGATTGCATGGCTTCAAACGCCGTAACGAAGAATGGTCTCGTCCTCTCGAGCCTGCCCGCCGCAAGCGGAATGTTGGTGCAGCCGCCGCCGCGCGGCGACCGAATGTGAGTTTGATCTGGCAAGCAAACCAGATTGCAAAAACCGGCTCGACCCTTGGATCGCCTGACGAAAAGGAGTTATCCGCCCGCTGCCCCGACTGCCAAAGCCTGATGGCGTGCTCGCTCGAGTCAAGGCCAAGTCGCTTCGCGACGGCCCTCCGGGCCGACCTTGACTCGATCTGCGCGCGCCATCCTACGTGCTCCACGGTCGGGACGAAGAGCTGGCCTGCAATCGAACAAAGAGCTGAACAAACCGCCTTGACACACCAAATCCCCATGTGAGCAATCCAGACTGTCACCCTGGAAAGACTCTCGATTGCTTCGCTACGCTCGCAATGACGAGTGGTTGGGCCGGAGCCCTATCACGCCCTTGGCGCGCAGCGGACGTAGACCATGTTGCCGTAGCGCGTGGCGGCGTCCTTGTCGATGAAGCGGGTGATCAGGACGCGGCCGTCGAAGGAGACGATCTCGCGGTCCTGCTCGCCGGGGGTCGGACCGGCCGGTCCGATGTAGTTCTTGCCGCTCGGCGAGCCCTTCAGCCGCAGTTCCTGCGGCGTCGCCTGGTCGGCCAGATGCATGATCACGCCGCCGGATGAACCGGCGCCGATCACGTAGGGATTCTTGCACTGGGCTCTCGCCGCAGCCTCGGTGCGAGCGCGGTCGGCCGGGTTCTGGAACGAGGCGAGACCCCAGCGACCGACGATCTCGTCGGCGCGGATGGTGGCCGGCATTTCCGGAGCTGTGCCGGGCTCGGCTTCGGGCGGCGGCGAGGACGACGAGAAGGATGGCAGGCTCATGCCGCCGCCGCAGGCGCCCAGCAACAGCGCCAGACAAGAGGCGGCCGCCAGATTGGCAACCGTGCGCGTGTGAGCCGAACAGATCATGGCATTCCCCCGAACAAGACCATGGCCGCACCCCTCCCGCAGCCAAGCGCAAAACCGCTGCCGGAGCAATGACGTCCTTCTATACGCCGGCGCTCCGAACGAGTTTCCAATGCCACCATCCTATATCCGCCTCAACAACCGCTTAACCACCTTTGCTTGACAGGATCGCAGCCAAGCCATATTTCCGGGCCCACTATTAGCACTCGGAAAGCCCGATTGCTAAGCGCGCCGTTCGATCCTCGAGGAGAGGGTGGACGGAAGCGCCGCCCCACCGACTTCCACTACTTCCGAAGCGAGCCTCCAAAGGGAAACGTCATGGCTAAATCCAAATTTCGTCCGCTGCATGACCGTGTCGTGGTCAAACGTATCGACGCCGAGGAAAAGACCAAGGGCGGCATCATCATTCCCGACACCGCCAAGGAAAAGCCGTCGCAGGGCGAGGTCGTCGCCGTCGGCCCCGGCGGCCGCGACGAGACCGGCAAGCTGATTCCGATCGACCTCAAGGTCGGCGACCGCGTGCTGTTCGGCAAGTGGTCGGGCACCGAGGTCAAGATCGACAATGAAGAGCTCCTGATCATGAAGGAGTCGGACATCATGGGCGTGCTGGCCTAAGGCCACCCGCCTGAACGGCCACTGAATGCTCCGCTGTCATGCCCGGGCTCGACCCGGGCATCCATCCTTCCTCACAAGATGATGGATTGCCGGGCCTACGCCACGCCGAAGCGGCTTCGGCCGCGCAGGCGGGTCAAGCCCGGCAATGACGAAGACAGCGCCGCACGCACGAAACAAGACACATCACGAAACAAGAGGGACTGCAGACCATGGCTGCCAAAGACGTCAAGTTTTCCGGAGACGCGCGCGAACGCATGCTGCGCGGCGTCGACGTTCTCGCCAACGCCGTCAAGGTGACGCTCGGTCCGAAGGGCCGCAACGTCGTCATCGAGAAGAGCTTCGGCGCGCCCCGCATCACCAAGGACGGCGTCACCGTCGCCAAGGAGATCGAGCTCGAGGACAAGTTCGAGAACATGGGCGCCCAGATGGTGCGTGAGGTCGCCTCCAAGACCAACGACCTCGCCGGCGACGGCACCACCACCGCGACCGTGCTGGCCCAGGCCATCGTGCGCGAAGGCGCCAAGGCGGTTGCCGCCGGCATGAACCCGATGGACCTCAAGCGCGGCATCGACACCGCGGTTGCCGCGGTCGTCAAGGATATCGAAAAGCGCGCCAAACCGGTCGCCGCCTCCTCCGAGGTCGCCCAGGTCGGCACCATCTCGGCCAACGGCGATGCCGCCATCGGCAAGATGATCGCCCAGGCGATGCAGAAGGTCGGCAACGAGGGCGTCATCACCGTCGAGGAGAACAAGTCGCTCGACACCGAGGTCGACATCGTCGAGGGCATGAAGTTCGACCGCGGCTATCTCAGCCCCTACTTCGTCACCAATGCCGAGAAGATGACCGCCGAGCTCGAGGACGCCTACATCCTCCTGCACGAGAAGAAGCTCTCGGGCCTGCAGGCCATGCTGCCGGTGCTCGAAGCCGTGGTGCAGTCGGGCAAGCCGCTCGTCATCATCGCCGAGGACGTCGAGGGCGAGGCGCTGGCCACCCTGGTCGTCAACCGGCTCCGTGGCGGCCTCAAGGTCGCCGCCGTCAAGGCGCCGGGTTTCGGTGACCGCCGCAAGGCCATGCTGGAGGACATCGCGATCCTCACCGGCGGCCAGCTCATCTCCGAGGAGCTCGGCATCAAGCTCGAGAACGTCACGGTGAAGATGCTGGGACGCGCGGGCAAGGTGGTGATCGACAAGGAGAACACCACGATCGTCAAGGGCGCCGGCAAGAAGCCGGAGATCGAGGCCCGCGTCGGCCAGATCAAGGCTCAGATCGAGGAGACCACCTCGGACTACGACCGCGAGAAGCTCCAGGAGCGCCTCGCCAAGCTCGCCGGCGGCGTCGCGGTGATCCGCGTCGGCGGCGCCACCGAGATCGAGGTCAAGGAGAAGAAGGACCGCGTCGAGGACGCGCTCAACGCCACCCGCGCCGCGGTGCAGGAAGGCATCGTCCCAGGCGGCGGCGTCGCGCTGCTCCGCGCCAAGAAGGCGGTCGGCCGTCTCACCAACGCCAATGACGACGTCCAGGCCGGCATCAACATCGTGCTGAAGGCACTGGAGGCCCCGATCCGCCAGATCTCCGAGAACGCGGGCGTGGAAGGCTCGATCGTCGTCGGCAAGATCCTGGAGAACAAGTCCGAGACCTTCGGCTTCGACGCCCAGAACGAGGACTATGTCGACATGGTCGAGAAGGGCATCATCGATCCGGCCAAGGTGGTGCGCACCGCGCTGCAGGACGCCTCCTCCGTGGCCGGCCTGCTGGTCACCACCGAAGCCATGGTCGCCGAGCTGCCGAAGAAGGAAGCTCCGCCCGCCATGCCCCCCGGCGGCGGCATGGGCGGCTTCTAAGCCTCCATCCCAATGAAAGTGTTGCGAAGGCCGCCTCCAGGCGGCCTTCTTTTTTGCCGACCCTGCCTCCTCGCTTTCCGATTCAACCAGCGGCCAAAACCCACTACGGTGGCGCGCCGATTCTGATCGTTTGGGCATGATCCTCTCGGAAAACCGCTTCACACTTTTCCGGATCATGCCCGTTGCCCGAGGATCTCATCAATGCGTGCGCTTCTGGTTTGTTCGACAGCCGTTTTGGCGGCCCTGCTCACCGTTTCGCCGCATCCGGCCTCCGCCCAGATGAAGCTGTCGCCGAAGTCGACAGTGCCGGGCGGAACCGAGACGCGCTATTTCACCTCGATCGACGGGCTGATGGACGGCAATGCCGACGTGATCCTGAAGGAGACACGGCAGGGCAAGACGGTCACCGCGGCGGTGCTCGACGTCTGTTACCCGGTCGCGAAAAACTCCGAGCGCAAGGACCGGTTCGTCGTCAATCTCCAGGTCGCCGGCCAGACGCTGACGGGAACGACGCAGAGCCTCGGCGAGAAGTCGCCGGTCAGCGTCAAGCTGACGCGCAAACAGTCCGGCGACACGTTCGAATTCCGCGGCCAGATCGCGATCGGTCAGGCGGTGACCGAGGTCACCTCGCCCGACAATTCCGATCTCAGCGAAAGAGAATTCCTGGACAGTCAGACCTCCGACGACGGCATCACGCCGCAGCCGAAGGATTTCACCGACGTCTCGCCGGAAGCGATCGCAGTCAAGGTCAAGCTCGACGCTGCGACCGACTTCCTGAAGAGCCTGAAGGGCCAGGAGGTCGAGGTGACGCTGGCGAGCCTCAATGTCGGCTGCGATGCGCTGCGCGCGGGCGAGCAGACCATCAACATGTCGGTCGATCCCGAGCGCGCGGGCGCGCTGCTGTCGAAATTCAAGGCGATGCCCGGCGTCACGGCCGCTGGCTGGACTGCGGGCATGACCGAGATGGACCGCACCATCCGCTTCCCCGCGGCCGACTGGCGCGAGGGCGACAAGATCAACAAGGGCAAGCTTGCGACCGCGGTGGCGAACGTGCTGAGCAGGACACTCGCGGCAAAGCCGGTGTCGCAAAACTTCAATCCGGCCACCGGCAAGCTTAAGCTGGTGTTCAAGCGGCCGAACCAGGATTTTCCGGCGCTCGAGCTCACCGACACGATCGAGGTCGCAGGGCTCGTATCGCCCGACAAGCCGGGCGCCACCGACAAGCTCATGCTCTGGATCGGCAGCCCCGCAACCACCACCGCCGACGAGAGCAGCGGTGCCAAGCTCAATTTGTCCGAGGACGCGAGCCCGGACGAAGAAGGCGATCTGCCCGACGACAACGGCTCGATCGAGGCGCTTGCCCAGGAGCTGAAGGGCCAGCGCTGGGATGCCGACAAGTCGGTGTGGAAGTAGGCCGAGCTACCGTGCCCCGGACGCAGCGCGACAGCGCTTCAGAGCCGCCCCCCCAAGAGGCTGCACGCGAAGTCGGGGATGAATTCCTGGGTCCCGGCCCTGCGTCGCATCGCCTAAAGCGCGATGAGATTTGGATGAATCGTCATCGCGCTTTAGCTTGTTGTTTACGCATGATCTTTCCGGAAAACCGCTTCGCACTTTTCCGGATCATGCTTTAGGCGATGCGCCTTGTCCGGGACATGAGAGTGCCGCGAGCGAGACCTAAACCGCGATGGGATCAGGATGAATCACCATCGCGCTTCAGGTTATTGTTTGAGCATGATCTTTTCGGAAAACCGCTGCACACTTTTCCGGATCATGCTTTAATTGCCGTTGACGCGAAAGCGCAGCGGCTTGGGACCTGTGAGCATGAGGACGTCACCCTGGCGCTTCCAGGTCTCGACGCTGCCGAGTGCGGCGACGAGCTCGTCATCGGCCTGCGCCTTTGCAGGCGGACAGGAACGGTCCTGGATCTGGGTGGGGACGAAGATCACGGTGTTGCCGGCAACCGAGAACTGGCCCTTGCCGCCCTTGCACCAGAGCTCCAGCACGACCTCCCCATTGTCGCCGATCTCGATGTTCGGAATCCGTTTCGAGCCTGCCTGCGGCAACGCCTCCAGCGTCATCTCGGTGCCGAAGGGAAACCCCTCCTCGGCACGCGCGAGCGTGGACATCGCGAGCATTGCAACCACAGCGCACACCAATCGCAGAAGCGAAACCATGAGACCTCTCGAGCGACCTGATTTGCGGCACCTTCTATAGGACAGCCGTGCCGTTGAGAAGGTTCGCGGCCGACGCAAACATCCCCGCGGGGATGAACCTCGCGGGGATTTGTCGAAGCGCGACGCTGACGGCTACTTCAGGACCAGCGCCGTGAACGGCCAGACATAGGCCTGCAGCGTCACGAGCACGCCGACCAAGCAGGCCAGCACGATCGAGTGCCAGAACACGAAGCGCAGAATCGAGCCCTCGTGGCCGTACCACCGCGTCGCGGTGGAGGCGACCACGATCGACTGCGCGTCGATCATCTTGCCCATCACGCCGCCGGAGGAGTTCGCCGCCGCCATCAGCACCGGCGACAGGCCGATCTGCTCGGAGGTGATCTTCTGCAAATTGCCGAACAGGATGTTCGAGGCGGTGTCCGATCCCGTCAGCGCCACGCCCAACCAACCGAGCAGCGTGCCGAAGAAGGGATAGAGCACACCGGTCGCCGCGAAGGCGAGACCGAGCGTCGCGTCGACACCCGAGAGGCGGGTGAGCGTGCCGATCGCGAGCATCGCCGAAATGGTGATCAGCGAGATCGCGCACAGCCGGATCGTGCGGCCGTACTCGACCAGCAGGCGTCCCGGCCCAACCCCCATCAGCAAGCCGGAGATGATCGCCGCGATCAGCATGCCGGTGCCGGTGAACGACAGATAGGTGAACGCGAACACCGCGCCCTCCGGCGTCGGCTTGGCCGCCACAGGCGGCATCTTGTTGATCATCTGGTGCAGGTCGGGAACGGGGTAGTTCCAGGTGAAGACCGAGTTCGCCCAGGTCTTGAATGCGCCGTTGCCCCAGATCAGCATCACGATACAGACGATGATCCAGGGCAAAAGCGCGCTCCACAGCTCGGACTGGGTCAGCGGCGTCTTGTCCAGCGGCGTTGCCTTTTCCATCTGCGCGGCCGATTCGTCATGGCCGCGCAGCTCCGGCGACAACCAGAGCTGCCGCGGCTGCCACACTTTCAGGAACAGGATGAGCGCGCCCATCGAGATCAGCGACGCCCCGATGTCGACGATCCAGGGATTGACGTAGTTCGAAATCACATACTGGGGGATCGCGAACGACACGCCGGTGACGAGAATCGCCGGCCAGACATCCTTCATGCCCCGCCAGCCCGCGAACGCCCAGACCACCCAGAACGGCACGATCAGCGAGAAGAACGGCAATTGCCGGCCGACCATCGCGCCCAGGATGTAGGGATCGAGCCCGGTGACGGAAGCAAGTCCCTGGATTGGCGTGCCCAGCGCGCCATAGGCGACCGGCGCCGTGTTGGCGATCAGCGACAGGCCGGAGGCTGCGAGCGGCGAGAAGCCGAGCCCGATCAGCACCGCGCCAGTGATCGCGACCGGCGTGCCGAAGCCCGAGGCGCCTTCGAAGAAGGCGCCGAACGAGAACGCGACCAGCAAGAGCTGTAGGCGCCGGTCCTCGGTGACACCGCCGATGGCGCGCTTGAGCAATTCAAAGCGCCCGGTGCTCACCGTGACCTGGTAGAGGAAGATGACGTTGAGGACGATCCAGCCGATGGGAAAGAAGCCGGTGACGATGCCGAGCGCCGAGGCGCGGATCGACATGCCCGCCGGCATGGTGAAGATCAAGATCGCGATCAGGTTGGTGATGATCACGGCGATCACGGCCGCGATGTGCGCTTTCACGCGCCCGCTCGCGATCATGACCAGGAGCGAGACGACCGGAACGGCTGCCGCGACGGTCGACAGTGCCGCATTGTTCAGCGGATTGTAGATTTGATTCCACATGGCTTCCTCCCCCACGCCTGTTTGCGGCAGGCGGCCCGCGTGGAGAGCCGGTCCTGCTTGACGCTGGAAGCGATAACCCCCGAGTTGGACGCGAATTCCTCGCGAATGAAGCGGTTCCCGTCCGCTCACAAGCTCGCGAAGTCCGAATGCCCCCGCCCCGCGCCGTCAACGTCCATGCTAGGGTCGCCGGCCGGGACAACGCAAATTGCACAACTTGCGACTTTAGTCTAAGCGCGCTTGTTTCTGCCGTTGCTACAGGCAGTTGCGCATACCCCCGAGGAGACCCCGCTCTGTGAAGAACATCAGCGCCGCGCTCGCGATCGTCTGGCGAATCGCAGCCCCCTATTTCCGATCCGAGGACAAATGGGCCGGCCGCGGCCTGCTCGCCGCCGTGGTCGCGATGGAGCTGGCGCTGGTCGCGATCGACGTGCTGGTGAACCAGTGGCAGAACCGGTTCTACAGCGCGCTCCAGACCAGCGACTGGGACAGCTTCGTGCGGGAGATCTGGATCTTCATCGCGCTCGCGTTCACCTATATCGCGCTGGCCGTCTACAAGCTTTACCTGAACCAGTGGCTCCAGATTCGCTGGCGGCAATGGCTCACTCGGCATTATCTCGGTGAATGGCTCGGGGGCGCCACGCATTACCGCATGCAGCTCAAGGGCGATGCGGCCGACAACCCGGACCAGCGCATCACCGAGGACGTCAAGAACTTCGTCGAGCAGACCCTGACCATCGGGCTCGGCCTGCTCTCGTCGATCGTGACGCTGTTCTCCTTCGTGATCATCCTTTGGGGCCTTTCCAACGCCGCGCCGCTGCGCCTGTTCGGCACCGATCTCATGATCCCAGGCTATCTGTGCTGGGGCGCACTGATCTACGCGATCTTCGGCACCGCGCTGACGCACTGGATCGGCGCACCGCTGGTCAACCTCAATTTCGAGCAGCAACGTTACGAAGCCGACTTCCGCTTCAACCTGGTCCGCGTCCGCGAGAATTCCGAGCAGATCGCGCTGCTCAGGGGAGAAGGCGCCGAACGCGCCCGCCTGCTCGATCGCTTCGGTTTCGTGATCGCCAACTGGTACGGCATCATGAGCCGGACCAAACGCCTCACCGCGTTCACGGCCAGCTACCAGCAGGCCGCAGTGATCTTTCCCTACGTGCTGGTGGCGCCGGCCTTCTTCGCCAAGAAGATCCAGCTCGGCGACATGATGCAGACCGCATCCGCCTTCTCCAGCGTCCAGGGCGCATTGTCGTTCTTCGTCACGGCCTACCGGTCGCTGGCGGAGTGGCGCTCGATCGTTGCGCGCCTCGATGGCTTCGAGATGTCGGTCGAATCGGCGGCGAATTTGCCGGCACGTGAGCCTGCCATCGCCCTGGAGGTCGCCGGCGGCCGTCATATCGACCTCGAGCAGCTCTGCGTTAACCTGCCCAACGGCACGCCGCTGGTGGCCGCCAAGGCCTTCACGATTCAGTCCCCGGAGCGCGTGTTGGTGACCGGACCGTCGGGCTCCGGCAAGTCCACGCTGTTCCGGGCCATCGCCGGCATTTGGCCGTTCGGTACCGGCACGGTTGTCATTCCGGCGAAGGCAAAACTGATGATGCTACCGCAACGGCCCTATTTTCCGGTCGGCGTGCTGCGCGATGCCGTTGTCTATCCGGCAGCGCCCGGCGCGTTCAGCGCGGCGCAAGTGCACGACGCGCTGATCGCGGTCGGGCTGCCTGACCTCGCCGGACGGCTCGACGAGGACGGTCACTGGAACCGGATGCTGTCGCTCGGCGAGCAGCAGCGCCTGGGGCTTGCGCGCGCACTGCTGCATGCGCCGGACTATCTGTTCCTGGACGAGGCGACTGCCTCGCTGGATGAGCCGTCGGAGGCCCGGCTGTACCGGCTCCTGGCGGAGAAGCTGCCGCAGGCCACCATCGTCTCGATCGGCCACCGCTCGACGCTCGACGCCTTCCACACGCGGAAGGTGGCCTTGGTGAAGGACGGTGCGATCCACGTTGTCGGCAGGGGCCGTGAACCGGTCGAGGCGGAGCCGACCGTCGCGCCCTGAGGCGCAAAGGGACGTGGCGCCCCTCGGTCAGCGCCACCGAAGGTCCAGCTGCCTCCTCTCGTGTCCCGGACAGGCCGCAAGGCCCTTCAGCGTTGCGGCGCAGCGCCGGCACCCAGATGTCGTACTCCAGTCGCACTCCAGAAGGATGGGCCCCGGCTCTGCAGCACCGCTGAAGCAGCGCTGCGTCCGGGCCAGGAGAACGAGACGCGGTTCACATCCACAAATCCACACTGCAAACGCAATCCGGAGTGCGAGGCGTCAGCGTCGATCTTCAGCCCCACACGTCGCGCTCTCGCGCAGCGGTCGAGCATCCCTCTCACCAGCCCCAAAAGCAAAAGGGCGGCAGATCGCTCTGCCGCCCTCCTCAAGTCGTCTCGGTCAGAAGACTTACTTCAGATTGCTCATCGCCGTCAGGTCGAATGAGAGCTTGGCGACGCCGGCCGCGCTGCACCAGTTGGAGCCGAAGCCGCCCGGGTTGATCGGGGTGAAGCTGCCGTCGAACTTCGCGGTGTAGTCGCTGGTGAAGGCGTTGCAATCGCCCTTCTTCAGGTCGGTGTCGTAGTAGCGCAGATCGAGCGTGAACACCTTGTAGGTGAAGCCGACGCCGACGTTCCAGGTGTTGTAGCTCGGCTCCTTGATGCCGTTCGCGTACACCGGATCGCCCGCGATGCCGTAGAAGATGTCGGAGGTGCCGAGCCACTGCCGGCCGAACTCACCCGACACGTACATGCCGACGCCGCTGGCACCGAAGATCGTGCTCGGCGCGGTCCACTTGGCGGTGATCGAAGCGTAGTTGCCCCAGGCACCAAGGTTGAGGAAGTTTGGCGAGTAGTACTCGTTAAAGCCGACCGTCCACTGGTCGTTGATGTTGATGTTCAGCTTGGCATAGGCCTCGAAGAAGCTCGCGTCCTTCTTGGCGAAATTGCCGTTGATCGGAAGGCCGATAGCGCCCTGAGAGTAATCGATGTCGGTGCCGCAATTGCCCTGGGCGAGGGTGCCCTGCGAGCCGAAGCAGCTTCCGCCAGGATAGAGATAGCCCCAGACACCGAAGTCGAAGGCGAACATGCCGAAGGTCGGGCGGATACCGCCGTAGATGTCGACTTCGGCCGCGGCGCGGTTCGGGAACGAGATGCTCTCCGCGGACGCACCGATGTAGAGCTGCAGGTCTTTGTTGACGTTGTAGCGCGGCTCGAAATAGGCCGTGACCGACGGATTATGGTTGGACTGCGTAACGCCGCGGAAGATGTAATCGCTCATGATGCCGGCGCCGAAGGCGATATCCCAGGGATCGAAGGCAGGCGGCGGCGGGGCTTTCAGCGCCTTCACGGGCAAGTCTGCCGCGAAAGCCGAACCCGTTACCATTGCCAGCGCCGTGGCCAACAAAGTCACTTTTTTCATTTCGATCCCCATCGCCAGTTCTTAGACCCCAGTCGGATCCCGGAAGCCCCCGGGGCGCTCGACCTGATTGCAAATTTCATCGCTGCGGCAATTTGGATTGGGGGACAGGAACCGTGAAGCAAAAAGCGCGGGCATCTGCCGACTTTTTAGGCGTTTTGACGATTCCACGAAAGGTTGTCAGCATGTGTGGCTTCTAGATCACATTATTTGCAGTCCGAGGTGCACAGAAGGCCCGGGAAAGTCCGGGGATTCTCGGACAGCGTGATACCCAGGCCACGAATCAACCTGGCGCCGGGAGCGGTGCGACCAAACCTTGCCAGGGACGATGCAAAAGGGCCGCAGCACATAGCGCCGCGGCCCTTCTGTTGCAGATTTCCAAGGGGCGACGAGAGCCCGAGGCCCTACCTCTGTCCCTCGGCCGACGCCGATTCCGCAGAAGACGAAGGCATCGCCCAGCTTGTCTCGGCGGCGGGCTCGGGAGCCGGAGCCTCTGCCGGTGCTGACGGCTTCGGAGCAGGCGCTGCCTTCGCCTTCTTCGGTGCCGCTTTCCTCGCGGCCTTCTTGGGAGCGGCTTTCTTGGCCGACTTTGCCGCAGCCTTCTTGGCGGCCTTCTTCGGGGCTGCCTTCTTGGCAGATTTCTTTGCAGCTTTCTTCGCAGTCTTTTTGGCAGACTTCTTGGCTGTCTTCTTCGCGGCCTTCTTCGCCGCTACAGCCTTTTTGGCCTTTTTGGCCTTCTTGCTTTTCTTCTTCTTCGCTTTCGCCATCGTGGTCCTCCTGTTGCCGCCGAACAATGGTCGATCGGGCCCCGTTGCGCCGTCACCTCCGGACGAAAGCTCAGCCTTTGAAGCTCAAGCTTGCGCGTTCAGTGCCGGCCGCGATCCGCCCGTAGCCCAATCGAGAAGCTCAATCGTGTGTACGACCGGAACTGACGTGCCACTGGCAATCTGCACCATGCAGCCGATATTGCCCGCGGCAATCATGTCCGGCTTGACGCTCGCGATGTTGGCGACCTTGCGATCGCGCAACCGACCCGCAAGCTCGGGCTGGAGAATGTTGTAGGTCCCCGCCGAGCCGCAACACAAATGGCTCTCGGGTACATCTTTCACCACGAATCCATTCTTGAAAAGCAATTCTTTCGGAAGGCCTGTGATTTTCTGCCCGTGCTGCAGCGAACACGCGGAGTGATAGGCGACGACGATGTTGTCCTGTCTCGCAGTCGTCGCGAGTCCGAGGCCGGCGACGTATTCGGTGATGTCCTTGGCGAGCGCCGACACCTTCGCCGCATCAGCCGCGAACGCGGTGTCCTCGCGCAGGAGATAGCCGTAGTCCTTGATGACGGTGCCGCAGCCGGAGGTCGTCACCAGGATGGCGTCCAGCCCCTCGCCGGCTGCCTCCGCGCTCCACGCCGCGACGTTGGCGCGCGCTCGCGCCAGCGCATCCTCATCATTGCCGAGATGATGGGTCAGCGCCCCGCAGCACTGCTCGTCCCGGACCAGGACGACCTCGATGCCATGGCGGGTGAGGAGGCTGATGGCGGCCTGGTTGATGCGCGGCGCCAGCACCTGCTGGGCGCAGCCCTGCAGCAGCGCCACACGTCCGCGCTTCTTGCCGAGCGGGGCGAATACGCTGCCCGCGGCAGGCCCCGCGGGCGGCAGCCGGTTCGGAGCCAGCGCCAGCATCGCCTTGATGCGTGGGATCAATCCGGCCGTCGCTGAAGGCCGGGGCGTCGGCAGCAAGACGCTGAGCGGACGGGCCAGCCGCGCCAGCCACATGCTGATGCGGAAGCGCTGCGGGTCCGGCAGGACCAAGGCCAGCACCTTGCGCAACAGCCGCTCGGCCAGCGGCCGCCGATAGCGCTGCTCGATCCGGACCCGGGCCTGGTCGACGAGATGCATGTAGTTCACGCCGGAGGGGCAGGTCGTCATGCAGGCAAGGCACGACAGGCAACGGTCGATATGCTTGACCACCTCGGCGGTCGGGGCCTGATCCTTCTCCAGCATCTCCTTGATCAGGTAGATGCGGCCACGCGGGCTGTCGAGCTCGTCGCCGAGCAGCACATAGGTCGGACAGGTTGCGGTGCAGAAGCCGCAATGGACGCAGGCGCGCAAGATCTTGTCGGCTTCCGCGATGTCGGGGTCGGCGAGCTGCGCGAGTGAGAATTCGGTCTTCATTCAGCCAGCGCTCCGCGTGAGCCGCCCCCGGTTGAGAATGGTCTTCGGATCGAAGCTGGCGCGCACCCGCTCGCTCAGCGCGGCAATGCCCGGCGCCTGTGGGTGGAACACATCGACATCGCGCCTGACCTGCTCGGCGGCCCGGATCAGCGTGGCATGTCCCCCAACCGCATTCGCGCGCGCACGGACGACCGGTGCATGCGCGTCCGGCTTCGGCGGCAATGCCGCCCAGATCAGGCCGCCGCCCCAATCGTAGATCAAATCGCCGCCCGTCTGGCGCGCCAATTCGATCCCGAGTGCCGCGCCCGAGGCCGGCGGACAGACGATCCGCCACACCGGCCAGGCGCCGAGCGCACCGCCGGCCGCGAAGGGCAGCACATCGCGGATCGCGCCCCACAGCGCGGCAGATGCCGCATCCTCGATCAGCGTCGCGATTCCAAACGGCGCCAGCAATTCGCGCAGCGAGCCGGCGCGGTGCGCGGCAGATGCGGTGATGCCCTCGAGCCGCAGCACGGTCAGCGCCTCGCCCTGGCCCACGATGTCGCCCAGCCCCTCGGTCTCGGCCCGGAGTGCCGATTTCGGCAGATGCGCGGCACCGGAGACGTCGAAGGGTGAGCCAAGGGCCGCAGTCATGGCCTTGTTGGCGGCGGCATCCTCTAACCCGCGCAGCAACAGCGTCCGCTCCGCCTCCGGCTTCGGCATCACCTTGAGCGTGACCTCGGTCATCACCGACAGCGTGCCCCACGACCCCGCGAGGAGCTTGCAGAGATCGTAGCCGGTGACGTTCTTCACCACCTTGCCGCCGGTCTTGAAGCTGTCGCCGAAGCCGGAGACGGCATGCGCCCCGAGCAGATGATCACGCGCCCCGCCCGCCCTGATCCGCCTTGGACCGGCGAGCCCGGCCGCGATCATGCCGCCGATGGTGCCTGACACCGGCGTGCCGAGCAGCGGCGCCGTGTTCATCGGCTCGAAGGCGAATTGCTGGTTCTTGGCATCGATCAGCGACAGCACGTCGGCAAGCGGCGCCCCGGCCTGGAGCGTGACGATCAGCTCGTTCGGCTCGTAGGAGGTGACGGCATTGAGCGCGGAGACGTCGAGCACGGCGTTGGTCGCCATGGCGTGGCCAATGCTGCGCTTGCTGCCATGACCGATGATCTCGAGCGGCTGCTCATTGGCAATCGCCGCGCGCACCACCTCTTCGACGTCTTTGGCGTCTCTGACCCTGAGCGTATCCACGGGAAGAGGCGGTAGCGAAATTCGCGCGGAAAATCAATTCGACGCATGAAGGGCACCGCCTCGGAGCATCGCGGCCGGAGCGCGGAGGAGCTTGCGGCGCAAGCGTCCCGAAGGATGAAGGCCGAGCTGCAACCGCCTTCGTGGTTCGACCGCGTCGCGGTCTCGTTACTTTCAAGATCTGGACCGTGCCGCGTCGCGCCGCTTCCGCGCGATGTCGCACTTCGATCACTATCGAACCATTGCCATGCAAACTTCGCTACTGATCGTATGATCCTCTCTCCAATGGAGTTTTCGTCATGAACGAGCAGGCGACGAACCAGCAAACCTTCTACCAGGCGGTCAGCGGCGGCGGTCTTTTGGTCGTGGCGCAGTGGGAAGCGAAGCCCGAAGAGGCCAATCGTGTTGCCGAGATCCTGCGCGACTTCCTCCCGCAGGCGCAAAGCGAGCCGGGCGTAAAACTGTTCCTTATCGGCCGCGCCAAGGACAACGGGGCTCAATTCCTGTTCTACGAATTATTCCACGATGAAGCCGCCTTCAGGGCGCATCAGGACAGCCCGCATTTCAAGAGCCATATCGCAGGGCAGGCGCTGGCCTTGCTGGCCAAGCGTGAGCGTACGCAATACGAGCTGATATGAGGCTCCATGAACGGCACGAAGCGCGGTTACTGACGACCAACCCGGAATCGATACAAGCAGGAGCCGCCGGGGTCTCCCGGGCGGCTCCTTTTGACCTTGGACGATCAGAATGCGGCGAGGTTGGTTGCGAACGTTGGCGGCCCGCCCGTTTACGCCCGCCGCATGATCGGCTCGCTCAGAATCGGGGAATATCCGGAAATGCCAGCTTGCCCGCATGGACATGCATGCGGCCGAGCTCGGCGCAGCGGTGCAGGGTCGGAAATACTTTCCCGGGATTGAGCAGTCCCTGGGCGTCGAAGGCGCATTTCAACCGCTGCTGCTGGTTGAGATCGATCTCGCTGAACATGTCGCCCATCAGATCGCGCTTCTCGATACCGACGCCGTGCTCACCGGTGAGCACACCGCCAAACTCGACGCAGGCACGCAGGATGTCGGCTCCGAACGCTTCGGCGCGCTCGATCTCGCCGGGCTTGTTGGCATCATAGAGGATCAGCGGATGCAGATTGCCGTCGCCGGCGTGGAACACGTTGGCGCAGCCAAGCTGGTATTTTTCCGAGAGCTCGCGGATACGGGCGAGCGCCTTCGGCAGCGCGCCGCGGGGAATCGTCCCGTCCATGCAGAGATAGTCGGGCGAGATGCGGCCCACGGCCGGAAAGGCGGCCTTGCGACCGGCCCAGAACAGATTGCGCTCGGCCTCCGAGGTCGAGATCTGGCAGGTGGTCGAGCCGCAGGCATTGGCGATGGCCTCGACGCGCGTGATCAGCTCGTCGACCTCGATCTTGGGCCCGTCGAGCTCGATGATGAGGAGCGCTTCGACGTCGAGGGGATAGCCGGCGTGGACGAAGGCCTCTGCGGCGTGGATCGCGGGCTTGTCCATCATCTCCATGCCGCCGGGGATGATGCCGGCGCCGATGATGCGCGCCACGCACTCGCCGGCCGCCTCGACTTGGGCGAAGCCGACCATCAGCGCGCGAGCGGTCTCAGGCTTTTGCAGAATCCGCACCGTGATCTCGGTGATGACGCCGAGCAGGCCTTCCGAGCCGGTGATGACGCCCATGAGGTCATAGCCTGGGTTCTCCGCCGACTTGCCGCCGATGCGCAGGATCTCGCCGCTCATCAGCACGATCTCACAACCGAGCACGTTGTTGGTGGTCATGCCGTATTTCAGGCAATGCACCCCGCCGGAATTCTCGGCGACATTGCCGCCGATCGAGCAGGCGATCTGCGAGGACGGATCGGGCGCGTAGTAGAAGCCGGCATGCGCAACCGCCTGGCTGATCGCGAGGTTGGTGACGCCGGGCTCGGTGACGACGACGCGGTTGTCGAAATCGATCTCGCGGATGCGCTTGAACTTGCCGAGCCCGAGCAGCACGCCGTCTTCGAGCGGCAACGCGCCGCCGGACAAAGAGGTGCCGGAGCCGCGCGGCACCACCTTGATACCCTGCGCGGCACAATATTTCAGGATGAGCGAGACCTGCTCGGTCGTATCCGGCAGCACCACGACCATCGGCGGCTGCCGGTAGGCGGTCAGCCCGTCGGATTCGTAGGCCCGCATCTCGGCGGCACTGTCGATCACGCCCTCGCCCGGCACGATTGCGCGCAGCGCAGCAATGATCTCCGCGCGGCGCGCCAGCACCGCCTGGTCGCTCGCAGGCATCATGATGGCCATTGACATATCCTTCCGGCTCGCGCCGCATGATCCCAATTTGTCGCGGCAAATCAACCACGTCCGCGCTTGTTTGGGTAGGCCATCCGAAAGTCGGAGCGAGGATCTGAAGCGAGTTCGCTCTGGGACAAGCAGGAAACCGTGAAACCTGTCATGGTTTGGCGGCTTGTCCAAGCCGAGCAGGCCTGCCAAAAGCGGCGGGCCGGCGATTGTCGATCAGACAAGAGACTGACCAGACCCACCAGGGAAGAGACGAAGAGCACCCGATGACAAAACTGACTTTTGGCGCACTGACGATCCTCACCGTGATTGCCACCGCACCCGCCGCGATGGCGCAGGATGTCGCGGCCGGCAAGACATCGTTCAACAAGTGCCTGGCCTGCCACGCGATCGGCGAAGGCGCCAAGAACAAGGTCGGCCCCGAGCTCAACGGCCTCAACGGCCGCAAGTCGGGCACGGCTCCGGACTACAATTATTCGGATGCGAACAAGAATTCCGGCATCACCTGGGACGAGGCCACGTTCAAGGAATACATCAAGGACCCCAAGGCCAAGATCCCCGGCACCAAGATGGCGTTCGCCGGCATCAAGAACGAGACCGAGATCAACAATCTCTGGGCCTATGTGTCGCAGTTCGACAAGGACGGGAAGATCAAGCAGTAAGCGCGCGAACGGCGGCCGCTGGAGTTTCGCTCGAAAACGCTTTAATCGGCGGCCGCCTGCGCCGGAACGATCTTGCCGATCATCGTCTCGATCTCTGACTTCACGAGATCTGGTACGGCAATCTGCACCATGTGCCCGAGGTCGGGCAGCACGATCAACCTCGCATTCGGCACCGCCGCGGCGAATGGGCGCGCGTGGATGCTGGTTTTCACCGTCTTGTCGGGCTCGCCGGCGATGATCGTCACCGGCACGGAAATGTCGCCATAGCGCGCAACTTGCGCGGCGACGGACTGTTTCAGAGTCACCAGATCATAGGCATTGGCGATGAACTCGCGGGGACGCAGCAAGAGCGGCGTCGCGGAATCCTTGACGAAGCCATCCGGCATGATTTGCGGCAGAAAGACGTTGCGCGCGCCGGATTCAGCGAGGACGTAGCCGAGCGGCAGCGTGATGGTGTAGGCGAGCAGCGGACCGATCACGGGCGTTGCGATGATCTCGTTGTAGCGCCCGACACCACCGCGCCAGGGATGCGTGACCGGCGCGAGCATCACGAGACCGGCAACGCGGTGCGGGTGATCGAGCGCGATCCGCGCCCCGAGCGCGCCGCTCCAGGAATGCACCACGAAAACCGCGCGATCGATCCCGAGCTTGTGAAGCGCCTCATCGATCATCCGCGCCTGGATCTGCGGCGTCGAATCCTGCCGCCGCGCGCGCGTGCTCCAGCCATGGCCGGGGCGGTCGATCAGAATCACGCGATGATCCCGGGCGAGGATGTCACCGAGCGGCCGGCGCATCGCTTCGAGGTTGGAGCTTGCGCCGTGCAGCATCACGATCGGAAGACCCGGATCGCGCGGGCCGATATCGACGACATGGAGCGTCGCGCCGTCGACCTCGATCATCCGGCCCTGCGGTGGATGGGCGCGTTGCACGGCGACTATCCCCGCCTGGGTGACCAGCGCCAGCAGAACCAGCGCCGTCACGACTGACATCACGATCATGGGGAGAATCCGGGTGATCCTGGGCACAGGGCAGTTACGGGTCTGACGGGTGGCAGTTTCGCCGCCGGCTTGCCGCGCCTCCACCGAAACTGCCGGGCTGTGGATATGTGTACAATTGCCGAACCAAAAAACTCAATAAAATCAACAACGATCCGAGAGCGTACGCAAGCCCCGGAACAGCTTCATGCAGGCGTCATCGCTGCTTCCATATAATCGCCATGGTCGGTTCGGCCATCTAGGCGCGGGTGGGCGCCGATCCTCCTCGCAACTTCGGGCGATGCGGGAAAGACCGGCAGGATTTGTCCTGATTTGAACCGGAGAATTCCAATGAACTTCAGATCAAACGACACTGCGATCGACGAAATCGTCGCGAGCTGCAACGGCGATCTGCGCGGTGCCGTGCGGGCGCTGCTCCTGATCAACGAGCACCTCGAGACCGAGCTTGCAAAGGCTTACGCCGCAGCCGCCGACCGCAGCCTCGTCGAGCGCGGCAGCAACGTCCTGCATTGAGCGCAGGTTAGTCCGTCCCGTCCTCTTCCTTTTCTTCGTCGGGCGTGACTGCGGGGCAAGCGCGGATCGTCGAACGGGCAAGCTTGGCATCGGTCTTGGACTTGTAGGGACCGTCGCCGAACCAGATGTCGCCGATGATGACCGGATTGCTGGTCACGATGGTGCATTTGCCGGTGGCGCGGTTGCCGACCACCCAGAACAGTTCGTCGGCGAAGCTCACCGTCCCCGACGCGAGCAGCAATACAGCTGCGACCACCAAACCCTTCATGGCTTTCGCTCCTGCCATGCAGGTAGGCCTGTAACGGGCCTCGCAATAGTCCTCGCGGTGCAACGCCTGCGATCGTGGTTAATCCACGCCGGCGGCGATCGCTCAAGAAATGATCGAGTTATAGCTAGATGTCGCGGCCTTCGACCTTCTCGGTCAGCGCCTTGACCTGATCTGGAATCTTCTCGAGGTGCGGATTGACGGCGAGCGCCTTGCGGTAGGCATCGAGCGCGCGCTTATCGTCGCCGACCTCCTGCATGATCATGCCGAGGCCGGCGAGCGCGCCGAAATGGCGCGGCTCCCGGATCAGCACTTGCTGGATGTCCGCGAGGGAGCGGCCATAATCGTTCTGCATGTAATAGAGCGTCGCACGGCGGTTCCAGGCCTCGATGTAATCAGGCCTGAGCTTGATGACCGAATCCAGGAGCTTGATCGCGACGTCGATCTTCTTCGCGTCGACTGCGGTCTTGGCGCGGGACATCAGGAGCGCTGCCGTGTCGCTCGGGGTCTGGAGCCAGATCGCCCAGATCCGCGCCTCGACATGCTTGGCGCTGGCCTCATCGGGGGCCGCCTTCAGCGCGCCGAACAGGAAATCGAGATTCTTGCTGCGATCGACCTTGGGCAGCTTTGCAGGCGCTTCAGGCAGCTTCTTCTGCTTGGCCGGCGGCTCAACCTGCTGCGCCGAGGCCGGAGCGAGGCCGGCAGTTCCCAGCACAAGGGCCAGACACAGGGAGCACGCGAAAGGGAATCTGACTGCCATGGCGAAAGTCTAAACGCTCAAAGCCGCCCTTGCAAAGCAAAGGCGGCGTCAAACTCGTGTGAGGCCGTGGTCTTGCGGGCACGCGAGCGCCCGGCAGGGCGATATCAGCCCTGGCGCGCCTTGAAGCGGCGCTGCACCTTGTTGATCACATAGACCCGGCCCTTGCGGCGGACCAGGCGGTTGGCGCGATGGCGACCGCGCAGCGATTTCAGCGAGTTACGGACCTTCATGGCAGAATCCTGAACGTTCGAAAGGCCGTGTTCGGCACTACCGTTTCGGCACGCGCGAATGTGGCAAAATGAGATCTTTCCCGCCGGCGGACCGACCGCCCGGGACGGGGCGGTTCTTAAGGCATGGCAGGCGGTGATGTCAATGTTAACCGCCCGGTTCCGGCCCAGCAAAATGGTGAAAACAACCCCATGCACAGTAGAAGCGGCCGGATCGGCCCAATTTTATCGCCATGATCTCAAGGGGCTTCGACGACACCTTGCCAAATTCGTTATATCATATAATCAATTTGGCAACCCGTCGGGAGGAAACCAATGCCGAAGCTGAAGCTGCCCAATATCGACGATGTCGTCGCCATCGACATCCACACCCATGCCGAGGAGCCCTGCGGCTGCCATCCCGACGACGGCTATGACGATTTCCAGGCGCAGATGGCGGAATACTTCAAGTCGCCGAACAAGCATCCGCCGACCGTGCCCGAGACCGCGGCCTATTACCGCTCCAAGAACATCGCGGCCGTGATCTTCCCTGTCGATGCCGAGCGCGAGACCGGCTTCCGCCGCTACAACAATTACGAGATGCTGGAGGTCGCCTCCGAACATCTCGACGTCCTCATCCCCTTCGTCTCGATCGATCCGCACAAGGGCAAGCTCGGGGCGCGCGAGGCGCGCAAGCTGATCGAGGAATACGGCGTCCGCGGCTTCAAATTCCACCCGACCATGCAGGGCTTCTACGCCAACGACCGCATGGCCTATCCGCTCTATGAAGAGATCAACAATGGCGGTGCGATCGCGCTGTTCCACACCGGCCAGACCGGCGTCGGCTCGGGCATGCCGGGCGGCATGGGCATGCGGCTGAAATATTCCAACCCGATGTACATGGACGACGTCGCGGCCGATTTCCCCGACCTCAAGATCATCCTCGCCCACCCGTCCTTCCCCTGGCAGGAAGAGGCGCTGTCGGTCGCGACTCACAAGCCGAACGTCTACATCGACCTCTCGGGCTGGTCGCCAAAGTATTTCCCGCCGATCCTGGTGCGCTACATCAACTCGATCCTGCAGGACAAGATGCTGTTCGGCTCGGACTGGCCGGTGATCACGCCGGACCGCTGGCTGTCGGATTTTGCCAAGATCGACATCCGCGACGAAATCCGGCCGAAGGTGTTGAAGGCGAACGCGCGCAAGCTGCTGGGGATCTAGGCGCGTCCCCATCATCGCCGCGCATCGAGGGCTTCGGATGACCGAAGCCCTCGCGCTCAAAGTCTCAGACTTGCGCCAGGCCTCCATCGACGAAGATCTCGCCGCCGGTCATGTAGCTGCTATCCGAGGACGCCAGGAACGCGGCCACGGCCCCTGTCTCAGAGGGATCGCCCACACGCCCGATCGGCGTGGAGCTGCCAAGCGCATCGAACGCTTCCTCGCCCACAACCTCCAACGCCAGCTCCGTTTTAGTTGGCCCCGGTGACAGCACGTTGACGCGGATGCCCGTGCCGCGCAGGTCGAGCGCCCAGCTGCGCGCCAGATTGCGGATCGCCGCCTTGGTCGCGCTATAGATGCTGAACTGCGGCGTCCCCATCACGCCCGTGCTCGATCCGGTCAGGATGATCGACGATCCCTTGCGCATCAGCGGCAGGGCTTTCTGCACGGTGAACACCAACCCCCTCACATTGACGTCGAAGATCTGATCGTAATGCTCGGGCGTGATCTGGCCGAGCGGTGCAAAGGCTCCGGTCCCGGCATTGGCGAAGAGAACGTCGACGCTGCCTCGTTCGTCCCTGACGGCGGCATACAGCCGATCGAGGTCGGACAGATCCGTCACCGAGCCCCTGACTGCGCGCGCCGAGGGTCCTAGCTGCGCAACGGCGGCATCGAGCGGCTCCTGCCGCCGCCCGAAGAGGTAGACGAACGCGCCTTCGTCGACGAACCGCTTGGCGGCTCCGAGTCCGATGCCGCTTCCGCCGCCGGTCACCACCGCCGTCTTGCCTTGTAGTCTGCTCATGATGTGCTCCTTCATTGAGGTTGCACTGAGCTGGCGGCGTACCCACCTAACGACAAGTATGCACCTTTTGGTAAGTGCCCAAAAATGTCAGACCCGACCTCTCTGCCTGCGCGGCCTCCACTTCCTGTCCAGAACTGCACGCCAAATCTGCCCGGCTTCACGTGCGGCTTAGACGCGACCTTGCGGGTCGTCTCTGGCAAGTGGAAGCCGCTGATCCTGTACTTCCTCGCCCAGGGCGGGCCGACCCGCTACGGCGAGCTTCGACGATCCGTGCGCGATGTCAGCGACAAGATGCTGATCCAGCAGCTCAAGGAGCTGGAGGCCGATGGACTGGTGAAGCGGACGGACTACAAGGAGGTGCCGCCGCGGGTGGACTATAGCCTCACCACGTTAGGCCTCAGCCTGGCCGAGGCGCTGGTGCCGCTCTGCACGTGGGGCACGGAGCACATGGCGGAGGTCAGCCGGGTGTTCGCCGAGCGGGAGGGCTGGACGCGGCGAGGACATCAGCCGACCGGCTAGCTTGCGATGCTGTTCGTCCAGGTCTGCCCGTAGTGATGTTCTCTGTCTCGTATTTTGTTGGGATACCCGCGGCTCCTAGTAGGGCAAATCGCTTCTCCGATACTTTGGTTTTACGGCCGCACACGTGGCGCATATGTCGTCGTTCTTGCTTTGTGCAACCGCAGCGTATCTGGTCCTCACTAGATTTTAGTGCGCCTCTCCCGAATTGAACGCCTCACGTGTTCACGCTTCGGCAGCGTCCGCTCGTCGTCGCAAGCCGCCGGTCGCGCTTGCAGTGGCAGACTTCCGCTTTGCTCTGGTAAGCTGACGATGATGCTTACTCCCCAAGCGGAGTTGTTGCGAACCTCAACGGCCCGGAAGGACAGCCAATGAGCATCAACGCCGTCGTCTTCGACGCCTACGGAACGCTCTACGACATCCAGTCGGTCGCTGACGTCACCGAGGATGCGTTTCCCGGCTACGGCGAGATCATCACGCAGGTCTGGCGCATCAAGCAGCTCGAATACACCTGGCTGCGCTCGCTGATGCAGCGCTACCAGGACTTTGCCGTCGTCACCCGCGATTCCCTCGCCTATACGCTGCGCGTGCTCGGGCTGGCCTACGAGAACGAGACGTTCGAGCGCGTGATCGAGAAGTATCTGCATCTCGATCTCTATCCTGACGCGGCGGAAACGCTTGCGGCCCTGAAACCGCGCAAGCTCGCCATCCTCTCCAACGGCGACCCGGACATGCTCGATGCGCTCGTGCGCAATTCCGGCCTCGATGCCTTGCTCGATGCCACCATCAGCATCGACGCGAAGAAGGTCTTCAAGCCGAGCCCGCAGGCCTATGAGCTGATCGGCGAGGTGCTCGGCACTGCGCCTGATGAGGTTCTGTTCGTCTCCTCCAATCCCTGGGACGCCGCCGGGGCGAAATCGTTCGGATTGAAGGTTGCCTGGATCGAGCGGGTGACGCCGGAAGCGATGGCGCTGGCTTGCGTCGAGAACGAACTCGTGGCACCGCTCACCCTGTTTAGAGCGATCCGCACCCAGATGGACGAGCTCGGCTTCGCGCCGGATCATCGTATCCGCGCACTCTCCGAGCTGCCGAAAATCGCTTAACGGGTCGCCGACCGCCTGTGAGATTGCAATGAGCTACCCGGAATGAGCCTGGAATCCGTTCGCGCCTTCTTCGCCGAGAAAGCCCCCGACATCTCCGTCATCGAATCCCCGATCAGCTCCGCGACCGTGGCGCTGGCGGCCGAAGCCTATGGCGTCGAGCCGGGACGGATCGCCAAGACGCTGTCGTTGCGGATCGGCGAGCGCGTGATCCTGATCGTCGCCGCCGGCACCTCACGCATGGACAACAAGAAGGTGAAGGCGCAGTTCGGCGGCAAGCCGAAGATGCTGGGCCTGGAGGAAGTCGCCGACATCACCGGGCACGAGGTTGGCGGCGTCTGCCCGTTCGGGCTGAAGTCACCGCTGCCGGTCTATTGCGACGTGTCACTGAAGGCATTCGACATCGTCGTGCCAGCCGCGGGCTCGACCCACAGCGCGGTGCGCATTGCTCCCGAGCGGATGGCCGAGCTGACCGGGGCTGAATGGATCGACGTCTGTGAGCATCGAAGCTGAGGCGGAATAGCTTCAGGCTGGATCCATTTCCGCGGGAGAGATCGCGCCCATCGAGTCGCCCCGGACGACAGGCTCCGGCGCGGGTGAGGCTTTCTCCTCTCGGCCGGTCCCATCGCGGAAGCACCCTCTCCCCAACCCTCTCCCGCAAGCGACCGCAAGCGGGAGAGGGAGCGCACCTCCGCCGTCGCAGCGATCGAGCCTCATTTGGTTCGCGCTATAGCTTTCGCGCGCTATAGCCAGTTCTAGTCGTCCTCGTCGTAACGCGGGTACGCGGGCGGCGCGGTGTTGTAGCGCGGCGGAGGCACGATGCGGTTGCGCGGGACTGGCTGCCGCGGCTGACCCTGATTGTTCGACTGGAACACCGCGCGGCACCCGCTCGAGAGCTGCGGCGTGTTCTGTTGCAAGCAGGCCACGATACGGTTCACGTCCGGAATCTGATCGCTGCACAGCCGCCACACATCGGGCGTGCAGGCCATCTGCTGCTCCATGGTCCCGCGATATTCCTGGGCGGACGCAGCGCTCTGCGCCAAGACGCCGCCCACCGCGAGCGCCACACCTAGCGCGATCCGCTCTGTTCGCATGTCCAGATCCTTCTCACGTCTCTCGAATTGTCTTCAATCAACGAGACGCGAGCTTGTTCTGGACCAACAACAAAATGTGAAAAACGCAGTTGGAACCTACTCCATCTTATCGATCCTCTTCACCGCCGCGATCAGGCGCGTGCTATCGGCCGCGGCCTGCGCGACGGGGCGTTGAGGCCGGTCGTCCTACAACGCCCTAGCCCTGCCGCGCGTCCGTCGCTTGCACGTGCCCGGCAGCTTCGCTGCGAGAAAATCGCCGAGCGCTTCCACGCGCGCGGGGCGCGGGCCGCCGGGCGGCGTCACCAGATGCACGGCGCCTTCGGCCTGCTTCCAGTCCTTCAGGATGACTTCGACCTCGCCGGACGAGATCGCCTCGCCGACGATGAACTCGGGCAGCTCGGCGATGCCGAGGCCCGCGATCAGCGCCGGCATCACGGCTTCGCCGTTGTTGACGCGCAGCTGGCCGCCCGGGCGCACGCTCGCCTGCTCGCCGGCCGAGTTGGTGTAGTGCCAGACGTTGGGCGTGGAGAGATAGGCGTAGCTGAAGCATTTGTGCTGGGCGAGATGCATTGGATGCGTCGGCCTGCCGTAACGCTTCAGATATGACGGCGCGGCGACCGTGTAGCGCGGCATGGTGAAGAGCCGCCGTGCGATCAGCGATGAGTCCGGTAGCCGCGCGATCCGCACCGCCATGTCGAAACCCTCGCCGATCAGGTCGACGGTCGCATCGCTCAAATGCAGATCGACCGACACCTCCGGATAGGTCTCGAAAAATTCGGGCAGCAGCGGCGCCACGGCCTTGATGCCGAACGTCATGGGAACGGCGAGCCGCACCAGGCCGCGCGGCGCCATCGACTGCGCCAGCGCTTCGTTCTCGGCGGCCTCGCCGTCGGCCAAAAGGCGCGTCGCGCGTTCGGCCAGCTTGTGGCCGGCATCGGTCAGCGCGAGTCGGCGCGAGGTGCGGTTAAACAGCCGCGCGCCGAGCCGCTCTTCCAGCCGCGTGACCGCCTTGGATACCGTGGCCTTGGACATGAGGAGCTCGCTAGCGGCCCCCGCAAATGACCGTAATTCCACGACTTTTGCGAAGATCGCGAGCGCTTCGAAGTCTGGGAGCTTTGCCATCGGTGCCGGTCCATGTAGGGCAATCAAGGAAACAATGAGTTTCAACAGTTTCTATTTCTATACCACAGACGAAGGCTTATCCAAGGCCCATCAGAAATTCAGGACATGGAGAAATCCAATGACCAAGAAGCTCTCCGGCAAGGTTGCCCTCGTCACCGGCGGCTCGCGCGGCATCGGCGCAGCCTCCGCCCGCGCGCTCGCCGATGCAGGCGCGGATGTCGCCATCAGCTATGTCGCCTCGCCCGACAAGGCGGAGGCCGTCGTTGCTGAATTGAAGGCGAAGGGCGTCAAGGCGCGTGCCTTCAAGGCCGACCAGGCCTCCGCGAAGGACGTGACACAGCTCGTCAACGATGTCGCCAGGGAATTCGGCCATCTCGACATCCTCGTCAACAATGCCGGCGTCGCCGCCGGCGGGGCGATCGACGATCCCAAGGCCGACGTGGACGCGCTTGCCCGTCAGGACGCCATCAACGTGCACGGTGTGATCGCGGCGATCCGCGCCGCCTCGCAATTGATGGGTGAAGGCGGCCGGATCGTCACTGTCGGCTCGATGCTCGCCGACCGCGCCTCGTTCCCGGGTCTTGCCGACTACGTCGCCACCAAAGCGGCCGTGGTCGGTTACACCAAGGGCGCGGCGCGCGACCTCGGCCCGCGCGGGATCACGGTGAACGTGGTGCAGCCCGGCTCGATCGACACCGACATGAATCCGAAGGACGGCGGCGAGTTCGCCGAGGCCCAGCGCAAGCAGCACGCGCTGCAGCGCTTCGGCCGCCCCGAGGAAGTCGCCGCCGGCGTCGTGTTCCTCGCAAGTCCGGAAGCCTCCTTCGTCACCGGCACGGTGCTCAATGTCGACGGCGGGTTCGGTGCCTGATCCGAACCGCCACCCTTTCAAGCCAAGGAATTGCACAGATGATCGAACTCAGACCTTTCGCAAAGCTCGGCGGCGCCGATCACGGCTGGCTCAAGGCCAAGCATCATTTCTCCTTCGCCAGCCACTATGATCCGAACAATATGGGCCACGGCGCCTTGCGGGTGTGGAACGACGACGAGATCGCGCCGAACACCGGCTTTCCCGCCCATCCCCACGCCAACATGGAGATCATCACCTATGTTCGTGAAGGTGCGATCACCCATCAGGACAGCCTCGGCAACGAGGGCCGGACTGAAGCCGGCGACGTGCAGGTGATGAGCGCCGGCAGCGGCATCCGCCATTCCGAGTACAATCTGGAGCCGACCAGGACGCGGATCTTCCAGATTTGGATCGAGCCGACCGAGCGCGGCGGACAGCCGACCTGGGGCTCGAAGCCGTTCCCGAAGGCGGACCGCTCCGGCAAGCTCGTCACCATCGCGAGCGGCTTCGAGGATGATACGGACGCATTGCCGATCCGCGCCGACGCGCGGGTGCTCGCCACCACGCTGAAGGCGGGCGAGAGCGCGGAGTACGAGCCGCAGAAATCGCGGCATCTCTACCTCGTGCCGGCGGCTGGTTCCGTCGAGATCAATGGCATCCGCGTCAATGCCCGCGACGGCGCCGCGATCCGCGATGAGGCGAGGCTGAAGATCACGGCGCTGGAAGACTCCGAGCTCGTGCTCGTCGACGCGGCTTAGCGCACACACGAACTCGTCATGCCCGGCCTTGAGCCGGGCATCCATCGCCTTCGCAAGGACCTTTTCAAAGAGCGATGGGTTGCCGGGTCAAGCCCGGCAACGACACTGAAAAGGACTCACTCATCACCGAACGGAGACCATCATGACCAAAGTTCTCGTCCTCTATTATTCCGCCTATGGCCACATCGAGGCGATGGCCAAGGCCGTCGCCGAAGGCGCACGCGAGGCGGGCGCCACCGTCGACATCAAGCGCGTGCCCGAGCTGGTGCCGGCCGAAGTCGCGAAAGCCTCGCATTACAAGCTCGATCAAGCCGCGCCGGTCGCCAAGATCGAGGACCTCGCCAATTACGACGCGATCATCGTGGGCACCGGCACGCGCTTCGGCCGCATGTCCTCGCAGATGGCGAACTTCCTCGACCAGGCCGGCGGGCTCTGGGCCAAGGGCGCATTGCACGGCAAGGTCGGCGGCGCCTTCACCTCCAGCGCGACCCAGCACGGCGGCCAGGAGACCACGTTGTTCTCGATCATCACCAACCTCCTGCATTTCGGCATGGTGGTGGTCGGCATGAACTACGGCTTTGCCGGCCAGATGAAGCTCGACGAGATCACGGGCGGTGCGCCCTACGGCGCCACCACGATCACCGGCGGCGACGGCAGCCGCCAGCCCAGCGCCAACGAGCTCGCCGGCGCGCGCTACCAGGGCCGCCAGATCGCGGAGACCGCCAAGAAACTTCATGGCTGAGCTGCATGGCTGATGCGACGGGGGCGGCATTCTCATTCGGGAATGCCGCCCCATCTCCTATCGGGATTTTCGACAAAGAACGATACGAATGGCCTTCGAACTCTTGTTGATCGCGCAGATGATCCGCAAGCCTGCACAGGCGCTGGCGCGGCGCTGGTATTGCCGCAGCCTATTCCGCGCCTCGCGCGGCCGGTTTCGCTGCGCCAGTTGCACTGGCTCGTGAGGTCTGCTTGGACGATGAAAACGCCGCACGCTGCGGCACGTTCTATCGCGCCGGCTTGCCCATCGCCTTCGCCGCGAGGGAGGCAAGCCTAGGATAGCGGCGCAAGCCCTGCGCGGCATGATCGCGCCAGGCGTAGGGCAGACCGCGCCAGGACAACGCGACGCTCGCATCGGTCAGCGGCACCCGCTCGGCGCCGAAGCGGCGCTTGTAGGCTTGATTGCCGATGCTGAGATCGAACCGGCGCACGCCTTGCGCATGCAGCGCCGCCATGGTGCGCTCGGTGACGAGAAGACCCGGCGAACAGCTCGACCATGCATCGCCGGCGTGACTGATACGCAGCAGGAAATAGGTCGCGCCATGCTTGACGCCGAGCGCGGTGCCGACGACGCCTGCGTCGCACACCAGCGCCGAGACCACGGCATAGCCTTTCGCAAGGCCTTGGCGGACGACCTCGCGATAGAATCTCGCATGAGTCTCGTCGTTGAGAACGAACGGCGAGCCGAGCTTTTGCATGCGCGCCTGTTGCTGGACATCCATCACATCCAGCAGCTCATGCGCACGCGCGACATCCGCGGCGACCTCGAACCGCGCACCTGGATGACGGCTGAGGACCCGCCAGCAGCGCCGCATCTGCAGCCGCTTGATCGAGGCCTGATAGTCGTCATAGTCATCGCCCATCAACACGAGATTGCCATTGAGCGAGGAGGAGCCGATCCGGCCGAGCGACACCAGCGGATTCGGCTTGCCGCCGACCTCGGCCGGCATCTTCTTCAGGCGGAGCAGATCGAAACGGTCGGGCAGCGCGCGCAACGCGCCGATCAGCGCCCTGGTGATCGCATCCGTCGCCCCCGCGTCCAACGCGGCATCGAGCGCCAGGATCGGCGCGTTGTTGTCGGAGACGCCGAGATCCGCGAATTCGACAATCCGGATGCCGCGCCTGACATGGCTGATCATCGGCACAACCGCGATATCCCTGCCCGTGGCGAAATCGGAGATCACGGCGATCAGCGGAGCGACGTCGTGAAACGCCTCGTACCAGGCGCCGAGCCAGTCAACATGCTGGAACGCGGTGCGGTACCCGGCGTTCAGGCGCGAGGCCGCGTGCTGCCAGTCACGGAGGAAATCGACTGCGATTCCCGACGTGCTGGACACCTGGCCGTCATATTGCTCGACGCTGAGAAACGTCATCCGCAGGGCATACGATTACTGAATGTTTCCAGATGGACTATGTTTCGTTGCAGACTACAAGCAACGTCGTTGCTCAGCGTTATTCGATCTGCTCGACGCATTGGAACCTCGCCAGGAAGTGCAGGCCGGCCACGGCTAGGGCGAACATGAACCAGATTGGATTCTGCCGTTCGAGCAGGAAGGTCTCGGTGGCGCCGTAGTACAGGCCGAACAGCCACACCGTCAGGAACAGCTTGGCCAATGCGCCACTGCGGCTGTGAGCCTGGGCCGTCTGGAAATTGGCGAGCGGGGCGAGCACGAACACGAGGATCACGAGCATCAATCCCGGCAGGCCGATGGTGACCGCGAGATCGAGATAGCTGTTGTGGCTGTGCGCCGCGGACGTCGCCCATTCGGCGCCTTGGGTGGTCTGCCGCGCACTTACGTCGTCCCAGAACGCTGCATAGCCGTGACCGATGATCGGCTTCTCGGCCACGGCCGCAAGCGCGAACTCCCATATCGCGGACCGTCCGGTGAAGGTGGGATCGAGCGGAAGCAGCCGCGTCATCGCCCCGAGCGCCGGGCTGAGGACACTGCCGACCGTCAACAGGTTCATCGCAACCAGCGGCACGAAGCAGATGATTCGCTTCAGCCACAGGCCTGGCGTGACATAGACCAGCGAGGCGAGAGCGTAGATCGCAAGGCACAGCACCGACGACGTCTTGCCGCCGGTGAAGATCAGGAATGTGCCGGCCAGCACGGCGATCGCGGGTCCCATCACGAACGAGCCCACGGCGGACAGGTAGATGCCGACATAGACCAGGATGGTCATCACGGCCGAGGCGATGTTCTTGTGGCCAAAGCTGCCGCGCCAGTCGCCGGCAAGGTGCGGCTCGGTGACGTCGAGGGCCGTGTGGATTGAATATTGCGGCGCGAGGAAGACGCCGAGATAACAAAGCGCGAGCAGCACGAGCGCGGCGGCCCCCAGGCAAAGGTTGAAGCTGCGCTGGGTCGGCGGCAGCAACGGCAACACGACGGCGAGCGACGTCACGCTGGCCGCAAGCACGAATCGCTGGATCGAAACGCCGCGACTCTCGGAGAAGACGATATTGATCACCAGCCAGCCCAGAAGACAAAGATGAAGCGGCGTCAGCAGGCTCTTCAGCGCGGGTGCATCCGAGGCGGCGACACACAGCACCGCGACCGCAGCCAGGAGGCCCCAGGAGATATAGGTCAGCGCCATTCGTCCGCCGACGATGGTGGTGACGTCGGGATTGCGCAGGTCCGGGAATGGATCGAGCGTCACCAGGACCAGCAGCAGCGCTCCGACCGCGACGAGGCAGCGCGCCGCCTGTACGGCATTGAGCCCCGCAAGGCGGTCGCGCAGGACATGGCCCAACGATCGGGCCTCGATGTTGGTCATGTCTGCGGCGCTGCGGTCCATGACTCAAGACATTTCGTGACGCCGGTGCAGCTTCCGGTCATGGTTCGACTCTTCCGAGCGTCTATCAGCGGGCCCGGCGGAGGTCTGCGACGCCGCGGGCTCGCGCATGATGCTCAGCGCGATCTCGTAGTATTGCAGCGCCCGTTGCTCCAGCGTGAGATTGTCCAGGATGTAACCGCGCGGATCGAAGTCGCCCGCGGCGCACCCGGCCCAGAACCTTTCCCAACCCGCCTCGAACCCCGCGATGTCGGTGAACTTGGCACCGCAGCGTTCGTCCCAATACGGCACCGACGACACCGGCGCGAACCTCACCCGGTGCGGATAGTAATCGGGGTCGCGCCAAGGCCCGCCCGGATCCCAGGCAAACACCGGCACGCCGCTGGACAAGGCCTGCTGATAGGCGATGCCCTGGCTCTCGCTCTGGCACAGAAAGATCATCGCCCGCGAACGCGCCAGCGCGCCCTGATAGTCCGCTTCCTTGTAGCTGCCATAGCGCAGCTCGGTGAGCGAGCGACCGTCCTTGAGCAGCCGGGCGCGGATGGGCTCGATCATCTCCTGCGCATAGCGCTCGCGGTCCCAGTGGACCTTGTCGTAGATCAGCACATCGACGGCCTTTTGCGATTGCTTCGACGGCGCCCAGAGGTCCGTGTCGATGCCGACGGGCCAGGCCTCCGTATCGGGCCAATGCGGCCGGTACATATCGACGTACCAGGGGCCGGGCACCACGACCTTCTTCACCGGCAGACGCTTGAACAGATCGGGGTCGTCGAGCGGATGATTGTGGGCGGCAACGCCGAGCAGGATCGGATTCTTCCACGCGAACTTGTCGAGCAGGAAGGTCCGGCCGATGATGCAGGCGAGCTCGTCGGGATGCTCGGCGATATGACCGTAGTCGTTGACGCGGTAGCGGATGCCGAGCCGGTCGAGTCCGGCACAGAGATTGAGAAACACGCGGAGCTGGCCGCTCATGCGCGGTTCGCCGAGCAGCAACCGGCGAGCCATGCGCCGCAGGTGCCGGTCGCCGGGAAACCAACGATCGTCCTTGTCCTCATAAAAGAGGTTCAGGATCATCGCATCGGGGTCGTGTTCGAACGTCTTTGCGGGCACTGGATCCATCCGCGGCAGCCAAGCGCATTGTCGCATGGGGACGCCTGTCGCACTCTTCCAAATTTGCCACAGGCTTAATGCCAGTGGCTTAACGCTATTCTACGAAACCAGGCGGCGCACAGGCCTTCCCGGCAATGGGTTGACCACAATGCGGGTATCATCCGCGGGATGCCGGGCTTGCGATCGCCAGCGTTGCCAGTGCGGCAGACAGGTCCCGGTTAACAGATCATTACAGGCGAGCCGTAGCTTGATCACCGCCGAAGACGTTCTCGAACTGCCGGCCGCCTCCCGCGCGGCAGCGCCAGCGCGCCTCCCGCTTCAGATCGGCGCCGCCAATTCGGTGTCCGTCGTGATTCCCGCCAAGAACGCTGCAGCCTATGTCGGCGAAACCCTCGCCAGCGCACTGGCGCAACGCGAGGTGACCGAGGTGATCGTCGTGGACGACGGCTCGACCGACGAAACCATTGCGATCGTCCGGGACGTGCGTGACTCGCGGCTGCGCTTCATCCACAACGATTCCGCAGGCGTCTCGGCGGCGCGCAATCTCGGGGCCCGGCATGCGAACGGTGAGTGGCTGCTCTTCCTCGATGCCGACGACCGCCTGCGCCCCGGCGCGGTGGCGGCGCTGCTTTCGGCAGCGCGCGGTGCTCCGCGCGCGGTTCTCGTCTACGGCGACTACAACACGATCGACAGCGAGGGGCGGCAGATCGGCCGGCGCGACCTGCTGAAGGGACGCCGCAAACCATCCGGCGACGTGCTGGTGCGGCTCACGGCCGGGAACTTCATCGTCAACGGTGGCGTCGTGCTCACCCGTGCGGAGGCTTTCCGCGCCATCGGCGGTTTCGACGTCTCTCTCAGATATTGCGAAGACTGGCATTGCTGGTGCCGGCTTGCCGCGATCGGCGAGTTCGAATTCGCGCCAAAGCTTCTGCTGGATTATCGCCTGCACACGGCCAATACGATGAACGCGGCGGCGCGAACCCCGCAGGATTTCTTGCCGGCGGTCGCACGTATCTTCGATGACGGGTTGATCCTGGCGAGACTCCCCGAGGGCGCGGCGCGTGGGTTGCGCCGGGCTGCCGAGATTCATCTCGTCACCTATTCGGCGATGCAAGCGATTCGCTTCGGCAGACATCGCCAAGCCTTCGCCTATCTCGCGATGATCGGCCGGCGGTCGCTCAAATCGCTGCCACGCTCCGCAATCCGGGTCGCCCTCGCCCGTTTCGGCATCTAGTCCGTCGCCGCCGCATCAAGACGCGATCTTCGAGGCCTCATAGGGCTTCGGCTCGAGCCCGAAGGCCGCCAAGGCGGCGCCAAGCGCAACCATCACGGGATGCATCGCGACGACGGCTTTCGACGAGGTCAACAAGGCTGCGGCACGAGCCAGCGACAGCGGCAGCCGTCCAAGCATCTGCGCAAACACCCGCGCCCGCGCCGCCGCGCTTTGCGCGGCCTTGTACTGCACGCGATAATTGATCGCACCGATGCGCAGGCCGCGCTTTGCGATCCAGCCGATGCTGGTGCGGCTGCGCGGCACGGTCTCGGTGATGACGGCCTCCGCCGTCCAGTGGAACAGCATACCGGCGTCACGGCACCGCACGAAGAAATCACAATCACCGCCGCCGAGAAAATTGAAGCGCAGGTCGAACGCGGGACGATCGAACCTTTCGAAGGCGGCGCGTGTGATCAGACAGTTGCCGCAGCCGTAAATCAGCGGCACCGCACCGCTGTAGTCGTAGGCGGGACGGAAAGCGGGATGACGCGAAAGCCAGGGCTTGCTGTCGTCGTCGAAGACCGGCAGCACCGGACCGCCGACCACGTCGGCTCCGGTCGCCTCCGCAGTGCGGACCATCAGCTCGAGCCAGTCGGGCGAAGCGATCTCGTCGTCGTCGATCATCAGGAAACGGGTCGCGGCGGGAAACAGCTCCTGCGCCGTCTCGAACGCAGCATTGATCGCCTGGCAGTTCCCCTGCCGTTTCTCGATCAGGCAAACGCCCTGGAGCCTGCCGGCGGCCAGAAACTCTGCGGCAACCGGCGCGCTTTCGCGCCGCGCGGCATCGTTCTCGACCATGACGACGGCAAAGCAACGCGAGGTGCGCTGGTTCGCCAGAGATTCCAGCGTCAGCCGAAGGTGCTGCGGGCGGCGAAAGCAGGGAATGCAGACGACGATGCCGACGGACAGGTCGATGACCGCAGAGCTCACCGCGATCTCCCGGTTGGGATCGCGCACGGCATCCGCGATGCGCATGGTGGACAGGTCTGTCGGGATCAATGTCATGACGATCTAGATGTCCGAGATATATTGAAAAAGCCCTGCTTCGATCACGCATCCCACGACGACACATCGCCGCGGGACAGATGCGTCCCAAAACAGACGGCTGCCGAGCGGCACATCGCCGCCACATCTGCCGGGCGTGATACTGCAACTGGCGGTCCATGCGCCGACGAGGCCGCAATATGGACAATGCTGTAGTTAATGCGCATGCGCATTAACCCGACCGTAAGCACTGCGACCGGTGAGACCGTGCGGCATCGGATTTGCTCTTCGGGCAAGCGCGTTTTTTCCTGTAAATTTGAATAGAACAAGCGCGGTCAGAAACCATGAACAAGCCAGCCACGATCAATTTCGCGACAGCCACGGCGATCCAAATCCCCGAGGCCGCGACAGGTACCGAGGCGCTTCATGATCTCGTCCACGGCGAAGCTCGCGACAGCCTGCTCGCCGTTCATGAGGTGCTGTGCCGCGAGCTGCCGCAGGGCCGGCTCGCCATTTATGAAGCCGGCGGCGGCTCGTGCAGCGTCCTGCCGCCAGAATTGCTGAGCCGCAGCAAAGTCACCGTCGTCGACATCGACGAGGACCAGGTCCGCAAAAACATCTACGCCGACGAGGCGATCCTCGGCGACGTCCAGACCTACCGCTTCGGCCGCCGGACCTTCGATCTGGTGATCTGCTACAATGTGATCGAGCATCTGCCGAACGTCGACGCTGCGCTCCTGAACTTCCGTGACGCGCTCAAGCGCGGCGGCATGATCCTGATCGGCGCGCCCAATCCGCGCTCGCTCTCCGGAATCGTCACCAAATATTCGCCGCACTGGTTTCACGTCTGGTTCTACCGGCACATCCGCGGCATCAAGGACGCCGGCCTGCCCGGCGAGCCGCCGTTCCCGACCTTCTTCCATCCGCTGGTGACGCTGCCCAGGCTCGAAGCATTCGCAGCCGCCAATGGCCTCGAGACGATCTATCGTCGTGAAGTCGAAAGTCCGCGCTATCCCGAGATGCGACGGCGCAAGCCGCTGTTTGCGGCCCTGGTCGATGCCGGCGCCGCGGTGCTGAACGCCGTGCTCCCGCGCGGCACCGACGTCCGCCGCGGCGACTATCACGTCATCCTGCGGAAGCGCTGACAGCCATGCGCGTGCAGCTGTTCGCGGAACGAACGGCGCTTGGCAGGCCCGCTGCGCTCGTTAACGAACCGTTAATCTCCAGAGGATCCGGGCGTCACGGCGACGCAGCAAAGAGTGGGATGCGCTTAAACGCTTTGTTTGCCATTTCGGTGAATAGTCCCTCAATGAGTATGGTTAATTTTCCCTGTTGCGTGGATTGGGCACCTATATCCCGGGTGCGTGGCGTAAAGCGAAGAGTAACCCCTCAGCCCGCGGCAGCAGCTGGAATGAAAGCTGGGGATCATGCTTGACTATAACCAGCCGATCGACCGGGCCGGACCGGAGGCCTCGCAACGGAAGCCTCGGGCCGGCTTCAACGTGCTGGAGCTTGCCAATCTGCTCTGGCGGCGAAAGGTAGCGATCACCGCGGCCGCCCTGCTCGGCGCGACGCTTGCAGTCAGCATCGGCAAGAGCGTGACGCCCCGCTACACCGCCACCGCTCAGCTCTACGTCGATCCGCGCGAGCTTCAGCTCGTGGACCGCGAACTCACGCCGCGCGCGCAGGACGTCTCCGGCATGTCCATGGTGGTGGAGAGCCAGGCGCGCCTCATCACGTCCAACAGCGTATTGCTCCAGGTGATCCAGCAGGCCGGCCTCGACAAGGATCCGGAATTCGGTGGCGGCGATGGCACGAGCCTGATGTCGTCGCTGCTCGGCCTGATCGGCCTGCACCCCCGCGCGCCTTCGGCCGCGGAGACGAAGGAAGTGCAGCTCGCGGCGCTCGAGGCACTGAGCAGGCACATCGCGATCCGCAAGACTGAGAAGAGCTTCATCGTCGACGTCGAGGTCTGGTCGACAGACCCCGCGAAAGCCGCGATGCTGGCCAACACGCTGACCAATGCTTACCTCGCCGAATCCCGCAACTCGCAGGCTTCGGCCGCGCGGCGCGCCACCAACGATCTATCCAGCCGCCTGAAGGAGCTGCGCGATCGGCTGCGCAACGCCGAGACCGCGCTCGCCACCTACAAGGCCCAGAATAATTTCGTCGGCACCCAGGATGCGCTGATCAGCGACCAACAGCTTTCCGCCAGCAACCAGCGGCTTTCCGCGGCCCGGGCGGCCACGATGGATGCGCAGGCGCGGCTCGACCAGATCGAGGCGAGTCGCCGTACCGCTGCCGATGCCGGCGCTATTCCGGAGGCGCTGCAATCGCCGACGATCGCGAATCTGCGCGCGCAATATGCCGATGCCCGCAAGAAATATGCGGAGCAAGCCGGCGAGCTCGGGCCGCGCCATCCGGCACTGCGTCAGACCGAGAAGCAGGTCGAGGACCTCAAGCGCACCATCAACGAAGAGATCGACCGCTTCGCGCAGTCCGCCAAGAACGATTTGACGCGCGCCCGCGATTTCGAGGCTTCGCTCAACCGGGCGCTGGAAGCGCAGAAGCGACAGAGCGTCCAGCTCAGCCAGGCCGCCGTGCGCCTGCGCGAGCTCGAACGCGAAGCCGATGCCAGCCGCGACGTCTATCAATCCTTTCTCAAGCGCTCCCGCGAGACCGAGGAGCAGGAGAGTCTGAACACTTCGGCGGCCCGTGTCATAGGTGAAGCGACAGTGCCGCAGCGGCGCTCGTTCCCGCCAGCTATGAGCCTGTTCGCCATGATCGGCTTCGTGTTCGGCGCCATCGCTGCATCGGGCTGGTTCGTCGCGGCTGAGTTGCTGTTCGCCGGCGCGATCGCAACGGCGCCCACGTCAGCCCGCCCACAGCGCACATCGGCGCCGGATACAACACGGGTTCCGCAGCGCGCGCGCCCTTCGGAGGCTTCGCCGCCTCAGCCGGCCTCTCCGGATGTTGAACGGATTCCGCTGGAGCTTGCCGCTCCCCCGCTCCAGCCCGCGATGGTCGAAAAGCCCCTGATCGAAAAGCCGCTGATCGCACGCTTCCAGGAGGCCGACGTCATCCACACGCTCGGCGCCATCCTCGCTACCGGCGGAGGCGTCGATCTCACACGGCTGGGCTGGCCGACGCTCCGTCCCGGTTTTCCCCTGACGACGCTGCTCAACGCCTGGCGCGACATGCGCGCCGCAGTGGCGCGGCGCTCCGGCGGCAGGGCGATGCCGGTCGTCGCGCTCGTCGGGGCCGGCAAGACGAGCGGGCGTAGCGTAACCGCGCTGAATTTCGCACTGGCGGCTGCACGCGACGGCGCCCGCGTGCTGATGATCGATGCCGACCATCAGGCCCGCGTGCTCTCGAACAAGGTGATCCGTCCCGGCAAGAGCGAGCCGAGCCGGCTCGGCTGGCTCTCGATCGGCAGCAAGGACGCACGCGAGATCAAGACGGTCAACGGCATCTCGGTGCTGCCGGCCGCGGAGGGCGACGCCGGGAAGGCTGCCGACGCCATCCGCAAGGCCATTGCGCAGGCGCGCGCCGCGAGCGGCTATGACCTCGTGATCCTCGACGGCCCGGCGATGCCGCTCGCGGCCGGCGGCCGCAAGCTGCTCGACGACATCGATTCGCTGGTGGCCGTGCTGCCGACCTGCCTCGACGTCAACGACAGCCTGGAAGAGATCCTGACTGCGCTCGGCCCCGCCGAGCGCAAGCTCGTCGGCGTCGTGCTCGACGAGCTCACCCCTGCAATCCAAACGCGCCAGCGAGGCAAACAATATGCTTGAGCGTCGCGTCAACCTCGAGGGACGGGCGGCGACTGCCGACGTGCCGCGGATCACCGTCGGCGGGCTTCGCATGGCCGCGCTCGATCTGGAAGCCACCGCCGATTTCATGATCGAGGCGACCGATCCTGACAATCGCATCGGCCGCCCGCTGTTCCTGACCTCGGCCAATGGCGAGGTGCTGGCGCGCTGCTCGACCGAGCCGCAGACCGAGCGCCTGTTCCGCGCCGCCGACCTGATCAACGCCGATGGTCAGCCGCTGGTCGCGGCCTCGAAGCTGCAATCCTGGTTCCCGCTGCCGGAGCGCGTTGCGACCACGGACCTGTTCCACGTCGTCGCGCGCAAGGCGGAAGCAGTCGGCCGCACTTTCTACATGTTTGGGGCAAGCGAGGCCGAGAACGCCGCTGCGGTCGCAAACGTCCTGAAGATGTATCCACGCCTCAAGATCGTCGGGCGCAGCCATGGCTATCTGCGCGGCGAGGCGCTACGTGCCAAAATCGAGGAGATCAACGCGCTGGCGCCGGACTATCTGTGGGTCGCGCTCGGCGTGCCCAACGAGCAGGCATTCGTGAAGGAATTCACGCCGCATCTGACCAATGTTGGCGTTATCAAGACGTCCGGCGGCCTGTTCAACTTTTTGTCGGGGAGCCGTTCCCGCGCGCCGCAATGGATGCAAAAAATCGGCCTCGAATGGGCCTGGCGCACCTTGCTGGAGCCACGCCGTCTGTTCTGGCGCTATTTGACCACCAACCCCCGCGCGCTTTATCTTCTCTTCAGCCGCAACCGCCCCCTCCGCTAAGAGAAGAGCAGAAGACGACATGACCGACCGACCGACCGTCCTCGTCACCGGGGGCGCGGGCTATATTGGCTCGCATGCCTGCCGCGCACTGACCGCCGCCGGCTATCAGCCCGTCGTTTATGACAATCTCTCGACAGGTCATCGCAGCTTCGTCGCCGGCCCCCTGGTGACGGGCGATCTGCTCGATGGCGCATCGCTGGCGCGCGCCTTCGCCGAGCACAAGATCACGGCGGTCATGCATTTCGCGGCGGCGAGCCTCGTCGGGGAGTCCATGGCCGACCCGCAGAAATACTACATCAACAACGTCCAGGGCACGCTGTCGCTGTTGCAGGCGATGCGCAACGCGGGCTGCCATCGCATCGTGTTCTCCTCGACCGGCGCCGTCTATGGCAACGCCGATTCCAAGGCGCTGCCGGAAGACTTTCCCTGTGCGCCGATCAATCCCTACGGCGCATCGAAGTTGATGATCGAGCGCATGCTCGCCGATTACCGCACGGCCTATGGCTTCGGTGCGTTCTGCCTGCGCTATTTCAACGCCAGCGGCGCGGACCCCGCTGGTGGCATCGGCGAGCTGCGCGACAACGAAACTCACCTCATTCCGCGCGCGATGATGGCGCTTCAGGGGCATGTCGACTTCGCGGTGTTCGGCGACGACTACGACACGCCCGACGGCACCGCGATCCGCGACTACATCCACGTCACCGACCTCGCGGCCGCCCATGTCGCGGCCTTGAGGCTTCTGGAACAAGGGCATGCCGGCGGCAGCTTCAACCTCGGCACAGGCTCCGGCTTTTCCGTGCGCGAGATCCTCGACGCCATCAGGCAGGAGACCGGACGCGAGGTACCGCATACCATCAAGCCGCGCCGCGCCGGCGATCCCACCTATCTGGTCGCGGACCCCTCTGCTGCGAGAAAGGTGCTGAACTTCGTGCCGCGTCACTCCGACCTGCCGACGGTCATCCGCACGGCCTGGGCCTGGCACCAGAAGGCGCATCCGTTCAGGTCGCGTTAGGCACCCGTAACTCCGATAGCTTGCCTGCCGTGCCCTTGAGCGGCTAGTATGCATATGCGCAGCTGCTCAGGCGCATCGCCGACAGCTGCGTATTTCCGCATTGCCGACGACGATGTCGACTTGCATGGTTCGGCCCATATGCGCGAGCCGATTTTCCGAGCGAAGTGACGATCACATCGGCGTGTCGTCGGGCACGGATTCTGGGAGCATCGACCACATGCATCAGGCTGCGCGCCTGGAATTCGAGCGCGTAATGGAGGAGTTCGTCGGCTGGCATGTCGTGCCAGAGGGCGAGCGCTCGCCTGCACCTGCCTGGTGGTGGGGCCCCGCCATGGCCATGGTCGACGACCAGGAGCCGATGAGCAAAACCTGTTGCTGCGCGTTGAATGTGAGCGAAGGGACGAGTTTCGCCGAAGGCGCGCGCAGCATTCTCGCGCTGTTCATCGAGCAGACGTCACTGACGGGGCCTCAGGACTTTCCGAGCAAGGCCGAAGGGCGAGAACACGAGGTCCGCGAGCTGCACCCGCAGCCCTCAGACGACGGCGCGTTTCAGCCGTGACGCTGTGCCTTCGTCGGCCGGTTCCGGCTGGAGCGGCGGCGCGACAGGCAGCGCAATCGGCCGCAGCAACTCGATCATCTGCCGCGCCGCCAGCGGCTTGGAGATGAGGAAGCCCTGCATCTCGTCGCAGCCATGGGTCCGCAGGAACGCCTCCTGTTCGGCATTCTCGACTCCTTCGGCGACGACAGTCATGCCGAGTGCCTTGCCCATGCTGATGATCGCCTGTGCGATCGCCTGGTCTTCCGAGTCCTGGGGCAGGTCGCGCACGAAGGAGCGGTCGATCTTGATGGTGTCGATCGGGAAGTGCTTCATCAGCGACATCGACGAATAGCCGGTGCCGAAATCGTCAATGGCGAGACGGATGCCGCGGCTCTGGATGGAGTCGAGCACCTTGAGCGCGCGGCCGACATTGCGCATCATCATGCTCTCGGTGACCTCGAGCTGGAGCAGCACCGGAGACATGCCGGAGGCCGCGAGCGCCTCGTCGATGTCCTGCAACAGATGTTCGTCTGCGAACTGCCGCGGCGACAGGTTGACCGCCATCGATAGCGGCAGCAGGCCGCGGCGCTGCCAGGCCATGGCCTGCGCGCAGGCCTCATTCAGCACCCAGCGGCCGATCGGCACGATCAACCCGGTTTCCTCCGCAAGTGGAATGAACTGTGCCGGCGAGACGCTGCCGAGATCGGGATGCGTCCAGCGCAGCAGCGCTTCGACGCCCGTGATCTGACCGGTCTCCATATCCACCTTGGGCTGATAGTTCAGCGAGAACTGCTCGCGCTCCAGCGCTCGGCGCAGCGCGCTCTCGAGCGACAGCCGCTCGATCGACTGCGTCTTCACCTCCTTGGAGAAGAAGCGATAGCCGTTCTTGCCGTCCTCCTTGGCGAGGTACATCGCCATGTCGGCGTTCTTTGTCAGCGTCTGCGCGTCGGAGCCGTTGGCCGGATACATCGCGATGCCGATCGAAGCCGTGGTATGGCACTCGTGGCCGGCCAGCTCCATGGGCTCGGCAAGCGCCGCGAGCAGCTCGGTCGCGATCCGCTGGACGTCCTCGATCTCGCCGCACTGGTCGAGGATCACCACGAACTCGTCGCCGCCGAGGCGCGCGACCACGTCGCTCGCTCGCAATGCGCCGCGCAAACGATTGGCCACTTCGAGCAGGAGCAGGTCGCCGGCCTCGTGCCCCAGTGAATCGTTGATGACCTTGAAGCGGTCGAGATCGATGAAGAGTACCGCAAAACGGTGATCGCGGCGCTGCGCCGTGTCGATCGCCGCGCGCAGCAGCCCGTTGAAAGTCTCGCGGTTCGGCAGGTCGGTCAGGCTGTCATGCGAGGCGAGGTATTCGATCCGCTCGTCGGCCTTGCTCTTCTCGTCGGCGCGATCGAAATTCTCCATGGCGAAGGAGACGTTGTCGGCCAGACGTTGCAACAACTCGACGAATTCGGGCGTGAAGGTGTCCTTTTCGGTCGACATGTAGATCATGACGCCGACAGGTTGATCGTGCACGATCAGCGGCAACGCCGCCCCGGACCGCGCGCCGTCGCCGCGAACGATGGCATGGAAGGCGCTCACGCGCCGGTCGTTGAGATAGTCATTGCTGATGCAAGGCTGCCGGGTTCGGAACGCCGTGCCGGCCATCCCCCGGCCCTCGGGGCGCTCGGGGTCGACCGAGAGGCGGACATTACGCGTGGTGCCGGACGACGGTCCGGCGCTGGCGACGATCTCGATCTGATCGCTGTCGGCCTTCGCGAGCGCGATGGTGGTCGAGGTGAACTTGGCGCCGTTCGATGCGGCAAGACAGACGAGGTCGAACAGTTCGGCGCGCGACTTCGCCCGCATGATTGCCTCGTTGGTGGCGCTCAGTGCCGCGAACATGCGCGTCAAGCGCTCCTTTTGCGCCTCGGTGCGGACCTTCTCCTCGGCGCGATCGAAATTATCGAGCGCGAAGGAGACGTTCTCGGCGAGGCGCCCGAGCAATTCGACCAGATCGGACGTGAACGTGTTCTCTTCGGGCGCGAGAAAAAGCAGGATGCCGACCGGCTCCTGGCCTGCTTTCAGAAGCGGGAAGCTGGCCGCCGCCCGCGTTCCGTCCTCGATCGCCTTCGTCCGCCAGTAGGCCGAACGCGGCTCGTGCAGATAGTCGTTCATGACGCTGGGCCGGCGGGTCAGGAGCGAGGTGCCGATGATGCCCTGGCCCTCGGGATGGCCGGCGGAAATATTGCAGCTCCGTCCGACCATCTGCTCCTGCAGGCGTCCCTTCACCGCGACGACACGAACGAGCTCCTTTTCCTTGTCGATGATGCCGATCGTCGCCGAGGCGAACACATCGCCGAGGACGGCCGCCTGGCATGCAGCCTCGAACAATTCCTCGCGGGTCTTGGCGCGCATGATGGCTTCATTGGTTGCGCTTAGCGCCTCGAACATTCCGCTGAGGCGATTGCGCTGCTTGTCCGCTAGTGCTTTCTCCTCGGCCCGATCGAAGCTTTCCAGCGCAAAGGAGACGTTGGCCTGGAGCTTGCACAGCAGCTCGACGAGTTCGGGCGTGAAGGTGCCGCGCTCCGGGGAGTTGAACAGGAAAACGCCCTCGAGCCGGTCGCCGTTGAACAGCGGCAGCGCCGCGGAGGACGCGATGCCGCTGCGGCGGGCGCTGGCCAGCCAGGGCGCAATGCGGTCGTCGGCGAGCACGTCGTTACTGACGGCAGGCCGGCGCGTGCGGAACGCGGTGCCGGTCAGGCCGTGTCCTTCCGCCACCTCATCGGAGATCGAAAACTTGAAGTTGCGAACTTGGTCGGCATTCGGTCCGTAGCTGGCGACCACGCGCAGCAGCTCGCCGCGCTGGTCGAGCAACGCAATGCTGGCCGAGGTGAACTTGGCGCCTTTGGCCGTCGCCTCGCAGACGAGGTCGAACAGCTCCGAGCGTGACCGTGCGCGCAGGATCGCCTCGTTGGTGGCGCTGAGCGCCGCATACATGCGCGCCAGACGTTCCTCTTCCGCCGCGATCCTGGCCTTCTCGGCCTCGCGGCGGAAATTTTCGATCGCGAACGAGACGTTCTCCGCCATGCGCAGCAGCAGCGCGACGATCTCCTCGTCCTTGGCCCAGGAACGGCTGATGAAGAACAGGAGCACGCCGACGCTTTCGCCGCGCTTGATCAGCGGAGCGACCACGCAGGCGGCAACGCCCGTGTCGATGTTGGCCTGCCCCCAAGGCGAGCCCTTGGTGCGGCTGGCGAGATCATCCTCGACGATCGCCTTTTGCGTCCGGAACACCTCGCCGGAGATGCCCTTGCCGCACGGATTCTCCGGGTCGACCGAATAGCGCGCCTGGGTGACGAGCTCGAGATTCTGCCCAGTGGCGGCGACAGGCTTCATCCAGTGCGAATCCGGCTCGCGGAGCAGCACGATGGTCGCCAGCGACTTGCCGCTGTGGACGGAGGCATCGCAGACGAGCTGGTACAGTTCCTGCTCGGTCTTGGCGCGCAGGATCGCCTCGTTGGTGGCGCTGATGGCGCCGAACATGCGGTTGAGCCGCCGTGTCGCCCGTTCGCTGGTCTGCCGCGCGGTCTCGCGGGCGAAATTGTCCAGCGCGTAGGAAATGTTCGCAGACATGCGCTCGAACAGCGACACCATCTGCTCGTTCAACGAGTTGGCCTCTCTGCGCGTCACGTACAATACGCCGACGCTCTTGCCGTTGCAGAGCAGCGGCAACGCCGCCGCCGCACCGATGTGCGCCTTGGCGGCGCCCTCTCGCCACGCCAGCGAGCGCGGATCGTTCAGATAGTCGTTGCTGACACACAGCTTCTGATCGCGGAATGCCTCGCCGCCGACGCCAGATCCTTCAGGCGTACCGGCGTCCGTCGTGATCAGAATCGAGCGCAGCCGCGGAATGTCATCGCCGCAGCCGGCGGCGAATCGCAGGCGCCGGCCGTCCGGCTCGACCAGGAAGACGGCAACGGCCAGAAAGTCCCCGCTCGAGAATCCGGCGTCGCAGACCTTCTGGTACAGCTCGTCCGACGATCTCGCGTAGAGGATCGCTTCATTGATTGCGCTCAGCGCCGCAAAGGTGCGCGCGAGTGTGGTCGGCACGATCTCAGCTCCCGCGGCAATTCTGCCTATTTCTCCCGGTGCCTTTATGAACGGCGATCGCCTAAGTGGTCGTTATTGCGCACTGCAAACCGTCGATCAAAGTGAACGAGCAGCGAACGAGCAGCACAAAATTGCCGGAAATGCCGCTGCGCGGGACGTCCCTTCGACCAAAGGCGCGTCCTCTTTACGAATTTGCAGCCCTGTGTTGGTTTATGCGAGATTGATATCGCTGCTGCGCTTTGAGACGATGGCACCCAACAAGCAGCCTGTGATGGGCACCAAGCCGAGGGAACGCCATGCCGATCGTCAAGGCCGATCGCCTCACGCGCGTCAGCGCCTTCCTGCTGCGCGCCGCCGGGGCGTCCGAGGAGGAGGCCGATGCTGTCGCAATCGGATGCGTCAACGCCAATCTCGCCGGCCATGATTCCCACGGCGTGATCGCCGTTCCCACCTACATCGACCGCATCAAGGCCGGTCATATCGTTCCCGGCGCCAAGTGGACGATCGTCCAGGAATCGCCGACCACGACCGTGATCGACGGTCATTGGGGCTTTGGCTTTCACGTCAACGCAAAGGCCATGGCGCTGACGATCGAGAAGGCGAAGACCGCGAACGTTGCCGCCTGCACCGTGTTCCGGCAGAGCCATGTCGGCCGCCTCGCCGCCTATCCCTTGATGGCGATGCGCGAAGGCATGATCGGGATTGCAACGGCGGACTCCGGCCGCTCGCCGAAACACGTCGCTCCGTTCGGCGGCAAGGAGGCGCGGCTCGGCACCAACCCGATCTCGATCGCGGTACCGTCCGATCTCGATGCACCCTTCTGTCTGGACATGGCGACTTCGGCGGTGGCGGCCGGCAAGATCCAGCTCGCGGTCGCGCGTGGCGAGGAGATCCCGACGGGATGGATCATCGATGCCGAGGGGCGTCACACCACCGACCCCACCCAATATCGCAAGGGCGGCGCGCTGCTGCCGCTCGGCGGCCGCGAAGGCTACAAGGGCAGCGGCCTCGCCGCCATGGTCGAGGTGCTTTGCGGCCTGCTCACCGGTCTCGGTTTTGGCGTCGAGCCCACGGGGCGTCATAATGACGGCTGCTTCATGGCGGTCTTCAATGTCGCTGCGTTCCGCCCGCTGCAGGAGTTCAAGCGCGAGGTCGCGGAATTCGCGCGCTATCTGAAATCGACGCCGCCGTCCGAGGGCAGCGCGGGCGTCTGCTATCCCGGCGAGATCGAGGGTTTGCGCGAGCAGCAGCGCCTGCGCGACGGCATCGAGATCGAGGATGCCACGTGGGAGAAGCTGCGCACGCTGGCCCGTGAGTACAGGCTCGACACGGTGCTCGATCTGGCCTGACGGCATCAGGAGAACAGCGGCATGAATCGGCAGATGGTACTGGTCGGCTTCCTTCAGGCACAGAACTGCACGAACTTGCCGAGCTCCTGGCGGCATCCGGACTCGCGCGCCGATTCGATGTCGGCAGACTATTATCAGGAGATCGCCAGAATCCTCGAAGCCGGCAAGTTCCACATGGCCTTCTTCGACGACCGCCTGGCGATGCCGGACCGCTATGGCAACGACCACGCCCACACCGTCGAATACGGCATCCGCTGCGTGAAGATGGATCCGCTGATCGTGCTGACCACGATGGGCGTCGTCACCGAGAAGCTCGGCCTTGGCGCGACCTGCTCGACCACCTATTACGAACCGTTCGACGTCGCCCGCCGCTTCGCAACGCTCGACCTGATGTCCGGCGGCCGCGCCGGCTGGAACGTCGTCACCTCGTTGAACGACGGCGAAGCGCTTAACATGGGCCGCGACTCCCATCCCGAACACGATTCCCGCTACGACCGCGCCGATGAGTTCATGGAGGTCGTGCTCGGCCACTGGGACACCTGGGAAGACGGCGCGCTCATCATGGACAAGACCAGCGGCCGCTTTGCCGACCCGACCAAGGTGAAGCGGCTCGACCACCAGGGGCCGGCCTTCAAGTCTCGAGGTCCGTTCACCGTGCCGCGCTCGCAACAAGGCCATCCCGTCATCATCCAGGCCGGTGCATCCGGCCGCGGTCAGCGCTTTGCCGGCCGCTGGGGCGAGGTGATCTTCACCGCCGCGCGCAACCTCGCTGCCGCCAAGGAAGGCTATGCTTCCGTGCGCAACGAGGCCGCAAAAGCCGGCCGCGGTCCCGACCAGATGTTCCTCTGCAACCTGACGACGCCGGTCTGCGCCGCGACCAAGGCGGAGGCCGAGGACAAGATGGCGTTGATCAACAAACTGCCGCTCGAAATCGACGCGCTCTCGCTGCTCGCCGAAGCGCTCAATTATGACTTCGCCTCCAAGGATATCGACGAGCCGTTGACCACGGAAGAGCTGAAGAGCATGCAAGGCATCCTGGGCATCCGCGACGGCGTACTGAAGACGTCAGGCAAGAGCAACCCGAGCGCACGCGACTTCGTCACTTTCTCCGGCCGCGGCCAGGTGCAGGACGCGATGGTCGGCGGTCCCAGGGAGATCGCCGACAGACTTGAAGAGATGTTCGTGGAGCGCGGCTGCGACGGCTTTGTCGTTGCGGCGACTTACGTGCCCGGCTCCTACGCCGATTTCGTGCAACACGTGGTACCGGAATTGCAGCGGCGCGGCCTGTTCCAGAAAGACTATCGCGGCAAGACGTTGCGCGAAAATCTCGGACTGAAACGGCCGGCCGCCGGTGCCTGGAAGATGCAACCGCGCGATGCCGCGGAATAACAACGAGGACGCATCATGCGCTGGTTGAAATTCACCGCCTCGGGCGTGACCTCCTGGGGTCTCGTCGAGAACGACGAAGTCGTCGCGATCGACGGCGATCCGCTCTGTGAATGGCAACGCACCTCGCGCACGTATCCGCTTGGCGACGTCAAGATCGAGCTGCCGCTGATCCCGCGCACCTTCTATTGCGTCGGCCTGAACTATCTGAAGCACCTGAAGGAGGCCGCCGACAAGCGCGGCGAGATTCCGGCGGTCCCCGACCGGCCCGAGATCGGCTACCGCGCGCAGAACGCGCTGATCGCCCACGACGAAGACGTCGTGATCCCTTCCTTTGCAACGGACAAGATCCACTACGAGGGCGAGCTCGTCGTGGTCATCGGCAAGAAGGTGAAGCATCTCACCGAAGCGAACGCGATGGATTGCGTGTTCGGCTACACCATCGGCAACGACGTCAGCGAACGCAGCTGGCAGAAGGCCGACCGCAGCCTGTGGCGCTCGAAGAACGCCGATACGTTCAAGCCGATGGGCCCGTGGATCGAGACCGAAGCCGATCTCGACAAGATGGAGACGATCGTCCGGGTCAACGGCACGGAGACCAATCGCTTCTTGACCGGCGACATGATCTTCGGCGTGGTGCCGTTCCTGGTCGAACTGACGAAGTATTTCACGCTATGGCCCGGTGATGTGATCTGGATGGGCACGGACGGCGCCTCGCCTGACATCAAGCACGGCGATGTCGTCGAGATCGAGATCACCGGCATCGGCACGCTGCGGAACAGGTTCGTGCGGGAGGGGCAATAGCGCAGCGCTCAGCGCGCGGCCCGGGATCGGCCCTTCACGTGATCGATGAAGGCTCTGAGCTTCGGCATGATCTGTCGATGGCTGGGATAGTAGAGAAACACCCCCGGCGTCATCGGCGCGAACTTCTCCAGCACGGCGACGAGTTTTCCCGTTCTGACGGCGTCGGTCGCCAGCGGCCCTGGCACTTGCGCAAGGCCGACGCCTTCGACGGCGGCACCTAGCATCGTCGGGAAGTCATTGGCGATGAAGGGACCTGCAACCGCAATCTCGATCGAACGACCGCCGTCGTTGAGCGACCACGGCGCGAGAGCACCGTTTGATCGCCGCAATCTCAGGCATGCGTGCTCGCGCAGATCGTCCGGCCGCCGCGGCCGGCCGCGGCGTTCAAGGTAGCCCGGGCTGCCCACGATCAGGAAAGGCAACGGTTTCGTCAGGCGGACCGCAACCATGTCCGGGGAGATGAACTGCCCCATCCTGATGCCGGCATCGAAACCACCGGCGGCGAGGTCGACCAGTTCTTCGCTTGCAGCGAGCTCCACCTCGATCTCCGGAAATGCCTGACAGAACGAGGCGACCAGGGGCTCCAGCAGAATCGGCACGACCGACCGCGGGACAGTGAGGCGCAGGAGCCCAGCCGGCCGCTGTCCAAGGTCGCGCGCGGCCCCGCTTGCCGCGACGAGCTCCTCGAAGGCGGGCCTCGCGCGCGCAAAGAACCGCTCGCCGGCCTCGGTCAGACTGACGCTGCGAGTCGTGCGCAGGAACAGCACGGCGCCGACGCGGGCTTCGAGTGCGCGCACCGCCTGGCTGATCGCCGACGGCGTCACCCCGAGCTCGGCAGCCGCCCGGCGGAAACTGCGGTGCTGGGCGACGCTCAGGAACGCCTCCACACCGTCGAGCGCACCCTGCCTGACTGTGAAGTTCTGCTTCATGGCCTATCAATATTATCGCGAATAGTCGCTCTCGCAAAGACGGCCTTACATCAGGATCGCAAATGCGCCGCTGGGTGCGTCCGACATTTGCGACATCGCGGCCATGGCCGCGATCGGAGAGATGAAACCGATGAAGGCAATCCGCAACATCGTCCTGGCACTCACCCTCACACTGACAGGTGTTACCTCCATGGCAGAGCCATCCCTTGCCCAAGCGCAAACCACCTCACCGACAACCGGCGTGATGGTCATTGTGACTGTCAGGCCCGGCATCACACGCGAACAGGTCATGGCGGTGATGCCCGATGAAATCAGGCAAACCACCCAGCTCTATCTCAACGGGATGGTTCGCGAATGGTATTCGCGGTCCGATGGGCGCGGAGCCGTCTTCCTGCTGAGCGTCAAGGATGTCGCCGAAGGGCACGCGATCATGGAAGGCCTGCCGCTGGCCAAGCAGAATCTCATCGACCACGAGTACATCGCGGTCGGTCCGCTCATGCCGCTCCGCCTGCTCATGGCCAAACCCTGAGCGTCGCCACGTCGAGCCGGATCGATAGGCATCGTCCGGGCTCGACAGCAGGGTCAAACATAGGGACTCAGAACGTGCCGCCGAACTTCAATCTTCCATTCGTTCTCAGCGTCGCCGGCGCTTTCCTGACCAGCTCGGTGGTCGCCGCCATCTACGTTTGGCCGGCGATCCGCGTGATGCCGCGCTATGACGCCCTGAGACTCATCGCAGCTTTCCATGCGTTCAGGTTCTTGGGAATGAACTTCATGGTGACCGGATTCGTCTCTGCGGAGTTGAGTTCGCGCTTTGCCGCCGAGGTGGGATGGGGCGATCTTATCGCCGCCGTCCTCGCGCTTCTGTCGATGGCGGCTCTCTCATGGCGATGGTCTATCGCTATCCCTGTGGTCTGGATCTTCAACGTTTGGGGGACGCTCGACCTCCTGAACGCGTACTACATGGGCGCGACGAAGATCCCGGATCCCGGCCTGTTCGGCGCGGGCATTTATATTCCGACCCTCTACGTACCACTGCTGCTCGTCAGCCACGTCCTGGCCTTCATGATTCTGCTCAGGGCCGGAGGAGAGGCAAAAAGTTCGTGAGCTCAGAGAGGATCGCGATCGGTCACATGCCGGCCGCGAGCCTGACATGCGTCCGCAACCACGACGTTCCAGGTATGGTGAGCACATCAGCACCGATGCTGGTTCCGCCAGACGGCGTGAGCCGCGGATCCCTGACCTTGCCTCAAAACGGCAGCGCCACACTCGTCTTGATCTCCTTCAGCACCACATTGCTGCGGACGTAGCGGATGCCGGGAATACGGAACATGAACTCGTCGAGGAAGCGGTTGTAGGCCGCCATATCCTGCACGACGACGCGCAAGTGATAGTCGGCATCGCCCGTGGTCGCGAAGCATTCCAGCACCTCGCGGCGCTTCGTCACCCGCGTAACGAACTCGTCCACGAACTTCGCATCGTGCCGCTCCAGCGAGACGTGAAGGATGGCGGACATCGCAAAGCCCGCCTGCTCGCGCGCGACCAGCGCCGCATAGCCCTGGATGACGCCGCTCTCTTCGAGCGCCCGCACCCGCCGCCAGCAGGCCGAGGTGGACATGCCGACTTCATCCGCGAGCTGCTGGTTGGTCGCACGGCCATCCTTCTGGAGGTGGGCGAGAATGCGCGTGTCCTGCTCTTCGATCATGAACGCCTCACCAATTCGATCAAACCTACCAAATTCGCCATCACAATGCAAAATTCTACCGAATGCGGCCTTGGTACCGGATAAATAGGTAGGACCTACCAACGACCAAGGCATAACCTTCCATCGTTGGGCAGGATGCCCCGCGAGGTCCGCCATGGACGCCATTCCGTCACTCGATACTTACGAACTCGCTGATCGCTACGATCGCGAGGAGGGCCGCGTCTTCCTCACGGGCACGCAGGCCATCGTCCGCATCGCACTCGATCAGGCGCGTCGCGACCGGGCGAGCGGTCTCAACACCGCGGGCTTAATCTCGGGCTATCGCGGCTCACCACTCGGCGGCATCGATCTCGAGCTGTGGCGCATTCAGGAACGGCTGAAACGGGATCGCATCGAATTCCTGCCGGCCGTCAACGAAGACCTCGCGGCGACCGCGGTGCTTGGCTCGCAGCAGGTCGAGACGCAAGGGGACCGCGAGGTCGATGGCGTGTTCGGGCTCTGGTACGGCAAGGGCCCCGGCGTCGATCGCTCCGGCGATGCGCTCAAGCACGGCAACGCCTATGGCTCCTCGCCGCATGGCGGCGTGCTGGTGGTCGCCGGTGACGATCATGGCTGCGTCTCCTCCTCGATGCCGCACCAGTCAGATGTCGCCTTCATGAGCTGGTTCATGCCGACGCTGCACCCGGCCGATGTCGGCGAATATTTGGCTTTCGGCGAGTATGGCTATGCACTGAGCCGCTTCTCCGGCATGTGGGTCGGCTTCAAGGCGATTTCGGAGATCGTGGAATCAGGCGCATCCGTCGCGCTGCGCCCGCCGCGCGCCTTCCGAATGCCCGACTTCACGCCACCGCCGGGCGGCCTGCACTATCGCTGGCCCGACTTGCCGGGTCCGCAGATCGAGGAACGGCTGGAGGCGAAGAAGCACGCGGTCTATGCCTTCGCCAAGGCCAACCCGATCGATCGCCACATCTACGACATTCCGGACGCGACATACGGCATCGTGACCACAGGCAAGGCGCATCTCGACTTGATGGAGGCGCTGCGGTTGATGGGCCTGGATGAAGCTGCCTGCCGCAGCATCGGCATCGACGTCTACAAGGTCGGCATGGTTTGGCCGCTGGCGCTGCATGACGCCATGGACTTCGTGAAAGGCAAGCGCGAGATCCTCGTGGTCGAGGAGAAGCGCGGCATCATCGAGAGCCAATTCAAGGAATACTTTTACGACTATCCCGGCAGCAAGCCGGAGCGCATGGTGGGCAAGCATGACGAAACCGGCGCAAGGCTGATTTCCTGGATTGGCGAATTGTCGCCGCGGGCCCTCGCTTCCGTGCTGGCGCGCCGGCTCGATCCGATGTTTCCCGGCCTCAATCTCGCGGCCCGCGCAGCCGCCTTAATGCCGGAAGCGGCGCGCACGATCAACGTCAGCGGCGCAACACGCACGCCGTATTTCTGCTCCGGTTGCCCGCACAACACTTCGACAAAAGTGCCTCAGGGATCGAAGGCACTCGCCGGCATCGGCTGCCATTTCATGGCGAGCTGGATGGACCGCGAGACCTCCTCGCTGATCCAGATGGGCGGCGAGGGCGTGAACTGGGCAGCATCGTCGCGATTCACCGGCCACAAGCACATCTTCCAGAACCTCGGCGAAGGCACCTATTATCACTCCGGCTCGATGGCGATCCGGCAGGCGATCGCGGCTGGCGCCAACATCACCTACAAGATCCTGTTCAACGATGCCGTCGCGATGACCGGCGGCCAGCCGGTCGACGGCCCCGTCAGCGTGCATGCCATCGCACACAGCGTCCGCGCCGAAGGCGTGGCACGCATCGCATTGGTGTCGGACGATCCCGCGCAGTTCAGCCCGGCGGACCTGCCCAGCGGCGTGACCATTCACCCCCGCGAGGACATGGACGCCGTGCAGCGCGAACTGCGCGAGATCCCCGGCGTCTCGGTGCTGATCTATCAGCAGACCTGCGCTACCGAGAAGCGGCGCCGGCGCAAGCGCGGACAGATGGTCGATCCCAAGCGCTTCGCCTACATCAACGATCTCGTCTGCGAGGGCTGCGGCGACTGCTCGGTCGAATCCAACTGTCTCAGCGTCGAGCCGAAGGAGACGCCGTTCGGCCGCAAACGCCAGATCAACCTGTCGGCCTGCAACAAGGATTTTTCTTGCCTGAACGGCTTCTGCCCCAGCTTTGTTACCATCGAGGGGGCGACGCGTCGGAAGAAGAGCGCGAGCCAGATCGACGTAGCCGGCCGCGCAGCCACGCTACCCCTACCCGCGCCCGCAACACTCGACCGCCCCTATGACTTGCTTGTCACCGGCGTCGGTGGCACCGGCGTGATCACGGTCGGCGCGCTGATCGGCATGGCCGCGCATCTCGAGCGTCGCGGCGTCTCGGTGCTGGACTTTACCGGTTTTGCGCAAAAATTCGGGCCCGTACTGAGTTACATCCGCATTGCGTCAAGTCCCGACGCGCTGCACCAGGTGCGCATCGACCAGGGTGCGGCCGATGCGCTGATCGGCTGCGACCTCGTCGTCAGCTCTTCGCCGAAGGCGTCCGGCACCTATCGTCGCGGCACGCGCGCCGCGGTCAACACGGCGGAAATGCCGACCGGCGACGTTGTCCGCTTCCGCGATGCCGATCTCGCTTCGCCAGCTCGCCTGCGCGCAATCCGTCAGGTCGTCGGCAATGACAATCTCGACACGATCAATGCCAATGCGCTGGCCGAGCGCCTGCTCGGCGATGCTGTCTATTCCAACATCATCATGCTGGGCTTTGCCTGGCAACGCGGTCTGGTTCCGGTCTCGCTGCAGGCGTTGCTTCGTGCGATCGAGCTCAACGGCGTCGCCGTCGAGCGTAACAAGCAGGCCTTGGCCTGGGGTCGGATCGCCGCGGCCGATCCGGACTTTGTGCCGAAAGCAAACGGTGCGCCCGAAGCCGAGACGCTCGAGCAGCTCATCGCCCGGCGTGCTGAGTTCCTCACGGCCTACCAGAATGCGGCCTATGCGACGCGCTACCAGACGATCGTCGCAAAAGTGCGTAATGCCGAAGCGAACCTGAACAGCGAGGCGCTGACCGAGGCGGTCGCTCGCGCGCTGTTCAAGCTGATGGCCTACAAGGACGAGTACGAGGTGGCGCGACTGCACATGCGAATCGGCTTCCTCGACGAGTTGAAGGGCGAATTCGAGGACGGCTTCACAATCCAGTATCACCTCGCCCCGCCGTTCCTGCCGTCGCGGCGCGATGCACGTGGACGTCCGCGCAAACGTGTCTTCGGCCAATGGATCCAGATGCCTCTGGCCATGCTCGCGCGCTTGAAAGGGTTGCGCGGCACGCCGTTCGATCCGTTCGGCTATACCGCAGAACGGCGCGCTGAGCGCGAACTGATCGCCTGGTATGAGGGCCTGATCGAGCGGATGCTGGGCGAGCTCGACACGGCGCGTCTTCCGGATCTCGTTGCCGTAGCGAAGGCCCCCATGGACATTCGCGGCTATGGGCCCGTGAAAGAGGCTGCGATCGTGTCGGTCAAGACCGAGGTCGAATCCCTGCTCGCGCGGCCGAGAGCGGCGCGAGCGGCCTGAGCGCAGCGTCGCTCATGAATACGGGTTGATCAGCTTCTGCTGCTCGGCGCTGTGGTGCACGAGCAGGTCGATGAAGGTCCTGACTTTCGCCGACAGATGATGACGATGCGGATAGACCGCATTCATGGAGAGCTCGACCGTTCGATATTCCGGCAAGAGGCGGACGAGACGGCCGGCTTCGAGATCGTCCTGAATGAGAAACCCTGCCATCAGGCAGACGGCCGCACCCTCCAGGGCGACCTTGCGCAGTGCTTCGCCGCTATTGGTGACGAAGCTGCCCGAGATACGCACGGCGGCTGGTGTGCCTTTGCGATCAAGGAAACGCCATTCGTCGCCGAACGGATAGTTCAAATGCCGACCACAATTATGCCCGGTGAGCTCGTCGAGCTTCTGCACCCGGCCGTGCTTTTCGATGTAATCGTGGGAGCAGCACAGCACGTGACGCCAGGTGGCTAGGCTCCGCACGATCAGGCTCGAATCGGGCGGCGGGATCATGCGCAGCGCAACGTCGTAGCCTTCCTCGATGAGATCGACATCGGCCTCGCCCATGCGCAGATCGATCTTGAGCTCCGGATAGGTCGACAGCAGTTTCGCCACGACCGGGGCGACGAACGGCACCATATGGGTGGCGACGTGAATGCGCAGCGTGCCGCGAGGCACCGACTGCAATTCGCTCGCGATGTCGTCGGCCTGTTCGATGTCGGCGAGGATCTGGACGCAGCGGTCGTAATAGGCCTTGCCGATCTCGGTCAGATTGACCTTGCGCGTGGTGCGGTGAAGCAGCCTCACCCCGAGCCGGTCTTCCAATGCCTGAATGTGATTGCTCACCATGGTGGTCGACATGTTGAGCTTGCGGGCTGCTGCGGAGAAGCCACCGGTCTCGACCACCCGGCTGAATACTTCGAGGCTGGTCAATCGATCCATGCTTCCCTGCACCAGGATGTACGCATCAGCAGCAATCGCGCGACAGAGGCAGCAATCACTCTGGCGCAGTCGCGAGCCTGACCCGCTAGACATTGCGAACCAAGCCGATGGCTCCGATTATCCACTTGCAACGGATAATCCTTTCAGAATTTTGCCAATTATCATCCGGGCCGGCAAGACCGATAGTCTCAGCGAGCCGACAGGAGACCGCAATGTCCGAGATGCCCCGCACCGAGATCTTCCAGCAAGCGACTGAAATCACTCGCGATTGCTCCAAGGTGCCGCCAGCTATCCCGGCCCGGAACATGGTCCGGCGCGCGGCCTTGGTGCTCGCGCTCCTCGCGGGGACGACAGCCGTGGCCTACTACGGACACGATTACTGGACCAGCGGCCGCTACCTCGAGACCACCGACGACGCCTACGTGAAGGCGGACTCCACGATCATCGCGCCGAAGGTCTCCGGGTACATCGCAAAGGTGCTGGTCGGCGACAACGAGAAGGTCAAGGCAGGCCAGCTGCTGGCCAAGATCGACGACCGCGATTTCAAGGCGGCACTCGACCAAGCCCGCGCCGATGTCGCGGCTGCCGAAGCATCCGTACGCAACATCGATGCCCAGCTCGAACTGCAACAGCCGATCATCGAGCAAAGCACGGCTGATGTCGCTGCTGCGGATGCCAATCTGAAATTCGCGCAGGAGGAGCGCGCCCGCTACGACGACCTGATGAAGTCGGGCTCCGGCACGATCCAGCGTGCGCAGCAGACCGATGCGGCGCTACGCGCCAGCAATGCGCAATTGCAGCACGCCAAATCCGGCCTTCTGGCTGCACAGCGCAAGATCGACGTGCTCACCACGCAGCGCGCCCAGGCCGCGGCCCAGCTCGAGCGTGCCCGTGCGGTCGCGCAGCAGGCGGCGTTGAACCTGTCCTATACCGAGATTACCGCGCCGGTGGACGGCACGATCGGCGCCCGCAGCTTGCGCGTCGGCCAATACGTGCAAGCCGGCACGCAATTGATGGCGGTGGTGCCGCTCGATGCGGTCTATGTCGTTGCCAACTTCAAGGAGACCCAGCTCACGCATGTGCGGCCCGGCCAGCCGGTCGAGCTGCACGTCGACAGTTTCCGCAGTCGGACCCTGCACGGCCGTGTCGATAGCTTGTCGCCGGCGAGCGGGCTCGAATTCGCGCTGCTGCCGCCCGACAACGCGACCGGCAACTTCACCAAGATCGTGCAGCGCGTTCCGGTGAAGATCGTGCTCGACGACCACAGTCTCACCGGCCTGCTGCGCCCCGGCATGTCCGCGGTGCCGACCATCGACACCAAGGCGACGGTGCTGGCCGATCGCGAGACGGCCAAACGTCTCGCCAACAACGACTCCCGCCCCGACGGGAGCTGACGCCGGAAGGCTCCGGCAGGATTGTCAAATCCTGCCGGATGATCCTTCCAGGACTTCCTCGATTATCGAAATCGTCCGCCTATCGCATCCTGTCTCCGTACCCGAGACGAGGCTTCCATGAGCACGCTCCAACCCGCCCTCAACGTCGCATCCGCCGCCACCATTCCCACCCCCGCCGCTCGGGCGGTGCCCGCGAAAACCTGGATCGCTGTGATCGGCGCGACGCTCGGCGCCTTCATGGCGGTGCTGAACATCCAGATCGTCAACGCCTCGCTCGCCGACATCCAGGGCGCGATCGGCGCCGGCATCGACGACGGCGGCTGGATCTCGACCTCGTATCTGATCGCCGAGATCGTGGTGATCCCGCTGTCGGGCTGGCTCGCGCAGGTGTTCTCGATCCGAATCTATCTGCTCACCAATGCGATCCTGTTCCTGGCTCTGTCCGCAGCCTGCGCGCTGGCGCAGGATCTGTCTCAGATGATCGTGCTGCGTGCGATCCAGGGCTTCACCGGCGGCGTGCTGATCCCGATGGCTTTCACGCTGATCATCATGCTGTTACCGCGCGGCAAGCAGCCGGTCGGCCTCGCGCTGTTCGCACTGTCGGCGACGTTCGCACCGGCGATCGGGCCGACCATCGGCGGCTATCTCACCGAGAATTTCGGCTGGCAGTACATCTTCTACGTCAATTTGGTGCCCGGCGCGATCATGGTTGGCATGCTCTGGTACGCGCTCGAGGCCAAGCCGATGAAGCTGTCCCTCCTGCGCGAGGGCGACTGGGCCGGCATCATCACCATGGCGATCGGCCTTTCCGCGCTCCAGACCGTGCTGGAGGAGGGCAACAAGGACGACTGGTTCGGCTCGCCCTTCATCGTCAAGCTGTCGATCATCGCCGCCGTGGCGCTGACCGCCTTCCTCATCATCGAGCTCACGGTGAAGAAGCCACTGTTGAACGTGCGCCTGCTGGTGCGACGCAATTTCGGCTTCGGCATGCTCGCGAACTTCCTGCTCGGCATCGCGCTCTACGGCTCTGTGTTCATCCTGCCGCAATATCTGTCGCGCATCCAGGGCTACAATGCCGAGCAGATCGGCATGGTGCTGGCCTGGACCGGACTGCCGCAGTTGGTGCTGATCCCGCTGGTGCCGCGCCTGATGCAGCGCTTCGATGCGCGGATCATCATCGGCATCGGCTTCGCGCTGTTTGCGGCATCCAATTTCATGAACATCTACATGAGCAACGACTACGCCGCCGACCAGCTGCTGTGGCCCAATGTCGTTCGCGCGGTCGGACAGGCCCTGGTCATGGCGCCGCTGTCGGCGGTGGCGACCGCCGGCATGGAGGCCGAGAATGCCGGTTCGGCTTCCGGCCTGTTCAACATGATGCGCAATCTCGGCGGCGCGGTCGGCATCGCGCTGCTCCAGACCGTGCTGACCAAGCGCGAGCAGTATCACTCCAACGTGCTGATGCAGTCGGTCTCGGTATTCGGGCAGGCGACGCGCACGCGGCTGGAGCAACTCACCCAGTATTTCATCAACCACGGTGTCCTCGACCATGCGGACGCTGCGCATCGCGCCTATGTCGCGGTCGGCCGTATCGTGCAGAAGCAGGCCTATGTCCTCGCCTTCAGCGACACCTTCTATCTGCTCGGCATGGCGCTGATCGTGGCGCTGCTCGCCGTCCTCTTCCTGAAGAAGCCCCGGCAGACCTCGGCCGGTGGTGCCCACTGATTTCACCCCAGCAAGCAAGGAGAACGACCATGAAGCCCCGTATGAACTTCTACCAGGCCGCACCCGACACGATGAAGGCGCTGATGGCGCTGGAAGAGCAGATCCAGTCGACAGGCCTGGAGAAATCGCTGATCGAGCTGGTCAAGATCCGGGCATCGCAGATCAACGGCTGCGCCTTCTGCATCAACATGCATACTGAGGACGCCCGCAAGCGCGGCGAGACGGAGCAGCGCATCTACCTGCTGAATGCCTGGCGCGAATCCCCGCTCTATTCCGACCGCGAGCGCGCCGCGCTGGCCTGGACGGAGGCGGTGACGCTGATCTCAGAGACGCACGCGCCGGACGACGTCTACGAACAGGTTCGCGCGCAATTCTCCGACGCGGAGACAGTGAACCTGACCATGCTGATCGGGGCGATCAACGCCTGGAACAGGATCGCGATCGCGTTCCGTGCGGTACATCCGGTAAAGGTGAAGGCGTCGGTGGCGTAGGGGCGTGCGCCTCAGCGCAGGTTTCGTACGGTGGGCAAAGGCGCACTTGCGCCGTGCCCACCATTTCTCCATGAATCCAACAGAAGACGTGGGCACGCCTCGCTTTGCCCACCGATAGCGGAGTGCGGCTCAGACCGCCGTCGCCTTGGCGAACTCCACGTAGATCTCGCGCAGCCGCGTTGCCATCGGGCCGGGCTCACCATTACCGATCTTCTTGCCGTCGATCGCGACCACCGGCTGCACGAAGGAGGATGCGCTGGTGATGAAGGCTTCCTTGGCGGCGAGCGCCTCGGCGACGGTGAAGGACCGCTCCTCGACACGGAGCTGGCGCTCCTCGGCAAGCGCGATCACGGCTTTGCGGGTGCAGCCCGGCAGGATCGCGTTGGAGTTCTTGCGGGTGACGATGACATCGTCCTTGGTGAGAATGAACGCCGAGGACGAGCCGCCTTCGGTGACATAGCCGTCTTGCAGCATCCAGGCTTCGCCGGCGCCGGCTTCGGCCGCAGCCTGCTTCGCCAGCACCTGCGCCAGCAGCGCGACGCTCTTGATGTCGCGGCGCTCCCAGCGGATGTCGGGCACCGTGATCACATTGATGCCGGTCTTTGCCACCGGAGCGTTGATGATGTCCTTCTCGGAGGTGAACATCACCAGGCTCGACTTGACGTCGCCCTTGGGGAACGGGAAGTCGCGGCCCTTGTCGGCGCCACGCGTGACCTGGAGGTAGACGAGGCCGCTTTCGAGCTTGTTGCGCGCGATCAGCTCCTTCTGCAGCTCGGTGATGCGCTCGACCGTCTCGGGCAGCTTCAGCTTGATCTCGCCGACAGACCGCTCCAGCCGCGCGAGATGCGAGGCATTGTCGACCAGCTTGCCATCCAGCACCGCCGAGACCTCGTAGATGCCGTCGGCGAACAGGAAGCCGCGATCAAGGATCGAGATTTTGGCTTCCGAGAGCGGGACGAATGAGCCGTTGACATAGGCGAGCGGGTCCAAGGCAAGTCTCCTGGCGGGAAAGGGAATTTAGCCATCGGTATAGGAGATTTGCCGGGCCCGATAAACCCTCGATCCGTCATTCCGGGGCATTCGCAAAGCGAATGAGCCCGGAATCCATCTCACATCGCGTACGGCCGCCAAATGGATTCCGGGCTCGCGACTGCGTCGCGCCCCGGACTGGCAACGTCTAATGCGACAGAATCTTCGACAAGAACTTCTGCGCGCGGTCACTGCGGGGCTTGCCGAAGAAGTCTTCCTTCGGAGCGTCCTCGACGATTTCACCGCGGTCCATGAAGATGACGCGGTTGGCGACCTTGCGGGCGAAGCCCATCTCATGGGTCACGACCATCATGGTCATGCCTTCGCGGGCAAGATCGACCATGACGTCGAGCACTTCGCTGACCATTTCGGGGTCGAGCGCCGAGGTCGGCTCGTCGAACAGCATCACGATCGGATCCATCGCGAGCGCGCGGGCAATCGCAACACGCTGCTGCTGGCCGCCGGAGAGTTGCGCGGGAAACTTCTGCGCCTGCTCTTTAAGCCCGACGCGCTCCAGCAGTTGCATGCCCTTGGTGACCGACTTGTCGTGGCCACGGCCAAGCACCTTCTCCTGGGCGAGGCAGAGATTGTCGATGATCTTGAGGTGCGGAAACAGCTCGAAATGCTGAAACACCATTCCGACGCGCGAGCGCAGTTTCGGCAGATTGGTCTTGGGATCATTGACCTTGGTGCCATCGACCAGGATGTCGCCGCTCTGGAACGGCTCCAGCGCATTGACGCATTTGATCAGGGTCGACTTGCCCGAGCCGGAGGGACCGCAGACCACGACCACCTCGCCCTTGGTGACGCTGGTGGTGCAGTCGGTCAGCACCTGGAAACTCGGGCTGTACCATTTGTTGACGTGGCTGATTTCGATCATGTGTTTCTCAAGCGCCTCAGCAGTCTCGATTCACCTCTCCCACGGGGAGAGGTCGGCGCGAAGCGCCGGGTGAGGGGTACAGGTCCATCGTCGGGGCGAAACCCCTCACGCGGATCGCTCGCGCGATCCGACCTCTCCCTGTGGGAGAAGTGAAGGGCACCTCATTTCGGAATCTGGAGTTCACGATCCACCTAGCGAATGATGGCGATGCGCGCCTGGAGACGGCGGACTCCAAAGGACGCGATACAGGAAATGGTGAAGTAGACGACTGCTGCGAACAGGTACATTTCGACGAGGCGCCCGTCGCGCTGGGCGACCTTGCTCGCCGCGCCGAGGAAGTCGGTGATCGACAGCACGTAGACCAGCGAGGTGTCCTGGAACAGCACGATGGTCTGCGTGATCAGCACCGGCAGCATGTTGCGGAAGGCCTGCGGCAGCACGACGTAGCGCATGGTCTGGGCGTAGGTCAGGCCCAGCGCACTCGCCGCGGCCGGCTGGCCGCGCGAGATCGACTGGATGCCGGCGCGCATGATCTCGGAGAAGTACGCCGCCTCGAACATGATGAAGGTGATGAGCGAGGAGGCGAACGCGCCGACGCTGATCGGGCGCGAGGCGCCGGTCAGCCATTGCCCGATATAGGGCACCAGGAAGTAGAACCAGAAGATGACCAGCACCAGCGGAAGCGAGCGCATGAAGTCGACATAGATGCCGGCGATCCGGCCGAGCAGCTTGAGGCCGGAGAGGCGCATCAGGGCAAGCGCCGTGCCGAAGATCAGGCCGCCGAGAGCTGCGAGCCCCGTCAGCGTCAGCGTGAACGTCATGCCCTCATAAAACAGGTAGGGCAGCGCGCGGCGGATGACGTCGAAATCGAAGTTGCCGAGCATGGCGCTATTTCCCCGTGATGTAGCCGGGGATCGCGACCCAGCGCTCGAGGAAGCGCATCGCGGTCACGACGACGGCGTTGACGAGGAGATAGAGGATGGTCGCGGCGGTGAAGGCCTCGAACACCTGGAACGAGAATTCCTGCATCGAGCGCGCCTGTCCGGTCAGCTCGAGCAGGCCGATGGTGATTGCGACCGCGGTGTTCTTGATGGTGTTGAGGAACTCGGAGGTCAACGGCGGCAAGATAATGCGGAAGGCCATCGGCAGCAGCACGTAGCGATAGCCCTGCACCGTGGTGAGGCCGAGCGCGGTCGCCGCCATCCTCTGCCCACGCGGCAGCGAGGAGATGCCCGCCTGCAACTGCACGGCCACGCGTGCCGACATGAAGAAACCGACGCCGATCGCAGCCGTCCAGAACGGCGCGTTCGGCAGCTGCTTCAGCCAAGTGCCCGCACCTTTTGGCAGCAGTTCCGGCAGCACGAAGAACCACAGGAACAGCTGCACGAGCAGCGGCATGTTGCGGAAGAACTCGACATAAAGGAAGCCGAACCAGTTGGCGCCCTTCGACGGCATCGTGCGCATGACGCCGACGATCGAGCCGGTGATCAACGCGATGATCCAGGCCAGCGCCGCCGTCTTGAGAGTCAGCGCCAAACCCGACAACAGCATGTCGAGATAGGTGCCGGTCCCCATCGGGTTCGGCTGGAAAAAGATTCCCCAGTTCCAGTTGTAGTTCACGTGTCCCCCGCGCGAACGCGCCAGCCATGGATGTCCTGAGCGCCTATGCAAATGTCCGGCCACCCTGGTGTCAAGAGTGGCCGGACATGATCCCGATCGAAAGATCGAGGCTTTATCTTACTTGTAGTCGTCCGGGTTCGGCGAGTCCGTCGGCTTGGCGAACTCGTTCTTCAGCTCGGCCGAGATCGGGGTGTTGAGGTTCAGGCCCTTCGGCGGGATCTTCTGGGTGAACCACTTGTCGTAGATCTTCTGAGCCTCGCCCGAGGTGTAGAGCGCGGCGGTCGCAGCATCCACCACCTTCTTGAAGGCGGGATCGTCCTTGCGCAGCATGATGCCGTAGGGCTCGGGCTTGGAGAACGCGTCCTTGGAGACGGCGTAGTCGTCCGGGTTCTTCGAGCCGGCGACGAGGCTCGCGAGCAGGATGTCGTCCATCACGAAGGCGACCGCACGGTCGGTCTCGACCATCAGGAAGGCCTCGGCGTGATCCTTGGCCGGGATGATGTTTGCGCCGAGTCCCTTCGCGACGTTGGCTTCGGTGAGCTGCTTGATGTTGGTGGTGCCGGCGGTCGAGACCACGGTCTTGCCCTTGAGGTCGTCGATCGACTTCAAGCCGCTCGACTTCTTGAAGACGTAGCGGCTGGCGGTCAGGAAGTGGGTATTGGTGAAGGCGACCTGCTTCTGGCGCTCGGCATTGTTGGTGGTCGAGCCGCATTCGAGGTCGATGGTGCCGTTGGCCATCAGCGGGATGCGCGTCGCCGAGGTCACCGGGTTGAGCTTGACCTCGAGCTTGTCGAGCTTGAGCTCCTTCTTCACGGCCTCGACGATCTTGTAGCAGATGTCCATCGCGAACCCGACGGGCTTCTGGTTGTCGTCCAGATAGGAGAACGGGATCGAGGAATCGCGGAAGCCGAGCGTGATCGCGCCGGTGTCCTTGATGTTCTTCAGCGTGCCGGTCAGCTCCTGCGCCCCGGCCTGGCTGACGACGAAGGTTGCGGCGAGCGCGAGCCCGATGTGACGGAAATGTTTCACGTTTTTCTTCCCCTTTCGGATGATGCGGCCCGGATGCAAGCACAAATCGAGCCGGATTAGAATGTAACTTTCGGCTGGATTATCGGCTCAGGTTAACGGCGCCGGCAACTCGCCGAGATCCCAGAACAGCCCGGCCATCACCGTCAAGGCCTCTTCGGTCAACGGCAGCAGGATGTGCTCATTGGGCGCATGCTGGGAGCAGCCGGGATAGGAGTGCGGGACCCAGATCGTCGGCAGGCCCAGGACCTCGGAGAACACGTCATTGGGCAGCGAGCCGCCAAAGTTCGGCAGCACGGCCGGCGCCTTGCCGGTGGTCTCCTGCACCGAATCCGCCGCCCATTTTATCCACGGGCTGTCGAAATCGGTGCGCGATGCAGCAAAACTCTGCGCCGCGCGCACCTCGACCATTGGAAACCCCTTCTGGACCAGATGCGCGCGGATCGCCTCGATCAGCCCGTCAATTTTGGTGCCGACGACGAAACGCAGTTGCAGCACGGCACTGGCGCGGCCGGGAATGGCGTTCGCCGGCTTCTCGATATTGCCCGACGACATCGCCAGCACCTCGAGCGTATTCCAGGCATAGAGCCGTTCGGCCGCCGACAACCCCTCCTCGCCCCAGTTCTCGGCCAGCGCCGGCTCGTCCGCTGTCGGCACCACCTCAACGTCGGCGAGATAGCTGCGGATTTGGTTGGTGAGCCGCGGCGGCTTCAGGGCCTCGAGCTGGAGGCGGCCATGACCGTCGACCAGGGTCGAGATCGCGTTGACCAGGATGGTCGCGGGGTTGGCGAGCACGCCGCCCCAATTGCCGGAATGATGCCCGCCATCGCGCAAATTCACGTCGAGATGAATGCGGATGCCGCCGCGGCAGCCTAGAAACAGCGTCGGCCGATCGGCCGACAGGCGTGGGCCGTCGGAGGCCATGAACAGGTCGGCCTTGAGCGCATCGCGATTGAGATCGCAGACCTTGCCGAGATCGGGCGAGCCGATCTCCTCGCCCATCTCGATGATGAACTTGGCGTTGAACCCGAGCTTGCCGCCGCGCGCGTCGCGCACCGCACGGAGCGCGGCCATGTTGATGCTGTGCTGGCCCTTGTTGTCGGCGGTGCCGCGGCCATAGAGGCGCGTACCCGCAATTGTCGTGCGCCAGGGATCGCGCCCCTCGCGCCACTCGCCTTCCATGCCGTCGACGACATCGCCATGGCCGTAGACCAGCACGGTCGGCGCGGACGCACTCTCGTGATGCTCGGCGAACAGGAACGGCGCCTTGCCGCTTGGGGATTCGACGATGCGGCTGGTGAAGTCGAGCGCGGCGAAGGCCGGCTGCATCTCCTGCTCCAGATAGGCTCGCAGCTCGGGGCCGCGCGACGGATTCTGGCTTTCGGTCCGATACGCGACGCGGCGGTCGAGTTCAGCGAGGAACGCACCGGATTTGAAATCGTCGCGGGCGCGGGCGATGGCGTCGGCTCTGGTCATTGCTTTCGTTTTCAAGGTTTCGATGCCGGCGAACGTAGCGAGGTACATAGGCCGTCGAAAGTGGCGGGGCGTTGGATCGTTCTTGGGCGGTTCTTGGGCGGTTCTTGGGATTTCGTTCTTGCTCGCTTGAGATTGGCTCGCCAAGCGCGGCGCACCGCTGATTTTGACCTTGCCAATCCCCAAACATATGCAAGAACTTCGCCAAGTTGGGGCGCACAAATCTATCATTCGAAGAGCGCTCAGTACAGGGCGCCGAGGGGACCAGCATGGCCAAAGAGATCAGGCTCAACGCCTTTGCGATGAATTGCGTCGCACACCAGTCACCGGGCCTTTGGACCCATCCGCGCGACCGCACCGCCGAGTATAACCGCCTGCCCTACTGGATCGATCTCGCCAAGACGCTGGAGCGCGGCCGTTTCGACGGGCTGTTCCTGGCGGACGTGCTCGGGGTCTACGATGTCTATGGCAACAGCCCTGACGCAGCCTTGCGCAATGCAGCACAGACGCCGTCGAACGAGCCGCTGCTGCTGCTCTCGGCGATGGCCGCGGTGACGCAAAATCTCGGTTTCGGCGTCACCAGCAATCTGTCGTTCGAGCCGCCCTACCCGTTCGCGCGGCGGATGTCGACGCTGGATCATCTCACCGAGGGACGCATCGGCTGGAACGTCGTCACCGGCTATCTCGACAGCGCCGCGCGCGGTGCCGGCAAGGACAAGCAGACCGGACATGACGACCGCTACGACATCGCCGACGAATATATGGAGGTGGTGTACAAGCTCTGGGAAGGAAGCTGGGAGGACGATGCCGTGCTGCGCGACCGGACGCGCGGCATCTTTACCGATCCCGCAAAAGTTCATCGCGTCAATCACGAGGGCGCGAACTACCGCATCAACAACACCATTCACCTCAGCGAGCCATCGCCGCAGCGCACGCCCGTGCTGTACCAGGCCGGCACCTCGCCGCGCGGCCGCCAGTTCGCCGCACGCCATGCCGAGTGCGTCTTCATGTCGGGACCGTCGGCCAAGGTGATCGCGCCGCGCGTCTCAGCGATCCGGCAAGAGGCCGCTGCGCTCGGCCGCAACCCGGCGGAGATCCTGATGTTCTCGATGATGACGATCATCCTTGGACGGACGGAAGCCGAAGCCAGGGAGAAATACGCCGACTACCGCCGTCACATCAGCCCCGAGGGAGCGCTGGCGCTGATGTCGGGATGGACCGGCGTCGACTTCTCCGGCTACGACCTCGACCAGCAGGTGCGCCATGTCCAGAACGACGCCGGCCGCAGCGCGATGGACAACGTCACCCGCGCTGATCCTGATCGCATCTGGACGGTGCGCGATGTGATCGAGCATGTCGGCATCGGCGGCGCCGGTCCGGTCGTGGTCGGCACGCCCGAGATGGTCGCTGATAAAATCGAGGACTGGTTCGAGAAGACCGACGTTGACGGTCTCAACGTCGCGTTCGCGATCTCACCCGGCGATTTCGAGGACATCGCCGATATGCTGGTGCCGGAGCTGACCCGGCGCGGGCGGTACAAGAGCGATTATGCCAAGGGTACGCTGCGGGAGAAGCTGTTCGGTGAGGGGCGCGCGAGGCTCGACGGGCCGCATCCGGCCGCAGGGTATCGGGTGGGGAGGAAAAGATAGCCACCACGTGCCCCCGGGCTGAACATCAAGTCGGGCGCTGAGAACGTGGCGCCAGGCCGCCCTACACCTTCCCGTCCACCATCACCTCGATCAGCTTCGTCCCCGGCCGGCCGAACGCCGACGCCAGCGTCGCCCTCAGCTCGCAGGGGTCGCTGATCTTGATCGCCTCGCAGCCGAGCGCCTTCGCGATGCCGGCAAAATCCACGGGCGGATCGACGAAGTCCATGCCGACGTAATTGTCATCGCCATGGAAGGCGAGCAGCCGCTGCTTGATGATGCGATAGCCACCATTGTTGACGATGACGATGTTGAGCGGCAGCTTGTGATGCGCGGCCGTCCACAGCGACTGGATCGAATACATCGCGCTGCCATCGCCCGAGAAGCACACCACGGGGCGATCCGGATTGGCGATGCTGGCGCCGACTGACGCCGGCAGGCCCCAGCCGATGCCGCCGGAGGCAAGTCCGTGGTAGCCATAGCGATCGCGATGCGGCCGCAGCGCCGTGATCTGGCGGCTGGAGGTGAGCCCTTCATCGACGAGAATGGCATTATCAGGCATCGCCTCGACCATCTGCAGCACCAGAAAATCCGGATCGATTGGCGTGCGGGCGGCGCTCCTGCCGATCTGCTCGACGAGCGCGGCGCGGCGTGCGGTCCAGTTCTTCGGCGCGAGTTCGGCGAGACGTTGCTTCGCGCGGCCCGCGAGTGTCGCGCCGCCCATCTCCTTCAGCACGGGAATCAGCGCGCGCAGCGTTTCCTTCAAATCCGCCTTCAGCGCGATCTCGGCACCGTAGTTCTTGGCGATCTCCCAATCGACGAGACCGACCTGCACGATGCCAAGGCCATCCGGCAGCGCGTCCACTTCGCTGTAAACCGACATCCGCAGGGGATCGCCGCCCAGCGCGATCAGGAGATCGTACGGCGCAAGCGTATCGCGTGCGGCCTTCTGCACGCGCGCCAACGTGCCGATGAAGCTCGGACTCTCCGAGAGAAAGTGCGAGCCATAGGGCGTCGAGGATTGGTAGGCGGCCGCGCCGAGCAGCTCGGCCAACTCAGCCGCCTCGTTCAGAGCATCGCTCTTGACCACCTCGTCCATGGTGACGATCACAGGCCGTTCGGCTTTCAGCAGCCGTGCGGCAAAGGTCTTCAACGCTTCATCCGACGGCCTTGCACGCGCGTCGATGCGGGTGGAGCGGCCGAGATCGATGCCGGCTTCGCTGTTGAGGATGTCGCCGGGCAGCGAAATGAACACCGGCCCGGTCGGCGGCGTCATCGCCACCTTGGCGGCACGGCGCACGATGCGCGGCAGATCCTCCAGCCGCGTCACCTCGACCGCCCATTTCACCAGCGGCTCGGCCATACGCACCAGAGGACCATAGAGCACCGGCTCCATCAGGCCGTGGCCCTGCTCCTGCTGGCCTGCAGTCAAAATCATCGGCGTGCCCGTGAACTGGGCGTTGTAGAGCGAGCCCATGGCGTTGCCGAGGCCGGGCGCGACGTGAACGTTGCAGGCGACGAGCTTGCCGGAGGCGCGGCTGTAGCCGTCGGCGATCGCCACCACCAGGCTCTCCTGCATCGCCATCACATAGGTGAGATCGGGATGGTCCTTCAGCGCATGCATGATCGGCAGCTCCGTGGTGCCGGGATTGCCGAACAGATGCGAGACGCCCTCGTCCTTGAGCAGCGCGAGAAAGGCGGAGCGGCCGGTGATCTTGTTCTTCATGTTTCCTCCAGGAGCGGACGTTGCCGCAAGGACGGAGGCATGATGGCCGAAGTTTTGGGATGCGCGCAAGGAAGCGCGCTCATGGCTGCGTTGCGTGGAAGCCCCACTCTCGTGTCCCGGACGCGACGCAACGTGCAACGTTGCGGCGCAGGGCCGGGACACAGATATTCGCGCCGAGTTCGCTGAGGCATGGGCACCGGCTCAGCAGCCACCGCCGCACCGGACCATGCTTCGCATCGCAGGGGAGGCGCTGCGCCGCGTCCTGGGCACGAGAGCGGAGGTGCGGCTCGCACTATATCTCCTCGCGGCCCAGCTCGAACGGATCCTCGCCGCCCGCGCGCTTCTTCTTTTTCGAGCGCTGCCAGACCACGCCCGGAAAGCCCTTCAGCGGCACCAGCGGCTCGCCAGTATAGGCCCATTCCTGCAGCTCCTCGATCGCGATGTGATAGAGCGGTTGGCGGCCGGTGCGTTCGTTGAACAGGGCACGGGGAATGTTGACCATGTGCGGTCCGCGCGGACGTTCGTACATGATCGGCGTCCCGCAATGTGAGCAGAAGCTGCGCGCGGTCTTGGTTACCTTGTCCTCGTAGCGGGTGAGCACGGTCTTGCCGGACGTGATGCGAAAGCGCTTCTTCCAGCTACCGATATAGGTCGCGTAAGCTGCGCCGTGGGCGCGGCGACTGGCGGCGGAGTGATCATGCCATGCCCAGCGCGCGGGAACGTCGATCTCGAAGGTGACCTTGCCGCAGAGGCATTGGCCGGTGGCTATTCCTGCGGCGGCTGCGGCTTTGGCCATGGAAGTCTCCCCGTCGTCATTGCGAGCGCAGCGAAACAATCCAGGCTGCCTCAACGGAGAGATGCTGGATTTGCTTCGCTGCGCTCGCAATGACGGAATTTGTGGTGGTGGTCGGAGCAACACAAAAGTCCCGTACCCCGGATGGAGCGAAGCGCAATCCGGGGATCTTGACGCGGGGACGATCCCGGATTGCGCTGCGCTCCATCCAGGCTACGGCAGCGTCAGGCGGGCGTCAGCTCGTCATACACCGGATAATCCGTATACCCCTTCTCCTCGCCGCCATAGAACGTCGCGCGGTTGTACGGCGTGATCGGATAGTCGTGCTCCAGCCGCCGCGGCAGATCCGGATTGGAGATGAAGATGCGGCCGAAGGCAATGATATCGGCGTGTCCCTCGGCGATCGCCGCGTTTGCGGTCTCGCCGGTAAAGCCGCCGGCGGTCATCAGCACGCCACTGTAGAGTGGGCGGAACAGCACCATCGCCGACGGCACATTCTCCCAGTGCACGTCGGCGCGGCCGGCGCCGCTCGAGCGCGGCTCGATGAAGTGCAGGTAGGCCAGGCCGAGCTTGTCGAGCGCCTTCACGACATGGGTGTAAAGCGGCATCGGATCGGGCTCGCCGGAATCATTGGCGATGCCATGTGGCGACAGCCGGACGGCGACGCGGTTCGCGCCCCAGACGTCGATCGCGGCCTGCGTGACTTCGAGCAGAAGGCGCGCGCGGTTCTCGATCGAGCCGCCATATTGATCGGTGCGCTGGTTGCTGCGCGACTGCAGGAACTGCTCGAGCAGATAGCCGTTGGCACCGTGGATCTCGACGCCGTCGAAGCCCGCGGCAAGCGCGTTCTTGGCACCCTGCCGGAACGCCTCGATGATGTCCTTGACCTCCTCGGTCTCCAGCGCGCGCGGCGTCTCGTAGTCGGCGATCTTGCCGTCGGCCGTCATCGCCTTCATGCCTTCGGCCTTGATCGGGATGGCCGAGGCCGAAACCGGCAGCGCACCGCCGTGGAAAGAAGAGTGAGAGACGCGGCCGACATGCCAGAGCTGGAGGAAGATGATGCCGCCCTTGGCATGCACGGCATCGACCACCTTGCGCCAGCCCGCCACTTGCGCCTGCGAATAGATGCCGGGTGTCGCCGGGTTGCCGCGGCCATGCGAGAGCACCGGCGAGGCTTCGGCAATGATCAGGCCGCCTTTCGTCGCGCGCTGGCGGTAATATTCAGCATTGAGCGGACGCGGGGAAAAGCTGTCGCGCTCGGCGCGCATCCGGGTGAGCGGTGCCATCGCCACGCGGTGTGCAAGTTTGTACGGACCAACCTGCAACGGTTGAAACAACGCTTCGAATTTCATGTGGGCCCCGAACGACTAGGAAAGGACGCGGATCATATAGCGAGGGGCAGCGACCGGAAAAGGTGCTGCCCCGCGAAGGCAGATATTCCCTTCCGCGGAACACGGGAGGGATATGGATCTTACGCCGTCTTGATCCAGACAGCCTTCACGTTGAGATATTCCTCGACATGCTGCTTGCCGGACTCGCGGCCGTAGCCACTCATCTTGTAGCCTCCGAACGGCACGGCTGGATCCATCGCCTGGTAGCAGTTCACCCACACCGAGCCAGCACGCAGGCGCTTCGCCACTGCATGGGCCTTGCTGACGTCGCGCGTCCACAGACCGGAGCCGAGGCCGAAGGTGGTGTTGTTGGCGCGCTTGACCAGCTCGTCCATGTCCTTGAACGCGATCGCGGAGATGACCGGACCAAAAATCTCCTCCTGCGCGATGCGCATGTCGTCCTCAACGCCCGCGAACACCGTCGGTGAGACGAAGAAGCCCTTCGACAATGCGCCCTCGGTGACGCGACCCCCGCCGGCGAGCGCCTTGGCGCCTTCCTTCTGACCGATGTCGAGATAGCCGGTGACGCGCTCGAGCTGCTGCTCGGAGACGAGCGGACCGATCTGCACGTTGGGATCGAGGCCGTTGCCGACCTGCAGCTTCTTGCCGAACTCGGCGACGCGACCGACGAATTCGTCATAGATCGATTGCTCGACGAACAGGCGCGTGCCGGCGCTGCAGATCTGACCCGAATTGGCGAATACCGCCATCGCCGCGCCCGGCACCGCCGCGTCGAGATCGGCATCCGCGAACACGATGTCCGGCGACTTGCCGCCGAGCTCGAGCGAGACGCGCTTCAAGTTGCCGGCCGAGGCGCGGATGATCGACTGGCCTGTCACATGCGAGCCCGTGAAGGCGACCTTGTCGACATCATGATGCGAGGCCAGCGCCGCGCCCGCGGTCTCGCCGTAGCCGGGAACGACGTTGACAACGCCCGGCGGAATGCCCGCTTCCATCGCGAGCTCGGCGATGCGCAGCGAGGTCAGCGGCGCCTCTTCGGCGGGCTTGAGCACCACGGTGCAGCCGGTCGCGATCGCCGGGCCGATCTTCCAGATCGTCGCGGTCAGCGGGCCGTTCCACGGGATGATGGCGCCGACGACACCGACCGGCTCCTTCAGAGTGTAGGAGAAGATCTCGCCGGGCAGCGAGTTCTCGATGGTCTCGCCGTGGATTGCCGTGGTCTGGCCGGCGTAATAGCGCAGCATGCCGATGGCGCGCAGGCGATAGGCGCGGGTGCGGCTGAGAGGCGCGCCCATGTCGAGCGTGTCGAGCTGCGACAATTCGTCGAAGTTCTTCTCGACGAGGTCGGCGAGCCTCAAGAGCAGGTTCTGCCGCTCGAACGGCTTGACGTTGCTCCACGGACCTTCGAACGCGCGGCGAGCGGCGGCAACGGCACGATCGATGTCTTCCTTGTCGCCTTCGGCGACCGTTGCAAGCAGCTCGCCGGTTGCGGGATTGCGGGTCTCGAAGCGCTTGCCTGAGGCGGCGTCGACCCACCTGCCGTCGATCAGCATCTGCTTGTAGGACCCATTTGCGAACGGATGGCGCGTGATCGGAATAGCCTGCGACACAGCCATGGCTGCACTCCCTGTCAGGTTATTGATTGGCTCGATCTGGGCGGGATCGTTCGATCGAGGATACAGCCGTGGCAGATAGGCGTAAAGGCAGCACGGACCGAAGACCTCCCATGCCGACTTGTGCAGGGTCGCACTGCTGTCATGTTATAGCTCGACGAGAGCGTTCCACGGAGACCATCCATGCCACATCCCGCCATCACCAAAGACAATGTTGCCGTGATCACGGGTGGCGCATCCGGCATCGGATTTGCCGCTGCCATCGCCTTTGCGCGCGCTGGAATGAAGGTGTGTATCGCCGATGTCGACGAGACACGGTTGGCAGAAGCTGCAACAAGACTGTCATCCGTCACGGCTGCCACGAACGTGATGACTCTCGCCGTCGATGTCAGCGAGATCGAAAGCGTGACGGAACTGGAGCGCGCAGTACGCGAGCGGTTTGGCGGGACCGACATCCTCATGAACAATGCCGGAATCCAGCCGGGCAGCACGCTGTTCGGCGAGCCCGATCATTGGCAGCGCATCATCGGCGTCAACATGTGGGGCATCATCAACGGCTCGCGGATCTTCGCGCCGAGCATGATCGCACGCGGCAGGTGTGGCCTCATCATCAATACCGGCTCCAAGCAGGGCATCACCACGCCGCCGGGCGATCCCGCCTACAATGTCTCGAAGGCCGGCGTGAAAGCGTTCACCGAGGCGCTCCAACACGAGCTGCGCAACAGCAAGGACTGCCACATCACGGCTCATCTGTTGATCCCGGGCTTCGTCTTCACCGGCCTCACCGCCAAGGGACGCACCGAGAAACCGGCCGGCGCCTGGACGCCGGAGCAGACGGTCGATTTCATGCTGGCGCGGCTGGAGGCCGGCGATTTCTACATTCTTTGTCCGGACAACGACGTGCCGCGCGCTCTCGATGAGAAGCGTATGCTCTGGGCCGCCGGCGACATCATCGAGAACCGCCCGCCATTGTCGCGCTGGCACCCGGATTACGCGGATGCGTTCAAGAAGTTCGTGGAGGCGGAATAGCAATCAGACCCTCATGGTGAGGAGCGCGCCCTTGCGCGCGTCTCGAACCATGCAGGCCCGGCTGGGGCCTCTATCCTTCGAGACGCCCGCTTTCAGCGGGCTCATCAGGATGAGGGTCGGAGTGTTCGCGCCCGGCAAGTTTCGCGCAAACGCCCTACAGCGTCTCCTGCTTGTGCCCGCAATTCTTGCAGGCGAACTTGACGCGGGTCTGCCCCTTCTCCGCCTGCACCCGGTTCGGCGCGCCGCACTTGCCGCAGACGGCCTCGATTCGGGTGGTGCCCTGCTTGACGACGATGGTCTTCTTTTCCATCGATTCGCGGATCAGGCGTTCGGCCTCCTCGCGCAGGGATTGTTTCGACAAAGCTCGTCTCCGCCTCTGGAAAGCGCGAGAGCCATATCGCACCCGCGGTCGAAGCACAATGCGTGATGGAGATCGCAGCCGGTCAAGACGTCATTCGGATAGTTGCCGAGCGCAGGCGAAGACGCGGTAGAACTGCGCGCCGTCGTAGGCGACCAGCAGCAGATCGACGCCGGCGTTGATCGCTTCCGCCACGGCCTTGCAGACACTAACGCAAGGCAGTCTCCTGATCGATCCCGACCAGCACGTGGCGTCCTTCGCTGGCGCACCGCTCAAACTGACGGCGATCGAGCTCGGCATTTTGTGCGCGTTCCTGACCCGTCCGACCTCGGTGTTCAACCGCGAGCAGCTGATGCGGGCGGCCTATCAGCTCAACATCCAGGTCTCCGACCGCACCATCGACAGCCGCATCCGCAACATCCGCGCCAAGCTCGCGGCACTTTCCTGCGACAACGTGATCGAGAAGGCGCTGATCGTGCTGTCGCATCTCGCCGACAATGCGATGCGGCACAAGGCGCAGACGATCAGGCTCGAGGCGGCGGACGAGCGTACGACCTTGCGGCTGACCGTGAGCAATGACGGCGAACCGATCTCGGCCCCGAACCGCGACCGGATCTTTGACGCGTTCTTCACCACCCGCCGGGACCAGGGCAGCACCGGGATGGGGCTGGCGATCGCGCGTGCGGTGATGGCGAGCCATGGCGGCTCGATCAGGCTGAAGCCGACCGACGGGGGCGCGGCCTTCGAGCTCCAACTCCCTCTGGCCTAGATCGCGAACACCCAGGCGGCAACAATGGCGCCGATGGTGACGAGACCGGCGATGGTCCAGCCGGCGGCGTATTCCAGCTCAGGATGACCGGTCGCGCGCATGATCTCAACCGGATCGGCGGTATGCTTCTCTGCCATGACAGCCTCGCACGTTTCTTCCCGCGTCTTATGTAAGTCGCACCAGCCGTCTTTAGGTTCCATCACGGAAATGCGAGAAATGACGCAGCTTGGTTTGTTCGCCGATGCGCAGGCAGGCCCAACCGGTCTTCGCTATACGAACAATTTTATCGGTGCCGCCGCCGAGCAGGATCTGATTGGCCGCATCGCAGCATTGCCGCTCCGGCGCTTCCAGTTCGGCGCCTTCGAGGGCAACCGCCGCGTGGCATCGTTCGGCTATCGCTACGACTACGCGCTGCAGCGGCTCATCGAGGCCGAGCCGATCCCGGACTGGGTGCGGCCGGTCGCGCGCCAGGTCGAGGCATGGGCGGGGCTCACAGAGGGCAGCGTCCGGCAGGTGCTGTGCACCGAATATGAAGTTGGCGTCGGCATCGGCTGGCATCGCGACAAGCCGCATTTCGACAAGGTCCTCGGCCTATCGCTGGGCGCTCGTTGCAAATTCCGCTTCCGCCGCCGCAACGGCGACAAGTGGGAGCGCCACGCGCTCGAAGCCCTGCCGCGTTCGCTCTACATGATGGACGGTGAGGCGCGGTCGCAATGGGAGCACAGCATCCCGCCGGTCGAGGCGCGTCGCTACTCCATCACTTTCCGGACGATGAAGCCGCGATAAGCAGGCGGTCCAAAACAAAAACTGCGAAAACAACCCCATGCACAGTAGAAAGCCGTTGCCGGCTCGAGACCGGGCGACGCCGGACAACGGCCTGATGAATCGAGACAAAACGGCTGCTCCGCGCAATCCTCCCGGGCCCCGCGAAGCTGCCTTCCAAATGCGGCGACATGCCAAGCGCCTGGTCCGTGCTGGCCGAAGGTGCCGCGAATTCGCCTCAAGCCCAGCCGACTAATGAGGCGAATTGAAAAGACAGGCCAGATCAGCGAGCCAATATGAGCCCCGCAAGGCCGGCATCATCATGAAGAATTGTCTGACATTTTTCCTGCTTCTGACCATGACCACGGCCTCCGCGCACGGACCTGTGCCGGGCCGGCTGCCGCCGCCCTCCGGTCTCGTGCAAGTGGGCCTGACCGATTCCGACACCACCGCCGGCGGCACCGCGCGGCTATGCGAGCAGGTCACCTTCTCGCGCGGTCTGCGCTATGGCGAGACCGAGGCCAATGCGCTGGATGTCGCGACCAGCGCCACCAAGGCGGACACACCGCGGCCGGTGCTGCTGTTCGTGGCGGGGGATACCTTCACCGGCGACCGCGCCGCGCCGGAGCTGTCGCGCCAGATCCAGGACCAAGCCATGTGCTTTGCGGCGCGCAACGACATGATCGGGGTCCGCGTCAACTATCGCCTGGCGCCCTCGGCGACCTGGCCGGCCGGCGCGTCCGATGTGGCGGCGGCGCTGTCCTGGGTCCACGGCAATATCGATCTCTTCAACGGCGATGCTCGCGAAATCGTCGCGGTCGGCTACGGCGCCGGCGCCTTCCATGTCGCCACCCTGCTGGCGCATCCCGAGCTGCAGACCGACGGCGCCGACGTCGCCGGCGTCGTGCTGGTGTCCGGGATCTACCGCGTCGGCAAGGACGCGAGCGACAGCGAGAAGGCCTATCTCGGCCCAGATGCCACCCAATACGACAAGCGATCGGTCTTCCCCGGCATCCTCAATGTCGACGTGCCGATCGTGCTGGCCTGGGCCGCGGACGATTCCGCCGGCCTCGTCGCGCAAGGCGAGACCCTGAAGAAGACGCTGTGCGGCGCGGGCCATTGCCCGCGCAGCGCATTGCTGCGCAGCCGCGACGGCATCGCGGCCGCGTTTGGCCTCGATGGCTCGGGCGATAGTCTTGCGGAGCCGACGCTGCTGCTGGTGCACCAGCTCGAGGCGCGGGGTTTGCCGTAGCAGGCGTGTCAACACGCCTGCCATTTCGTTCGGCCCTGCGCCGGGTTGAAGCGGACTCGCCCAGCCATACGATCGCCAAACGCTCGACCTACACCAACCCGCCTTGCTGCGGATTGAGCCGACCTCGTTGGGGGCCAACGACAAGGTGTCGAGCATGCGCGTCACCGGCAGACTGCTGTTCGTTCTGATCGTTGCTTCGGCCTCGCTTGGGGCGATGTCGCTGCAACACACCGAGCAACCCGCAACCGACAAGGAAATCCGAATCGGCAATGTCATGCCTTATTCGGGACCGCTGTCGGAGTTCGGCGCGATCGGCCAGGCTGAGGCCGCCTATTTCGACATGGTCAACGCGCGTGGCGGGATCAACGGCCGCAAGATCCGCTTCATCACCCGCGACGACAATTCCGATCCGGGAAGCGCGCTGGAGCTGACGCGCAGTCTGGTCGAGAGCGAGGACGTCCATCTGATGTTCGGCTCGTTCGGCACGCCCGGAAACCTCGCGACTCGCCGGTATCTGAACGAGAAGAAGATCCCGCAGCTGTTCGTCGCCTCCGGCGATGAGGAGCTGAGCCAGCCAAGCGCGTTTCCCTGGACCATGGGCTGGCAGCCGTCGTTCAGGTCGGAGGGGCGGATCTATGCCAACTACATCCAGGCCTACTACCCCCAAAAGAAGATCGTGGTGCTCTGGCAGAACGACCAGTTCGGGCGCATGCTCTACAAGGGCATCCAGGAAGGCCTTGGCGATCTCAACCGTCACGTCCTCGTCGACATCGCCTTCGACATTGGCGATGAGCATCTCGACGGGCACGTCTCGATTCTCAAACGCGCCGGCGCCGACATCTTCGTCTTTCTCGGCGTGCCGTCGACGGCGTCCAAGGTGATCAAGCTGGCGGCGTCGCTCAACTGGCATCCGGTCTTCATCGTCAACGATGCCTCCGCCTCGATCGCCAACGCGATGGCGCCCGCGGGCCTCGAGAACTCCGCCGGCGTGATCTCGGCGGCCTTTCTGAAGGACCCGAGCGATCCCGCCTGGAAAAACGATTCCGCCATGAAGGACTGGTTCGCCTTCATGGACAAATACCATCAGGTCGAAAGCACCAACAACAGCGCCGCACTCTATGGCTACGCCGCGGCCGAGGCGCTGACGCAGGTGCTGACGCAATGCGGCGATGATTTCTCGCGCGACAATATCATGCGTCAGGCGGCTTCGCTCAGGGACTACCAGCCCTCGGTCGCCTTGCCCAACATCAGGATGAACACCTCGCCGGACCGCTATCTGCCGATCAGGCAGATGCGGCTGGTCCAGTTCGACGGACGCTCGTGGCAGCCCTTTGGTGAGGTGATCGAGACGGCGTTCACGGAAGGCGCGGCGCGGTGAATCACAAACCCGCGCAACCCCCATTTTGTGGTGGCCGGGCCAGGCGCCTTTTCGTTTCCTCACGGATGTTTAAGATCGGTCGCAACCTGCATCTGCTCCGCCGGGAGACTCCATGACCGAGACCATCCGCATCAAACGCTTCCACGCGCGGCCCGTGATCGTGCCGATGAATCTGCCGCTCCAGACCTCGACCGGCGCAGTCGCCAAGGCGCCGCTGGTGCTGATCGACTGCGAGACCGATCAGGGCGAGACCGGCCATGCCTATCTGTTCTCGATCACGCCCTCGGCCTTGAAGCCGCTGACGGCGATGGTCACCGAAATGTCGGACTTGCTCGCCGGCGACGAGCTGCTGCCGTTCGAGATCGAACGCAAGCTGACCCAGCGCTTCACCCTGCTGGGCCTCGCCGGTCTGCAACGGCTGGCCCAATCCGGCATCGACATGGCCGCCTGGGACGCGCTGGCGCGCAGCAACGCCCTGCCGCTGGTGCGCCTGCTTGGCGGCACGCCGAAGCCGGTGAGGGCCTACAATTCGAAAGGCCTCGGCATCATGCCGGCCGGCGCCGCGGTCGAGGAAGCCCACAAGCTGCTCGCTGAAGGATTTCAGGCCGCCAAAATCCGCGTCGGCCGGCATGATGCGCGGGAGGACCTCGCCGTGGTGCGCGCGGTACGCAAGGCCGTCGGCGACCACGTGACGCTGATGTGCGACTACAACCAGGCGCTGACGGTGACCGAGGCCATCCGCCGCGGTGAGATGCTCGACGACGAGGGCCTCACCTGGATCGAGGAGCCGATCCGCCACGACGACTATGCCGGCTGCGCCCGCGTCGCGGACGCGCTGCATACGCCGCTGCAGATCGGTGAGAATTTTGACAGCGCGTTTTCGATGCAGTCCGCGCTCGCGGCGGAAGCCTGCGATTACGTGATGCCGGACGTGCAGCGCATCGGTGGCGTCACCGGCTGGCTTCGCGCCGCCGCGCTGGCGCATGCCGCCGGCATCGAGATGTCGACGCATCTGTTCTCGGAGGTGAGCGCGCATTTGCTCTGCGTGACGCCGACCGCACATTGGCTGGAATATGTCGACTGGGCCGATGCGGTGCTGGCAACGCGGCTGCAGATCAAGGACGGCTTTGCACTGCCGAGCGAAGAGCCCGGCAACGGGATCGCATGGGATGAGGCGGCGGTCGCCAAATATCTCGTTACATGAGGCCGCCTGTCGGCGCGTCGATCACCGATCGTCGGGTCTACGACCGAACGGCGGCAATCATGCTCAGCTCGACGGGAGCCCGACGAGGCTCGCCTGAGCGTATTGCGCAGCGGCGGTGCGCGCGATAACGCTTCCCCATGAGCACATGGCGGCACATCCCCGCATCCGCGTCGTCGCAATCGGCCTGCACTGGCGCGACGGGCGGCTGCTGGCCGCCGAGGTGCGCGACGATGCGGGCCGGATCAAGGCCGTGCGCCCGCTCGGCGGCGAGATCGAGTTCGGCGAGAGCTGGCACGCGGCGCTCGTGCGGGAATTCAACGAAGAACTCGGCATCGACGTCACCATCGCCAGCGAGCCCTTGCTGCTGGAGAACATTTTTGTGCATGAGGGATCGACCGGCCACGAGGTGATGTTCGTCGCGGAGGTCGCGTTTCCAGAGGGCGCCTTCGCCGGCCAGGACCGCATCGACTTCCGCGAGGACAACGGAGAAGAGATCGTCGCCCGCTGGTTCGACCTTGCCGATCTCGACCTGGATGGCGGACCGAGCCTCTATCCGACGGGCCTGAAGGACGTGCTGCGCGGCAACAGGTACAAGACGAATTGAACACGATGCTGCCTCGCATGAGCGCGCTGGCGAGGATTGGCTAATTCTCAGCCGGGTAGGCCAGGCGGCCGTCAGCCACGAGCCGCGCCGCCGGATTCATTTCTGCCTGTTCGACCTGCCCGGGTCCGAGAATGTGAAACACGGTCTCGCCGGCTGCGAGCAAGTAGTCCGTGATGATCCGCCGGTGGCATCGCCACCACAATGTTTCCGCGCACATGATGGCGCAGCGCCGGGTACGCCCGAGCTCGCGCAAATGAGCGAGGCCGTCGCGAAAGGCCGCGCTCATGGCGTGGTCAGCGTAATTGTGAAAGCTGCCGTTCTGCCAGAACGCATTGGTCTCGCGCGGCACCTCGCGCGTGCGGCTGCGCAGGCCGCCGAGAGCGGCGATGTGCTCATAGCCGATCGAAACAGCCGCCAACGATTGCGGCAGCGTCTCGCGATTATACTGCGGGTTGGTCCGCGAGCGGGGCACGGTGCGAACGTCGGCGACGAAGCTGATCGAGGTGCCCTGCAACAATTCGACGAATTCCTCGATCGAGCGTCTGGCATGGCCGATGGTGAAGAAGGGATGGGCCATGGGCAGCTCGTCGACTCCCGCTGTGCCGCTCAGCTTCGCAGCAACCGCAACGCCCGGCCCTTGTGCAGGGCGACGTGGTCGGTCGTGTCGCTCTTGATCTCGTATTGCGGATCGTCCGGGCTCGCATGGTGAGTGTGTCCCTTGTAGTCGACATCCCCGGTGTGGACGCGCAGGATATGGCCGCGTACCCGGCCGGCCTCGGAATTCCAGCTGACGTGATCCCCGCGCTTGAAGGATTTTGTGGAGGGCTTCGGCATGGCGGTACAATGCCGGGGGTCTCGGGGCGTTCCAGGAAACCAAGCTGGCGGCACCAGTCCGTCTTCGCTCTGCGAGCGACGCCGGACACGCTTACGTCGAGATTTGGGTGGCTTGCCGAGCCGAAGCTCGCGGCGGCAGCCCGCCTGCGCCCTTTGGGCTTCGGCGTGGCATCCTTCTCTCGCTTCGCGAGCGAAGGATGGTGGGCACGACAGGGATCGAACCTGTGACCCCTACCATGTCAAGGTAGTGCTCTCCCGCTGAGCTACGTGCCCTAGAAGTCATTTCATCGGTGGGGTCCCTATAACGGCTCAGGGGACCCGGCGCAAGGACGGAAGGGGGCCGGTTTAGGCCGCCAGCATCTTGTTCACTTCACTGACCAATTCGCGCAGGTGCACGGGCTTGGACAGCACCTTGGCGTTCTTGGGGGCGTCCGAATCCGAGTTCAGGGCGACCGCCGCGAAGCCGGTGATGAACATGATCTTGATGTCGGGGTCGAGTTCCGAGGCGCGGCGGGCGAGCTCGATCCCGTCCATCTCCGGCATCACGATGTCGGTGAGCAGCATCTCGAACGGCTCTTCCCGCAACCGCTGATAGGCGGCCATGCCGTTGTCGTGGGACGAGACCTGAAAACCGGCGTTTTCCAGCGCCTTGACCAGGAAACGGCGCATGTCGTTGTCGTCTTCGGCGAGCAGGATCTTTGGCATGGCAGGAAACGTCGAATCCCCAGAGGATATCAGCAGAGGTCACTAAGCCCGACAGAGGGTAAATTTGGGGTGAAAATCTTTACCTTGGGCCGGCTGCGCTGCCGGCTCTTTGTGAACCGGAATGGGCTCCGAATCAATCGAGCCGAATCGACTGATCGCCGCCGCGATAGCTGCACGGTTAAGACGTGTTCCAGCGCTCTTCGCATCTTTTCGCTTGGCAGAATGGTTGCGATTCCGGACAATGACGACACATAAGAGCCGCTCGACCGGCCGAATCGATGCGATCTGGTCCCTGCCAGATCCCGGCGCGAAGGGACGAAGCCTGAGAAGATGACCCGGTTTGACGGCGACATGTGTCCAGCCTTCGAGATCTTCGAGCCCGCCGAATGGCGCGCGCCTATCATCTTCAACTCGCCCCATTCCGGCTCGACCTATCCGGACGAATTCCTGGCGGCGTCACGGATCGACCTGCCGACGCTGCGGCGCTCGGAAGACTCGTTCATGGACGAGCTGATCGGCCATTTGAGCGAGCGCGGCTTTCCGACGGTGCGGGTCAACTTTCCGCGCTCCTATGTCGACGTCAACCGCGAGCCCTATGAGCTCGATCCCCGCATGTTCGCCGGACGGCTGCCGAGCTTCGCCAACACCCGGTCGATGCGGGTCGCGGGCGGCCTCGGCACCATTCCGCGCGTGGTCGGCGATGGCCAGGAGATCTATCGCGACCGCATCCTGGTCGACGACGCGCTGGGGCGGATCGAGATGCTCTACAAGCCCTATCATCGTGCGCTGCGCCGGCTCATCAACAAGGTGCACCAGATGTTCGGCACCGTGGTGCTGGTCGACTGCCACTCGATGCCTTCGGTCGGCGTCAGCAGGGACGAGCCGCGCCGGCCCGACATCGTGATCGGCGATCGCTACGGCACGAGCTGTACGCCGCTGCTTCCCGATCGCGTCGAGGAGACCTTGTCAGGGCTCGGCTATTCGATCGGCCGCAACAAGCCCTATGCCGGCGGTTTCATCACCGAACATTACGGCAATCCCGCAAGCGGCCTGCACGCCGTACAGCTCGAGCTCAATCGCGCGATCTACATGGACGAGCGGCGGCGCGAGCGGAGCGCGCGCTTTGCACAAGTGGCCTCCGACTTCGGCGTTCTCGCCGACGTACTGGCAACCACGATTCCGTTCGCCGATCTCGGCCCGTTCCAGGCCGCGGCGGAATAGGTCCCGGCTCTTCTCCGTCCAATGATATTGTCTGCGAATGGCGCGATGGCGTCTTCGCTTTGCAAGCTTGCGCGCCTTGAAATGAAAGCAGAGGCGCCAAGAAAAAAGGGCCGCTTCTGATGAAGAAGCGGCCCAAGTCTAGGGAGGAAACGCCCAAGGAGGGCAGCGGTAACGCCAAGCGCTACCGCACCGCAACAATATGCGACCGCGCCGCACAAAGTGCAAGGGCTTTTGAGCGGTTTCCCATGCAATTCTCACATGGCTCAGTTGCTTCCAGAGAAACCCAGATTCAGTTTCTTTGATAAGGAAATTCAATGGGTTGATAGTCATTTGCATACAAACAAGGCAAGTGCGGAACTAAGTTTTCAACTCTGTGATCGATATTTGGCCAGGAGATGACTGGGATGAGGCAGCGTGCTCGGCATCCAAAATACCAGGGAGCAAAATCAAGACAGCGCTGCACGCGGCAGGCGAATTGAGCTAGGCAGGAGGCGCGTTCATCCAACCTTCGCTTCGAGGATTCGGCCTGTGACGGTGATCGACTTCTCCGCCTTCATCGGACGGCTCGCCACCGTCTCCGGCGAAACCATCCTGCCGTTCTTCCGCACCTCGCTGTCGATCGACGACAAGAGCAAGACCAAGGATTTCGACCCGGTGACGGAGGCCGACCGCGCCGCCGAGGCCGTGATGCGGCGGCTGATCAAGGCCGACTTTCCCCAGCACGGCATCGTCGGCGAGGAATTCGGCAACGAGCGCGAGGACGCCGACTACGTCTGGGTGCTCGACCCCATCGACGGCACCAAATCCTTCATCGGCGGTTTTCCGATCTGGGGCACGCTGATCGCGCTCTTGCACAAGGGCACGCCGGTATTCGGCATGATGCACCAGCCCTTCATCGGCGAGCGTTTTTCCGGCGACAATGGCTCGGCCCATTACAAAGGGCCCTCCGGCGAGCGCCGGCTCCAGGTCCGCCGCTGCGCTTCGCTGTCGGAAGCCACGACCTACACCACCAGCCCGCTGCTCATGAACGAGAGCGACCGCGCCATCTTCGGCCGCATCGAGCGCGGCGCGCGGCTGTCGCGCTATGGCGGCGATTGCTACTCCTATTGCATGCTCGCGGCCGGGCACGTCGACCTCGTGGTCGAGACCGAGCTGAAGTCCTATGACATCGCAGCGCTGATTCCGATCGTGACCGGCGCCGGCGGCGTCGTCACCACCTGGGAAGGCAAGCCGGCCCAGGCCGGCGGCCGCATCATCGCGGCCGGCGACGCGCGGGTTCACGAAGAAGCCTTGAGGCTTTTGAACCAATAACAAGCGCGCGGAGGGCTTGCATGACCGTCTCACGCAGGCTGCTCGTTGAATGGCTTCTATTGTTCTTGGGATTGTTCCTGCTGCCGCCGTCATTGGCATCGGCACAGAATTTTCCGGCCAAACCGATCAAGCTGATCGTGCCCTTCCCGGCCGGCGGCCCCAACGACATCATCGCGCGGGTGATCGGGCAGCGCATGTCGGAACTCTCAGGACAGCCGGTACTGATCGACAATCGCGGCGGCCAGGGCGGCGTGCTCGGCACCGATGCGGTTTCGAAGGCCCCGCCTGACGGCTACACCATCGCGATCTCCTCAGCCGGCGCACTCGCAATCAGCCCGAGCATGGAGAAGGTCGCCTATGACACGCAGGCGGATCTCACACCGGTGACGCTGGTTGCGACCGTGCCGGAAATGCTTGTGGTGGCCACCAACGTGCCCGCAAAGGACATCGGCGAATTGATCGCGCTCGCCAAGGCGCAGCCGGGCAAGCTCAACTTCGCCTCCTCCGGCCCCGGCAGCCTGCCGCACCTCGCCGGCGAATTGTTCAAACTGACGGCAAAGATCGACGTCGTGCACGTGCCCTATCGCGGCGCCGCTCCGGCCGTGAACGATCTCCTGGGCCAGCAGGTGCAGATGACCTTCCTCGACCTGCCGGTGCTGCTGCCACAGGTCAAGGCCGGCGCGCTGAAGCCGATCGCGGTCGGCTCCGCCGAACGCGCACCGACCGCGCCTGACGTGCCGACTCTTTCGGAAGCCGGTTTTCCCGATCTGCGCGTCGAGAACTGGTATGGCATGGTGGCGCCCAAGGGCACGCCGAGGGAGATCGTCGCGGCGCTGCATGCTCTCGCGACCAAGGCCATGGCGGATCCCGCGGTGAAGGAGAAGCTTGCCGCACAGGGCGCGACGCTGATCGGCGACGAGCCGGAGCATTTTCGCGGCTTCATCGCCGACGAGACCAGCAAGTGGGCAAAAGTGATCAAGGACGCGGGCGTGGAGACGGCGAAGTAGTCGTGCTTACCCTCCCCTGGAGTGGCCTGGAGGGGGTAAGCGAAGAGCTCACATCGCCTCCGCCCGCAAATGCTCCACCAGCATCTTGGCCGGCCTTGCCAGCGCCTTGAAGTTTCGCGCGCAGATCACGAGGCGACGGTTGGCCCAATTGTCACGCAGGCGGACCATGGCGAGCGGCATGGTCTTGGCGCAGCGGCGTGCGGCGGCTTCAGGCACGAGGGCTACGCCGACATCGGCGGCGACCATCTGGCAGATCGCGTCGAAATCGCGCAGGCGCGCGCGGAAATGCGGGCGCATGCCGAGCCGCGCGGCGTGCTTCGAAATGTGCATCTGCAGCGCGGTGGCGCTGGTGAGCCCGACGAACTCGCAAGCCCCCGCCTCCTGGAAATCGATCTGGCGGCGGCCGGCGAACGGGCCACGGCGCGAGGTCACCAGCGTCAGGCGATCCTCGCTGAAGGGGAAGCGTTCGATATGCTCCGGCAGCGCGTGCTCGGCGGCAAAGCCGAGATCGGCGGCACCGGCGGTGATCGCCGCCGCGATATCGGTGCTCTCGCGCTCCTCGATGTCGATGGCGACATCGCGATGCTCACGCAGAAAACCGGCGAGCGCCTTCGGCAGATGCTCCGACAGGCCCGACGTGTTGGCGAGGAAATGCACGCTGGCGCGCACGCCGCTCGCATAGCTGGCGAGATCGCCGCGCATGGCGTCGATCTGGTGGATGACCAGCCGCGCATGATCGAGCAGGCTCTCACCGGCCGCGGTCAACTCCACGCCGCGGCGCCCGCGCTTGAGCAGCGCGACGCCGAGCGCGTCCTCGAGCCCCTTGATGCGCGCGCTGGCCGAGGCCAGCGCCAGGTGCGAGCGCTCCGCGCCGCGGGTGATGCTGCGCTGGTCGGCGACCGCGATGAAGAGCTGGAGGTCGACGAGGTCGAAGCGCATGGCGGTTCTCCTAAGCCTTCGTCTAAAGCGAAGGCTCTCTCCGTAACCTCCAGATTGTGCCTGATCGCGGCTTCGGTCAATGTGCAGATATGACCGACCCGCTGCTCATCCTCATCGCCGCCGTCTTCCTGCTCGCCGGATTCGTCAAGGGCGTGGTCGGACTCGGCCTGCCGACGGTGTCCATGGGCCTGCTCGCCGTGAGCATGGCCCCGAGCCGCGCCATCGCCATCGTGATCGTGCCGGCCATCATCACCAACATCTGGCAGACCTTCGTCGGCCCGTATTTGCGCGACATCCTGCGGCGGCTGTGGCCGCTGATGATCGGCACCGTGGTCGGCTGCTGGCTCAATGCCGGCGCGCTGACCGGCCCCCATGCGCGCTACGGCACGATCGTGCTCGGCATCCTGCTCGTTGTTTACGCCATCATCGGTCTGAGCAAATTCCACTTCCGCGTCGCGCCGCAGAACGAGAAATGGGTGGGCGGCGTAGTCGGCCTCGTCACCGGGGTGATCTCGGCCTCGACCGGCGTGCAGGTCATCCCCTCGATGCCATTCATGCAGGCGATCGGCATGGAGAAGGACGAATTGGTGCAGGCACTAGGCGTGTTCTTCACCACCGCGACGCTCGCGCTCGCGTTCAACCTGACCGCCGGCGGATTGCTGACCCCCGCCAATGCCGTGCCTGGAGCCATCGCCATGGCGATGGCCTTCGCCGGCATGTATATCGGCCAGTCAGTGCGTGCACGGATGCCGGCCGAAGCGTTTCGGCGCTGGTTCCTGATCGCGATGATCCTGCTCGGCCTGTATCTCGCCGGCAGCGCGCTGGCGAAGGAGTTCGCTTGAAGGAAGTTACCGCGTCTCCAGCATGGCAACGCGGATGCCGAGATAGATGAAGAGACCGCCGAGCGCGCGGTTGATCCAGGCGATCGCGCCCTCGGACCGACGCAGCCGGTTGGCGGCCTTGGCCGCGAACGCGGCGAGCACGAGGCACCACAGCGTGCCCGTAAAGATGAAGATCAGGCCGAGCGTCAGGAAGGCGAGCGGCTTGTGCGGCGCATCGGCTGCGACGAATTGCGGCAGGAAGGCCAGGAAGAACAGCGCGACCTTGGGGTTGAGCGCGTTGGTGAAGACGCCCTGGAGGAAGACGCGCCGCAATGAACTCCGCACCGGCTCGTCGACGCTTGAGGCCAGTATCGGGCGCGACCACAGCATCTGAAGCCCGGTCACGACGAGATAGGCCGCGCCGACCAGCTTCAGGATCGAGAACGCGGTGGACGATGCCATCAGCAGGGCCGAAAGCCCGATCGCCGCGCCCGCGACATGGACAAAGCAGCCGCAACTGATGCCGAAGGCGGCAGCGGCGCCGCCCCGCCAGCCCATCTGCATGCTGCGGCCGATCACATAGACCGAATCCGGCCCCGGCGTGATGTTGAGCAGCACGCCAGACAGGATGAAAAGCCCGATTTCGTGAATACCCAGCATGCAAGCTGCCTCCCGCCGCCCCGTCCAGGTTCCGCTTAGTCGGTTCTCCCGTCCCCGTCCATCGCCGGGATTGCCGAGGATTTACCTCGAATTTGCAATGCGGATCATACTTCCGCTCGGCCACATCTGCTTTATAAGGGCAGGGTTCTTGAAATGCGGGATTCGAGGCGACTGCCACGTCGTGGCCGGTCCCCTATCCCCTGGAGCTTTGCGGATATGGAAAGACGTCTGGCTGCCATCGTCTGCGCCGATGTCGCCGGCTATTCGCGCATGATGGGCAGCGACGAGGCCGGCACCCATGCCGCCTTCAAGGCCCATCGCGCCGCGATTCACCCCATCATCCTCAATCACGGCGGCCGCGTCGTGAAGAACACCGGCGATGGCTTCCTGCTGGAGTTCGCCTCCATCGTCGGCGCGACTGAAGCTGCGATCGCGATGCAGACGCTGATGGCGGAGCGCAACCACCATCTCCCTGCCGACCGCGCCATGCAATTCCGGCTCGGCATCCATATGGGCGACGTCATCGCCGACGAGGACGAGGTCTTCGGCGACGATGTCAATATTGCCGTCCGCCTCGAATCCGTGGCGAGCCCCGGCGGCTTCGCGATCTCGGCCAAGGCCTATCGGGAGGCGAGCAAGCATCTCGCCGTGCCGTTGACTGACGCCGGCGACCACCGCTTCAAGAACATCAAGGATGCGGTCGGGGTCTTTACCTGGATGCCCGAGGGCGCGCCGGCGCTCGCGCCCGAGCTGCGGGAAGCATCCGCCCTTTCGCAGCAGTACCGCACCGCGATCGTCGGCGTGCTTCCCTTCACCAATCTCAGCGACGCTCAGGATGAATATTTCTCCGACGGTCTCACCGAGGATCTGATCCACGCGCTGTCGCTGCAATCCTTCTATCGCGTGCTGAGCCGCAACTCGACCTTCGCCTTCAAGGGCAAGAATGTGAGCACGCGCCTGATCGCGCGCGAGATCGACGCCTCCTATCTGATCCAGGGCTCGGTGCGGCGCGCCGGCGCCAAGATCCGCGTCACCGCCGAGCTGATCGCACCGGAAACCGGCGAGCAGCTCTGGACCGGCCGCTACGACCGCGACATCGGCGACCTCTTCGCGATGCAGGACGAGATCACGACCAACCTGTCCGCCGCCATCGCCACCGAGATCGTTCGTGCCGAAGCCTCGGCGCCTGCGCGGCTCTCGACCGACGTGAGCGCCTGGGATCGCTTCCTCAAGGGACTGTCCCATTACTACCGGCAGACCAAGGAAGATCTCGCCGCCGCCATCGACCTGTTCCGGGAGGCCATCCGGCTCGATCCCAAGCTGTCGATCGCGCATGCCTATCTCGCCACGATCCAGATCCAGAGCATCCAGTTCGGCTGGGTCAAGGGCACGCGGGAGATGTGGGCCGAGGCGATGCATCTCGCCGAAACCAGCGTCCGGCTCGACCCGCGGTCCTCGTTCGCGTTCTCGATCCTGTCCTGGGCCCACGGCATGGAAGGCCATTATGAGGCCGCGATGGACGCCGCCAAGCGCGCGGTCGCCCTCAACCCCTACGACAACGGCGCGCGCGGGGTGCTCGGCATCTGCCATTTCATCATCGGCGAGCACCGCGAAGCGATCGAGCTGTTCTCGATGGCCTCGCAGCGCGACAACAGCGATCCGCGCTACCAATGGGCCGCGCTGAACGCCTTCAGTCATTACCTTCTGCGCCAATATGATGCGACGCTGTCATGGGCCCGCGAGCAGCTCTACATCAACCCGAACCACATGCAGGCGCTGGCGATCCGCGCCGCGGCGCTGGCGCAACTGGGCCGGAGCAGCGAGGCGGCCGAGGCTACCTCCGTGCTCATGGGCAACTACCCAACCCTGAACGTCGATCGTCACCTGCGCAATTTCCACTGGAAGCGGCCCGAGGACATCGCCCATTACCGCGAGGGGCTGCTGAAGGCGGGCGTGCCGCTCGGCAAGCTGACCCTGGTCCAGGGCCAGCTCAAACGCGCCGCCGAATCCTGACGGGCGGGTCGCGATCCCGCACTTCGCGGCAAGCTGCGCGCACCCGCGGTGTTGACACGACAGTGAAATCAGCCACACTTCATTGCACGCTGAAGTAGAATAGCTTGCTGTCGGTTTGTTAGGACTTTCCGCGCTTGATCGGCGCGTCTTTTTTGCGATTCGCCGTTTTCAGGATTTGGGCCATGCATGACCGCGCTTCGAAGCCGCCCTTCGATCCCTCGATCCAGGTCTCCCCGAACAATCCCTGTCCGTTCCTGCGCGGCCTCGTCGGCGAAGGCTTCGTCGATGGCGGCACCGTCCCGCTCCGGACGCTGTCACGGACCATCGCCAATGCAAGCGGCGAGGCGGGGCTGAAGAAGGTTTCGGCCCGCATCCAGGTGCGGGGCGTCGCGCTGATCGCCAACGGCGCCTGTCACATCCTGCAGAGCATCTTCTGGGGCGCGCAGCTCGATATGCTGCGCGGCGGTCCGCTCGATAAGCTCGGTGCCGGCTCGCGCATCCTCGGCGTCGACGGGCGCGTCAACGAGGACGAGATTGCGCGTCTCGCCAGCTTCGGCGGCACCTATACCGATCCCGATGGCGGCGGCACCGAGACCGGCCTCAACGCCTCGCAAATCCAGACCTTCATGAAGGACAATCTCAAGCGCGCCGGCAAGCAAGCGCGCTGGTACTACCCGATCCTGATGAAGTTCGAATGGCCGATCCTGCTCAAGATCATGGGCAAGGGTCAGGGTGATGACCGCTATCTCTGCGTGGCCGACGTGAGGACATTGTTCAACGAGCGCAAATTCCCTGACAGGATCACCCAGCGAGTCGTCAGCCAGCCGGTCACCCCGCCCTCGCTGATCTTGCGCGCTGCCGGCGGACTCGTTGCTGCTCTTCTCCTCTTTGGTGTCGTGGCGCTGCGCTTTCCGGATCAATTCCAGCCGATGCTGCCAGGCATCTTCGGCGACCTGGTGGCGCCGCCATTGCCAGAGCACGTCGAGCCCCGGGCCGCATACTGGCTCGAGCAGAACTGGGCGCTGGAGGACCGGCACTGGTTTCATCACGCCAGCCAGGGCACCGCGACCTTCCCGGTGCCCTACCGCTGGTTCATGGCGCTCGAGCAGCCGCGGCTTCATTTCTTCGCAAAGCCCGGCATGCTGCACGACAGCGACCATCTGCAGCGCTTCGGCTTCATCCCGAGCCCGCAGACGATCGACACCGACGATGCCACGCTGCGCCGGTTCGGCTATGCCAACGTCTATGACAAGACCAAGCCGGCGCCGGCGCGGCTCTGGGATCCGCCGGTGAACTGGGGTCGCCAGGCCGAAAACGTCGACGGCCTGCCCGTCGGCTTCGCGCGGATGACGGGCGTCCCCGATCCTGCGACCGGCCAGATCGGCGAGGACCGGATCGGCCTGACCTGCGCCGCCTGCCACACCGGCCAGATCCACTACAAGGGCATCGACATCCGCTTCGACGGCGGCCCGGCAATGACCGACCTCAGGAAGCTCGAGGTCACGACCGGCCTGTCGATCGCCTACACGCTCTACGTCCCGGGTCGGTTCACGCGCTTCGCCGATTGCGTGCTCGGCGCCTCGGCCAGCGATGCGGACCGCGATGCGCTGAAGCAGAAGCTGCGTGCGATCAGCACGTTCCTGATCGACTGGGAGAAGACCTACGCGAAAACCATCGAGGGCAAGACGAGGTTCAACGAGAAGACGAAGCGGCAAGAGCCACAGCAGGACACGGAGGAAGGATACGGCCGTCTCGACGCGCTCAACCGCATCGGCAATCAGGTGTTCGCCCAGGACATGGCGCTCAGCGGCCTCAGCGGCTTCGAGAAGAATCTGCACGCCAAGGACGCGCCGGTCAGTTTCCCGCCGATCTGGACCGTACCCTGGCTCAAATACGCGCAATATGACGCGTCCATCGAGCAACCGCTGATCCGCAATGCCGGCGAAGCGCTGGGCGTGACCGCGCTGCTCAATCTGTCCGACACTACGCCCAAGGACAGGCTGTTCCGCTCGTCGATGGATGTCAAGAATCTGAACTGGATCGAGGATCTGCTGAAGGGGTCGCCGCCCTATCCGAAAAAGCAGCTCTCCGGGCTGACATCGCCGAAATGGCCGTCGGACATCTTCGGTGATGACGCCTGGAAGATCGATGGTGAGCGCGTCAAGAACGGCCGCAAGCTGTACGCGCAACTCTGTGCCGAATGCCATCTCGGGCCGGTCAACGATCCCGTGTTCGACGCCGAGTTTCCGGATCAAAGCATCTGGTCCTCGTCGCGCTGGGAGACCATCGGCGCCGACAAATTCCTGAACGAGGTCCAGAAAAGCGTCAAAGGCATGGGGACCGATCCCGCTCAGGCCAGCGTGCTGGAGACGCGGACGATTCAGGTACCGGGCTTTCTCAAGCTCGATCCCTCGCAGAAGCTCAATGCCTGGTGGAACTGTAATCTGCCGGATGTTTCTTCGACCGACATGCCGTACTCGCTTGGGCTGATGGTGCTCGTCGACATCGTCGCCCGCAAGGCGATGGACGATGCGAAGATCGACCCGAAGGTTCAGCAGGCCTGGTGGGGTGAGCGCAAGAACTGCCCCAATCCCGGTCCGCAACCGCCCGACAAGAAGGAGCCGCGGCCCTGGTATCGTGCGCGCCCGCTCAACGGCGTCTGGGCCACCGCGCCTTATCTGCACAACGGATCGGTGCCCTCGCTCTACTGGATGCTGAGCCCTGCGGCCGAGCGTCCCAAATCGTTCTGCATGGGCGGTGATCGCGACTATGATCCGAAGCAGGTCGGCTTCGCGGTCTCTGACGGTGAGAGCTGCAAGACCGGGCAGTCGCGTTTCTCGACGCGGGCGTCTGATGGCACCGAGTTGTTCGGCAACAGCAATGCCGGCCACTCGTTCGACGGCACACCGGGCCCCGGAAAGGACGGCACCATCGGCCGCGTGCTCAAGGAGCAGGAGCGCTACGACCTGATCGAGTATCTGAAGACGCTGTGAATGACCTCGTCGTCATGGCCGGGCTTGTCCCGGCGATCCACGATCTTTGCTGCGGCACCAGGAACGTGGATGCCCGGGACAAGCCCGGCATGACGAAGATCCTCACTTGAACAGCGGCGTGCCCGGCACGAAGGCGTCGAAGGCGGCCCAGAACTGGGAGCGGTAGCGGTCTTGCTCCTGGAGGATCTCGTGCTTGGAGCCGGCGATCACGAGATGAGAGCCGGCGCGCAAGTGATAGGCGAACTCCTCGATCGCCGCGGTCGAAACCACGGTGTCGTTGGACGCCGCCAGCATCAGGATCGGTTGGCGGATCTGAGAAGGGTAGTTCACGCGCTTGAAAATGTGCATCGCGCGGAAGGCGGTATCGGCCCAGGCGACCGTCGGTGACGCCAGTCCGAGCGTCGGGTCTTCCTCCAGGATCGCGGCATTGCGCGCATAGCGCACCGGGTCGCTGGTCAGGGGATTGTTGATGAAGGGATCGAGCCCGGTGAGGCGGTCGCTGCCGCCGGGAACGTAACGGCCGCCCTGCCCGAGCAGGCGCATCGTCTTGAGCAGCGCACGCACCGGAAACGAGGTGGTGCGCCCGGGCAGGTCGATCATCGGCGCCGACAGCACCATGCGGTCGAACCAGCGCTTGCCGGCATGCGCCACCCGCAGCAGCACAGTGCCGCCCATGGAGTGGGCCAGCGCGAAGAAGGGCGGCGGGCAATCCGGCAGCACCACCTGCTGCACGAAGGTCTCGACGTCGATCTCGAAATCGGAGAAGTCGCGCACATAGCCCTTGCGCGGATCGCGCAGACGGCGCGACGAGTGGCCCTGCCCGCGCCAGTCGATCATCGCCACCGCAAAGCCGCGATCGCGCAAGTCACGCACCGTCTCGAAATATTTCTCGATCTGCTCGCTGCGCCCGGTGAAGACGCAGACGGTGCCCTTGCGGTTCGCCGGCGGCGCCCACCGGGCAAAGCGCAGCTCGGCGCCATCGGGTGTCTTGATGGTGCCGCTGACGACGTTTTCGGGGACGGGATTGGACGGGATCGAGACCAGCGTCATGATTGGAAGTGCTAGAAATCAAGGGGCGGGAGCGCCGAAAAGGCGCCTATCCCGCCCTCTTGAACGCCGTCTCGTTCCACCCATATCACCTTCGTGCAGGCCGCTACCAGTGTTTCGGAACCGGAACATCAGGCTGCACACAGACGAAAGCCCGGCCCGATGGCGGGCGGGTCACCTAAACAGTCGCTCAATGGAGGACTTGACCATGCGTACCTACGATCTCACCCCGTTTTATCGTTCCACCGTCGGCTTCGACCGTCTCTTCAACCTGCTCGACCAGGCCAGCTCGGACGGCAGCCCCGGCTACCCCCCTTACAACATCGAGCGTACCGGCGAGAACGCCTACCGCATCACCGTTGCGGTCTCGGGCTTTGCCAAGGATGAGCTCTCCATCGTCGCGAAGGAAAACACGCTGACGATCAAGGGCGAGAAAGTCGCAGGCGAGAACTCGAAATCCGAAGTGCTTTACCGCGGCATCGCCGCGCGTGCGTTCGAGCGCGCCTTCCAGCTTGCCGACTTCGTGCAGGTGAAGGACGCCTCGCTCGAGAATGGGCTGCTTCACGTCGACCTCGTCCGCGAGATTCCCGAGGCCAAGAAGCCGCGCCAGATCGCGATCAATGCCGGCGCGAAGGCGCAGGTGATCGAGAACTCGGCCGCGCAAGCCGCCTAAGCCAGGCGACCAATCCAAACGACTTCCAGGTTGCGAAAACGCCCCGGTGCCCCGGGGCGTTTTTTGCACTGCATCACAGAACGGTGAAGGTGTAACGCTGCGGCCTCGCGCGCCGTCCTTTGGGCATCGACCCCAAACAAGACGGAGAAACATCATGTCACTCTGGCGCAGCCTTTTCGTCGCCGCGAGCCTCTTGGCGGCTCCCCTCAACCTTGCTCATGCCCAGACACCGCAGACGGTGAAGGCGAAGAACGTCGTGCTGGTGCACGGCGCCTGGGCCGACGGCTCGAGCTGGTCTGAGGTGATCCCGATCCTGCAGGCTGCAGGCCTGCATGTCACGGCCGTGCAGAATCCGCTGTCCTCGCTTGCCGATTCCGTCGAGGCGACCAAGCGGGCGCTGTCCGCGCAGGACGGCCCGACCGTGCTGGTCGCGCATTCCTGGGGCGGCACCGTGATCAGCCAGGTCGGCACCGACCCGAAGGTCACCGGCCTCGTCTATGTCGCCGCACGCGCGCCCGACGCGAACGAGGATTTCGTCGCGCTGTCGAAGCAGTTTCCGACCGGGCCGGCGCGTGCCGGCATCGTCGAGCGCGACGGCGCCACCAAGCTCTCGGAAGAGGCCTTCCTGAAGTACTTCGCCAATGGCGTGAAGCCGGAGCAGGCCAAGGAGCTCTATGCCGTGCAATGGCCAACCGCGGCCTCGATCTTCGCCGGCCGCACCACGGAAGCGGCGTGGCGCTCCAAGCCGAGTTGGTACGCGGTGTCGAAGAACGACTACACCATCAACCCCGATTTCGAGCGCTTCCTCGCCAAGCGCATGAACGCCACCACGATCGAGCTCGATGCCGGCCACCTCTCGCTGGTGTCACATCCGAAGGAGGTGGCGAACTTGATCCTGGACGCGGCGGGGTATCCGCGGAGCTAAGGTGATTGCGTGAATGCAAAAGGCGCCTGAGTTATTCGGGCGCCTTTTGTTTTGCTCCAATGTCGTCCTGGCCTAGTGCGCCATTGCGCACGGGAGCCAGGACCCATTACCCCAACGCACCACCTCGTTAATCCAGCCCTTGCGCAGCCGGCATCTCCTGTGTCGGCAGGATCGTCGGACCCGGCTTGGCCTGAGCGACTGTCGGCGCTGCGGCCTCGGCGGCCTTTGCCTGTACGGCCGCGGTCTGCTGGGCAGATTGCGCCTGAGCGGGTTGAGCCTCCGGCGCCCGCGCCTGCTGTGCCGTGGGCTCGACCGGCTTCGCCGCCGCGACCGGCGCCTCGCCACGCGGCGCAGCCGCCTTGGGCAGCGGCACGGCGCGCTTGGCAACATGCGGGATCGAGGCCGGCGGGCGCGGCGGGCCGCTGCGGATCATGGTCGGCGGCGGCAGCGCGGTTTGCGGGCCGTAAGAGCCGACCGCCCGCTCCTCATAGGGCGGCGCCATGCCGTAAGCATCGGAAGCCGGCATGAAGCGGATGATCCGGCCGTCGCGGGCGTCGATCACCAGCCGGCCGTCGTCGCCGCGGCGGTCGATCACCGCGATGGTATAGACGCTGCCGTGCAGGCGCGGAATGCCGAGCGGCGAGAAGCCGTTTTCACGCAGCACCGCGTAAACCTCCGTTGACGGCAACAATACCGGCGCCGGACCGCGTTCCTCGTAATCGTAGCCGTAACCGTAACGCGGCGGCGGGGTGGCCTCCGGCGATGCCAAGGGTCCATCGAAATCCGACACCGCGATCACCGCCCCTCCAACCGTACCGCTCGCGGGAACCTGGGCGTGTCCCGCACTTGCAGCCAGCACCAGCGCGGCGGCCGCCACACATCCTGTGAAAAACTTCATGATCGAGACGCTCCTGTCAGACCCTCCGGTAGCCGCCCTCTTTCGCTTCTTGCGGCGGGGCGCGCCTTCCGAAGGGTTGATCCGAAGCTTCATTCGGGATTCCGGCGTCCACAGGGCCGGATCAGGGCGCGTTTGCTCCAAAACCGGGGCTGCGCAACTTTCGGAAAGCGATTGATTGACATATCGGGAATCGCGACTTCCGCACGCTTGTGTGCTAGACAAAAATTTGGCAAGGTGATGGTTAGGACAGGAAGACTGTCTCAATTTTGCTGGCGGTTCCGGCACAGGGATTGCAGCGAAAACCGGTGCTCTCGAGCGTCGGCAAGCTACCAGGCAAAGCCGTTCTCGGGGACGAAGAGCGCCTAGGCCTGAATTTAAGAAAATGCGGCTCGCAGCGGACGAGCGGTGACCCAGAGGCGGGTGCCGCGGAACGCCCAAGGTGCGCCGAAGATGGCGGTGAGGCAGCTTGCCGCATGGAGAGGACAGAACAATGAACGGGTCGCAATTCGAGCGCGCAAACATCGTGGCAGAAGAGCTGTCGGCGACGGTCGCCTCGAAAACGACCGACCCGATTCAGGAGCACAATTCGCGCCCAAAAGCCGAGGGTCTCTACGATCCCGCCCTCGAGAAGGATTCCTGCGGCGTCGGCTTCATCGCCAACATCAAGGGCAAGAAGTCGCACGAGATCGTCTCGGATGCGCTGAGCATCCTCTGCAACCTCGAGCACCGTGGTGCGGTCGGCGCCGACCCCCGCGCCGGTGACGGCGCGGGCATCCTGGTGCAGATCCCGCACGCCTTCTTCAGCCGCAAGGCCAAGGAACTCGGCTTTACGCTGCCGGCGCCCGGCGAATACGCCATCGGTGCGCTGTTCATGCCGCGCGACACCGCCTGGCGCAACGTCATCAAGAGCATCATCGCGGACCAGATCAAGGAAGAGGGCCTGACCCTGCTCGGCTGGCGCGACGTGCCGACCGACAATTCCTCGCTCGGCGTCACCGTGAAGCCGACCGAGCCCGCCTGCATGCAGGTGTTCATCGGCCGCAACGGCACGGCCAAGACGGAGGACGAGTTCGAGCGTCGGCTCTACATCCTGCGCAAGTCGATCTCGCAGGCGATCTACCAGCGCCGCGACCGCGGCCTCGCCGGCTATTACCCTTGCTCGATGTCCTGCCGCACCGTGATCTACAAGGGCATGTTCCTCGCCGACCAGCTCGGCAAGTACTACCCCGATCTGCACGAGAAGGACTTCGAGAGCGCGCTCGCGCTGGTGCATCAGCGCTTCTCGACCAATACCTTCCCGGCGTGGTCGCTGGCGCATCCCTACCGCATGATCGCGCATAATGGCGAGATCAACACGCTGCGCGGCAACACCAACTGGATGGCGGCACGCCAGGCCTCCGTGAGCTCCGAGCTGTACGGCAAGGACATCAACCGGCTGTGGCCGATCTCCTATGAAGGCCAGTCGGACACCGCCTGCTTCGATAACGCGCTCGAGTTCCTGGTGCAGGGCGGCTACTCGCTGCCGCACGCCGTCATGATGATGATTCCGGAGGCGTGGGCCGGTAATCCCTTGATGGATGAGAAGCGCCGCGCCTTCTACGAATATCATGCCGCGCTGATGGAGCCGTGGGACGGCCCCGCCGCGATCGCCTTCACCGACGGCCGCCAGATCGGCGCCACGCTCGACCGCAACGGGTTGCGGCCGGCGCGCTATCTCGTGACCAAGGACGACCGCATCGTGATGGCGTCCGAGATGGGCGTGCTGACGATCCCCGAGGACCAGATCATCACCAAGTGGCGCCTGCAGCCCGGCAAGATGCTGCTGGTCGATCTCGAGCAGGGCCGCCTGATCCCCGACGACGAGATCAAAGCCACGCTAGCCGCGAGCCATCCCTACAAGGAGTGGCTGGAGCGGACCCAGATCGTGCTCGAAGACCTGCCGAAGGTACCGACCACCGGCGTGCGCTCCAACCTGTCGCTGCTCGATCGTCAGCAGGCGTTCGGCTACAGCCAGGAAGACATCGCCATCCTGATGACGCCGATGGCCGCCACCGGCGAGGAAGCCGCGGGCTCGATGGGCAACGACACGCCGATCTCGGCGCTGTCGGACAAGGCCAAGCCGCTGTTCACCTATTTCAAGCAGAACTTCGCGCAGGTCACCAATCCGCCGATCGACCCGATCCGCGAGGAGCTGGTGATGAGCCTCGTCTCCATCATCGGACCGCGGCCGAACCTGTTCGACCTGCAGGGCATGGCCACGACCAAGCGCCTCGAAGCGCGGCAGCCGATCCTGACCGACGCGGACCTGGAAAAGATCCGCTCGATCTCGGAGGTCGCCGACACGCATTTCAAGTCGCGCACGCTGGACACGACCTTCCACGCCGGTCTCGGCGCAGCCGGCATGGACCAGGTGCTGGACGAGCTCTGCGCGCGCGCTGAAAGCGCGGTGCGCGAGGGCGTCAACATCATCATCCTGTCGGACCGCATGGTCGGCACCGACCGCGTGCCGATCCCGGCGCTGCTGGCCTGCGCCGCCGTGCATCATCATCTGATCCGCGTCGGACTGCGCACCTCGGTCGGTCTCGTCGTCGAATCCGGCGAGCCGCGCGAAGTGCATCACTTCGCATGCCTCGCCGGCTACGGCGCCGAAGCGATCAATCCATATCTCGCGTTCGAAACCATCATCGCGATGAAGGACCGCCTGCCCGGCTCGCTCGACGACTACGAGATCGTCAAGCGCTACATCAAGTCGATCGGCAAGGGCCTGCTCAAGGTGATGTCCAAGATGGGCATCTCGACCTACCAGTCCTATTGCGGCGCGCAGATTTTTGACGCCGTCGGTCTGAAGGCCGATTTCGTCGCCAAGTTCTTCGCCGGCACGCACACCCGCGTCGAAGGCGTCGGCCTTGCCGAGATCGCGGAAGAAGCCGTGCGCCGCCATGCCGACGCGTTCGGCGACGCACAGGTCTACAAGAGCGCGCTCGATGTCGGCGGCGAATATGCCTATCGGAGCCGCGGCGAGGACCATGCCTGGACCGCCGAGTCGGTGTCCCTGCTCCAGCACGCGGCGCGCGGCAATTCGCAGGAGCGCTACCGCGCCTTCGCAAAAATCCTCAACGAGCAGTCGGAGCGTCTTTTGACGCTGCGCGGCCTGTTCCGGATCAAGAACGCCGAGGAAGAGAAGCGCAAGCCGATCCCGCTCGACCAGGTCGAGCCGGCCAAGGACATCGTCAAGCGTTTCGCCACCGGCGCGATGAGCTTCGGTTCGATCTCGCGCGAGGCGCACACCACGCTCGCGATCGCCATGAACCGGATCGGCGGCAAGTCGAACACCGGCGAAGGCGGCGAGGAGGCCGACCGCTTCAAGCCGATGCCGAACGGCGATTCGATGCGCTCGGCGATCAAGCAGGTCGCCTCGGGCCGCTTCGGCGTCACCACGGAGTATCTCGTCAACTCCGACATGATGCAGATCAAGATGGCGCAGGGCGCCAAGCCCGGCGAAGGCGGCCAGCTGCCCGGCCACAAGGTCGACGCGACCATCGCCAGGGTCCGGCACTCGACGCCGGGCGTCGGCCTGATCTCGCCGCCGCCGCACCACGACATCTACTCGATCGAGGACCTGGCGCAGCTCATCTACGACCTCAAGAACGTCAACCCGACGGGCGACGTCTCGGTCAAGCTCGTCTCCGAGATCGGCGTCGGCACGGTCGCCGCGGGCGTCGCCAAGGCGCGCGCCGACCACGTCACCATCGCGGGCTTCGAGGGCGGCACTGGCGCCTCGCCGCTGACCTCGATCAAGCATGCCGGTTCGCCGTGGGAGATCGGCCTTGCCGAAACCCACCAGACCCTGGTGCGCGAGCGGCTGCGCAGCCGTATCGTGGTCCAGGTCGACGGCGGCTTCCGCACCGGCCGTGACGTCGTGATCGGCGCGCTGCTCGGGGCCGACGAATTCGGCTTCGCCACTGCGCCGCTGATCGCGGCCGGCTGCATCATGATGCGCAAGTGCCATCTCAACACCTGCCCCGTCGGCGTCGCGACGCAGGATCCGGTGCTGCGCAAGCGCTTCACGGGCCAGCCCGAGCACGTGATCAACTACTTCTTCTTCGTCGCCGAGGAAGTCCGCGAGATCATGGCCTCGCTCGGCTTCCGCACCTTCAACGAGATGATCGGCCAGGTTCAGCTGCTCGATCAGACCAAGCTGGTCGCGCACTGGAAGGCCAAGGGCCTCGATTTCTCAAAACTGTTCGTCAAGCAGAAGGAAGAGAAGGGCCAGAAGATCTATCACTCCGAGCGCCAGAACCATCATCTGGAGGCGGTGCTCGACCGCACGCTGATCGAGCAGGCGACGCCTGCGCTCGACCGCGGCGCGCCGGTGAAGATCGAGGCCACGATCAACAGCACCAACCGCTCCGCCGGTGCGATGCTGTCGGGCGCGGTCGCCAAGATCTACGGCCATGCCGGCCTGCCGCATGACACGATCCATGTCAGCCTGAAGGGTACCGCGGGCCAGGCCTTCGGTGCGTGGCTCGCCCATGGCGTCACCTTCGAGCTCGAGGGTGAAGGCAACGACTATGTCGGCAAGGGCCTCTCGGGCGGCAAGATCATCGTGAAGCCGCCGCGGAACTCGGCGATCGTGCCGGAAGAGAGCATCATCGTCGGCAACACCGTGATGTACGGGGCGATCGATGGCGAATGCTACTTCCGCGGCATCGCCGGCGAACGCTTTGCCGTTCGTAACTCGGGCGCGGTCGCTGTCGTCGAGGGCGCGGGCGATCATTGCTGCGAATACATGACCGGCGGCATCGTGGTCGTGCTCGGCAAGACCGGGCGCAACTTCGCGGCCGGCATGTCCGGCGGCATCGCCTATGTGCTGGACGAGGCCGGCGACTTCGACAAGCTGTGCAACCTCAGCATGGTCGAGCTCGAACCGGTGCTGTCGGAGGAGATGATCAACGCCGACACCTATCACGCCTGCGGCGATCTCGAGGCGCACGGCCGGGTCGACGTGTTCAAGAACCTGCTCGCCTCCGACGTCGAGCGGCTGCACGTGCTGATCACGCGCCATGCCAAGGCAACCGGCTCCAAGCGTGCCGCCGAGATCCTCGCCAATTGGAAGGAATGGCTGCCCAAGTTCCGCAAGGTGATGCCGGTCGAGTACCGGCGCGCGCTGCGCGAACTGGCCGCCAATGCGGACGCCGAGCCGAAAATCGCGATCGGGGCGTAACTCTCAACTGGCGTCATTCCGGGGCGCAAAGCGCGAACCCGGAATCTCGCAAAGATAACCTCCAGGTTCCGGGTGTGCGCGCAGCGCGCGCATCCCGGAACGACGGAAAAGAAAACTTAGCGGCAGGGACTTCGGGTTTAATGGGCAAGATCACGGGTTTTCTGGAAATCGAACGGCACGATCGCAAGTACACCCCGGTCGCCGAGCGCTTGAAGCATTTCAAGGAATTCGTCGTTCCGCTCTCCGAGAAGGAGGTGCGCGAGCAGGCGGCGCGCTGCATGAACTGCGGCATTCCCTATTGCCACGGGACCGGCTCGGTTGCGCCCGGCACGCCCGGCTGCCCAGTCAACAACCAGATCCCCGACTGGAACGACCTCGTCTACCAGGGCAACTGGGAAGAGGCCTCGCGCAACCTGCATTCGACCAACAACTTTCCTGAGTTCACGGGCCGCATCTGTCCGGCGCCGTGCGAAGCGTCCTGCACGCTCAACATCGACGACAACCCCGTCACCATCAAGACCATCGAATGCGCGATCGTCGACCGCGCCTGGGACAATGGCTGGCTGAAGCCGGAAGTGGCAGCGGTCAAGACCGGCAAGAAGGTCGCGGTGATCGGCTCGGGTCCGGCGGGCATGGCCTGCGCGCAGCAGCTCGCGCGCGCCGGCCACGACGTGCATGTCTATGAGAAGTACGCCAAGGCCGGCGGCCTGCTGCGTTACGGCATCCCCGACTTCAAGATGGAGAAGCGCATCATCGACCGCCGTGTGGCGCAGATGGAAGCCGAAGGCGTCACCTTCCACTACAACAGCCATGTCGGCGCAGCCGGCAATGTCGATCCGCGCGAGCTGCTCAACCAGTACGACGCGGTCGCGCTGACCGGCGGCGCGGAAGCCCCGCGCGACCTGTCGATCCCCGGCCGCGATCTCGAAGGCATCCACTACGCCATGGACTTCCTGCCGCAGCAGAACCGCCGCGTCTCCGGGGAGCCGCTCGGCGGAGTCCAGGAGATCCTGGCCGGCGGCAAGCACGTCGTCGTCATCGGCGGCGGCGACACCGGCTCGGACTGCATAGGCACCTCGCTGCGTCAGGGCGCGCTGTCGGTGACCCAGCTCGAGATCATGCCCGCTCCCCCCGAGCGCGAGAACAAGGGCCTGACCTGGCCGAACTGGCCGCTGAAGATGCGCACCTCCTCCAGCCAGGCCGAAGGCGCGATCCGCGAATATGCCGTGCTGACCCAGAAGTTCTCCGGCGAGAACGGCAAGGTCAGGAAGCTGCACTGCGTGCGCGTCGACGACAAGTTCAAGCCGATTGCCGACACCGAGTTCGAGATCGACGCCGAGCTCGTCCTGCTCGCCATGGGCTTCGTCCATCCCGTGCACGAGGGCCTGCTCAAGCTGCTCGCGGTCGAGTTCGACCCGCGCGGCAACGTCAAGGCCAACACGCTGGACTACCAGACCTCGCGCCCCAACGTGTTCTCCGCCGGCGACATGCGCCGCGGGCAATCGCTGGTGGTGTGGGCGATCCGTGAAGGGCGGCTGTGCGCCCGGTCGATCGATACGTTCCTGATGGGGAAGACGGATCTGCCGCGCTGAGTGAGGCTCGCTCCGCTGCCAATTCAACAAACGGTGTCATCGCCCGGCTTGACCGGGCGATTCAGTATTCCAGAGACAGTTGTAATCGAATCGATAAGCCGCGGCGTACTGGATGCCCCGGTCCCGGCTCCGCCAAGCTACGCCGGGCCTACACGCGCTCGGCCGGCGAAGCTTCAGCGAAGAGGGCAAGCCGGGGCATGACAGTGGGTGGCGGGCGCGGAGCCAACTATTCCGCATTCGCTCAAGCGCCTCGCCGCCCCTCTAGTTCTGCAGCCTCACGCCCAACATCACCACCGTCCCCTGCGAGCTCGAGCCCGCCTGGTTCGAATCCAGGATGTCGTGCCGCAGCGTGCCCTTGATCCAGACGTTGCGGTTGAGCTTGTAGATCAGGTTGCTTTCGAGCGAGTAGGTCTTGTCGTTGCGGTTCTGGCCCTGGTAGTCGAGCGTGCCGTAGGTGAACTTGCCGACCGCGGTGAGCCAGCGGCGGAAGTCGTGATCGACTTCGGCAGAGTAAGTGCGCACCAGCACGCCGGAGGAGCCGGCGACCGTGGTCTCCGCGATCTGCGTGTCGGTGAAGAATTTCACCGTGGTGAGGCCGCTGGCGTTCCAGATCAAGGAGCCCGTGGTGAGGAAGCCGGAGAGCTGGCTGAGGCGCGGATCGGTGTAGCTGCGCGCGGAATAGCCGACCGAGATCTCGCCGGTGAGAATGCGCGAGAACTCGAAGGACGAGCCGACCTTGGCATAGCCGCCGTTCGAATCGCGGAAGTAGCCGTTGCGGTCGGCGGCCTGATCGTGGACGCGGGTGTCGCCCTGGATCTCGACGAAGGGCTTCAAACCCGGCTTCAGATCGTAGGAGAAGCGTCCGACGCCGCCGTATTGGTTGAAGTCGCGATCACCGTTGCTGAACACAGAGCCATCGGTGAGTCTCGAATCCGTGTAGGCGGTGCGATCGACCGTGGCGCCCGCGGCGACCTGGAAGCGATTGAAGGTCTGGTCGAAGCCGACGGTCGTCCCATAGGCGGCGTAGACAGGATATTTCTGCAGGCCGGCCTGCACGTTCGGGCTGCCGGGATTGTCGGTGGCGAGCCGCAGGCGAAGCTGCGATGTCAGCTTGAGATCGCGGTCGACGTCGATGCGGCCGTCGATGTGGCCGGTGAAGTCGGGGCGGTCGATCTCGACCGGCGAGGGCGACGCGAAGCCGTTGATCGTCGCCGGCATGTTGTTGGTGTAGCCCGAGAACGAGCCGCGCAGATCGGCGACCAGCGCGTGGCGCTCCCAGTCGGACATCACGAGAAGGTCGGGCGCGACGACATAGACGGGCGAGCCGACCGGCTTGTTCAGGCGCGCCGGGTTGGTGTCATAGCCGGTGGAGAGCTCGAGGCCGCCCTTGATCAGGAAGCTGCCGGCATAATCGCCGACCGCACCGAACGGATCCTCATCGAGCTTGAGGCGGCGGCGCAGCGGCTGGCCGGGCACACTGCCCGCCATCGCCGGAGCTACCGGCGTCTTGTGCGCGGTCTCGGACGGCGGCGGCGCGATGCGCGGCGCGCCCAGCGTCGTGACTGGCGTTGTGGGCGGCGGCGGTGAACCGGGGCCGGCGGGACGCTTCGGCTTCGGCTGGCCCGGATAGAGCTTTGGCTGCTGCCGTTTGCGGTTAAGCGAGTCGTAGCCCGAGCTGCTCGCCCCGTTGGCGGCAGGCAGGCCGTAGGTCGGGACCTGACCGACGCGCGAGGTCGCCGGCGTCTGCTGACGCTTGCGCAGATCTGCGTTGGGATCGGGCAGCGCCGGCAATGCATCCGACGGCGCCTGCGGCACGCCCGCCGTGCGGCGGGTCGGCAGCGTGTCGGTCGAGACAAAGCCGCCGCGGTTGGGATTGAACAGGTCGGGCGTGAGACCCTGGGCGGCCGCGGGGCCGCTTCCGAGGGCCGTCAGCGCCAGACATGGCAAAGCCGCGCGCAGGAAATGCGCGCGTTTGCTCCGGCCCCTGCCTGGAGACGACCCCACGATGGAATAACCTCAACGAAATCAAATACTTTCACGATCGCCCTGCCGGCTGGCGGGAACCATCGTTAATGGAGTTAAAACAATTATGGTTAATGACCCGTTGAGGGTGTCCGGGCGCTCGTCGCCTCGCTGGCCGGGGCGTGCTAAGCAGGCGCCAACGGGCGAACGCCCCTCCTCCCTGGACCAGACCATGCCGAGCTCGAAACCGCTGATGACCGCATCATCCGGCCCCATTCCGACAAGCGTCGAATCCGCGCTCCGCACCCTGGAGACGGAGAGCGGCGGCATCAACGCGCTCGCCGCTGCCCTACGCGGCCCGCTGGGTGCGACCTTCGCCAAGGCCGTCGAGCTGATCCGGCAGGCCAAGGGCCGCGTCATCGTCACCGGGCTCGGCAAATCCGGCCATATGGGGCGCAAGATCGCGGCGACGCTGGCCTCGACCGGCACGCCCGCTTTCTTCGTGCACGCCGCCGAAGCCGGCCATGGCGACCTCGGCATGATCACCACCGACGACGTCATCATGGCGCTGTCCTGGTCCGGCGAGCAGCCGGAGATGAAGAACCTCGTGAACTATTCGGCGCGCTTTGCGATCCCCATGATCGCGGTGACGTCGAACGCTTCGTCCTCGCTGGGACAAGCCGCCGACCTCGTGATCGAGCTGCCGAAGGCGCGCGAGGCCTGCCCGCACAATCTGGCACCGACCACCTCGACCCTGATGCAGGCCGCGATCGGCGACGCGCTCGCGATCGCGCTGCTGGAAGGGCGCGGGTTCACTGCGCTGGAGTTCGCGCATTTCCATCCCGGCGGCAAGCTGGGCGCAATGCTGAAATTCGTCCGCGACTACATGCGCACCGGCGCGGAGATTCCGGTCAAGCCCGAAGGCACAAAGATGTCGGAGGCCGTGGTCGAGATGTCGGCCAAAGGGCTCGGCTGCGTCTGCATCGTCAACGATGCAGGCGAGGCCATCGGCATCATCACGGACGGCGACCTGCGCCGTCACATGCGGCCCGACCTTTTGACGGTGACCGTCGATGAGATCATGACGAAGCAGCCCAAGACCGTACCGCCCTCGATGCTCGCGAGCGAGATGATCGAGGTGCTGAACACCCGCAAGATCACGACACTGCTGGTGACCGATGCGGGCAAGGTGGTCGGGATCGTGCACCTGCACGATCTGCTGCGCGCGGGCGTGGCGTAAGGCACGCTCTCTCCACTCGTCATTGCGAGCGCAGCGAAGCAATCCAGGCTGCCTCTGCGGAGACAGCCTGGATTGGTTCGTCGCAAGGGCTCCTCGCAAATGACGGTGGAGAGACCTACGCCGGAAACCGCTCCGCGTTCTCCTCCAGCGGCAGCCGCAGCCCGTTCGCCAGGCAGGACACCGTGCGGTAGTAGCCGCACAGCAGCATGATCTCCAGGATTTGCGCCTCGTCGTAATGCGCCGACAGCGCTGCGAACTCCTCGTCCGTGAATGTCGCGCGATGATGCAACGCGTCGACGGCTGCGATCAGCGCCTGCTCGGCCGGCGACCAGCATGTTGATGCTGCATCGCCCTGCACCGTCGCCCGCACTTCGTCCTGGGTGAGCTTTGCCGGCCCGGCAAAGATCGCGACGTGCACGCCCCATTCATATTCGCATCTGTTCAGCGCGCAGGTGCGGTCGATGACGATCTCGCGGTCGCGGAGCGACAGCGGCCCGGGGTCGAGCAGGCCGCCGGCGCGGAACTTGTCCCAGGCGCGGCCGTGCCCCGCCATCACCCGGAACAGCACCAGCGGCGGCGCGCCGCGCATGATGCGGTCGAACTGCGCCTGGATCTCCGGGGGATAAGGCGGAGTGAGCGGTGCGATGCGCGGCGAGGCCCCGGACATGGGCGGTCTCCGTTGCTACAATTATCGTAGCGATACGCTACATTATCTGTAGCACAGCGCAAGAGGTGACGATGGCTAAACAGGCTGGCACGACGACACGCAGCGTCCGCGGCTCGCGCACGGGCCGGCCGATCATGGTGCTGCTCGACCTGCTCGGCCGACGCTGGAGCCTGCGGATTCTCTGGGAGCTGCGCGGAGAGCCCCTCACCTCGCGCGCCCTGCGCACGGCCTGTGATGAAGCCTCGCCCACGGTGCTGCAAGCGAGGCTGACCGAACTGCGCGAGGCAGGATTCGTGGAGTTGGGCGACGGCGGAGGTTACGGACTGACGACGCTGGGGCGCGAGCTGTGCGAGACGTTCATGCCGCTGCATAGGTTTGCGGAGAGGTGGAAGAGGTAGAATCTGAAGGCGTGCCGCATGCTCCTTTCTTCCTTCTCCCGTTGTGGGAGAGGGAAAGAATCACGCCGCGGCGACCGTGAGGTTCGCACCGTCCACCTGCACCACCTTCACCCGCGTCCCCGCCGGTGTATCAGGGCCCGCAACACGCCATACCGTGTCGCCGATGCGCATTGTGCCTGAACCGTCGATGATCGGCTTCTCCAGCGTGAACTCACGGCCGAGCAAGGCCTCGGCGCGCTTGTTGAGAAATGAGCTCGTGCTCGCGTCCGGCTTCGGCTTGGCGAGGCGGCGCCACACCGGCACAGCTGCGGCGGCGAAGATCGCGAACATGACGAGCTGGATCTGCCAGGACATGGCAACAGCGAACGAGATCAGGCCCACCAGCAATGCCGCAAGCCCGAGCCAGAACAGGAAGATGCCGGGCGCCAGCACTTCCAGCGCCATCAGGATGAAGCCGAAGATCAGCCAGTTCCAGTTGCCCAGCGATGCGAATATGTCGGTCATGACACGACCTCTGTAAAATAGCCCCGTTTACTGCGGCGGCACCGCGGGCGGCGTCGGGCCCGACGACGGGACCGATCCGCTTCGGCGCGCCGCAGCGGCTGCGGATGCGGCACTTTCGCCGAACGTTGCCTTGGCGATCTCGCCGATGCCGGCGAGCGAGCCAAGCATGCTCACGGCTTCCACCGGCAACATGATGATCTTCTGGTTCGGCGCATCCGCGAACTGGCCGAAAGCCTTGATATATTTATCGGCGATGAAATAGTTCAACGCGGCGACGTCGCCCTTGGAAATGGCCTCCGATACCGCCTGGGTCGCTTTCGCCTCGGCCTCGGCCAGACGCTCGCGCGCCTCGGCGTCGCGGAAGGCGGCTTCGCGCCGGCCCTCCGCCTGGAGGATCTGACCCTGCTTGGCGCCCTCGGCGCGCAGGATCTCGGACTGGCGCTGGCCTTCGGCGGCGAGGATGTCGGCGCGCTTGACGCGCTCGGCCTTCATCTGCCGGCCCATGGCTTCGACGAGGTCGGCGGGCGGCACGATGTCCTTGATCTCGATGCGATTGACCTTGACGCCCCAGGGCGAGACCGCAGCGTCGACCACGCGCAAGAGGCGCTCGTTGATCTCGTCGCGGTGCGACAGCACCTGGTCGAGATCCATGGAGCCCATCACCGAGCGGATGTTGGTCATGGTGAGAACCGTGATGGCCTGGTTCAGGTTGGCGACCTCGTAGCTCGCCTTCGCCGCATCGAACACCTGATAAAAAGCAACGCCGTCCACCGTGACGGTCGCGTTGTCCTTGGTGATCACCTCCTGCTCGGGGATGTCGATCACCTGCTCCATCATGTTGATCTTGCGTCCGACGCGATCGAAATAGGGCACGATCAGATTGAGCCCGGGGCTGAGCGTCTGGGTGTATTTGCCGAACCGCTCGATGGTCCAGTCATAGCCCTGCGGGACCGTCTTCACGCCGGCCACCAGCGTGACGATGACGAGCAACACCAGAACAATCGCGAAAATGTCGAAGCCGCTCATATCTCCTCCAAGCCGGGAAAAATCGGGAAAAAGCCCTTTCCGGCGCTGTCATTGGTCGGGATCGATACCCTACCGGTTCAGCGGTCGCGAGTAACGTCGGCATGGGCGCAATGCCGCACAAGGCGTACCGAGAGGGAATGGCAACGATTATGTATTTGGGAGGAAGCTCTTGAAAGGATGCCGGAGCAGACCTAGCGCCAAAGGTTAACGTCAGATCCAGCCCTGAAGCTCGCGCAGCACCAGAGTGCGGATCACGTCCATGCCTGGTTCGCTGTCGTTGAGGCACGGGATCGCGGAAAACTGCTCGCCGCCATTGTGCTTGAAGATCTCGGCATTCTCCTGCGCGATCTCCTCCAGCGTCTCCAGGCAGTCGGCGGAGAAGCCCGGCGTCACCACCGCGATGCGGCGCACGGCTTCGCTGGCGAGCCGCTCCATGGTCTTGTCGGTATAGGGCTGGAGCCATTCGTCATTGCCGAAGCGCGACTGGAAGGTCAGCAGCAGCTTCGTCTCGTCCATGCCGAGCCGGCGGCGCAGTGCCTCGGTCGTGGCGATGCAGTGGGTCTGATAGGGATCGCCCTTGTCGACATAGGATTTCGGCATGCCGTGGAAGGACGCCACGATCAGCTCCGGCGCGAACGGCAGACTCGCCAGATGCGTCTCGATCGAGGTCGCGAGCGCCTCGATATAGGCCGCATCCTCATAATAGGGCGGCGTCACCCGCAGCGTCGGCTGGTTGCGCAGACGGGCGAGCACGCGGAACACTTCGTCGCAGACGGTTGCCGAGGTCGAGGCGGAGTATTGCGGATAGAGCGGGACGGCGAGAATGCGCTCGCAGCCTTTCGCGATCAGCGTATCGATGCCCGACTTGATCGAGGGATTGCCGTAGCGCATCGCCCAGTCCACCACGACATGGGCGTAGTCCGACAGTCCGGCGGCGAGCTTGCCGGCTTGCGACCGCGTGATGGTCTTCAGCGGCGACTCGTTCTGCTCATTGTTCCAGATCTTGCCGTAGTCGAGCGCCTTGGTGCGGGGACGGCTGCGCAGAATGATGCCGTTCAGCACCAGCTTCCAGATCAGGCCCTGGTTCTCGATGACGCGGACGTCACTGAGGAACTCCTTGAGATAGACCCGCACGCCCGGCGCATCGGCGGTGTCAGGCGTTCCGAGATTGATCAGGAGCACGCCGACGCGCGGCAGGACGGATCGGCCGGCCGGTTTCACAGTCTCGAGGGGGACGACGCTGTTCATGGCTGGTTGGGTCGCGCGTTGGTCCGAACTTGTCAAGACGAGGGCGGTTTCGCTAGGGTCGCACCCAAGCGGGGAAGGGAAGATGACGCTCGCGGAATGGTGCGTATTGGGAGCGCTGTTGCTGTATCTGTCCACGATCGGCTCGATCAAATGGATCAGGTTTCGCAGCTTCGACAATTCCCGGCCGCGCGATCCTGCCTTCTATGAGGACCCCATCGCGCAGCGCGCGCTGGGCGCTCACCAGAACGGCATCGAAACCTTCCCATTCTTCGCCTTCGCGGTGCTGCTCGCCGAATACAGGGACTCGCCGCAGCGGCTGATCGACGAGCTCGCCGCGCTGTTCCTGATCGTGCGGATCGCCTATGTGCTGACCTATCTCGGCAACCGCCCGACGCTGCGCTCGATCCTCTGGAGCATCGGCTTTGCGATCAATCTCGGGATCTTCTTCATGCCGGCCTTGAAGCGGTTTCTGCCGGTGTGAGTTTCTCGCTGCCGTGTCCCGGACGCGGTGCAGCGCTCTTGCGCTGCTCCGCAGATCCGGGCCCCAGAACGCCAGACACTACCACACGGAGAGATGGGCCCCGGCTCTGCAGCGCGTCGTCGAAGGGGACGCTGCGCTGCGTCCGGGACACGAGAGCTTGGGATCAGAAACACGTCGTCCGTTCGGCCGCGATATAGCCGAACAAGAGGCCGACGCCGAACAGCAGCACCACGCCCGCGGCACCGAATTCGATGCCGCGCATGAACAGCGCGCCGCCGCCGTCGCGGCCTGCGCTGAAGCGGGCGGCGATGTCCTTGGCGGAGACGGCGACGACCGCGATGGCCGCAACGGTGATCGCGGTGCCCAATCCCATCAGGAAGGTCGCGGCGATGCCGGCCCAGAACAGGCCCTGGGCCAGCGCGAACACCAGTACCAGGATCGCGCCCGAGCAGGGGCGGATGCCGACGGTCAGAATCGCTGCAAAGCCGCGCCGCCAGCCGCCGGGCCCCGCGAGCTCGCTCGGTGTGGGGCCGTGGGAATGGCCGCAATGCTCATCATGGACGTGGTCGTGCCCGTGGTGGTGATGGGCGTGCGCATGGTCGTGACCGTGATGATCGTGGTGATGATGATCATGGTCGTGATGATCATGAATTTCATGATGATGATGAACGTGCGGCACGCCCGCAATCGCCGGCACCGGCTGGGTCGTCTGGAGTGCGCGGATGAAGGCGCCGCCCTTGACCCAGACCAGGCGCAGGCCGAACGCTGCAATCAGGGCGTAGCTCGCGATCTCGACCGCGCCCTCCGCCCTGCACATGGTTTTCGCCGTCGCATTCAGCACCCAGGCCGAGATGCCGACGATGAGGATCGCGACCAGCGACTGCATTAGCGCCGAGGCAAAGGACAGCGCGATGCCGCGCCGGGCGGTCTCGCGGTTGGCGACGAGATAGGAGGCGATCACCGCCTTGCCATGGCCGGGGCCGGCGGCGTGGAAGATGCCGTAGGCGAACGAGATGAACAGCAGCGTCCACACCGCCGAGCCGTCGGACTTCGCGGCGCGGATGGTCGACGACATTTGCCGATAGAATTCCGACTGCTTTGCCAGCAGCCAGCCGACGATGCCACTGGCCTCGGGTTCGGCCGCCTGGGTCGGCCGCGGCGCGCCGAACGGATTTTGTGCGAGCAGATCATGAAGCGCGGCATCGGCCACGATCGCGACCAGCACAACTGTGGCGCAGGCGATCAGCCCGCGCGCAAGCGGGGAGAGGTGCTGCTTCAAGGGCAATCCACCGTGATCTTGTTGGCGAACATCATGCCGAAATTGCTGTTCTCGCCATTCAGGAAAGTCTGTTCGTTGAGCTTCTGGGCGGTGGCCGAGCCGTCGCTCGGACGGTCGAGCTTCATCTGGCAGCCCCCGGGCGCGCCGACCAGCTTGACCGGGTTGTCCTTGGCCATCTGGAAGTCGATGAAGAAGGAGCGGTCGAACACTTCGAGCACGAGCTGCCTCGGCTTGACCGGATTCTTCAGCGGCAGCGTGAAGTGCAGGGTCAGCACCGTATCCTTGTAGTCGAGGAAATAGTCGATCGGCTCCTGGAACCGCTCCTTCTTGCCGTCGGCCTTAGCGAAGGTGAAATAGGCATATTCCTTCAGCGACTCGACATTGGTCTGCGCCAGCGGCCCGAGCTCCTCGCGCGTATAGGCGCCCTTGGTCTTGCTCTCGAGCCCCTGCACCGCATAGGCCGAGAACATGTCGTCGAATGTCCAGGCGTGGCGCACACCGGTGACCGAACCGTCCGCCGCGTAGAGCAGCTCGCTGGTCGCGGTGATCCACACATGCGGATGCGCCTGCGCCGCGCCCGAGGCGAGCGTGAGGCCAACGGCGAGCAGCCATCCGAACAGAGCGCGCATGCCCATCAGGCGGCCTTTGCCGTTTCGAGCAGGCCGCGGCGGCGCAGCAGCGCCTCGGGCTCCGGCGGCCGGCCGCGGAAGGCCTCATAGGCAGCTTCCGGATCGACTGAGCCGCCCGAGGAATAGATGTCGTCGTGCAGGCGCTTGGCCACGGCCGGATCGAAAATGTCGCCGGCCTCCTCGAACGCGCCGAAGGCATCGGCGTCCATCACCTCCGACCACATGTAGCTGTAATAACCGGCGGCATAGTGGTCGCCGGTGAAGATGTGACCGAACTGCGTGGGCCGGTGACGCAGCGCGATCTCCTCGGGCATGCCGATCTTCTCCAGCTCGCGCCTCTCGAAGGCACGGACATCCTGCGCGGCGGCAGCCGGCTGGGTGTGGAATTCGAGATCGATCAGCGCGGAGGAGACGAACTCCACCGTGGCAAAGCCCTGGTTGAACTTTCGGGCGGCGAGGAAGCGTTGGAGCAGCTCGTCCGGCAGTGGTTCGCCGGTCTGGTAGTGGCGAGCGAACTTCTGCAGCACCTCGGGCCGCTCCTGCCAGTGCTCGTAGAGCTGCGACGGCAGCTCGACGAAGTCGGTGAACACTGACGTGCCCGACAGCGACGGATAGGTCACGTTGGAGAGCATGCCGTGCAGCCCATGGCCGAACTCGTGGAACAGGGTGCGGGCATCGTCGGGGGACAGCAGCGAAGGCTCGCCGCCGGCACCTTTGGCGAAATTGCAGATGTTGAGAACGAGCGGTGCGACGTCGCCGTCGAGCTTCTGCTGGTCGCGCAGCGAGGTCATCCAGGCGCCGGAGCGCTTCGACGGCCGGGCGAAGTAGTCGCCATAGAACAGCGCCTTGTGCTTGCCGTCCGGCCCCTTCACCTCCCAGACCCGGACGTCGGGGTGCCAGACCGGCACGTCGTTGCGCTCCTCGAAGGTGATCCCGAACAGGCGCGTGGCGCAGTCGAACGCGGCGGCGATCATATTGTCGAGCGAAAGATAGGGCTTGATCGCGGCGTCGTCGAAATTGGCGCGCTGAAGGCGCAGCTTCTCGGCGTAGAAGCGCCAGTCCCAGGGTGCGAGCTTGAAATTGCCGCCCTCGGCCGTGATCAGCGCCTGCATCTCGTCGCGGTCGGCGAGCGCGCGCGCCCTCGCCGGCTTCCAGACCCGCTCCAAGAGGCCCCGCACCGCCTCCGGCGTCTTGGCCATGGAGTCTTCGAGCCGGTAGGCGGCGAACGTCGGGTAGCCCAGGAGCTTGGCGCTCTCTTCGCGCAGCTTCAGGATCTCGACAATGGTTCCATTGTTGTCGTTGGCATTGCCGTTGTCGCCGCGGGCGACGAAGGCTTTATAGACCTTCTCGCGGAGGTCACGCCGGGCAGAGCTCTTCAGGAATTGTTCGACCGAGGAGCGCGACAACGTGACGATGGCCTTGCCTTCCATGCCGCGCTCTTCTGCCGCAGCCTTGGCGCCGGCGACAAAGCTCTCCGGCAGGCCCTGGCGGTCGGCCTCCCCGAGCTCCATGATCCAGTCCTGCTCGTCGCCGAGCAGATGGTGGCTGAAGCCGGTGCCGAGCTGGGCGAGCCGCTCGTTGATCTCGGCCATCCGTGCCTTGGCCTCCTCGGAGAGACCGGCGCCGGAACGGTGGAAGCGGGTATAGGTGCGCTCCAGCAGGCGGAGCTGCTCGGGCGTGAGCCCAAGATTGGCGCGCTTCTCGTGCAGCTGGGCGATGCGGCCGAACAGCACCGCGTTCATCATGATGGGATTCCAGTGCCGCGCCATCCGCAAGGAGACCTCCTTGTCGATCTCCAGAATGGCCGGGTTCGAATGCGCCGAGACGAGGTCATAGAAGACCGCCGCAACCTTGTTCAACAGCTTGCCCGAACGCTCCAGCGCCGTGATGGTGTTGGCGAAGTCGGGCGCGGCCGGATCATTGGTGATCGCCGCGATCTCGGCGGCATGGTCCGCAAAGGCCTGCTCGAACGCCGGCAGGAAGTGCTCCGGCTTGATCTCGTCGAAGGGTGGGGTCGCAAACGGCGTCACCCAGGCCTTCAGCAGCGGGTTGGTCTCGGCTTCCGTAATTTGGCGAGATTCTGACATCACAAGTCCGGTTTCGTGGCTCGATTGTTGCAGCCAGCTATAGCACGCGATGGGGCTTTTTTGGGCCATTTGCCCTTGCTCCCGGCCGCCTTTTCGGGGAGATTGCGGCCCTCGAAGTCAGGACCCCTGAGCCCCATGAACGCGCCTTCTTCCTCTTCCCGCCAGATCGTCTGGCCCAGCGTCATCACCGTCATCAGCGCCGCCATCCTGATCGGCGCTGAGGTGTTCGGCGCAGCCTTCGCCGGCGGCTGGGCGCTCGCGATCCTGCTCGGGCTCGGCGACCAAGGCGCGCACATCCTCCAGGCCGTGCTGTTCACACTCGGCGTGCTCGTGATGACCGCGTTCATCCGCGGCGCTCAACGCGTCGAGCCCTTCACGAAGCGCGGCTGACGCTTCTCGCGCGTGAGCAGCACACGCGCGCCGCAAAAAACTTAACGCCTGTTCATCTTCCGCGTCGCTCGCGCAACACTGCGCAAGCAGATGTTAGGCAATTCTGTTCTCAGCCTAAAAAAATTCTTGCGAAGCAGAGTCAAAACGCTTATGTGCGCTCTTGCCCAATTTCGCACGTGCCTGTGGTCGTGTGTCAGTCGGTAGGTATCCGGACAAGAGGCCGGACAGCCGCCAAGGGGTGAAGAAGCCGAGGGGCTCTTCGGAAGTGCAGAAGTCGAAGACCTGATGTCGCAAGACCGACGGTCATAGGACGAAGCAAACCCGGAGCGCCCAGCATCTCTCTCAAAGAGATGCCATGTCGAAGGTGACTTCGCTCTTTGCAACCGTGACTGGCAGCCGGAGGCGAACCGGCGCACCCCGCTCTCAACGGGGGACGCGACTTAAAGCAACGACGGATCGGGCTTTTTTGGTCTCTACCGGCAGTCCAACGCCGGCGCGGGCTACTGAAAAGGCTTGTCCTTCATTGCCAGGTGAGCGGGCGGGAATCTCTCCCAACCAATCCACGGCAGCACAGTCTGGTTTGAGTTTTTTGTCCTCAGCGCGCCTCCATCGCGCGGTGTGGCCGAAGCACTCTCATCAGACGTCACGTTGATACGGCTCCCGTCGCTGGGACCGTTGGAGAGTGCCATGACCGAACGTATCCAGGAATTCCTGCGCAACCGCCGCAAAGAAGGCCTCGACACCGAGCCGTGCCTCGTCGTCGACCTCGAGGTCGTGCGCGACAACTACCAGAGCTTCGCCAAGGCGCTGCCCGACAGCCGCGTGTTCTATGCCGTCAAGGCGAACCCGGCGCCGGAAGTGCTGGCCCTGCTCGCCTCCATGGGCTCCTGCTTCGACACCGCCACCGTCGCCGAGATCGAGATGGCGCTGGCCGCGGGTGCGACGCCCGACCGCATCTCCTTCGGCAACACGATCAAGAAGGAACGCGACATCGCGCGCGCCTTCGCGCTCGGCATCCGGCTCTTCGCGGTCGACTGCGCCGCCGAGGTCGAGAAGGTCGCCCGTGCCGCGCCGGCTGCGAAGGTGTTCTGCCGCATCCTCTATGACTGCGCCGGCGCCGAGTGGCCGCTGTCGCGCAAGTTCGGCTGCGACCCGGAGATGGCGGTCGAGGTGCTCGACCTCGCCAAGCGCCTGGGCCTGGAGCCGTGCGGCATCTCCTTCCATGTCGGCTCGCAGCAGCGTAAGGTGAAGGCGTGGGACCGTGCGCTGGCGATGGCCTCGCAGGTGTTCCGCGACTGCGCCGAGCGCGGCATCAACCTGTCCATGGTCAACATGGGCGGCGGCTTCCCGACCAAGTACCTGAAGGACGTGCCGCCGGTCGTGACCTACGGCCGCTCGATCTTCCGCGCGCTGCGCAAGCACTTCGGCAACCAGATCCCGGAGACCATCATCGAGCCGGGCCGCGGCATGGTGGGCAACGCCGGCATCATCGAATCCGAGGTCGTGCTCATCTCGAAGAAGAGCGACGAGGACGAGGTGCGCTGGGTGTACCTGGACATCGGCAAGTTCGGCGGTCTCGCCGAGACGATGGACGAGTCGATCCGCTACGCCATCCGCACCCGTCACGACGGCGCGGACATGACGCCGTGCGTGCTCGCAGGTCCGACCTGCGACAGCGCCGACGTGCTGTACGAGAAGAACCCGTATCCGCTCCCCGTCACGCTGGAGATCGGCGACAAGGTGCTGATCGAAGGGACCGGGGCCTATACGTCGACCTACTCGTCGGTGGCGTTCAACGGCATCCCGCCGCTGAAGACGTATCACATCTGATCCGCCTCTTGGTCTGAGGCCTGACGAACCCGGGAGCCGGTCCGCCGGCTCCTCCCCGACATTGCCATTCTGATGACGCTCGAATCCGCGTGCCGCCGGCGCACGGATTCGAGCGGGGACGACGTGCCATGACTGCTCCTCGGAAGCCACAGATCGCCCTCACCTCGAAAGCCGCTCCGTTCGCGATCCGCGGCGAGCGTGCTGGAGACGTCGCGATGCGTGAAGCGCTGCTCGATGCCTGCTTTGGCGAGAACCGCCACGGCCGCACCTGCCAGCGCCTGCGCGACGGACGCGCGCCTGCCGCCGGCCTCGCGCTGGCGGCCGTGCGCGAGGGAAAACTCGTGGGAACCGTGAGGCTCTGGCACGTCAGCGCCGGAGGCAGGCCCGCTCTGGTCCTCGGACCGCTGGCGGTCGACCCAGCCTGCCGCGAGCTCGGGATCGGCGCCGCGCTGATGCATCAAGCGCTGGCCGCCGCCCGGGCGCGCGGGCATGCCGCCGTGATCCTGCTCGGCGATGCCCCCTATTACGCCCGTTTCGGCTTCTCGGCCGAGAAGACCGGCGAACTGTCGCTGCCCGGCCCCTTCGAGCGCGATCGTCTGCTGGCGATCGAGTTCGCCGAAGGTGCGCTTGACGGTGTCGAAGGGATGATCGTCCCGACCGGTGCGGCCTTGCCCAAACGGAGGTCGGTTCGCGCCCTCCAGGCGCACGCGGCCTAACGGATCGCTCCGATAGCGAGGACCGAGAGCCGCATCGAGCGGCAACGCCCCGCTGCGCCTGCGCTAAGCTCTTTCCTTGGGGGTTGCGCAGGTGCGAGAAACGCCCTTTAACCCCGCAAAACACCCTTCAGTCGAGGCCCATGACCATGTCCCGTCGCCTGATCTCAACCGGCTCTCCCCTCGAGAAGACCGTCGGCTATAGCCGCGCCGTGATCGACGGCGAGTTCGCCTTCGTCGCGGGGACCACCGGATATGACTACACGACGATGACGATGCCGGCCGATGTCACGAGCCAGTCACGCAACTGCTTCAAGACCATCGAAGCCGCCCTGAAGGAGGGTGGATTCGAGATGGCCGATATCGTCCGTGCGACCTACTACGTCACCGACGCCAGCTACATCGATGCCCACTTTGCCGTCTGCGGCGAGGTTCTCGGTGACATCCGGCCGGCCGCGACGCTGCTGGTCGTCTCGGCCCTCGCCAAGCCCGAGATGAAGATCGAGATCGAAGTCACCGCCAAGCGCCGCAGCATCTGACAAGCGCCGCAGCGCCTGATCCACCCCTCACTGTTTATCCGCCAGCACTTTCTGGAGAAACCATCCCATGAGCCCCGCCTCGCAGATCTACGCGAAGATCACCGGCCCCATCGTCATGGTCGGCTTCGGCTCCATTGGCAAAGGCACGCTGCCGTTGATCGAGCGGCACCTCGACTACGACAAGTCGCGCATCACCGTGCTCGACCCCAAGGACGAGGGCCGCAAGGCGCTTTGCGAGAAGCACAACGTCCGCTTCATCCAGAAGGGCCTGACCAAGGACAATTATCGCGAGGTGCTGACCCCGCTGCTCACCGAGGGCGGCGGCCAGGGCTTTTGCGTCAATCTCTCGGTCGATACCGGCTCGACCGACATCATGGAGCTCTGCAACGAGCTCGGCGCTCTCTACATCGACACCGTCAACGAGCCCTGGCTCGGCTTCTATTTCGATCCCTCGAAGGGCCCGGAAGCGCGCTCCAACTACGCCCTGCGCGAAGTGACGCTCGCCGCCAAGAAAGCCCGCCCCGCCGGCTCGACGACGGCGGTCTCGTGCTGTGGCGCCAATCCCGGCATGGTCTCCTTTTTCGTCAAGCAGGCGCTGCTCAATGTCGCCGCCGATCTGAAGCTCAATGCGCCCAGGCCGAAGACCAAGGCCGAATGGGCGGATCTGATGCGGCAGGCCGGCATCAAGGGCATTCATATCGCCGAACGAGACACCCAGCGCTCCAAGAAGCCGAAGGAGCCCGATGTCTTCGTCAACACCTGGTCGGTCGAAGGTTTCCTGTCCGAGGGCATGCAGCCATCCGAACTCGGCTGGGGCACCCATGAGAAATGGATGCCCGAGAATGCACACACCCACGAAGCCGGCTGCGGCGCCGCCATCTATCTGATGCAGCCCGGGGCCAACACGCGCGTGCGCACCTGGTGCCCGACCCGCGGCGCGCAATATGGCTTCCTCGTCACGCACAACGAGTCGATCTCGATCGCCGATTACTTCACGGTGCGCGACGCGTCGGGCAAGGTGATCTATCGGCCGACCTGCCACTATGCCTACCATCCGGCTGACGATGCGGTGCTGTCGCTACATGAAATGTTCGGCCGCGCCGGAAAGATGCAGGAGAAGCATCACATCCTCGACGAGAACGAGATCGTCGACGGCATCGACGAGCTCGGCGTGCTGCTGTTCGGCCATGACAAGAATGCCTATTGGTACGGCTCGCAGCTCTCCATCGAAGAGACCCGCCAGCTCGCGCCCTATCAGAACGCCACCGGCCTGCAGGTGACCTCTGCCGTGCTCGGCGGCATGGTGTGGGCGCTGGAGAACCCGAACGAAGGCATCGTCGAAGCCGACGAGATGGACTTCGATCGCCTCTTGGAAATCCAGCTGCCCTATCTCGGCCCGGTGAAGGGTTTCTACACCGACTGGACGCCGCTGACCGATCGTCCGGGACTGTTTCCGGAAGATATCGATACGAGCGATCCCTGGCAGTTCCGGAATGTTCTGGTGCGGTAAGGCGGGCGAGGCGTTCCGCCTCACACACTCCTGTCATGCCCTGGCTTGACCTGGGCTCCAGTGGCTTCTCGGCTCCAGCACTGCAGCCTCTGGAATACTGGATTGCCCGCCTTCGCGGGCAATGACACCGAGTGTGGAGAGGGACGCTACTTCTTCTCAATCGGCGGCGCGACCTTCTCCGCGGGAGCCGGCGGCAGCACCGGCTTGGCGGCACCCGCCGCGCCCTGCGTCTCGGAGCCCGGCCGCGCCGGTTCGGGCGCCGGCGTGGTTGGCCGGTCGCCGCCGGGCTTGGACTCCGCAGGTGTCTTGCCTTGATCGTCGGACGGGGTGCCCTGGAGCGGTGGCGTCGCCTGTGCCAGTTCCGTCCGGCTTTCGGCCCGGATTTGCGCGAGCGATATCACCGACACCACGACGCCTGCTGCGAACAGCGCAGCGGCGATTGCCAGATCGAGCTTCAGTCTGCGCTTGTCATCGTGGCCGGGCATATCGATCACCGCCTTTGTCCACGGGATCAACGAAACTGGGGCGCGCCGGTTCCGGGACCGAACAAGGGGGAACCCAACCCGCCGCCCCTCACTCCGTCGTGCTGACCTCCCAGGTCGCATGCCGCACGCCCGGCAGATGCTGCAGATCGGTGGCCACCGCATTCAGCTCGTTCGGGTCGACCGCGCTCGCGACCAGCTTTGCCGCGATCTCCAGAATGTCGTCGCCGATTTCGACCACATCGATATCGGCCACCGAATATTTCGCCGCCTCGAGCTTCTCGACGAGCCGGTCGCGCATATCCGGAAGAGCGTCGGTCGCAACCGCGAGCTTGAAATAGTAGGTTGCCTCCAGCGCCTTCTCGTTCAGCGGGATGCGGTTGATGGCATTGACCAGCGGGCGCAGCATGGTGTTGCCGGCGATGACGAACACCGTCAGAGCGGCGGCCTGCGCGACCATGTCGGCGCCGGCGCAGGAGCCGACCGCGGCCGAGGCCCACAGTGTCGCCGCGGTGTTGAGCCCGCGCACGTCCATGCCCTGCTTCATGATGACACCGGCGCCGAGAAAGCCGATGCCGGAGACGACATAGGAAATCACGCGCACCGCGCCATCGGCGTCATCCAGATGCATGGCGAGATCGACGAACGCAGCGGCACCGACTGCAACGAGCACGTTGGTGCGCAGGCCCGCCGTGCGCTGGCGGTATTGGCGCTCGGCACCGATCAGCGTGCCCAGCACGAAAGCCGTGGTCAGGCTGATCAGCGTGTCGGCAAAATCGGCAAGCTGGAAGGTGGTCAGAAACCGCATGGTTCCCTATATGGCGGGAACCATGACAGATTAAAGCTCCAGCAGGCCGCCGTCCCCATTTTCATCGGCAAAAGCCAGCAGCGTGCCTTTGGCGTTCCAGGCAAGCGCGGCGACCGGCGGCGTGCCGTTGCGGCGCACCAGGATTTCCGCGCCATCCTCCAGCCGCACCATCAGCACGGTGCCGTCGCTGTAGCCGGCGGCGAGGATGTCGTTCTTCGGATGGCAGGCGACCACGGACACGCGCGCCTGTAGCGGGGCGAGCATCGCCGGCTCCTTGCCCATCGGACCGTCCTTGCTGCCGAACGGCCATATGATGACGGTGTCGGCGCCCGAAGTCGCGAGCCCCTTGCCACCCACGCTCCAGGACATCGAGCGGACACGACCGGGATAGCCGGTCATGCGCATGTGCCTGCTATCGGCGAGCCGCCAGCCGTGCAGCGCCGGTTCGTGCATCGCCGTGACGAGAAACTTGTTGTCGGGGCTGAAGGTGACGCCGTGATGCGAGCCGGCCCAGGGCAGGAATTCGGCCGATCCCGCCATGTTCGGAAACCACAGCGTCACGCCGTTGTAATGCGCGATCGCGAGCCGCAGGCCCTTCGGCGCGAAGGCAAGTCCGCCGACGGTCGATGGCACTTCGATCGACTTCTCCTCGGCCTTGCCGCTCTTGACCGTGGCCGTCTTGCCGGCCGACCAGGCGAAGGCGCCATCGGCGTGCAGCGCCACCGCGTCGATCCAGCGCCGCTTGGGATCGGTGGCGAGCAGCATCACCTCGCCCTCGGCATCGAGCGACACGACCTTGCCGTCGTCACCGCCCATTACGAGGCGCTTGCCGTCGGAGGCAGTCGAGAGAATGCCGCCGCTGTGCACTGCGACCCTGGTGATCTCACCCTTGGCGTCGACGAACGCGACGTTCTCCTCGCCGCCGACGAAGGCGGCACGAGGACCAAGGAAATGCGCCGAGGTCACGGCCATGCCGAGCGCAACAGGCTTGACGCGGTCGGTGACGGAGACGATCGAGGTGGAATCCGGGAGTGGCGCGAACTCTTTCATCACGAGACGATGCAGCTCTCGAAACCCTTGCGGATCGCCTCCTCAGGCAATTCGCGGCCGATGAAGACGAGGCGGCTCTCGCGCGGCTCGCCCTCCTTCCACTTCCGCTGGTGGTTGCCCTCCAGCATCATGTGGACGCCCTGGAAGACGTAGCGGTCGTCATCGTCGTGGAAGGCGAGGATACCCTTGGAGCGCAGGATCTTGCCGCCCTCGACCTGCACCAGGTTCTGCAGCCAGGGCATGAACACGTTGGGATCGAGCGGCTTGTCGGTCTTGAGCGAGAGCGACTGCATGTCCTCGTCGTGATAGTGCTTCAGGCCGTGACCGTGATCATGGTGGTGATGATGGTCGTGGCCGTCATGATGGTGATGATCATGGTCGTGATCGTCGGCCTCCAGGAAATCCGGCTCGATGTCGAGGATGCGGTCGAGATCGAAGGCGCCGCGGTCGAGCACGTCGTCCAGCGCCACCGAGCAGCGCTCGGTGCGGTGGAGTTTCGCATAGGGGTTGATGCCGCGGATGCGGGCCTCGACCTCGGCGAGCTCGCCCTTGTTGACGAGGTCGGTCTTGTTCAGCACGATCACGTCGGCAAAGGCGATCTGGTTCTTGGCCTCTGGCGCGTCCTTCAACCGGTCTGACAGCCACTTGGCGTCGGCCACCGTGACCACCGCATCGAGCCGCGCGTTCTTCTGCACATCCTCGTCGACGAAGAAGGTCTGGGCGACGGGCGCCGGATCGGCAAGACCGGTGGTCTCGACGATGATGGCGTCGAACTTGCCCTTGCGTTTCATCAGGCCGTCCATGATGCGGACGAGGTCGCCGCGCACGGTGCAGCAGATGCAACCATTGTTCATCTCGAACACTTCCTCATCGGCGCCGATGATGAGGTCGTTGTCGATGCCGATCTCGCCGAATTCGTTGACGATGACGGCGTATTTCTTGCCGTGGTTCTCGGACAGGATGCGGTTCAGGAGCGTGGTCTTGCCGGCACCGAGATAGCCGGTCAGGACGGTCACGGGAATCTTTTGGGACGTCGCTTCAGACATAACAACTCCGGACTTCAAGGCTTTTCGCGCGACGCGAGGCGGGGTGGCCCCTGCCCTAGTGGTCAAGCGCGCTGGTCAGGGCCTTTATATTGTGCCTGACCATGTCAATGTAAGTGGGTGCAGGCCCCTTTTCGCCGGTCAAACCGTCCGAAATCAGGGTCCCGCCGACCTTTGCCCCGGTCTCGGCCGCGATCCGCCGGATCAAGCGGTCATCGCTGATATTTTCCAGGAACACGGCCGGGATCCTCGCGGCCTTGATCTGGCCAACGATGGCCGCAATGTCGCGCGCGCTCGGTTCGGTCTCCGTTGAGACGCCGAGGGGGGCGATGAACTGGATACCGTATTCGGCGGAAAAATAGCCGAACGCATCGTGGGTGGAGATCACCTTGCGTCGTTCGGGTGAGATTTTTGCCACGGCCTCGCGGACCTCACGGTCGAGGACCTCGAGCCTTTCCAAATAGGTCTTGGCCTGGGCGCGGAAGAATTCCGCGTCATCCGGAGCAGCCGCGGCCAGCGCATTGGCGATGTCGGCGACGTAGATCTTGGCGTTGGGGATGGATTGCCAGGCGTGGGGATCTGCGGCCGAGCCTAATTTAAGCGGCGCGATGCCGGCGCTTGCCGTGACTACCTGAGCCTTGCTGCCCGCGGATTGAACGAGGCGCGGCAGCCAACCTTCCAGCCCAAGCCCGTTGACGATGACGAGCTTTGCATCCGCGACTCGCTTGGCATCGCTTGGTGCAGGCGTGTAGACGTGGACATCGCTGTCGGCGCCGACCAGCGTCGTCAGATTGATGCGGTCACCACCGACGTTGCGGACGAAATCACCGAGAATCGAGAAGCTCGCAACGACATTGAGCCGCTCCGCGGCATGCAGCGGCGAGGCGATCGACAACAGCGCACAGAACAGGATCAGTCGCATCGTCACGCTTCCAAATGCCGGCCGGGAAACAGCTGCCGCAAGATACCGCCGACGCGCCCGAACAGGACGGAGACCACGTAGAGCACGGTCGCCACGAGGATGATCGCGGGGCCTGACGGCACACGGGTCTGGAACGACAGCACGAGGCCCGCATAGCCCGAGACCGCGGCAGCGACGACGGCGATGCAGATCATTGCGGTGAGATCGCGGGACCAGAACCGCGCGATGCCGGCGGGCAATATCATGAGACCGACCGCAAGCAGCGTGCCGAGCGCCTGAAAGCCATTGACGAGATTGATGACGACGAGCGCGAGAAAGACGAGATGCGCAGGCCCCCCGGCGCGGCTGACGGTGCGCAGGAACAGGGGATCGACGCTCTCGATCACCAGCGGACGGTAGATCACGGCCAGCACCAGCAGCGTGATCGTGGCGTTGAAGGCCACCACCAGCAGCGTCTGATCATCCATTGCGAGGATGTTGCCGAACAGCACGTGCAAGAGGTCGATATTGGTGCCCTTGATCGAGACGATGGTGACACCCAGCGCGAGCGAGGCCAGATAGAAGGTTGCCAGCGACGCGTCCTCCTTCAGCCCGGTCGATCGCGCCACCACGCCGGCGAGGATCGCGACGGCAAAGCCGGCAATCAGGCCGCCGGCCGTCATCGCGAACAGATTGAGGCCCGACAGCAGGAATCCGACGGCCGCGCCGGGCAGGATTGCATGCGCCATGGCATCGCCGACGAGGCTCATCCGGCGCAGCATCAGGAACACGCCGATCGGTGCGCCCGCCAGCGCCAGCGCGATCACGGCGGCGAGCGCCCGCCGCATGAACTCGAATTCGGTGAACGGACCGATCAGCGCGTCATAGAGCATCTGCGATCATGCCGCCTGGAAGCGCCCATCTTCGCCGCAGGCCGCGGCGCTGTCGTCAAAGGCTTCGCACATCCGCATCGCGACCAGCAGGTTCTCCGGCGTCAGCACCTCTGCCGTCGGGCCCCACGCGACTGGGCCCCGTGCCAGCACCAGCGTCTCGCTGAAATGGTTGCGCACCATTTCCAGGTCGTGCAGCGCAGCGAGCACCGTGCGGCCCTCAGCGTGCCAGTGCTTGACCAGGGCGAGCAGATCGGCCGTGGTCTTGCTGTCGATGGCGTTGAAGGGCTCATCGAGCACGATCAGGCTCGCATCCTGGAGCAACACGCGCGCGAACAGCACGCGCTGCATCTGACCGCCCGAGAGCGTGCCGATCGGGCGGTTCTCGAATCCGTTGAGGCCAACGGACCCGATCGCCCGGAGTATCTTGTCGCGCGCGGCCTTGCCGATGCCGCCAAACAGGCCGGCCGCGCGCCACAGCCCGGTGCTGACGAAATCGAATACCGAGATCGGAAAGCTGCGGTCGATCTCCGCGCTTTGCGGCAGATAGGCGATATCTTTGCTGTCGAGCCCGCCGAGATGGATGCTGCCGTCGAGCGGCCTGAGGATGCCGACGACGCCGCGCAGCAGCGTCGACTTGCCGGCACCGTTCGGGCCGATCACGGCGACCAGCGACCCCAGAGCGATCTTGCCGCCGAGATGATGCACGGCCGGATGCCGGTCATAGCCGAGCGTGACGTTGTGAAAGTGGAGCGCCGCCATGGTCACCTCATCGCCAGGAAGACGATGCCCCAGAGCACGGCGCAGACGGCGAGCGCGGCCGCGAGACGGCCCGCCATGGTCATGCGCAGGATCGACCAAGGCGCCGCCTGGGCCGGATGCGGCGAGGCCGCATCGTGAACATGGGCGTGGGTGTGGTCGTGCCCATGCGAATGCGCGTGGTCATGGGAGTGGCCATGAGCATGGTCGTGCTGGTGGGCGTGGGACACGGCGGGAACCATCCCGGAACGTTATATTATAACATTACGCCTGTCCACGGCGGGTAACGTCATTCCGGGGCGATGCGCAGCACCGAATTATGGTGCGCAGTTGCGCACCTGAGAATCTCGAGATTCGCTCCCCGCCTCACGGCTTCCCGATCAACATCGCGATGGCGGCCGCCACGAACGGGAACGGCACCGAGACGGCGCAGCGGAACCAGACGAAGCGGGCCGGCATGAACGGTATTTCCCACAAGATCACCCGCTGGAAGGCGAACAGCGCCCAGGCGACGACATAGGCGACCACCTGGGGCACCCCGCCACCCGACTTCAGCGCCACGGTGCCGATGGAGAAGCCGATCACGGGACCGCCGGGCGTGGCCGCGCCAGCCAGCACGGCAGTCGCGACCCCGAGCCAGCTGCTGTCCGGACCGAGCCAGCCGGTGATCAACTCCTGCGGGATGATCGCGGCGATGTAGCCGGAGCCGATCACACCCAGCGCGATCCGCGGCACGATGTTGATGAAGTCCATCGAGCCTTCGCGTAGCGAGGCCTTGAACACCGGAGGGCCGCGGCGGAAGGCGATCAGCCCGACGCCGAGCACCGAGCCCCACAGCAAGATGTCGATCAGCAGCGCGGCGCTCAATTCTCGTCGTCCTTCGCGAGCGGCTTCGGGTAGAGCCTGACATAGACGAAGCGGCCGAGCGCGCCGGCGAGCACCGGCAGCGGCAACGAGATCACGATCCGCCACAGCGTGAAATCGGTGCCCATGATCGGGATTTCCCAGGCGACCGCCCTGCCGTAGCCGATCAGGGTCCAGCTCACGACCATGGCAATGGTGGCGCCGAAATCGGCGCCGACCGCCAGCAGCGCGCTTGCGACGGGATAGGCGGTGAAGGGCCCTCCCGGCAGGATTGCGCCGAAGGCGGTGCCGATCAGAAGGCCCATCAGACCGGATTTCGGCCCGAGCGAGCGCGAGACCTTTTCGTGCGGCAGGATCTCGGAGATGAAGGCGCCAAGCAGGCAGCCTGCCAGCACGCGCGGCAGGATGCCGCCGAACAACGAGAGATCGTGAGTGAGAATGTCGAGAACGCCGTCGGCGCCGTCACGCCGCCAGACCAGCACCGCGCTCACCGCCACCAGGATCGCGATGATGATGGTGGACCAGCCGATCGGCTTGCGCACACGCCCTGGCCGCGGCTCGGAGTCTGCGTCCTCGGCAGGCGCCGGTTCTTTCGGGGGAAGTTCTGACAACGGGTGTGGAGCGGCTCGAGGGTGATGCCCGTCCTGATTAAGGGCGGCGTGCCTCCGATGCAAACGGTGTGACGACAGACCCATGCGCGCGCCGCGCAGGGCAATTCCGCACAGCAAAAAGGCGACCGCGTAAGCGACCGCCTTTTTCTATCCTTCTTCTGTTCTGCCATTCCGGGGCAGCGAAGTCGAACCCGGAATCTCGAGATTCTCAGGTGCGCAACTGCGCAGCATAGTTCGATGCTGCGCATCGCCCCGGAATGACGAGGTGAGAACTCACGCCTTCTCGAACAGGGACTCCACGTATTCCCAGTTCACGAGGTTCTCGACGAATGCCTTGAGATAGTCGGGCCGGCGGTTGCGATAGTCGATGTAGTAGGAGTGCTCCCAGACGTCGCAACCGAGGATCGGCGTGGCGCCGTGCACCAGCGGATTCTCGCCGTTCGGGGTCTTGGAGATCTCGAGCTTGCCGTTCTTGACCTGGAGCCAGCACCAGCCGGAGCCGAACTGGCCGACGCCGGCCGCCTGGAAGTCGGCCTTGAACTTCTCGAAGCCGCCGAGGTCCTCGTTGATCTTCTTCTCGAGCTTGCCCGGCAGCTTGGTGCCGCCGCCATTGGGTTTCATCCAGCTCCAGAAGTGGATGTGGTTGTAGTGCTGGCCGGCATTGTTGAACACTGCGGGATTCTTGCCGAACGAGCCCTTGACGATCTCTTCAAGGGACTTGCCTTCCCATTCGGTCCCCTTGAGCGCGTTGTTGCCGTTGGTGACGTAGGCCTGATGATGCTTGTCGTGGTGATATTCCAGCGTCTCCTTCGACATGTACTGGCCGAGGGCGTCATAGGCGTAAGGGAGTGGGGGCAGCGTAAAGGTCATGGGTTCTTGTCCGCAACTGGTGGGGAACGAGTTATAACGGTCACCTCTTATAGAAGGTTCCGCGGCCATTAAATACCTCAGAATTTGCGAAAAGGCGTGATGGGGTGGCCTTCCCGGAATGCACAAATTCGTCGCAACGGGCCGCTGTCGATCAAACCTGCGGTTCGCCATAAAAATATCATTGCCTTTGAAGCGCTTAAGACAGAACAAACGCGCCGCGAAGCAGAGCTGTGAAGGACGACATGAGCATCGAGATCGACATTTTGAACGGCGACGCGTCGTGGCCGATCGCAAAGCCGCTGCTCAGCGCGGTCTGGGGTCAGGACGCAGCGGAGAAGCCGGCCTGGAGCCACGTCAAATGGGCCAATGCCGACCTTCGCGTGCTGATCGAGACGCCCGAGGATGGTCTCGTCTGCCATGTCGGCATCTACTTCCGCACCGTCACCTGGAACGGACAGAAGGTTCACATCGGCGGCATCGGCGGCGTCTGTACGCGGGAAGACCAGCGCGGCCGCGGCTATGCAACCACGGCTCTCGAGGCAGCGGTACATACGATCCGCGCCAACGAGGCGGTCCGTTTCGCCCTGCTGTTCTGCGAGCCGCACAACGCCGCCTTCTACGCGGCCCGGAGCTGGCTGCCCTTCAACGGCGAGGTCTATTGCGAGCAGCCGGAGGGGCGGATCCGGTTCACCTACATGGCTCCTTACGTCTTCCACATCGTCCGCGCGCCGACGCTGGGCACCATCGACCTATGCGGCCTGCCGTGGTGAGCCCTGCGTGAGCCAGGGCTGCGCCGGCGCCTCATTCTCTTATAATATGTTGATCATCATTTAATTTTCCGCGCGGTGAACATGACGATCGACGCCCCCGCAGATGCCGTCCCGCCGGTTGCGCCGGTCGTCTCACCCATTGCCGGCCTTCTGACCGCGCCGATCCTGCCGACGCTGCTGCGGCTCGCGATCCCCAACATGATCGCGATGGTCGGCAGCACGCTCGTTGCCGTTGCTGAGACCTCCTATATCGGCCGGCTCGGCACCATTCCGCTCGCCGCGATCGCGCTGGTGTTTCCGTTTGCGATGCTGACGCAGATGATGAGTGCGGGCGCGATGGGCGGCGGCGTATCGTCGGCGATCAGCCGCGCGCTCGGTGGGGGGAATCACGACCGCGCCGCGACGCTGGCGCTGCATGCCGCCATCATCGGCCTCTGTGGCGGGCTGTTCTTCACGGTGATGATGCTCGTCTTCGGCCGCTCCTTCTTCGCACTGCTCGGCGGCCGCGAGCGCGTGCTGGAGGAAGCCTGCGGCTATTCGCAGGTGTTGTTCTCCGGCGCGGTCGCGATCTGGCTCGTCAATACACTGGCCTCGGTGATCCGCGGCACCGGCGACATGCGCCTGCCCTCGATGACGCTGATCGGGGCGAGCGTGCTCCAGATCGCGCTTGGCGGTACGCTGGGGCTCGGCCTGTTCGGCGTGCCGCAATTCGGCATGCCGGGCGTGGCGAGCGGCCAGCTGATCGCGTTCAGCTGCGCCGCGATCTTCTTCCTCTGGTATCTCTTGTCCGGCCGCAGCCGATTGCAGCTCGATTTTCGCGCCTTCCATTTCGAACGCGCGATGTTCCTGGACATTCTCAAGGTCGGCGCGGTGGCCTGCCTGTCGCCGCTCCAGACCGTGCTCACCATTCTGATCTTCACGAAGATCCTCGCGACCTTCGGCACCGAGATGCTGGCAGGCTACGGCATCGGATCGCGGCTGGAGTTCTTGCTGATCCCGATCACCTTCGCCTTCGGCATCGCCTCGGTGCCGATGGTCGGTATGGCGATCGGCGCCGGACATATGACGCGCGCGCGGCATGTGGCCTGGACGGCCGCCGCGGCCTCCGGACTCACGGTCGGCCTGATCGGCCTCGCCGTCGCACTTGCTCCGTCGCTGTGGGTCGCGCTGTTCACGCGGGATCCCGGCGTCACCGCCGCCGCGCACAGCTATTTCCACTGGGCAGGTCCGGCGTTCGTGTTCTTCGGCATGGGCGTGTCGCTGTACTTCTCCTCGCAAGGCGCCGCACGCGTCGGCGGCCCCGTGCTCGCGTCCACCGCCCGGCTTCTCATCGTCGCGATCGGCGGCGCCGGCCTGATGACGGCGCAGGCGCCGGCCTGGACCCTGTTCGCGCTAGTCGGCGGCGCCATGGTCGTGTTCGGGCTGTCGACCGCAGCCTCGGTCGCCTTCGTGCGCTGGGGCAAATGATCGCAGGTAGATCAATGCGGGTATATAGACGCAGGAAAGTGATTCCATCCAGCGTTGCACTATCCTGCCGGGCTGCTATGGAGGCGCTCCATTCCGGGGCCTTTCCATGACGTCCAGATTCGCTGCATTCATCGTCCTCCTCGCCGCGCTGTTCTGCACGACTGCTGCCCACGCGCAGAGCGCCGACGGGACCTGGCTGACCCAGGCGGGTGATGCCCGCGTCAAGATCAGCAAATGCGGCAGCGGCATCTGCGGCCATATCGTGTGGCTGCGCGAGCCCTATGACACCTCAACCGGCCAGCCGGCCACCGACAGCAAGAATCCCAATCCCGGACTCGCCAAGCGTCCGATGATCGGCTTGCCGTTGTTCAGCGGCATGGAGCCCGCAGGACCGAACAAATGGGCGGGCCAGATCTACAATGCCGATGACGGCAGCACCTATGCGAGCAGTATCAGCCTGACTGGCGCGGATTCGCTGCGGGTCGAAGGCTGCGTCGGCGCGCTCTGCGGCGGTGAAACCTGGACCCGCGCGGGGCGCTAATTTGCTGCCGTCATCGCCTTCAACGCGGTCGCCGCCGAGGCATAGCCGCCCTGCGCGCCGTCGATGAAGTGCACATGGTCGCTGCGCAGCGCCGAGGGCGTGAAGCAGGTCATCATCGCGGCATCCTGCTGATGGATGCCGTAGCGCACGATGCCGTCGCGCGCGGCGGCCGCGAGGCGATCGCTCAGCGCGCGCTCGAGCTGCGGAGTGCAGTCGAGAATCATGCGCAGACCGTCGTCATATTTGCGGAAGTCCGAGTTCTCGACGACCTGGCGTTTGTAGAGGCTCGGCACGAAACCGCCGATCTTGATGTCGAAGCGCATGATCAAATAGGCGAACAGCGTATAGGCCAGCACACTGGCTCTGCGCGCGAGCAGCGGACCGCCGCGTTTGGTGCGGGCTTCGAGCTCGAGCCCCTGCGGCGGCCATTTCAGCGGCGGCCCCTGCGGAGGCACCGGGCGGCCGCCCTCCGGACTACGCTCGACGAGATGGATGATGTCCTCGATCACCTTGCGGAAGGCGTGCGGATCGACGCCGCGCACCGGCATCACCAGCACCGACAGGATCAGGCCGCGCGCAGCCGGCATCACCTCGAACCGGCACGATAGTCCGGAGAGGTCCGGTTGCGTGCCGGCGGGCGCCTCCGTGACCGCAAACTCGCCGCGCTTCATCGCGGCATCGGCCCAGGCAAGCCCGCCGCCTGAGAACATCGCATAGGACAGGTTTGCCGACGGCCCGAACCGGGCGACGCGCACGTCAAGGCCTTGAGCGCGAATGACGCCGACCGGCACCAGTGCGACGCGCATGGTCAGATCGAGATCTTCCCGCACCCAGGTCGCGGTCGCAGCCAGTGCCTCGCGAGCAAGTTCGATATCGTCCGGCGCGACCGCGAAGCTCGCGCCGTCGCCGCCGAACACGAAGGGGAATTCGCGCCCTCCCAGCGCGTTGGTCACCGCCGCGATCACCGCCGCGCCGGCCATATTCACCGCCTTGTACCGTTGCGCCGCGATCGCCTTGGTCGAATCGACGATGTCGGCAACACCGATGCTCCAGTCGTCCGGCAGCGGCGAATAGAGCGCAGGATCCATCAGGCTGGTGAAGCCCCGGAAGACGGGAATGCCGCCATAGAAGGATTCGCCTGAGGTCATCGGGAATGCCGGATGGTTGGGATGTAAAATAAATACGTGGGATGATCGATCCGGGTTCGCTGGGCGCCCCGTCTCAATCATTGGCCGAAACGGCCCCGGACAACAAGATGCGGCCGCGCTGCAATGCCGCGGCGGGATCATTGATCGGCATCAAACGGCCGGCGGAGGAGAGCGGCTATCGTTGGTCGGCTCGCACGGGATGATCGAGGTGTCCGATTTCGGCAACAAGGACTCACCGAAGCGCACCACCTGACCCGCTCGGATGCGATCTGCAAGCTGATCGAGCCAGGCCTGAGGATCGCGCCCCCGGTCCTCACGTCGGCACATCCGATCGCATCGGACGCCACCAGGATCGAAGAGATCGCAACGCACGAGATCGAATCGTGTCGTCCCGCATTGCCGGCGCACGAACGCGAGCGCCGCCTCCGCCGCCTTACCGAAGGACCGCCGGAATTTTCGCACGAACGAATTGACCTGCCGAAGGACTTGCCCAAGCGGCGGACGTGAGCGGGTTAGTGCAGCTTCTCGTCTTGACGCTTGCGCAAGGCGTCGAGAGACGCATCATGGCAGCCGATCAGGCGGACGAATTGCTGTGGGTACATTTCATGTCCATGGCCACCGGAATTCTGATGCGACATCGGCGTGCAGTGGACATCGTCGGGGTTCGCACGGGATTGCTCCGTGTGGCCCTGATTTGAAGCCGTCATGTTTGGCGTGGCCATGGACTGCTCCCTGTCGATTAGGGCAGATCGATTGACGTAACCCAATCGATTGCGGGGCATCTTACGACCAAATCCGGCTGAATGTCATTGCCGGATCAAATGCGATCATGACGGCAGAGTTCCGCTTACGCCGTGTTCCCCGCGTCGACGGTGAACACCGTCCCGGTGACATTGCGGCCGCCTTCGCCCAGCAGATATTCCACCATGCGCGCGACGTCGTCCGTCTCCGGGAGGCGGCGCAGCGCGCTGCGGCCGGCGATGCGCTTGCGGCCCTCGTCGGAGAGATTGTGGGTGAGCTCCGTGTCGATGAAGCCCGGAGCGATCGCATTCACGGTGATGCCGAGCTTGCCGACCTCGCGCGCGAGCGAGCGGGTGAAGCCGGTGGCGGCCGCCTTGGTCGCGCCGTAGACCGAGAGCCCGTTGTAGCCCGTGGTCGCGATGATCGAGGAGATGTTGACGATGCGGCCGGCGCCATCGGCCATCATCTGCCGCGCGACATATTTGGTGAGGATGATCGGCGACAGCACGTTGAGTTGCACCAGCGCCGCAATCTCGGAATTGCGCATGGTGGCGAGCAGGCCTTCGGTGCCGAGGCCGGCATTGTTGACGAGGCCGTAGATCGGGCCGAATTCGTCGCGCACCAGCTTTGCAAAGGCCGGGATCGCATCGATCACGGCAAGATCGCAGGCGCGGAAGTGCAGACGCTCCTCGGACCCGGCGATGGCCGCCTTGAGCTCGTCGCTCTCGCGCCGTGCGGCCGCGATCACGTTGAAGCCTGCACCAACGAGGCGCCTCGCAATCGCTAGCCCAATGCCGCGGCTGCCACCGGTGACGAGAACATTATACATCGGTGCGCGCCAGTTTTCCGGCCGGGGTGACGTCGAGTGCCTCGACGAAGCGGATCACCGCCGGCACCTTGTGGGACGCGAGCTGGGCGCGGCAATGCTCCAGGATCTGGTCGCGGATCTCCTTCGCGCGTGCCTGATCGGTGCCCTCAGTGAGGATTACGTCGGCGACGACGATGCCGCCGGTGATCGGGCTGCGGCGGGATTTGGCCCGCGACATCCGCACGTCGGGATGGCGGTTGATTACCGCCTCGATCTCCTCGGGGTGGACCTTCAGCCCGCCGATATTGATGATGCCGCCGCGACGGCCGACGAAATAATAGCGGTCGCCGCGCAGCTCGACGATGTCGCCGCTGTCGACGAAGCCGTCGGCATCGGTGAGCGCCGCCGCATTGCGGCCAACATAGGCATGCGCGGTGCGCGCCGAGCGGATTCGCAGCGAGGCGTCGGTGACCTTCATCTCGACGCCGTTGCGGTTGCCGAGATAATCGGCCGGAAAGCCTTCCAGCCCGTCATTCACGGCGAAGCCGACGCCGGCCTCGGTTGAGGCATAGGCATGGCCGACGGAGGCATTGGGGAACGCCGCCTTCAAACCGTCCAGCACCGCCTGGTCTGCGATTTCGCCGGAGAGACGGACGTAAGCCGGGGCGAATTGCGCCGCCGAACCGCTCATCAAGAGCTTGCGCCAATGCGAGGGCGTACCGGAGATGTGCGAGACGCCGCGCGCCTTCAGCCGCGCGACGTGATCGGCGAGCGATTCATGCGGATCGGACAGCACCATCGAGCCGCCGGAAAGAACGGCGCGGAGGAATATCTGCAGGCCGCCATAGCGGCGAATGTCGTAAAACGTCGCCCAGACCGGCGCCTGACCACGTGCAGGGCCTTCAGCGACGATCGCCCCGGTCAAGGCTTCCAGCGTATGGCCGACGATCTTTGGCACGCCTGAGGTGCCCGAGGTGAGCATCAGCCATTCGGTCGCGCGCTCGGACTTGGCCGGCGCGATGACTTGAAGCGGCAATCGCGCGACGACGACCAGCGGCACGCAGGTGTCCGCCCAGCGGTCGGGCTCATCGGTGACGACCGCATCGATCCCGGCATCCGCGATCAAGGCATCGAGATGCGCCGGATTGAGATCCGGCGGGCACAGCAGCATGCGGCGGGCGATGCCGTCGAGCTCGATCATGGCAAGGCCCGACCGGAGCTGGTCTGACAGCTTGAGCAGCACGGCACGGCCCGACAGCTCGCGCAGCCGGCCGCCCAGGACCGTGTGCGACAGGATGTCGGTCAGCGACACGACATCGTGCGCATCGGAGATCGTGCGGCCTTTCAGCTCCGCGCCGAGATGGTCGCGGAGCGCAAAGATCTCACGCGGGGACATTTGCGTAGGCTCGCACGAAATCGCCCACCGTGGCGGGAAACGCGGCGTCCTCGGAAATGGTGAAGGGGTCGACGCCGATCTCGTCCTCGAGCCGCGCCACGAGAATCGCGAAGGCGAGCGAATCGAAGCCCGTCTCGTGCAGCGACAGATCGTCCGACAGCTCCGGAAGCGTGACGTTCTGCTCCTTGGCGATCTGCTGGATCGCTTCAATGACCTTAGACCTTACCGACATGGCTGGCTCGCTTTTCGTTATCGTTCGTGTTGCGGCGGCTCTTGATGACCGCCTCCCATGGCCGTCTGTTTACCCGACACAAGTAAATGGCTTCTTGGACAATTCAGATAAAATTGGACCTATCTGCGGATTTCCGCGCGCTATACCCGAACCACCCCCTCAATAATCTTCGTAAATCCCTCTGAATCGAGCGTGACGTAGGCCCCCGACTTCGGATCGAGCATGAATAGCGGATCGCTTATCGCGCCGGGGTCGAATCCCTCCCGCGCGAGCTCGCCCTTCTTCTGCTTGAAGGTCTCGGTCGCATCGATTTCGCTGGAGATACGGATGAAGACGGGACGGGCATAGGCCGGCAGCCGCTGCGCGAGATGGACGGGCAGTGCGGAAATGTCAAAGCCGTCGTTCACGACGAGCGCGCTCATGCCGGCACGGCCATCCGCTCCGGGAATGCTGACGCCATAGGTGGTGGCGTCGATCACGCCGGCGAAGTCGCGCACGGCATCGTTGACTTCCGAGGTCGCGACATTTTCGCCCTTCCAGCGGAAGGTGTCGCCGATGCGATCGACGAAATGGAAAAAGCCCTTGTCATCGATCCGCATCAGATCGCCAGTGCGGAACCAGGCATCGCCCTTGGCGAAGACGTCGCGCAGAATCTTCTTCTCGGTCTCACCGGCATCAGTGTAGCCCTCGAAGCGGCCGCCGCCCTCGTCCGCGGTTCCGATGCGGCCGATGGCCTCGCCGGGCTCGCCGCGAGCGCAGGCGATGCAGAAGCCCTCGTCATTGCGTAGAGGCGCGCCGCTGTCGGGATCGAGCTTGACGAGACTGGCCGGGAAGCGGTGCGCGAGCAGCGGCGGGACGCGCCCGATCGCGCCAGGCTGTCCCTCGACGTTGAACAGCGAGAAATTGCCTTCCGTCGCCGCGTAGAATTCGAGGACGCGCGGAATGGAAAAGCGCGCCTGGAAATCCTCCCAGATGTCGCCGCGCAGGCCGTTGCCGCAGACGAGCCGCAGGCGGTGCTGATTCTCGTATTCCGACGGCGCCGCCTTCAGCAGGTAGCGGCAGAGCTCGCCGATATACTGGAACAGCGTGCAGTCATGCCGTACGACGTCAGGCCAGAAGTTCGAAGCCGAGAATTTTTCCGCAATCACCACCGAGCCGCCGGCGGCCAGCATGCTGCATGGCGCGACGATGCCGCCGACCGAATGGAATAGCGGCAGACAATCGTAGAGCCGATCCTGCGGCGTCGCGCCCGTGAGGCCGGCGAACCAGAAGCCCCAATTGAGGATGCGGCGATGGCTGATGCTGGCCGCTTTCGGCAGACCGGTGGTACCTGAGGTGTAGATCAGCAGCGCACGGTCGTTGATGCTGACCTTGCCGTGTTCCTCCGGCGAGAGCGGGCCATCGTCGAGGACAGCAAGCGCGGCATCGATCGCGCGTTCACCACGAGCATTGCCGTGGGTCCAAACCTTGGGCTGCGTCCTCATATACGGCGTTGCGCTCTCCAGCACCACCACGAGATCGTGCGCGACGACGATGTGCGCCGGCTTTGCGAGATTGAGGCAATGCGCGAGCGATTGGCCGACAAGCTTCGTGTTGATCAGCGCAACCACACCGCCGATCCGGCTGATGCCGAGCCAGGCGGCAACATAGTCGATGCCGTTCGCCATGATCAGCGCAACGGTATCGCCCTTGGCCACGCCGACAGAGCGCGCCCAGCGCGCATAGCGGTTGATGCGCTTCGACAAGCCTTCATAGTCGAGCGCCGCGTCATCGGTGACCAGCGCGATGCGATCAGGCTGGCGGACCGCCCAATCCTCGACGACATCGGCGAACAGCCGGCCTGGCAGCGTCTCGATCCGGGCTGTCAGCTCGATCGCCTTCAGCCAGATCTTAGAAGCCGAGGACGTGCGCGCCGCTTTCGGCTGCTCGATGACGCCGGTGGTCATGTTGTTCACTCTTGCGGACCGTCTGCTGGTTTCCGGCAACTTAGCCCGCCCGCCCTGCCCAGGTGTTAAGGGACAAGGTAAAACTCCGTTAGTGTGCGATTAACTCTAGCCATCCTTTACCAAGTCGATCGGATCGGCGTGCGCGGCTGCACAATTCTTGCGATAGCAGCGATGCCGAGCGGGCACTCTTACCCTCTCCCCTGGAAGAGAGTGGCGCGCGCAGCGCGACGGGTGAGGGTCTCTCTCCTCACGGGCCATCTCGCCATTGGCGACAACCCTCATCCGGCGCTTCGCGCCACCTTCTCCCGCAAGGAGCGAAGGAAGAAGAGCGCGTGGCTTCAGTTTCTTGTTGAGGCAAGACAGATGATCACCAGACGACATTTCCTTCAAACCGCCGCCTGCACCGCAGCCGCGCTCGCCGCGCCGCGTGCCTTTGCTCTCGACAATCCGTCCTATCCCGCGCGCAGTGTGAAATGGGTGGTGCCCTATGCGCCCGGTGGCGCGACCGACCTGCTGTCTCGGCTGCTCTGCCAGCGGCTGTCCGACCGGCTCGGCCAGACCTTCGTCGTCGAGAACAAGCCCGGCGCCGGCAGCAATATCGGGACGCAGGCGGTCATCTCTTCCGCACCCGACGGCTACACGCTGCTGCTGACCTCGACCGCGAACGCGATCAACGCCTCGTTCGATCCGGCGTTGCCCTATGATTTCGCCAAGGGCATCGCACCGGTCGCCGGCGTTGCGCGGATACCGCTGGTGCTGGTCGTCAACAACGACCTGCCGGTGAAGACCGTCGCCGACTTCATCGCCTACGCCAAGGCCAATCCCGGCAAGATATCGATCGCCTCCTCGGGCATCGGCACCTCGCTGCACCTCTCCGGCGAATTGTTCAAGTCGCTGGCCGGCGTGCAGTTCACCCACGTCCCCTATCGCGGCTCGGCGCCGGGCCTGACCGATGTGATGAGCGGGCAGATCCAGGGCATGTTCGACAATGTCTCCTCGTCCTTCGAGCTGGTGCGCGCCGGCAAGCTGCGCGCCCTCGGCATCACCACGCGCGAGCGCTCGGAAATCTTGCCCGACGTGCCGTCGATCGCCGACGCGCTGCCCGGCTACGAGACGTCATCGTTCTACGGCGTCGGCGCCCCGCGCGACACGCCGCGCGAGATCGTCGATCTGCTCAATCGCGAGATCGACGCCGCGCTGTCTGATTCCGGTATCAAGGCCCGTGTCGCCGAGCTCGGCGCGATCCCGCTGCACGGCAATGCCCATGAGTTCGGCAACATGCTGGCGACGGAAACCGATCGCTGGCGCAAGGTGGTCGAGCTGTCGGGAATCAGGAAGGATTGACCTTGCGAGGGTCTGCTCGCAAGGCGCGCCGATTACCCGTTGGGCCACTCGCCGCTACGCCGCAAGCGAGATCGCGGCGGCGCGTGGACCGGATAGTACGGATTGAGATCGCAGATCGCCGAACGGCCGGCGGCCGTGGCGCGACACTGCGGCAGCGAGGTGAAGGAGCAGTCGTACCACTCCCCACCACCGCCGTTCGCGCCGGAATAGACGTGCATGCAGACGGGATAACGCGGATCAAAGGTCTGCGCCTGGGATGGCGCGGCCGGAAGCAGCGCGCCGGCAATCATGATCAGGCCGAACGAGAAACGCATGGAAGGTAGTCTGCTATGCCGCATCGGAATCGCTAATGCACTTTCTTGTGACGCCGGCGCGGCGGCGGCGGTTCATCGAAGGCGTAATAAGGATTGAGATCGCAGCTGGCCGCGCGGCCCGATGCCGTGGCGCGACATTGCGGCAGCGACGTGAAGGAACAGTCGAAATAGTCACCACCGCCACCGGTGAAGCCCCCGGGCGTATAGACGTGCATACATACCGGGTAGCGCGGATCGTAGGTCTGGGCGCTGGCATCGGCGGCAACGAACAGCGTGGCAATCGCGATGAGGGTCAAAATCGGCAAGCGCATGGAGACATCCTCGACATCGACGGTGTCGGCTGATGCCGACGGCCTGCTATGGCATAACGGCAGGCCGGAGGCGACTGTTCCTAGGGACAGATGACGGCAAGGTGAGTACGCTGGGGCTGCGGCGCTACGCGCCGAGCCCCTGTAACACCAGCCGGTTCAGCCTTGCCGCGAACGCCGCCGGGTCTTCCGGCAATTCGCCGTCCAGGATCTGCGCCTGTTCGAGCAGGAGCAGGCTGAGATCGTCGACGACCTTCGAGCCAGCTTGCGCCTTGGTGACCGCGGTGACCAGCGGATGGCGCAGATTGATTTCGAGGATCGGCTTGGTCTTCATGCCGCGGTTCTGCTGCGACAGGATGCGCTCGAGCTCGCGGCTGGGGCCCTGGCTATCGGCGACGAGGCAGGAGGCCGAGCTGGTAAGCCGCGTCGAGGCCTTGACGTCGCTGACGCGCTCGCCGAGCGAGGCCTTGATGACCGCGATGGTGGCCGCTTCGTCCGCGGCGGGCTCGTCCTTCCTCGGCTCGTCCTTGTCGTCGATACGCGGGATCAGGTCGAGATTGAGATCGCCCTGGCTCAGCGACTTCAGCGGCTTGCCTTCGAACTCCGATGGCATCGAGGTCCAGAAGGCATCGACAGGATCGGACAGCAGCAGCACCTCGATGCCGCGCGCGGTCGCAGCTTCCAGCCGCGGGTTGGATTTCAGCCGCTCGATGCTGTCGCCGACCAGATAATAGATCTCGGTCTGGTTCGGCTTGAAGTCGGCGACGACCTGCTTCAGCGACCGCTTCTCGCCCGACGTGGTGGTGAAGCGCGACAGCGCGAGCAGCTTTTCGCGCCGCTCGAAATCCTCGTAGATGCCTTCCTTCAATACCGCGCCGAAGGCGTCCCATATCTTGGTAAAATTGTCCGGATCCTTCTCGGCAAGGCTTTCGAGCTCGGATACGACGCGGGTCGCCACCGCTTTGCGGATCTGCGCGAGCTGCGGATTGTTCTGGAGCATCTCGCGCGAAATATTGAGCGGGAGATCTTCGCTGTCGACCACGCCGCGGATGAAGCGCAAGTAGCCCGGCAACAGATCGGCATCATCGGTGATGAAGACACGCCGGACGTAGAGCTTCACTCGCCCCTTGCGGTTCGGCTCGAACAGGTCGAACGGCTTGGTCGAGGGCGCGAACAGCAGCACGGCGTAGGAGTAGCGCCCTTCCGCGCGGTAATGCAGCGTCATGGCGGGATCGTCGAAGGCGGAGGCGATCTGCTGATAGGCCTTCTTGTAATCGTCTGCCGTCAGCTCGGATTTCGCGCGCTGCCACAGCGCGCTCGCCGAATTGATCTGGCGCGGCTCACCTTCTTCCGGCACGAGCTCGATCGGAAACAGGATGTTGTCCGAATAGGCCGTGACGATGCGCTGGATCTCGTAGGTCTCGAGATACCTTTTCGCATCGTCCTTCAGATGCAGGACGATCTCGGTGCCGCGCGTCACGCGCGCCGCCTCCTCGTCGCTGGCACGGGCGATTTCGAAGCCGGAGCCGCCGGAGGAGGTCCACGTCCAGACGTCGCTCTCCCCGGCGCGGCGGCTGATCACGACGATCTTCTCGGCGACCATGAAGGCGGAATAGAAGCCAACGCCGAACTGGCCGATCAGGCCGAGCCCGTCCTTGGCCTCTTTCAGCTTGGACACGAACGCCTTGGTGCCGGAACGGGCGATGGTGCCGAGGTGGTCGATCAGCTCCTGCCGCTCCATGCCGATGCCATTGTCGGCGATCGTGAGCGTCTTGGCCGTCTTGTTCGGAATGATGCGGATCTTGAGCGTGTCGCCTTCACCCAGCAGGGCGGGACTTGCGATGGCCTCGTAGCGCAGCTTGTCGCAGGCATCGGAGGCATTGGAGATGAGTTCGCGGAGGAAGATGTCGGTTTCCGAATAAACGGAGTGCACCATCAGGTGCAGCAGTTCGGAAACTTCGGCCTGGAAAGGCTGCGTATGCACAGCCGTATCTGACGTCGTCATGCGCTTACCCGGTCAAAACAAAGGGAGGAACCCGGATATAGCGCGAGGCAACGGCGGATCAAGAGGATGTGAAGCATCCCCCCGGCGCAGCCACCATCACAAGGGGGCGCGGATCAGGTCACGCAACGGCCGGGCTGGAGCAGCCTTGCGACCTCGGTCAGGGAGCTGACCATCGGCTCACAGGCGATCGTCGGCTTGGTGCGAGGCTTCTTCTGGTTCTGGAGCAGCACGGGCGGCTTGGCGTTGCCGCTCTCGATCACCGCCGGGACCCGCAGCAGCACCGACGTATCGGGAAGGTCGTTCAACCGCATCGACACCGTGCGGGTGGAAACTGCTGCCGGCTGGACCTCCCCGAGCCGGTCCGCCTTCGCGGCGCGATTGACGTTGTGGCCCGGCTTGTCAGCCTTGGCGGCGACCGCTTGCCAGCGGTCAGCCAGATCGTGGCCGGAGGCTAATTGCACGGCGCCAAGCGAGGCGGCGATCGCGATGGCGCTCAAAAATACCTTTTGAATCTGTGACATGGCTGACGGTCCCTCGCCCCATGGCGATCGCGGGAACAACGCCGGCAGAGGATCGGGGGTTCTCGGCCGTTACGATCACTTAACCGTGTGCGAAAAATGCCGCAGGGCCGACAAAATATTTCGCAAGCCGTGGAACGACTCTGCCAGTCGGGAGTCGTCTCAGCAGCCGGCTATTCCCCCCTGCCCCATAAGCCGGCGACGTAGGGCGCGACTGTGGTGATGCCAGTCGCGCCTTACTTTTGTCTGGAGCTCACTTGGTGCGAGTTATTAGGCCTTCCCCGTCAGCCAGTCCCGCCCCTCGCCATAGAGCTTCTCGACCTCAGGCCCGATCAGGCCCGGCATGTCACGCTTGACCTTGTAGCCGATCAGCTCCTGCGCATAGGCGAGGTGGCGATAGCCTTCGGGCAGCGCAGCGAGCGCCTGCTGATCGAGGCGAAGCGTCGCGGCAGGATCGACCGGATCAATCCGGTCCTTCTCATAGATCGGCTGGCGGCGGACGATGCCCCATTTGCTAATACCTGATTGGTCCTGCCGCTTCTCCAGGAAATCGTAGAACCGCCCGGTGCAGACGACGTCGCAGAGCACGTCGTGCACCAGAGCGCGCTGCGAGATCGTCATCTTGGTCTGGGCGATGGCCCGCTCGCCGGCGAGATCGATGCTCGTGCCACCGAGGAAATGCAGGATGCGCACGCCCTTGGCAAACCCCTCCTGGCTGACGCGTATGAAATCCCGCGCCGGTCCCTGAAACCAGGTGGCGGACATCCAGCCCTCTTGGTGCCAGACGGTGGCAAACCGCTCCCAATCACCAGCATCGCGCCACACCACCCAGTTCTCGACGAGGTCGCGAATGGCAAGGCGATCGAGGAGTTGCTGATCCATGGTCGTGTCTCTCCCGGCGGCTTGAGCCTGCAATGGATGTCATCGGCCCGACGTATCAAGGGGGCAATTTGGTCGCCGTCAAGCGGCAGGGCATCGCGGTCGTTCCAGCTGCCCACAACGGAGTGAGCGCGATGCGTGCGACACGCCTTGCAATCAACCGGACGGCGATTAGTATCCGCGACGATGCAGATGAAATCCCCCTTGCTGGCCGCATTTCTCGGATTGCTTGCGGCTTTCCCTTCCGATGCGCAGACGTATACGCAGAGTGAGAATGCCCAGGCCTGGAAGGCGAGGCTGTCAGCACACATCGCCAAGAGCAGGTTATTTCCAGCCCAGGCACTGGGGCAAACCGGTGAGGCCAAGGTTGGCTTCGTCATCGACCGGTCGGGCAAATTGGTCTCGCGGGCACTGGCGGCGAGCACCGGCTCGCGACTGCTCGACGATGTGGCGCTGGAGATCGTCGCCCGCGCCCAACCGTTCCCCGAGCCGCCTTCGGAGCTGAAGGACGAGACGTTCTCCTTTACGGTGCCGATTGTCTTCAACGGCCGGAAATTCCAGGTGCCGACGAACGGGGTGATGCTGAGCACGCCGGCTTCCGGCCTCGCAGAGTCCGAGGCTATGGCCGCGTGGCGCAAAGCGGTCACCGAGCACGTCTGGCGCAACAGGGTATTTCCTCCGCAGGCGATCGGCCAAAGGGCCGATGCCGGCGTGACATTCGTGGTCGATCGCTCGGGCAAATTGATCTCAAGCGCTTTGGTGGAAAGCACGGGCTTCGCACCGCTGGACGCCGCGACGCTGGCCATGGTCGAGCGATCCGCGCCATTCCCGAAACCGCCCACCGAGGCGAAGGACGATTTACAGAGAATAACCGTCCTCATAGCTTTCGACGGGACGCAGCCAAACCTGGCGCCGTCACCGGAAGGAGAGAAATTGCTTCAAACCTGGATCGAGGGCCAGCCCAAGCTGAATGCGAAATCCCCTGGACCGGATGATACAAAGCTAAACTCGATGCTTCGCAGCATCTGCCGCGGCTGCTGAGGCAGAGCAGGACGACGCTCCGCCGCCATATAAGCCGCCATATAATAAGAACGGCGCGCCTTGCGACGCGCCGTCCCGTGTTCGATACAGGCCTTCTTAAGCCGCCGGCGCCTTCGGCGTGCGGTTGCGCGAGTTGCGCTGGAAGAACAGCGCCTGGCTCGCGACCGCCGATACCATCGCGGGCTGGAACGGCTTTGAGATCAGGAACGCCGGCTCGGGACGCTCGCCGGTGAGGAAGCGCTCGGGGTAGGCGGTGATGAACACCACCGGCACCTCGAAGGTGCGCAGCAGCTCGTTGACCGCGTCCAGGCCCGACGAGCCATCGGCGAGCTGAATGTCGGCGAGGATCAGACCGGGTCGCTTGTTCTTGGCGAGCGCCACCGCGTCGGCATGGGTGCGCGCGACGCCGACGACATTGTGACCGAGATTCTTCACAAGGCTCTCGAGGTCCATTGCAATGAAAGTCTCGTCCTCGATGATCAGCACGTCGGTGGCGATCTCGGCCGCCATCTCGCGCCCTGCGGCATCCGCAAGCCGCCGCGTCTCGGCAACGTCGGTGCTGAGGATGAAGGCGACCTCCTCTTCCGAAAATCCCTCCAGCGACAGCAGCAGGAAGGCCTGCCGCGGCAGCGGCGTGATGTTCGACAGCCGCCGCTCGGGCGGCATCGGCAGGGTCGTCACCTCGGCATCGTCGTTCACCGAAACCGAATTCCAGATCTGGGTGAACAGCCGGAACAGGCCCGCCCGCGGTCCGTGGCTCTCGTCGAGCACCGACGGATCTCCCAGCATGGCTTCCAACATGGCTGCGACATAAGCGTCGCCGGACGCCTGGCTGCCCGTCAGGGCGCGCGCGTACCGGCGCAACAACGGCAAGTGTTCAGCGACAAGCTGTGAACGGGACATCCCCACTCCATTCGTCTTCGGGCCAACCTTGAGATCCAATCCTGAGGTCAGGGCGTCACGCGGGGGGCCCGGGTTCCCCCTGCTGGGCTGATTACGCGTCAGCTCAAGAAAAGTTCCGTCGGGCTGGGAACTTTTTCGCACAGCTGGAATTGTGCCTATCCAGGGAACGGCTCCCGGTTGAGAAAACATCTCGATTTTACAGTCACTTAACTCGGGGAAACGTGGAACAGGTCATGAAAGATCTCAAGTCTCAAGCCAGCAGAAGCACGACCCCCGGCAAGGGAGGCCTCACTCCGGAGATTCAATCCCGGATTGGGCATCAGTTGCGCGCCATGTACGACGACGTCGTGCGACAGGGGGTTCCGGACCGGTTCGCAGAACTGATCAAGAAGCTTGATGCGCCGGGGGCGACACCCCACGTGGAAAATGAGGGCGGATCCAACGACAACAACAATGGGAGGGAGTAATGCCTCTCACGGACTCCCTGCGTAACGACATCTTGGCGGCCGTGCCCAGCCTGCGCGCCTTCGCCATCTCGCTCAGCGGCAACGCGGACCGGGCCGACGATCTGGTCCAGGAGACGCTGCTGCGGGCGCTCGCCAACATCGACTCGTTCCAGCCCGGCTCCAACCTGCCGGCGTGGCTGTTCACGATTCTGCGCAACCTGTTTCGCTCCGACTATCGCAAGCGACGGCGCGAGGTCGAGGATGCCGAAGGCAACTACGCCAAAACGTTGAAGACACAGCCTTCGCAGAACGCGCATCTCGAATTCGAGGAGTTTCGCACGGCTTTGGACAAGCTTCCGCAGGACCAGCGTGAGGCGTTGATCCTGGTCGGCGCGTCGGGCTTCTCCTATGAGGACGCGGCCTCGATCTGCGGCTGCGCGGTCGGCACGATCAAGAGCCGCGTGAACCGCGCCCGCTCAAAACTCGCCGCACTGCTCTACGTCGACGGCGCAGAGGATTTCGGACCCGACGAGACCGTGCGGGCCGTGATCGGCGGCAGCGGTGGATAGCGGCAGTCAGTCATCGAAGCCACACCCACGCGTGAAGGCGGCAGTTCGCGCGGCCGCCTTCGTGCACGTCATCACTCCTCAACGAACGTCACCGTATCAGGCACGCTCGCGCGCGAGGTGCGGTAGCCGTTGACCTTGTGGGCGTGGTCGGCATAGCCGAACGAGATGCCGCAGACGATCCGGCGGTCCTCGGGCAGGTTGAAGTGGCGACGGATCAGGCCGGAATGCCGCGCCAGCGCTGCCTGCGGAATCGTCCCTAGCCCGAGCGCCTGCGCCGCCAGCATGAAGTTGGAGACATAAGCGCCGCAATCGATCGCGCCGTAGATGCCGAGTGGCTCGTTGGTGTGGATGATGGCGACATGCGGCGCGCCGAAGAAATTGTAGTTCTCCAGCGCCTGCTTGGCGTAGGCGGCCCGGTCGCCGCGGGCGATTCCAAGCGTATTATAGAGCTGGAAGCCGCTCTCGCGGCGGCGATCGAGATAAACCCCTACATATTCGCGCGGCGGAGTGAAATCGTAATCGTCGCCGAGGCCCTTTGAGGCCTCGGCGTAGATCGCCTTGCGGAAACGTTCCTTGGCCTCGCCGCCGGCGATGATGACCTGCCATGGCTGGCTGTTGCACCAGGATGCGGTGCGCTGCGCGGTGGTCAGCACATGCTCGATGGTCGCCCGGTCGACCTCTCTGGGAAGAAACGCGCGGACGGAGTAGCGTTCGTTGAGGAGCTCTTCGAGCACGCCGATGCGGTCTTCGGTGGAGTAGCGCGTATTGGGCACTTTAGCATCCATGGCTGGTCTCGCTTTCGTGCCCCAGATGCGGCGCAGAGCCGGGGCCCATTGTGGGATTCTGGGTCCCGGCTCGCGGCGCGTTGCGCCGCGTCCGGGACCCGAGGATATTCACCGTCCCTTTGTCGGGATCTTGTTATACGGCACGTCCTTGTCAACGCGGATGTCGCCCGGCAAGCCCAGCACGCGTTCGGCGATGATATTGCGCAGGATCTCGTCGGTGCCGCCGGCGATGCGCATCGAGGGCGAGGACAGCAGCATCTGCTGGAACTGGCCTTGTACCGTCTCCTCGTCGCTGCCGGTGAGCACGCCCGCCGCGCCCTGCAGGTCCATGGCGTAGGTCGCGATGTCCTGGAGCATCATGCCCGAGACCAGCTTGCCGATCGAGTTCTCCGGGCCCGGCCGCTCGCCCTTCGAAAGCGCCGAGATCGTGCGGTAGCTGGTGTATTTCAGCCCGCTCGACTTCGCGGCCCAGCTCGCGAGCTTCGAGCGCACGGCGCGATCGTCGATGGCGACCCCGTCCTCCAGCATAAGATTGGAGCAGAACTCGAACATCTCAGGGACGCCGGTCGCAAGCCGCGCGCCGATCGACATGCGCTCGTTCATCAGCGTGGTCAGCGACACGCTCCAGCCGTCGCCGACGGCCCCTAACCGCTGGCTGTCGGGGATCACGACGTCGGTGAAATAAACCTCGTTGAACTCCTGCATGCCGTTGGCCTGCTTGATCGGCCGGACCTCGACGCCGGGGCTCTTCATGTTCAGGAAGAACATGGTGAGGCCCTTGTGCTTGGGCACGTTCGGGTCGGTGCGCGCGATCAGGAGGCCGTAGTCGGAGTAATGCGCGCCCGAGGTCCAGATCTTCTGGCCGTTGACGACCCAATTGTCGCCCTTCTTCTCCGCGCGCGTGCGCAGGCCCGCGACGTCCGAACCGGCCGCCGGTTCGGAGAACAGCTGGCACCAGATCTCCTCGCCCGATGCGAGCTTCGGCAGATAGCGGCGCTTGGCGTCCTCGCTGCCGAAGGCCATCACGGTCGGGCCGCACATGCCTTCGCCGATCTGGAACGGCTGCGTCAGCTTGCCGTAGACGCCCTCCTCCTGCTGCCAGATCACCTTTTCGATCGGCGTCGCGCCGCGGCCGCCATATTCCCTAGGCCAGTGCAGGCAGGCCCAATTGCCCTCGAACTTCTTCTTCTGCCAGGCCTTGCCGACATCGACGATGTCGTGGTTGGCAAGACGAATGCGGCCGAGCGAGGATTTCGACAGCTCGGCCTGCAATTCCTTCGGCGCATTGGCGTCGATCCATTTGCGCGCGGTCTCGCGGAATGCGGCTTCCTGCGGGGTATCGTCGAAATTCATGGCACTTCCCTTTTATTGTCATTCCGGGCGCGCAACGCGCGAAGAATCCGGAAGTTACTCACACACATCGAGATTCCGGGTTCGGCTCTTCGAGCCGCCCCGGAATGATGGCTAATTCCTTCCCTTGGTCGGGATCTTGTTGAACGGCACGTCCTTGTCGACACGGATATCACCGGGCAGGCCCAGCACCCGCTCGGCGATGATGTTGCGCATGATCTCGTCGGTGCCGCCTTCGACGCGGGTGCCCGGCGCACGCAGCAGCATGGCTTGGAAGCGGCCCGCGACTTCGGCGTCCTCGGGACCGCTGACGACGCCCGCCGCACCTTGCAGGTCCAGCGCGTAGGTCGCGACATCCTGGATCATCGAGCCCGCAACCAGCTTGCCGATGGAATTTTCCGGCCCCGGCCGCTCGCCCCTCGACAGCGCCGAGATCGCACGCATGCTGGTGTATTTCAGCCCGCTCGCCTTCACCGCCCAGTTCGCGAGCTTCGAGCGCACCGCGCGATCCTCGATCGCAGGCCCGTCGTCAAGCATCAGGCTGGAGCAATATTCGAAGAGCTCGGGGAAACCGGTCGAGACGGCCGCGCCGATCGCGCTGCGCTCGTTCATCAGCGTGGTCAGCGAGACGTTCCAGCCGTCACCGACCTCGCCGAGGCGCTGGTGGTCGGGGATGCGCACATTGGTGAAATAGACCTCGTTGAAATCGGAGGCGCCGCTTGCCTGCTTGATCGGCCTGACCTCGACGCCCGGGCTCTTCATGTCCAGGAAGAACATGGTGAGGCCCTTGTGCTTGGGCACGGTCGGATCGGTGCGGGTGAGCAAGATGCCGTAGTCCGAATAATGCGCGCCCGAGGTCCAGATCTTCTGGCCGTTGATGACCCACTCGTCACCATCCTTCTCGGCGCGCGTGCGCAGACCCGCGACGTCAGAGCCGCCGGCCGGCTCGGAGAACAGCTGACACCAGACGTTCTCGCCGGAGGCCAGCGGCGGCAGATAGGTGCGCTTATGCTCCTCGCGCGCAAACGCCATCATGGTCGGCCCACACATGCCGTGGCCGATGATGAACATGCGGGAGAGCTGGCCGAACGGCCCCTCCTCCTGCTGCCAGATCACGCGCTCGATTGGCGAGGCGCCGCGGCCACCATATTCCTTCGGCCAGTGCAGGCAGGCCCAGCCGGCGTCGGCTTTCTTCTTCTGCCAGGCCTTTGCGACCTCGAGGATGTTCGCGTTCTTCAGCTGCGTGCGACCAAGAGAGGATTGGCGCAGCTCTTCCTCGTACTGCTTCGGCGCGTTCGCGCTGATCCAGGCGCGCGCGGTCGCGCGGAACTCGGCTTCCTGTGGGGTGTCGTCGAAGTTCATGGTGTTTTCTCTCCGTCATTCCGGGTCGCGCGCAGCGCGAACCCGGAATCCCGACGTTATTCACTCATCTCCGGATTCTCAGATGTGCAATTGCACATCATAGTTCCGCCGCTTTGCCGCGCCCCGGAATGACGACATCCTCAAGCCGCATTCTTCTTTCGCATGCGGTCGATCAGCTGATCCTCCCAATAGGACAGGCTGCCGAGCCCCAGCGCCATCGCATTGGCGCGGCGGTAGTACATGTGGCAGTCGAACTCCCAGGTGAAACCCATACCGCCGTGAACCTGGATGTTGTTCTTGGCGCAGTGCTGGAACGCCTGCGTCGCGCTGATGCGCGCGGCGGCGGCGGCTTCCGGCAGTTCGGCCGCATTGGTCGAGAGCGCCCAGGCGCCGTAATAGCTGTTGGAGCGCGCCAGCGTCGCCGAGACGTACATGTCCGCGAGCATGTGCTTCACGGCCTGGAACGAGCCGATCTGCCGGCCGAAGGCAATGCGGTCGAGCGCGTAGTCGCGGCCCATCTCAAGTGCGCGGTCGGCGCCGCCGACTTGCTCGAACGCACACAGCACCGCGGCGCGGTCGAGCACCTGAGTGAGGATACTCCAGCCCTCGCCCGCCGCGCCGAGCAGCTCGGCCTTGCAGTTCGTGAAGGTAATTTCGGCCTGGCTGCGGGTCGGATCGAGATTGGTGAGGTTTTTCACCTCGACGCCACCGGCCTTGAGATCGACCAGGAACAGCGAGATATCGCTCTCGCGCCCGCTCGACCCGGTGCGCGCGGCAACGACCGCAAAATCGGCGATGGCGCCGTCGGCGACCGGCTTCTTGACACCATTGAGCGTGCCATTCGCAGCCATGAGCTTGATGTTCTTCGGCGACGGATTGCCCTTGCCCTCGAACAGTGCCAGCGTGCCGATCGCCTCGCCCGCGGCGATGGCAGGCAGCCATTTCTTCTTCTGCACGTCGCTGCCGGCGATCAACAGCGCCTCGGCAGCGAGGTAGACGGTCGAGGAGAACGGCACCGGCGCGTTGGCACGGCCCATCTCCTCCGCGATCACGCAGAGCTCGAGATGGCCGGCGCCGGCACCGCCGAATTCTTCCGGGATCGCAACGCCAAGAAAGCCCATCTCGGCAAGGCCCTTCCACAGCTCCTTGTCGTAAGGCGCCTTGCCATCAAGCACGACGCGCACCGCTTTGGGCGAGCATTTTTCCGCGAGGAATTTGCGCGCCTGGTCGCGGAGCTGCTTCTGGTCGTCGGAAAAATCGAAGTTCATGGCGGCTTACCTTTTCTTGCTGTCATTCCGGGGCGCGACGCAGTCGCGAACCCGGAATCTGGAGGTCACTCACTCATCTCGAGATTCCGGGTTCGCCGCTACGCGGCGCCCCGGAATGACGAATTCACTCGCACTCATCGCAGCACGATCACGTCTTCATCCGGCCTCTCGGCATAGAGCCGTTCCACCAGCGCGGCGCGGCGTTCGAGGCCGGCGCGCTGGTTGATGTAGCCCTTGTCGGTGAGCTCGTTGCCGTCGATCGAGGGCGGCTCGACCATCAGCATGGCGCGCGCGATGATGCGGCTGCTGGCGCCCTCGCACTCCCGGTTGTGCGCTTCCAGCCCGCGTCTGAAACAGGCGATCACCTCCGGATGCCTTACCGCATCCTCGAAGCTGAGATCGGTATTGCCCACGAGCTGTCGGCAGGCATGAAGGTTCGGCCAGGCCAAGAGGCCGATAAACGGGTGATCCTGCCCCGTGACTAGTGCGTCATGCACCACGGGAGTCGTGGCCGCGATCGCATCTGTGCGGAGCGAGCCGACATGCACGAAAGTGCCGGTGGTGAGCTTGAAGTCCTCCACGACACGGCCGGCGAAGATGATGCCTTGCACCGGATCGGAATCGTCGACGAAAATGCCGGCATCCCCTATGCAATAAAAGCCTTCCTCGTCGAACATCTTCTTCGTCAGCTCGGGCTGGCCGAAATAGCCGGGCGTGACGTTGACGCCGCGCAGGCGCAATTCGTATTTCGAGTCGCACGGCACCATCTTCAATTCGACCCCGGGGAACGGCAGGCCGATCAGACCGACGCGCTCGGTGTCCCAATAAGTGCCGGTCGAGGTCGGCGCAGTCTCGGTCGAGCCCCAGCCGGTGTAGAACACGATGCGCTCACCGGTGGTCTTCACTGCCAGGGCCTGCATACGCTCGTAGAGATCGTCAGGCAGCCGCGCGCCGCCATAGGCCATGATCGAGAGGTTCTTGAAAAAGGAGCGGCACAGCGCGTCGTCCTTCTCCATCGCCGCCGCAAGTGCGGCATAGCCGGCGGGCACGTTGGCGTAGTAGGTCGGCGAGATCTCGCGCAAGTTTCGCAGCGTCTCCTCGAACTGGCCCGGCGTCGGCCTTCCGTCGTCGATATAGAGCGTGCCGCCGTCGACCAGGATTGGATGAAACGCCGCGTTGCCGCCCATGGTGTGATTCCAGGGCATCCAGTCCAGCATGGTCGAGATCGGACCGCTGGGATCGCGCGGCCGCACCTGCATCATCATCGCCGCATTGGCACACATCATCTCCTGGGTGTTGATGACGGCCTTGGGCATGCCGGTCGAGCCCGATGTGAACAGCAGCTTGCCGACAGTCTGCGGCGTGATTTTTGCGATCGACGCCTCGACATCCGCAGTTACAGGCGTTGCCGCGAGCTCGGCAAAGCTGACGCTCTTGATGCCGTCACTGGGCCGCGCGACGTGAATGACGGTGACGCCGGTGAGGTCGAGCGCCTTTAGTGCCTTCTCGAAGATCGGGCCGTCCTGCACCATCACCACGGCCGGCTTGATCAAGTCGAACAGGTATTTCAGCTTGACGTGATCGTGGCTCATCAGCGAGTAGGCCGGCGACACCGGCGCTGCCGGGATGCGCGCCTGCATCGCGGCCTGCGTCATCAGCGCGTGCTCGATCGAATTGCCGGAGAGAATCGCGACCGGACGTCCCGCGAGCTTGAGGTTCAGCAGTCCTTGCGTCAGCGCGTCCACGGTGCGCTTGGCTTCGCCATAAGACACCTTGCGCCATTCGCGGTTGGGGCCGCCGCGCTGTGCCAGCCAAATGCGCTCGGGTGCTTCCTTCGCCCATTTCGCCAGCGAGGCGGGGATGTGCTTTTCGTAAGGCTGCAGCGGAATGCGCGACTTCAGCACCACCGTGCCGTCGCCGCGGCGCTCGACGGCGATGTCGCGCTTGAGCCACTGGACCTTGCGAAAGGCAGGCTTCGTCATCACCGCCGCCGCGCTTCCACTCATTTTGCGTCTCCCGGAATTATTGTCCTTTGCGGATCTTCGTCGTTCAGCGCTTGATATAGACAGGCTTTCGCTTCTCAAGGAAGGCCCTGATGCCTTCCGAAAACTCTTCCGAGCGGCTGCACAGGACCTGGTTGCGATCCTCCATCGCGATCGCAGCTTCCAGCGATCCGGAATCGACGCTCATGTTGAGACATTCCTTGGACAGCCGCAGCCCGACGGGCGAAGCCGACACCATCGCCTCGACATAGGGTTCAGCCGCCGCATCGAGCTGGTCCTCGTCCACGATCTCCGACACCAGCCCGACGGCGAGCGCACGCTCGGCGCCGATGAAGCGTCCGGTCAGGATCAGTTCCGATGCCACGGACACGCCGACCAGACGCGGCAAAAAATAGCTGGTGCCGATGTCGCAACCGCCGAGGCCGAGCTTGATGAAGGCGCAGTTCATCCGGGCCGACTTCGCGGCAATGCGGATGTCGGACGCCAGCGCCAGCGCAAACCCGCCGCCTGCCGCCGCACCTTGGACCAGCGCAAGGATCGGCTGCGGACAGCGCCGCATCAGCATCACGATATCGGCGATGCGGCGTTGCGAATCCAGCGACTCCGTGACGCCGGGCGGCTCAAGCTGCCCGGCACGACGCGCCATCGCGGCCTTTAGATCGAGGCCTGCACAAAAGTTCTTGCCGGCACCCTTCAGCACGACGACGCGCGTATCGCGATTGCGCTGCAGACCCTGGAAGTAGGCGTTGAGCGCATCGATCAGCGCAGGATCGAGCGCGTTCAAGCTGTCAGGACAGCGTCACCCGGTCGACGCCGTCGTCATGTTCGATCAGCAGCGGTTGGGACATGAGGCCTCGCACTTTCTTGCCACACGCAGACCGTCTCCCACCCTCCCCTGGAGGGGTCCCTCCAGGGGAGGGTAAGCGAGTTACCTCGGCGCCATGCGGATGGCACCGTCGAGGCGGATGGTTTCGCCGTTCAGCATCGGATTCTCGACGATGTGCACCGCCAGCATGCCGTATTCGGCGGCATCGCCGAGACGCGACGGATGCGGCACCTGGGCGCCCAAGCTCTTGCGGGCTTCTTCGTTGAGGCCCATCAAAAGCGGCGTGAAGAACAGGCCCGGCGCGATGGTGTTGACGCGGATCTTCTGGCTGGCGAGATCGCGCGCGGCCGGAAGCGTGAGGCCGACGACGCCGCCCTTCGAGGCCGAATAGGCGATCTGGCCGATCTGGCCTTCGTAAGCGGCAACCGAGGCGGTGTTGATGATGACGCCGCGCTCCTCGCCGACCGGCTCGATAGTGACGAGGCGCTCGGCAAACAGCCGGAGGCAGTTGAAGGTGCCGATCAGATTGACGTTGATGATGCGCGCGAACTTTTCGAGCGGGTAGACGCCGTCGCGGCCGACGATGCGCTGGGAGCCGCCGATGCCGGCGCAGTTCATCAGCACGCGGGCGACGCCGTGCGCAGCTTCGGCCTTGGCGATCGCAGCCTTGATCTGCTCCTCGCTGGTGACGTCGGCATGCAGCGCGACGCCCTTCACCTCAGTGGCGACCTTCTCGGCGTTTTCCTTGCTCTGGTCGATCACGCCGATCTTGGCGCCCTTGGCCGCCATGGCGCGGGCGGTCGCGGCACCAAGGCCCGAGCCACCGCCAGTGATGAGAACAGCTACGTCTTTCAACTGCATCTTGAGCTACCTTTCCTTGGGCGTTTCTTCTCTAGACTTGTGAACGTTTGGCCGGACTATCCGGCCGCGGCAGCTTCCTCGGCTTGCGTGAGGATGCCGCCGCAGATCAGCGTTTCCATGTGCTTGATGTATTGCCGGCAGACCTCGTCGGTGACCGGGCCGACGCCGGTCGCGCGGGACATCGCGTGCCGGCCGAAGAACAGGTGATCGCAGGCACCGATCAGGCTGGTGTAGAACAGCACCGGATCGGTCGGGCGGAATTCGCCGCGGCTGACGCCTTCGGCCAGCAGGCGGCGGTGGAAGTCCAAGAGCGGCGCAACGAAGAATTTCGAGACTTCGTCGGCAGAGTTCGCGCTGGTCTCGTGCAAGAGATAGTGGATCAGCCGGTTCATGTAGGGGAACCGGTGATAGGCGCGGATGATGCCGGCGATATGCAGCTTCAGCTTCGCCGTCGACGTGATCGGCTGCGCCAGCAGATATTCGAGATTGGACATCTCGGTCGCGGCATCCCGCGCGAGCAGCGCCAGCAAGAGGCCGTCCTTGTTGCCGAAGTGATATTTGACCAGCGCGGCGTTGGCACCCGACTTCTGCGCAATGTCGGAGAGCGAGATCTCGATCGACGAGCGCTCGATCATCAGCTCGCTGGCGGCCACCAGCAATTTCTCTGCCGTGGAATTTTTCCCGCCGGGGAGCCTGTTCGGTACGCTGGTAGCCACGGAGATCCCTGTTCTCAAGGCAAGAGCGGGCGCAGATAAGCCCAAGCAGCGGCTCACCACAAGAGTTAATTGATCGATTGACTAAACGATATCTCAACCCTTAAATCCGCCCCGACAATCCAATTCAGAACAAACATGGGAGAGACCGAAATGGCCGAGGCTTACATCGTCGCCGCTGCGCGTACCGCGGGCGGGCGCAAGGGGGGCCGCCTCGCCGGCTGGCATCCGGCCGATCTCGCCGCGAAGGTGCTGGACGAGCTGGTCGATCGGACCAAGGTCGATCCGGCCCAGGTCGAGGACGTGATCATGGGCTGCGTGATGCAGGTCGGCGAGCAGTCCAACAACGTCGCGCGCAACGCGGTGATGGCGTCAAAGCTGCCGGAGAGCGTGCCGGGCACCTCGATCGACCGCCAGTGCGGCTCGTCGCAGCAGGCGCTGCACTTCGCCGCGCAGGCCGTGATGTCCGGCACGATGGACGTGGTGATCGCGGCCGGCGTGGAATCGATGACGCGCGTGCCGATGGGCCTGTCGTCTCAGCTGCCCGCCAAGAACGGCTTTGGCAATTACAAGAGCCCGGGCATCGAGAAGAAGTATCCGAACATCGTGTTCAGCCAGTTCACCGGCGCGGAGATGATGGCCGAGAAGTACGGCCTCTCCAAGGATGAGCTCGACGAATACTCATATGGCAGCCATCAGCGCGCGATCGCGGCGACGCAAGCCGGTCATTTCAAGAAGGAGATCGTGCCGCTCGAGATCACCCGCGCCGACGGCAGCAAGGACATCCATCACATCGACGAAGGCATCCGCTTCGACGCCACGATCGAAGGTATCAAGGGCGTCAAGCTGATCGCCGAGAACGGCAAGCTCACCGCAGCCAGCGCCAGCCAGATCTGCGACGGAGCCTCCGGCGTGATGGTGGTGAATGAGAAGGGCCTGAAGCAGCTCGGCGTCAAGCCGCTCGCGCGCATCCACCACATGACCATGATGGGCGGCGATCCCGTCATCATGCTGGATGCGCCGCTGCACGCCACGAAGCGCGCGCTGGAGAAGGCCGGCATGAAGATCGGCGACATCGACCTGTTCGAGGTCAACGAGGCCTTCGCTTCGGTACCGACCGCCTGGCTCAAAACCACCGGTGCAGACCCCGAGCGGCTCAACGTCAACGGCGGCGCCATCGCGCTCGGCCATCCGCTCGGCGGTTCCGGCACCAAGCTGATGACGACGCTGATCCATGCCCTGCACCAGCGTGGCAAGCGCTACGGTCTGCAAACCATGTGCGAAGGCGGCGGCATGGCCAACGTGACGATCGTGGAGCGGCTGTAAGAAAAATAAAGCGAGTAGTGAATGGCGAGTAGCGAATGGTGAGTAGGTGAAGAGCAGTTTGGCCTTCTTCCTATTCGCCATTCGCTACTCGCCATTCGCGTTTTGAGGAAACGCCATGACCCACCCCTCCATCCACGCCCGCACCACGCCCGACAAGATCGCCTATCAGATGGCCGGCACCGGCAAGGCGATCACCTATCGCGAGCTCGACGAGCTCTCGAACCAGGGCGCGCAGCTGTTCCGCTCGCTCGGGCTGAAGGCCGGCGACCACATCGCGCTGTTGATGGAGAACCGCCTCGCCTTCATGGAGCTGTGCTGGGCGGCACAGCGGAGCGGGCTCTATTACACCGCGATCAGCCGCTATCTGAAGCAGGACGAGATCGACTACATCATCGCCGATTGCGGCGCCAAGGTCGTGATCACCACGCCGAAATGCGCCGACCAGATCAAGGGACTGATCAAAGGCGCTCCTAACGAACCGATCTTCTACATGATGGACGAGCCGCTGCCGGGCTTCCGCTCCTACGACAAGGAAGCCGCCGCGCAGCCGATGACGCCGATCGCGGACGAGGTCGCCGGTTACGACATGCTGTATTCGTCGGGCACCACCGGACGTCCGAAGGGAATCAAGAAGGCCTTCGAAGGTAACAGGATCGACGTGCCGAACGCGTTCCTGCGCGTGCTCTGCGCCGACATGTGCGGCATGAACGCCGAGAGCACGTATCTCTCGCCAGCGCCGCTCTATCACGCGGCGCCCCTGCGCTTCAACATGATGGCGGTCGTGCTCGGCGGCACCTCCATCATCATGGAGCACTTTGACGCCGAAGAGTTCCTGAGGCTGGTCGAGAAATACAAGGTCACGCAATCGCAGCTGGTGCCGACCATGTTCGTGCGCATGCTGAAGCTGCCGGACGAGGTGCGCACCAGGTACGACGTCTCCACCCTGAAGGGTGCGATCCACGCCGCCGCGCCCTGCCCCATCGAGGTCAAGGCGAAGATGATCGAATGGTGGGGACCGATCCTGATCGAGTATTACGCGGGATCGGAAGGCAACGGCGTCACGGTCTGCACATCGCGGCAATGGCTGGAGCATCGCGGCAGCGTCGGCCGCGCCGTGGTGGGCAAGATCAAGATTTTGGACGAGAACGACGAGGAGCTGCCGGTCGGCGAGATCGGCACCGTCTATTTCGCCGACGCGCCGGCCTTCACCTATCACAACGACCCCGAGAAGACGAAGAAGGCCTACAATGCCAAGGGCTGGTCGACGCTCGGCGATGTCGGCTATCTCGACAAGGACGGCTTTCTCTATCTCACCGACCGCAAGTCCTACATGATCATCTCCGGCGGGGTGAACATCTATCCGCAGGAGACCGAGGATGTGCTCATCACTCATCCCGACGTCGCCGACGTCGCCGTCTTCGGCGTGCCGAACGAGGAGATGGGCGAAGAGGTCAAGGCGGTGGTGCAGCCGCACGACATGAGCCGCGCCGACAAGACGCTGGAGGCTGAGCTGATCGCGTTCTGTAAGAGCCGCCTCTCTTCCATCAAGTGCCCACGGTCGATCGATTTCGAAGCCGAGCTGCCGCGCACGCCGACCGGCAAGTTGGTGAAGCGGCACCTGCGCGACCGATACTGGCCGAAGGCGGCGGCGAAGATTTGAGGCGCTCTTTCTTACCCTCCCCTGGAGGGTAGGGGAATCGCATATGGTGCTGGCAGGGTGTTGCCAAGCGGTTGGAACTGGATTCTTTGGGTGTCTCTCGATTCCAGAGGGAGACCTGAATGCGCAAGCTCAAGCGCCTGTTTCGATCGCTCAAGGACCCGCGCGCCAGCAACACCCGACATGATCTTGTGGAGATCCTCGTCATCGCCTTGGCGGCGACGCTGGCTGGCGCCAAGACCTGCACCGAGTTCGAGTTCTTTGGCCAAGGCCGCGAGGAGCTGTTGCGGCGCTTCCTGGAGCTCAGGCACGGCATTCCGAGCCACGATACGTTCAGCAACGTCTTCCGTGCGCTGGATCCGAAGGGGCTGGAAGCGGTTTTGCGCAAATTCAGCAAGAGCTTCGGCATCAAGGGGGTGGTCAGCATCGACGGCAAGGCGCTGCGCGGGGCCTACACGCGGGGCCGGCAGGCCACGCCGCTGCATATGGTCAATGTCTGGGCCGCAGGCACTCGCATGGCGCTGGCCCAGAGAAAGGCTCCCAACCGCAACGAGGTTGCCGGGGCTCTCGAAGTCCTCGCCCTGCTCGATCTGGACGGGGCTCTTGTCACCGCCGATGCCTTGCATTGCCGGCCTGACACCGCGCAGGCCATCCGCGACCGGAAGGGGCACTACGTGTTGGCCATCAAGAGCAACCGTGGCCGGCTCTTCAAGGCCGCCAAGACGCTGGTCGACACAGTCCGAAAGCCCGCGCGAGCGAGTCAACGAAGAGCCACCGCCCACGGCCGCGTCGAACACCGACAGGCCATCGTCGCGCCGGCTCCTCAGTTGGCGAAACAATACGACTTCCCCGCTATCGCCGCAGTCGGTCGCATCGACAGTTGGCGCGCCAACTCTGGCAAGGCTGTCAAACACACGGTCCGATACTTCCTCGCCTCGCGCTTGCTGTCGGCCAAAAAGCTGCTCGAGGTCGTGCGTGCCCACTGGAGCATCGAGAACAACCTGCACTGGGTCCTCGACGTCCTGTTCGACGAGGATGCCTGCCGCAGCCGCAAGGATCACGCCGCCGAAAATCTCGCCCTCATCCGCAAGCTGGCCATCAATACCCTGCAGGCAACGCCCGGTCCTGCCCGCATCAGCCACAAAATGCTCCAAGCCAGATGGAATAATGACTTCCTTCTCTCCGCCCTCGCCCATATGCGATAGCCCTACCCTGGAGGGGAGGGTGAAGCGGAGATCAATCGAACAAGCTCGGCGTGTGGTTCACCAGCGCGCCTTCGATCTCGAGCATCTTCAGCTTCGTGACCACGCCGCCATTGGCCGAGAAGCCGCCGGGCTTGTTGCCGGCGGCGAGCACGCGATGGCAGGGCACCACGATCGGGCAGGGGTTGCGACCGAGCGCCTGGCCCACGTCGCGCGACAGCTGGACGCCGCCGAGCTGCTTGGCGATGTCGCCATAGGTGATGGTCTTGCCCGGCGGGACGGTGCGGGCGATGTCATATACGCCGCGGTTGAATTCGGGAACACCGTCGAGGTCGAGCGGGATGTCGGTGAGATCATCCGGCTCGCCGGCGAGCAGTTTGGTCATGCGGTCGATCGCCTGCTGGACCTCCCAGGGCGGCTCGGCCTCGCTGGCATCAGCTTGGCGCTGATGGATGCGGGTCCGGATCTTTTGCTCGCCGCCCATCGGCAATTGTGTGCCGTTGATGCCGCGCGGACCCCAGGCGACGGCGCACAGGCCGATCCGGGTGTCGAACAGGGCAAAATGCTGGTCGGTCATGACTAGGTTCCTGGCTTGCTTCCGTTGCAGGCCCCCCACTTTCATCTCGTGCCAAATCTAGGCTTGGAAATAGTTGCGATCCACCCGGTTTCCGGGAATCTTGCACAGGAGTTCCAATCGACTTCGCGAGCCCCGGAATGCAGAGCCTCCACGTCAACGGTTACGACATGCCCTATCTCGACGTGGGCGAAGACAGAGGCAGGCCGCCGCTGGTCTGCGTTCACGGCTCGCTCAATGATTTTCGCGTCTGGGGCTGCGTGCTTGGGCCGCTGACGCAGCAACATCGGGTGATTGCTGTCAGCCTGCGGCATTTCTTCCCCGAGCGCTGGGACGGCGTTGGTGACACCTATTCGATCGCCCAGCATGTCGACGACGTCATCGCCTTCATCGACAAGCTCGATCTCGGGCCGGTCGATCTGATGGGCCATTCGCGCGGCGGGCATATCTGCTTCCGCGTGGCGCAGCGTCGGCCCGAGCTGCTCCGCCGGCTGATCCTGGCCGAGCCTGGCGGCGAGCTCGATGCCAGCCTCGATCCGGATTACGTCGGCGGCCCCTCGCCGCTGCTGGCGCGCTTCACGGCTTCCGCCGAGAAGATCGCGGCCGGCGATGTCGACGGAGGCCTTGCGGTCTTCGTCGACACGCTGGAAGGCGCCGGCACCTGGCCGCGATTGCCCGCGATGGTGAAGCAGAACCTGCGCGACAACGCCATGACGCTGATCGGCCAGGTCCGCGACAACCGCCCGCCGTTCTCGAAGACGGATGCGCAGTCCATCAAGATGCCGACGCTGTTCATCCTGGGCGCGCGGACCAAGGGCCTGCTGCCGAAGGTGCTGCATGCGCTGGCCGCGCATGTGCCCTACTCCAAGACGGCGATCATTCCGAACGCGACGCATCCGATGTTCGAGCAGGCGCCGCAGAAATATTCCGAAGTGGTACTGGATTTTCTGGCGAGCTGATCATGCAGAGCTTTCGCGTCAACGGTTACGACATGGCCTATCTCGAAGTGGGAGGCGGTCCACCGCTGGTCTGCGTGCATGGCACGCTCGGGGATTTCCGCACCTGGTACTCTGTGCTCGGTCCACTATCGCAAGCACATCGGGTGATCTCGGCCAGCCTGCGGCATTTCTTTCCCGAGCATTGGGATGCCGTCGGCGACGACTACACGATGGCACAGCACGTTGCCGACGTGATCGCCTTCATCGAGCAGGTGAGGCCCGCCCCCGTCGACCTGATGGGACATTCGCGCGGCGGACATATCGCCTTTCGCGTGGCGCAGGCCCGGCCCGATCTGTTGCGCAAGCTGGTACTGGCCGAGCCCGGCGGCGATCTCGACGCATCCCTGCCTGTGCCGGAAGGCACGCCCGCGTACCCGCCGCTGGCGGCGCGCACGGCGCGCTCGGTCGAGATGATCCGCACCAGCGACATCGAGGGCGCGCTGCGGAATTTCTACGAAGGCATCGAAGGTAACGGCTCCTGGCGGCGAGTGCCTGCCGCGGCCAAGCAGCAATTGCGCGACAACGCGCTGACCTTCATCGGTCAGATCAACGAGCAGCGCCGACCCTACACGCTCAGCGATGCGCAGGCCATCAGGACACCGACACTGCTGATCGGCGGCGGCGCCACCGCCGGCAGCCTTTCGGTGATCTGGCGCGTGCTGGCCGCGCATATCGCGGGCGCCGAGACGGCGGTGATTGCGAATGCCGGCCACTGGATGTTCGAGCAGGCGCCGCTGGAGTTCGGCGAGGTAGTGGACAAGTTTCTCGCCGAGTAAAGGAGACCTCGATGACCTTCCGCCGCGTTACCCTGCTCGCTTTGCCACTGCTCGGCCTCGCCATGAGCAGCACGACCACCCTTGCGGCCGCCGACGAGAAGATCAAGGCCGCCGCCGAGCAGGAGAAGGCGCCGCTGATCGAGACGTTGCGCGACATGGTGATGATCGAGAGCGGCAGCAGCGACGTCGAGGGGCTGAAGAAGATGGCCGACTTCACCGAAGGACGCCTGAAGGCACTCGGCGCCACCACCGAACGGCGCAAAACCACGGCGGGTGCCGGCGCCGACATGGTGGTGGCGACGTTCAAGGGTTCGGGCTCGCGAAAACTGATGCTGATCGCGCATATGGACACCGTCTATCAGCGCGGCATCCTCGCAAGCGAGCCGTATCGTGTCGACGGCAACCGCATCTACGGCCCCGGCATCGCCGACGACAAGGGCGGCATCGCCGTCGTGCTGCACGCGCTCAAGATCCTCAAGGAGGCCGGCTGGACTGACTACGCCACGCTCACCGTGGCGTTCAACCCGGACGAGGAAGTCGGATCGATCGGGTCGGGCGAGATCATCGCGGAGCTCGCCGACCAGCACGACGTCGTGCTCTCCTGCGAGCCGACGGCGGCCTCGCCGCCCGCGAAGAACGATTCGCTGCTGCTGGGCGCCAGCGGCACTGCGACCGGCATCATGAAGGTGAGGGGCCGTGCGGCGCATGCCGGCGCGGCACCCGATCGCGGCCGCAACGCGCTGATCGAGCTCTCGCATCAGCTGCTGCAGACGCAGGACGTCGCCAAGTCGATCCCGGGCACCCAGCTCAACTGGACGACGGCGAAGGCCGGCACGGTGCGCAATCAGATTCCGGAAGATGCCGAGGCCGGCGCCGACATCCGCCTCACCATTCCCGACGGCATCGCCAGGCTCCAGGCGGCGCTCGACGAGAAGATCAAGAACCGGCTCGTGCCCGACACTGAAACAACTGTGAAGATCGTGGCGGGCCGCCCGCCCTTCGTCGCCAGTCAGCGCGGCCGTGCGCTGGCCGAGATGGGGCAGGCGATCTATGCCGAGATCGACCGCAAGCTCGATATAGCCGAGATGACCGGCGGCGCCACCGACGCCGGCTACGCCAACCGCAACGGCAAGGCGGTCGTGGTCGAGAGCTTTGGCCTTGCCGGCTTCGGCTATCACGCCCGCGACGAGTTCATCGACACCAACTCGATCGTGCCGCGGCTTTATTTGATGAGCCGAATGCTGATCGAGCAGGGGAAGAAGGAGTAGCTCATGTCCCGGACGCGCTGCAAAGCTTTGGCGTTGCGATGGTGGGCCCATTTTGACGAAAACAACCCCATGCACAGTAGACGGGCATAGTGATATCAATGACTTAGCTGGCCCCTCCAAAGCCGCCGGAGCGAGGCCTCCGGGCTGCATTGACGCCTCTCCTCTCCTGCAGTACCGTCGAATACGGAATTCCGTATTCCATCTTGGAGCTGCCGGCGTGATCCCTCTCGACCCGCTCCCGAACCTGATCGACCAGGTCTATGCGCGGATCCTGGAGGCGATCTCCGACCGCACGCTGCGGCCCGGCCAGCGCATCCGGCAAAACGAGCTTGCCGACAAGCTCGGCGTCTCGCGTCAGCCGGTGTCACATGCGCTGCATCTGTTGCACCGGCAGGGCCTCGTCGCCGAGAGCGGCCGGCGCGGTTTCGAAGTCACCCAGCTCGACCCCGCGCGCATCCGCCAGCTCTACGAGGTGCGCGGCGCCATCGATGCGCTGGCGGCGAGGCTCGCCGCCGCGCGCGCAGCGAGCGATGCGGCGGGACGCGCGCGACTGGAGGCGGCGTTCGCCGCCGGACGTCGCATCGATCGCAACACGTCGCTCGCCGAGCTCATCGTGCTCGATGTCGACTTTCACCGCGCGATCTACCAGCTCGCCGGCAATCCCGTGATCGAGGAGACCATCGCGCCGCAATGGCCGCATATGCGTCGCTCGATGGCGACAGTGCTGTCGGAGCTCGACTATCGCGACAGCGCCTGGGCCGAGCACGCCGATATCGCCGAACATATTCTGCGCGGCGATGCGAAGGCGGCTGAACGCGCCGCGCTGGCGCATGCGCAGACGGCGGGGCGGATGACCGAGGAGAGATTGAGGGCGACGGACGCGGCGGCGGCGTAGCGATTTACACGCACGCCGTCATGCCCGGGCTTGTCCCGGGCATCCACGTTCTTCCGAAGGTGGAGCAAAGACGTGGATGGCCGGGTCAAGCCGGCCATGACGACAGAGAAGACAAACAACAAAAACCAAGGAGGACGACCCATGAAACTTTCCGAGGCGCAATTGGAGTTCTTCCACCGCGAGGGCTGGCTGTTCCTGCCCGAGCTGTTCAGCCAGGAGGAGGTCGACCTGCTCGCGCGCGAGGCGGTCGGCATCTATGACACGAACCGGCCCGAAGTCTGGCGCGAGAAGAGCGGCGCGCCGCGCACGGCCTTTGCCGCGCATCTCTACAACGAGGCGTTCGGAATTCTCGGTGCGCATCCGCGCATGATCGAGCCGGTCGAGCAGGTGTTCGGTGAACCCGTTTACATGCACCAGTTCAAGATCAATGCGAAATCGGCCTTCACCGGCGACGTCTGGCAATGGCACCAGGATTACGGCACCTGGAAGCGCGACGACGGCATGCCTGAGCCGCGTGCGATGAACATCGCGATCTTCCTCGACGAGGTGATGCCCATCAACGGCCCCCTGATGCTGGTGCCGCGCAGCCAGAATGCCGGCGATCTCGAAGCCTCTCATGACCTCGCCACCACCTCCTATCCGCTGTGGACGCTGGACGAGGACACGGTGACGCGCCTCGTCAAGCAGGGCGGCATCGTGGCGCCCACCGGCAAACCAGGCGGCATGCTGATGTTCCACGGCAATCTCGTGCATGGCTCCAGCGGCAACATCACGCCCTACCCGCGCAAGATCGTGTACCTGACACTGAACGCGGTCTCGAACTACATCCGCACTCCCACACGACCGGACTACATCGCGCATCGCGATTTCACACCGATCAAGACGGTGGATGATGATGCGCTGCTGCGGCTTGCTCGTGCGCCGAGGCAGGCGGCGGAGTAGAATGCTCTCGTGCCCCGGACGCAGCGCAGCATCTCTTCGACGATCCGCTGCAGAGCCGGGCCCCACGCCGCGCCGAATTCCCTCGCACTGGGTCCCGGCTCTGCGGAGCAGCGCTGAAGAACCGCTGCACCGCGTCCGGGACACGAGACTCATCGGATGACAACATGAACCTCTTCCGCCTCCTCCAGGCCCGCGCATCCGCCGGCAAGCCCGTCCGTGTCGCGCTGATCGGCGCCGGCAAATTCGGCTCGATGTTTCTGGCGCAGGTGCCGCACACGCCGGGATTGGAGGTGCCCATCATCGTCGACATCGACTGCGATCGCGCGCGCGAGGCCTGCCGCACCGTCGGCTGGGACGCGGAGCGGATCGCCGCGACCGTCTTCACCGATGACGGCGCTCGCGCGATCGCCGGCGGCGCGATGGATGTGGTGGTGGAGGCGACCGGCAATCCCGCCGTCGGCATCAAGCATGCGCGCGCCGCGATCGCGGCGGGCAAGCATATCGTGATGGTGAATGTCGAGGCCGACGTGCTGGCTGGCCCCCTGCTCGCCGAGGAAGCGCGCAAGGCGGGCGTCGTCTATTCGCTCGCCTATGGTGACCAGCCGGCGCTGACGGCGGAGATGGTCGACTGGGCCCGCGCCACCGGCTTCCGCGTCGTCGCCGCCGGCAAGGGGACGAAGTACCTGCCGGCCTACCACGACGTGACGCCCGATGGCGTCTGGCAGCATTACGGCCTGACCGCGGGCGAGGCGCAGTCGGCCGGCATGAACCCGCAGATGTTCAACTCCTTCCTCGATGGGACCAAATCGGCGATCGAGATGGCCGCGATCGCCAATGCCTGCAGCCTCGACGTGCCCGCGGACGGCCTGCTGTTTCCGCCCTGCGGCGTCGACGACCTGCCGCACATCATGCGGCCACGCTCGCGCGGCGGCGTGCTGGAGCGGTCCGGCGTCGTCGAGGTCGTCTCCTCGCTCGAGCGCGACGGCCGGCCGGTGTTTCGCGATCTGCGCTGGGGCGTCTATGTCGTACTGGAGGCGCCGAACGACTACGCCGCCGATTGCTTCCGGCAATATGGCTTGAAGACCGACGCCAGCGGACGTTTCGCCGCCATGTACAAGCCGTATCATCTGATCGGGCTCGAGCTGAATGTCTCGGTGCTGTCGGCCGCGCTGCGGGGCGAGCCGACCGGGCAACCTCACGGCTTCCGCGGCGACGTCGCGGCGGTTGCAAAACGTAACTTGCGCGCTGGGGAGATGCTCGATGGCGAAGGCGGCTACACGGTATGGGGCAAGCTGTTACCGGCAGCCGCGACCCTCAAGACGGGCGCGTTGCCGATCGGGCTCGCACATCGCGTGAAGCTGAAGCATGACATCGCCCATGGCGCGGTGGTGCGCTGGAGCGATGTCGAATTCGACCCGGGCAACGAAACGGTGAAGACACGCAAGGTCATGGAAGCCGCATTCGCAGCGCAGCATTGATCGGCTTCGTCGGCCACACAACAAGAGTGCGCTTGATTTGCAGTTCCCCTTTGGTCATCCTGACCACGATCCGGGAGCACTGAATTTCGGACGACAAGAAACGTCGGCCACCGGCGAAGACCAAAGCGGCGTCAAGACCGCAATCCCTCGTCGAGGACTCGACATCACAGGAGGGAAACGCATGGAACGTCGTAAATTCCTGACGGCAGGCGGACTGGGCCTGGCCGCAACTGCTGTTGCTGCGCCGGCCGTCGCACAATCGATGCCCGAAGTGAAGTGGCGGCTCGCTGCAAGCTGGCCGAAATCTCTCGACACGCTGTATGGCGGTTGCGAGTATTTCTGCAAGCGGGTCGCCGAGATCACCGACAACCGCTTCCAGATTCAGCCGTTCGCCGCGGGCGAGATCGTCCCTGGCCTGCAGGTGCTCGATGCGGTCTCGAACGGCACCGTCGAGATCGGCAATACCGCGCTGTACTACTATTGGGGCAAGAATCCCGCCTTCACCTTCGGCACGGCACTGCCGTTCGGTCTCAACACGCGCCAGCACATCTCCTGGCTGCAATGGGGTGGCGGACAGGATCTCCTCAATGATCTCCTCAAGGAGCACAACGCGATCGGCGTGCCCACCGGCTCCACGGGCGCGCAGATGGGCGGCTGGTTCCGGAAGGAGATCAAGTCGATGGCCGATCTGCAAGGGCTGAAATTCCGCGTCGGCGGCTTCGCCGGCACGATCATCGCGAAGGTCGGCGGCGTGCCACAGCAGATCGCGGGCGGCGACATCTATCCCGCACTGGAGAAGGGCACGATCGATGCGGCCGAATGGGTCGGTCCCTATGATGACGAGAAGCTCGGCTTCGTGAAGGTCGCAAAGTACTATTACTATCCCGGCTGGTGGGAAGGCACCGGGCAAGGCCACAACGTCATGAACCTGGAGAAGTGGAACGCGTTGCCGAAGCACTACCAGGCCGCGGTCGAGAGCGCTTCGCGCGACGCCTTCACCTGGGTGACGGGCAAGTACGATGCCGTCAACCCGCCGGCCTTGAAGCGGCTGCTGGTCGCCGGCGCCATCCTCAAACCGTTCCCACAGGAAGTGCTCGAAGGCTGTTATGGCGCGGCCAACGAGATCTATACCGATCTCGCCAAGAGCAATCGGCATTTCGGCAAGATGTATGCGAGCCTCACCGCGTTTCGCAGCGAGTCGCTGGCCTGGATGCAGGTGGCCGAGCTCAGCTTCGACACATTCATGATGCGGATGCGGACGAGGACTTAGCTGCATCGCTGCAAGTGGCGAAACGACGAAAGCCCCGGAGAGATATCTCCGGGGCTTTTTGTCGGCTAACGTCGGGCCGCCTCAAAGCTGTCATCGTCCGGCTTGATGTTCAGCCCGGGGACATGACCGACGGGTGTTCGGGGACATAGCCGACACATTCTCCGCTCGCCAAGTCGATGATAGCGACTTGGTGGGCGGCAAAGAAGATCCCGTATTGCGCATCGTTTGCCGAGGGGCGGATGGCGAGGCGCTCGCCACGGAAGGCCTGTGGCACTTTCCAAAGACGTCCCTTGAAGCTGACATAGGCTTTGGTCGTGGAGACGCGGCGCACGATCTCATGGCTGTCGTATTCGACCTGTGGCAATCGATCGGGCATTGGTCGCTGGCTGGGCCGATATCGACTGGCCGGGACCTGTTGTCCGAGCGCCTCGTGTGGCCGTTCGAAGTTGTAGACTTCCCGCCAGGCGTCGAAGGCACGCTGCGTCTCTGCGAGATCGCGGAACTGTCGCAGTGCGAACACCTCAGCCGCGAGGGTGCGGTGGAATCGTTCATTCTTGCCGCGGCTTTGCGGGTGATATGGGCGGCTGTGGATGACGGCGACGCCAAGCTTGAGCAGCCACACCGAGAACCGTGTCCATCGCTCGCCGGAAGGATCACCCCAGGGCGAACCATTGTCGACGAAGAAAGCCTCCGGGAGCCCGTAGTGGCGAAAGGTCTTCTCCAAGCGGCTGCGCACGGTATCTGTGCGTTGATCGGCACAGGCCTGCAGGCACAGATCATAGCGGGAGTGGTCATCCACCACCGTCAGAGGATGGCACTGGGTATCATTGCCGAGCCGAACCCAGCCTTTGAAGTCCATCTGCCACAACAGATTGGGGGCCGGCATCTCGAAACGCTGGCTTGCCGTCGGGCCGCCGATCGGAGGCTTGATGCGGCCAGACCGACGCAAGATCTGATGAACTGTTGAGACTGCTGGCGAACGCAAGCCATTGCGCTCCAGGCAGTGAGCTATCTTGCGAGCTCCCCATGCCGGATGGGCATCGCGTACCGCGAGAATACGTGCCTCAAGCTCGCAATCGGTCTGTCCCGGGCTCGCATGCGGTCGGCGCGAGCGGTCGTCGACATTCTGATCCGCTTGCCATCGTGCAAGCCATTTGTAGCCCGTGTCGGGATGGATATTGAAC